>CAWJPY010000001.1:0-192500 GCA_963844865.1 uncultured Holophagae bacterium
TGTCTAGAACACCCGGAGCGATCATGTGCACGGTCACGCCCCGCGGCCCGTAGGCGTCGGCGAGCTGGCGAACGAGGTTGGCCAAACCAGCGTTGGTGACGCCAGCCCCGCAGGTTTGCGGCGTGGGTTCGGAACCGAAGTGGCCGCCGATGGCGACGATCCGGGATCCAGGGACAAACCGGTCGTCAACCGAGCGTATAAGACGCAGCAGTCCCCCGAGCTTCAAGGAAACCGACCGGCCAAGGGTCTCTGGCTCGATCGTGGCCAGCGGTCCGGCGGGCGGTACGGCGGCTGACTGGACCACCATCCGGACGGGCCCGGACACTGCTGCGGCGATCGCCGCACCCGACGAGTCATCACCGATGTCCGCCGGGCACGCAATGATGGCCGTCGTCGGTTGCGCGCAACTGCTCAAGGCGGTGACGGTCGCGGGCCACGGCGACCACAGGCACCCCGGCTTTGCGAAGCCGGGCAACGATGGCGGCGCCGATCTCGCCGGTCGCGCCGACGACAACGGCCTGCCCACTCGGGCCCGCCGGGTCGGTCGGGTTCATGGACCGCTCCTCCTCCTTCTATCTGATGCGTCGCTGTCCCATTCAATCCATTGAAACCCCGCCGTTGACCGAAATGTAGTGGCCGGTGGTGAAGCCAGAATCGTCACTGGCGAAGAAAGCCACCGTGCTGGCTATGTCGTCAGCGCGGACGAGGCGCCCCATCGGCGTGGTCGCGCGAGATGTCGATCTGGTCGGCGTCAACTTCTGGTCATCGTCGTTCCCTCGACTGTTCCTGGTGCGACGAGGTTCGCGGTGATGCCATGCGGCGCCAGCTCGAGCGCGATGTACCGGACGAACTGGTCCAGCGCCGCCTTGGCGGTGCCCAGCGTGATCATCCCTTCGCGCGGATGGCGGGACAACCCCGTGCTGATAAAAACCAGCCGGCCATACCCCGGGAAACCATCCCCGGCACAACGGCTTTTGTCATCAGGAACGCGGCACGAAGTTCTCGGTCCAGCTTGCCGCCTAGCTGGTCCAGGTAGCTCGACGAACGAGGTGATCTCGAAGGGGATCAAAGCGTTGTGCACGAGCACATCCACCCCGCCCCAACGTTGATGGATTTCGCCCAACATAGCGGCACATCGCCGGATAGTGACATCGGCCTGAATCGCCACGGCCTCGCCACCGGCAGCAGCGATGGCCGCCACCACCTCGTCTGCTTGCGGGGCGCTGGAGGATAGTTGACGACCACGCGAAACCCCGTCCGCGAGGACTAGTGCGGTCGCCGCACCGATACCCCGGCTGGCTCCCGTGACCAACGCGACCCGACTCATTGGTCACGCCTCCATTGCGAGTGGGGCGACGATAAGAACCCGTTGTCTCCAAACACGTCCACCTTCACCTCTCTCTTGCTGAGCGCGCCATAGACGGTGGCGCACCAACATGTCGTCCGAGTTCGTATTCCGCCCGCCGCTGTCGGTATGTCCGGGCGATCCCACCAATTCGTTCGCCACCGCCTGAGAATTCATTTCACCGCGCCCCGGGGATGAATCCGAGAACCGCTTGTCCACCACGGCGTTGAACCTGACATTCGCGGTGATGTGGTCCCGAATCTCCTTCATGGCGTCTTCGGGAAGGACCGAAATCTCACAGTTCTCCTGGATGCGTTGAGGTTTGGTCGAGGTAGTCAGGAACGCGGTGCCGCGCTGCGCGGCCCACGACAGAACGACTTGGGCCGGTGACTTGTGCAGACGCTGGGCGATGGCGGTGATCACCGGTTCGTCAATGACTCTCGGCTCCATGGCGTGCCCCAACGCGGCGAAGGCCAGCAGCACGATGCCATGCTCCCGGCAGAAGTCGAGCAGTTCCCACTCGGGGAGATAGGGATGTGACTCGACCTGCACCACGGCCGGCTTGATCCGCGCCACCGCAACGATCTCGCGTAGCTTCTCCAACGTGACGTCCGACAAACCGATGGCCCTGCAGCGCCCGTCGTCGACGAGGCGCTCCAGCGCGCCCCACGTCTCCGCCAAGGTGACCCCCGGGTCGTAGATGACCCGGCCGTTCGCATCTCGCGGGTCTTGATCGTCACCAGGCCGAAAGGCGAAAGGCGTGTGTGGATCAGATAGCAGTCGACGTAATCGACTTGCAGTCGGCGACGGCTCCCGTCGAACGCCGATTCGACGCGCTCTGGACGGTGGTTGGTGTTCCATAATTTGGTGGTGACGAACAGGTCCTCCCGCGCAACCGTCCCCGCCTCGAACGCTTCCTGGATCGCATCGCCGACCGCTTCTTCATTGCGATAGCGTTCTGCGCAATCGAGATGTCGAAACCCCACCTCCAGCGCAGTCTTGGTGGCCCGCTTGGTTTCGAGAAGGTCCGGAATCAGTGTGCCGAACCCGACCACGGGAATGGCCCCAACTCCGTGGCTGAGTGAAATCCTGGTCAATTCCGAGTGCATCACTGGTGATCATGCTCGTACCCCGCTGCCGGCTGGAACGTGACCGACCCCTTCACCTTCTCAGTCACTGTAGTCTCCCTTCGCGTTGCTGCGTTCAGAAGCCGTGACGACCGGGAGTTTCATGTTCATGCCGTGTGCTCTCCACCTGCCGCTGCGATCGCACTCGCTCCAAGACTCGCGGGTCGCCGGTCGTCATCGCGCCCGGCGCCCTTCGACCTGACGGAGTCCAACCCGACCCGCTGTGACCTGCCCTACCCCCCGGACCTGCTCGCGCCCCTCGCCCACCGCCGGTCCCTGCGCTACGACCCCGACCCCCAGGGACCCATGCCGGCCCGGCGGGCCGTCGCCGCCACCTATCGCCGGTGGGGGGTGGAGGTGGCGCCCGAGCAGGTGCTGCTCACCGCATCCACCAGCGAGGCCTACGGGTTCCTGCTCCGCCTCCTCGCCGATCCCGGCGACACCGTCCTCGTCCCTTCCCCGTCGTACCCGCTCTTCGAGCAGCTCGCGCGCCTCGACGGCGTGCGCCTCGCGGCCTACCGCCTCGACGGGGACTCCGACTGGCGCCTCGAGCCAGACTGGCGGCGGGGGACGCCTCCAGGGTGGCGCGCCCTGATCCTCGTCCACCCCAACAACCCCACCGGCTCCTTCGTCCACCCCGACGACGCCGTCCTCCTGCGCGCCGCCTGCGAGGCGGAGGATGCCGCCCTGGTGGCGGACGAGGTCTTCCTCCCCTACCCCCTGGGATCGGCCCCGGACGGAGTGTTCAGCTTCACCGTCCCCGGCCCCTGCCTCACCTTCTCCCTGGGCGGCCTGTCCAAGAGCATCGGGCTGCCCCAGCTCAAGCTGGGATGGATCGTGGTCACCGGGCCCGACACCGCGGTGGCCACGGCCCTGGAGCGGCTGGCCTACATCGCCGACGCGTACCTCTCCGTCGCCACCCCGGTCGCCCTTGCCGCTCCCGAGCTCCTGGAGCGAGGCCTCGCCGTGCAGGCGGCCATCGCCGGACGGTGCCGCTCCAACCTGTCCCACCTTGTCGCCGCCACGGGGGGCGATTCGCCGGTCACCGTGCTGACCCCGCAGGGGGGCTGGAGTGCGGTGCTGCGGGTACCGAACCTCCTGGACGAGGAGGAGCTGGCTCTGCGCCTGCTCAGTGCCCACGGGGTCGCGGTCCACCCCGGGTTCCTGTTCGACTTCGAGCGACCCGGGCACCTCGTCCTCAGTCTCCTTCCCCCCGAACAGGTCTTCGCCGAGGGCGTGGCTCGCCTCCTCGGGGCGGTGGACGAGCTGGTGAGGAACGTCCCCTGATCGCGGCGGCAGTGAGCGGCGGCATGGTCACTCCAGAGGGGGTGCCAGGCACGCTTTCGAATGAAGCGATCCGCGTCCTATCGAAGCAAGACGGCGTGCCAGGCACCCTCTCTGGTGGTCCCCAGGCAGAGCGCCGCTGAACGCCGACGCTGCCCGCTGCTGCTGATTGCTGACGCTGACCACCGCTCGCCGCCGCGGTCGCTGATTGCTGCCACGGATCGCTGACACTGTCGCTGTCCGCTGCCCCTGATGCCCGCTCCGGCCGCAGCAAAGCTCGTCTCTGGATGCACGGGCCGAACGGGGATCCGAGATTCGGGACGCTCCGGATCGTATACTGTTCCCGTGATCGTCCCGGGTGACCGCCGCCCGCGAGCCGTGGGATGGGCGCCACCTCCGGAGGTCTGACCGTGTTCCACACCGACTGGCGCCGCCTCGCCCTGTCCAACCTGGACGAACCCTTCGACGTCGTCGTGATCGGCGGTGGGATCACCGGGTGCGGCGTCTTCCTGGACGCCGCCCAGCGGGGCTTGCGGGCGCTCCTCGTGGAGCGGGGTGATCTGGCCTCCGGCACCTCCTCCCGCTCCTCCAAGCTGATCCACGGCGGGCTCCGGTACCTCAAGCAGATGCAGTTCAGGATCACCCGTCTGGCCTGCCGCGAGCGCGACCGCCTCCTCGCCCTCAACCCTCACCTGGTGCACCAGATCCGGTTCCTCTACCCGGCCTACCACGGTGACCGCACCCCGGGCTGGCAGATCGACCTCGGGCTGTGGATGTACGACCGCCTCACCGACCGCCCGGATCGCCACGCCCAGCTGAGGCGGGAGACGATCCAGGAGCTGGCGCCTGGTCTGACCATCGACGACCTGGACCGGGCCCTGGCCTACACCGACGCCATGGCCGACGACGCCCGCCTCACCCTGGCGGTGGCCGCCACCGGTCACGCCTACGGTGGACACGTGCTCACCCGCACCGAGGTCACCGGCCTCCGGCGCCCTCCCGGGGGCGCACCCGCCCAGGTCCTCCTCCATGATCTGGAGGGGGAGCAGGCGCTGGTGGCGACCGCGCGGGTGGACGGTCAACGCCGCCGGGGTGTGGACCGACGCCGTCCGCTCCCGGCTCGGGTTGCCCGGACAGCGCCTGCGGCCGTCCCGCGGCTCCCACCTCGATCCTCGCCCCCGACCGACTCGCCCTGAAGGGCGCCCTGAGCTTCCCCGCCCCGGACGACGGCCGGCCGGTCTTCATGGTGCCCCACCCCGAGGGGATCCTGCTCGGCACCACCGATCTCTACCACGACGGCGGCCTGGACGATCCCCGGCCCACCACCGGCGAGGTGGAGTACCTGCTGCGGGCGGCCCAGGCGGCCTTTCCGGGCTCGTCCCTGGACCGGCGGGAGACATCGTCGGCGCCTTCGCCGGCCTGCGGCCCATCCTGGACACCCACGCCGAGGACCCCTCGGAGGCGAGCCGCGACGAGGACGTGTGGGTGAGGAAGAGGGTCGTGCACCGTGGCGGGAGGCAAGCTCACCACCTGGCGTAGCACCTCCGAGGAGGTGGTGGACACCGTGCTGACCGAGCTTCCCGAGGAGGTCACCCGACGGCTGGCCCCCTGCGCCACCAAGGGCACCCCCCTGGCCGGCCTGTCGCCGCCGGACCTCGGGCTCCGCCTGGCGCGGATCCTGGGCGTTGACCCAGCGGTGGCGGCGGGCATGGCGCGCCGACTCGGCGCCCTGGCCTGGCCGACCGCGCGCTCGGCACGCCGTCGCTCCGAGCTGCGGCCCCTGGAGCCGAGCCGCGACCTGTGCGCCGCCGAGGTCCGCGCCCACCTGCGCTGGGGAGCCGTTCTCCACCTCAGCGACCTTCTGCTCCGCCGGGTCCGGGTGGGCATGTGGCAGCCCGAGCTGGCGCCCCAGATGCTGCGGCGCCTGCGCCCCCTGTTCCGCGACGAGCTGGGATGGGAGTGGAGCCGCTGGCGGCGCGAGGAGGACGCCTTTGCCGGCGAGCTCGAGGCCTGGACCCTCGCCGGGGTCGTCTGAGCCGCGCTGACGAGGGTGAGGCACATCGGGCCCCCGGCACGTCCCTGGATGAGGGCGCTGCCCATTCCGCGTCGACTTCGACGGTGCCCGGCGCCCGCTCTGATCCTCCCGGAGCACGGGCCCCCGCCATCTGCTACTCTGCCTCCGTGGTGGAGTCTGCGATCGAGCTGTCGGTGGTGGTGCCCGTGTACAACGAGCTGGACTCCCTCGAACCCCTCGTCGCCCGGGTTCGGGAGGCCCTGGAGCCCCTGGGCAGGAGCTGGGAGCTGCTGGCGGTGGACGACGGCTCTGAGGACGGCTCCGGGGAGGCCCTCGACCGAATCGCGACCTCGGAGCCCAGGCTGAGGGTCCTCCACTTCACGGCCAACAACGGCCAGTCCGCGGCCCTGGACGCCGGCTTCCGGCACGCCCGTGGCGAGGTGGTGGGGCTCCTGGACGCCGACCTGCAGACCTTCCCGGAGGACCTGCCGCTCCTGCTCGAGGTCATGGACCGCGAGGGCGTGGACGCGGTGGTGGGGATCCGCACCCAGCGCCACGACAGCGCCTGGAAGCGCTTCTCGTCGCGCTTCGCCAACGCCGTCCGCAACCGCCTCACCCGGGAGGACGTGACCGACACCGGCTGCCCGCTGAAGGTGGTCCGCGCCGCAGCCCTGGCGATGGTGCCGCGCTTCAACGGCATGCATCGCTTCCTTCCCCACGCTTCTCGCCATGCAGGGGTGCAGCGTGCGCCAGGTCCCCGTCCGCCATGCCCCACGCCTCGCCGGCACGAGCAAGTACGGCACCTGGGACCGCGCCCTGCGCGGCCTGCGCGACGCCCTGGGGGTGCGCTGGCTGCAGGACCGTCGGCTGCGCTGGAAGCTGCGGTGATCCGGCGCGGCAGACGCCCGTCCAAGCTCACCCCGCCTCTGTTTGCTGCCCCTCCTCGGCCTCCTCCTCCTGGCCCCGCCGGGGCTCTCCGCCACGCAGACGCCGACGGCGCCGGCCACCGCCCTCGCGGACGCGGGCGCCGGCACGCGCCCGGGCTCCGAGAGCACGGTGCGGCTGCGCCTGCGGCCCCTGCCCGTGGGCGTGCGAAGGGTCTGGCTCGAGACCGACGCCGACGGCCGCCGGGTCTACGTCATGGACCTCCTGGAGGGCGGGCAGGAGCGGTTGAGCCCCGACGCCTTCGCCGCCCGGCTGGCGGCCGACACCCGCGACCGCACGCTCCTGTTCCGCGTCTTCAACATCACGTCGGTGGCCGGCATCGCCTGGGTGGCCCTCGGCCTCGCCGGGCAGGTGCTCTTCGCCGGCCGCATGGTGGTGCAGTGGGTCTCGAGCGAGCGCAGCAGACGGTCGGTGGTCCCCACGGCCTTCTGGTGGATGAGCCTCGGGGGCGCCAGCATCCTGCTGACCTACTTCATCTGGCGACGGGACATCGTGGGCGTGCTCGGTCAGGGCATGGGCTGGCTGATCTACGGCCGCAACCTGTGGCTGATCCACAGGAGCCGGCCGGTCCCGGAGCGGTTGGAGGTGAGGGCGTTAGGACGTTAGGACGTTAGGGCGTGAGGGCGTACGGACGTGAGGGCGGAAGGGCGTTAGGGCGTGAGGGCGTGAGGGCGCGAGGCGCTTCGAACCTCACGAGGGTGGGTGGTCGGGGGACCTCACGAGGGTGGGTGGTCGGGGGACCTCACGCGGGTGGGTGGTCGGGGGGCCTCACGGGGGCGGACGGTCGGGGGACCTCACGTCTCCCGTCTCACGTCTCACCAACGCCAGGGGTCGTACGCGAGCTCCACCAGGTGCTCCCCCGCCGGGGCCGCCACCCCGAGACCGGCCAGGTTGGCCCGCACCACCTCGGCCCCGGCGCCGTCCACGGCGGCGTGCCACCCCGGCGCCCACGGCCGCGCCACCACCAGCAGGCAGGGGCCGTCGCAACGCACCCGCGCCCGCACGGCCGTGTCGGTCGCCTCCAGCGCCTCGAGACGGGCGCGCTCTGCCGCCCCCCGGGGCCCATCGGCGGGCACCACGGCCTCCACCCTCAGGTCCAGCCTGTCGGCCGCCAGCAGCTCCCACCCCGCGTCCTCGCCCGCACGCTCGGTGCGCCCCACCACCCGCACCTCGGGCAACCAGCTCGGGTTGCGCCAGATCGCGCCGCTGGAGTCCCGCCACACCGGCACCCATCCGGGTGGGTGGACCGCGGGTGGAGTCACCAGCCAGCGCACCGACCACGCGCCGAGGAGGCCGGGAGGCGCGCTGCCGAGGGGACCGCCCAGCACCGGGTCCGGGTCGCCGAGGGCCACGAGCAGCCGCACGTAGGGGCGGGGGCGCACCGGGTCGTAGGCCCTGAGGTCGGCGAGGCCGTAGCGGGACGCCAAGTTGGCGGGCAGCACCCCCCCGAGACCGATGACGCGTCCCCCCTCCTGCCGCTGAAGCGCCACCAGGCGCCGCACCAGAGGAGGCTGCGGCAGCAGGTCCGCCGGCGCGGCGAGCGGGTTGATGCCCACGGCATACAGGCCCAGCTCCAGCGCCACGGCCGGGGCGAGGAGAACCGGCCGCCCGAGGAGGGGCAACGCCGCCAACACCGCCACGGGCGTGAGCAGGGCGAGCGCCCCGTCCACGGGGGCCAGGCCCCGGACCACGGCCGCACCCGCCACCGCGGCCGTCACGGCTGCCGCTGCCGCCGCCCACCAGCCGGAGCGTCGCCGACCGGCCATGGCGGCATCCGCGGCCAGGGCCACCCAGGCCGCCAGCCCCCAGAACACCAGGAGCGCGAAGCGCGGCAGCGTCATGACGCTGAGCAGGGGCAGCCGCACCAGCACCGCGTCCAGGGGCGGCAGCCTGTAGAGCAGCACCGCGCCCGCGGCCAGCGTCGCAACCACCGCGAGGAGGTGCCGGCGGCGGCGCCTCGACACCCGCCCCAGGGCCAGCAGCCCGAGGCCGAGGCCTCCCACCGCCACGGCCGCTGCCGAGTACGGGAAGGGCGCGCTCCAGTCGCCGCGCCCGGGGTGGCCGAGGGCCATGGGCACCGCCGCCTGCTCCAGGGCCTGCAGGCGCAGTGCGAGGGGGGGCGGCGTCCGGTTCGGCGCCTCGGCCGCCAGGACCGCGACCTTGGAGGAGCTCTGGATGTAGGCCAGCGTCGGCCACGCCAGCAGGGTCGTCAGCGCCGCCGCCACGACCCCCATCGCCAGCACCCGCCGCCAGCGCCGGGGGTGCAGCAGCACGCCCGCCAGCAACGCCGAGCCGACCACGATGACGGCGGTCTCCGGATTGAGCCCCGAGCCCATCAGCCAGCCCAGGCCCACGGCCACGCCGACGACGCGCGCCACCCGCAGGCGGCCGGCCAGCGCCGCGGTCGTCCCCCACCACGCCCACGGGAGCGCCGCGATCACCCACCCCATGGGCACGATGACCCACGCCATCAGGTACGCACCGGCCGCGAAGGCCAACGCCCCGGAGGCGGCCGCCGCCCAACGCAGCCGCCACGCCCGCCGCAGAAAGAGGAACGCCCCCAACGCGGCGAGCTCCAGCTTCCACAACACCATCACCGTGGTGCCCCGCTCCGGACCGAGGGCCCACACCGGCAGGTTCACGGGGGCCCACACCCCCGCCTGGCCGGCGGCCAAAAGCGGTAGGCCGCCGCCGATGCGCTCCGAGATCAGGGGCAGCTCACCGTGGAGCAGGTGACGCCGCGCCTCGGCCAGCCACGGATGGATCTGCAGCACCAGGTCCGAGTGCGTGGGCTGATACTGGGTCGTCGCGCTCCACTGCCAGTGCTCGAACGGAGGGTTGCGCTCCAGGGTGCGCACCGGGTCGAGCTGGGCGCCGGTCGCCAGCGCCGGCCCCAGCACCACCGCCAGGACGAGGTCGAGGGCGAGCTGGAAGCGCAGCAGCTCGGGACGACGCCGCCACAGGAGCAGGTGGAGCACCGCCAGGGGGAGTACGGTCCATCCCCACACGGCCACCATCCCTAGGGCCCCCCTCGCGCCGAAAGATGCCGCACCGCAGCCTCCGACCGACCCCGCGGGCTACTCTCGGGCACCCGCCCGCTCTGCGCCGCCGAATCGCCGTTGTCGGCCTTCACCGGAGGGACCTCAACGCACGCCGCGGCACGAGCCATCACTACACCAGATCGCAGTCTGCCATGGTCAGGTAGACGCGGCGGAACGCCTCGGCGTCGATCTCCTTGGTGAAGCGACGACCGACCATGGCCAGGTCATCGGGGTCCTGGCCCCCCACGAACCCCCGCGCCGTCAGGCGTGCGCAGCCCTCCTCGTCCCCGTTCAACCACAGCTCCTCCACCTCCGCCCCGGTCTGCCGGGCCAGCCTGGCCGACAGGTGGTCGACCATCTCCAGGGCGCCGGGGTGCTGGCGATCCCAGACCAGGTCCACCCAGCGGCACCGCCCGCCGTCGGTGCGGAAGGCGACGAAGGCCACGGCCCGTCGTCCCAGTCGCGGCAGCACCAGGAACCGGTGGTAGGTGACGTGGGGGTGACCGGCCAGCCGACGCAGCGCCCAGGAGGCGTCCCGCACCGCCGCCACGGGGTACTGGGTGCGCACCCTCTCCCAGAGGTCGTCCAGGCGCGGCTCCCAGTCCCGCGCCCGCTCCGCCCGGTAGCGCAGGCGGCGGGAGCCCGCCGAGGCCCCGCGACGCGCCATGTAGTGCAGGGGCAGGGTGGGCAGGTCGTCGTAGGCGAGCAGGCTGAGACCCTGGTCGCGGTGGGGCTGGCCCGGGAAGCCGTAGAAGAAGTCCACCGGTCCCTTGCCCCCGAAGTGATCGAGGAAGGTCTCGGCGGTCCTCAGGAAGACGCTCTTGGAGCGCGCGCGCTCCCCGGCCGGACGGCGGCGCCGCGAGTGGTCCGCGAACACGTCCACGATCTGGGCCCCCGACCACCGCCCGCCGTCCACCTGGAAGACGGCGGGGAGCGCCGCGTAGTGGGCGAGCAGCCCGTCCGGGCCCTCGGCCACCATGATCATGCGGCCCGCCGGGTCGGGCGGGAACTTCCACGCCCACTCGGCCACGGTACGCTCCAGGCCGAAGACCCGGTTGAAGCCCTGGTTGATGGCCAGCTCGTCCCCCGGGGCGAAGAGGCGGATCGTGATCTCCTCGGTGCTCACGGCAGCTCCCACGTCCAGGCGCCCAGGGTCCGCCAGCGCGACCCGCGGCGCGCCGCGGCCAGGGCGTACCAGCGCCCGTGGGTGGCCAGCTCCGAGACCGCGGACGGCAGGCGGGAGCCCCCGATGGCGCCCGCGGCCGGTTGCAGGTCGGGCCAGCGGGAGAGGAGCCAGAGGTCGGCCGGGGTGGCGGGGATCTGATCCTGGCCGTCCAGCGGTGCGGCGGGCACCGCGGCCCGGCCCGGCCCGGCGTCCCACCGTGCGAGGAGGCGTCGCCACAGGGGGGGGTAGTTGCGCGCGAAGAAACGCTGCCGGGAGCGCTCCTCGATGGCGGCCGCATCGTCGCGGCGGGCCGTGGCGTGCCCCCAGCGGTGGACCACGCGGGCGCCGGCGGCCACCGCCAGGGAGAGACCCCGGCGCCGCGCCCTGAGCAGCCACTCGGTCTCCTCGTAGTAGAGGAAGTAACCCTCGTCCAGGGGTCCCAGGCGGGGAAGCGCGGGCCGCGGCACCGCCAGCAGACCGCCGCGCAGGGCCGGCCAGGGCACCGCCCCGACCCCGGACCACAGGCGCCAGCTCCTCTCCAGGTACCGCCCGAGACCCAGCCGCCACGCCATCTGCCCGCGGTGGCGCCACGTCCGCACCAGCTCGGCGGCTGGAGACGGGTCTTCGGGAGGGGGGAGCAGGAGGCTGCCGTCACGGTCCCAGACGAGCTGCGCCCCCACCACGTCCCAGCCCCGGCCCACTCCCTCCAGGAGCGCCTCCACGCTCCCTTCCAGAAACTCCAGGTCGGGGTTGGCCAGCAGCAGGACGTCGCCCTCGGCGGCCGCGACGCCGGCGTTGAGCCCGGCCGCATACCCGCCGTTGGGACGCACGACCATCCGATCCGCGAGGGCGGCGGCGGCCTGCTCCTCGCCCTGGTCCTCCGATTGCTCCACCACCACCACCTCGGGGGTCGCCCCCGCCGCCTCGGCCTCGCAGCGGAAGCTCCTGACGCAGCCCTCGAGAACACCCGAGGAGTGATGGCAGACCACCACCAGGGAAACCTTCACCGGACGCTCCCGGGGGCGGCGCCGCCTTCCCGTGCCGAGGCCCTCACCACCACTCCCAGCGGTGGTCCACCTCGAGCAGCGACGGCGTCCAGGCCGAGCGCTCGACCCGCACCGCGTCGGTGGCCACCACCTGGTCGTGCACGTGGAGGCCGCTCTCGTCGAACAGGTAGGCGGTCAGGTGGAACGTCCCGAGGGCGAGGGGCAGGGACGGCACCGTCAACCGGACCACGTAGCGCTCCTGTCCGGCGAGGGGCGGCCGGCCGTCGAAGTGCGTCGCGGCGCCCAGGACGCAGCGCCCGTCCTGGCCGTCGAGGGTCACCCCCACGTGGTAGGGCTCGGCCGACCGGGTGCTGGAGATCTCGACCTCCACCTCCAGGGTCCCGCCGGGGGTCAGGACCCGGGGCCCCTCGGCGCCCGAGCCCACCGTGCGCAGGCCCACCAGGCGGCCGACACGGACCGCCGCGTCCTGCGGGGCCGGCTGGTCGGCGTCGTCCACGCGGCGCTTGTCCCGCACCTGGAGATGGGCCTCGTACGCCTCCACCACGTCCTTGGCGGGGCCCTCCCGGCGCACCTTGCCCTGGGCGAGCCACAGGGCGCGCTCGCAGAAGAGGTTCACCTGGTACATGGAGTGGGAGCAGAACAGGATGGTGGTGCCGGCGTCGTGGATGTGGCGGATGCGGTCGATGCACTTCTTCTGGAAGTACCCGTCCCCCACCGCCAGGGCCTCGTCGATGACCAGCACGTCCGGGTCCACGTGGGTGGCCACGGCGAAGGCGAGGCGCATGGCCATGCCCGTGGAGTAGCTCTTGATGGGGTGCTCGATGAACTCGCCGAGCTCGGCGAAGTCCACGATGGCATCCATGCGCGCCTCCACCTGGGCCCGGTCCAGGCCCATGAGGGCGCCGTACAGCACGGCGTTGTCCCGGCCCGAGAACTCGGGGTGGAAGGCCGCTCCCAGCTCCAGGATGGCGGCCACCACGCCCGCGACCTCGACGCGGCCGGCGGTGGGCCGGGTGGTCCCCGCCACCAGCTTCAGGAGGGTCGACTTCCCCGCCCCGTTCTCGCCGACGATGCCCACGGCGGCGCCCCGGGGGACCTGGAAGCTGACGCCGGCCAGGGCCTGGTGGTCGAGGTGCCGGTTGGGGCGGCCGATGACTCGCTTCAGGCGGTCCGTGGGTGACGCGTACACCCGGTACCACTTGTGCACGTCGTCCACCACCACGGCGAAGTTCGGGGGCTGCAAACCCATAGCGGCGAGAACGATACCACAACGGTAGGCGACCTCGAGCGGGCGCCCCGTTTGGCATGGGGGTTGCTTTATAATGCGCCGCGGCCGCTGGATGCCGCCAATTTGACACGTCCTGGAGGAGCTGATGATGACTGCCCGTGGCCTCGCGCCGATCCTGCTTGCCGCGACCCTGGTCCCGCCCGCCCTCGCCGCCGAGCCGCCTGCCGCCAAGGACCTGGTGGCGCGGGTCGTGGCTGCCGCCGGCGGCCAGGAGGCATTCGCCGCCCTGGGCGTGCTCGAGCTCGACATCCACGAGGAGGAGACCACCTCCGAGGGGACCACCAGGATCGCCGACTTCACGGCCTACGTCGACAGCGGCCGGCTCGACAACCTCCGCCTCGAGATGAAGGACGACGTGGTCCTCGCCGCCACCCCGGGGGGCGGATGGGCCAGCGTGAAGGGCAAGGTCGACGACCGCCCCCAGGCGCCGCGCTTGGCCGCCGGCACCGTGCGCCAGAAGGTCTTCCCCCTCCTGCTGCCCTTCTCCCTGGCCATGGACGGGGTCAGCTACGGCGACGTGCACGAGGGCGAGGTCGAGGGCACCCCCGTGTGGTACCTCACCTTGAGGTTCCGGAACATGTTCTTCACCTCCCCGCTCATGAGCACTCCCTGGTACCTGACCGTGCGCCAGAGCGACGACGCCCTCCTGGCGGCCGAGTTCCTGCCCCCGTCCCATTTCCGCAACGTCAAGCCGGAGGGGGTCCGGTACCGCTACATGAAGACCAGTAAGCTGCAGGGGGTGACCCTGCCGGACCAGGTACTGTACGAGGGCATCGATGCCAACTATCGCCCAACCAACCACTTCCAGGTCGTGAAGCTGGCCACCAGCATGCACGGCGCCACCGACCCCGCCCTCTTCATGAACCCCGACCAGCTCGAGAAGCAGGAGGAGGGTGAGCCGGTCTCGGGTCAGGACGCCGGGGCCCAGCACCCATAGGCGACACCGGCAGACGCTCCTTCAACCCCGCCCCCGCGCTCCCGCCGCCCCTCCGGACGGCTGTGATCGGCGATCAGGGCAGCCACCGCTGCCAGCGACCGCGGCCGCGTTCGAATCCACCCCCGCGTCCGGCGGCAACCCACTCGGGCTGGGTGTTGGGCGTCGGCAGAAGAGGGTCTCCCTCGGGCGTGCCACTGGTGACCCGGCTCCGCTGGCAGCTTGGCCGTGGTCAGCGGTGGCAACCACGGGGAGCGCGCCGCCGGGATCGGCGCGTCGCGAGACCCCTCACTTCGGATTGGCCAGAGCGGGCCGCCGTGTTGAGCTCCCGAAAGCCAGAGCGGGTGCCAGGCACCCTTCCGAATGTGGCGGCCTGCGGTCTGTGGAAATCAAGACGGGGTGCCTGGCACCGGCTTTGACGTGGCGAGGTGCATCGACGGGGGATGGGCCCTCGTCTGATGCTCCCGAAGCGGTGCGCCACCGACCGCTGTCCTCTGATCCCTGATCGCCGATCCCGACCGCTGCCGCGGATGCTGATTGCTGCCGCTGTGCGCCGCCACTGCCTTCGGACGCTGCCGCAGATGACTGCCCCTGCCCCGGCCGCCGGTCGCTGACGCCCCCGCGGGGGTCGCGGCCGCGCACACGCCGCGGCGGTTCTGCAGTCCAGGGCTCGCGGCCGGCAGAAGGAAAGGGCCGGGGCGTGACGCCCCGGCCCGGTTGAAGCCGTCGTGTCGCCTGCCCTCGGGGGCTCTACCGCGACGGGGTGAGCCGTCGGATGGCCGGGATCAGCACCGGGTCCTGGGTGCGGTTGTCCACCACCGAGGCGTAGACCCCCATGGGACCGCCCTGCAGGACCTTCACCTCCACCGAGCCGTCGATGTCCACCTCCGCCAGGCCCAGCTTCTTGAAGAGGTCGAACTGCTGGAGCTTGCCGGGCAGGACCCACAATGTGACGGGATCCGCCGCCACCTGGCCGTCCAGGGCGTAGAGGGTGATCTGCACCTGGGTGCTGGCCGTGGGGCTCAGCAGGCCGAGGTTGGTCCTGAACCCCGTCACGTAGGAGTTGGTGTTGGTCACCCCGGGCAGGTAGGCGGACTGATCGGCGGAGACCATGTCCATCGAGGAGAAGGTCTTCAGGGTCTGGCCGAAGGTCCCGCCGTCCGGCGCCAGGTCATAGGTCCTGGCCGCGATCTCGGGCAGGGGCGAGCCGTCGAGGCTGGAGACCACGAAGTAGCCCTTGGAGTCGGTGCCCTCCGGCAGCAGGTTGCCCTCCCCGAGCACGTCCACGAAGTAGGCGGCGGCGCCGGGGTTGATGTCCATCTCCATGCCGGGCGAAAAGCCCAGGTCCTCGGACGGCACGTAGGTAACGTCCGTGCTGATGGGCCCGGCGGTGGGGTTGAAGAAGCTGATGTCCGACCGCCACTCGGAGCCGTTCAGCCCCGCCAGGTGGGCGATGCCCGGGACCCACACCTCCTCGTCGCCGGTGGCGAAGGGCTGGTAGAGCACGGAGTCGCCGGTCTGGTTGTCCACCACCGAGGCGTACACCGACATGTCGGCGCCGTGGGCGTCGATGGCGGCGGAGAAGATGTTCACGTCGGTCAGGACCCCCAGCTCCTGGGCGACCCCCACCACCTGGCGGGTGCTGTCGCCGTACACCTTCACGGTGCGCTGCTCGCCGAGCTGGTTGCCGTCGTGGTCATACAGGGTGATGGTCACCCAGGCGTCCTCGCCGCCGAAGTTGGCGAGGCCGATGTTGGTCCGGTAGTAGTAGTCGGAGACCAGGCCCGTCAGGTACAGGGGGGCGCTGCCCACGGGCAGCACCGGCACCGCCGGCACGAACTGGCCGAAGGTGCCGAAGGCGGTGTCGTTGTAGGTCCTGGAGATGATGAGCGGCGTGCAGCCCTCCGCCCCGTCGTAGCTGAAGCGCAGGGAGCCCTTGAGGATGTCGTCGCCGATCCCCGGAATCTGCTGCACGATGTCGTCGATGATCTTGGTCCCCTTGCCCGGCAGATCGTAGGTGATCTTGGGCACGACGATAGTGGAGTTGTTCTGGTTCTCCGGCAGGTACTCCACGGTCAACGTCACGGGCGTGGTGCAGGGGTTGAAGAGCTTGAGGTCGGTCCGCCACAGGGTGTCGTTGAGGCCCGCGGTGTGCACGGCCGCCGGCACCAGGTAGTTCTCCGCCGCCTGGGCCGGGGAGGGCTCGACCTCGAAGTCGAGGCCCTTGCTCCGCGTCCCCTGGCAGTTGCCAGCCACGAGCTGCACGTGGTAGCTGCCGGGCTCGGAGAAGACGTGCTGGAAGGACTCGTCGGCGCTGGTGGCCACGGTGGCGCCGTTGCGGGTGATGGTCCACTGCCACTGGCTGGCGGTGTCGTCCCCCGTGGGCGTCGGCGTGGGCGTGGGGCTCGGCGTCGGGGTGGGGGTGGGGCTCGGCGTCGGGGTTGGGTTGGTCCCACCACCACAGCTTCCGACGTTCTGGACCACCACCTGATGGGTCGCGGTGCCGATCACGCCGCCGCTGGAGGGATCCTTGACCGTCACCGACACCGTGTGCGTGCCAGCGGTGCCGAACTTGTACGTGTAGTCGAGGCAGTTCGTGAAGCTGGGGTTGCACACCGGCGTCTGGGACACACCTCCACAACCGGGGCCGCCGAAGTTCCACTCGGCGCGCACTCCACCTCCGTAGCCGGAGATGCTGAAGCTCGTGAGCTGACCGATCTCGGGGGAGTTCGGCCACCAGGAGAAGTCGACGGCCAGGGCCTTTGAGCCGGGCAGCCCGACGTCCGAGGAGGCGTCCTGGCTGACGGTGTGGGCCGCACCGTTGACGGTGACGGCGCCGGTGCGCGCGGCGCCGGTGTTGGTCGCCACCTGGTACGCCACCGTCCCGGTCCCGGTTCCGGCGCCGGCCGGGGGCGAGGTGACGCTGATCCAGCTGTTGTTGGGGACCGCGGTCCAGCTGCAGCCCGCGTCCGCGGTCACCGTCACCGTCCCCGAGCCGCCGGCGGCGGCGAAGGACGCCGACGCGGGATCGAGGGTCACGGTGCAGGTGCCCGCGTCCTGGTGCACGGTGTGGGCCGCGTCGTTGACCACGATGGTGCCGCTCCTGGCGGGACCGGTGTTGACCTGCACGGTGTAGCTGACCTGGGCCGGCCCGGTGCCGGAGGGCGACGAGGTCACGGTGATCCAGCTCTGGCTGCTGGTCGCGCTCCACGGGCAGTCGGTCCCCGTGTTGACGTTGAAGCTGGCACTGCCCCCCGTCGCCGGCAGGCTCGCCGCCAGGGGGTACACGGAGGTCTCGCAGGCGGTGCGGCCGACGTGGGTGAAGGTCACCGCCTCACCCGCCATGGGCGGGTTGGGCGCCACGGTGAAGGAGGCGTCGGGCGCGATGTCCGCGGTGCAGCACTCGCCGTTGGGCTGGACCCAGACCGTCCTGGTGGCGGACCCGGACTTGGTGGTGAGGGTGACGTCGTAGAGGCCCCCCTTGGGGTAGGCCCACTGGTAGGTCCGGCAGGCCTCGGGCATCAGGCCGCAGTTCACGGTCTGGACGTCGCCCCGGCAGTTGCGGTTGCCGAAGTCCCAGCTCACCGGCTCCAGGGCCGCGGGCACGGTGAAGGTCACCGTCTGGCCCTTGTCGGGCTGGGCGTCGGAGACGTCGAAGGTGGTGGGCGTGAACGCGGGCTGGTTCACCGTCACCGTCTTGCCGGCCACGGTCAGGGTGCCGGTGCGGGCCCCCCAGGGGTTGGAGGTGGCGGAGAAGGTCACGGGGCCGCTCACCGTGCCGTTGCTGGGCGAGACGCCGTTGAGCCAGCCGGGGTTGTTCGAGCCGGCGGACCAGGAGCACCCGGTGCCGGTCACGCTCACGTACACCGAGCCCTGACCGCCCCAGAACGGCACCGTGGTGGTGGTGGGGCTGACCGTGTAGGTGCAGACCCCCGGCTGGGGCGTGGGCGTCGGCGTCGGCGTCGGCGACGTGGGGGTGCAGGAGCCGGCGTACTGGACGTTGACGGTGTGGGTCGGCGACGTGAAGGGGCTGCCCCCCACGATGACGCTGAGGCTCACCGTCTTCATCCCGCCGGTGGAGTACTTGTAGCTCGCCTGCTTGCAGTCGGTGATGCCCGGCGTGCAGGTGTAGGACTGGGACTGGGTGCAGCCCGGCCCGCCGAAGTTCCAGGTGGCCTGGTCGATGGCCCCGGGAACGCCGGTGATGGCGAAGCCCACGATCTGCCCGATGTCGGGGGTGGTGGGCGCGACGGTGAAGTCCAGGTTGATGGAGCCGTCGGCCACGTGCAGCGGCGTCGGGCCGGCCACGGAGCTGTTGCCGTCCGTGCTGTTGTGCAGGGTCAGCGCACCTGGTAGTCGCCGTGGTCCAGGGTGTCGGCCGGGATGACGCACCGGGCGACGCTGGGGCACCCGCTGTAGGTCGTGGGTCCGGTCACCGACCAGTGTATGAGATCGTTCGCTTGGGGCCGGCCGGGACGCGCTGCCGTCGAGGGTGATGGCGGTGGTGTTGAGGGGGCTCGAGGGCACGGAGAATGCGGCGAACACCGACGAGATGTTCAGGGTGATGGTCTTGGAGTTGGCGTAGCTGCCGTCGTCGATCAGGTAGTTGGCGGTAGCCGTGACCGACCACGTGCCGCTCTCGTCGAGGAGCACGTTGGCGGGGTTGGTGGTGTGAACCTGGGTCGGGGAGACGATGTCCCAGGTGAAGCCCGTGGGTGTCCCCTCGGCGTAGCCGGTGAATGTCACAGTGTCGCCGGTGAGGGGCGCCGTCGGGTTGTAGGTGATGCTTGTCACCACGGGCGTGCGGTCAATGAAGACCTCCCGCGTGGCGAGCTGCTCCCCGCAGGCGGCGGGGTTCGCCACCGGGTCGCAGGGGAAGTTGTCGGTCTCCACCGCCACGTGGGCCCAGTAGTGCTGGTCGGCCAGAAGGGCCTCAGGCACGGTGAAGGTGACCGGCGGCGTCGTGGCCGACAGGGTGGCGGTGGTCCCGAAGAGGGGCGCGCCCGCGGAGTCGGAGGTGGCCGTGATCCAGATGGCCGAGCGGGTGCCGCCGGAGGACGCGTTGGACACGGTCACCGGGTCGCCCGGGAACGGGTTGGCGGGCGTGATGGCGAGGCCTGCGGTGGGCGCGACCGGGTCCCCGCAGGCGGTGACGTCGATGACCTTCACGACGCTGTAGTCGGCGGTGTAGAGAGTGGTGCCGTCGTCCGACAGCACGGCCCCCGTGGGCTTCTCGCAGTCGTTCTGGTTCCAGGTGTAGGCCGTGGAGAAGAAGTCGCCGCCCAGGGGGACCGGCGTCGCCGAGCTGGCGAAGTCGTCGACGCTGTAGAGGGCCTGGCTGCCGGGGTAGTAGGCCCGCGAGGTGAAGAGGAGGCTGCCGCCCAGGGCCGCCAGGTTCGCGTTCGCCGTGTGCTCGTTCAAGAGCGTCGGGGCGGCGCCGACGGCGGACAGGCCGTAGAGCCTGGCCGGCTGATTCACCTTGGTGAGGAGGGCGAGCTTCTGGGTGCGGTCGGCAGAGGTGCCAACGTTCTTGCCCACCCCGCCGAGGATGATGGGGCCCGCCTCGGTGAAGGTCAGGCTGGTGCCGCTGCCCCCCACCTCGAAGACCCGCATGTTGCCGGTGGAGTCGGCCATGCCCACCTGGTCACCCGCCAGCTCGACGCCGTTGAGCACCGTCCAGCCCGCGGGGGCGCCCGCCAGGGGGACGCAGCCCGCCTGGGCGAGGTTCTGGGGCTCCACCCCGTTCATGAGGTAGACGGGGACGCCGTCGGCGCAGGACCCGCCGGTCAGGTCGCTGCCGATGACGTACTGCTGCCCGCCGTGCCTGAACGTGAAGCCCGTGGAGGCGCCGATGAGCACCGGGTCGTACTTGTGCGCCATCGACGTGAACTGCGGCGCGCCGCCGACGCCGAGGTCGAAGAGGAAGGTCCCCAGCTTGTAGTTGGAGATCCCGTAGCGGCAGCCGTCGCACAGGGAGTAGTTGATGAGGTCGTAGTCGGAGTCCCCCAGGTTGAACCCGTTGTACCAGAAGCCGGTGCCCGTGGTCTGGGTGGGGCTCTTGGGGTTCGAGATGTTGTACAGCTCGATGTCGTTGCCGGTGTTGATCACCAGGTAGGGGGTGCCGTCGGTCCAGTGAATCTTGGTGGCCTCGAAGTACTTGTCGAAGAACGGGTCGCCCACGCAGCTCCGCGTGGTCTTGAGGTTCTTCACGAAGCTCATGCAACCGCTGTAGGTCTGCGCGCCGGCGCCCCGCGGTGCGAGCAGGGCGAGGGCGGCAACCAGGATCGTGGCCGGGTAGACGTACCGGCAACGGTGGGAACGCGTCATGGAATCCTCCATGCCCCCATCATAGGAAGGGGCGCATCCAGTGTCAACTCAGTGGCAGCATATACCTCTTTTCGGATCAGATAGTTAGCCTGCACCGCCGGGGTGTGATCACGGTCACCCGCGAGACCGGCCGGAAGTCTGGACAGACGCCTCGGGAAGGTCAAGGGCAAGGGCGAGAATTTGACGGGAACGTGACAGCGGCAGGAAAAGAAAAAGGGAGGCGGCCTGGAGGCCGCCTCCCGAGTTGACGATGGGTATCCTACGACCTTACTCGGCGAATCCGAGGTAGGGGTAGTTGATCCCGAGTCCGGGCAGGAGCTGGTCGCCGAAGCAGTTGGCGTTCGCCAGGACCTGGGCGTCGCGGGAACCGGAGTAGTCGCCCTCCTGGAAGTACTTCACACCCATCCAGGTCTGATAGTACAGAGGAGTCGAGTTGTAGGTCGCCAGGTTGGAGTGCGGCCAGACGAACATCATCCAGCCCTGCGGACCCACCAGGTTGAACTGGGCGGCGTCCACTTCCTGGGTCTCCAGGGGCAGCAGGTTCGGCACCACCGTGCCGAGGCCGGGGAACGACCACGGGTTGGTGGAGCTGGTCGACACGTTCTCCTCGTCGTCCCAGGTGTAGTAGGTGTAGGGGATGCAGATCCGCGAGTAGAGCTCGACGGCCTGCGAGCCCGCCAGGCTCGGATCCAGGTCGGGGACGATCTGGAACGCGGTGTTGGTGTTGGTCTTGAACACGCGCAGGTAGGTCTTGATGGCCTTGCCGCCGTCGACGCGGTTCTCGTAGCGCACCGCCCACGCAGTGGGCAGGGGCTCGCGGTAGTCCTCGAGGTCGACCGCATTCGAGTAACGCCCGTAGAAGCTGATCGGGTAGTCGTTGGGCCCGATCACGCTGTCGAGCAGCTCGTCAGCCTCGATGTGGACGGCGTTGTCGGCCTCGGAGAAGCGCTCGTCGCGGTTGATGACCTGGTAGTCACCCACGAGCACGTTGGTGTTCATGGCCACGCCACGAATGCCCCAGTAGTCCTCCGACGAGGGGAAGAGCTTGTTGCACGCGTTCACCACGTCCATGGTCACGTACATCCAGGTGTCCATGGTGGTGTCGCGGGCCTGGAACCAGGAGGCGTGCTCGACCGGGGTGCCGTTGCACAGCTCGAAGCCGCGGTCCGCGGTCTGGCTGCTCTGCAGCCACAGCTGCAGGAGGCCGCGGAGGTTGGCGTCGATGAGCTGGGTCGCGTAGTCACCCGGGTAGGCCTCGTCGCAGGTCAGGCCGGCCGTCGACTCCGGATCGGCCGGGTTGTCGGGGATGCCGGCGGGCAGGGTCACCGCCGTGTTACGGCGCGACCACGGGCCGTCGTCGGAGACGCCGCCGTAGTCAGGCGACTGGAAGGTGGGGGGCAGCTGGCCGTCACGCAGGATGTCGCGGATGTTGATCATCTGCATGTCGTAGCCGGTCAGCAGGATGTTGAAGTCCAGGATCGGCACCGAGTAGTCGGTCCACAGGGTGACGTGGACGATCTGCGCCTCCGAGGAGACGTTGGTCACGGAGAACCGGGTGGTGGACCCGTACCCAGTCACGCCGTTGTCGTAGTTGTAGGTCACGAACGGGAAGAGGAGGGTGGCCGCGGGGACCGGGTCGAAGGCGCAGATGTTCGCGTAGGCGACACTGCCCATCCCCAGTACCAGCGCACCCGCCAGCGCCAGTGTCATAAATCTCTTCATGCTCTACCTTCCTTCCTTGTCAAATTCCGCTGAACACGAATGTGCGGCCCCGTGGGCCGTACCGTCCGACGATCTGCCGACTTCGCCCTGCGCATCACCTCCCGTAAGTCATTTCTCTTTGCAGACTTGAATCTATTTATGTCACGACAGCATAAAATATAGCATCGGCTCACATCGCCTGTCAAGGTCGGCGCGCGACTTTTCATACATCACGAGCATTATGTGCACACACCCCGCCGCACGTCAAGAGCCCGTGCGCTCCCCGCCGCCGCTGAGCTCCTCGAACCCCAGGTCGCCGAGCTCCCCGCAGCCCGCCGCCTCGAAGCGGCGGACCGCCGCCTCGGCCTCGGAGGCAGGAGGCTCGTCGGGCGCGGTCGGCTCCTCGGGGGCCCGGAAGGCGGCCCGCACCACGTCGCGCACCCTGATCCGGTCCAGGGGCCGCGCCGGCAGGAGACCGCTCTCGGCCCCGTCCTCCCCTGCCGCACGGCGCACTATGCCCGATCGGTCCAGGACCGTCACCGCGTCGCGCACCGCGTAGTCCGGGAGCTCCAGGGACTCCGCCAGCGCCTCGCCCTCGGGGGGTGGGTCGCCGCGCTGGAAGGCCGCCGCCACCGCCTCGAACACCCTGACGGCCACCGCCAGGCGCTGGCGGGTGCTCAGCTCCACGAAGCTCCGACGCGCCACCACGGCGGCGAAGTTCTGGTGTAGGTAGGCGATGTCCAGGCCGAGGAGCACCAGGCCCCAGGTCACGTAGAGCCAGATCAGGAAGATGGGCACCGCGGCCAGGGAGCCGTACACCGTCGAGTAGCGCACCGACTGCCCGATGGAGTTGGCGAACAGCGCCTTGGCGATCTCCCAGGTGACGGCCGTGAAGCCGGCGCCCACGGCGGCGCTCGTCACCCGCACCGTGGTGGCGGGGATCACGACGTACATGATGAGGAAGGCCAGGAAGCTCGACACCAGGGGGAACAGGAGGGAGCCGATGTGGGCCACGAATCCGAAGCGCTCGAGGGAGGTGCCGGAGAACAGGACCCTCTCGATGCGCGACGAGACGAGGACGCTCACTCCCATGAGGAGGGCGCCGAACACCAGCACCGAGGTGTAGGCCATGACCCGGTTCATGAGGCGGCGCCGGGTCTTCACGTGCCACAGCTCGTTGAAGTTCCAGGCGATGGTGTCCAGGAGCAGGACCGAGGTCACGACCAGGAACAGGAACCCCACCACCCCCAAGTTGGTGGCGTTCTGGGCGAACTTGTCGATGTAGGTCATGATCTGCTCCTGCCCCGACGGCAACAGCCTGTGCAGGAGGAAGCCCTGGATCTGCTCCTTGAGCTCGTTGAAGGCCGAGAACGCGGTGAAGAGCGCGAACACCACCGTGACCAGGGGGACGATGGCGAGCAGGGAGGTGTAGGCCAGGCCGGGCGCTCGGATGATGAGCTTGTCCTCCACGATCTCGCGGCCCAGCACGCGCAGGAACAGCAGCAGGCGACGGCCCTGTTCGTGCCAGGCCGCGACGTCGGTCCAGGTCGTTTGGTGGCGGCCCATCGCGGTCCTCCCGCTCTCCTCGTGATCCCGTGCGTCGCGCACGACCACTATAGACAAGAGGAAGGGACGGCCCTCGCCTTCCGGGGCACGAGCGGGCGCCACACGGGGGCGAACGCTCCCAGGGCGGCGCCGCGCTACGCCACGGGATGGGACCACCGGCCCGTCAGGGTGACCGCCGGTCCGCCGACACCTCGGTCATGGTCCGTTCCCCGACCACCGCGAAGCGGAGCCGGGCCACGTTGCGGCCGATCCGGATCTCGTCTCCCGCCGCGAGCCGCGCCGGGGCGTCGAGCCGAGCACCGTTGAGGAAAGTCCCGTTCTTGCTGCCCAGGTCCTCCAGGGTCGCGCCCTCCCCGTCCACCACGATGCGCGCGTGACGGCGCGAGACCTTGGCGGAGTCGATGGTGACGGCCGCCTCCGGTGCGCGGCCGATGAGGTTCTCCCCGGGCGCGAGCTCCACCTCCTCCCCGGCGGGGGTGCACAGCCTGTAGATGGACGGCGGCGGCGACGGCAGTGCGCCCCCGACCTCGGCCAGCAACCTGTAGCCGCGGCGGGAGGTGCTACCCTGCGGCGGAGGTCGGTGGTGGCAGCGACGGGTGACATGGCACCTCCCTTGGTCCCGATGGCGGGTGCGGGCACGTTCCCGGCCGTCGGCGCCGGGAGCCCCCACCGGCCCCGGCGAGGACGCACGTGAGCGAGCGCTCCCGCACCGACGCCTCCGGGGGTTCGGCCCGCACCGTCTTCGCGTGGGTGGTGGCGGTGGCGGCCACCATCGGGCTGACCCTGCCCGGCCTGGTGGTGTCGATCCTGCCGGGGGTGCGCATCACCCCGCACCGCATGGCTCGCCTCTGGGCGCGGATCTGTGTGTGGGCCACCGGCTGCCCGGTGGTGGAGAAGGGCCTGGGCGCAGCCCGCCTGGAGGGGCCCTGGGTGGTCATGGTTAATCACCAGTCGGCCCTGGACATCCCGCTCCTGATGGCCGCCCTCCCGCCGACTGGCGGACCGTGATCTGGGCCAAGGAGAGCCTCTTCCGGATCCCCGTGCTGGGCTGGGCCATGCGCATGCTCGGGCACATGCCCATCGATCGCCGCAACCGGCGCAGCGCCGGCGCCATGCTGGCCCGCACCCTCGAGCGGGTGCGGGAGGGTCGGTCGGTGCTCCTCTTTCCCGAGGAGACCTACTCTCCCGATGGCGATCTGCTGCCGCTCCAACGCGGCGGCTTCGTGCCTCGCCCTCAAGGCGGGCGTGCCCATCCTGCCCGCCGGCATCCGCGGTACCCGTCACGCCCTGCCGCCCCGTGGTCGGGTCATCCGACCCGCCACCCTCCACCTGCGCTTCGGGGACCCCATCCCGACGAAGGGTGTACCCGTCGCCGACCGGCCCGCGCTCACCGAGCGCACGCGACGCGCGATCCTCGACCTGAGCACAGGGCCCCCGGGCCCGAAGAAGGCACCATGAGTGACATGAGTGACACGTCCCCCGCCGCGACCCTCGGCATCAACCCCAGGCTGACCCGGCTGGTGTGCTCTCGCACCGGGCGGGAGGCCGACAGTCACGGCTTCCAGCGGCCGCCCGGCCTGTGCGAGTGCTGCCCCTCCCCGGGCAGCCCGCTCCTGGTCTCCTACGACCTGGGCGCCCTCCGCCCGGTGCTCGACCGCCTCCCGCCCTATGGCTCGGCACGCCAGGGCCTGGCGGCCTTCGAGCCCCTGCTGCCGGTGGTGGGGCTGCCCGCCGGCTATGCCGACGACGTGGGCCACACTCCCACGGTCCATCACCCCGCCCTGAGCGAGGCCCACGGCGTGGAGGTGCTCCTCAAGTGGGAGGGCGCCAACCCCTCGGGGAGCTTCAAGGACCGCGGCCTGGCGGTGGCGGTGGCCCTCGGCCGCACCGCGGGGGCTCACCGCTTCTGCCTGCCCACCCAGGGCAACGCCGGGGTGGCGGCCAGCCTGTTCTGCGCCCGCCTCGGACTGCCCGGCTGCCTCGTCTACATGCCCGACGGACATCGCGACAGCATCTATCACCGCCAGGCGGCCTTCTTCGGGGCGGAGGTGCGCTTCGCCGGCGCCAACATCGCCGCCGCCGGTCGCAGGATGCGCGACGAGCTCGGTCCGGAGCTCGCCGCCGGTGAGGTGGTGGACCTGTCCACCTTCTTCGAGCCCGGCCGGCTGGAGGGCAAGAAGACCATGGGCCTGGAGATCGCCCACCAGCTCGCCCGCCGGGGTCTGCCCGACGTCATCCTCTACCCCACCGGCGGCGGCACCGGCCTGGTGGGCATCTGGAAGGCGTTCGGAGAGCTGGCGGAGCTGGGCCTTCTGGACACACAGCGTCTGCCGGCCATGGTGGCCGTGCAGAGCGCCAACTGCGCCCCCGTGGTGGAGGCCTTCGACCAGGGCCTCGACCACGTCGAGCCGGTCACCTCACTGGGCACGGTCGCCGACGGTCTGGACGTGCCCGGGGCCATCATGGGGCACGGCATCCTGGGCGCGGTGCGCGCCTCCGGCGGCACCGCGGTGGCGGTCTCCGAGGACGAGATCACCGCCGCCTTCACCGACTGCGGCCGGCTCGGCCTCCCGGTCGGCTACGAGAGCGCGGCCCTGGTGGCGGCCCTCGCCGGCCTGCGTCGGTCGGGCTGGTTGAAAGCGGGCGCGCGGGCGCTGCTCCTGCTCACCTCCAGCCACCTGGTCGCGCTGAGCCAGGGGCCGAAGCAGGCGTCAGGCACCCCGTCTTGATTCGATAGTCCGCACACCGCTTCCTTCGAAAGGGTGTCTGGCGCCCTCTCTGGTGTTTCCCGAGCCGCTCGCCATTGGGCGGCGGCGGCGGGAGGAGCAGAAGGAAGCGCCCTCCCGGCCGGCCGGGAGGGCGGATAGACTCGCGGTCACTCGGCAGCGCGGTTACGCAGGCGCCACGCTTTCGGCGCCGGTCACTTCGTGCGCGGCCTGGTCAGCCACACGTGGACGCCGCCCGGGGTGGTGCCCGCGCCGTCGGCGCAGGAGGCGATGATGTCGGCACGGCCGTCGCCGTCCAGGTCACGAAGCTGGATGTCGTAGGCTCGGCCCACGGTTTCGAGCTCCGGGCTCACCTCCCGGACCAGCTCCCCGGCCGCGTTCTGGAGGTAGACCTCGAGCCCGCCGTCGCTACGGCCGGCCACCACGTCCGTGCGTCCGTCCCCGTCCAGGTCACCCACGCCGAGACGCACCAGGGGGTTGGAGCGGTTGTCGTCCACCAGCAGCGCCCCGTGGGGCGCCGACAGGGTCCCGTCGTCGCCGACCTCGTACCGGATCAGGCCCTCGCGGACGTCGTTCTGGTTGTCCACCATGGCGAACTGGACGAAGGTGGTGTAGAGCTCCGGCCGGCCGTTCTCGTGGGCCAGACCGATGTCGTAGTGATAGGCGTTGCTGAGCACTCCCCTCGAGTAGGGTCCCTGCCAGCCGGCCTCCCCGCGGTTGTAGTACACCAGCCGCCGCCATCCGCTGGTGTTGGAGGCGAGGATGAGGTCGCTGCGGCCGTCCCCGTCCAC
This sequence comes from uncultured Holophagae bacterium, assembly GCA_963844865.1. GTDB lineage: Bacteria > Acidobacteriota > Thermoanaerobaculia > Thermoanaerobaculales > Sulfomarinibacteraceae > CAWJPY01. The sequence continues at coordinate 27,262 of CAWJPY010000001.1, forward strand.
GTCGGCGGCCATCAGGTTGTCGCCGATGACTCCCTCCGGAAGGTCCTTCGTGGCCAGCCGCCAGCCGGAGGCGCCGTTGCGGACCGTCCACAGGGTCGGTGCGCCCTCGATGCGCTGCGAGGTGCCCATGTCCATGTCCAGCTCGGCCAGGAAGGCCACGTCGGGCCGGCCGTCGCCGTCGAAGTCCGCCACCGCCGGGGCCCGGGACGTGACCCGGGGGTCGGGGCTGGGCAGGCGGATCGAGCGCTCGAAGTGCCCGGCGCCGTCGCCGTAGAGGACGTACTGGCCCTTGAAGTGAATGCCCAGCACGATGTCCTGGTGCCCGTCGCCGTCGAAGTCGGCCACGGCGACACCGCCGTAGTCGTAAGGCACCTGCCCCGTAAAGGTGTTGTCCTCCCAGTACTGGAACTCACCACCCTTTTGGCCGAGGAAGATCCAGGGCCGGGCCTTGCCCTTGCGGGCGGGTGGGAAGACCAGGTCGGGAATCCCGTCCTCGTTCATGTCGGCGACGGCGAAGCTCATCTGCCAGAGGCCGGACCGCGGCAGCTTGGACGAGGTCGTCTCGAAGGTGAGCGCGTCCATGAACGGGGGCGGCACGATGGGCGCCTCGAAGTCCAGGAAGAAGTTCGGCTCCCCGTGCTCGGCCACCCAGTCCATGCGGGTGCGCAGGTCGATCTGCTCCTTCTGCCGGTCCACCCACTGCTTGTGGAGCGGCGACTCCGGGTCCTCCGGCGGCAGCCCGCGGACCCAGACCGTGTTCTCGTCCTCGCGCACGATCTCCATCTTGAACGGGATCGCCGGGTGGGGGTAGCAGTGGGTCTTGTCCAGGCGCACGATGGAGCTCTTGGGGATCGGGCGCGGCGTCATCCAGTACTCCACGAGCTCGCTCCAGCTCTTGATCTTGGGCGGGGGCGTGTAGGGAACGCTCTCTGCCTTCGCCGTCGGCTTCGACTGCGCGGGCGTCCCCTGGGCGCCGGCGCGGCCGGGCTCGGGCGTCGGCTTCTCCGGCGCGGGCTGCTGCGCCCCCACAACTCCGGTCAGGCTGACCATCAGCACCACGCACGTCCACACCACACACGCTCGCCTCATCACGACCTCCACGTCGAAAAATCTCTGTCGTCGATCCTCATCACGGTCTCACAGTAGATCCGGAATGCTGAACCGCCATCGGTCCAGCGCCACCGAGCCCACCGCGACCAGCCCCAGGCCGGCCGCCAGCAGGACGGCGATGGCCGCGGTGGAGGGTGGTGCCGAGCCGATGAGTCCGGCCCGCATGACCTCCAGCAGCGGCGTCAGGGGGTTGAGCTGAATCAGCGTCCGCAGGGTCTGGGCGTGCACCATCGCCAGCGGGTACACGATGGGCGCCCCGTAGAAGGCGAGCTGGAAGAGCAGGCCCAGCACCTCCGCCACATCGGGCAGAAAGGCGCCCAGCACGCTGGCGATCAGGCTGCAGCCCACGATCCACAGACCCAGCAGCAGCACCCCGCCCAGGGCCCAGGGCAGGTTCGCGATGCCCAGCGAGCCCCGTCCGGCACAGATCAGCAGCACCACCGCGAAGGAGATGCCGTGGTGGAAAAGGGTGCCCAGCATGTCCCCGAGCACCAGCACCTCGGCGGGAAGTCGCACCCGCTGCACGAGACTGACGTGGGAGCGGAACACGCTCGCCGCCCGCAGCACGGCGTCGTTGAAGGCGAGGAAGGGGACCAAGCCGGTGATCAGGTAGATGCCGAAACCCACGGGCGGCCTTCGAGCAAGATCAATGCCAAGGCCCTCGATCCGAATCTGCATGATGGTGGAGAACACGACCATGAAGAGGGCGAACAGAACGAGGGTGCTGACGGGTGTCCAGAGCCAGCCGAGATAGGAGCCGGCGTGGCGGGCGGCGAAGGCGCGCCACGCGAGCTGACCGAGCAGGAAGCGGTGCCTGCGCAGGGTGGGCAGCAGGCGGAGCGGGGCGCGAAGATGAGCCGTGTGGGCCATGGCGGGTCGCGATCGCCGTCAGCCGCGGCGGGCCGTGGGCCCGGCCGGGCGGACATCGGCGGCCGCCGAGGGCGTGGCATGGCCCCACCCGCTGCTGTGCGGAGGATCACGCCGGATCACGGAGTTCCTTGACGTTGATGTTGCTGGCGCATAAGATACTGTGCATGACAATGTCGCAGGCCGGAATCGGTTCCAGCCGAGGTGTGATAGTACTACAGGGGCTTGGCCCCCGCAAAACGTCATGAGCAGCAACGAATCCCGCCCCCCAGAAGTGACCGGCATCGGCGGTCGCCTGCGCCGTCTGCGCAAGGAGCGGAACCTCACACAGGCCGAGCTGGCACGTCAAATTGGCATCCAACAGTCGGATCTCTCCCGCATGGAGAAGGGCGAGTACCGGGTTTCCCTGGACAACCTGTTCAAGATCCTGCGCGCCTTCGACGTCCAGGCCTCCGAGTTCTTCGCCGGGGAGCCGCAGCGCGCGGAGGCGGCGCAGCAGCCCCTCAGCCGGGACGACATGCAGATCCTGCACCTGCTGCGCGAGCTCGACCTCGAGGCGCGCCAGGAGGTGCTTGAGTACCTCGAGTTCAAGGTTCGACGGCAGCGGAGCGACCACCGAGCGGTGGCTGTCCGCAAGCCCCAGGAGCAAGGATCGTGACGGATCACTTCGAGGCCGCGCTGCGGCAGGCGCGGGACGCCTTCGCAGCAGGCAACCTGCGGCAGGCGGTGGACCTGTTCGCGGCGGCGGAGGCATGGGCCCGGGAGCACGGGACCGAGGACCAGGCCGATCGTGCCTTCTGCAACCGCTGCGCCGTGCTCATCGAGCTCGAGGAGGGGCGGGAGCAGATCCCCGGTCTGAAGCGCGTGCTGCTGCGCAGCCGTGACCCCATGAACCGCTACCTCGCCTCCTACTACACGGCCGAGGCCTACCGCGTCGACGAGGACTGGCCCCGCGCCCTGTCCTACGCGCGCCGCGCCCACGACCTCGCCGAGGAGCTGGGCGAGGCAGCGGCGCGGGCCGCCAGCGCCAACCAGCGGGGAACGATCGCGCTGCGTTCTTCGGAGTTCAGCGAGGCCGAGGCGGCCTTCCGGGCCGCCCTCCAGTGCTGCCGGGGCGACGGTGGTCCCGAGCAGGGCCTCGTGTCCGCCCAGGTGACCGACAACCTGGGCTACGTGCGCATGTGCCAGGGCGATCTCGCGCAGGGCCTCGAGCTGTGCGAGGAGGCCCGCCGGGCCATGTCCGAGCTCGGTGCCGACCACTTCCTGTACGAGACCCTCCAGGACCTGTGCTACGGCTACATCCTGGACGATCAGCTCGAGCGGGCCGAGAACTGCGGACGCCACGCCCTGGAGCTCGCCGAGACCTACGGAGACGAGCTGATCGCCAAGAACTGTCTCTTCCTGCTGTCGGAGATCGCCGTGAGGCGCGGCGACATGTTCGGCGCCCGGCGCTTCCTCCGGGAGCTGATCGCCCACTATCCGGAGGTCGGAGTCAGCGACGAGATCGTGGAGGTCTTCCTGGCCACCGACCTGACGAGCGTTGTGAACCTGAGAGGATGACCGTGCGACGCCCAACCACCATGCTGCTGGTCACCCTGCTCCTCCTGGGGCTGGCGTCGGTCGCCGCCGCCGGCGACATGGCTCTCACGAGGAGCGGGAAGCTGTACAGGGTGGCGGCCACCCCTGAAGGGATCACCGTCACCGACAGCTCCGCCGGTGACGATGCGGTGCAGCTCGTGGTGCCCCAGACCACGGGCGTCGTGGCCGCCTCGCTCCAGGTCGGGAACGACGACGCCACCGGGGCGGTGTACGTGGCCTGGCAGGAGGGCGAGGGTGTGCTCGCCACCGTCAAGCTGGCGGCCTACGCGGACGGCACCTGGTTCGGGCCCGTGACCCTGGCCGGCGGCGACGGGATGGCCGCCGCCAGCCCGCAGCTCCTCGTGTTCCACTACCGGACGCCGGTCACCGCCGAGGACGACACCACGCAGGTGGAGGAGGACACCTTCCTGCACCTCGTGTGGTGGGGCTTCACCTCCGTCGAGGAGGACGGAAGCGCGTTCTACGTCGGGGTCCCCGTGGACGAGTACGGGCTCCCGGTGTTCGATGACTTCGCACCGCGGCCCGTGACCGACCTCCTGCCCTTCGGCATCGCCTGCTCGCAGATCACCAATGCGGCCGAGCTGGCACACCCCATGCTGTTCGTCGACCCCCAGAGCGGCAACCCCCACCTCCTGGCCACCGACTTCGGGCAGTGCCTGTTCCAGTTGGTCGAGCTCCAGTGCGTCGAGGAGGGCGGGGACGACGCGGTCCAGCGTGACGACACGGTCGTCGACAAGCGCCGCCGGCGGGTGGTGATCTTCGGTCGCACCAAGGTCATGCCGGTCAGCCGCCAGCTCCCCCTGGAGGACGCGAAGGTGGCGGTCGGTCACGACCTGTCGGTGGTGATGTACTGGGAGCAGCCGGACGAGGTGTCCTACATCCGCCTCGACAAGGAGGGCAGCTCGCCGCTCCTCTCTCTCGCCGTGGGTGACGACCTCAGTATGGATCGCGCCGTGGAGCTGATCCGGACCCTGACGAGATAGCTCGGTCTACTCCATCTCGTGCGGGTCCATCCGGCGGTGCCCGTCAAGCGTGAACACGTACCTTCCCGACGCGACCTCGAACGTGAGAGAGCGCTCCCCGGATGACGCGTTGGTGACCCCGTCACGGCCTGGCCGGAAGCCGCCCTCCTCCCACACGATGCGCCCTCCTTCCCTGACGACGACCCCCTCGAGGCCGCGCAGGGGCACGCTGATCAGACCACTGGTATTGGCCGGGATGCGCACCTCGAGACGGAAGCTCTCGGGAGCTTGCCTCCAGTGGGACGACACCGTGCCGGCCACGGTCTCGACGGAGGCTCGCACCTCCTCGAGGCCGCGCGGCGGTTCCGGACGGATCTGGACCTGCCGGTAATCCCCACTCGTCCCGCCTTCTCCGGGGGCCCTGATGCCGGCCAGGGACGCGTAGAAGTACTCCTCGATGGTCGCGAACATCGCCTGGTTGTGGGAGGTCTGCCCTCTCCAGGTCTCCCACAGCGTCGTGGCACCGTTCTCGATCCAGTACCCGTAGCCGGGATACGTCGCCTGGGTGACCACTCCGTAGGCGACGTCGTCGCGGCCCGCCTGAGCCAGCACGGCCCACAGGTACTTGGTGCCGATGATGCCGGTGTCCAGGTGCCCCTTCCGGGTCCGGGCGATGTCGTGCAGGAGGGTCGCGAGCACTGCGTCCCGGTCGCCCTCCGGCACGAGCCCGCCGGTCAACGCCAGGATCTGGTAGGTCTGGAAGGGCTCGTCGTGGGTCCCCACGAGATGGCTGTCGGCATCATAGAAGCGGGCCACGAACGCTTGCCGGATGCGGTCGGCCAGCGCGGAGTACGCCTCGGCATCGTCGCCACGCCCGAGCACCCGGGCGATCCGCGCCATCACCGACGCGTCCAGGTAGTAGTAGAAGGTGCTGACCACCGGCGGGTTCGCTCCCGTCCCGCGCCCGGGCGAGCACCACTCCCCCAGGGACTCCCAGTAGCCTCCGAAGTCGTTGATGATGTACGGCTCGTCAGGGCGGGAGTCCGTCCGCGCGAGCCGCTCGAGGTAGCGCAGATACCGCTGCATGCCAGGGTAGTGCTCCTCGAGCACGCGCCGGTCCCCATAGGCGCCGTGCACCCACCACGGAAGCAGGATGGAGGCGCTCCCCCAGGCGACGCCGCCCCCGGTGCCGCCGACCAGGGTGGGCGCCGTGTTCGGTACGCGGCCGCTGGCCTCCTGGGCATCGGCCATGTCGTGCAGCCACTTCGTGTAGAACGCCGCCATGTCGAAGTCATACATCCAGGACGTCGCCACGAGCTGCCCGTCGCCGGTGTAGCCGCCCTTCTCCCGGTGCGGGTTGTCGGTGGGGTAGCCGTGGGCGTTGCTCACGAGCGTTCGCACCGCCGCCCGATGGATGCGGTTCAGCAGCGGGCTCGACGTCGTGAACCTGCCCGTGCGCCGGAGGGCGGTACCCACCACCCGCCCCTCGACGTGGAGCGACCGGACCGCCGTCGGCTCGTCCACCGTGGCCTCGAGGTAGCGGAACCCGGTGTAGAAGAAGCGCGGCTCCCAGGACTCGGCGCCCCCTCCCGCCGTGGTGTACGTCGTCCACACGTCGGCGTGATAGGGCTTGTCGGTGCTGATGCGGTCGCCCGGGCGCAACGGTTGCGGGAACGGGGCGTCGTTCAGGGTCTCCGCGCCCCGGATCCTGATGCGGACGCCCGCCCGTGCCCGCACCTCGAGCCGCCACCACCCCGCCACGTTGCGGCCGAGATCGAAGACGTAGACCCCGGGCGCGGGGTGGGTGCCGGTCACCGGTGTGACGGTCTCGATCACCCGGGAGGCCGGCATCATCTGGGCGCGCAGGGATCCGGACGGCCCGGGTACGATCCTGACCGGCCGCCATCCCTGCGCATCGAAGCCCGGCGTGCTCCAGCCGGGCTGCTCGAGGCGCGCGTCGTAGTCCTCGCCCCCGTAGAAGCTGTTGGAGGTGACGGGGCTGGCGGCGGACCGCCAGGACCCGTCCGTGACCACGCGCTGGTGGCTGCCATCGGCCAGCGTGATGTCGAGCTCGAGGAGGGCGCACGGGGGCCCGAGGTCGCGGTCCGGGAACACGGAGCCGTAGCGTTGCGGGTCGGCGAGGAGCCGGTACGCCCCGTTCCCCAGGAACATGCCCACGGCATTGTCGCCGGGGGTCACCAGGCCGGTGACGTCGTAGGTGTTGTAGAGCACGCGTCTGCGGTAATCGGTCATCGCCGGCGCCAGCACGTCTTCGCCCACCTTGCTGCCGTTGAGGTAGAGCTCATAGTTGCCGAGGCCGGTCACGGAGGCGACGGCCCGGCGTACCTGCTGCCGGACCGCGAACTTTCTCCGCAGCAGGGGCGCCGAGATCGCGGCGTCCGCCGCCGCGATCCACCGCCCCGTCCACTCGCCCGCCTGGAGCATGCCCGTGTGGAAGGACGCGACATCGCTCCAGGCGCTCCCCCGGCCGCGCTCGTCCCAGATCCGCACCTTCCAGTAGTAGCTGGTGCGGCTGTGCAGGTCGCCGCCGTGGTAGGAGATGTTGACCGCGTCCGCCGACGGGCGCCGACCCGTGTCCCACAGATCGCCCTCGTTGCGCCGCAGCCTCTCCCGGTCGCTGGCCACCAGGATCCGGTAGGCCGACTGGGCCACGCCCCGTCGTTGGCTCGCGATCAGCCAGGAAAAGCGGGGGTGGGGCACGTCGACCCCCAGGGGATCGCTCAGGTACTCGCAGCGCAGCCCGACCACGGACACGCCCCCGCCGGCGCCGGTGCAGCCGCCCGTCAGGAGCGGCACCGTCAGCACGAGGACGATCGCGGCGGCGACGCAGATGCGTCCCATCATCCGGGCGCCCCCGGGACCAGGTCCCCTCTCGTCCGCTGCACGCTGGATCAGACCCACCATCCCTCCGGGTGACGAGGGTACAACGTGTTCTCCACGGGCACCCGAACCGGCGCCCCATGGACGGCGGCAGCCATCATGAGGGGGCCGCTCCAGGCCGCCCACCAGCCTCGACGGCTCGCTGCACGAGTCGTTCCACCTCTCCCGCGTAGGCACCCCAGGTCACACGTGACGCCCAGCGGCGCGCGCCGGCCGCCAGCTGCTCGAGGGTGGCGCCGTCGAGGCGATCCAGGGCCGTCGCCAGGTCGGCGGAGGACCCCGGCGTCACCAGGAGGCCGTTCACGCCGTCCTCCACCACCTCCGGCACACCTCCCACCGCGCTCGCCACCACGGGGACCCCGGATCCCAGGGCCATGGGCGCCACCGCCGACTGGGAGCCGGAGCGGTAGGGCAGGACCATGACGTCGGCCGCCCCCAGCCAGGTGGGCACCTCTCCCTCCGGGACCCAGTGCAGATGAAACCGCACCCGCCCCTCGAGGCCGAGCGCCTTCGCCCGGCGGGTGAGCACCTTTCCCTGCCCTCCCCACGGCTCGCCGGCCACGGCCAGGCTCCAGTCGCCGTCACGCACCCGCGCCAAGGCGTCGAGGAGCACGTCCACGCCCTTGTACGGTCGGATCAAACCCAGGAAGAGGGCGAGTCGGCCCTGGACCGGCAGCCCCAGCGCCCGCCGCGACGCGGCCTTGTCGGGGAGAGCGGGGGCCGTCGGCGGGGGGATGGGGTGAAACGCCGTCGGCACGCCGGGGTAGCTCGCCGACAGGTCGGCGGCCAGGCTCGCGGCGTGGGTGAAGAGCCCCTGGCAGCGGCTCAGGGTGCGGCGCGCCGCCAGACGCTGGGGGAGGCGGGCGCCGTGGTCCGAAGGGTTGTGGACCACCGCCAGCACCGGCGGGCGCCGCCGCGTCCGCAGCAGGAACGACCACAGGGGCGCCCACGCCCACGTCCAGTACGGGATGATCCACGCCTCCGCCTCCTGGGCCAGGGCCCACCGCCGGGTTGAGGGCCACGCCCGTGGGCCCAGGGGATCGAGGACGGGATGGGTGTCGGGCAGAAGGAGGCAGGCTTCAGGGTCGCGGTCGGCGGCGCCCGGGTAGAGGAACGCCGGATACTGCCGACGCGGCGTCAGGAAGGGAACCCGGTGAGAACGGGCACGGAGGGCGCGCACCAGCTCGGTGGTGGTGCGGGCGATGCCCCCGCGGAACGGATGACCGGGACCGAGGACGAGAAGACGCATCCTCCTGGATTCTACTGGTACAATCCGCCCGTGCTCACCGCCGATCGTCCAAAGGCCGTGTTCGCGGGGTCCTTCGACCCCTTCCACATGGGCCATGCCGACATCGTGACTCGGGCCACCCAGATCTTCCCCAGGGTGGTGGTGGGCATCCTCAGCAACCCGGAGAAGAGCAGCCTCTTCAGCCTCGACGAGCGGGTGGACATGATCGCGGAGCTCTACGCCGACGATCCGGCGGTGGAGGTGAGCGCCTTCTCGGGCCTCCTCGTCAACTTCCTCCAGAGCATCGGGGCGACGGTCATCGTCCGCGGCATGCGGGCGGTCTCCGACTTCGAGTACGAGTTCCAGATGGCGCTCATGAACCGCCACCTCTGGCCCCAGGTGGAGACCGTGTTCCTGACCCCCAAGGGACGCTACACGTACCTGGCGTCGCGACTGGTGCGGGAGGTGGCGGCCCTGGGCGGCGACGTCACCGGGCTGGTGCCGGAGCCGATCCTGCGCCGCATGGTGGAGCGCTTCGGCACACCGGCGGCGCTGGAGTTCACCAGCGACTGACTGCCCACGCTGGACCAGGCCTCGTTTCCTCGGCTCGAGACACCTGGACCGCGGCCATCCCGCCGCATCCCTTCGGGATCACCGGAGGCGGTGAGGCGGGCCCGGCGCCCTCTCCGCCGCTCCCTACGGCGCTCACTCACCCGACGGAGGCAGGGGCGGCGATCGGCGGCAGCGCCGCAGCAGAGCGCCGGTAACCGCCGCTGTCCACTGTCCCTGACCGCCGCCGCTGTCGCTGATGGCTGCCGCTGTCGACGGACACATCCCATCGAATGTTGGCGGGACCTGGAGTCACGCCACCCGAGTCAGGGGGTTGCCTTGGCCCCCGGCTCTCCCTCCACAACGCCCGCGGTGGCGCGGTTGTGGTGGCTGTCGATGACCATCACCACCACCAGGTGACGGCCCGTCTCGGCCGGGAAGGTGAACGTCTCCCGAGGCTGGTCGAGCACCCCGTCCACCGACGCCATCTGGTGCCAAGGACCGCCGTCCCGCGACCACCTCGCCTCGGTGATGGGGCTCAGGGCGTCCTGGACGGTGACCGTCCAGGCATCTCCCGCACGGGCCAGGTGGACCTGGGGAGGCGTGCTGTCCACGGTGAACCAGTCGCTCTCCCCGCTGGCGCTCAGGGCGTCGCCGGGATTGGTCTCGCCGTCGCTGGCGGTCAGCAGGAAGCGGTAGTCGCCGTCCGGGAGCGCGCTGGCGTCCACGGCGAGCTGGGTGGCGTCGATGTGGTCACGGACCGGCAGCCGGAAGCCGTCCGTGCGCTCCACCTCGAGGGTGAAGCGCAGGGGATCGCCGTTGGGATCCACCGCGTCCCAGCTCACGGTGCGGAAGCCTACCCGCCAGTACTTCTTGCCCTTGGCGTTCCTGGCCTGGTCGTTGCCCCCATGCTCGTCGATGACGGTGAAGATCCCCGACACGTCGGGGTGCTCGAGCTCGATCACCGGACCCGACGGCGGCGGCCCGGCGAGGTAGACCACCCCCGGCGGATGGACCGTCACGTCGGCCACCCGCGGCGCCAGGTTGACCTCCCGGGTGGCCACATCGACGCGCTCCACGGTGGCCTCCCCCGTCAGCTCCACCTCCCACTGCAGCGATCGTCCCGCAGGCAGAGGGATCAGCCCGCCGCCCGCCGGCAGCCAGTCCGTCCACGGCAACCAGCTGTCGTCCGGCTTCTCGCTCGCGCCCGAGCGGAAGCGGATCTTCACGCCCTCATCAGCCGGGCTCACCGAGTAGGCGCCGAAACGCACCGGCTGGGGGTATTGCCTGGCGTCGATGCGGTAGGTCGCGGGGCGTTCCGAGCTCGGACGACGCCACAGGAGCTGGGACGGCGCCTGGGTCAGGAGCGCGCCCGCGTCCCGAGCCACCGCCACCACCTGCACCGCGTCGACGGTGGTCAGACGGGCGCCTCCGGAGTCCAGGAAGCGCCACACCTCCCCCTCGTAGCCCGTGCCCACCACGACCCCCTCGCCGTCCCACGCCAACGTGGTCGCCACCTGCTTGGCGAAGTGGTGGACGCTGAGCAGACCTCCCGCCGGTGTCACGCGGAGCAGCTCGGAGGTGGCCGTGTTGCCGTTCACCTTGGGCAGGTCCAGATTCGAGCTCGTCCCGCCGCTGACCGTGACCGTGGCTTCGGCGCTCTCCTCATCGCCCTCCTTCGCGGGCTTCGACTTCTGGGGAGGCTCCCCCACCAGCGCCGTCGCCCAGATGTCTCCCGAAGGCGTGAGGAGAAGGTCCGAGATCTCCGTGAACGGGCTGTCTGCCACCAGACCGATCGTCCCGGAGGCCTGCACCGCCAGGATCAGACCCTTCTCCGCGGTGCCCACGAGCAGGCGCTTCTGGGTGGCGGCGAGGCACCGGGCATAGCTGTCCGGCAGCTCGAGCCACCGCTCCAGGCCCTTGGCCGTGAGCCGGTAGAGGGTGGCGGGGGGGCCCGCCGCCGCCACCACACTGCCGGCGAACTCCGCCAGGTCCCAGATGCCGCCCTCCCCGAGGCGGGCGACCTCATCGAGACGGCCGTCGTGCCAGCGGTACAGCACCCCGGGGGTGACGGCCGCCACGAGGACGTCGCCGTTCCCCGTCACCAGCAACGCCGTCACCTGATCACCGGGGACATCGGTGAGCAGCTCCTTGTGGTCGCCCCGGACCCGGTACAGGCGCGCCGGGTGGCCGGTGCCCACCAGCACCGAGCCGTCCTCGAGATGAACGGCGCCCACGAGCAGCGGCTCGGAGAAGCCGACGCCGAGCTGCCACCGCTCGACCCGCTCCAGGCGTCCCGTCTCGGTCACTGCCACGCCATCGCCGCGACCCTGCAGGAGCTCGTCCGTGCGGTCCGTGATCCAGTGCTCGGTTTCGGTGGCGGTGGCCGTCGCCGCCGCCAGGAGCAGCAGCGCGGTCGTGGCTCTGAGGTACCTCATCAGTTCTCTCCTCGCGCCCGGCGCACCGTCAGTGGGATGCGCTGGGCTCCGCTCATGGGCGCCCCCAGGGGCTCGGTGACGCGAGCCACCACGGCATGGGAGGTGGTGTCCACGTTGGGACCGAGAGCGGACCGCATCTGCACCAGCACGCTGGGCGGCACCGACAGGGTTCCGCCGCCGAGAGCGACGCCGCCCAGTCGGCGCTCCAGGGCCAGCACCAGGCGGTCCGCCGGCAGCAGGCGATCGAAGAGACGCAGCTCGTCCGCGAAGGACGTGGGGCGGAGCGGCCGCATCTGCAGGTCATAGGCGCTCCAGGAGGCGCCATCCGCCACCACCAGGTCGAGGCGCCCCTCCGGGGTCTCGGGAGGCACCCGGATCTCGACCCGCCGGGTGACGGGCCGGCCACGGTACGGACGGAGCCGCACCAGGACCCCCACCGTCTCGCCGGGCGCAACGGTGGTGCGCTCCGGCATGGCCTGCACGAGGGTATCGCCCTCCAGGCGCTCCCTGGTGGTGAGCTGGATCTGGACGTGGCTGGGCTCCGGCGCCGCGAAGGTGGAGTTCTCCAGGTAGGCCATCACCGCGGCCGTGATGGCCGCCGCCTGGGCCGGGGCGTCGGTGCCGGCGAAGTCGTCCTCCAGCACCGCATCCCGCTGCCCGTCGAAGCCCACCGTCATGCGCACCACCACGGTCTGGTCCCCGACGGCTCGCCCGCGCGCGGCGAGGCTGGACTGGGTGAGATAGGCGGTGAGCAGCGGCAGCAGGACGGGGTTGCGAAACGCTCGGAAGGAGTAGTGGACCGCATCCACCGTGACGTCTACCGGCACCATGGGCGCCTGCTCGCCCAGGCGTCCCCACACCCCGTGCAACCGGTCCGACCGCAGGGTTCCCACCATGTCACCGACGTTGAAGAACTTGAACGAGGTCGACCGGCTCGGCAGGATGCCCACGACCTGCGCTTCGGCCAGGGGGAGCCGGGCGGCGCCCGCTCCCAGGAAGGGATGGCCGAAGGCCCAGACCTGGTCTCCCCGGACCTCGGTGACGGTCCCCCCCGCGGCCACCACCGCATCGCCGTCCACCATCACCGCCGCCATCATGGAGCCCGGGCGAAGGGGCGCCGCTGCGGCCGCCCCCTGCGCCCGTCCGGCGCCGGTGGTGGTCACCCAGCCCAGGCGCTGCCACGCGTCGGCCAACCAGCCCTCTCCACCGGGGCCGGGCCATCCCCCCACCGACACCGCCACCGGCAGGGAACGGAGCGCGCCCCCATCGGGTGGCGTCAGCCAGTCCACCACCATCCGCCCCAGGGTGCCGTCGCGCCTTGCCGCGAGCAGATCCGCGAAGGAGGGGCGGCCGGCACTGGCCCGCGCCTCGGGGGCGGCGGTCCCCACCTCTTCCATGCGGGCAAACGGCGTCACGCCCCCGATGGGCGCGAGGGAGAACGACCAGCCGAAGGCCAGCGCCCCGAGCAGGCGGCCGTCGACGTACACCGGCGAGCCGCTCATGCCGGCGATGATGCCGGTGTCGGCGAAGCGTTCGTCGTCGAGGCGCACGAGGACGATCTCGCGCTCCGGAGCGGATGGGCCCACGGTTCCCAGCACGGTGGCCGGGATGCGGACGATCTCCCCGTGCCCCATGTCCGTCAGGCAGACGGCGGCCGCCCCGGGCGCGACCTCGTCGGGTCGGATGGTGTCGGCGGCCAGGGCAACTTCGCCGGCGGCCAGCTCGAGCACGAACATCACGGCGAGGGTGATGCGAATCATCGCGGCATTCTAGCTTGGCCCGAACCGATTGACGACAGGCTTTGTCGTTCATAGAATGGAAGATCCGGGGAAGATATGAAGGACTCGGTGCTTCCGCATCCCTCACTGGTGGAGCGGCTGGTGGCGATCGCCCGTCGCCTCAGCACCCAGCATCGGCCCGTCGAGGCCGCCCAGATCCTGGAGATCGCCGCCACCCTCTCCCCCCACGGCGCCGCCCTGCGCGAGGAGGCGCGTCGTCTCCAGGACGAGGACGCGGTGGAGGACTTCGACCGCGAGTTCAAACGGCGCAACCTGGAGGCGTCCCACGCCCTCGGCATGGCACACATCTTCGAGAACAGGGGCGAGTTCGAGCGCGCCGTGGAGATGATCGACCTGGCCAAGCTGCGGACGCCGTTCAACTACCTGGCCTTCGCGGCCGCGGGCTACCTTCACATGCGGCACGGCGACCCCGCCACCGCGCTGCGCGAGTTCATCCAGGCGCGCCGCCTCAACCCCCTCGACTTCCGCCTCTGCGTGGAGACGTCACGGGCGGCCCTGGAGAACGAGAGCTTCGAGACCGCGCTGGAGAACGCCGTGGACGCCATGCTGCTCGCGAGCTGGCGATCGGAGCGGGAGCTCGAGCAGGAGCGGCGCCGGGTGGACACCCTGTCCCGACTCTGCCATCAGGGGCCTGCGGAGATGGACGCCCTCCTCAAGGCACGCACCGCGGCGCTGCAGAAGGCCAGCGACCACGTGGCGCTGTCCCACGCCAGGCTCTTCTCGGGCCTGCGGATGGGATCCCGCCGGGTCCTGCCCGGTCGCGCCTCGGACACCCAGAACAACCTCCTGGAGCGGGCCAACGAGCTCCGCACCATGGGCCTCTTCAACCACTTCACCGACGATCAGCTGATCGCCCTGTCCAGGTTGCTGAAGCCGCTCCCCATCGAGCACGGCACGACGATCTTCAGGGAGGGCGAGCCGGGGGAGGACCTCTTCCTGATCCGCGAGGGCACGGTGCACGTGACCCGCCAGACGGCGGTGGGCACCCAGGTCCTCACCACCCTCGGCTTCGGCGCGCTGCTCGGCGAGGTGTCCTACCTCGACCGCGGGGAGCGCTCCACGACCGCGGTCGCGGTGGGCAGCGGCGCGGTGTACCGGATTCCGGCCGAGGCGCTGGACGAGGTCACCCAGGGGCACCGGGATCTCGCGGTGAGCCTCCTGTGGAGCTTCTGGCAGACCCTGGCCGAGAAGGTGCGCGCCGCCAACTCGCAGATGAGCGAGCTGTTCAGCCTGCCCGCGGTCTCCTGGCATCAGGGCCGCCCCCACACCGAGGGACACCGGGTTCACCTGCCCGAGCAGGAGAAGCTGGACATCCTGCGCGAGCAGGGGCTGTCGGCCCAGGAGCTCCGCCTCCTCGCCACCTACTCCCGCGAGGAGCACTTCCCTCCCAACGCCATGATCTTCGCCGAGGGTGAGGACGGCGACGCGCTGTACATCGTGGTCGACGGCTCGGTACGGATCTCCCGCATGGTGCCGGGCATGGGCGAGGAGTGCCTGTCCATCCTGGAGCGCGGCGAGGTGTTCGGAGAGATGGCCCTGATCGACGATCTGCCGCGCTCCGCGGACGCCCGCGCCCACACCCACGGGAGCACCGTCTTCTCCATCAGCCAATCGCTCCTGGAGGAGGTCCTGTCCATGGACCCGGATGCCGCGGTGCAGTTCCTCGGCCTGCTCTGCCGTCTCCTGTGCCGGCGCCTGCGGGCCATGAACGAACGCCTGGTGGCGTGGCGGGTGATGGCCTCCCACGAGTGACCGCCCACCCCCGGGTCAGGGGCAGGGGCGGCGTCGGCGACGTCTACGGGACGGTGAGCGACAGACGTTGGTAGGAAGCCTGGCGCGTGACCCGATCCATGAGCCCTACCGCCACCCGCTGCCGGCCCTTCTCGAGCAGCAGGTCGAGGTCGAAGCCGTAGCGCCGTCCCTTCACCAGGTCGTAGTCGCTCTCCGGCACACGGACCTCGTGCTCCTGGCGTTGCAGGTCCGACTGCCCACCGTCCGCGTCGCGAGCGCCGAAGATGAGGGCCACCCTCCCCACGTAGTCCTGGCCCTCCGGCACCATGGCGATGCTGGACAGGGGGAAGGACACGTGCAGGGGCACCGTCCAACGGTCGCCCGCGGCCGGCACCGTCGACCCCGGCTCGAGCTCGATCCCCATGGGGTTGTCATCCAGGTCCACCAGCAACGAGCTCAGCACCCGATCCTGGACCGCGGACTCCAGGGACTTCTCCACAAAGCGCCGACGGTAGCGCAGGTCGTACTGGGGGTGGTTCGGCAGCTCGACTGAGATCCGGTGAACCCGGTCATCCCCGGTGGCCGAGATGGTGTAGCCCAGCGAGTAGTAGGCGAACAGATCCTCCCGCACCTTCTCCAGGCCCGGCCCCACGTCGTTGGCGTTGATCACCGCGAGGCCCCCGGTGGCGTCCGCAAGGTATTGGAGGGACTCCTGGAAGTTCTTCATGCCGATGGACGAGGCGGTGAGATCGCGGCTGTAGCGGGTGTCCGCCCCGAAGCCCTCCAGGGGGTTGAGGCCGCTCGCGTCGATGGTGTACAGGCTCACCTCCTGACCATTGGCCGCGGCGGCCAGGGAGTGGAAGTCCCGGGTGCGGTCCACCTCGCTGCGCCGGGTCAGGATCGCGCTGTCGCGGAAGGCCATGGCGTAGTCGTGCATCAGGCCGAGACCGGGCGTGAGGGGCAGGCCGCTGGAGACGTACACCACGGCCTTGCGCCCGGACAGCCCAGACATGACCGCGACCACCTGGCGCAGGGCGCTGAGGGTGTCCGACACGTTGGCCGCTTCCTCCTTCGCATAGTTCATGATCTCGTTGCTGAGCCCGTAGCGCGCATTCCGGCTGGCAGCGTCCCCGGTGTCCTCCCCGCTCTTCGCCTCCTGGATGTGCTGGACGATCCGGTTCCGCTCCGCATCGCGATCCTCGGCGCCCCCCGAGGCGCGAACCAGCCCCCGCAGGGCATCGGTGACCGACGGGGGGTCATCGGTGAACGGCTGCAGCACCTTGAGGGAGCGCTGGTAGCTGACCACCATGATCTGGACGGGCCCGTGCATGGCCTCCAGGACGAAGCTGCGGACGCTCCGCAGCACGCGGTTGCGCTGCAACGGGTGGAGGTTCTCGTTGTCGATGAAGAGCACCACGTAGGCGGGGCGGATCCTCGGCGCCTGCGGCGCCTGCGGCGCCGCCAGCGCAGGCTCTGCCAGCGGCTTCGCGGCGAGGGTGTGCTCCATGACCTGCTGCGTCAACACGGCGAAGTTGGTCACCGGCATCTCGATCCCGTCCTGTCGAACCAGGAAGTCGTCCTTGCCCAGGCCGGTCACCGGACGCCCATCGTGGTCGCGGACGAACACGTCCACGTTCACCACCGTCACCTGGACCTGGTCGGCGAACCCGAGCCCTCCCACCGGGGCGGGCTCAGGTTCGTCTCCCGCGGCCAGGGCCGCCACCAGCATCACCGTCGTCATCATCAGAACCAGTGGTCGCACGGGCGCACCTCCGCCGGCCAGTCTACCCGACCTCCGCGCTGTCACCCCGCCCACGGTGGGAGGCGCCGCCGGCGGCCGACGGCCCGGCCCGTCTGGTGGCCTCCCCGGGCCGCGGATCGGGGGGAACAGGATCGACATATCCAGGCGTTGTAGGAGTCGGGAAAGGAGTCGAGATGGTCAACTCGACACACGTTGACGACGTCGGAATCTCAGGGCCCGGAGCGATCCAGGTCCCTGATGTGATCCCGATCTTTCCGCTTCCGGAGACGGTGCTGCTCCCCGGCGAAGTCCTGCCGCTGCACATCTTCGAGGCTCGCTACCGCGATATGGTGCGGGACGCCCTGGCGTCCCACCGGGTGATCGGACTCGTGGAGTCGCTGGTGGGAGACCCTGCGGAGGGCTTCACCAGCGGAGCGATCCGGGACGTCGGCTGCGTCGGCTTCATCGCCCAGCACGAGGAGCTCGATGACGGCCGTTTCCTGCTCTGGCTGCTCGGCCTGGAGCGCTTCCACATCGAAGAAGAGCTTTCGGCTCATACCCGCTACCGTCAGGTCCGGGTGAGCTATACACCGATCGTCGAGTCGGTGGGGCAGCTCGCGGGGATCCAGCCCCTGCGCCACGAGCTGCGGCGGCTGCTGCCGCGGCTGATCGACACCGACAGCACCGCCGAGGACATGCTCACGGCCCAGATGGAGGACGTGGGGGACTCCCAGCTCATCGCCCTGGCCTGCCAGATCCTGGAGCTCGGCAGCGAGCGCAAGCAGGAGATCCTGGAGGCGCCCACCCAGGTGGAGCGCTTCCTCATGGTGTACGAGAACGTCTACCGCCACCTGGAGCTGTACCCGGACCTGGAGGTGGTGGAGCCCGGCCAGCTCAACTGAGCCGCAGGGGCGTCGTCTCGACAGCGGCATCGACCGTGAGGCCGCGCTGGTGGCGTGCTAATCTCTGAACGTGCACAGCACGCTCTCCATAGCTCCAGAGCGAGGGGCGTACGTGGAGATCCCCACCGCCCGCTCCAGCCACCTGGCCTGGCTGGTGCTTGGGGGCGCCCTGGTCGGTCTGTATGTGACCAGCCTCCACAGCTACCTTCTGTTTCACAGCCTGGCGGAGATCTTCAGCGTCGTCGTCGCCGCCGGCATCTTCATGGTGGCGTGGAACTCGCGCCGCTTCGTGGCGGAGCGGTACCTCCTCTTCCTCGGCATCGCCTCGCTGTTCGTGGCGTCCGTCGACGTGCTCCATACCCTGTCCTACGAAGGCATGGGCGTGCTCCCGGGTGACAACGCCAACCTGGCCGCCCAGCTCTGGATCGGGGCCCGCTTCCTGGAAGGCGTCTCGTTGCTCGCCTTGCCCTGGGTGATCGGCCGTCGTCCGGACACCGGCCTTCTCTTCGCCGCCTACACGGCGGCGGTGGGCCTGCTCGTGGCTTCCATCTTCGTCTGGCGGATCTTTCCGGCGTGCTTCGTGGAGGGAGTGGGGCTGACGCCCTTCAAGAAGATCAGCGAGTACGTCATCTCACTGATTCTGGTCGGTGCCCTGGTGGGCCTGTACGCCAGACGCCGCGACCTCGAGGGGCACGTGTTCCGGCTGCTCAGCGCCTCGATTCTGCTCACCATCCTGTCCGAGGTCGCCTTCACCTTCTACACGAACCCATTCAGCACCGCCAACCTGGTGGGACACCTTCTCAAGGTCACCTCCTTCTACCTCATCTACCGCGCCATCATCGCCACCGGCCTGGTCAAGCCCTACTCCCTGCTGTTCCGGAGCCTGAAGCTGAGCGAGGAGGAGCTGCACCGCGCCAACCTCGGGCTGGAGCGGCGCGTCGAAGCCCGGACCGCGGAGCTGCGGTCGGTGAACGAGCGCCTGCAACAGGAGATCGAGGAGAAGCGGCGAACGGAGCAGGACCTGATCGCCTCGCGGAACCAGCTCCGCTCTCTGGCCACGGAGCTCGTGGTGACCGAGGAGCGCGAGCGCCGCGCCCTGGCCCGCGACCTCCACGACTCGGTGGCCCAGCTCCTCGCCCTGTCCAAGCTCGAGGTGGAGGATCTGCGCACCCGGACGGGGGACGGCGCCGCGGCCACCACCTTGGACAACGTCCGCGATCACCTGTTGGGGGCCATCGCTCAGACCCGCACCCTCATGTTCAACCTCAGCCCGCCTGCACTGTATGCGCGTGGACTCGCACCCGCCCTCGAGATCCTCGGCGAGCAGATGGGGAAGCTGCACGGGATCCCGATCACCCTCGTCGACGCGGGCGCGCCCGCCGATCTGGCCGAGGACCTCCGGGTCCTGCTCTACCGGGCGGTGCGGGAGCTGCTGCTCAACGTCGTCAAGCACGCTCACGCCAGCGAGGCCACGGTGTCGTTGCGGGCGGAGCGCGGTGCGCTCGCGGTGGAGGTCGCGGATGACGGCGTGGGCTTCGAGACCGCCGCCACCATGGCGGCGAGCCAGCACAAGGGCAGCTTCGGTCTCTTCAGCATCCGCGAGCGGCTGGACCACCTGGGGGGCGGCTTTCAGGTCGACTCCACACCCGGCCGCGGCACCCGCGTCACCCTCACCGTGCCCCTCGCCCCCACCTCGGATTGACTCCCCAGCAGGTTCGGTGAGCCATCAGTCCGGGCGGCCCCAACCGCCGCCGCCGGGGGTCTCCAGGATGAGCAGGTCGCCGGGAGCGACCTCGCAGCCGGCGATACCCTCCAGAGTCACCACCTCGCCGTCGGCCCGCACCAGGCGCTGGCGGCCGCGGGCACCGGGCGCTCCGCCGGCGGCGCCGTAGGGCTCCTCGCGGCGGTGCTGGGCCAGCAGGGAGAGCGACAGGGGCTCCAGGAAGCGCAGCTCGCGCAGGATCCCGTCCCCGCCCCGGTACTCGCCCGCTCCCCCCGAGCCACGACGCACCGCCCAGCGCTCCAGACGCACCGGGTAGCGATACTCCAGGACCTCGGGGTCGGTGGCCCGGGTGTTGGTCATGTGTGTGTGGACCGCGTCGGCGCCGGAGAACCCCGGCCCGGCGCCTGAGCCGCCTCCCACCGTCTCGTAGTAGCCGAAGCTCTCATTCCGAAGACCAGGTTGTTCATGGTCCCCTGGCTGCAGGCGGCGAGGCCGAGGGCCTTCAGGAGCACGTCGACCAGTCGCTGGCTGGTCTCCACGTTGCCGCCCACCACCGCCGGGGCCGCCATGGGGTCGGCGGGGAAGTCAGGGTTGAGGATCCCGGGGGGGATGTCCAGGGTCACGGGGGCCATCAGCCCCTCGTTGAGAGGGACCGGCTCCGCCACCAGGAGGCGCAGCACGTACATGACCACGGCCCGCACCACCGCCGGGGTGGCGTTCAGGTTGCCCGGGTGGACCCCGGCGCTGCCGGCGAAGCTGACCTCGGCCCTGCGGCCGGCCACGGTGATCCGCACCGCCAGGGGCGAGCCGTCGTCAAGGCGCTCCTCAGCCTCCAGCACGCCGTCGGGCAGGCGCCCGAGGGCCTCCTCCACCAGGGTGGTGGCCCGCCCCCGGAGGTCGTCCATGTGCTTCGCCAGGACGTCCGCACCGGCCTCTCCGGCCAGGGCCACCAGCGCCCGCGCCCCCAGGTGGTTGGCCGCCACCGCCGCCGCCAGGTCGGCCAGGTTCTCCTCCACCGCCCGCGAGGGCCAGGGCGCCTCGGCCAGGAGCCGCCGCACGCCGTCCCACTCCGGCCGTCCGCGGCGGACGAGGAAGGTGGGAGGGATGACGACCCCTTCCTCGGCCAGGGAGGCGGCGTCCGGCGGCACCGAGCCGGGCCGGGTGCCGCCGAGCTCCGCATGGTGCGCCCGGCACGACCACGAAGGCGATGCGCCGCCCACCCGCGAACACCGGGGTGACGGC
This sequence comes from uncultured Holophagae bacterium, assembly GCA_963844865.1. Taxonomy (GTDB): domain Bacteria; phylum Acidobacteriota; class Thermoanaerobaculia; order Thermoanaerobaculales; family Sulfomarinibacteraceae; genus CAWJPY01. Next base: position 48,054 of record CAWJPY010000001.1, read on the forward strand.
CGTGATGTCGGGCAGGTGGGAGCCGCCGAAGCCGGGGTGGTTGGTGATGACGGTGTCGCCGTCGGCGAGGTCCACCGTCTCCAGCAGCCGTTGTACGCACAGGGTCAAGGCGCCCAGGTGGACCGGGATGTGGGGCGCGTTCACCACCAGCCGCCCCTGTCCGGTCCAGGAGGCCGCAGGAGAAGTCCAGGCGCTCCTTGATGTTGGTGGACAGGGCGCAGCGCCTCAGCATCTCGCCCATGTCGGCGGCGATGGCCTCGAAGCGGTGGCTGAAGAGCTCCAGTCGGACCGCCTCCGCCTCCTCGGAGGTCACCGAGGCGCCGGCATCGGGGCGCCGGACCTCCAACCGTTCCAGCGTCAGAGCGGAGGCGCCGTCCACCAGCAGCCGCCAGCCGGGCTCCAGGACGGTGACGCTGTGCGCCTCCACCACCAACGCCGGACCCTCCACCGCGGCCCCGGGCTGCAAGTCTGAGCGCCGGTAGACACGGGTGTCCCGCCAGGCGCCGTCGAAGAAGGCCCGGCGGAGCGCTCGCGGCGCCGGCGGCGGACGCCGCGGCGGACGCTCGAGCGTCTCCTCGACGGCCGGGCGGGAGGAGGCCGCCACCCGCAGCGACTCCACCTCCACCGGCCGCGCCGGCGGCTGGTAGCCGTAGAGTCTCGCGGTAGCGGTCGGCGAAGCGCGCGCCGAGGTCGAGCCGGCCGACTCCTCGGGCAGCACTCCACCGCCAGGGTGGAGTCCTGGCCGAGCAGGCGCAGGTGGGCCAACCGGCGCCGCAGAGTCACGTCCTGGGGAGCCACGCCCTCGGCCGTCACCGCCGCCCGCGGCCTCCTCGGCGAGCGCGGCGAAGAGGGCATCCAACCGCCCCTCCATCCCCGCCAGCGGCTCCAGGAGCTGGCGCTCGGCGAAGCGCTCGAGCACCGCGGCGCCCACGCCCGCGGCGCTCAGCAGGCCGGCATCGCCGGGGATCACGACGGATGAGATGCCCAGCAGCGCGGCCACCGCGCAGGCGTGCTGGGGACCGGCGCCTCCGAAGGCCAGCAGGGCGTACTCGGCGGGATCGTAGCCGCGGCGCACCGAGATGCGGCGGATGGCGGCGGCCATGCGCTCGTTGGCGATGCGCAGGAAGCCCTCGGCCAGGGTCTCGGACGTGGTCTCCTCGCCGGTGGCCGTCCGCAGCGCATCCCGGACCTCGTCCAGGGCCCGGGCCGCGGCGTCCGGGTCCACCGGGATCTGCAACTCCTCGGCGTCCATCCGGCCCAGCAGGAGGTTGAGGTCGGTCAGCGTCAGGGGGCCGCCGGCGCCGTAGCAGGCCGGCCCCGGGCTCGCGCCCGCGCTTTCCGGCCCCACCTGCAGCCCCTGGCCGCGGAAGGAGCAGACCGAGCCGCCGCCGGCCGCCACCGTCTCCACGCCCAGGGCCGGCGCCAGCAGCCGGGCGTCCCCCACCCGGTGCTCGAAGAGGTAGTCGTGGCGGCCGTCGTAGCGCGCCACGTCGGTGCTGGTGCCGCCCATGTCGAAGCTGATGGCGCGGCGAAAGCCCGAGCGGTGGGCCGCCGCCGCCGCGCCCACCACCCCCCCCGCCGGTCCGGACAGGAGCGTGTCCTTGGGGCGCAGGCCCGGGGCGCCCGACCAGTCCGCCGGCGCGAGGTCATCACGTGGAGGGTCCCGTCGGACACCGCCCGCGCCACGTCGGCCACGTAGTCGCTGATGACCGGCGCCAGGTAGGCGTCCACCACCGCCGTCTCGCTCCGGGGCAGGGCCCCGATCATGGGCGCGAGCTCGGCCGAGCAGGAGACATGGTCGAAGCCCCAGGCGCGCAGCGCCGCCGCCAGCGCCCGCTCGTGGTCCGGGTTGCGCCAGGCGTGGAGAAGGACCACGGCCGCCGAGCGCACGCCCCGCGCCAGGGCCGCCTCGGCGTCGGGCCGCAGCTCCTCGGGACGCAGCTCCTCCAGCACCCGCCCTGCGGCGTCCACACGCTCCGCCAGCTCCACAACGGACTCGTACAGCGGCGCCGGCTTGCGGATGTCGAGCGCGAAGAGATCGGGTCGCTGCTGGGTGCCGATGAGCTCCAGGTCGGCAAAGCCCCGGGTGGTGAAGAGGACGGTGGGCGCGCCGCGCCGCTCGAGCAGGGCGTTGGTGGCCCGGGTGGTGGCCAGGCGCATGGCCATGGGTGGGAGCTCGTCGCCGAGGGGCGTCTGCGTGACCACGTGGGCGGCCAGGACGGGCGCCTCCGCCGCGACCGTGAGCTCACAGCGCCGCCCGACCTCGAGGACGCTGCCCGGCGCCGCCACCAGCTCCACGCGGTGCTCCGCGGCACCGTAGCCCGCGACCTCGACGCCGCCCCCGGCGCCCCCCAGGACCCGGAAGCGGGCGCCCACGAAGAACCCGTCCGGCAGGCCCCAGCCCTCGTCCAGACGGATCGCCCGCGGGCCGTCCACGGCCGCCACCCGGGCGCGCAGGGCGGCCGACGACAGCACCTTGGCCCGCCGCAGCTCCCCTGCCGGGTTCACCGCCAGGCAGTCGGTGAAGGTCCCGCCGGTGTCGATCCACAGCCGCCAGCGTCCGTCCGGCACCGTCCGATTGTAGCCGCGACCGGGGGGATCTCCCCATGTGGCTGCCGGACGCGTGGTGCTAGGCTGCGGCCCACGTGGAGGTGCGAGATGACGCAGCACCCACCGGCAGCGGCCCGCTCCGACCTGGACGCCTGGCGCGAGGAGAAGTGGCGCAACGCCTTCGACGCCGACCCCTTCTTCCAGCGCCTGCTCCGCCGTCACCTGGGCGCGCGGGCGTCTGACGTCGAGGCCCGCTGCCGCGCCCTCGGCGACCGCATCGGTGAGGGCTTCAACCGCCTGGTCATGGAGTCCAACCGGGACGAGAACCTGCCCGTGGTCCGGCGGCACGATGCCGACGGTCGGCCGGTGGAGGAGGTCGTCTTCCACCCCGACTATCACCTGGTGGGGCGGGAGTTCTGGGCCAGCGGCGTGCTGGCGGTGCTGTCGGAGCCCGGCAACGAGGTGGTGTGCGGCGCCCTGGCCTACCTCCTGGACCAGCACGGGGAGGCCGGGCACGCCTGCCCCGTGGCGTGCACGGCCGGCGCCATCAAGCTCATCCAGAAGGTGGGCACCCCGGAGCAGCGGCAGCGCTACCTCCCTCCCCTGCTGGAGACCGACTACGAGCGTCGGCTGCACGCCGCCCAGTTCGTCACCGAGGTCCAGGGCGGCTCCGACGTGGGCCTCAACGAGTGCGTGGCGACGCCCGAGCCCGGCCGTCCCGGCCGGTACCGGCTGTCCGGCGAGAAGTGGTTCTGCTCGGTAGCCGACGCCGGCCTGTTCGTGGTCTCTGCCCGCCTCGAGGGCGCGGCCGACGGCACCAGGGGCCTCGGCCTCTTCCTCGTTCCGCGGACCGTCGACGGCGCCCCCAACGGCTTCGCCCTGCGCCGGCTCAAGTACAAGCTGGGCACGCGCTCCATGGCCACGGGCGAGATCGAGCTCGACGGCGCCCTGGGAGAGTCCGTGGGACCCGTGGAAGATGGCTTCAAGAACCTGGTGGGCATCGTGCTCGACACCTCCAGGGTGCAGAACGCGCTGGCGGCCACCGGCATCATGCGCCGCGCCCTGGTGGAGGCCCGCCACTTCGCGGCCCATCGGGTGGCCTTCGACCGGCCCATCGCGGAGTACCCGGCCATCCAGGAGATCCTGGCACGCATGGTTGTCGCCACCCGCGCGGCCCTGGCGACCTCCTTCCGCATCCTCGCCATGACCGACCGCATCGACACGGGTGAGGCGGGCCACGACCTGGTTGCGGCGCGGCGCATCGCGGTCATGATCAACAAGTACTGGACCGCCCTCGCCGCCACCCGCACCGCCCGCGACGGCATCGAGGTGCTGGGGGGCAACGGCACTATCGAGGACTTCTCGGTGCTGCCCAGGCTGTGGCGGGATGCCATCGTGGTGGAGAGCTGGGAGGGCACCCACAACACGCTGTGCGCCCAGGTGCTGCGGGACTTCGCCGCCCGTGGGCTCCAGCGCCCGTGGCTGGACGAGATCGAGGGCGAGATCGGCGGTCTCGGCGCGGCGCCCCTCGCCGACTACGCCCAGACGGCGCGCCGTCTCCACGGCCGGGTGGAGGACTCGATCCGCTCTCTGCTCGGAGCCGATGAAGTGACCGCGACCGCCCAAATCCGGCACGTCGTGGACCGCATGTGCCGGCTCACCGACTGGGTGGCCCTCTGCCAGCAGGCGCAGTGGGACCTGGAGCACGGAGGGGACCGCCAGGCCCTGGACGCCCTCGAGCACTCTCGCCTGGTTCACCTGGAGGGTGCTGATCCCGCGTCCGACCCGGCGCTGATCTCCCTCAATCGGCGCCTCGCCGAGGCTCCCTGAGCACCCTTGCGCCCGTTCCAGCCGGCCACCCCATGGAATGACGCAGAGCCGCTCAGAGACGGCCGGTGCACCCCACTTCGTGTCATCCTGAGCATCCCTCCGCCTCTTCGCGGCGGTGTCTCATGGGATGACACGGGACCGCGCGGAGACAGTGGGACGTCCAAGTTGCCTGTCATTCTGAGCGAGGGTCGATCCGCCGGAGCGAGTCGGAGAATCCCCCGAGAGCACCAGACCCGGGCCGTTGGCCCGCCACACCGGAGACTTCGGGGGACCCTTCCTCGCTTTGCTCGTCAGGGTGACACGTATTGGGCACGTCATGAGGGGCTTCGCCGGACTCAGAGCGGTGCCTGGTGCCCACACATGGGCGAGCACAGACCGAGAAGACGCGTCAACCCATCTCGCTCGAGGGCGTGGCCGTCTGGGTGGAGTTCGTCACCGGCAGGCGTGGGTTCACGGACTGATCCCGGGTGGGGGCGGTGGCCGCCACCAGCAGCAGGCCGATGAGCAGGACGACCGCCGCGGCGATCACCGCCACGAGCAGCTGCGGCGCCTCGCCCCTCGAGACTTCCCGGTCGACATCCAGCCGTGGTTCCGTCATCTGCTCATGCCTTCTCTTCGTAAGACGGAGAACGGGACCGAAACGTTTACATTCACTGCCAATGACACACACGTCCGTGGAACGACCCACGTCCGCGTCCGCGTCCGCGTCCGGCGGAACGCCCCCGGCCACCTGGTGTCATTCCGTTGGGCGCCGCCCCGCGGAGCGTCAAGATGCTCGGGGAGTCACCCGGAGCGGGTCGACGGCTCGGAGGCAGGGTTGGGTGGTGACCCCAACGGGATTTGAACCCGTGTTGCCGGCGTGAAAGGCCGGTGTCCTAGACCTGGCTAGACGATGGGGTCACACTCCACTCGTCGCTCCCACCGGCGGCATTCTCTCGAGCCCCGCCGTGTTCTTTTCAAACGGGCCGTGAGCTCCGGCTCTTCACCGACGCCGCCGGGGCGCACATCCTACACCAGGCGCAGGCGAGGGTGAAGCCGGCGGACGGCCGGGACCGGGACCCGGACCCCGGCAACGGCTCCCAGGAGGTCCTACATGGCTGCGACGCCCACCGACGACACCAGGAGCGAGCAGTGCCTCCATTGCCGCTACTGGAAACCTCTGGAAGCGAACCCGTCCCAGGGTGGCTGCCATCGCTGGGCGCCGCGGGCGTCCACCGAAGAACCACTCCACCCCACGGTGAGCTGGCCGGTCACCGACCGTCACGACTGGTGCGGCGAGTTCCGCGACCGCGCCCTGCCCCGACCCCAGGGGAGTTGACGGGATAGCCCACGGCCTCGAACCGGATCGCCGTCACATCACCGCAGACGGCCCCCTCGCTCGTCGCCGGGGCGCGCGTCAGAGGGCGAACACGTAGCCGACCTTGGCGAAGATCGACCGGCCGGCCAGGGTGGAGCGCACGAGGTCGTCGCCCGCTCGACTGTCGGAGTAACCTGCGAACAGCACCGTCTGTGGGTTGACCTTGTAGGAGAAGAGGACCTGGGTGAAGAGGTTCCGCTCCCGGGCGTCTACGTCCTCCGGGTCCAGGTAGAGGTCCAGGTTGCGGTCGACGCGGGTCGACTCCACGATGGCCCGGACGAACGTCCTCACGTTGAACTGCCACACCACCCGCAGCCGCACGAGATCCGCGCTGAAGAGCCGGCCCCCGGCCACGTCGAAGCGCTCCGACACCTCGGAGAGGCTCAGCTCCAGGTGCCGGCCGGGCCGCCAGAGGGCTTCGGGCGCGAGGCGGAGCACGGAGCCGTTGCGGGTGTTGTCCACGTCCAGCTCGTTTCCCGCGTTGACCGTCAACCGCAGATAGAGGTCCCCGGTGGCCCACATCTCGCCCCAGGCCTCCGCGAAGGTCTGGTTGAACTCCCGCCCGTTGAAGCCCCGTCGGCGCCATCCCCCCTCCAGCCAGAGCATGGAGCGGCGGGGGCCACTGATGTTCGTCCAACCCTGCCACTGGTTCTCCAGGAGCGCCCCCTCCTGGGTCTCGGAGTACTCCCACTCGGCGCCGACCTCGAAGCGCGTCCACCATTCCTGGTCGCCGCCCCACCAGCGACGCTCGAAGTTCGCCGAGCCCTCGCGGTAGTCCACCTGGGGCACGAACCCCGAGTCGGCTCGGAACCCCCGTGCGAAGTCCTCATACGACAGGGACCAGTTCCAGTCCCGGGTGAGATGGTGGTAGCCGGCCGCCAGGGCGGCGCCGCTGAAGCTCCCTCGCGGCTGATCGTACTCCGAGCTGATCGGGTGCGGGTACTCGGTGGACGAGGCCAGGGCCTGGGCCTCGATCCAGTCCGCGTCGCCGAGCCGGATGAGCCCGTCCACCCCGGCGACGGCATTGTGGTAGCCCTCCCCCGAGCGGGCGGTCACGAGCGCGCCCATGGAGGAGTTGGCGCCCACGTCCCGGCGCCAGCGCAGCACGCCGTTCACGTTCTCCTGCTCGACCCCGTCGAGCTCGCTCTCCTCGGCCCCCGGCAGCAGGAGCGTGGTGGTCTCATCCTGGGTCACGTAGGCGCCGAGCGTGTTCGGACCGCTCTTGCCGGACACCTTGAGCCCCCATGACGGGTCCACCACGGTGCGGGTGTAGACGGCGTCGATGGGGCTGTTGTAGGTCTCCGCGGCCTCCAGGAAGAACGGGCGCTTCTCGGGGTAGAAGAGGGCGAACTGGTTGTTCACCTCGAGCTGGGCGACGTCGGCCTCGACCTGGGAGAAGTCCGGGTTGAGGGTCGCGTTGAGCGTCACGTTGTCGCTGACCCCCCACCGTACGTTGAGCCCGGCCTGGAGGTCGGACGTGCTCTGCGGCCTTTCGTCGGACAGCTCCTCCCGCTGGCGGCTGCTGATCCCCGTCAAGGTCGGTGCCAGCTCGAGGTTGCGGCCCGGAGTGATCCCCTCCAGGCCCTCCAGCTGCGAGACCTGGCACAGGTAGCAGGCCCGGTTTCGGTCCTGGCGCTGCGACCGCAGGGTGAGCCGCTGGTCGCGGGGGTACATCCGGACCACGTCGATGCCCCAGCGCCGGATGCCGTTCTCGGTGGTGAACCGGAGTTGGGAGAAGGGAATGGCCATCTCCACCACGTACCCGTCGGCGGTGAGCCTCCCGGCGGACTCCCAGATGGCGTCCCACGACGAGTCCTCCTCGCGACTGACATCGTCCTGGCTCAGGTCCATCTGCACGCCCAGGGGGTTGACGAAGAACTCGTAGGCCCCGCGGGCATCGTTGAAGGTGTCGAGCACGAGCCCCACGAAGTCGTCCTCGAAGGCGTTGTCGCGATCGGCGAGATGGGCACGGATGGCAGACGGGGTCGGATCGAACGCGCGGACCGCCGCGTAGAGGGCGCGTCCGTCGTAGGCGAGCAGGCACTCGGTGCGCACCGGCGCCGGCAGATTGTCTCCGGGGGAGACCTCCCAGGGAACCTCCACCACCACCGCCTGACGCCACGCCGGCTCGTCGAGCTTTGCGTCAACCGTGATCTTCCCCTCGATGCGGGGGATGCGGATCACCGGCCGCTCGGCGCCGAGCACCACACCACTCCCCAGCACGGCCCCCGCCAGGGCTGCCACCGCCACCAACCTCACTGCGCCCTCCATGATCCCGCGCCCACCCCGTGGCCGACGGGCCCCGAAGCGATCCGACTCGAGCATGAGATGGTACCAGAGAAGGAAAGGTTCTCGTTGAGAAAGGGTCACGCAATCACGGGCGGCGCTGCGAGGGGGGCGGCTTCAGGACGTGTCCCGCAGGAACGCAGCCCCGAAGAGCACATCGGGCGACCCGTGGAGCCGCCCGACGTTCGCATGATCCAGGGATGAAGTGGTGCGCCCGGCGAGATTCGAACTCACGACCTTCAGATCCGGAGTCTGACGCTCTATCCAACTGAGCTACGGGCGCACATTGGGGTGAGCGATGGGGATCGAACCCACGACCACAGGAGCCACAATCCTGTGCTCTACCAACTGAGCTACGCCCACCATACCTGGAGCTCTTGGCCCGCCTGAGAGGACTCGAACCTCTGACCTACGGATTAGAAGTCCGTTGCTCTATCCCGCTGAGCTACAGGCGGGAGGTTCTCCACACCGGGGTGGCCATGGTCGGGGCGAGAGGATTTGAACCTCCGACCCCCTGCGCCCAAGGCAGGTGCGCTACCAGACTGCGCTACACCCCGACGCTCGGTCCACATCGACTTGCCAAAGACCTCCGCTTCGGACGGACGAGTATAGGGCCCGGGTCGCGGCGGTGTCAACCGACGCGGACCCCGGCAACTCTCTCGTGAGCTGTCAATTGCACACGGCGTCCCGGCGCCGGCCCGCCGCCCGCCCGGCCCCGTGTCGCGGGCGCTGAATGGCAAGTGTACTTGACATCCGAGAACGGCCGCCCTACATTGAAATGGAAAGCGAGCTTGACGTGGGTCAGAACGTACGAAACCGTGTCAGGGAGCTCCGGGAGGAGCGGGGATGGACGCAGCAGGAGCTGGCGCGCATGGCGGGGGTCTCCCGGCAGAGCATCAACTCCATCGAGCGCGACCGCTACGTCCCCAGCCTGCCGCTCGCCCTCACGTTCGCCCGTCTGTTCGCCCGCCCCACCGACGAGATCTTCACCCTGGAGGAGAACCCATGACGTTTCTCAAGGGAGCCATCGACGAGCGCTTCCTCACCCACCGCCTGAAGTCCACCAGCATCGCCGGGGTGAGCGGCGTGCTGGTGGCCATCGGCCTCTTCGCCTACTCCTACTACGGCAAGGGGATCTGGCGCTGGGACCTGTTCGCGGTGGCCGCCACGGCCGCCGCCGTCAAGGTGGCCGCCATGACCTGGTACCGCCTCACCGACTGACGAGAGGGGGAACGCGCACCATGCTGCTGAGGAACCGCGTCGACGAGTACCGCACCCTGCTCGCCATCGGCCAGCTCAGCCTGGTCGCGGGGCTCGTGGGGCAGCGCTTCATCCACCCGGCCGCCGACTTCTGGCAGGGCTTCGTCATGGGCTTCTGCGGAGTCTTGATCGGGGTGTCCATCGTCTGTAACACCTGCGGCCTGGTGCGCTGGCGACGCGCCCGGGAAGCGGGGTCGTAGAGCCATCCGCATCGCCATGACCATGGGCCCGCAGGGCGCGGTGCAGGCCACGCGGGCGCTGGGCGCCGCCACCATCGTTCCGATCCACCTCGGGCTGCGGCCCCGGTTGCCGCTCCTCCGCACCGCACAGGCCCCGGACGACTTCCGGCGGCGCCTGCGGGAGGCCGGGATCCAGGCAGAGGTGGTGGTGCTCGGCGACGGCGACTCCTGGGACGCCGCCGAGCCGCACGCCCGAGCGGCGAGCTGAGCCTGGCGCGGAGCCGCCCGGCTCAGCGCGTCCAGGCCGAGGTCCGTGCGATCACTCCGGCAGGCCGAGCCCGAGGCCGGCGAGGCGCACCTCCACCGCGGTGCGCTGGGCGGCCATGACCTGCTGTGCTCCCGTCCAGCCGACGTCGAGCATGGCGTCGAGATCGGCGCGGCTGAACGCCTCCCCCTCGGCCGTCCCCTGGACCTCCACCATGCGGCCGCCACCGGTGAAGACCAGGTTGAGGTCGACGTCGCAGTCCAGGTCCTCGCCGTAGTCCAGATCCACTCGGGCCTCCCCCGCGATGAGCCCCACCGCCACCGCGGCGAGCTGATCGGTCAGCGGCCACTCCACCAGGAGCCCCTGCTCATAGAGCTTGGCCAGGGCCATCACCAGGGCCACCCAGGCGCCGGAGATGCTGGCCGTTCGGGTGGATCCATCGGCCTGGAGGACGTCGCAGTCGGCGATGAGCGTGCGTTCTCCGAGCAGATCGCGCCGAACCGCACCGCGCAGGGCGCGGCCCACCAGGCGCTGGATCTCCTGGGAGCGGCCGCTCACCCGTCCCCGGTCGGAGCGCGTGTCGGTGGCCCGGGGGAGCATGGCGTACTCGGCGGTCACCCACCCCTCGCCGGAGCCCCGCAGGAATGGTGGGGTGCGGTCCTCGAGGCTGACGTTGCACAGCACGACGGTGCCGTCGGCGCGGTAGAGCACGCTGCCCTCGGGGTAGCGGATGAAGTCGGGCTCGATGTGGATGGGGCGGACCTGGTGTGCCTCTCTGCCGTCTGGACGCATGGGGATCGATCCTCCGGCCAGCGAGTATATCGGGTCGATTCGAGGACCGGCGCTCCCGTCCGGGGGCGACGGCGGCCGAGACGCGACGGCCCGCGTCGGGCTCATGGTGCTGCAGCCCGTTCCGGGCACTCATCCGGAGCGAGATGTCAGTGGGCGCCGTTGAGGTCCACGACCTCCAGGTGCTCGGGATCGGCGCCGAGGATGGCCCGGGTGACGGCGAGGAAGTGGTCGGAGGCGTCGGTGAGGAGCAGGTGGACGTCTCCCCGGATCCCGGCGGCGGTGGCGAGGAGGGCGACATGGTCGCCGATGACGCTGGCGGCCACCGCATTGGCCGAGTCCACCAGGCGGACCCGGGGACCGGCCACTCGGCGGAGGGACGGCAGCAGCAGCGGGTAGTGGGTGCAGCCCAGGATGAGCGCCTGCGCTCCCCACTCCAGGAGCGGTTGCAGGTAGTGCTCCGCAACCTCATCGGTGACCGGGTGGTCTCCCCACCCCTCCTCGGCCAGGGGGACGAACAGGGGGCACGCCACGGCCTGCACGGCCACGTTGGGCGCGAGGTCGCGCAGGACGTTCTGGTAGGCCTCGGAGCGTACGGTGCCCTCGGTCCCGATGACGCCGACGCGGCTGGGGTGGGTGACCAACGCGGCGCGCGCGCCGGGCTCGACCACGCCCACCACCGGCACGGGCGCCGTCGCCCGCAGCTCCTCGAGGGCGTACGAAGAAGCGGTGTTGCAGGCCACCACCAAGAGCTTGACGCCACGCTCGATGAGATGCCCGGCTGCATTGACGGCGTAGCGCCGGACGGTGGCCGGGGACTTGGAGCCGTAGGGCAGGCGGGCGGTGTCCCCCAGGTACAGGAAGTCCTCGCCCGGGAGGTGGCGGCGGAGGGCCTCGAGGACGGTCAAACCGCCCACGCCCGAGTCGAAGACGCCGATGGGCCCGATCACGCGCCGATGAACCCTTTGTTGAGGACCAAGGGACGGGAGAGGTCGAGGTGACCCGTGAGGGTCTGGACCTCGCGCCCGCCGAAGAGGAGCTGCACCGCGTGCAGCTCGGGGCAGTTCAGCAGCACCGAGTCGACCACCCCGTAGGCGAGGATGAGCTCGGTGTTGCTACCGGTCAGCGGCTTCGGTGGTGCGGTGAGGTCCACGAAGGCGTTGCCGTTGCCGTCGGTGTAGACGGCGTTCAGCTCGGCGGCGTAGGGCACCACCGGCAGCAGGCCCGCCGTCGGGCCCTTCAGGAGCTCGCCGAGCACCACCTGCACCCGCGCCTCCAGCTCCTGCGGCAGGGGGACAGCCCGCAGCTCGGGATGGAGCTGGCCGTCGGTGCCGGTGAAGAGGAGCACCACCTGCTGGTGCGGAGCGGGGCTCGGAGTGGGCACGGGGCCGGCGCCCGTCGCCTCCTCCCCCGGGGCCTGCCGCGAAGCGCCGCCGCCGGTCAGGAGCCAGCCCAGGAGGCCGAGCAGCACCACCCCGAGCACGACGATGACGAGGAGCCGCCAGCTCATTGAGACCGCACGAAGTCGTCGATGCCCCCGGCGATGGCTTCGGCGAGGCAATCGCGGTAGTCGGCGCCGGCCAGGCGTCGAGCCTCCTCCGGGTTGGACAGGAAGCCCACCTCCACGAGGATAGCCGGCATGGTTGCCCCAGTGAGCACCACGAAGGGGGCCTGCTTGACGCCCCGGTCGCGCAGACCCAGCCGCTCATTGAGCCGCTTCTGGGTGTCCAGGGCGAGGCGGGAGCTCTCGTTGAGGACCTCTGCCTGAGCCAGGTCCCACAAGATCAGGTCCAGGGACGACGAGGTCGAGCCGGCCTGAGCGGGCTGGTTCTCCAGGTCGGCGGTGGCCGCCGCGTGGGCGTCGGTGGACGACGCGTCGAGGCTCATGTAGTACGTCTCGGCACCACGCACCGCCGCCACCGTCGAGGCGTTGGCGTGCAGGGACACGAACACCCTGGCCTGGAGACGATTGGCGAGCGCCGTGCGATCACTCAGGGCGCGGCTGTCGTCCCCGGTCCGGGTCAAGCGCACGGGGTAGCCGAGCGTGGTCAGCCGGCGCTCCAGGCGGCGCGCGATGTCGAGCACCAGGTTCTTCTCCATGAGCCCGTCCGCCGCCACCGCCCCCGTGTCGTCCCCCCCGTGTCCGGGATCGATGACGATGGGCGGCGGGCCGGAGCGCTCCGCGATGTTCACCGCCTCCGGGACCGGCGTCGGCCGCCTACGGCCCAGCTCCAGGATCACGCGGGGGGGGTCGTCCAGCAGGTGCCAGCTCAGCAGACCGACCCCTTCCGGCAGCTCCACCTTCAGGTCCTGACCCTGGGTCAGGAGCCGCTGCACCCGTCGGGACTGGAAGGTGAGGGTGGAGTCCAGCCGCGGCGACGCATCGCTGAAGTGAATGGTGGGCTCGGTGCCGTCGCCATCGGTGACCGCCGTTTCCACGGGCCGATCGAAGGTCAGGACCAGGGTCGTGGTCGCCCCGAAGTCGGCCGCCGCGGGCCGCACCGCCACGGGCTCTGCGAAGCGCGCACCGGGCATGATCCGATACCCGCCGGTGATGGCCTCGAGGTGATACCCCAGGGGGCCGAGCAGGCCTCGCTCCAGAAACTGGACCGAGGCCGCCACCCCTGCCGGGGAGGCGGTTGGCGCGTCCGGTACCTCGTCCAGCTTGCCGTTGACCAGGATGAAGCGGCGGTCGAGGGCAAACTGGATGAAGTCGTCCCCCAGGGTCACACCGTAGGTCTGAGCGGCCGGCGAGTAGCCGGCCTCGGCGCCCAGGAGGCTCAGCACCGGCAGGATCTCGAGCCGGCTGCCGATCCTGGGGACCACTACCGAGCGACCGGCGAAGCGGAACTCGACGCCCGCGCCGGGCCCCAGGTCCTGGGCCAGGCCCCAGCCCGTCCCGAGCAGTGCGAGGAGAGCGCCGAGTACGAGGAATCGTCGTCGCAGAGATGACAACGCGATGGCTCCGATCATGGGCGCCCGGGTTGGAGACCGGGACCCCGTCGGGGCGACATTATTGCACGCCTGCCCCGGCTTCGTCTGACGACTCCGCCGAGGCAAGCCCGGCGTCCGGTGGTGGCGGGGCGCGCGCCACAGCGTGGTCGCGGCGGCCGGGCGGCGCGAGGGGACGATGACGACTTTGACAGGATCCCGATGCGGAACCTACACTCCGACCGCCATGCACGCGCCCAACCCGCCATGCGACGTCGTGACCCGACGCGAAACCAGGGGCCCTTCAGGCTCGACCAGCCGCGCCGTGCTCGCGGTCGCCTTGCTCGGGCTCGCCACGCTCAGCGCCGCCGTCGGCTGCACCCGCTCCACCGGGCCCGGTCATCACCCGCTGGTGGTCATCGGCGTCGACGGCGCCACCTGGGACGTGATCGATCCGCTGGTGGCCGCCGGCGAGCTGCCCGCCCTCGCGTCGCTGATCCAGCGCGGCGCACGCAGCGACCTCGTCACCCTGCCGCCCATGGTCTCGCCCCTGGCCTGGACCACCTATGCCACCGGCCTGTTCCCCCGCGAGCACAACATCCTGGACTACACCTACCCCTACGTCGGCGAGGCGCGCCACCCGGTGGAGGCCTCGGCCCGGCGCGCGCCGGCCATCTGGAACGTGGCCGGCCACTATGGGGAGACGGTGGCGATCATCGCCCCCTACGCCTCCTCGCCGGTTGAGCCGGTGGCGGGCGTCATGGTGTCCGACGCGCTCCTCGAGCACCGCGGCGGCCGGACGTTCCCGCCCGAGCTCGCCCACTCCCTCGACCTGCTGCCGCCGCCGGCGGCCGGCTCGCCCCTGCTCGACGCGTTCTTCGGCTGGCCCTATGACCCGGCCGACGGCGATGACCCGGCCTCGCCCTATGCCAGCGCCACGCGGGTCGTCCGCAGGAACCTGGACGACGGCGCGGTGCGGGACGAGAACGCCCGTCGCGCCCTGCTCCACGTCGCCGCCGAGCCCCACGACCTGACCTTCGTCTACCTCCGCGCCGTGGACTTCGCCTGTCACGAGACGTGGTGGTTCTGGGACGACAAGGACTTCGACCGGTCGCCGCCGCCCCGTGAGCAGGAGCTGCTGCACGGTGCCATCCCCGCCGCCTACCGCCTGGCGGATCGGGTCGTCGCCGACGTCCTGGCACGCTTCGGGCCGCGGGCGAACATCGTCGTCGTCTCCGACCACGGCTTCGGGTCCGCGGCCGGGTTCCGGCTCTGGGAGTTCGTCGAGGGCTCGCCGCCGTCCCCCGAGGACCTCAGCGGCATGCATCGTTTCAACGGCGTGCTCCTGGCCGCCGGACCGGACATCGCGCCCGGGACCTACCCCGGAATCGACATGATGAGCGTGACGCCGCTCCTGCTCCGCCTGCTCGACCTGCCCATCTCCTCAGAGCTCCCCGGGAAGACTCCGGAGCAGCTCCTCACCCCGCGCTTCCGGGAACGCCACCCCCAGCGGCAGGTGGACTCGTACCGCATCGGGTGGTCGCCGCCGACATCGTCGGAAGCGACCACCCGGGAGGAGGACACCCGAGGCATGCGACAGCTCGAGGCGCTGGGTTACATCGAGCCCGGCGTGCCCGTGGGCGGTCGACAGAGCGCCCAGGACGTGGACTTCTGGCACATCCGACCGCGCCTGCGCATGTACGCGCTCCTGACCGAGATCAGCTTCAGGATGCTCCACGGCGACCGGGAGCACCTGTCGGCGTTGCTCTCCGAGATCGCCGAGCGCGACCCCGACCTCTTCGCCCGGCTCCCGGACGTGGTGGAGAAGGTGACGCGGGCCATGAAGGCCGACTTCCCGGAGCCCATCTTCCCCGCCGGCGCGATGACCGACTTTGAGCGCGTCTACCAGTCCTGCCGGGCGGCGCGTCCCTAGTCACCGGGCGGCACCGCCAGTCAACGTCAGCCGGTCGAGAGACTGCTGCGTCCGACACCAGCGGTCAACCCGCAATGGGCAAAAAGACGGAGGCGCGCGGCACTGAGCCGCGCACCTCCCCAACCGAAGAGAATCTCAGAAGGAGACCTTGACCTTGACCTGCGCCCTCCTCGGGCTGACCCAGCTCGAGGGCTCGAAGTTCTGGCCTGGGAAGAGGGTCCAGCTCGACCAGTACTCGGGCGCGTCCTCGTTGAGCGCGTTGAGCAGCTGCAGGCCGATGTCCAGATCCACGTTGCCACCAAGCGTGAAGGTCTTCTGCAGGCCCAGGTCGAGGATCGCCTGGCTCGGCATCCGGAGGCTTTCGCTGTCGTCCGCCGTGACCGTGATCGCCCGGCCGTTGATTGGCCCGTTGACAAACGCCAGTCGCAGATAGGGTCGGCCACTCTGGATGTTGAGCACCCCGCTCGCCCGCAGACCCCAGCCGATGTCGACGTTGGACTGGACCCGGAACATGTGGGTCCGGTCGCCCTGCAGCAGGTGGTCGGCGTTGTACCAGTCGTTGGGGTCGGACCCCGAGTCGGCGGCGAACAACGGCAGCCCCTGACCCAGGGCGCCCGCATCGTGGGGCCGGGAGTTGATGCCCTCGGTCCTGGAGTAGGTGTACGAGGCCATCAGGTCCCAGCCGTTGCTGTAGCGCTTCTTGAAGGTTACGATCGCGCCCTTGTAGTCGATGTGGTAGGTCGCTCCGGGCGCCAGTGAGCCCGGCCCCGGCCCGTTGCCTTTGTGCAGCGTCGGCTCCTGGGTGATCTCGCACAGGGGGGTCTGCTCGACCACATCCTCGGTCCACGGATCATCCCACAGGAACGGCACGCACACGCCATCGTCCTCGATCTGCCAGCCGATGATGTCGTCAGTGTTCTTGATCACGACCTGGGCGCCGATGGCATAGTTCCCGCCGAGCTGCTGGTCGAAGGACAGCCCATACTGCCAGGTGTACGGGTTCTTCACGTTGGGGTCGAGCAGGTCGCCGGGCGCCGGGGCCGCCTGTGAGGAGACGGGGAGGCCCGGCCACGGATAGACGAAGACCACGTCCACGTTCCCCCGGCCCGGAGGCGGGACGTACCAGGCGGACGAGCCGGGTCCGTCATAGAAGCGGCCAACGAATCCTCGAACCACCGACCTTCCGTCACCCGTGGGCTGCCAGGCGAAGCCGACGCGCGGCGCCCAGTTCTGCCAGGAGATCATGTCGGCGCCCGGGATGGTCTCGCCCGTCGGGTTGCCGTCGTTGTCGAGCCTCGGGTAGGCCGGGATCCTGCCGTTCTGGTCGTCGTAGCGCGCGCCGATGTCGAGCGTCAGCCGGTTGCTGATCTTCCAGGAGTCCTCCACGAAGGCCGACTTCGTCGTGGTCTTTGCGCCGTAGATGAAGGGCGGGAAGATCTGGAACCGGAACTCCCAGTAGTCGTACCACCAGAAGGCCGCGCTCGGCGGCTGCTTCCACACGAAGCTGGAGAATTTCGCCCACCTCTCGCCGTTGCCATCGTTGTACTGGACGCCGAACTTGAACTCGCTGCTCCCCGCGATGAACTCGTCGGCAAAGTGTGTCACCACCGCATCGACCTGGGTGTACTCCTCCTTGCGGCTGCTGAACCACCACGGCCCGCCGAGGTAGAGGGCTGGGCCGGGGTAGGTGGAATCTTGCAGACGCTCCTCCGTGCTGCCGGTGCGCGAGGCCAGTTTCTGGTCACGGGTCCAGGTCCCGGCCCGTACGTTGAGCAGGGTCGTGTCCGACAGGATGCCGTTGTAGTCCGCCGTGAGCATGTCGGTGTCGATGTCGTTCTTCATCACGGCCGACAGGGCCGTGAACATGTCCGGTGCGGGCACGACTTCGCTGGTCGCCGTGTGCCCCCTGACATCGAGGCGGTGGTTGTCGCTGATCTGCGTCGTGATCTTGAGGTCGTAGCGGTGGGTGGTCGTCCCGGAGCCCTGGAGCCCCGCCACGTTGTTGGGACCCACGATGTTGTTCTCCTCGACCTGGGCGGCAGCGAAGAACCACACCTTGTCGCGGACGATCGGCCCCCCCAGGGTGGCGCGGAGATCGTAGTAGTCGTCGATGGTGTACTCGCCGGCAGGGTCCCACAGGCGGTAGTCCCAGAGCTTCGAGGAATCGAGCTTGACGTTCGGATCGACCAGGCTATTGTCCAGCAGGTAGGCCGAGACCGACCCATGGTAGGTGTTGGTCCCGGACTTGGTGACGACGTTGTACACGTTGCCCAGCGTGCTGCCGTACTCCGCCCCCGCCCCGAAGCCCTTGAGAGACGTCTCCATTACGATGTCGGGGTTGACGTTCCAGCTCAGCCAGCCTCCCTCGGGAGACGCCAGGTTGAGACCGTCAATGTTCCACTGCTCGGACGTCGCGTTGCCGCCGTAGCCCGAGAAGTATGAACTCCCCTCGTTGGGCTGGCTCATCCCCGGCGCCACCGACATGACGTCGTAGAAGTTGTTGCGCGTGGGCAGGGCCTCGACGAACTGGGCGTCGTAGTTGGTGGCCACGCTGGAGCTCACGACATCCACCAGGGGGGCCTCGCCGACCACGGCGACCTCCCCGGAGAACGCCTCCGGCTGCATGCGGAAGGTCACCGACGACACGCCGTCGATGGAGACCCTGACGTCCTCGACGTCCTGCGTCATGAAGCCCGCGATCGAGGCCGTCAGCGCATAGCGGCCGATCGGCAGGGCGCCGTACTTGAAGTTGCCGCGCGCATCTGTCACCTGGGTGCGTGTGGCACCCGGAATCGGGTCTCCGGTGAGCACCACCGTCACGCCCGGCATCGCCTGGTCGTCCTGGTCGGTCACTTGACCTTGGATGGATCCCGTGATCTGGGCGAACCCGCTGGCGCATGCCAGCAACAGCACTCCGACCACGAGCCACTGACGTCGCATCACCATCTCGATCCTCCTCCCTGCCCTCCTCGAGGGCATAGCTCTTCCTCCTCGCCGAGCGCAAGACGTCACTGCTTCCGCCTCCCTTGCCGTCGCGTCCGATCTGAGATCCCGAGTTCGAACCTTGGTGCCCCACGGGCGGCCGCGATGTGCGTTGGTCTGCACAATCTTACAACTCGACCGGCCGCCCGGTACAGTTGCTGTGTTTCCATCACGACCTTGGCTCCCCTTCGACTCCTCAGGACTTTGATTATATAACTTGACCGGCCACCCGGTAGAGTTCTATAGTCGACATCATGAAACGAACGGCACAGTTTGTCAAGAGCGATGCACGACGTGGGAAAGCGGGCCAGGATGGCCACCCGTCGGACGTCTGACGGGGGAGCCGGCTCCACCGCCATGCCGCGCCGCCGACGGCCGAGCCGGCGCCGTGACATCCTGCGGCGGACCGCGCATCTCTTCCTCCAGCGGGGGTACGAGACCACATCCATGGTCGACATCGCCCGCGCCACGGGCATCAGCAAGGCCGGCCTCTACTACCACTTCCCCAAGAAGCAGGATCTGCTCGCGGCCATCATCAACCTCGCCCACGACATCCTCGAGCGCGACGTCCAGAAGGCGCTCGTGGACAGCCGCGACGACGAGGACGCGCTGCGCCGCATCATCCACACCCACGCCCGGCTCATCACCCGGGAGGACGATGCCGCCTACGCCGTCCTCGCCGTCCAGGAGATGCGGTCGCTGCTGCCGGAGGATCGGGCCCAGATCGCCGGCCGCAAGCGCGCCTACCTCGCCATCATCCGCGAACGCCTCGAGTCCCTGGCCGCCGCCGGCAGGCTGGACGGCATCGACCCGACCGTCGCCACCCACACGTTGAGCGGCATGGTGCTGTGGCTGTCGAACTGGTACCGCCCGAACGGCCGTCTCCCCGACGAGGAGGTCGCGGGCCAGATCGCTCGGCTCGCAGTCAACGCAGTGCTGCCGAATGGCAGCTCGTGATTCCGACACCACGCCCCACGATCGCCGGTGAGGAGCCGACGAGGCCCGCTGCGGCAGAGCCGCCCCGCGTGGTAGACTGACGCACCAGTGCGACGGATGAGCCGAAACACCTCAAACACCACGACATCCGAACGCCGCAGCCGCCACCTGGTGGCCGTTGCGGTTGTCGCCGCGGCCTTGGTCGCCGGTGCGGTCCTCACCCTCCGCTTCCTCACCGGAGGTGGGTCGGTGGTGCCCCATGCCCGCCAGAGGATCGCCGCTCAGGCCCCCACCTCCGCTCCGCGGCGCACGCCCGCCGCCGTCAACGTCGTCCTCATCACCCTCGACACGGTCCGCACCGACCGGCTCTCCTGCTACGGCTCCACGAGGGTGGACACCCCGAACATCGACGCCCTCGCGGCGGAGGGGGTCCGCTTCACCAACGCGGCGAGCACGGTGCCGTTCACTCTCCCGGCGCACTCGTCGATCATGACCGGTCTCTACCCGCCAGGGCACGGCGTCCGCGAGAACGTGGGCTACGTCCTCGACGAGCGCTTCCCTACGCTCGCCGAGCTTCTCGGCAAGGCGGGATGGGCCACCGCCGGGTTCGTGAGCGCGTTCGTACTCGATGGCCGATGGGGCATCGGGCGCGGCTTCGACCGCTACTTCGACGACTTCAACCTTCAGGAGATGGAGACGCCCAACATGAGCTCGGTGCAGCGCGACGGCGCCGAGACCGAGGCCGAGGCCGTGCGGTGGCTCGACCACCGTCCCCCGGATCGCCCATTCTTTCTCTGGCTCCACCTCTACGACGCCCACGAGCCGTACACACCGCCGGAGCCGTTCAAGTCCACGTACGAGGGTCGACCCTACGACGGCGAGGTGGCCTACACCGACGCACTCGTGGGAAGGTTCCGTCAGGCCCTCGAGGACCGCGGCCTCCTCGAACACTCGCTGATCGTGCTCACCTCTGACCACGGCGAGGGGCTGGGTGATCACGGCGAGATGTTCCATGGCTTCTTCGTCTACGACACCACGATCCACGCCGCCCTGATCGTCAAGCCTCCCGCGGGCGGCAGCGCGGGCCGCGTGGTGAATCGGGCCGTGAGCCACGTCGACGTGCTCCCCACCATCCTCGACCTGGTGGGCCTTCCGGTGCCCGAGGACGTCCAGGGGCGGAGCCTCGTCCCGCTGATCTCCGGCGAGGACGTTGCCTGGGATCGACCGGTCTACTCCGAGTCCCTGTACCCCCTGCTGCACTACGGGTGGGCCCCGCTCAGGGCGCTGCGCACCGACCACTTCAAGCTCATCGACGCCCCGCGGCAGGAGCTCTACGACCTCGCGCGGGATCCCGCCGAGCAGCAGAACCTCGACCAGGAGGAGCCGAATCGGGCGAACAACCTCACCGCCGCCCTCGGCGACCTGAGGCGGCGCATCGAAAGTGGCGAGCGCCCCGCCCGGACCGGGCCGAAGATGGACGAACGCACCCTCGCCCAGCTGAGGGCCCTCGGCTACATGGCTGGGCAGGGCGCCGTCAGCGTCGAGGACGAGGACGTGGGGGGTCGTGCCGATCCCAAGGACCGCCTCGAGCTCCACCAGAAGATCATGGCCGCCCAGGGCATGATCGGGCAGCACCACGACGACGACGCCAGGCGACTCCTGGAGGATGTGCTCTCCCAGGACGACTCGATCCTCGACGCCCACCAGATGCTGGGGCAGGTCGCGGAGGACGAGGA
This sequence comes from uncultured Holophagae bacterium, assembly GCA_963844865.1. GTDB lineage: Bacteria > Acidobacteriota > Thermoanaerobaculia > Thermoanaerobaculales > Sulfomarinibacteraceae > CAWJPY01. The sequence continues at coordinate 69,088 of CAWJPY010000001.1, forward strand.
CCGCCCGGAGGAGGCGATCCGCCACTTCAAACGCGCCCTCGAGCTGAACGGAGAGCACGAGCGGTCGCTGTTCGGCCTAGCCGCCGCCTACGCTGACCTCAAGCGCTACGACGAGGCGCTGGTCGGCTTTCGGCGGATCCTGGAGCTGAAGGGCTCGGACGCCCGCGCGTCCCTCGCCATCGCCGATGTCTACGTCGAGCTGAAGCGATTCGACGAGGCCGCAGCGGTGCTCGAGCAGGCCTCCGCGAAGGGTGACACGTCGGCGTTCTTCACCAACAAGCTGGGCGAGGTGCGCGTCGAACAGGGCCGTGACGGCGAGGCGGTCCCTCTGTTCGAACGTGCCGTCGCCACCGACCCGGGCTTCGCCCTCCCCCACTTCAACCTGGGGGTGGTCTACGAGCAGCGAGGCGACGCCCAGTCGGCGATGAAGCAGTATGAGCGGGCGCTCGAGCTTGCACCGACATTCTTCAAGGCCCAGTTCAACCTCGGCAAGCTGTACGCCTCCATGGGCAACGTGGATCGGGCACGGCAGCTCTGGGAGGCATCCCTGGAGTCCAACCCCGACTTCGTCCAGGGGCACTACTACCTGGCCAAGCTGCTCATGGACACGGGCGGCGATCTTGCACGCGCCGAGAGGCTCGTCCGCAGAGGCATCGAGCTCGATCCGGAGCACGCGGAGGGCCCGCTCGGGTACTTCGTCCTCGCCGATCTGCTCAACCGCACCGGCCGTCCCGCCGAGGCGCGCACGGCGGTGGCCAAGGGACGCGAGATCCAGGCCGCGACGAAATGACGCCTATTGCACGGTGTTGAACGCACATCGACGACGCTTTGGAGGTCGCCTCATGACCGACGTCATCCCCCACACCGGCCCGGCGCGGGTCACGGCCAACGGCATCGAGCTCGTCTACGACGCGTTCGGATCGCCCGAGGCGCCCCCCGTCCTGCTGATCATGGGCCTCGGCGCCCAGATGATCGACTGGAAGGACGAGTTCTGCATCCAGCTCGCCGGCCGCGGCTTCCGGGTCGTCCGCTTCGACAACCGCGACGCCGGCCAATCCACCGTCCTCGAGGAGGCGGGCGAGCCTGATATCGACGCGATGATCGAGGCGTTGGAGCGAGGAGAGAAGGTCCAGGCGCCCTACCGCCTGTCGGACATGGTGGCCGACACCGTCGCCTTGCTGGATGCGCTCGGCATCGAGAAGGCGCACGTCGTGGGCCTGTCCATGGGCGGCATGATCGCCCAGCTCGTGGCCGCACACCACCCGGAGAGGGTCCTCACCCTCACCTCGATTATGTCCTCCTCCGGGGAGCCCGGCTACCCGACCTCGACGCCCGAGGCGTGGGCCTGCCTGACCGCTCCCCTGCCGACCCGGCTCGAGCCCTTCATCGAGCAGTACGTCTCCAAGTGGCGGGTCTACGCCGGGCCCGCGTACCCCATCGATCCGAGCGCGGCCGACGAGCACGCGACGCGGCTCTTCGAGCGCGGCGTCCACTCGGCGGGTCGCAGTCGGCAGATGGCGGCCATCCTCGCGTCGGGCAGCCGGAGGCAGGCGCTCGCCTCGATCCGCTGCCCGGCCCTCGTCATCCACGGCGACAGCGATCCCGTGGTCCCGCTGGAGGCGGGCCTCGCCACCGCCGAGTTCATCGACGGGGCCGACGTGCTGGTCGTCGAAGGGATGGGCCACGACCTGGCGAAGGGCACCTGGCCCACCGTCATCGCCACGATCGTGCGGCACACGGGTCGGTGAGCGCGGCGGGAAGCGGGGTCCGGCGTCAGCCGCCCTCGTACTCGGCCCGCATCTTGCGCTTGAGGGTCTTGCCGGCGACGTTGCGCGGGAACTCGTCGTAGAACACCACCCCGCGGATCCGCTGGTACTTCGCCGCGACCTTCTGGTTGGTCCAGGCGACGAGCTCCCCGGCCGCGACGTCCGCCCCGGACGCGCGCACCACCGCCGCCACCGGTGTCTCGCCCCAGTGCTCGTTCGCGACCCCGAAGACCGCCACCTCCTGGACCGCCGGGTGCTGGATGATCAGCTCCTCGATGTCCTTGGGGTAGACGTTGATCCCGCCCGAGATGATCATGTCCTTGATCCGGTCCACCAGGTAGAGGTAGCCGTCCTCGTCCAGGTATCCGGCATCGCCCGAGTGCAGCCAGCCGTCCCGGATGGTCTGTGCGGTGAGGTCGGGCCGCTTGTAGTAGCCCGCCATCATGATGGGAGCGCGCCCACAGATCTCACCGACCTCGCGAGGCTCACACTCGGAGCCGTCTTCGCGGAAGATCTTGATCTCCGAGAACGCCGGCGGGCAGCCCACCGACCCCACCTTGCGCACCGCGTCGTGCTTGTCGAGGATCGTCGCAAAGCCCTCGGTGAGACCGTAGAGCTCGTAGAACCTCCCCGGCAGCTCGTCGTTGATCCGCCTTTTGTACTCGAGCAGGAGCGGAGCGCCGACGCTGTGCAGCATCTGCAGGGACTGCAGCCTGGCCGGGTCATAGGACGGGCTCGAGAGCACGGCGATGATCTGCGACGGCACCATGATGGTGTGGGTGACCTTCTCCCGCTCGATGGTCGCGATGACCCGCTCGGCGTCGAAGGCCTCGTGCAGGATGTAGGTCCCGCCCACGAACATCCACGGCATCAGGTCGACCCAGGCGCCGTTGAAGACGATGGAACCGGAGTGCAGCACGATGCTCTCCGGGACGATCCTAAACGCCGACGCAAAGAGGGTGCAGAAGGCCGCCCGGCAGTCGTGGGTGTGGACGATCCCCTTGGGCATGCCCGTGGTGCCGCTGGAGTACATGATGTTGAACACGTCGTCGCCGACGATGCCGGCGTCGGGGGGATCGTCTTCCGATGCGCCCGCGATGAACGACTCGAATGACGTGAATCCATGCCGTCCGGCGTCCTCACCCACCAGCACGACGCCGTTGTCTACCAGCTTCGGCAGCGCGCCGCGGAGCCCATCGAGCGCACCGGCAAAGGCGGCGTCCGCGATCACCATGGCCGAGTCGGAGTCGTCGATCAGGGTCGCGAGGCCCCCTGCCTGCAGGAGTGGGCTCGCAGGTACGACCACGATCCCCGTCTTGCCCGCCGCCCAGATGGCCGCCATCAGCTCGAGGCAGTTGGGCAGCACAGTGGTGAACTTGTCCCCCTTCTTCAGGCCGGAGGCCAGCAGGGCGTTGGCCAGTCGATTGACGTAGCGGTTGAGCTCACGGAAGCTCAGCCGGACGTCCCCCACCACCAGCGCGGTGTGGTCGCCCCGGTACCGTGCGTGCCGAGCAAGCAATGATCCGACGTTCATGATGCACTCCACCCCCATCCAACTCGTTGCAGGAAAAGTCCACCCCACCAGCCGCGCCCTCCTAGATCGCGTCGTGCCCATTCCCCGAGTACGGGCCGTTGCCCCCGACCGGGTCGACCGATGGACCGCTCGGAGGTCCGAGGTCGAGGCGCCGGGGGCCGCGGGCTGAGCCTGGGGTCCATCACGACGCCCCGTCAGTACAGCGCCATGCCGAGCGCCACGATGACGATCGTGGCCACCACCGGGATGGCGACGCAGATCATGAAGATGTCCTTGTAGGCCTCGCGGTGGGTCATGCCCGTGATGGTCAGGAAGGTGATCACCACCCCGCAGTGGGGCATGGTGTCGAAGCCGCCGGCGGCCACCGTCACGACGCGGTGCAGCACCGCCGCCGGCACGCCCGCGTCCAGGTAGTGCTGGGCGAGGGTCGGCATCCAGATGCCGAGGCCCCCTGACGCCGACCCCACGATCCCGGCCACGATGTTGACGGAGACCGCGGCCGACACCAGGGGCGGGAGGCCGCTGCCGACCATCAGGCCGGTGAACCAGTCGAAGGCAGACGTCGCCTGGACCACCCCGCCGAAACCGATCACCGCCGCGGTGTTGAGCAGCGGCAGGGCCGAGCTTTCGGCGCCCCGGCCGAGGGTGCTCCGCAGCTCCGACAGGTAGCCGCCCATGGAGAGCACCGCCACGAGCGCGCCGAGGGCCATGGCCCCCACCGGCCACAGGGTCTGCTCGTCCCTGGCGAAGCGGAGCACGGTGGTCAGCGCACCTCCGCCCGAGTCGAGGTCGAGCCAGCTCGCGAGCCACAGGGGGACGAGGATCGTGGCGACGACGACGAGCAGGGGCAACGAGGCCACGGTCCAGTGTGGCGTCGGCCGGAGGGCCTCCCCGTCTTCGGGGAGGACATCGGTGACGGCGGGTCGAAAGCCTTCTTCGACGCGCTCGGCACGGCGCCGATGCCACTCCAGGTAGCCGAGCCCCAGGGCCAGCATGACGCCGCTGGCAACCAGACCCAGCGCCGGGGCCGCCGCCAGCGTGGTGCCGAGGTTCTGGGCCGCAATCACATTCTGGATCGACGGCGCGCCCGGCATGGCGGTCATGGTGAAGGTGCCCGATCCCAGGCCGATGGCCGCCAACAGCAGCCGCTTCGGGATGTTCGCGCGCTGCACCAGCACGAGACCCAGCGGGTAGATGGCGAAGACCACGATGAAGACGTTGACGCCGCCGTAGGTGAGCAAGGCCGTGGCGAAGACCGTGATCAGCAGGGCGCGGCGCGGTCCCAGCCGGTCGGCGAGCGCGTGGGCGATGGACGCGGCGGCCCCCGACTCCCCCATGACGCGGCCGAAGAGCGCCCCCGCCAGGAAGAGCAGGAAGTACTTCTCGGCGAAGCCGAACATGGCTCCGGTGTACTCCTGGCCGAACGCCGTCGCCATGCCGAGGCCGTTGGTGAGGGCGACCACCAGCGCAGCCACGATGGACGCCATGAAGATGTTGATCCCCCGCAGCGCGAGGACGATCAGGAGCGCGAGCCCGAGGATGACGCCGACACTACCCACGCGTGTCCCTCCTTCGCTACGGCGTCAGCGGCCTGCCGCCGCCAGACGCGCGGCCTGGAGCTTCTCGTAGAGGTCGCAGGAGTCCTTGCGAACGCCCGCTCCGGCGCGGACCGGATCGCCGAGGTTGAGGAACCCCTCCTCCCCGCTGTGATAGGTCGGCCAGGTGGGCAGCCCGCCTCCGTTCGGATCGCCGGTGGCGGCGAAGCGCGCCCAGGCGGCGCTCATGGTCTCAGCGAGCTCCTGGTCGTAGGGCTGGCGCGGCACCCAGGTCTCGACGGCCAGGTTGTCGAAGACGTAGGCGATCTCGGCGCCGTGATAGGCGCCGAGCTTCTCGCCACCCGGGGCCGGCACGACCCGGCTGAAGACGTAGAAGTAGACCGGGCTGTCCGAGCGCGCCATCCGGTCCGCGATGAACCTGGAGGGGCAGGCGAAGTACCAGTCGGTCTGCCAGCGATCCGCCGCCTTCGCCGCCTCTTCATCGGTCGTCGCCGGATACAGGGCCAGCGCCTCGTTCGCCAGCGGACCGTACATCGTATGAAGCACCTTCCGGAAGCCGTCGAGGGTGACGTTGGGCCAGTAGTGTCGCAGGGTGGTCCACTCGTCGGCGTTGAAACCGATGACCAGCGGGACTCGATTCTGCTTGCCGGTGTCGTAGATTCTGGCCGCCGCTTCGGGCAGCACCCAGCCGTCGATGTTGGGGGCGCTGTTGCCGGGCTTCTTGATGGAGAACCACGTGCGGAGGAGCTCCTCGGGGGGAACGGCGCGCATGGCCGCAAGTACGTCGTCCGCGTCCGCCACCCCGAGGGCGGTGGCGAACGTCTCGCCCACCGCTTCCGCCTCGGCGCGCGTGCGGTAGTCGCTCACCGCGTAGCCCCCGCTCTCGATGACGGCGCGGTGATAGAGACCGGCGGCGAGAGGCGAGGCCAGGAGATAGGCGATGTCGGTGGCGCCGGCCGACTCGCCGAAGATCGTCACTCGCTCCGGGTCTCCTCCGAAGGCGGCGATGTTGCGCTGAACCCAGCGCAGCGCGGCGATCTGGTCGAGCAGCGCGTAGTTGCCCGACGAGCCGTGCTCGGACTCCGCGGTGAGGGCCGGATGGGCGAGGAAGCCGAACACGTTGAGGCGGTAGTTGATGGACACGACCACCACCCCCTTGCGGGCGAGGTTGGCACCGTTGTAGTCCGGCTCCGCAGCACTGCCGGCGACGTTGGCGCCACCGTGGATCCACACCATCACGGGGAGGGGGTCCTCACCCCCCAGGTTCGGCGTCCAGACGTTGAGGTAGAGGCAGTCCTCGCTCGAGGGATGGGGCTCCGGCACGAGGTCGGGGTCCTGCCCGAAGTTGGAGGCGATGTTGCGTGCGAACTCGTTGACCGTGGCGGCCTGGGAGCATGGCGGCGCGAAGTCCGTTGCCTGCTGCACGCCCTGCCGTGGAGCTATCGGCGCCGGCGGCCGCCAGCGCAGGTCGCCGACGGGCGGCGCCGCGTAGGGAATCCCCTTGAACGCGGCCTCGGCCGAGCCCTCGCCCACGAAGGTGCCGAGCAGGCGCTCACCCCCGGCCGTGACCATCGGTCGCTCGACGGTGGCGGACGGCGCGCAGGCCAGCGCCCCGAGCGCGAGCACGGCCACAGTGACGATCAGTCGGCCCGGAATCCAACCCAGGACCGTCCGCGGGTCATCGAAACGAGTGGGGTCTGACATCCTGATCCTCCTCCTGCCATGAACACAGCGTGGGGCTTGTCGGCACGGCTTCCCGAGACGTCCGGCCGTCACGGAGACCGCACTCCGCCGCATCACCGGCTTCCCGCCGGCAGCGCGTCGACGAGTGCGACGTCGGTGGCGTAGCGGCGCGCGGCGAAGACGAAGAACGGCACCGACAGGAAACCCACCAGGGTGCAGATCACGAGCCCCCTGGTGAGGGTGGTGGCGTCGCCGATGGCGCCGGCCACCCAGGGCGCGAGGCCCGTGGCGAAGATGTTGGCCAGCAGCAGAAACACCCCCACCATTGTGGAGCGCACCCGCGCCGGCACGAGATCCTGGACGGTCGCGAAAATGGGACCGAAGTAGCCCGTGGCGGCGAAGCTCCCGATGAACCACACCACGTAGAAGAGGACCGAGTCCTTGGGCAGCACGTACCAGGCCAATGCCGGCGGGCCGATCACGAGCTGGGCGATGGCCAGGAACCACAGCCTCCCGCCTCGCCAGCGGCGGTGGCAGAGGTCGCTCAGCCAGCCGCCGGCGATGTTGCCCAGGAATCCGGCCACCAGGAAGATGACGCCGCTGTACAGCCCGGCCTGGGTCATGGTGAAGCCGCGCTCCGCCTGCAGCCAGGTCACACCCAGGGCCAACGCGCTGATGGGCCAGAGCACGATCACGCTGCCGATCACCGAGGCGACCAGGGCCGGGGAGCGTCGTGCCACGGCCACGATCTCGCCGAGCACCTCGGCCATCGACCTGCCCGCGGCGGGAGCTTGGTTCACCGCCGGGGCTTCGGCCGCCTCGCCACCGCCGCGCGGTGGGTCCTTCAGGAGCAGCATGAACGGGACCATCAGCAGCCCCGCGCCTCCCACCACGTAGAAGCAGGCGCGCCAGCCGAGAACGGGCTGGAGGAGCGCCACCACGATCAGAGAGAGCCCGGCCCCCAGCGGGATGCCGCCGTAGTAGACCCCCGAGGCGAAGGCCCTCTTCTCGGGGCGGTAGACGTCGGCCAGCATGCCGAGCGCCGTCGGTGTGAGGACCGCGGCCCCGGTGCCCACGAGGAGCCGCAGCAGGGCGATCTGGAGGAAGCTCTGGGACAGGCCCGACACCACGGTGGCCGCTGACCACAGGGTCAGCCCGAGGGCGATCAGGCGGGGCCGGTTCCAGCGGTCGGCCACGGTGCCGAACAGCATGCCCGCCACGGAGTACACCACGATGAAGGCGAAACCGATGAGCAGGCCGAGCTGGGCGTGGGAGATGCCGAGCCCCGTCTCGATCTGGTAGCCGAGGGAGATGGGCATCTGGCGGTGGGCGAAGTTGAAGACGTTCAGGAGCAGCAGGAAGCCCAGGTAGAAGGAAGCCTTCGGGGCCAGCTTCGTCGTCATGTCGCCCTCCGTGGCATCCGCCCACCCCGCCCGTGCGCCGGGCGACCCGACCGGCGACGCGGTCCGGACGTTGGGCCGTCACCGACCTTGTGGGCACCCGCGTCGAAGAGGCCGCCGCCCCGGCGCTGATCCTCCGATCGCGACCGCAGCCCGCCCCGGGCGAGACCGTGCCGTGCCCGGTGATGCTGCAGTGTCAACCCGAACGCTCCGAGATGGTCTTCAGGATCGTCGTCACGAACTCGACGCCATCCCCGAAGGTCCGCCCACCGCCCAGGTCGGCGATCTCGCCATAGCGGTCGGCCACGTCCTCAGCGGTCGCCTCCGGGCCGAGGACCGCGCCGTTGCCCTCGACGACGGCAACCCGGGCGAAGTAGCCCCCGCCGGCCTGGATGATGTGGCCCGTGGGGCCGTCCTCACTGCACAGGTAGATGACGGCCGGGACCACCCGCTCGGGAGGCAGTGCGCTGTCCGCTCCAGGGGGCCACAGGCCGGCGGTCATCCGGGTCGCCGCGGTGGGCGCGACGCAGTTGACCTTGATGCCGTACCTCGCCCCTTCGAGCTTGAGGGTGTTCATGAACCCCACCAGGCCGAGCTTCGCGGCGCCGTAGTTGGTCTGTCCGAAGTTGCCGTAGAGACCGGTCGAGGAGCTGGTGAGGACGATCCGCCCGAAACCCTGCTCCTTCATGAACGGGAAGGCCGCCTTGGTGACGTTGACGCTGCCCATGAGGTGGACGTCCACCACCGCCGCGAAGTCGTCCAGCTCCATCTTGGCGAAGGTCTTGTCCCGGAGGATGCCGGCGTTGTTGACGAGGATGTCCACCGACCCGAACCGGCTCGCGGCCTCCTCCACCATGCGCCGAGCGCCCTCCCGGTCCGCCACGCTGTCGTGGTTGGCCACGGCCTCTCCGCCGGCGGCCGTGATCTCGTCCACCACCGCCTGCGCCCTGGTCGCCGAGCCCGAGGTGCCGTCCAACGCCCCCCCCAGGTCGTTCACCATCACCCGGGCGCCGCGCCGCGCGAGCTCCAGGGCGTAGCATCGTCCGAGACCGCCTCCGGCGCCGGTCACGATCGCCACTCGTTGATCGAATCGAATGCTCACCCACCGTTCCTTTCATTGCGAGTCGTCGGCTCCCGTCTCAGCCCCGGTGTCGACGGTCCCTTCGGGAAGCTCTTTCGGCGTCGCCCGCCCGCGGCCGACGGCACCAACCGGGGCTGCCGACCTTTGGCATCGGAGTATTCGCCCCCCAAAGCATGTTCTCCTAACGTGAGCCCCGACAGTACTGTGGCGCGCTCGCGAAGCAAATGGCACCCATGCATCTCCGGATCAATCGCTCCCGTGAAGCTTATAACTTTACCGGCCTCCCGGTACACTTATATGATTACATATAATGGCAGGCACAGCTAGTCAAGGGGCATCGGCCGAGGAGGGAGAGCGCGTGACCATGGACGCTCCGCGGCAGCCGGAAAACGAAGCAGCGGCGAACGCCACCCGACCCCGTCGACGGCCCAGCCGGCGCACGGAGATCCTCCGGCGGACTGCGCACCTGTTCCTCGAACGGGGGTTCGAGATCACCTCGCTGGTGGACATCGCAGACGCTGTCGGCATCAGCAAGGCCGGGCTCTACTACCACTTCAGCAGCAAGCAGGAGCTGCTCGCCGCCATCGTCAACTACGCTCACGATATCCTCGAGGAGGAGATCCAGAGAGAGCTGGACGACAGCCGCAGTGATGAGGAGGGGCTGCGCCGTCTCATCCGCACCCACGCCCTGATCATCACCCGTGAGGACGATGCCGCCTTCGCCAACCTCGCCGTGGACGAGATGCGGTCGCTGCTGCCGGCCGACCGGGCGCAGATCGCCCGCCGCAAGCGTGCCTACCTCGCCCTCATCCACGACCGGCTGGATCGCCTCGCTGCCGCCGGCAAGCTACGGAACGTCGACACCACCGCCGCCACCCACACTCTGGTGGGCATGGTGCTGTGGCTGGCAAAGTGGTACCGACGGGACGGTCGGATGCCGGCCGGGAAGATGGCGGACGAGATCACCACGCTCGCCCTGCACGCAGTGCTGCCCGACACCGCGGTCGAACCCTAGTACTCCTGTTCGGCGTCAGGCGGCGGCATCTGCTGGCTGTCGATGGCGCGGGCCTCCTCGAACACCCGGTGCGGTCCCGGCTGCCGCACCTGCTCGAGCCAGATCACGCCGCCGTAGGGCTCGCTGTTGCCGCGGGTGCCCACTGCATCCAGGTCACCGTCGCCGTCGAGATCTCGCAGCAGCCACTTGTCGTACATCCCACGCTTGCGCCGCGAGATGTCGTGGCGCGGCCAGGGGGTGCTGCCGTCTCCGGGGTTCTCGAACCAGGCGATGCGGCCCAGCGGATCGTCAACCGTCACCAGCGGGCCGTCGTGATCCCGCGGACCGCGGCTGTATGCCCCGCTGAAGATGTCGAGGTCGCCGTCGCCGTCGATGTCTCCCAACCGCACGCTCACGAGCTGGTCCGGGGGTGCGGCGCCGATCAGGGACCATCGCCAGACGTCGTCGGGATGCTCGGGCCGGTGCAGCAGCACGATCGACCCCGGCCATGCGGTGGACACGATGTCGCAGCGACCGTCCCCGTCGAGATCGGCGTAGTCCATGTTGAACCCGGTCACGGCCAGGGCCTCCGGAGCATCCTGGAGCACGATGGGATGCTGGACGAACTCGAGGCCGCCGCGGTTCTCGAACCACACGACCCGAGCTTCGCCCCGGGATCCCCCCACGACGTCCAGGTCGCCGTCCCCGTCCAGATCCACGGGCTCGGAGTTGATGGGGATGTGGACCTGACCCAGGAGCTGCTCCCGCCACAGCCCGCCCTTCAGCGGATCACCGGGGACGAGGTAGATCGAGATATCGCTGAGCCTCGGGGTGTCCACGTCCGGGTTCTGCTCGCCCTTGTTCGCCGCGACCACCTCCGGGTGTCCGTCCCCGTCGAGATCGGCCGCGAAGACGCGGATGTAGGAACCGCGGTTCTCCGTGATCGGGATGACGACCCGCGGCCACTCGACGGTGCGGGCGTCGCGGCCGCCAGGGTTGGAGAAGTAGATCAGGTGCGCGAGCTCGCAGGCCACGACGGCATCCACGTCGCCGTCGCCGTCCAGGTCGGCCAGGGTGACGTCCTCGGCGGCCGCGGCCTCCGGGCCGAGGGCCAGCGTCCCCAGGTCCCAGTGCTCGGGATCGGCGCTCCCCCAGGCGATGCGCACGTGGCCAAGGGGCTTGCCGTCGTACACCGTGTCCGACTCGTGCACCGAGACGATGTCGTCGAAGCCGTCGCCGTCCAGGTCGGCCATGGCGAGGCCGTCGCCTCCCGTGAGATCCGGGACGCCACGGGTCGGATCGTCGATGATGTGCTCACGCCAGCTGATGGTGCGCCCGTCCGACGCCCGGGCCCGGCTCATCTGGTCGGCGATGGGCGCCGGGCACGGGGTGCAGATGGGCGACGCGGGGGCCGCCGCCATCAGCAGCTCCCAGAAGCGCTGATTGAAGTCGGCGTCGGGCGCATCGCCCAGGCGCACCACCACCAGGCCAAGGCTGGGGGCCACGTACACCTTGCGCCCCAGGAGCCCCTGTGCCGCGTACATGTCTCCCGGCGCGGCGGGCGCCAGCACTCGATGGCCGGACGCCTCCGGACCGATGCGCAGCGGACGGCCGTTCAGCCACCACAGAAGACCATAGGCGGGATTGAGCTCCTGCGACGGAGTGACAGCCGCTTCCACATAGCCTTCGGAGACCACCCTCCGGCCCTGCCAAGCGCCTCCGGCGAGCATCAGCTCGCCGAAGCGGAGCAGATCTCGCGCCGTGGTGTAGAGCCCGAGGGGGTTGGCATCCATGGCGGGGGTGACCCAGGGCCGCTCTCGCCACGCAGTCTGGTCCATCCCGATGGGTGCCGTGAGCCAGCGCTCGGTGATGGCGCCGATGTCATCCCCCGTCACCGCTTCCAGGACGTCGACCAGCCGGCTGTAGGCCCGCGTGTTGTAGAGCCACACCGTGCCCGCTGGCGCCTGGTACTCCAGCGTGGGCGTGAGCCCGCTGGTCATGGAGAGGAGGTGCCGGATCGTGATCGCAGCCTCGTCGTCACGCGGCGCTTTCGTCCATCCCGCCCCCAGGTAGGTCGAGACCGGCGCCCCGAGGTCGAGGAGCCCCCGATCGACCGCGATCCCCACCAGCACCGACACGATGCTCTTCTGCAGCGACGCGACATCTTCGATGGGAGCACCTGCCTCGGTCTTCCCCCACAGCAGGTTCCTGTACGCCGACCCGGCGTCCGCGTCCACCGACCAGGTTCGCTCGGCGATCACCTCACCGTGGTCGGCGACGACGACGGCGCTCGAACGCTGATCCCGGGCATATGCCATCGCCGATTCCAGCTCCGTCCGGTCCCACTGCGGCTCGGGAGCCGCCGTCGCGCCGTTCTCCCCGGCACCGACCGCCGGCGTGCCGAGTAACGAGAGCATCAGGACACACACCGGCAATCCCCAACGACCAAAGGTCCGTCCACTCATGCAGTCTTCCCCCTCAGCTCGCTCCGCACCACCGGCTCTCGCCAGGCTGGGCTCGGCGCGTACCGCGCACCACGCGCCGCCACCGAGCCGGACATCCATCGCACCCTGCAACTCGATGCTCGCGTCGGAGACGCGTGCGGAGAGCATGATCGAGCGGACCCGATCCTGCAATCGCAGGCGCCTGTGTCCGCGGCGCCGGGCCCAGTGACGGGCCATGCCCGGCGCACGGTGCCGTGCCCCGCGCACGACCTTCGCCCCCGCGGAGGAGTGGCCTGGAGGTTGTCCTCCGTGGGTCCGACGCTGCTGCCCGTTCGTGGTCCCTACCGCCGTCGGAGCACCTCGCCGCTGCCGATGCCGCCGCCCACGCAACGGCTGGTGACCCCGAGGTTCGCGTCCCGCAACCGCAGCTGGTGGACCATGTCCACGACCTGTCGCGCCCCCGTGCACCCCACCGGGTGACCGAGGGAGATGCCGCTGCCCCACCGGTTGGTGCGCTCGACCTCGAGCTCGGGGAGGTAGTGGAACGCCGCGGCGAGCACCGCGCCGAAGGCCTCGTTGATCTCGAAGAAGTCCACTTCGGGGAGCTTGACGCCGGCGCGCTCGAGAAGCGGCGGCACGACCTTGAACGCGCCTTCGCCCATCAGCTCGCGCTCGACGCCCACGTTGTGGAAGGCGACCAGCTCTGCGAGCGGTTCCAGGCCGAGCTCGGCGGCCCGCTCTTCGCTCGCCAGAAGGAGAGCCGCCGCTGCATCGTTGAGGGTCGACGCATTGGCCGACGTGATGGTGCCGCCGTCGCGCTTGAAGTAGGGCTTCGCGGCCGCCAGCTGCTCGAAGGTCACCGGCCGCGGGCCCTCGTCCCTGGCCACGACCACCGGCTCGCCGCGGCGTTGCGGTACCTCCACCGGCGTCACGTACCCGTCGAACGCCCCCCGCTCCCAGGCGTCCAGGGCGGCGTGGTGGCTGCGGAAGGCCACCTGGTCCTGCGCCTCCCGGGTGACGCCGTACTTCTCCACCAGGCGTTCGGTGAGCAGGCCCATGAGCTCGCCGCCGCCGACGTGCGCGTCGGTGAGGGCGCCGAACAGCCCGTCCACCAGCGTCATATCGCCGTAGAGCTGGCTCCTGGTCCGGCCGGTGTAGAGGTAGCGCGCCACGTTGCTCATGGACTCGACCCCGCCGGCAATGCCCAGCGAGACCTCGCCCAGCAGGATGCGCCTGCTCAGGCTGTGGATCGCGGCGCCGCCCGAGGCGCAGTTCTCATGGAACGTGGTCCCCGGGGAGGTGGGCGGCACCCCCGCCAGCTCGGCCACGTTCTTGGCCAGGTTGGGGCTGCGCGGGTCCTGCATGACCCAGCCCATGCAGGTGTACTCCACCACGGCAGGGTCGACCCCAGACCTGGCGAGCAGGGCCTTGATGACGTGGGTCGCCAGCTGCTCGGCCTGGAGGCTGGCAAGCCCGCCACCGATGGCACCGATGGGCGTCCGCACCGCCCCGACGATCACGACCTTGCCTGGCATACACACCTCCCCAGTCTCCGACCGGCACGGGCAGCTCACGCCGAGCACTCCGTGCTCGCTTGACGCCCTCGGCCGGTCATGTTCATCACAGTGTGAAAGTATATAAGTATACCGGAAGGCCGGTCAAGTTATACGATCGGTAAGAGAGCCAATTCCGACACGCATGAGCCCCCGCTCTGGGATCGTCAGCGACGTCCTGGATCTGTCTGCGACGCCCCCGTGGATCTGACTTGGAAGATCGCCTACCAGGCGCCAGATCGCACTTCGGCAACGCCAGAGCGCGAGGGTTTCGGCGTCGTGAAAGGATGCCCCGTCGGTTCGCCGGATCCTGGCGCGGACGGGCGACGGCAGCCATGATCGCTGAAATCCCCCCCTCGCCAGGGCGTAGCTCTCAGCCGCCTCTCGCGGTTTGGAGCGGCCCGGCTTGCCAAGGCGAAGTCGCGGTGGGCGGGCGCAGACGAAGCCTGGTGGAGGCGGTGGGAATCGACCACGCCGAAGACAGCGGCTGCGGCTGTGGCCGAGGGGGTCCGCAGGAGGGGGTCGGACGGCCTACAGCCGCCCGCTGGTCTCGGCGGGGCGCCGCGGCGGGAGGGGGATGGGGGGCCGCGAGCCACCCACAGTGAGATTCCCACCGTAACCGAAGACGAAAGAAGCCGCCCGTCTGGCGGCTTCGACGTCTTTGGTGGAGGCGGTGGGAATCGAACCCACGTCCGAGGAACTCCGGCCGGCGGTGTCTCCGTGTGCAGCCCACCGGGTGTATCTCGTCCCCCGGCCAGTCGGTGGGCACCCATGCCGGGGGACCAGCCCCTGAGTTCTCGACTACCGGGTCAGGGCTCCCCGGTGGTCCAGCCCGTCAAACGGCGCCGAGCCCTGGCCGACAGGCGGAGCCGTCGGGTCGGCGCGGCTGCTTACGCAGCCAGTGCGTAGTCGTTGTTGGCAGTTGTGTTTGCCCCACCCGTTTTACGAGCGGATGGACCTCGACACGCTGCCGACAGCCGGACATGTTCCCCGTCGAGCCCAGTACGCCCCCAGGTTCGACAGCACCGCGCATTCTAGCATCTCGGACGCCCCAAAGCGCTCCGAGACGCCGGTGCGCTGACGTACATTTCAACATCCGGAGGGCCGCAGACGTTCCCGATGATGCCAGCAGGAACAGTGATCCGGGACAGCGGCAGCGGCAGCGACCGGCGGCAGTCAGCAGCGTCAGCGATCATCGATCAGCAGCCGCGATCGCCGCGGCCGGAGCGGCTGTGCGCCGACCGTCACTGCGTGGGGTGAAGGAGGCGCCACGTCATTGCCCGAACCTGATCAAACCGGGCGAGCACGCTGCCAGCCGCCGCCGGATCGACTGCTCCTGTCGCAGCCAGGAGGCGCAGGTGGCTGTCGACCTCCTTGGCCGACGCGTACGCGATTCTCCAGAAGTGCTGGCGATCGCGACCGGAGCGACCGTGGCCTTCAGCCAAATTGGCTGCCACCGAGCTCGCCGAGCGGATCACCTGGTCGGTGATGGACTTCAGCGGAGCCGGCAGCCGCATCACGAGCCTGATGGCGGTGCCCGCTGCGTCGAGGGCCTTGCAGTGGGCGATCAGGCCGGGGTTGGCGGGGGCGTCGAGCATGTTCACCTCCGGGTCGTTCATGCTCTCGCGCAACAGGCCGGTGGGCAGCCCACCTCAAGGGTGCGAAGCATCGCTGCGAAGCGTGCGGAGCACCGGTCCACCGGACCGGGTCCCCTTGACGTGGGCTGGCCACCGCCTACATTCCCGACCGAACGACCCGGAGGTGAACATGCCGCAGCGCGCTGGCCGCTGGCCGCTGTGCGCTGCCCGCGGTCGCTGCCGCTGACCGCTGCCGCTGCCGCCGCTGGCCTCACCTACGACCTCGCGCCCTGGAAGCACCAGAGAGGGTGCCAGGCAACGTCAAAGCCGCAACGGAACACTCGGTCTCTTCATCTCCAACGGTGCCTGGCACCCACTCTCGCCTGCCCATCGCCGCTCATGCAGCACTTGACTGAGAACCCTGC
The DNA here is from genome assembly GCA_963844865.1 of uncultured Holophagae bacterium. Classification (GTDB taxonomy): domain Bacteria; phylum Acidobacteriota; class Thermoanaerobaculia; order Thermoanaerobaculales; family Sulfomarinibacteraceae; genus CAWJPY01. The sequence continues at coordinate 85,101 of CAWJPY010000001.1, forward strand.
GGGTGCCATATTGACCTCGTCCCACGCTGCAATTGAAGGGAATTTCCATGCTGGCGAAGGCATACTCCGCCACGCCCTGCGGCGTGGGCGCGCTCTTTGTCACCGTCGAGGTGGACCGCATCCGCTCCCAGCTCCCGTCGGTGACGGTGGTCGGCCTCCCCGACACCGCCGTCCGCGAGGCCCGGGAACGGATCTTCGCGGCCATCCGCCACCTCGGTCGCCGGGCCGAGCCCGCGAACGTCGTCATCAACCTGGCTCCCGCCGACGAGAAGAAGGAGGGGGCGCTCCTGGATCTGCCCATGGCGGCCGCCTTCCTGGCCGCTGCCGGCGAGATCCCGGCCAAGTCCCTGCGCCACCGTCTCCTCCTCGGCGAGCTCTCCCTGGAAGGTCGGCTGCAGCCGGTGCGCGGCGTGCTGCCCATCGTCCTCGCCGCCCGCGCGCGGGCGGTACCCGAGGTCGTGGTCCCGGCCGCCAACGCGGCCGAGGCCTCGGTGGTCGCCGACGTCCGGGTGGTGGCGGCCGCCACCCTCGGCCAGGTGGTCTCCTACTTGCGGGACGGCCACCTCCCCGAGGTGTCCGACCCCGAGCCCGGAGTCGCTCCTCCCGCCAATGGCCGGGCCCCCGACCTCGCGGACATGGTGGGCCAGGAGCAGGCGCGCCGAGCCCTGGAGATCGCGGCCGCCGGGGGGCACCACCTGCTGCTCATGGGCCCGCCGGGCAGCGGCAAGTCCATGCTGGCTCGCCGGCTGCCGGGGATCCTGCCGCCCATGTCGCCCCAGGAGGCGCTGGAGACGACCTGTGTCTACTCCGTCTCGACCCGGGTACCCCGACCCGCCGGGCTGCTGGCCCGCAGGCCGTTCCGAGCGCCCCATCACACCATCTCGTCGGCGGCCCTCATCGGCGGTGGTGCCCTCCCCCAGCCCGGGGAGGTGTCTTTGGCCCACCACGGCGTGCTCTTCCTGGACGAGCTCACCGAGTTTCGGCGGGACGTGCTGGAGGCGCTCCGCCAACCCCTGGAGGACCGCGCGGTGACGGTGGCGCGGGCCCGCTCGAGCCTCAGCTTTCCGGCCAGCTTCCAGCTCGTGGCCGCCGCCAATCCCTGCCCCTGCGGCTTCCTCGGAGATGAGCGCCGGGACTGCTCGTGCACCCCCCTCGCCGTGCACCGCTATCGCTCCCGCCTGTCCGGGCCCCTGCTCGAACGCATCGACCTCCAGGTCACCGTGCCCGCCGTACCGTGGCAGGCCCTCTCCGCCGACCGCCGGGGCGAGCCGTCCGAGGTGGTGGCCGAGCGGGTGCAGGTGGTCCGCCGCGTCCAGGAGGAACGCTTCCGCGGTCAGGGGGTGCACACCAACGGCGAGATGGGCCCGGACGAGATCAGGCGCTACGCCCCGCCCGACGCGGACGGGCGCCGCCTGCTCGAGCACGCCGCCCGCACCCTCGGTCTGTCCGCCCGCGCCTACCACCGCATCCTGCGGGTGGCGCGGACCATCGCCGACCTGGCCGGCTGCGACGGCCTGTCCGCCACGCACCTGGCCGAGGCCGTCGCCTACCGCAGCCTGGATCGGCGGGCCGACCACGGTCGCCGCGCCGTGGGCGACTGGAGCTGAGGAGAGGGTCGCGCGCGGTCCCGCCGCGCCGACCCGGCGCCCCCGTCCACGCGGCGCCTGGAAGGGAAGGACACATGCTCGCAGCATGCTTCAGCGATCTCGTCTATCACGTGGTGGTGGTGACCTCCGAGCGCCGCCCCCTCCTCGTTCCCCCGCTTTCGAACGACCTGACCCGTCTCGTCTCGAGCATCCTGCGGGACCACGGCGGCGAGCTCATCGAGGCCGCGGCGCTGCCCGACCACCTCCACCTGCTGCTCCGCCTCGGCACCGAGCACTCCCTGGCGGCCGCCGTGGCGCTGGTCAAGACCGCCTCGGCGGCCCGCCTGCGGCGGGCTGTGAACGGCGAGGGGTTCGCGTGGCAGCCCGGGTTCGCCGCCTTCACGGTGGGCGCCGGGGAGCTCGTCGGCGCCATCCACGGCCTGCGGGGACAGGACCGTCGCCACCGCAACCACACCCTGACCCACGAGCTGCTCGGGCTGGTCCAGCACCACCGCGTCAGGGCGCCGGGGTGAGGGCTCTGGTCTCCCCTGTGAGTGGGGCGACCGCACCGCGATCTTCTCCGAGGCGCCATCCTCGGGTGGTGCGAGACGTCGCGGAGGCTGGCGCTGCTCGCCGGTTGCCGGTCCGGATCGCAGGTGCGGCATCTTACTAGTTATGGCTCCTGACCCTGGTTGCTTGTGAATTTATTGACAAGCCGGGGTCGGTGACTAGAATAGTCGCGCCCGTCCGGGGAACGAGGAGGCCCATGAACCCCATCGACCACTACATCCCGATCTTGGTCTTCACGTTGGTGGCGATCTCGTTCCCCGTGATCCTGCTGGTCCTGGCCAAGATCATCCGGGCGGGCTCACCGGACCCGGTCAAGGCGGAGCCCTATGAGTGCGGCGTCCGGGCGCCCACCTACGCCCACGACACGCGCTTCTCCATCCGCTACTACCTGATCGCGGTGCTGTTCGTGGTCTTCGACGTGGAGACGGTCTTCCTCTACCCCTGGGCGGTGATCTTCCGCAAGCTGGCCCTGTTCGGCTTCGTGGAGATGATGGTGTTCCTGGCGATCCTGCTGGTGGGTTACGTCTATGCCTGGCGGAGAGGAGCGCTGGAATGGGCTTGATCGAGGAGCGCTTCGACCGCAACATCATCACCACCACCTACGACAAGGTCTTCAACTGGGCGCGGCGGAGCTCCCTGTGGCCCATGCAGTTCGGCCTCGCGTGCTGCGCCATCGAGATGATGGCGGTGCTCGACCCCCGCTTCGACATGGCCCGCTTCGGCGCCGAGGTGTTCCGGGGGACCCCACGGCAGGCCGACCTGATGATCGTCTCCGGCACGGTGACCGAGAAGATGGCGCCCATCGTGAAGCGCCTCTATCAGCAGATGGCCGACCCCAAGTGGGTGATCGCCATGGGATCCTGCGCCACCTGCGGCGGCCCCTACCGGACCTACGCCGTCACCCAGGGCGTGGACCGGCTGATGCCGGTGGACGTCTACATCCCCGGCTGCCCGCCGCGACCGGAGGCGCTGCTCTACGGCCTGATGCAGCTGCAGCGCAAGATCGATCGCTCGACCATCGCACGCCGCCGGGCCTCGTGAGGAGCCGATGAGCGAGGACAACAACACTCCGCGGCCGACCGACCCCACTCCGCCCGCCGAATCGAACGGCGAGGAGCAGGCCGAGTCACGCCCCCAGGACACCGGCGACCGAGCGACGACCGACGCAGCCGCCGCCAAGCCGAAGCTGTCGGATGAGGAGAAGGCGGCCAAGGTCGCGGCCGCCAAGGCGAAGGCGGCGGCCAGGGCGGCGGAGAAGGCCAAGGAAAGCGATCAGCCGGCCGAGCCGAAACCGCCCTGGGAGGAGAAGCCGGTCCCCCCGGAGCACGCCGACGCCGGCGACGACCCTGACGTCCAGGCATTGGCCGCCGCGCTGCCGGAGGCGGTCCTGGGCGCCGACCGCTACGCGGACGAGGTCACCGTCACGGTCCCCGCGGAGCGCATCGTCGAGGTCTGCCGCCACCTCAAGGAGGAGGGCGGCTTCCACTTCCTGGTGGACGTCACCGCGGTGGACTGGCCGGAACGCGAGGACGGGCGCTTCGACGTCCTGTACTGGATGCACCGGCACTCGGACTCGCGGCGCCTCAGGCTGCGGACGGTGCTCGCAGACGGCGACGGGATCGCCTCGGTGACCGGCGTCTGGCGCACCGCCAACTGGCTGGAGCGCGAGGTCTACGACATGTTCGGGATCCTCTTCGAGGGCCACCCCGCCCTGGAGCGGATCCTCACCTGGGAAGGGTTCAACGGCCATCCCCTGCGCAAGGACTTCCCGGTCGAGGGCATCGACACCGGCGCCGCCGTCTACCCCGATGTCTACCCGCCGGGGGCCGGACCCGTGGGCGACGCCGAGGACTCCAAGGAGGCCTCCAAGTGAGCGACCCACGGCCGTCCTCCCTGTTCGACGTGGAGGAGATGGAGCTCAGCTTCGGCCCCCAGCACCCCGCCACCCACGGCGTGCTCCGGGTCCAGCTCCAGCTCGACGGCGAGAAGATCCTCGACGCCAAGCCCATCATCGGCTACCTCCACCGCGGCACCGAGAAGCTGTTCGAGACCATGCCGTTCCCCCAGTGCATCCCGCACACGGACCGCATGGACTACGTCGCCGCCGCCACCAACAACCAGGGCTTCTGCGTGGCCATGGAGAAGCTGCTGGGGATCACCATCCCGCCGCGGGCGGCCTACATCCGCATGATTCTGGCCGAGCTCCAGCGCATCGCCTCGCACCTGGTGTGGTTGGCCACTCACGCCATCGACATCGGCGCCATCACGCCGTTCTTCTACACGTTCCGCGAGCGCGACGCGATCCTGGACCTGTTCGAGGACTACTGCGGCGCTCGGCTCACGCTGAACACCATGACCATCGGCGGCGTGCCCTTCGAGCTACCCGACGGCTGGACGGACCGCGCTTCGGAGTTCATCGACGCCTTTCCCGCCCACGTGGACCAGTACGAGGAGCTGCTCACCAACAACCGGATCTGGAAGCGGCGGACGGTGGGCATCGGGGTGGTGTCCCCCGAGGACGCCATCGACTGGGGCCTGACGGGACCGCCCCTGCGCGGCTCCGGCGTCGAGTGGGACATCCGCAAGGTGTTCCCCTACGACCGCTACGACGAGGTGGACTTCATCGTCCCCACGGGGGCCAACGGCGACACCTACGACCGCTACCTGGTGCGCATGCAGGAGCTCAGGCAGTCGGCCCGCATCGTCCGCCAGTGCCTGGACCGCCTGCCCGAGGGGCCGACGAGCGCCAAGGTGCCCAAGATCCTGCGCGCCCGCGAAGGCATGGTCTACGGCTCCGTGGAGTCGCCCAAGGGCGAGCTCGGCTACCTCATCGTGGCCACGGAGAAGGGCACCCAGCCCTACCGCTGCCACGTGCGCGCGCCGTCCTTCGTCAATTTGCAGATGCTGCCCGACATGGTGAAGGGGCACCTGATCGCCGACCTGGTCGCCGTCATCGGGACGCTCGACATCGTGCTCGGCGAGATCGACAGGTAATGCCATGAGAGGACCTGCAATGTCGCTCGACCTCTGCCTTTCTCATGCCGCCGCCGGGGGGGTGCGCGGGTGAACCCCTGGATCACCTACCTCGCCATCCCGATGGCCAAGATCGTGGTCATCCTGAGCGTGCTGCTGCTGATCGTGGCCTACCTGACCTTCGCCGAGCGCAAGGTGCTGGCCTACATGCAGGCCCGCGTCGGCCCGAACCGGGTCGGCCCCCGGGGCTGGCTGCAGCCCATCGCCGACGTCCTGAAGCTGTTCGCCAAGGAGGACCTGGTCCCCGCCAAGGCCGAGCGCTTCGTGTTCCTGCTGGCGCCGATCTTGATCTTCGTCCCGGCCTTCATCGTCTGGGCGGTGATCCCCTTCGGCGAGCAGTTCACGGTCGCCGGCGTCCCCGTCGACGCCTTCATTTCGGACATCAACATCGCCATCCTGTTCGTCCTCGGGGTGTCCTCCATCGGCGTGTACGGCATCATCCTCGGCGGCTGGTCGTCCAACAACAAGTTCTCCCTCATGGGCGGCCTGCGGTCGGCGGCCCAGCTCGTCTCCTACGAGATCCCCCTCGGCTTCGCCGTGGTCTCGGTCCTGCTCATGGCCGAGTCCCTGTCCCTGGTGGACATCGTGGAGTCCCAGCGCCAGGCCGGGCTCTGGTACTTCGTCCCCGGCATCCTCGGCCTCGGCATCTACTTCATCTGCGGGGTGGCCGAGACCAACCGCAATCCCTTCGACCTCCCCGAGGCCGAGTCGGAGCTGGTGGCCGGGTTCCACACCGAGTACTCGGGCATGAAGTTCGCGCTGTTCTTCCTGTCCGAGTACATGAACATGCTGCTGGTGTCATCCCTGGCGGTGATCCTCTTCTTCGGCGGCTGGCTGCCGCCCTTCCCCAACCTCCTGGCCGGACTCTGGGCGTGGCCCGGGCTGGCCTGGATCCCGCCGTTCCTCTGGTACCTGGCCAAGGTGATGGTCTTCATCTTCGCCTACATCTGGTTCCGCGGGACCTTCCCCCGCTACCGCTTCGACCAGCTCATGAGCGTGGGTTGGAAGTGGCTGCTGCCCCTGTCCCTGGCCAATGTGGCCCTGGTCGCGGTCGGGGTGCTCCTCGTCAAGGGATAGGGTGATGAAGATCAGGGACTTCCTCGCCAAGCTCACGCTCCTGGACCTGCTCCAGGGGCTCAAGGTCACGGGCAGCTACCTGTTCCGGCGCAAGGAGACGGTGCAGTACCCGGAGCACAGGCTCGAGCCCTCGGATCGCTTCCGCGGCATGTTCGGCTACGACGAGGAGCGCTGCATCGACTGCGGACTGTGCGCCCGGGCCTGCCCCATCGACATCATCTTCATCGAGGACGAGACCCGGGTCGACCCGGAGACCAACAAGAAGAAGAAGGTCATCCTGCGCTACGACATCGACGTCAAGCGCTGCATGTTCTGCGCCCTCTGCCAGGAGGCATGCCCCACCGAGCCCCGCTCCATCTGGCTGACCTCCAAGTCCTACGAGGGCGCGACGTACGAGCGCAACCAGGGGCTGTACTTCGACAAGGAGCGCCTGCAGGGCTGGGAGGGCGTGGAGGCCTACCCGGGCGTCAAGACCCCCAGGGAGGGCGGCCTGCCGGGCGATCCCATGCGGAAGAAGCCTCACCCCGAGCTCGAAGAGAAGCCGAAGAAGTAGCGGGCGCCGAGGCGATCAGGAGGAACGAGTGGTGATCCGACACACCGAGCTCACGAGTCCGGACCGGCCTCCCGGGAGGCCGGCGACCCGTTGGGTCGTGGACGCTGGAGCTCTGGACCGCAGCCTGCTGCTTGACGCTCCGGGGCCCGTGGACCCGAAGAGGGAAGCCGTGTCATGGACTTCATAGTCGTCCACTTCGAGCAGATCGTGTTCTACGTGCTGGCCACCCTGACGGTGGCCGGGGCCCTCGGGGTCATCACCCTGAAGAGCCCCGTGCACGCGGCTTTGTCCCTGCTGTGGTCGTTCCTCATGGTCGCGGCCCTGTTCGTGCTCCGGCAGGCGGAGTTCCTGGCCGCGGTCCAGGTCCTGGTGTACGCCGGCGGGATCATGGTCCTGTTCCTGTTCGTCATCATGCTGGTGAACGTGAAGGGGCTGCACGCCGAGTCGGTCTTCCTGTCCCGGATCGCGCCGCTGGCCGTCATCGGAGGGGTCCTGGTGGGGGCGCTGCTGTCCATCGCCCTCCTTTTGGGCGTGGTCGCGGCAAGCCCGGCCGGCCCCGGTCTGGCCACGGTCGCCGGCGAGCACGCCGGCAACACGCAGGCGGTCGGCACCCTCCTGTACACGAGGTACCTGGTGCCCTTCGAGGTGGTTTCGGTGGTGCTGCTGGTGGCCATGATCGGCGCCATCATCTTCGGTCGCAAGGACCCGGAGATGGAGGGCAGCGGGGAGGTCGGGCTGTGATCACCGCCACCCACTACCTGGGGCTGTCCCTGATCCTGTTCACCCTGGGCCTCATCGGGGTGATGGTGCGGCGCAACTTCATCACCGTGCTCATGTCCCTGGAGCTGCTCTTCAACGCCGTGAACCTCAACCTGATCGCCTTCTCCTACCGCCTGGCCGACCTGGCGGGGCAGGTGCTGGCGATCTTCGTCATCACCATCGCCGCCGCCGAGGCGGCCATCGGCCTCGGCCTGATCATCGCCCTGGTGCGGCTCAAGAACACCGTGACCCTGGACGAGGCCGACGAGATGCGGGGCTAGCCGATGACGCCGTACGAGTTGATCTGGTTGGTTCCCCTGTTCCCCCTCGCGGGTGCGGCCTTCAACGGCTTCGTCTCCAACCGCCGAGGCTACTCCAAGACGACCGCTCACACCGTGGCCCTCCTCGGCTCGGGCCTGGCCTGGCTGTGGGGGTGGGCGGCGGTGATCTGGTGGGCCGTCGCCGAAGACCACGCCCGACCCTACGTGGTCCACCTCTTCGACTGGATCCTGGGCGGCTCGGTGCCCATCGCGGACGGTTCCCTGGCGCCGATCCACATCGCCGCCTCCTTCCAGCTGGACCCGCTGTCGGCGGTGATGGTGGCGTTCGTGACCTTCGTGGGCTTCCTGATCCACCTCTACTCCGTGGGCTACATGCACTCGGAGTCGGACCGTGCCTACGCCCGGTACTTCGCCTACCTGAACCTGTTCATGTTCGCCATGCTGACCCTGGTGCTGGGCTCCAACCTGCCGGTCCTGTTCGTGGGCTGGGAGGGCGTGGGGCTGTGCTCGTACCTCCTCATCGGCTTCTACTTCGATAAGGAGTGGTGCGCGTCGGCCGGCAAGAAGGCGTTCATCGTCAACCGTATTGGTGACTTCGGCTTCCTGCTCGCGATCTTCGCGTGCTTTGCCACCTTCGGATCCACCGAGTTTCAGGCCATGTTCCCGGCCGCGGCGGCCCACCCCGAGCAGTACATGGGGGCGGCCACGGTGATCGCCCTGCTGCTCTTCGTGGGAGCGGTGGGCAAGTCGGCCCAGATCCCGCTGTACGTGTGGCTGCCGGACGCCATGGCCGGTCCGACCCCGGTGTCGGCCCTCATCCACGCCGCGACCATGGTCACGGCGGGGGTGTACATGGTGGCGCGGTGCAACGTGTTCTTCCGGCTCAGCCCCACGGCCATGCTGGTGGTGGCGCTCGTGGGCGGGGTGACGGCGGTGTTCGCGGCGACCATCGGTCTGGTGCAGAACGACATCAAGAAGGTGCTGGCCTACTCCACGGTGTCCCAGCTCGGGTACATGTTCCTGGGGGCGGGGGTGGGGGCCTTCGTGGCGGCCATCTTCCACGTGGTGACCCACGCCTTCTTCAAGGCCTGCCTGTTCCTCGGCTCGGGGTCGGTGATCCACGCCTGCGGGGGCGAGCAGGACATGCGCAAGATGGGCGGGCTGAAGAAGGTGATGCCCACCACCTACTGGACGTTCCTGATGGCGACCATCGCCATCGCCGGCATCTTCCCGTTCGCGGGCTTCTTCTCCAAGGACAAGATCCTGGCCGCCACCTTCGCCGCGGCCTACGGCGACCTCAACGGCTTCGGGACGGTGATCTCGGTGCTGTGGGTGCTGGGCCTGGGGGGCGCGTTCCTCACCGCCTTCTACATGTTCCGGCTGGTGTACATGACCTTCCACGGGGAGTTCCGGGGCTCAGACGAAGCGAAGCACCACCTGCACGAGTCGCCGTGGACCATGACGCTGCCCCTGATCGTGCTCGGGAGCCTGTCGGTCGTCGGCGGCTTCATGGGCTTCCCCGGCGAGCTGGCGCAGCACGCCGAGCTGAACGGCATCGAGCGCTTCCTGGAGCCCATCCTGCTGCCCATCCACCACGGGGCGGAGGCCGCGGAGCACGCCGTGCACCACGTGCCCCTGTCCCTGGAGCTGGGGCTGATCGCCCTCTCCCTGGTGGTCGCCGGCTCCGGGATCTGGGTGGCGGCGCGCTTCTACCACGGCGTCCACCCCTTCGAGCGGGCGCGCCGTCTCGCCGACCGCTTCCCCTTCGCCTACCGGCTGCTCCTCAACAAGTACTGGGTGGACGAGCTGTATGAAGCGACGGTGGTGGCGGGCTCGGTCAAGCTGGCGGACCTCCTGTGGGAGGCCGATGCGCGGGTGGTGGACGGCGCGGTCAACGGCACCCGCCACGTGACGGTGGGATCGAGCTTTCTCTCCGGCATCTTCGACCTCAGGGTGGTGGACGGTCTGGTCAACCTCGTGGCGAGGATCTACGACGTGGCCAGCCACCGCTTCCGCCGCCTGCAGATGGGCTTCACCCAGGGCTACGCCATGGTGATGGTCTTCGGAGCGGCCGTCCTGCTGGTCGCGTTCCTGATCACGTACTAGGGGGCAAGGGCAACAATGGCATACGACGAAACCTACGGTTGGCTGCTCAACCTGGTCTGCTACTTGCCGCTGGCCGGGGCGATCCTGACCGCGTTTGCGATCTCCAAGGACAACACCCGCGCCATCAAGTGGTTCGCCACCGTCATCACGGGTGTGGACTTCCTGTTGGCGATCCCGCTGTGGCTGCTGTACCGGGCCGACGGGGCGGAGTTCCAGTTCGCCACCAAGGCGGCGTGGATCCCGTCGGTGGGCGTGCAGTACATCTTCGGGGTGGACGGCTTCTCGATTTTGCTCATCATGCTCACCACCCTGCTCGGCTTCATCGCGGTGTACTCCTCGTTCACCGCCATCACCGAGCGCGAGAAGGAGTACTACATCTTCCTGCTCCTGCTCCAGACCGGGATGATGGGCGTGTTCTGCGCCCTCGACTTCATCCTCTTCTACGTCTTCTGGGAGGTCATGCTGGTCCCGATGTACTTCCTGATCGGGGTCTGGGGCGGCCCGCGCAAGCTGTATGCGGCCATCAAGTTCTTCCTCTACACCCTGGTCGGCTCGGTGCTCATGTTGTTGGGCATCCTGGCCCTGTACTTCTACCATGGGGACGGCCTCGCCGCCGTTGGGCTGCAGGGGCTCGGCCTGGGCAACACCTTCGAGATCCCCGTTCTGTACCAGATGGCGCCCCAGATCCCGGGCGGCCTCCAGTTCTGGATCTTCCTCGCCTTCTTCGTGGGCTTCGCCATCAAGGTCCCCATGTTCCCGTTCCACACCTGGCTGCCGGACGCCCACGTCGAGGCCCCCACCGCCGGGTCGGTGATCCTGGCCGGTGTCCTCCTGAAGATGGGCACCTACGGCTTCGTCCGCCTCTCCCTGCCCCTGCTGCCTGAGGCCACCGTCAAGGCGGTGGGATGGATCGGGGTGCTGGCCATCATCGCCATCATCTACGGCGCGCTGGTGGCCATGGCCCAAAAGGACATGAAGAAGCTGGTGGCCTACTCCTCCGTCAGCCACATGGGCTTCGTGATGATCGGCATGTTCGCCCTCAACGCGGCGGGGCTCAGGGGCTCCATCCTGCAGATGATCAACCACGGCGTCTCCACCGGCGCCCTCTTCTTGCTCGTGGGCATCATCTACGAACGGCGCCACAACCGCATGATCGCGGAGTACGGCGGCCTCGCCAAGGTCATGCCCCTGTACGCCACCTTCTTCTTGATCATCACCCTTTCGTCCATCGGCCTGCCCACCCTGAACGGCTTCGTGGGTGAGTTCACCATCCTCATCGGGGCCTTCCTCCACTCCTGGACGTGGGCGATCTTCGCGGCGAGCGGCATCGTGCTCGGAGCGGCCTACATGCTGTGGATGTACCAGCGGGTCTTCTTCGGCGAGGTCAAGAACGACAAGAACAAGGGGCTGCCCGACCTCAACCTGCGCGAGCGCTGGACCCTGATCCCGCTCATCGTGATCGCGTTCTGGATCGGGCTCTACCCGAAGCCCTTCTTCAACCTCATGGAGCCGACCGTCAACAGGGTGCTGGCGAGGGTGGAGGTGGCTCTGCCCCGGACGCCGGCGCAACCGGCGGCCACCGCTGGAGCTGAGACTGCGCCCGAGGCCGGCCCGCACGGCCACGAGGTCGGTGGGGAGTAAGGCATGACGCCAAGCGGATTCGTGCCGTTCCTGCCAGAGATCGTGCTGGCGACGGCGGGCTTCCTGCTCCTGGTGGCGGGCATCCCCCTGGGCCGCCGCGCCACCCGGCAGCTCGCCCTGGCGGCGGTGGCCGCCCTGGCCGTCACCGTGGTTCTGGTGCTGGTGCTGGCGCGACCCGGCGTCGCCCCGCACTCCATCCTCGGCGACATGCTGGTCATCGACCGCATGGCCGTCTTCTTCAAGATCCTGCTGGCCGCCGTGTCGGCCGTGACCGTGCTCATGGCAGCCGGCTACCTGGAGCGGTCGGGGTACGGGGGCGGAGAGTTCGTCTCCCTCATCCTGTGTGCCACCCTCGGCATGTACGTGATGGTCTCAGGCGCCAACCTGGCCAGCCTCTACGTGGGCCTCGAGCTCATGGCCCTGTCCGTGTACGTGCTCGTGGGCTACTTCAAGCTGGAGGCCCGGTCCAACGAGGGAGCGATCAAGTACTTCGTGCTCGGCGCCCTGTCCTCGGCGGTACTCCTGTACGGCATCTCCCTCGTCTACGGGGCCACCGGCACCCTGGACCTGGCCGCCATCCGCGCCCAGCTGGTCGCCCTGCCCGACAGCAACCCCACCCTGCTGCTGGGCATCGTCCTGGTGGGCTTCGGGATGCTCTTCAAGGTGGCCGCGGTGCCGTTCCACGTCTGGACCCCCGATGCCTACGAGGGCGCCCCGACGCCGGTCACCGCCTTCATGTCGGTGGGCCCGAAGGCCGCCGCCTTCGCCATGTTCCTGCGCCTGTTCGTGACCGCGTTCGCACCCGAGGTGGACTACTGGCGCATCATCCTCTGGCTGGCGGCCGCGGCGACCATGATCTACGGCAACGTCGCCGCACTCACCCAGGACAACGTCAAGCGGATGCTCGCCTACTCGTCCATCGCCCACGCCGGCTACGCCCTCTTGGGTCTGGTGGCGGCCACGCCCATGGGCACGTGGTCCGTGCTCCTGTACATGCTGGTCTACGCGTTCATGAACCTCGGCGCCTTCGGCTTCGTGATCCTCCTCGAGTCCCGGGGCTACGCCGGTGAGACCATCGCCGACTACGCGGGGCTCGCCCGGAGGCACCCCGGCGCCGCCGCCATCATGCTCTGGTTCATGCTCGCCCTCGCCGGGATCCCGCCCACCGCCGGCTTCATGGGCAAGCTCTACCTGTTCGCCGCGGCGGTGGGAGCGGGCTACGTGGGCCTCGCGGTCATCGCCGTCATCATGTCGGCGGTGAGCCTGTACTACTACTTCCGGATCGTGGTCCAGATGTACCTGCGGGACGGCGAGGACGTGGAGCCCGCCCACATGCTCAGGGACCGCTGGGTGGAAGCGATGATCGGGGTGTGCGCCGTGGTCACGCTGGTGGTCGGGGTCTACCCCACGCCCCTGGTCGGCTGGCTGAAGGCCCTGAGCCTGGTGTAGGCGGCGTCATGGCACGCAGTCTCTCCGCGCGCGGCACGAGACGAGTAGAGTGGAGACATGGCCAAGAAGAAGGCACTCGAGGACGCGCGAACCTGGTTGAACGTGTCCATCGTCGGCATCCAGTTCCCGGTCGCCATCGCCATCGGCTACTTCTTCGGGAACTGGCTCGACCGACAGCTGCACACCGGCCCCTGGATGATGGTTGTCTTCTCCCTGTTCGGCATCGTCGCCGGCTTCGTGAACCTGTTCCGCATCACGGCCGAGGCGGCGCGGGAGGAGGAGGAGCAGGCGCGGCGGGAGGCCGAGGATCGACATGGACCCGCGGACGAACCCTGACGCGCTGTTCGTGCGCCGGGTGGCCAGAACCGCCTGGGGGTTGGTGATGGTGGGCGTCGCGGCCGAGCTGATCTTGAGACAATCCCTTTCGGGAGCGGCAAGCTTGACGCTGGCAGGTGGCGTGTCTATTATCAACTTCCGCTGGTTAGAGACGGTGCTGCAGGGGGTGGTGCAACCGGGCCAGCCGCACTTCGACCTCATTTCCCTGGCCCGCATCGTCGGCCGCTTCGTCCTCCTCGCCGGCGTATTCGCGGCCCTCCTGTGGGTCCCGCACATCGAGCCCGTGGCCATCGCGCTCGGCTTTTCGACCCTGGTGGTCGCCATCGTCATCGAGGGCGCCCGCTGGGCTTTGGTTGGAGGAAGGTGATGGAGCATCCTCTCTCGATCCTGTACGGACCGGTCAATCATCTGTTGATGGTTCTCTTCGGCGCCTCCAGCGTCCGCTGGCGGGAGCTGATGGGGATCCACGAGGCGGGCTACTGGCTCCCCGACCACGTGATCATGTCGGCGCTGGTGGTGGTGCTGCTGGCGGCGGTCTTCATCCCCGTCAGCCGGAGCCTCTCCGTGGAGCGCCCGGGGCGCGCCCAGCAGGTCCTGGAGCTGCTCGTGGTGGGCCTCAGGGACCTCATCGAGGACGTGGTGGGGCACGGCTTCGGACGCCAGTTCCTGCCCTTCATCGCCGGGCTGGCGGTGTTCATCTTCGTCGGCAACATCTTCGGTCTCTTCTTCTTCGTGCAGCCCCCCACCGCCAACCCGAATACCACCTTCGCCCTGTCCATCACGGCCTTCCTGTACTACAACGTCGTGGGCTTCAAGCGCAATGGGTTCCTCAACTACCTGAAGCAGTTCGTGGGCCCGGTGTGGTGGCTGTTCCTGATCATGGTGCCCATCGAGATCATCTCCCACTTCGCCCGCATCCTCTCCCTCGCCATCCGGCTCTTCGGCAACATCTTCGGCGAGCACACGGCGACCGGGATCTTCTTCTTCTTGTTCCCCTTCGTCGTTCCGTGGCCCATGATGGGCCTGGGGATCTTCGGAGCGCTCTTGCAGGCGTTCATCTTCATCATGTTGACCATGGCCTACCTCAACGGCGCGGTCGCCGCTGAGCACTGATGACCACGACGTCAGAGATTGAGTCAAAGGAGGACCGTATGAAGCGTTTCGCAGTCCTGGCAATCGTCCTGGTGGCCCTTGCCCTGGCCGCTCCAGCCTTCGCGCAGGAGCATGCCGGGGCCGCCGCCCCCGCCAAGAACATCTTCCAGTACATCGGCGCCTCGTTCGCCATCGGCCTCGCCGCCGCCCTGGGCTCCCTCGGGCAGGGCAAGGGCCTGTCGGCGGCCTGCGAGGCGATCGGCCGCAACCCCGGCGCGGTGGGGCCGATCCGCATCACCATGATCATCGGACTGGCCCTCATCGAGTCCCTGGTGATCTACGCCCTGGTGATCGCCTTCCTGATTCTCGCCGGCTGACACCGACACCGCATCGCACGCACGGGCTCCGGACTCCGGAGCCCTTTTTCTTTCCGCTCACAGTCTCGGCGCGGCACTCCCGCGCCCGCATCCGAATTCACCCCCGGGCCCGGCGGCAGGGATCGGCAGCAGTGGCAGACCATTCAGGCGGCACAGTGGCCCCGGAGAGAGCACCCCCCCCTCGGGCGTGCCACTGGTGACACTTTCACGAGGTGGGACGGACCGATCGTGGGGGGAGCGCGGTCGTGAAGGTGTCAGCGGTGGCAGCCGCGGGGAACGCGTCGGCAGCATCGGCGCGTCGCGGCATCTCTCGCTTCGAATTCGCCCGAGGCACCGACTTTGCCCTCCCCAACTTCCGCTGGTCCGCCGCGGAACGCTGACCCCGCCGCCGCCGCTGAGCGCCACCACAGATCCCTGTCGCCGCCCCCGATCGCCGTGCTCGGCTGCGTCGTCCTGAACCCCTCAAACGCGTCGCCGCGCACTCCCTTCTCGTCTCTCCGGAGTTCCCCTATCCCTCACCTAGGGGTTTCTCCTATGAAACATTCGGAGTTTTCTGATAATTTCTCCGCCGCTATTGACATGGATGTTTCAGGACTGTATCGTTCTTCACCGTGGAGGTTAGCCATGGCGCAGATAGCGGAACCGAGAATGTGGGACTTCAGCTCGGGGCGTCTGCCCTACCGCGAACAGCTGTTCAAGAGTGCGCTCCGGATGACCCGGTCGGTGGAGGATGCCGAGGATCTGATCCAAGAGACCTACCTCAAGGCCTACAAGTACTACGACCGCTTCGCCGAGGGGACGAACTTCAAGGCGTGGCTCTTCAAGATCATGAAGAACACCTTCATCAACTCCTACCGCAAGAAGAAGCTGCAGCCACCCAAGGTGGACTTCGACGACGTGCAGCAGGGTCTCGAGGAGACCCTGATGGACGCCGCTCCGGACTCGTCCAGCGACCCCGAGGGCTGGATCATGTCGTCGGAGATGGACCACGAGGTGCGTGAGGCCCTGGTGAGCCTGCCCCACGACTACAAGATGGTGGTCCTCCTCGCAGACCTCGAGGGCTTCTCCTACAAGGAGATCGCCCAGATCCTGGAGGTGCCCGTGGGCACCGTGATGTCGCGCCTGTACCGGGGACGGCGCATGCTGGAACGCACCCTGCTCAGGTATGGGTGTCGCTACAACTACATCAGTGCTCCCCCGGAGAAGCTGCGCGACAACAAGATCGATCTCGGCGACTTCTTCGGCGGCCAGGCGGCCCATCACTGAGCCGGACCCGCAGCAGCTGAAGACCCCGCGGCCGGAGGGACATCCCTCCGGCCGCTCTCATTTCGGGCTCATGCGCAGCGCACTCCCCCTCCGCGCTCGCTCCCGTATCCGCGTCCGTATCCGGCGGCAGCGATCGGCGGCATGAAGCGGCGGCGTGGTCAGCGACTGCCGGGCGGATCCGCCGGGGGCTCACCCTGGGGAGCGACGGGCGTCGCCGGTGCGCCCGCGTTGACCTCCAGCAGCCGCCGTGGGACCAGCAGCCCCCCCGAGATGAGGAGCTTCACCCCCTCCTCCACGGTGACGTCCAGGGTCACCAGGTCGCGCTGGGGCACCACGACCAGGAATCCACTGGTGGGGTTGGGGGTGGTGGGGACGAACACCAGGGAGCACGGCTCGGTGCAGAACGCCGTGGGTGAGGAGAACTCCCGGGTCACGAACCCCACGGACTGCATCCCCGGCCCCGGAAAGGAGAACAGCACCACCTTGCGGAACTCGGTGCTCCCGCGGACCTGGATCGCCTCCGTGATCTGGCGGGCGCCCTGGTAGATGGGGCTCAGCAGGGGCAGCCGGCCCAGCCACTGCTCGAACACGTTCAGCATGCGGCCACCGATGACGTTGGTCGCCAGCACCCCGAGCACGAACAACGCGGCCACGAAGATCAGGAAGCCCACACCGGGGATGGGAGCACCGAAGAGCTCTCGCGAGATCGGCCGGAACCACCGGTCCAGCAGCTCGAAGATGAAGCGCGCGAAGAAGATGGTGATGACGAGGGGGAAGACGACCAGGAAGCCCACCACGAAGCGGCGACGGATCCACACCCCCACGCCCCGGGTGCGACCGTCGGGTACGCGCCCCAGATCGGCCAGGCGCCGGAAAAAACCGCTGGGCTGGTCCTGGCGTTCCTTCATCACATGCAGATTCTATCGGAACCACGCTGCTCCGCGTGATCTGAAGACACTTTCCTGCAACGATTTCCCCTGGTGGTGCGAGGGCGATCCGCGCTATGATGGTCCGCCGGAGGAAGAAGGTGACTGCCGACCGTTCTCTGATGATCGTGGGCGGCCAGTGGGGCGACGAGGGCAAGGGGAAGGTCGTCGACCTCCTGTCCAGCGGCTACCCGGTGGTGGTGCGCTACAACGGCGGCCACAACGCCGGCCACACGGTGCGCTTCGCCGACCGCAAGTTCGCCCTCCACCTGGTGCCGTCTGGGATCATCCACCTCCACGTCACCTGCTACCTGGCCTCCGGGATGGTGATCCAGCCCTCGGCCCTGGTGGCGGAGATGGACACGTTGCTGGCGGAGGGGATCCCGCTCGAGGACAGGATGTTCCTGTCGCCGCGCGCCTCCCTGATCCTGCCCACCCATCAGGCTCTGGACGGCGCCCGGGAGAGCGCCCGCGGCCGCGACCCCATCGGCACGACCGGCCGCGGCATCGGACCGGCCTATGAAGACCAGGCGCAGCGCCGCGGCCTCCGCGCCTACCTGCTCACCGACTCCCACCGGTTGGTCGAGGTGGCCCGCACGCTCATGGAGGAGCACAACCAGGAGCTGACCGAGCTCTACGGCGCGCCCGCCGTGGACATCGACCAGGCGGTCGCGGACCTGGAGAGCGCCGCCCAGCGGCTCGCCCCTCTCGTGCGGGAGGTCGGCCCCGAGATTCGGCGCCACACCGCCGCCGGCGACCCCATCCTCTTCGAGGGCGCCCAGGGCGTCCTCCTGGACCTCTTCTGGGGCACCTACCCCTACGTCACGTCCTCCTCCTGCCTGCCGGGCGCCGCCGCCACCTCATGCGGCATCTCCGCGAAGCTGCTCGGACCGGTCCTCGGGGTCATGAAGGCCTACGCGACCCGGGTCGGGGGTGGACCGTTCCCGTCGGAGATCGAGGGCGCCGAGGGCGACCGCCTGCGGGAGCGCGGAGCCGAGTACGGCACCACCACCGGGCGGCCCCGACGCTGCGGCTGGTTCGACGCGGTCGCGGCCCGCTACGCCGTCCAGGTCGCCGGCATCGACGCGCTGGCCATCACCAAGCTGGACGTGCTGGACGGTCTCGACACGCTACAAGTGGTGGTGGGCTATGAGGGCCCCGGTGGAGAGCACCTCGACACGATCCCCGCCGATCCCCGGCTCGTGAGCGCGATCGAACCCGTGTACGAGACCCTGCGCGGCTGGAAAACCGAGACTGCAGGCGTCACCGATCCGGCCGCCCTGCCGGCGCGCGCCGAGGCCTACCTGCGCTTCTTGGAGAAGCAGGTGGGCGTCCCCGTGGTGGTGGTGTCCACCGGACCGTGCCGCGATGAGACCCTGATCCGGGGGGACAGCCGCCTCGCCCAGCGCCTGGCCACCGTCATCGGCGGCGACCGCAACGTCCTGACTGCTTGAACCACGCACTCCAGGGCGCTACCCTGGCCACTCCTCTGGGCCGTTAGCTCAGCTGGTAGAGCATCGGACTTTTAATCCGGTGGTCCCGGGTTCGAGTCCCGGACGGCCCACTCACCCTGGAAGCACCTCTCACCGGAACGGCCTCGATATCGTTCGCGCCGTCCGCCCCGCACCCAACCTCACGGCGCGCCCCGCCCCGGCCAGCGGGTGGCCGTATGGCCGTCCCTCCCCCTCTCCGCCAGGCCTGCGACCCCCTCGGCCACGGCCACACACCGCTGCCCGAGCCGTGGTCGAGTCCCGGACGGCCCACCAGGCTTCGTTCTCAGCCGTAGGATGAGAACGAAGCCTGCCACGGCGTAGCCGCAGGCGAAGCCGGGTCGCCCCGGGTCTCGAGACTCGGCTGAGAACTACGCCCTGGCAGGCGTTACGACGCGGGCGCTGATCACACCTGGAGACGCAACTCACAGCCTTATTTGTGAAACATCGTCTCATGATTTACGAGTGCTCCACCACGGCGGGAAACGGCTATGATGGTGAGCGGACCAAGCATCGCGCGCAGTGGAGAGAGGCTGATCTTCCCGAGCCCGAGGGGGGCACATGGCGACACGCATGCCGAGCTCGACAGGGGTCGATCAACGTGAGCGGCCCGGCGAGCTCTGCGACACCTGCACGCTGTTTCCCGACTGCGCCCGTCGCCGCCAGCAGCAGACTCCGGTACTCGAATGTGAGCTCTACCAGGAGGGCGACTGGAGTGTCGACCTGGTGGCGGCGCTGGTCGACCGCAACGCCGGGCAGCGGGGCGGGCTGATCTCGACCCTGGAGGGCATCCAGGCCAAGTACGGCTACCTGCCCGAGGGTGCGCTGCGGGTGGTCGCGGAGCGCACCGGCCGGTCCCTGGTCGACATCTACGGCGTGGCGACCTTCTACCGCGCCTTCAGCCTCGAGCCCCGCGGCAAGCACCTGTGCTCGGTCTGCGTCGGCACGGCGTGTCACGTCCGCGGCGCCCCGCTCGTCCATGACGAGTTCGAGCGCCAGCTCGAGGTGGAGGCCGGTCACACCACCTCAGACGGCGAGTTCACGCTCGAGACCGTCAACTGCCTGGGCGCCTGCGCCCTCGGGCCGATGGTGGTGATGGACGGGCACTACTTCTCGAACGTCGATCGGCGAAAGGTCGCAGATGTGATCTCGAAGACCCGGGTCGGCCTCGACTTCGTGACGCCCGCCGGCGACGCCCGCGTATTTCCGGTGGAGGTCTACTGCGCCCGCTGCAATCACAGCCTGATGGACCCCGACCACCCCATCGAGGGCCAGCCGTCGGTGCGGGTCACCATCTCGTTCGGCCGCCGCCACGGTTGGCTGCGGCTCTCCTCCCTGTACGGCAGCTACACCATCGAGTCGGAGCACGACATCCCGCCGGACACGGTGGCCAACTTCTTCTGTCCCCACTGCCACGGGGAGCTCGCCGGGGCCACCGACTGCCCGATGTGCGGGGCGCCCATGGTGCCGCTGATCGTGCGCGGCGGCGGCATGGTCCAGATCTGCTCGCGGCGCGGCTGCCACAGCCACATGCTCGACCTCAACGGCGTCAACCTGTGACGGTGACGGAGGCCTGATGGAGAAGCTGCAGTCCATCGAGGAGTTCCACGGCCTCGGCGAGCGCCTGCGCGTCGACAGCCGGGCTGCTGTGGGGCCCACCATCGTCATTCCAGCCGGAACCTGCGGCCAGGCGAGCGGAGCCAACGACCTGATCCGGGTCACCAAACGGACGCTGCTCGAACGCGGCCTGGGGGATCGGGTGGCGCTCCGGATCACCGGCTGCCACGGCTACTGCCAGGCGGAGCCGTCGGTGCTCGTGGAGCCGCACCGGACCTTCTACCCGAAGGTCGACATCGACGGCATGGTGCGCATCGTCGAGGCGACGGCGGCAGGTGGGATCGTGGAGGACCTGCTGTTCTCAGACCCCGCGACCGGCCGCCGCATCGAGCGCCAGGACGACGTCCCGTTCTTCGTCCGTCAGCAGCGGCTGCTGCTGCGTCGCAACGAGGCGGTGGACCCGATCAGGATCTTCAACGCCATCGAGCGCGGCGGCTACGCGGCGTTCGTCGGCCTGCTGGAGTCCGGCCGCGCCGAGGATGTCCTCGACGCCCTGCGCCGATCCGGCCTGCGGGGCCGCGGCGGCGCCGGGTTCCCGACCTGGCGCAAGTGGCAGATGCTCGCCGAACGCCCCTCGGACCGCGGCAAGTTCCTGGTGTGCAACGCCGACGAGGGCGACCCCGGCGCCTACATGGACCGCAGCCTGCTCGAGGGCAACCCCCACTCGATCCTCGAGGGCATGCTGATCGGGGCCTTCACCACCGGCGCCACCGAGGGCGTGATCTACGTGCGCGCCGAGTACCCCCTCGCCATCAAACACCTGACCATCGCGCTCCGCCAGGCCCGCGAGCTGGGCCTGCTCGGCGACGACATCCTCGGCGCTGGCTTCGCTTTCGAGGTGGCGCTGGTGCGCGGCGCCGGCGCCTTCGTGTGCGGCGAGGAGACGGCGCTGATCGCGTCGATCGAGGGCCGCATGGGCGAGCCCCGACAGCGGCCGCCGTTCCCGGTCGAGCGCGGCATCGACGGCCGCCCGACGGTGATCAACAACGTCGAGACCTGGGCCAACATGCCGCTGATCGTCGGCGAGGGGGCGGAGGCGTACGCCGCCGCGAGCGGCGGCGCGGGAGGCGGTACCAAGATCTTCAGCCTGGTGGGAAAGGTCGCCAACACCGGTCTGGTGGAGGTGCCCATGGGCACCCCCATCGCCGACATCGTGTACGGGATCGGGGGCGGCTCGTCCTCGGGCAAGCGGATCAAGGCAGTGCAGACGGGAGGTCCTTCCGGCGGCTGCATCCCGGCCGCCCGCTTCGACCTGCCCATCGACTACGACAGCCTGGCGAGCGCCGGCTCGATCATGGGCTCCGGGGGCATGATCGTGATGGACGACGACACCTGCATGGTGGACGTCGCCAGGTACTTCATGAGCTTCCTGCGCGAGGAGTCCTGCGGCAAGTGCTTCACCTGCCGCAAGGGCACCCAGCGCATGCAAGAGATCCTCTCCGACATCAGCGAGGGGCGGGGAACCCTTGCGCAGATCGACCTGCTCGAGGAGCTGGCGCAGGTGGTCCGCGACACCTCCATGTGCGGCCTCGGCCAGTCCGCGGCCAACCCGGTGCTGACCACCCTGCGCAGCTTCCACGACGAGTACCGCCGCCACGTTGTGGACCGCCGCTGCGACGCCTTCGTGTGCACCGAGCTGGTCGGAGCGCCCTGCCAGGCGGCGTGCCCGGTCGGCACCGAGGCGTGGCGCTACGTGGCGCACATCGCGCGCGGCGAGGTGGAGGAGGCCTACCGGGTGATCCGCGAGGCCAACCCCTTCCCGTCGGTGTGCGCGCGCGCCTGCGACCACCCGTGCGAGGAGCGCTGCCGGGCCGGCACCAGCGGCGGCGACGCGGTGGCCATCCGCGCCCTGAAGCGCTTCGTCACCGACCGCGTCGAGCCCTCCGCCTACCGTCCGGCGCGGCGTCCCTGGGCGGACGGCTCACCGCCGCGCATCGCGGTGATCGGCGCCGGGCCGGCGGGGCTCACGGCGGCCCACATGCTGTCCCTCGCCGGTGGTCGCGTCACCGTCTTCGAGGCGGACACCGAACCGGGCGGCATGCTCTATTGCGCCATCCCTTCCTACCGGCTGCCCCGCGAGGTGGTCGAGCGCGAGATCGAGGCGCTGCTCGACGACACCGTCGAGGTCCGCTGCGGCGTCGCGCTGGGCCGCGACGTCACCATCGACGGCCTCCTTGCAGACGGCTACGACGCGGTGCTCCTGGCCATGGGCGCCCACAAGAGCCGCGCGCTCGACCTCGACGGCGAGGACGCCCGGGGCGTCTTCCCCGCCATCGAGTTCCTGAAGGCGTTCAACCTCCGTGGGGAGCAGCTCGCCCGGGGACGGGTGGTGGTGGTCGGGGGCGGCAACTCGGCCATCGACGCCGCGCGGACGGCGATCCGCCAGCGCGACGTGGAAAGCGTCACCATCCTCTACCGTCGCACCCGCGCCGAGATGCCGGCCTTCGCCGAGGAGATCGACGCCGCGCTCGAGGAGGGGATCGTCCTCGAGACGCTGGCGGCGCCGGCGGGCATCGACACCACCGACGGAGCACTGTCGCGCCTGGAGTGCCTCCGCAACACCCTCGGCGACGCCGACGCGAGCGGCCGCCGGCGCCCGGTACCGGTCCCCGGCAGCGAGTTCTCACTCGACCTCGACACCCTGATCGTCGCCATCAGCGAGGACTCGGGCGTCGATGCCGTCACCCCGGCGCGCGGTGGAGGCATCGAGATCACCGCCCGCAACACCGTCAAGGTCGACCCCGAGACGCTGCAGACCAGCCGGGAGGGGGTGTTCGCCGCCGGCGACGTGGTCAGCGGGCCCAACACCATCGTGGACGCCGTGGCGGCCGGCAAACGGGCGGCGGCGATGATCGAGCGCTTCCTCCTCGGGCGCCCGCTCCAGATACCGGCCACGGGTTCGGTCCCGACCGTCTACGTGGAACCTCCGGCGGCGGGCGACGCCACCGCCCCCGAGACGGACCGGGTCGAGACCCCCCGCGCGTCGGTGGCCTGGCGGCGGCGCAACTTCGCCGAGGTGGAGGTGACCTTGTCGCCGGAGGAAGCGCGGCGCGAGGCCGGCCGCTGCCTCCGCTGCGATCTCGAGTTCACGAAACCGGCGGAGCACGCGCTGGCGAAGGTGGGAGGGTAGCCGATGGTCACGCTCACCATCAACGGCCTCGAGGTGTCCGTCGAGCGGGGCTCGACGATCCTGGAGGCGGCGCAGTTCCTCGGCTTCCCGATCCCGACCCTGTGCCACATGGAGGGCCTGTCGCCCTACGGCGCCTGCCGCCTGTGCGTGGTCGAGGTCGGCAACGGCTCCCGTACCCAGCTCGTCACGTCCTGCACCCACCCGGTGGTCGAGGGCATCACGGTCCGCACCGCCTCGGAGCGCGTGGTGCGGGCGCGGCGGATGATCGTCGAGCTGCTGCTGGCGTCGTGCCCGCAGTCGAAGACGATCCAGGACCTGGCGTCGGCGCTCGACGTCCGCCAGCAGCGCTTCCGGCAGGAGCACGAGGACTGCATCCTGTGCGGCCGCTGCGTCCGCATGTGCGCCGAACAAATGGCCGGCTCGGCGATCGGCTTCCGCGGCCGCGGACCGACCCGCAGCATCGGCACACCGTTCGACGCCGCCTCCGAGAAGTGCCGGCTCTGCGGCGGCTGCATGTACGTCTGTCCCGCGTGCGAGCTGCGCTGCACCTACACCGAGCCGGAGAAGGCCATCTGCGGCGGCTGCGCCAACCTGGCGCCGCCGTGCGTGGACAAGCCCCGGTTCGACGACATGATGTGCTTCCTGGACCCGTGCGTGGCCTGCGAGATCAAACCCGACTGAGTGCGGGGGGAGGAGAGAAGATGTCTCTGTCGAGAATCAACGCGACGGCGGCGACGCTGACCAAGAATCGGACCGAGGGCTCGGTGGTCCCCACCTCCGGGATGTGCGTCACCTGCGTCGACGGCTGCATCGGCATGTGCGAGATCGGCAAGTCCGCCTACCGCGGCCACGAGGTGATCTACCCGCAGCCGTTCGGCGTCATCACCACCGCCGGCGAGAAGCTCTACCCCGTGGACTACTCGCACTTCAACATCATGGGCACGGCGGTCGGCGCCCACGGCATCGAGGCCGACAGCGACCGGGCGGTGTTCCCGGCGGTGGACCTGGAGGTGCGCTTCGGCCACGACGACGGTCTCAAGTTCCGGCGGCCGTGGATCATCCCCGGCATCGGCTCCACCGACGTGGCGCGCAACAACTGGGAGGGCATCGCCATCGGCTCGGCGCTCGCCGGGACCGGGCTGACCATCGGCGAGAACGTGGTCGGCATGGACATGGAGGCGGTCATCAAGGACGGTCGCGTCACCGACACCTCAGACCTCAAGCGCCGCGTCAAGCTCTACAAGGACCACCAGATCGACGGCTACGGCGCGATCATCGTCCAGGCCAACGTGGAGGACACGCGGCTGGGCACGCAGGAGTACGCGATCCAGGAGCTCGGTGTGGAGTGCGTCGAGCTCAAGTGGGGTCAGGGCGCCAAGAACATCGGCGGCGAGGTCAAGATCAAGGACCTCGCCAAGGCCCAGGAGCTGTACCGCCGCGGGTACATCGTGCTGCCGGACCCGACCGACGAGCGCGTCGTCCAGGCCTTCCACCGCGGGACGTTCCGCGAGTTCGAGCGCCACTCACGGGTCGGCATGGTCGAGGAGGAGGCGTTCGCCCAGAGGGTCGAGGAGCTGCGCTCAGCCGGCGCCCGCTACGTCTTCCTGAAGACCGGGGCCTACCGTCCGGCGGACCTGGCGCGGGCGGTGGCCTGGTCGTCGAAGTACGGGATCGACCTGCTGACCGTGGACGGAGCGGGAGGTGGAACGGGCATGAGCCCGTGGCACATGATGAACGAGTGGGGGGTCCCGCCGGTGGAGCTCCACTCCCTGCTCTACCAGTACGCCGACCGGCTCTTCAGCGAGGGCCGCCCGCTGCCCGCGATCGCGCTGGCCGGCGGCTTCGTCTTCGAGGACCAGATCTTCAAGGGGCTCGCCCTCGGTGCGCCGTACGTCAAGCTCGTGGGCATGGCGCGGGCGCCCATCGCGGCCGCCATGGTCGGCAAGACCATCGGCCGCACCATCGACGAGGGCCAGATCCCGGTCTACGTGGAGCGCTTCGGCCGCAGCCGCGACGAGATCTTCGTCACCGCCGCCGAGCTCCGCGTCCTGGTCGGCGACGAGGCGTTCGAGAAGCTCCCGACCGGCGCCATCGGGCTCTACACCTACTTCGAGCGGCTCGCCCAGGGGCTGCGGCAGCTCATGTGCGGGGCACGCAAGTTCACGCTCGAGCACATGTCGCGGGACGATCTCGCGTGCCTGACCCGCGAGGCCGCCGACATCAGCGG
Source organism: uncultured Holophagae bacterium (assembly GCA_963844865.1). GTDB lineage: Bacteria > Acidobacteriota > Thermoanaerobaculia > Thermoanaerobaculales > Sulfomarinibacteraceae > CAWJPY01. The sequence continues at coordinate 110,617 of CAWJPY010000001.1, forward strand.
CATCCGCTACCTGCTGGACGTGGACCGCGAGGAGGTGGACACGATTCTCGACGGCCGCCACTGAGCGGCGGAGGAGGCACCATGAAGCTCGCGATGCCGGTTGCCAAGGGTCGCCTGGCGTCGTCCCTCGAGGTCGCCGAGTCCTTCGACATCGTCGAGGTGGACCTCGTGGCGCGAAGCGCGTCGAACGCCTGGCGCTCGGACCCGGCGCACCGCAGCGGCGCGGAGCTCGCCGAGTGGCTCCTCGGCGAGGGCGTCGACCTCGTGATCGCCGGGAACATCGGGTCGTGGGAGCGCGGCTGGCTCGAGGGACGCGGGCTGCGAGTCCTCGCCGGGGTGCCCCGGGAAGCGCCTCGCGAGCTCGTCAGGGCGTACCTCGAGGACGAGCTCGAGCAGGCGACGACCACAGCCTAGCCCGGACCGAGAGCCGTTCCTCGAGTCCGGAGGTGTGATTCGAGGTCCATCCGAGACGCCATGGGACGGGGCCTCGCCGGCGGCCGCCCCTCGTCGGCGGCGTTCGGCTGCAGCGATCAAACCCCGGAGATGGGCGGCGGTCGTCGACGGCGTGCTACGCTCGCGCAATGCCAGAGGGTACCTCTGGCCGACCTGCCTGGTCCCGACAACGTCCTCCCTGCGCGGAACGGCGTCGGGGTCGGGAATTGGAGACTCGCCCATGCGCAACCACCCGCTTCGCCATGCCCTCCTTCTGCTCGCCCTCTCACTGCTCGTCGGCGGCCCACTCACCGCAGGCGAGAAGCGCGAGCCCGTGGGGCCCTCCGCAAACCTCACCTACCGGCTGATCGGGCCCGCGGCGGGCGGCCGCGTATCCCGGGTCGCCGGGGTGCCCGGCGACGGGCGCACGTTCTGGGTCGCGTCCGCAGCGGGCGGCGTGTGGAGGTCGAGCGACGATGGCCACCAGTGGGATCCGGTGTTCGACGGGCAGCCGGTGTCGTCCATCGGCTCCGTCGCTGTCGCCCCGTCCGATCCCAACGTCGTCTGGGTGGGCTCCGGCGAGGCCAACATCCGCGGCAACGTAGGAGAGGGCGACGGGATCTACCGTTCCACCGATGGCGGCGAGACGTGGTCGCACTCATGGACCGCGGAGGGGCAGATCGGGACCATCGCCGTGCACCCGCGCGACGCGGACGTCGCATTCGCCGCCGTCCTGGGCAGCCCGTTCGGCCCTCAGACCCGAGCGCGGGGTGTACCGGACGACCGACGGCGGGGCGACCTGGCAGCGGGTGCTGTTCGTCGATCGCGACACCGGCGCCTCGGACGTCTGCTTCGACCCCTCGAACCCGCACATCCTGTTCGCCGGGACGTGGCAGGCGCGGCGCACGCCCTGGAGCTTCACCAGCGGCGGTCCGGGCAGCGGCTTGTACGTGTCCCGCGACGGCGGCGGCACCTGGAAGCGCCTGCAGGGGGATGCGGCTGCCGGAGGGGATCTGGGGCAAGGTCGGGGTGCGGGTGGCGCCGACCGACGGCCGGCGCGTGTACGCGCTCATCGAGGCCGACAAGGGCGGGCTCTTCCGCTCCGACGACGGCGGCAGCACCTGGGCGCTGGTCAACCCGTCGCGCGGCCTGCGCCAGCGCGCCTGGTACTACACCACGCCTGACCGTCGAACCCCGCAACCCGGACGTCGTCTGGTTCCCCGAGGTCGACCTGCTCAAGACCATCGACGGCGGCGACACCATGCGCTCCGTGAAGGGCGGCGGATGGGACTACCACGACCTGTGGATCGACCCCTCGGAACCGACACGGATCATCGTCGGCAGCGACGCCGGCGTGTCCCTGACCTCCGACGGCGGTGAGACCTGGCGTGCGACCGGCGCTGCCCATCTCGCAGCTCTACCACGTGGCCGCGGACACACGGGTGCCCTACCGGGTCCTGGGCAGTCTCCAGGACCTGGGCACCGCGTCCGGCCCCAGCCTGGCCCTCGACGCGGAGAAGCATCCTGCTCTCGGACTGGCACGCCGTTGGCGGCGGCGAGGCCGGGTGGGTCGTGCCCGATCCCGAGGACCCGGACGTCGTGTACGCCGGCGAGTACCTGGGGCTCATCTCCCGCTACGACGCGGCGCACCCGCCGCCGCGCAGCGTGGGCATCTACCCGGACGACGGGGATGGTCACGGCGCCGGAGACCTGCGGTACCGCTTCCAGTGGACGGCGCCCATCGTCGTCTCGCCCCACGACCCGGAGGTCGTCTACCACGCCGCCAACGTGCTCTTCCGCACCCGCGACGGCGGCCAGACCTGGCAGGCGATCAGCCCGGACCTGACCCGCAACGACCCGGTCAAGCAGCGCTGGTCCGGGGGCCCCATCACCGGCGACAACACGGGCGTGGAGTTCTACGACACCATCTTCGCGGTCGCCGAGTCCCCGGTGCAGGCGGGGGTGATCTGGGCCGGAAGCGACGACGGCCTCGTCCACGTCACCCGGGACGACGGCGCCAGCTGGACCGACGTCACCGCCGCCCGGCCTGCCCGGAGTGGGGCACCGTGGCCTGCATCGAGCCGTCGCCCTTCGAACGCCGGCACGGCGTACGTGGTGGTCGACGCCCATCGCCTGGACGACGAGACGCCCTATCTGTGGAAGACCACCGACTACGGCGCGAGCTGGGAGCGTCTGGGCGACAAGCTGGATCGCGAGGTCTACCTGCATGTCGTGCGCGAGGACGCGAGCTCCCCGGCCTGCTCTACCTGGGCACCGAGCGGGGCGTGATGGTCTCCCACGATGGGGGCGAGAGCTGGCAGTCGCTGCAGCTCAACATGCCCACCGTGGCCATCGCCGATCTGGTCGTCGCCGGCGACGACCTGGTGGTGGGCACCATCGGCCGGTCGGCGTGGATCCTCGACGACCTGACGCCGGTCAGGGAGCTCTCGGAGTCGATGCGGAGCGAGCCGGTGCACCTCTTCCCGGTGCGGCCGGCGATCCGCTGGCACCGCGCCTCGGCGTACGACGGGCGCCTGGGCTCGCGGGACGGGGCCGGGGACAATCCGCCCACCGGCGCGACCTTCACATACTGGCTGGCCGCCAAGCCCGCGCAACCGATCACGGCGGAGGTCCTGGACGGCGACGGCACCGTGATCCGCACGCTTCGCAGCGAGCTGGAACCGCCCTACACCACACCCGACCACCCGGACTGGGACCCGGAGGAGGAGCGCGAGCCGGAGCTCGAGACCAAGGCGGGCCTGAACCGCGCGACGTGGGACCTCGCGTATGAGAAGTCGCGCTGGGTCGCCGGTGCGCGCAACGAGACAGGCGGCGCCGTGCCGGGTCCCGTCGCGCTGCCGGGCGAGTACACGCTGCGCCTCAACGTCGCCGGCGAGGCGTACACCCAGCCACTGCGGATCGAACCGGATCCGGAGTCCACGGCGTCGCGCACCGACCTGGAGGCGCAGCTCGCGTTCGGGCTCGAGCTGCGGGACCGGATGTCCGAGATCACCGACCTGGTGATGCGGATCCGCGACGTCCGAGACCAGCTCGCCGGGTACGAGGGGCGGCTGGCGGGACGCCCGGACGCCGGCGACCTCGCCGCGCAGGCGAAGCGCATCTCGGCGGGGCTGACCGAGGTCGAGGGCGCGCTCATCGCGCGGCGTGCGGAGGTGGACTACGACATCCTGGCCGGCCGCGACGGCGGAACCAAGCTCGCCTCGCGGCTGGGCTGGTTGGCCGCCGGCTCCCTCGACCACGAGGGCCCGCCGACCCAGGGCATGCGCGAGGTGGCCTTCGATATCGCCCGCGGGGTCGCGGAGCAGAAGAAGGCGCTGGAGCGCTGGATCGGGCAGGACCTGGCCGCCTTCAACGCCGCGGCGGCCCGGCTCGGGCTGCCGCACGTCGTCTCCGATGCCACAAGCGAGGCTCAGTCGAAGTAGTCGACCTTGCAGCCGCAGCCGTCCCACATCCGCTCGTAGATCTCCAGGCGGCTGTCCAGGAGGTGGTTCGCCTGCTCCCTGGTCGACGTCCGACGCACCAGGATCTTTCCGTCCGGCGTCTCCTCTTGGACGACGGTCATTCCCCGCACGTCCAGGATGCGGATCATGCCGGCCACCAGGGTGTCGTCCTCGCGGATGGCCACGGCTGCGGCGAGCAGGGCATCCAGGGTCTCGCGGTCGATGACGGTGTAGGCCTCACGGCCCAGGTCGCCGATCAGCGTGTCCAGATCCACGGGTCCTCCATTCCCGGCGAACGCGTTCACACGCCGTCGCCCTCTCAACACGACTTCGAGGTGCCGGCATTTCGGTGAGCCGCATCCCTGGCGCACCACAGCCACGTGACAACGCGAGGTCCGGTCGCGCCTGGCGGTGATGCTCGTGCAGGTCGGTGGGCCCGTCTCCTCCCCGCGGATCGACGATCCAGCCCCCCCACCCCCGAGCCCTCGCGACGACTCCACCTGTGTGGTTGACGCCGAGCCGCGGGAAATGGCGTGTCGAGGCGGGCCGTCCGTGGATTTCCGAGAGTCGCCACCCCATCGCCCTTGCCATTTTTGAACATATGATCTAAATTACTCCTCGATGGGCAGACCCGAGAAGCTCAGGACTGTGGGTTGCCGCGCCGGGGTGCGCGGTTTCAAACCCGTGGGACGGCCGGTGGTGGAGCTCGAGGTGGAGGTGCTGCGCCTCGACGAGCTCGAGGCGCTGCGCCTGGCGGACCTGGAAGGTCTTTACCAGGAGGCTGCCGCGGAGAGGATGGGGGTCTCCCGTCCCACCTTCGCCCGCATCCTCCAGCGGGCCAGGGCGACCGTCGCCAGGGCCCTGCTGGAGGAGCGGTTCCTGGCCGTGGGCGAGGGCCCAGTGGTCCGCTCACCGGACGGGACGCTGCCCTGCCCGATCCACGGTGGACGCCGGCGGCGCGGCCGCGGCTGCCGCTGCCGGCGCGGTCAGGGCCGGACCGAGACCTGAGGACGTCGACGACGGGACAGAGAGGAGAACAGGGAATGATGACGATCGCGGTTCCGATGATCGGTGAGAGGTTCAGCGAGCACTTCGGGGGCGCCCAGTCGTTCGCGCTGTATGACGTGGACGAGGAAGGACGGACGTTCGACGGACGGCGAGTCCTGGCCACGCCTGCCCATGAACGGGGGGTCTTCCCCGCTTGGCTGCGGGAGATCGGCGCCACGGTGGTGCTGGCCAGCGGCATGGGACCGCGGGCCAGCGGCATGCTCGCCCAGTACGGCATCGAGGTCGTGCTCGGGGTACAGGGAGACGACCCCGATCAGGTCGTACGCGACTTCCTGGCCGGGACCCTGCAGGCAACCGGCGAGCCCTGCCACGACCAGAGCTTCCACGACTGCTCGCACCACGAACGACGTGGCGGCGGCGGGTGCGGCGGTCACCACAACTGAGGAGGATTGGATGGCACAGGACAGAAGCAGTGCCCAGAGCACGGGAATCAGGGGCCGCACCCCCGGCGGGCGTGGCAGTGGGGGCGGACGAGGCATGGGAGGAGGTGGACGAGGCATGGGAGGAGGTGGACGAGGCATGGGAGGAGGTGGGGGAAGAGGAGCCGGCGGAGGCGGAGGAATGGGTGGTGGCGGCGGCAGGGGAATGGGCCCGGGCGGGGGCGGCATGGGCGGGGGCGGCTTCTGCGTCTGCGCCAAGTGCGGCCAGCGATTCCCTCATCGCCCAGGTGTGCCGTGTCTGGAGGAGCGCTGCCCCGATTGCGGCGTCGCACTGGTGCGGGAGGGCTCGGCACATCACCGCGAGATCGAGGCGCGCCGGAGCCGCAGAGGTGGTGACAACGACGCGGGCTGATGCCTGACTCAGGGCGAGACAGCCCGGAGAGGAGCACGGAGATGCCGTTTGGAGATGGAACTGGACCGTTGGGAGCGGGCCCCGGAACGGGATGGGGTGCAGGCTGGTGTCGCGGCCCTCGGGGTGGCCGTGGCGGCCACGGCTGGCGGAACGTCTACCACGCCACCGGCATGCCCGGGTGGATGCGCGGCGGCTGGTCGGGGGCGAGGGGAGCCTATCCCACGGCGCCCCACGGCGGCGAGCGCGACCTGCTCGAGCGCCAGGTCGAGGCCGTGGAGGCGGAGCTGCGATGGATGAGGCAGCGGCTCGAGGAACTCGGCCACGAGGACGGAAAGTCGCAGTAGCCGCAAGACGACAGACGCGCCCGCGGCGGGCACAGGACAAGGAGAGGCACATGAAGGTCGTAGTTACCTCGAGTGGGAAGAGTCTGGATGCAGCGGTGGACCCACGCTTCGGGCGGGCGCCGCAGTTCATATGCGTCGACACGGCAACCGGCGAGACCACGGTGGTCGACAACACGGCCGGTGTGAGCGCGGCCCAGGGCGCCGGCGTGCAGGCCGCCGAGACGGTGGCACGGCTCGGCGCCGACTGCCTTCTCACCGGGCACTGCGGACCGAAGGCGTTCCGAGCTCTGGAGGCCGCCAACATCCCCGTGTACGTGGGCGCGTCCGGAACCGTCGCCGACGCACTTCAGCAGCTCGAGAAGGGCCGGCTCGAGCGTGCCACAAAGCCGGACGTGGGGGGTCACTGGGCGTGATCGTAACCATCGCTTCCGGCAAGGGCGGTACCGGCAAGACCACGCTCGCCGTCAACCTGGCCCTCAGCTTCGGCCGCCCGGTGCAGCTTCTGGACTGCGACGTGGAGGCGCCGAACGACCACCTCTTTCTGCGGCCCCGGATCACTGCCAGCAACCCGGCCGGAATCCCGGTGCCCCGCATCGACCCCGAGGTCTGCTCTGCGTGCGGAGACTGCGCCGCCCTCTGCCAGTTCAACGCCCTGGCGGTGCTCCAAGACAGGGTCCTGGTCTTCGACGAGCTGTGCCATGGCTGCGGGGGCTGTCTGCTGGTCTGCCCGGAAGGGGCCGTCACCGAGGTCCTGCGGCCGATCGGCGTGGTGGAGCGAGGTCACGCGGGAGCGGTGCGGGTGGTGCAGGGCCGTCTCGACGTGGGGGAGCCGCAGTCACCACCCCTCATCCGGGAGGTGATCAGGCACGCGGACCGCGACGGCGTCGTGCTCATCGACGCACCGCCCGGCACCTCCTGCCCCATGATCAACGCCGTCCGCGGCAGCGACCTGGTGCTCCTGGTGACCGAGCCGACCCCATTCGGCCTCAACGACCTGACCCTCGCGGTCGAAGCGGTCCGCGCATTGGGCCTGCCGTGCGCCGTGATTCTCAACCGCTCCGATTGCGGCGACCGCCGGGTCCATGAGTACTGCGCGGCCGAGGACATCGAGATCCTCCTGGAGATCCCCGATGACCGACGGATCGCCGAAGCGTCGACGCGAGGGGAATGCGCGGTGGACGCCGTACCGGAGCTGCGACCGGTGTTCGAGCGTCTCGCGCGCCGGATCGAGGAGGTCGTGGCCGATGCGCAGCCCATGGCCATGGAAGGAGTTCGATTCCGTGCCGACATATGAATATGTGTGCGATGAGTGCGGACACCGCTTCGAGCGCTTTCAGCTCATGAGTGCGCCGCCAGCAAAGGTCTGTCCGTCCTGCGGGGGCCCGGTGCGCCGTCTGATCGGGAGCGGCTCCGGCTTCCTGATCCGGGGTCGGCAGCATGCCCGCTCGACGGCTGCGGGGGCCGGTCGTTGCGGTCACGAGGCGCCTTGCTGCGGCCGCGAGGAGCGCTGTGAGCGGCCACCTTGCGGTGAGCAGCGCGATGCCTGACAGTAGGATGCGATCCCTGCCTCTCGCGCCGAGCCGAGGTGACCAGGCCCCGGTGAGGGAGCTGGTGGTGGTCAGCGGCAAGGGGGGAACGGGCAAGACGAGCCTGCTCGCCTCGTTCGCCGCCCTCGCGCGCGACGCCGTGCTCGCCGACTGCGACGTGGACGCCGCCGACCTCCATCTCGTGCTCGGCCCCCGGGTCGAGGAACGCCACGTCTTTTCGAGCGGTCACGATGCCGTGATCCGGGAGCGGGACTGTACCGGTTGCGGCGACTGTGTCGAGCTCTGTCGTTTCGACGCCATCGCTTGGGCGGACGGAGCTCCGTCGCCGGTCGTCGACCCGATCGCCTGCGAGGGCTGCGGGGTGTGCGTCCACCTCTGTCCCGCCAGGGCCATCGACTTCGAGTCCCGACGCTGCGGCGAGTGGTTCATCTCCGAAACCCGTTGGGGCCCCATGGTGCACGCCCGCCTCGGCATCGCCGCCGAGAACTCGGGCAAGCTGGTGACCACGGTACGGAACGAGGCCAGAAGAGTGGCCGCCGCCAGCGACCGCGACCTCATCCTCGTCGATGGGCCGCCGGGCATCGGCTGCCCCGTCATCGCGAGCATCACCGGCGCCTCGGCGGTGCTGGCGGTGGCCGAGCCCTCCGTCTCCGGCGAGCACGACGTGGACCGGGTGCTCCAGCTCGCGGACCACTTCAAGGTCCCGACCGCGGTCTGCGTCAACCGCTGGGACCTCAACCCGGAGGTTGCTGACCGCATCGAGCACAGGGCGCGCGAGCGGGGCGGGATCATCGCCGGCAGGGTCCGCTATGACCCTTCGGTCACGGTTGCCCAGGTCAGGGGAATCAGCGTCCTCGAGCTGGGGGAGGGGCTGCGAACGACATTCGGGGGGTCTTCGAGACCGTCGTCGCGTCGTGCAGCGCACTGCACGGAGCCGGGACCAGACCCGAGGGCGCCTGACGCTACCGCTGCACAACGCACCAGAAGGGTCCTTTCGAGTGGGCAGTGTGCCGCACAACGCGGGACGCAGACGCGTCCGACGTGCGCAGCCAGTGCCCTACTTCCAGCGCTACCTGGATGCAATGCACAAGCTGCAGGCGATCGTGATGAACCTGGCCCTGGAGAGCGAGCCAGGACACAGGGCCGGAGCGTCCGTGCGAGAGCTCAACCTCCGAAGCCGCCGGCCGGCGCCGGACGCGATGAGCGGACCGCCTCCAGGACCTCGGGAAGCCCCGCCGCCAGCCGCTCGATGGCGGCCAGCGGCATGCCCGCATAGCCGAACCTAATGCAGCCGGGCGCGCCGAACGCACTCCCCGGGATGGCGCTGAAGCGCCCCATGTCGATGGCGGTATCGATGACGGCCTGGTCGTTCTCGATCCCCTCCGGAAGGCGAGCCAGCAGGGAGATACCTCCCCGCGGCACGCCGTGTCGCGACACCACGGCGAAGCCGAGCGAGCGCAGCGCATCGACCATCGCGTCCCGGCGACGCCGCAGCTCCTCCTTGACGGCTCCCAGGATGGAGGGGCTCCGTCCGACCTCGAGATCGGCGACGTCGGACGCCAGCATGTCGATCGTGAGGCGTTGGCCGAGGACGTTCGGGGACGACGAGGTGGAGCGGATCAGTCGCGGCATCCACTCGCCGCTGAAGGTCGCGTCGGCGCTCAGCACGTAGCCGGTGCGGGCGCCGGGGATGAGGTACTCCTTGGAGGCGGCGCCGATCACGAGGGTGCGCTCCGGCGCGAAGGCGAGCAGGGTGCGGGGCTCATCGTCGTACCGGATCCAGTTGTACACCTCGTCCGCCACCAGGATCAGGTCGTGCTCCCGCGCCAGGTCGGCCAGCGCCGCCAGCTCGTCGTCTGAGAGCACGTCCCCGGTGGGGTTGGCGGGGAAGTTCACGAGCAAGGTGCGGATGTCCGAACCATGGACGGCCGCGGCCAGGCCCGCCCCGTCGAAGCTGCCGTCCTCTTGAAAGAAGTCCAAGACCTCGACGCTGCCGCCCGCGTGGGCGATGATGTTGCGGTAGTTCCCCCAGAAGAACCTCTGCACGCCGACCCTGCGACCGGGAGCCAGCAAGCGCATCAGGATCGCGATCCCCTCCGTGGCCCCGGAGACAATGGCCACGTGCTGGGGCCCGAGACCCCCTTCAGGCAGGCCTTCCTTCTTCTCGAGGCCGTACGCCAAGGTCCAGAACCGTCCCGCCAGGCGACGCAGGTCGGGCAAGCCCGAGGACGGGCCATAGTAGACCTCCCGCTGCGGCATCACGCCCACCACCTGGCCCTGATCGCCGCGCACGAACCCCGGGTGCGCCGCAGCAGCGGCCGCAGCCCTGGCCGCGATCTGCGGGATCACCGGCGCCGAGGTGACGGTCTGCCGCATGGCGGGCGGCATGGCCTTCCACATCGCGGCGAGCATCGGCCGTTCAGCGATTGCTGTCTCCGGAGCGCTCATGGGTCACCTCCACGGTGCGATGGTCTCACCCCTACAGGCTCGCATCCCGCTCTGGGCCGGGGCCTTCCCGGTCTTGACCACCGAAGTAGTCGATCCTGCAGCCGCACCTGTCCCACATGCGCTCGTAGCTGGCCAGCCGGTGCTCGACGAGACGCTCTGCGTCCTCCTGGGACGGAACCCGGCGCACCAGCACCTCTCCGCCCGGGGTCTCCTCCTGGACGATCGTCAGCCCGTCGATCGTGAGGATGCGGATCCAGCCCGTGATGCAGGTGTCGTCCCGGCGCACGAGCTCGGCTGCTGCGAGCAACTCGCCCAGCGTGCTGCGGTCGATCGCCGTCAGAGCGTGCCGGCTCAGGTCGGTGACCAGTCTCTCGAGGCTCAACGTGTCCTCCCATGCTCTGGCGCGGGGTCGCCCCTCGTCACGGCCACCCCGGCGCGCTCTCCCCGCGACCGGGGCGGGACCCGGATCTCATCGCCGCCCACCTCGGCGGCAAACCCGTCAATCGTACCTCCGGCGGGTATCCTCGTCGGTGACGACCGAGCGAATCATGTCCTGCCATTCAGCGGACTCCCAGGTCCCGAGCGCCTGATGGGTGGCGTAGTAGCTCTGTGGAATGGGATGGGTGCCGAGCACCACCTTCATGGCGTACCGCTCCTCGATGAACCTGCGGAAGTCGTCGAGGTACGGGCACGGGGGATAACCCACGAGCAGCCCGGTGGCGAGGTGCATGACCTCGACCCCGTTGCTCTTCATTTCGGCCGGAGCGTACTCAACATTGCCTCCCGGGCAGCCGTCGCAGGTCGTGTACCCCGCCAGCTCCACGTCCTCGTCCCGGTAGGCCGCGAACGCCCCCTCGCGCGCCTTGAGCGCCCGCAGGCACTTCCCTCCGGCGCACCTGCGCCAGCGGTCACAGATGATGATGCCGAGCTTCTTCATGTCGGGTTCCTTTCCAATGATGGTCACACAACGCTCGTGTCGGTGGTCCCCCCAGCCGGTGTCGGGGCTCCCAGGTGGCCCTCCCTACCCATGATCGCGACGATGGCGTTGGCGATCACTGCCATCGCCGGGCTCGGCGTGTCATCGGCGGCAAGCAGCCTTCCAGCGTCGCCGCGGGTCACGATCTGCGGGTCGATCGGGACTCTGCCGAGAAATCGCACCCCCGTAGCCTCGGCCAGCCTCTCACCGCCCCCCGCCTTGAAGAGGTCGATGTGGTGGCCGCACGTCGGACAGATCAGGCCGCTCATGTTCTCGAGAATGCCTTCCACCGGCAGCGACACCTCACGGCAGAAGCTGAGCGATCGTCGGACGTCGGCCACCGCCAGGTCCTGCGGCGTCGTGACAAGCACGGCCGACACCCTGGGTCGGACGAGCTCTGCCACGGCGAGGGGCTCGTCGCCGGTCCCGGGCGGGGCGTCGATGATGAGAAAATCGAGGGCCCCCCACTCCACCTGCTGCAGGAACTGGCGAATGATCATGTACTTACGGGGCCCCCTCCAGACCACTGCATCGTTGTCGCTGGGCAAGAGAAAGCCGATGGACATCACCTTGATCCCGGCGGCCGCAGTCACCGGGAGGAGGCGCTCGTCATCGCCGATGACCTGCTGGCCTTCCAGGCCCATGAGCTTCGGGATGCTCGGCCCGTGAATGTCGACGTCCAGCAGCCCCACGGCCTTGCCCGCAGCCGCCAGAGCAAGGGCGAGGCCGGCGGCCACCGTGCTCTTGCCGACTCCCCCCTTGCCGGAGAGCACGAGAATCTTGCGGTCGATCCGCTCCATCCGCTCCCGAAGGGCCTGGTCGGCAACCTCTCTGGCGGCCCGATCCGTGTTGGAATGCGCCTGACCCGGCTTTCCCGCCATGTGCGACCTTCTTCCTGACCTTGTCACCTCTCCCCAGCCCCACCAGAGCGGCACGAGGACGCGAGCGGCGATCCGTTCCTCCTCGGGCGCCATGTCTCTGACGCCAGGGTTTCGCCTTCCAGTGCAAGGCATGCAACCGAGCTGCCAACCCCGCGGAGAGCATGAGACGGTGAGGAGCAACGGCGGGACATGAGGCCCGAGCAAGGACCCGGAAGCTCTCGATGCTTCGATGAGCCGCCTCCGGGACCTCCAGACCTGGGAAGCAAGACTCGCATTTTGCTCATGACCGGTTCGAGATGCGCGAGCGAAATGCACGCCGACGGGAGGACCGCTCCAGGTGGCATCCTCTCTCGAGCGGGCTGCACACCCCGTCCGACTCGGCCGAACCTCGTTTCGACGATCGCGGCACTGATCTTGCTCTCACTGGATCAGGCGTACGACCACGAGGCGACCGAGCTTGCTCGGCCGAGACCGTGAGAGATGACGACGAGGAGGTGTGAGGATGACCAGCACACCATTTTCTGAGCTGAGGGTCGGTCCGGTGGAGCTGCCCAACCGGTTGGCCATGGCGCCGGTCAAGACCGCATTCGGCATGCCGGGGGGCCTGGTGTGCCCTCAGCACGTGTCCTACTACCGGAGGCGGGCGGAGGGCGGCGCCGGACTGATCATCGTCGAGCCGCTGTTCGTGGACCCTCGGGGGCGGGAGCACCCCAAGCAGCTCGGCGCGCACACCGACGACGTGGTCGTCGGCCTGCATGCAGTGGTGGAGGCGATCCACGCGCACGGCACGATCGCCTTCGCTCACCTCAACCATGCCGGCCGCGCCGCCAACCCGAAGGCGATCGGAGGGCCGTCGGAGGCTCCGTCGGCGGTACCCTGCCCGTCCACCGGCGCGACGCCGGAGCCGATGGATGCCGCGAGGATCCTCTCCGTCCTCGAGTCCTATGGTGACGCCGCGCGCAGGTCGAGGGAGGCCGGGTTCGACGGTGTCGAGCTGCAGCTCGGGCTCGGTTACCTGCCGGCGCAGTTCATGTCGCCCAGGACGAACCACCGCGGGGATGAGTACGGCGGTGTGGGAGACAGCCGCTGGCGCTTCGTCGAGGAGCTGGTCCGCATCGTCCGGCAGGCCGTCGGGTCCCACATGGCCCTGACCGCCCGCATCTCCGCCGACGAGAGGTGCGAGGGCGGGCTGGGGCTCGACGACGCCGTGCAGCTGGTGGAGCGCCTCGCCGCGTGGGGCTTCCACGGGGTGCACGTGGTGACCGGATCGGCGTGCGACAGCCCGCCCTGGTACTACCAGCACATGGCCCTTCCTCCGGGCGTCAACGAGGAGCTCGCCGCCCGGATCCGCGGCTCTGCATCGATCCCGGTGATGGTGGCCGGCAGGCTCGGCGTGCCCGCGCGCATCCGCGACATCCTCGGAAAGGGCATGGCGGATGTGGTCGCCCTGGGCCGGCCGCTCGTGGCCGATCCGGATCTGCCCCGCAAGATGCGGGAGGGCCGCGACGAGGACATCATGTCGTGCGGGGCGTGCCTCCAGGGATGCCTGGCCAAGGTCAAGGGGGGCGGGCCCATCGGCTGCATCGTCAACCCCGAGATCGGCCACGAGGCCGAGTGGCCCCTGCCGGCCGCGGCCGTCGGCGAGCGCCTCGTGGTGATCGGTGGAGGTCCGGCGGGAATGGAGGCGGCGCTGACGGCGCAGCTGGCGGGGTACAGCGTCACCCTCCTCGAGCGGCGCGGATCGCTCGGCGGACAGTTCACGCTCGCCCCGCTGACCACCGGCAAGGAGGCCATGGAGCGGCCGCTGCGGTCCCTGATCACCGCGGTGGAGCGATCCGGCGTGGAGATCCGCACCGGGGTGGAAGCAGCGGCAGCGGAGGTTCTCGAGCTCGGTCCTTCCCACGTCATCGTCGGCACCGGCTCGCGTCCGATGATCCCGCCCATCCCCGGTCTCGACGACCCGCTCACGGCCGAGGAGGTGCTCACCGGTGTCCGCGAGCCGGGCCACCGCGTGCTCATCCTGGGCGGCGGTCTGGTGGGAATCGAGATGGCGGAGCACCTGGCCCGGGCCGGCCACGAGGTGGTGGTCGTCGAACTCCTCGACGACGTCGCCCGGGACATGGAGGCGATCACCCGCAAGATGACGCTGAAACGGCTGGAGTCTCTGCCGGTGGAGATCTTCACGTCCACGCGGCTCGTCCGCTCCTCGGACGGCGAAGCGTTCACACGTAGCGCAGGTGGCGGTGACGAGAGATCCATCGGTCGCTTCGACTCCCTGCTGGTCGCGATCGGCCACCGCTCGCACGATCCTCTGTCCGAGGAGCTCCGATCGGCCGGCGTCACCGTGACGGTCATCGGCGATGCTCATGAGCCCCGACAGATCTTCGATGCTGTCCACGCCGGCCGCGATGCGGTGGACGCCCTCCTGCGGGGAGCGTGAGGGCAGATCGCAGTGCCGAGGAATGCGGTGCGCCCGCGGGGCCACGAACACCCGTGCTGCTGTATCCTGCAGAGATGGTGGTCCCGTAACCTCGCAAAACGCATCTCCGCCGCACCACCGGCGTGGCCATAGTCGGGCAACCGCGAGGGAACAGGACTTGCAGAGTGGCCCAACGAACGCCGGGAGGCGACCATGGCACACATGATCCTGGTGGTGGATGACGAGGACGATGTGCGGACCTTCCTCAGCGGCGTCCTGGAGCGAGCGGGGTATCGGACGGCGGTGGCCGCTGACGGTGAGGAGGCCTTCGACCTCGTCGAGCAGGAGAGGCCGGCGGTGATCATCCTCGACCTCCAGATGCCCAATCAGACCGGGACCCAGTTCTACCGCAGGCTCCACAACCACCACGAGCTGGCGGACATCCCGGTGATCGTGGTCAGCGGAATCGCGGGACGTCACCTGGCGGTGCGGGAGCCGTTCGCCGTCTTCGACAAGCCGATCGACCCGGACGAGTTCATCGCCGCGGTCGAGAGGGCCGCCGGCGAGGTCGTGGCGTAGCCGGACCCGGAAGGTCTCGCGACCCCGAGTCTCTATGAAGCTCCTCGCTCCTTCTCGAGGGCTTCCTGGATTCTCTTGAGGGTCGCGATATCGGCATCGCCGAGGCGGGTGGAGATGTCCGATCGGAGGCGATCCGGTTCGTCCATCCCTGCCTCCTGATCGAGGGGGGCGAGACCGAGGATCTTCCTGACGTTGTTGAGGAACCTCTCCGGACTGACCGGCTTCTCGAGATAGGTGAGGGGGCCGGCCATGATCTTGCTCGAGAAGATCTCGTCGAAGTCGTCCTTGCCCAGGTCGTCTCTCGCGTGGGCCGTGACGATCATGATCGGGATCCTGGCCCAGTCCCGATTCTTGCGCAGCTCGTACAAGAACCTGATCCCGGACTTACCGGGCATGACCAAGTCGAGGGAGATGAAGTCCGGCCTCCTCTCCTTGACCGCCTGCAGCGCCTCGTTGCCGTCCGAGGCGGTCATCACGTTGAAGCCGGCGCGCTCGAGGATGCCGGAGAAGTACGCGATGACGTCGGGCTCGTCGTCCACGATCAGGATCGTCTTGTCCTCGGGACGGGTCATTGCTCTCTCCCTCCTTGCTTGGGGCGATCACCGTGCGCGGTCAGCGCGGGGAGACGGTGACGCGGAAAGAGGAGGCGAACCGTCGAGCCAACGCCGGGCGTCGACTCGATGTCTACGTTGCCTCCGTGCTCGGTGACCGTCTTCTTGGTCACCAGCAGACCGAGGCCGGTGCCGGCGGTTCCCTTGGTCGTGAAGAAGCTGGTGAACACCTTGCGCGTGATCTCGGCGTCCATGCCGCAGCCGTTGTCCTCGACCTCGAACTCGAGACACCCGCGTCGATCTCGGGTTCGAACCACGACTCGGCCTCCATCGCGGTCGCTCACGAGGCAGGCGTCGATCGCGTTCGAGATCAGGTTGGCCAGGCAACGGTGAATGCCGTCGGCGTCCAGGTTCGCGGCCCGGATCCCCTCCTGGAGCTCGCTGGAGATCACCACGCCCTTCTCGCGCGCCGCCTCCTCGAACAGAGCCACCACGTCCTTCACGAGGGCATTCGGATCGGTGGGTGCGACCTTCGCCTCGCGGCCCTTCGCGAAGCTCAGAAACTCGCGTACGAAGGTCGTGATCTTGTGGAAGTTCCGATCGAGCATCTCCCAGCCCTGCTGGAGCTTGTCTCGCCGGTCCTCCTCGATCCCCCAGCGCACCAGGAACATCCCACCCTCCAGCCCGGTCAGGATGTTCTTGACCCCGTGGGCGAGCCCGGCCACGGTCTGGCCGACGGCCGCCAGCCGCTCCGCATCCAGCTTCTCCCGCTCGAGCCTCTTGACGTCCCGCAGGTCCTGCAGGAAGCCCGCGGTGCCGAGCGTCCGGTCACCGCGACGGACCACCACGCCGGCAAAGCGAACGGGAATCTCGACGTTCCCGGCTCGTATCGTGGTCTCGCGCAGGATCGAGCTGCTTCCCCCGTCACCCAGCACAGCCAGGAACTCCGCCGGGTAGACGCGCTCCAGCTCGGTACTCCCCCGCATCTCATCCGCGGTGACGCCGAGCAGGGCCTCGGCCGCAGGGTTGAGCACGGTGATTCGCCTCTCGGCATCGGTGGCGACGATGGCGTCGAACGACTGATCGATGGTGCTGGCCAAGAACTGCCGCTCCCGCTCCAGCGCCGCCTCGAGGACCTCGACGTCGGTGACATCGTGCAGGATCTCGATGATGTACTCGATCGGCTCTCCCTTGCGGGCCAGGGGCGCGGTGGTCACTACGTAGGACGCCTGCTGTCCGTCCTTCCGACGTGCGACGGAGCGGGCGCTGTGGACCCCTCCGTCCTCGAGGCTGCGCAGCGCGGGGCAGCCCGGGCAGCGCTCATCGGTGTTCTTGTACGCCTCGTGGCAGAGCTTGCCCACCTGGTCGCCAAACGTCGTGCGCAGCAGCTCGTTGGTGCGTACGATGCGCAGCCGGCGATCGAGCACGGCGACGTAGCATGGAACCCGCTCGAACAGGATCTGGTGCTCGCGCTCGAGGTGCTTGCTCTGGGTGACGTCGGTGGCCATGGTGAGGACGTAGGCCACACGGCCGTCCTCCCCGGGCACCGGAACGCAGTGGACGACGTAGTGCCCGTGCCGGCCCGCCTTGTCGACCCAGACCTCGGTCGTGGTGCGGCTCCGTCCGTCCGCGAAGACCCGAGCTGCCTCACACCCTTCGCAGCGGGTGCTGCAGCCGCGGAGAACGTCGTAGCATCGCCGGTTCTCCCACTCCCCGAAGACACTGGCGAGCCGCCGGTTGGCCTTGACGATGCGGTACTCACGGTCGAGCACGCCGAGGATCTGCGGGACCTCCTCGAAGAGGTGCGACTGGATCCAGGAGTCGATCATGTCGTTGCCCTCCGCGAGCGCGCCGCCATCTCCACGGTTGCCACGAAGGCGTCGGCGTTGGGAGGCTTCTCGATGTACTCGTACGGACCGGCGACCGGCTCGTCGATCGGTTCGTCCGGCGGGAAGGTGATGTGCGGCTTGAGGGCGCTGATGAAGACCACCGGCGTCTGGTCGATCTCCTCGTCGGCGCGGATTCTCCGTAGCAGGGCGGTTCCGCTCTCCTCGGGCATCACGATGTCGATGCACGCGACGTCCGGGTGCACCCGCTTGATCAGCTCGAACCCTTCAGCGGCGCTGGCCGCGGTGTAGGCCCGGTGGCCGCGCCTCTCCAGCACCGCCGCCAGATAGGCCGCCACGTCGGGTTCGTCGTCGATGATGATCACCGACAGGGGGCCTGCGCCGCTCTCATCTCGCTTCCCCTTCATCCGCCACCTCGGGTGGCCAGCTCGTGGCTCTGCCGCTGGCGAGCGAGAGTCGCCATCTGGACCTTGCCGGCTTCGTGATGGCACGTGGCGCAGTCACCGTGGTGCGGCCGCTCCAGCTCCGCGGCGCGCTCCTTGTGGCATGGGATGCACAGATTGTGCATGGCGTCCATGTATCCGGCGGCCGCCCGATAGCGCTCCGGATCCTCGGGCTCGATCCTCGACTTTTCACGGTTGATGGCGAGCTCGTGGCGGTGGCAGCCTTCGGCCGTGCAGCCCACCGTCGTCTCCGCACACCTCGGTCCCGCCTGGGGCGGGTGACAGACCACACACGGTTTGCGGTGCTCACGCTCCTCGATCGTGCGGACGTGACCATCGTGGTCGAAGATGCTCGTGGGCGACCACATGTCCCGGTGACAGCTCCAGCACGGTGTGTCCTCGTCGAGCGGCAGCGCCATGTGGTGACAGACCGGGCACGACTCCTCGCCCCCCAGCTTGTCCTCGTGCTTGCGGTGAGGGAAGCGGACAACCTCGCCGGCCCGGTCACCGTCGATCAGGAGAACGTCACGGCCGCGCGGCCGACTGACCGCCTCGGGGACGGCGGAGGCGCCGAACAGGGCGGCCCGGGGCAGCAGCCCGAAGGCGACCGCCGCGCCGAAGACGAAGGCCAGCGAGTAGCGCTTGAAGCCGCCGAGCACGGAGCCGTCCCGAAACACGCCGGAGACTCTGTCCCGCTCTGGAGGTGAGAACCTCGTGTCCCGGTCATCGAGCTCGGGTTCGGGCTGCCACACCTCATAGTGCTCCACGAGAAACATCCAGATCAGCACGGCGATCCCCGGGACGAGGCCCAGGCTCATCAGCAGCTCCAGGGCCGACGGGAAGTAGGTCGTTCCGGTGGGGGCGATCGTCGCCAGCCCGGCAACGCTCACCCGGTTGAGGACGAACCCGACCACCACAGCGAGCGCCACCAACCCGAGCAGGGTCCGGTTCTCCCGGACCCGGCGCCACTGCAGCAGCAGCGACGGCACCAGGAGCAGCGGCACCATCTCGAACCAGAACAGGGCGCCGCTCCAGCTCCGCTCGATCAGGTAGGCAACGTCTCCCCGGACAACGAGATCGACCAGGCGGATCGCCATGAACAGCCACACCACCAGGGCCAGGAAGCGGCCGAGGTGCTGCAGCTGGCGGTCGTTGACTTTCCTGCGATACAGGAAGTTCGCGATGTACGACTCGACGATGACCGCCGCCAGGCCCATGGCCACGCAGGAGACGAAGAACTGGACGTTGATGATCGGCGTGTAGAACAGGGGGTGCAGCCGATGCGGCATGATGGCGAACAGGGTGCCCAGGGACGACTGGTGGAGCACCGACAGCGCGATGCCGAACACCACCAGGGGGATGGCCACGCGTCTGAGAAAGCCCAAGCAGAGATCGCACAGCCGGGACTGCTCGCGGTGCTTCTCGAGGACCACCGGTGCAAACTCCAGCGCCAGCACCGTGAGGTAGAGCATGACGCACCAGGCGACCTCGAAGAGCGGTGAGTGGAGGTTCCAGAAGACCACGGGCCGCCAGATGTTCCACGGGATCCCGAGGTCGACGATGAGGCTGACCACGAAGAAGGTGTAGCCGAGGAAGCCGAGCAGCACCGCCCGCCGGGCCAGCAGATGGTACGGCTCCAGCCTGAAGATGTAGACCACCGCCGCGATCGTGAAGCCACCGGCGGCGAACGCGACGCCAGCCAGCTTGAGCCCGATCCACAGCCCCCACGGCGTCACATCGCTGAGATTGGTGGTGGCGCCGAGGCCGGTGGCAAAACGGGCGGCGAGCGCCACCAGCGCAGCGCCGACGACCGCCCACAGGATCGTCTTGACCACCCGGACTCTCATGCCTCCCCCCCATCCTCCGGCTCGGAGCGCTGTGAAGAGCTCGGTGGCACCTTTCCTCTCCCCTCCTCCTCCATGACCCGATCGCGGCGCCTGAGGAAAAGATAGGTCCCGGCCATCACGGCGCACGCGCTGACGAAGGTAGCGGGCACCGTCGACAGGATGCGCTCGGTGGCGTGGGGATAGGGCTCGTCGCCCAGCGAGCCATACCGGGGGCCGAAGACGTCGTCCAGATTGACCTCGGAGAGGTAGAGGACCGAGGTGCCGCCGACCTGGTGCTCGCCCCAGATCCGGTTGGAGAAGTAGACCCCAGGGTTGTCGGCGATGCGTCGCCGCGCCTCATCGAGGGCCTCCTCGCGGCTCGTGAAGAACACCGTGGCCTCCTCCGGGCAGGCCTTGGTACAGGCAGGCTGATCGATGTCGCCCCGGCGCATGGCCTCGTAGCACATGGTGCACTTGCTGATGTAGGGGAAGTTCTTCTCCCACATGTAGCGGGGGATCTCGTACGGGCAGGCCATCATGCAGTAGCGACAGCCCATGCAGATCTCGCGATCGTAGACCACGGGGCCGTCCGCGGTCTTGTGCAGGGCGCCGACCGGGCAGACGGCGGCGCAGGCCGGCTCCAGGCAGTGTCGGCACTGCAGGCGTACGTAGTGATCACCCGGTTCGTGCACAACCGAGGTGTAGCGGGCGCCGTTGAGCCCGTCGGGCTCCCGCCACCGGTAGCGCATGTCCGATGAGAGGTGGTTGATCTCGACGCACGCGTCCACGCAGCGCTCACAACCGGTGCACCTGGTGGTGTCGGTGAGGATGGCGAAGCTCATATGGGCTGACCCTCCTTGCCGACCTGGCGAGCAACCGCCTCGGGGTAGCTGTCGGGGAAGCGCCACGCCAGCTCGGACGGCAACCTGGTCAACGGCAGCAACGCCATGTGGGCGAGCTTGGTGAAGGGAATGACCAGGAAGCAGACGCCGCCGCTCAGGACGTGCACGAGCATGGTGGGGTCGTAGGGAAACGGGTTGACGCCGGGGTGGGCGGCCAGAAATCCGGACAGGAACGGGACCGTCAGCAACGCGGGCAGGGTCCAGTCCTGGGCCCTGCTGATGACCCTGGATGCACGTCCGGCCAACCGCGAGAGCAGCAGCGCCAACGCAGCCCCCACCGTCACCAGGGACAGCACGTCCGCGACGCCCCCGGGCAACGCCCACCACGAGAGGCCGAGGTTGGCGTCGATCAGCTGAATGTGAGCCCACAGGAGGATCGGCGTGAGGATCACTCCGATGTGGAACAGGACCGAAAGTCCCGAGAAGAGCCGGTGTTGGCGCAGGTGGCGCAGGGGAACGATCCAGTCCACAGTCTGGGCGGCGACGCGGCCCCAGGAGACGTCCTTGTGCTCGGTGAGCCGACGGGCTCGGGCGACACTCCACAGTGTCACGATCACGCTGCGCGCCAGCCCCAGCACCATGACGGCGAACGTGAAACGGAAGAACGGGCCACGCGCGAATGCCAGCCACTCATCCATTGCTCCTTCTCTCCCTCCCTCAGATGGCGGTCGGATCCTCGACGCGACGCTCGGCGGCGGGCCTCGCACCAGGGATCTCGATCGCCTTCAGGATCAGGTCGTGGAGACCCACGACCTCGACCTCCCCCAGCTCGTGATCCTCGACGAGCTCGCGGAGCTGCTTCTTGCAGTTGGCGCAGGGGGCAACCACGTACCGGGCGCCGGAGGCACGGATCTGGTCCGCCTTGCGCTTGCCGCCGACGCCGGTGCGGAAGCTGCGAATCTCATCGATGGAAACGGTGCCCCCGCCGCCGCCGCAGCAGTAGTTGTCGCTGCCGCAAGGGTCCATCTCGACGTAGTTCGCGCAGAACGAGCGCAGGATCTCGCGCGGCTGATCGATGATCCACCCCTTGCGGGCCACGTTGCAGGGGTCGTGATAGGTCACCACGTCGGTGACGATGTCCGGGTTGAGGGTCAGCCTGCCCTCCTCCAGCATCCGGTGCGTCCACTCGACGCAGCTCACCACCTCCGGTGGATCCGCCCCGCCGAACACCGGAACGTAGTCCTTGGCCGAACGAGAGGCGTGGCCGCACTCGCCGACCATGATCTTGGAGCACCGCAGACGTCGGACCTCCGCGGTGAGCTGCCGGATGATGCGGCGCAGGTAACGGTCGTTGATGAACAACCCGTAGTTGATGCCGTCGAAGTCGCCGGAACCGATGGTCCACGAGCAGCCCGTCGCATAGAACACCGCCGCGTTGCCCATCAGGGTGTCGGCCTCCAGCAGGAAGTCGCTGACCGCCGGCACGAAGAGATACTCTGCCTCCCCGACGTCGATCGGAAACCTGACCTGGTCGAAGCCGAGCTGCTCCTCCAGCTCCTCCTCGAGGAACTCGCAGGTGTCGGCCATGGCCGCCACGGGGATCGCAGAGGTGTTGTGGGTCCTGCCCTCCAGCTGCTCACGCACCGCCACCACCAGCGCCTTGGGCGCCAGCCCGATCTCCGACAGGATGTGGCGCATCAGGTGGGTCATCAGGCCGTGGTCGATGCCCAGCGGACACTCCATGGTGCAGCGGCGGCACGCGGTGCATCGGTAGACCGACTCCGCCATCTCGTCGAGGTATGAGTCGGTGAGCTCCCACGCCGTGCCGAGACGGGCGCGGAGCATGCCGGAGACGGTGAAGTATCGGCGGTAGATCCTGAGAATGAGCTCGGTTCGATAGCAGGGAATGTCCCGAGGGTCCCCACTGGTGTCGTACACCGGGCAGACGTCGGCACAGCGGGAGCACTTGGTGGTGACGCGCGAGTACAGATCGAGCCAGTATCCGTAGGCGCTGTGACGGACGACGGCCGCCATCACCGAGAGGAACCGCCGGACCCGGTTGCGCTCATCGTAGGGTTCGACGTAGAACGAGTATCGTCCGGCGCCCTCGACCCCGGCACCACTACGCGGACTCGATTCCGGGTCAACATCGATCGCCGCCTCGTGCACCATCACCCTCCTCGCCAGGACCCACAGAGGTCCTGTCCTTCATGACCCGAGCAAGATCTGAACCAGCTCCGCGAGGTGCGCCCGAGGTCCGTCGGCGGGGACCGTAGCAAGCTCGAGCGTCGCCGTGACCGGGTCGACCGCCCCGGGCGAGCAGAGGGCGCGACGGCAGCGTCCGTGGACAGGGCCGAAACGGAAACCTCCGTGCGACATGAGCCTCCGAGGGCGTCACGACGCGTCCTCGCAGCGCGAGGCCGGTCTCGGCGAGGGCAGCGCTCTCATCCACGACGCGGACGTTCGCGACGGACATACCACTGCGGATCCGGGACGAGGATCCCACCCCGGCAAGTGCTGCAAAGTGCATTGTTACAGCTCGACGATCTTCACAGGATGCTCGCGTGGGACTGGACCAGGCGACCTGCTGGAACACCAGCGAAGCATGCCCGGCCCGCCGCCCAAGACCTCCTGCCGGCGCCCTTCTCCGGCGGCTCGCCGGAAGGTCTGCCACCCCTTCTCGCGTCTCCCCCCTGATCCTCCGACCGAGGTGGAAGGCACCTTGCTTGAACGCGTCTGTGTGGTGTCTGAGGCGGAGGCAGAGCAACCGATGCTGAGTGTCCAGGCGACCCGGTCCCGCGCGACGCCGGTGGAGGGTGACGCGCTCGGCCCGACACACCTCGGGGGAACGACATGAAGGCACTGCTGGTCCTCTCTGAGCGTGAGCCGCTCCTGATCGTCACCCCGCGCGCGGCCATCCGTGATGGCCGCCTGGCGGCTGACCTTGCCGGCAGAGGGTTGCCGAGGTTCATCGCGTACGACCTGCCGCTGGAGAAGGTGCGCGAGAGATATGGCCCGTCGTTCTCAGTCATCGAGCGGGCGGTCATGACGGGCCGGCGGTCCCGCGTGCTCGACTTCGACGGCGCGAGGACCTTCCGCCACCTCTCCATCTCCGACCTCGGCTCATCGTTCGTCTGCGACCGCGATGAGCGTCAAGCTTCGGATGTTCCGCGGCGGGGGGCCTCCCCCCTCTGGGAAAGCGAGCGTCCGCCGAGCACCAGAACCGGGTGCCGAGACGATCGACCGTGGTGACCTCATCACTGGCGGCGAGCTCGGCGAGCGCCTCCTGGGCCCACGGCTGCGACCAGCCTTCCAGGGCGGACAGCACCTCATCCTGGCGCAGGGGATGGCGCCGAATGATCCCGACCAAGTGATCGGCGGACTCGGCGACCAACCTGAGGGCTCGCCCCCCGGCACCGGCCACGACCACCGGTGAAACTCCACCCAGGATCGACACAGCTCGGTCGAGCTGCGAGCGCTCCGGGGGCCACACCCACGCCTCCGCGGGCGGCCGCGTGGGAACGTTGATCTGGACCTCGTCGGGCTGGATGCGACGCAACGCTTCGGCCAGGTCCGTGAGCGCTTCCTCGCTGTCATTGAGCCCGCGCACGAGCATGACCTCCAGCCACAGCCGTCCCTCGTACTGCCGGCGGAAGGCGGACAGCCCGCCGATGATCTGCTCGACACGGAGCGAGCGGTGGGGGCGGTTGATGGTGTCGAAGAGCGGGTCGCTGGCGGCGTCCAGGCTCGGCAGGACGGCGTCCGCCCCCGCCAACTCTCGATGCATCTCCCCCCGGTGCAGGAGGGAGCCGTTGGTGATGACCGCGATCGGCAGGTCGCTGATCGTCCGCAGCCTCCGGATCATCCAGCCCAGGCGAGAGTGGAGGGTGGTCTCCCCCGAGCCCACGAACGTGAGCCAATCCACGGATCCCGGCCGAAGGCGCGCGAGCGTCTCCTCGACCTCGGACACGATTTCTTCTGCGGGGACGTACTCCTTGCGGCCCACGACCAGAGGATGAGTCCGGCCCAGCTGGCAGTACACGCAGCTGAGGTCGCAGGTTTTCAGAGGAAGGGGGTCGATCCCGAGAGAGCGACCCAGCCGCCGTGAGGGTACCGGTCCGAAGACATACTTCACCACGCCTCCTTCGTCAGCGCGGGCTTGAGATCCAGGACCGGCGTCCCGTCGAAGGCGTCCATTCCCCGCACCCGCACCACGTTGCCGGCGACCTCGACGATGTCGACCACCGTGACCCCGATCGGGTTCGGGCGGCGTGGGCTGCGGAGCGAGAACACGCCGCGCTTGGGACGACCGGCGTCGCCTCGCGGGTGCTGGAGCAGCTCGAACGTCCCGGCACGATGGAACGCGAAGACCACCATCATCCGCTGGCCTGACTCGAGCCCTGCCAAACCCTCCGCCAGGGACGGATCGAGGACGATGCGAGCCTCCCCTCGCTCGTTGTGCGGCCCGGCAGGCCCCGGCGACGATTCGCGCTCCACGCGGCCGATGGGGCGCATCGCGGGAAGCGCGGGCGTACGGTCGATCTCCTCGAGCTCGAGCAGGTCTTCGTCCGTCCAGTAGAACGATGCAGCCACCTTGTCACCTCTCCTCCCCAGCCCATCATGGACACCACGCGGTCCGGCTCACGTGATTGGCGTCTTGGGCTGACCCGGCTCGTCGTGTCCACCCGCCTCAGGAGGCTCCTTATCATGAGCGCCGCGGTCGCCTCCTGCCTCTCCGGCCGCAGCCTCCTGCCGCCTTGGGCGCCGAGTGGAGGCGGGCGTGAGGAACCGTTCCTCCGCCAGCGTCCCGTTCACATAGGCTTGCACGACCTCATCCACGGGCCCGCAGACCTCGCGCACGACCTCGATCCCGACGGCCCGCAGCGCGGTCTCCAGGGTGCGGGACAAGGCCGAGCAGAGAACCACGTCCACGGCGAGGATGGACAAGGTGGCGGGCCGAGCTCTGCTGCCCAGCCGGTGCTCCGAACGTCCGGTGACAGCCCCGTTCTCCACGGTAAAGATGTCCACCCGACTCGCCACGTCGAACACCGGCGAGACCCGATCCTTCCAGACGGGGACGGCGAGTCTCATCTCGATCATCACCAGCAATGTTCCTGCCAGGTTCGACGGCCGGTAGGGAGGAAGAGAGCTGCGATCCGCATGACAAGCCGGCGCCGACGGCTCTCGTACTGCAGCTTTCTGCCGGCGGTCGCCGCGCCGGCCGCGCTTCCTTCCGCTAATGCCCCCGCTTGGAGCGGGTGCTGCGGCCGTCGCTCGCCGGCGGTGTGACCCCGAGTGCTTTCATCTTGCGAGCCAGCGTCGTGGGGTGGATCCCCAGCTCCTTTGCCACCGCCTTGCGGTTGCCCTCGTGGCGCCTGAGGGCGTCGCTGATGTGAAACGCCACCAGGGAGTCCAGGGACGCTCCCGGCCTCAGGTCGGGTGGTGACGCATACGCACTCTCGAGCAGCTCCCTGGGCATGTGCTGACTCTCGACGAGTCCGCCCTGGCACAGGACGAAGGCGTGTTCGATGATGTTCTCGAGCTCCCGCGCGTTGCCGGGAAAATCATATCCCATGAGCATGCTCAGGACATCGTCCGAGACTCCGACGATGTCCTTGTTCTGAATGCGGTTGAAGCGAGCGATGAAGTGCTCGATCAGGAGCGGGATGTCCTCCCTACGGTCGCGCAGAGTCGGGAGATCCAGTCGAAACACGTTGATCCGGTAGTAGAGGTCCTCACGGAACTTGCCCTCGCGCACCAACTTCTCGAGGTCCTGGTGGGTGGCGGTGATCACCCGGACGTCCGCCTGTACCGGCTCCACTGACCCGAGGGGTTCGTACACGCGCTCCTGGAGCACCCGCAGCAAGCGCACCTGCATCGCCGGTGAAATGTCCCCGATCTCGTCGAGAAGGATGGTGCCGCCCTCGGCGAGGGCGAAACGTCCCGGCTTGTCCTTGCGAGCGTCGGTGAAAGCTCCCGCTCTGTACCCGAACAGCTCCGATTCGAGCAGGGTGTCGGGCAGGGCACCACAGTTTATCGCCACGAAGCGCTTGCCTCTGCGCGACGACAGATCGTGAATGGCTCGTGCGAAGAGCTCCTTGCCGGTGCCGCTCTCGCCGTGGATCACGATCGTGCTGTCGCTGTCCGCGATGATCGGGAGCAGGTCGAAGAGCGATCGCATCGCCGCACTCCGCCCGATGATGTCCGCGAACCGGTAGCGACCCTCGAGCTCACGCCGCAGCTCCTCGACCTGGGTGAGATCGCGGAACGTCTCCACGCCTCCCACGATGTTCCCGGCGTCGTCTCTCAGGATGGCGGTCGATATGCTGACCGGAACCTCCCGTCCTTCGGCGTCGATGATGTAGATGGCCTTGTTGACCACGGGGCGTTTGGATGCGAGCGTCTGTCTCAGGGCGCACTCGGTCTCGCAGATGCTGGCCCTGAACACGTCGCAGCACTCTCGTCCCATCGCCTCCTGCTGAGAGATGCCGGTGATCCTGGAGGCCGAGGCGTTGAACGACGTGATCCGCCACTCCGTATCGACGGTGAAGACACCGTCGGTGACGCTGTCCAGGATCGTCTGCGCGGCCTCCGGATTCGGATGATGCACGATAGCCCACCTCACGCGTGCGCACTGCGACCGTTGATCTCTCCTTGCGATCGGCCCCGGCGCGGTCGCAGCCTCGTCTACGCTCTATGATCAGATCTCGGCCGATCGATGTCAAAGGCGGCACACGACGACCGTCCGGCCTCGGGTAGCTGCAGTGTTGAAGGACCCGTTTGGCGAGCCGGCGTCCTTTCCTCATAATGCGGCCGATGTCTGAGGATCAGGCTGCGGGCAGCCGCGAGGCAGGCTCGCCGGGGTGGGCCGGTCTACCGCGGGGCGTGTGGGCACTGGGTCTGGTGAGCCTGCTCATGGACACCTCGTCGGAGGCGATCCACAGCCTCCTGCCTGTGTTCCTGGTGTCGACGCTGGGGGCGAGCGCGCTCTCCGTGGGACTGGTGGAGGGCGTTGCCGAGGCCACCGCCCTCATCACCCGCACCTTCTCGGGCGCGCTGTCGGACCGGCTGGGCAAGCGCAAAGCGCTGGCGGTGGCAGGCTACGGCCTGGCCGCGGCCAGCAAGCCCCTGTTCGCCATCGCCGGCAGCGTCGGCGCCGTGCTCGGTGCGCGCTTCGTGGACCGCATCGGCAAGGGAGTGCGGGGAGCGCCCCGCGACGCCCTGGTGGCGGACATCACACCCGATCACATGCGGGGCGCGGCCTTCGGCCTGCGCCAATCCATGGACACGGTGGGCGCCGTGCTCGGACCAGGTCTGGCCATGGCGCTCATGGCCACCTTCGCATCGAGCTTCCGGACCGTGTTCTGGCTGGCCACGATCCCGGCCGCAACCTCCGTCATCGTCCTGGTGGCGGGCGTGGAGGAACCTGCGCACGAGCTCCAGCCCGCTCCCCGGTTCCCCCTCCGCCGGCGGGAGCTCACGAGCCTGCCCCGCGCCTACTGGCTGGTGGCGGGTGTGGCGGCGGTGTTCACCCTCGCTCGTTTCAGCGAGGCGTTCATCCTCCTCCAGGCGGACGAGGTCGGTCTCAGCCAGCGCCTGATCCCGCTCATGCTCCTGGTCCTCAACGTGGCCTACGCGGCCACCGCCTACCCGGTGGGACGGCTCTCCGACCGGGTCGGTCGTTGGCAGCTGCTGGCCGCGGGCCTGGTGGCGCTCATCGTCGCCGACCTGGTCCTCGCCCTCGCCGGCCGCCCGCTGGTGGTGGCCGTCGGAGCGGCCCTCTGGGGCCTGCACATGGGCCTCACCCAGGGCCTGTTGGCGGCGCTGGTGGCCGACACCGCGGGGGCACGGCTGCGCGGCACAGCCTACGGAGTGTTCAGCCTCCTGGGCGGCGTGGCCATGCTCATCGCCAGCGTGGTCGCCGGGGAGCTGTGGCAGACCTTCGGTCCGGGGGCCACCTTTCTGACCGGCGCCGCCATCACCTCCCTCGCATTGGTGGGGTTCATGTGGCTGCGCGCTCGGGTCGAGCCGACAGGCTGAGGGTTCGCCGATTATGAGAACGGCCCCGCCTGTGCGGGACCGCTCCCGTGGTTCGCGGAACGGCCCATGCCGCCCCGCGTGCGACGACCGGCGTCACCAACCCTTGGCGCTCTTGTTGTGGTTCGACTGCGACGAGCCCCAGGACCCTTGCCCGGCCTCGTTCGCCGTTACGTGCCGCATGTTGGTCATCTGCCCCTCCGGTGGTGCCTGCACCAGCTGCCAGCCGCTGTCGCTGCCGGCGAACCAGATCTGCGCCAGGTGCTCTCTGTTGCCCTGCTGGCCGAACACGAGCATGTCCTTCTTGGGGGCCTTGGCGGTGGTCACGGCGGTGACGTTGAAGGTGTCGAGGACCTGGCCCGTGGCGTCCTTGATCTGCCACTGGGTCGTGTCCGCCGGCGTCACCGGGTCGAGCTCGTACTTGCCCGCGTGCATGCCGTTGTCCCCGATCTCGAAGCTGAACGGGACCTTGGCCTGCAACTGCCTGACCACAGGGGTCTGGGTATACGCCTGGTTGGTCGCGCTGGTGTTGGCTGAGGCGACTCCCCCCACACCGAGCATGGCGAGCGCGCCGACCAGGACCAACGTCTTCTGGTATAGCTGATTCATGGTGCTCTCCTTTCGTTCGCTTCCAGGGCGGCGAGGACGTCGGCTGGGCGCCGGCTTCCTCGATTGCCCCTCGCTCAGAATATAAGACGGGGTCTCTTTCCCAACAACCGCACAATCATGCGGGAGGGCAGGGGGACCGGAGATCGCCTCGCGCCTGTGGCACAATCCTCCCCGGTCCGATCGACCTGACGACGGAGGGAGCACCATGCATGAGCGGCTCGCGCTGGCACAGGCGGTCGCCAGGGAAGCCGGAGAGATCCTGCGGCGGTCACTGTCCGATCTGGAGGTGGAGACCAAGGGGGCGACCGAGCTGGTCACCCGCGTCGACTACGCCTCCCAGGAGCTCATCTTCGGCCGCATCCACGAGCGCTACCGGGACGACGCCTTCCTCGGCGAGGAGGGCGATGGTCAGGCCGGGACCGACGCCCCCCGTCTGTGGGTGGTGGATCCCCTGGACGGCACCAACAACTACGTCCACGGCATCCCCCAGTTCTGCGTCTCCATCGCCTACGCCGAGGAGGGAGGAGTGCGCGCAGGTGTCGTGTACGACCCCACCCGGGACGAGATGTTCGCCGCCGCCTCGGGGGGCGGGGCGTTCCTGAACGGCCGGCCCATCCGGGTCAGCGAGCGCGAGCGCCTCGATGACATCATCGTAGCCACCGGTTTCTACTACGACCGGGACGAGCTCATGGAGCGCACCCTGGAAGCCATGGGCCGCCTCTTCCGCCACAACGTCCACGGCATCCGACGCTTCGGCAGCGCCGCCCTGGACCTGTGCTGGCTGGCCTGCGGCCGCTTCGACGCCTACTTCGAGTACCGGCTGTCACCCTGGGACTTCGCCGCCGCCAGTCTGGTGGCCCGGGAAGCAGGGGGCCGCCTCAGCGATCGCTCCGGCGCGCCCCTCACCCTCGCCAGCTCCAGCATGCTGGCCGCCAACCCGCTCGTGTACGACGCCTTCGCCGCGGTGGTCCGACTGCAGAGCCCGTGACGCGGGTGGCCTAACCGCCGCTCGCCGAGCGGCGCGCAACGGCCCACGCCCTCCACAGGACCCGGGAGGCCACGAGGAGACCAGTGCCCACCAGCACATAGAGGAGACCGACGATGTGGCGCGCCACCACGCCGGTCCGCAGGAGGCGCCCGGCGGCCATCATGACCGCCACCAACGCCCAGGTCCGGGCCGACAGGAACCCGCCGATGCAGCGACCGTCACCGCGGGTGCGGATGCGCTCGGCGATGCGCCGACCCGCTCGGTCCAGCACCAGCCTGGCCTTGACCACGCCTCCCACCGCCGCGGCGAGCAACAACCACGGGGTGAGGCCGGTCCGCACCTGGTGGGCCCACAGCGCCCCGAAGGCGAGCAGCGCGACGCCCACCGCCGACCACATGAGGGCTGCCGCCAGCAGGTGCACCCGTGCCGGCGCCCCCGGCTTCATGGTCTCGATCCACGGCCTCGCCATCCGCAACCCCTCCCCTGCCATCCTACGCCCATCACCTTCGGAGCCTCACGCGGCGCGTTCGCTCGGTGTCGGCCCCCCGGGCTCCGGGCTTGACAGGTCCGCCCCGAGCCGCCACCGTGGCCCACGACGATGAGGGTGACCCGCCTCCTGCCGGCCCACGGCTGGTTGGGCGTCGGCCTGGTGGCCGTGTCCTGGCCGTTGAACTGGCTCCTCCCCGGCATGCGCACCAACTGGCTGTTCTTCCCGCTCTGGCTGGGCTACTGCCTGACCGTGGACGGTCTCGTCCTGGTGCGGCGGGGCAGCTCGTTGTGGTCTCGTCACCGCCTGGCCTACGTGGGTCTCTTCGTCACGTCGGTGCCGGCCTGGTGGTTGTTCGAGGCCATCAATGAGCGCACCCAGAACTGGGTCTACCTTTCCCATCCCGTGGGCCGGGTGGAGTACGCGCTGCTCGCATCGCTCAGCTTCTCGACCGTCATCCCGGCGCTGTTCGGCACCGCCGAGCTCGCGGCGAGCTGGCGTTGGCTGCGGCGCCTGCCGCGGGGGCCGCGTCTGCCCGGCACGAGGCCGGTCACCATCGCCTTCTTCGCCGGCGGCTGGGTGATGCTGGCCCTCCTCCTGGCCTGGCCGCGCATTTTCTTTCCCTTCGTCTGGCTGTCCCTGTACTTCATCCTGGAGCCGGTCAACGTGTGGCTCGGCAACCACTCCCTGTTCGACCACACCGCCCGTCGTGACTGGCGGCCCGTCGTGGCGCTGTGGGTGGCGGGGCTCGTCTGCGGCTTCTTCTGGGAGATGTGGAACTCCCACTCCTACCCCAAGTGGACCTATCACGTGCCGGGAGTGGGGCACCCGAAGCTGTTCGAGATGCCGCTGCTGGGGTACGGCGGCTATCTCCCGTTCACCATGGAGCTGCACGCCCTCTACCACCTGGTCGGACGCCTGGCGGGCTGGTCGGGCGCGCAGCGCTACCTCCATCTCGCCGGGGACGGGGCGACGGATCGGGTCTGAACCCGGCACCCACGCCGGGCTGTGCGCCGGTATACTCTGCCCTGCGGGAGAGCACGTCATGGCCGCTTCGCGTACCTTCATCGGGGTCCTCCTCCTCGGCATCGGGTTCGCCGCCGGGGCGACCTTCAGTGCCCGGGAAGGCACCCACCAGGTCCCGGAGGAGGCCACCCGCCCTCGTTCCGTCACCCCGCGACCGGCGCTCACATCGGAGGAGCGCAGCGTCACGTCGCTGTTCGAGGAGTCCTCACCGTCGGTGGTCTACGTCACGTCGTTGGCGGTGCGGCGCGACCTCTTCAGCCTCAACGTGATGGAGATCCCACGGGGCACCGGCTCCGGCTTCGTGTGGGACAACTACGGCCACGTGGTGACCAACTTCCACGTCATCCAGGACGGAGACGCCTTCGAGGTCACGCTCGCGGACCGCAGCTCGTGGCCGGCCACCCCCATCGGAAGGGCACCGGAGAAGGACCTCGCCGTGCTGCGGGTGGACGCCCCGCCAGAGCTGCTGAAGCCCATCACCGTGGGCAGCTCCTCGGACCTCAAGGTCGGTCAGACGGTGCTCGCCATCGGCAACCCCTTCGGCTTCGACCAGACCCTCACCACGGGGGTGATCTCGGCCCTCGGTCGCGAGATCGAGTCCCTGGCCCGGGTCCCCATCTCGGACGTCATCCAGACCGATGCCGCCATCAACCCCGGCAACTCGGGGGGGCCGCTCCTGGACAGCGCGGGACGCCTCATCGGCGTCAACACCGCCATCTACAGCCCCTCAGGCAGCTATGCCGGCATCGGCTTCGCCATTCCGGTCGACACCGTGAACTGGGTCGTGCCCGACCTCATCGCCTTCGGCCAGATCCGTCGGCCCAGCCTCGGCGTGCAGCTCGCCTCCGACAGCATCAACCGCCGCCTGGGCGTGAAGGGCGTGCTGGTGCTCGGAGTGGCGCCCCACAGCGGCGCCGAGGAAGCGGGCATCCGGCCGTCCCGTCGGGACCGCCGCGGCCGGGTCGTCCTCGGCGACATCATCACCGCCATCGATGCCGAGCCGGTGCGCTCCACCGACGAGCTGCGGCTGCGGCTCGAGAAGCGCCGGCCGGGGGACGTCGTCACGGTGACGGTGTACCGCAACGGCGACACCGAGGACCTGAAGATCCGCCTCGGCGAGCCCACCTGAGCGCGACGGAGGAGACCGGCGGCTGCGACCGGGGGCCGTCGTCGGTGGCCGGGGCAGCGATCAGCGGCCGCGTTCGGTGTCGCTGGTCGTTGCTCCTGTCGCTGACGCGGTCGCCGTGCCTGCCGATGTTCAGGGATCGAGCTCGAAGAAGGCTCGGATGTGGGGGGCCACCCGCTCCGGGCAGGTGAGGTGCACGTGATGGCCGCCGTGCACCTCCACCACCTCGGCCTGGGGGATGCTGGCCAGGCGACCGATGAGGACCTCCGGCGGAAAGGGCCATCCCTGATCGGCGCGTACCGCCAGCACCGGGCACTGGATGACGGCCAGGAAGGCCAGCACCTGCTCCTCGGTGAGCCGCACCAGAGAGCTGGTCTTCAACCGCGGGTCGTGGGTGAAGCGCACGCCTCCGTCCAGGACCTCCGCCCCCCGCTCCACCAGCAGGCGCGCACCCTCCTCGGTGAGGTCGGAGCCCTTGCGGCGGGCGGCGATCGCCCGCGCGAGATCCGGGAAGAACCGGTTGGAGGTGCCCTCCAGGGCCGCCTCCGAGGCCAGGGCCGCGGCCACCTGACGGGGCGCCTCCGCCGCGGGGGTGGTCATGGGGCCGACCCCCTCCAGGAGCACCAGGCGCCGGATCCGTTCCGGCTCCACCGCGGGGACGAGGGCGGCGATGCCCGCTCCCATGGAGTGCCCGAGGAGCGAGAACTCGTTCCAGCCCAGGGCTCCGGCCGCCTGCAGCACCACCGGCACCCAGTCCACGACGTGGTGGAAGCAGCCCGCCGGGCGATGGTCGGAGCGTCCGTGCCCCGGGAGGTCGAGGGCCACCAGGTGCAGCTCGCCGAGCAGCGGCGCCAGGCGCGCGAAGCTGGCCGCGTTGTCCAGCCACCCGTGGAGGGCCAGGACGGGCGGCCCGTCCCGCCTCCCCCACTCCAGCGCCGCCAGCTCGAGATGCGGCAGCTTCAGCCGGCGCTCACGGCCGCTCATCTCAGGTCACGGTAGAGGCGCAGCGCGAACGAGCCCGCTGCGGTCTGGCGGAGATCATCCACCACCGCCAGGAACGGCGAGGGGAGGTCGGCGAGGGACGGCAGGTGCGAGCCAAACCCGCGCGGCAGCAATATGGGCGCCGCGAGGGCCGCGAAGCTCAGGTCGGCGGCGGTGAAGCAGTCTCCCACCAGGAAGGCCCGGCCGTCGTCGATCCGGTCGCCGATGAGAGCGAACACCTCCTGCACGACCGCCAGCGAGCGTGCCGCCGACTCCGGGCTGATGCGCAAGCCGCGGCGCAGCAGGGTCCGCATGAGGGGCAGTGCGACCGTGAACACGAACCGATCGCGACGGGACACCCCGTCCAACGCAGTCTCCAGGAGCACACGGCGGTGCGGCAGCAGATGAAAGTACGCCAGGCGCCGCACATGTGGGCCCAGGCGGGCGCTGCAGAGCTCCTCCAGCTCCTCCACCTGGTCGCGCAGCGCGGCGACCTCGGGATAGAGCTGTGAGCTCTCGGGATGACGTACGTCCAGGAAGTGCAGGATGTCGGTGGAGTCTGCGAAGGTCCCGAGATCGGTGACGAGCACCGGCACCTACGACTGCCGCCGGCGCCGCGGCTCGCGCGGAAGTGCAGGATGGGTGGATGCCGCTCCTCCCGGTACCGTGCCCCGCAGCGATCCAGAGCCCAGCGTGCCTTTTCACAGTAGTGCGAGGGAGGGATGGTGATCAGTCGGTAGCCACCGTCCATGGGGGGAGCGTACTCGCCTCGCCACCCCCTGTCGAGAGAGGATGCCAGGCGCCCCCTCCGGCCGACCCGACACGCTCGAACCTGGCGCCCCGAACCTCCGTGTGCCACCGGTATCGGTGCTGCTGTTGACGACCTGCTCCGGACCGCGAGCCTCAAAAGGCAGCCCCTCCCGCCGGGAGGTGATCAAGCGGGAGGGGCTTCTGATCGGGCCCGCCGTACGTGTCCTCGTCAGGCCGGCCTCTCAGTCCATCTGCTTGCGAAGGATCGCCGGGATCTCGTAGTCGTCGGTCTGGTTGATGCCGTACTCGGAGTTGGGTCCACCGGGCACGAAGAAGCGGCTCACCCGGGCCGACGGCGTCTCCTCCCGCGCCGGCTCCCGGGCCGCCCTGGCCTCCCGTACCGGCAGGTGGGACACGTCCTCCGCTGCGGCGAACCCGGTGGCGATGACGGTGACCTGGAGGCGGTCCTCGAGCTTCGGATCGACCACCGCCCCGAACAGGATCTGGGCATCGCTGTCGGCGCCCTCGGTGATGATCTGCGCCGCCTCGTTGATCTCGTTCAGCGTCACGTCGTCGCCGCCCGTGATGTTGATGAGCAGCCCGCGGGCGCCCTCGATGGAGGTCTCCTCCAGTAGCGGTGAGGCGATGGCCTGCTGCGCCGCCTCCACCGCGCGGTGCTCGCCAGAGGCGGAGCCCATCCCCATGATGGCGTGGCCCATGCCCTTCATCACCGTGCGCACGTCGGCGAAGTCGCGGTTGATCAGACCCGGCACCGTGATGATGTCGGCGATCCCCTGGACCGCTTGCCGGAGCACGTCGTCGGCGATGCTCATGGCCTCCGTGAAGTTGGTGTTCCGCTCCACGAACTTGAGGAGGCGATCGTTGGGGATGGTGATGAGGGTGTCCACGTGCTCCGCGAGCTGGAGGATGCCCTCCTCGGCGACCCGCCGCCGGCGCGAGCCCTCGAAGCTGAAGGGCTTGGTCACCACCGCCACGGTGAGCGCGTTCACGTCCTGGGCCATCTGGGCGATGATGGGCGCGGCGCCGGTGCCGGTCCCACCGCCCATGCCGCAGGCGATGAACACCATGTCGGCGCCGTCGAGGAGGTCGAAGATCTTCTTGTCCGCCTCCAGGGCCGCGTTGCGGCCGACCTCCGGGTTGGCGCCGGCGCCGAGACCCCGCGTCAGCTCCGGTCCGAGCTGGAGTCTGACGGCCGCCTGACTGTGGGCCAGGGCCTGGGCGTCCGTGTTGGCGGCGATGAACTCGACACCGCTCAGCCCCGCCTGGATCATGCGGTTCACCGAGTTGCAGCCGCCCCCTCCGACGCCGACCACCTTGATCATTGCCGGCGCCTTCTCCTCGTCGAGGAGGATGCCGACGTCGTCGTCCGAGAGCGGCTCGATCCTCGGAGCTCTCCCTGCCGTCGTGCTGTCGTCAAACTCGATCATGGTCCACCTCCCAGGTGAAAAATTCACCGAATGTGCTGCGCAGCCAGGCGAGGATACCGCTGCGCGGCGCCTGTGCTTCGAACACCGGATGTCGCCGTGTCCCCTGCAGCCGGACCAGGCCGCACGCCACCGCCCACTCCGGGCCCGCCACCGGCTCGGTGAGACCGGCCAGGCCCCGGGGCGTTCCGATCCGGGCTCGCTGCGAGAAGATCGCCTCTGCCTCCTCCACCAGGCCCTCCAGCCGGGAGCCCCCTCCGGTGAGGATCACCCCCGCTCGGGGCGCGCGCTCGAGGCCGTGCTCCACCAGGGCGCGGTGCACGCCGATGAAGAGCTCGCGGGCGCGCTCCACCAGGACCTCGACCACGAATGAAGCGCGCTGCACCTGGTTGCCCTCTCCGCCCAGGGCCGGCACCTCCACCGCCTGCTCCTCCAAGCCGTCGCGCTGGGCGGCGATCCCCACCGTGCGCTTGACGTGCTCGGCCGCCGCGGTGGTGGTCTTGAGCATGGCCGCCAGATCGCTGGTGAAGTGGCGTCCTCCCACCGGGAGCGAGCCGCTGGCCGCCAGGAAGCCGTCCGCGAACAGCGCCCACTCGGTGGTGGCGAAGCCGATGTCCACCAGGAGGCAGCCCAGCTCGCGCTCGTCCTCCTCGAGCACCGCCTCGGCCGCCGCCAGGGGCTCGTATGCCAGTCGTCGAACCGCCACCGCCGCCCTGTTCACCGTCTGCTCCACCGTCTCCGCATGGATGCGACTTGTGTACACCACATAGGCCGACGCGTCCAGTCTTCGACCCGGCATCCCCACCGGATACTCCATGCCGTGGTGCCCGTCCAGGGCGTAGCCGCACGGAATGATGTCCAGCACCCGGTAGTCCGGCGGGATGGAGACCTGGGCGCAGGCCCCCAGGGCGCGCCGGACGTCGTCGCTGCACACGGTGTCGCCCCGCCCGGTGATCGGCACCGAGGCGGTGGCGGGGTTGCCCCGAATCGCCGTGCCACCGAGGCCCACGGCGGCCATCTCCACGGGCACCGAGGCCATGGCCTCGGCCTCCTCGGCCGCCATCCGCACCGCTTCCGTCACCTCGTCGAGCTTGGCGATCACGCCCTTGCGCGCTCCGTCGTGCCGTGCCTGTCCGCAGCCGAGCACCACCAACTGGTCCTCGGACAGGGTGCCCACCACCACCGACACCGACGAGGAGCCGACATCGATCCCTACGAGAGGCCGCTCCTCGGTCACCGCACGCCTCCTACCACCACCCGGTCGTCCTGGCGAAGGTCCAGCCACTCGCCGCCATCCTCGCCGTTCGCCATGCGCCGGCACCAGTACCGCTCCCCCGCGCTCGCAGTGGCTCCCACCCAGATCCGCAACACGCCCCCCGCCGGCTCGCTGGCCAGCCGGACCTCGTAGTCCACCGGCGTGATCCGGCGGACGGACTGCACCTGGCGCCCGCTGGCCCCACCGATTCGGCGCGCGATCTCCAACCCTTTGCGGAGGTCCCTGGCATCTCTCGGGAACCCTTCCAGCACCGGGGCCAGGGGCTGCCCCAGGGACCCGGCGAGCCGCCCGTCCTCGGCCACCGCCCGCCACCGCCGGCCGCTCACCACGGACCCGTGGGGAAGCACCGGCGTCGCCCGCACGACGAGGGTGGCGGGCAGGTTGAGACGCACGTCCACCGTGGCCACCCCCGGCCAGACCTCGAGCTCGTTGGCCACCTGCCGCGGATCCACGCCCAGGGCGAACCGGCCTTCGAGGTCCTGCAGGGCGCTCACCGCCGAGCTGGGGAGGCCGTCGCAGGGAATCACGTCCACCTTGTGGAGCCGCCACCACGGCGCCAGGAGGGGGAGGACCGCCACCGCCAGCACGAGGACCACCGGGGACCGTCCCCGTCGCCGCGGCGAGCGCGGGCGCAGACGATCGGGCAGGAAGGGGCCGCTCACGACGCCTCCTCCAGCAGACGCTCCGCCACCT
Source organism: uncultured Holophagae bacterium (assembly GCA_963844865.1). Classification (GTDB taxonomy): domain Bacteria; phylum Acidobacteriota; class Thermoanaerobaculia; order Thermoanaerobaculales; family Sulfomarinibacteraceae; genus CAWJPY01. The sequence continues at coordinate 148,491 of CAWJPY010000001.1, forward strand.
GCCAGACGTCACCCGCGCCCAGGGTCAGGACCACGTCCCCGGTCTCCGCCAGCTCGTCCACCAGGGCCACCGCGTCCTCCAGGTCGGCGGCGGCCAGCACCTGCGGGTGCCCGCCGCGGCGGGCGGCGACGACGACGAGATCGGAGCTCACCCCCGGCAGTGGGGCCTCGCGGGCGGGGTACACCGGCAGCACGATCGCCACATCCGCGCCGAGGAGCGCGTCTCCGAACCCCGCCGCGAAGTCACGGGTTCGGCTGAAGAGATGGGGTTGGAAGACGGCCACCAGGCGCCGCCCCCCGAAGGCCTGGCGGACCGCCGCGATGGTGGCGCGCAGCTCGGTCGGATGATGGGCGTAGTCGTCCACTACCGTCATCCCGCGGCGTCCGTGGCGCACCTCGAAGCGCCGGCCGACGCCGGAGAAACCGGCGCAGGCGTCGGCGAGGGCGGGGAACGGCACTCCCAGCTCGAAGCCCACGGCGAGTGCGGCCAGCGCGTTGCTCACGTTGTGGCGGCCGGCCAGGGGGAGCCGCACAGACCCCAGGCTCCGGCCCCCAACGGTGATCCGGAAGCTCGATCCGGCTCCCTCGGCCACCAGGTCCGCGGCCTGCACCCGCGCCTCTCCACCGAGACCGTAGGTCACCACCCGCCGGCGCAGCAGGGGCAGCAGCGACGACGCCCCCGCGTCATCGCCGTTGAGGACCACGGTTCCGAAGGCCGAGCAGCGGTTGGCAAAGGCGGCGAACGTGGCGGTCAGGTCCTCGACATCGCGGTAGCAGTCCAGATGCTCGGGCTCCAGGGTGGTGACCACGGCGACCTCGGGACCCAGCTGGAGGAAGGCGCGGTCGTACTCGTCCGCCTCGCACACCAGCACGTCCCCACCGCCGAGGCGGGCGTGCCCTCCCAGGTCCCGGGCCCAACCGCCCACCACCACCGTCGGGTCGAGCCCCGCCGCCGCCAGGAGGTGACCGACCAGAGCCGTCGTCGTGGTCTTGCCGTGGGTCCCGGCCACCGCCACGCCCCGCCGGCCGCGCATGAGCTCGCCCAGCATCTCCGACCGCCGTACCACGGGCAACCCACGCTCCCTCGCCGCGGCCAGCTCCGGGCTGCTCCCGTCGACGGCCGCGGACACGACCACGGCGTCGGCATCGGCCACGTGGGCGGGATCGTGGCCCTCCATCACCCGCACCCCCAGGTCCTCGAGACGCAGCGTACGTTCGCTGGATGCCAGGTCGCACCCGCTGACCACGTACCCCGAGCCCAGGAGGACCTCGGCCAGGCCGCACATGCCCACGCCGCCCACGCCCATGAGATGAAGGTGGCGGCTCATGTGCCGCTCCCCACCGCCAGCACGCGGGCGGCGATCCTGCGGGCCGCGTCGGGGAGCGCCATGCGCCGCGCGCTCGCACCCATCTGTGCCAATCGGTCGGGATCGTCGAGCAGGCCCTGCAGGACCGCCGCCACCCGCTCCGGAGACGCCTCGCTCTCGGTCAGGACCTCGGCGCCTCCGGCCCGCTCCAGGGAGCGGGCGTTGAGGAGCTGGTGATCGCCGGCGGCCGCCGCGAAGGGCACCAGCAACGAGCCCCGCCCCGAGGCCGCGAGCTCCGACACGGTGAGGGCGCCGGAGCGCGCCACCACCAGGTCCGCCTCGGCGAAGGCGCTCCAGGGCTCGGCCAGGAACGCCACCACCGACGCTTCGAACGCCATGTCCTGATAGGTGGTCCGGACGACGTCCGCCCAGCGCACCCCGGCCTGGTGGCGGACCACCGGCCGGATGCCGGCGTCGGCGAGCACCGCCAACGCCCGCGGCAGGGTGCGGTTGAGGAACAACGAGCCCTGACTCCCGCCCAGAATCAGGAGCCGCGGCGGGTCGTGGGGCGCGAACTCGGGAACGGCGAAGAACGACTCCCGGACCGGGTTGCCGGTCCACTCCGCCGGCATCGACGGGAAGGCCTGCACCGCGTCGGCGAAGCCGCAGCACACCAGGGCCGCCCAGGGGGCCACGAAACGGTTGGTGAGGCCGGGGGAGGAGTTCTGCTCCTGGAGCACGAACGGGACCCCCAGGAGGCCGGCCGCCGTCAACCCCGCCATGGAGGCGTACCCCCCCACGCCGAGCACCGCCGTCGGCTGGATGCGTGCCAGCAGCCGCGTGGCCTCCCAGATCGCCCGCGGCAGGAGCACTGTGGCCCGCAGCACCGCCGCCGGCGAGCGGCCGCTGATGCCCTCCACGTCCACGAGCGTGAGCGGCACGCCGCGCTGCCCCACCAGCTCGGCCTCCAGTCCTCGCCTCGCGCCCAGCCACTGGACCTGGGCGCCCATGGCCTGCAGCTCGCTCACCACCGCCAGACCGGGGAAGATGTGCCCCCCGGTCCCACCCCCGGCCACCACCACCTGGGCCGTCATCGTCCCACCTCCCGCGACAGGTTCAGCAGGAGACCGACGGAGACCAACGTCACCACCATGTCGGTCTTGCCGTAGCTGACGAGGGGCAGCGGGATGCCTTTGGGGGGCAGCAGACGGAGACACACCAGCATGTGCAGGAGGGACTGCACGGCGAACGCGAAGGTGACGCCGAACGCGAGGAGCGCGCGCCGCGGCTCCGCCACCCGGGCGGCGATCACCAGCCCCCGCCACACGATCACCCCGGCCAGGGCCACCAGGACCGTCACGCCGGCCAGACCGAGCTCCTCCCCGGTGATGGAGAACACGAAGTCGGTGTGGGGCTCGGGCAGGAAGAAGAGCTTCTGCATGCCGGCGCCGTAGCCGCGGCCCAGGACCCCGCCGCTGCCCAGGGCCACCAGGCTCTGGTAGCTCTGCCACGCCGCAGCGCTCCCGGAAGAGGGTTCCAGGAAGGCGCGGACCCTCTCCAGCCGATAGGGCGAGGAGGAGATCCCCACCGCCGCCGCCACGATGACCGCCGCCGCCGGGCCCACCAGCGTGCGCAACGGCACCCCGGCGACGAAGGCCATGCCCGCCAGCACCACCAGGAGGAGGGCTGCCGAGCCCAGGTCCGGGGCCGCCAGGATGAGGGCGGCGGTCGCGGCCGCGACGGCGCCGGAGACCGCGAGGCGTCTCATCGGCCACCCCTCGCGCCGAGCCTCCTCGAGGGCGATGGCGGCGCAGGCGATCATGGCCAGTCGGGCGAGGACCGACGGCTGCACCGAAACCCCGCCCAGGCTCAGCCAGCGATGGGTGTTGGCGACCTCCGGCATCAGGAAGGCCGCCGCCATGGCCGCCCAGCTCGCCCCGAGCCCGGCGAGGGCGACCCTCCGGTCCACCAGGAGATCGCTGCGCAGGTGCATGGCCACCACCATCAGGCCCACACCGAGGATGGCCGTGGCGGTCTGCCAGGTGAAGAAGTAGGATCCGGACCGACCGTAGCGCTCGCTCGCCAGCACCCACGACGCAGAGGCCAGGATGGCCAGGCCGACGGCGAGCAGGAGCACCGTCGCCGCCAGGAGCAGCCGGTCGTAGCGCTGCCTTATGGGCATGGCGCCACCTCGCAGCGGGCGAGGGCGGTGAAGCGATCCCCGCGCTGACCGTAGTCGGAGAACTGATCGAAGGAGGCGCAGGCGGGCGCCAGCAGCACCCACTGGCCTGTGGCGGCCGCCGTCCGGGCACGTCGGACCGCCACCTCGAGGGTACCGCAGAGCACGACGGGCGCCGCCTCCTCCAGGGCCGCCGCGATGGTCGCCGCGTCACTGCCGATCAGGTACACCGCGGCCGCCGCCCGGTGCACCTCCTCTCGCAGGATGGCGAAGTCCTGGCCCTTGCCCAGCCCTCCCAGGATCAGGTGCACGGAGCGCTCCGGGTAGCCGCTCAGGGCGGCCAGAGTGGCGCCCACATTGGTGGCCTTGGAGTCGTCCACCCAGCGCACGCCCCCTGCGGAGTGCACGATGCGGTGGCGGTGCTCGAGCCCTTCAAAGCTCTCCAGGACGCGGGCGATGGTGGGGCGGGCGGCGCCTGCCTCCTCGGCCGCCAGGGCGGCGGCCAGCGCATTGGCCACGTTGTGGATGCCCATCAGGCCCACGCGGTCACGGGAGAGGAGCTCCTTCTCCCCCATCATCAGGCGATCCCCCGCCAGCCAGGCATCCACGGGGCGGTGCAGGGAGAAGAGGAGGCGGCGCGCGCGGGTCGGCGTGCCAGCCACCGCCTCGTCGTCGCCGTTGAGGACGGCCGCGTCGCCCGGGCTCTGGAAGGCGAACAGCCGCTGCTTGGCGGCCAGGTAGGTGGCCATGTCGGGGTGGCGCTCGAGGTGATCCTGGCTGAGGTTGAGGAACACGCCCACCGTCGGCCGCATCGAGGTGAGGAGCTCGGCCTGGAAGCTCGACACCTCCAGCACCCACCACTCCCAACCCGACCGCAGGACCAGCTCCGAGGCCGGAGCCCCCAGATTACCGCCCGGTACGGCCGCCATCCCACTGGCCGAGAGCATCTCCGCGATGAGGACCGTGACCGTGCTCTTGCCGTTGGAGCCGGTCACCGCCACCAGGGGGCGCGACGGCTCGTGCAGCCAGGCGTACTCCACCTCGGCGAGAACGGAGATGCCGCGTTCTCGGGCAGCCGTCAGGATGGGCGCGTCCGCCGCCACCCCGGGGGATGACACCACGAGATCGACGCCTTCCAGGCAGGCGGCGGGGTGGTCGCCGAGGAAGGAACGCACCCCGGGCGGGAGGCGCTCGAGCTGAGGCCGCAGCTCGGCGGCGAGCCGCCGGTCCGTGACCCAGACCTCGGCGCCGTCGTGGGCGGCAAGCGTGGCCGCCGCCACGCCCGACCGGGCCAGGCCCACCACCAGCACGCGTGCAGCCTCGATCCTCTCCACCGTCACCTCAGCTTCAGCGTGGCGAGCCCCGCCAGGGCGAACACCACGGAGATGATCCAGAAACGGACGACGACCTGCGTCTCCCCCCAGCCCAGGAGCTCGAAGTGGTGGTGCAGCGGCGCCATCCGGAACACGCGTTTGCGGCGCAGCCGGTAGGAGGCGACCTGGATCAGCACCGACATGGCCTCGATCACGAACAGGCCGCCCACCAGCACCAGCAGCAGCTCCTGCTTGGCGACCACCGCCACGATACCGATCCCGCCCCCCAGGGCCAGGGACCCGACATCGCCCATGAACACCTGCGCCGGGTGGCAGTTGAACCACAGGAAGCCGAGTGCGGCCCCCGCCACCGCACCGGTGAAGACGGCCACCTCTCCGGAGTCGGAGACCGCCACCACGCGGAGGTACTCGGCGATGCGGACGTGACCCGCGATGTACACGAAGACGGTGTAGGTGCCGGCCACGATGGCCATGGCGCCCACGGCCAGACCGTCCAACCCGTCCGTCAGGTTGACGGCATTGGAGGCACCGAGCAGGACGAGCATCACGAAGGGCAGGTAGGCGATCCCGAGGGGGACCAGGACGTCCTTGAGGAACGGCAGGGCCAGGGCGCCGGCGTGGGGGGCCGGCGCCGCCACCGCCCTCGCCGCCACCCCGCCGGCCAGGCCCACGACAGCCTGCAGGATGAGCTTCTGGCCGGTGGTCAGGCCCAGGTTGCGGCGGGCGCGGACCTTGAGGAAGTCGTCGGCGAACCCCACCCCCGCGAAGCCCAGGGTCACCGCCAGCACGGTCCACACGTAGGCGTTGTGCAGGTCCGCCCACAGGAGGGTGGCCAGGGTGAAGCTGCCCACGATGAGCAGGCCCCCCATGGTGGGCGTCCCGGCCTTGGCCTGGTGGTGCTCCGGTCCCTCCTCGCGGATGGACTGCCGGATCTGCAGCGCGTGCAGGCGCCGGATCAGCCACGGACCCACCACCAGGCTGACGAAGAACGCCGTGGCGATCGCGAGACCCGTGCGGAACGTGATGTAGCGGAAGACGTTGAAGCCGATCCAGTGGGCCCTGAGGGGGTACAGCAGCCAGTACAACATCAGGCGGCCTCCGACCCGACCAGGTCATCCACGGTACGGTCGAGGCCGACCCCCCGGGAGCCCTTCACCAGCACCACGTCCCCCGGCTCGAGCAGCCGCCCGAGGCGCTCGCTGGCCGCCCCGGCATCGGCGACCACCTCCACCGCGTCGAGCCCGGCCGCTCGTGCCGCCCCCGCGAGCTCCCGGGCGTTGACCCCACCCACCACCACGAGCAGGTCGCAGGCCCCCGCTGCCGCCGTGCCGGCGGCGCGGTGAGCCTCGGCGGCGAGCTCCCCGAGCTCGTACATCTCCCCCAGCACCGCGACCCGCCGGCCGGGAGCCCGCGCCAGGAGCTGGAGCAGTCGCCGCACCGCGAGAGGTGACGCGTTGTAGGTGTCGTCCACCAGGGTGATGTCGCTTCGCAGGCGCACCAGCCGTCCCCGGCGCGGTGCCGCCTCGAGCGTGGCGGCCGCGCCGGCGATCTCCTCTGTCGTGAGCCCCAGTGCCGCGGCCCCTGCGGCCGCCGCCAGCACGTTGTCCGCCTGGTGACGACCGGGCAGGGAGAGCTCCACCTCGGCCCGGCCTTCGGGCAGCACGAGCTCGAAGCGGGTCCCGAGCAACCCCCGGTCGTCCACCGCCTCCAGACGGGCCGGGCTCGAGGGGGCTCCGTAGGGGAGCACCCTCGCTCGCACCCGATCCGGGAACCCCGCCTGGAGGGGATCGGCCGCGTTGACCACCAGCGTACCGTCGTCGCCCAGGTGGTGCAGCAGCTCCGCCTTGGCCGCCACCACCTCGTCCATGCTCGCGAAGAACGCCGTGTGGGCGGGCGCGATGATCGTGTACACGAGGACCGCCAGGGGAGCCAGGATCGCCCCCAGGCTGTCCAGCTCACCGGAGCGGCTCATTCCGGCCTCGGCCACGAACAGCTCCACGCCCTCCGGCTGCGACAGGAGCTCCGAGGGCAGGCCGAGGGTGCTGTTGCGGTTCCCGGAGGTGGACCCGACCCGGAGCCGGGTCGCCGTCAGGTGAGCCAGGAACTCCTTGACCGTGGTCTTGGCCACCGAGCCGGTCACCGCCGCCACCCGCCACGGCCGGCGCCTGCGTTCGATCCCGGCCAGGTGCCAGTGGGCGGTGAGCGGATCCTGGACCCGGATGAGGGCGCGGCCGGGAGGAGGCGGGTCCAGGGTCGCGTCGCCCCTGACCAGGGCGGCGCCGGCGACGGCCAGGGCCGCCGCCACGAACTCGTGCCCGTCGCGGCGCGCACCGGCGAGCGCCACGAAGAGGTCCCCCGGCTCGAGACGGCGGGAGTCCACCTCGGCGCCGCGCAGCACCACCTCGGCGGCGCCCTCCAGGCGGCCTCCGACCGCGCGCGCCACCTCTGCCGCCGTCATGCGCACGGGATCCTCCTCCCCAGCTCGGCGATCACCTCGCGGTCCGAGAAGGGGACGCACCGCCCACCGATGGTCTGGGTCTCCTCGTGGCCCTTGCCGGCCACCAGGACGAGGCTGCTGGCATCGGCCAGCTCCAGGGCCCTGGCGATGGCCTCCCGCCGGTCCAGGATCAGCTCCGGTTCGCCGCCCGCCACTCGCACACCCTTCGCCACCGCCCGGGCAATCGCCGCGGGGTCCTCTGATCGCGGGTTGTCGGAGGTGACGATGGCGACGTCGGCCAGCTCCCCCACCGCGAACCCCATGGGACCACGTTTGCCCCGATCGCGGTCGCCCCCGGCCCCGAACACCACGATGAGGCGCCGGTCGGTGAGCTTGCGCAGCGCCTGCAGCACGGTGCGCAGACCGCCCGGGGTGTGGGCGTAGTCCACCAGCACGGGAAAGGGCAGCGCGGTGGCCGCGGGCTCGAGCCGACCCGGCAGGGGTCGCGCCTCCTCCAGGCCGGCCACGATCGCCCCCGGCTCCACGCCCGCCGCCCACGCTCCGGCGGCGGCGGCGAGGGCGTTGCGCAGGTTGTGCACGCCGATCAGGCGCAGGCGGACCGGCAGCGAGCCCGTGGGCAGGCAGAGCTCGAAGTCCGTTCCCTGGAGGCTCGAGCTCGGCGAGCGGGCGCAGACCGTGCCGCGCCGCAGACCCCAGGTGACGTCGCTCTCCCGGGGAGCATCGAGCAGGCGCGCTCCCCAGCGGTCGTCCACGGCCAGCACCCGGCGCCCATCCTCGGCCAAGAGCTCGTCGAAGAGGCGTCGTTTGGTGTCGAAGTAGGCCTCCATGTCGTGGTGAAAGTCCAGGTGGTCCCGGCTCAGGTTGGTCCACACCGCCACCTGGAAGCGCAGGCCGGCCAGGCGGTCGAGAGCCAGGGCGTGGGAGGACACCTCCATGGCCACCGCGCGGCCGCCGCGCTCCACCGTGCGCCGCAGCAGGGGGGCGAGCTCGGTCGCTTCAGGAGTGGTTCGCTGGGCCGCCACCAGCTCGCCGTCCGGAAGCCGGTAGCCGAGGGTGCCCAGAAAGGCGGTCGGCCGGCCGCCGGCAGCCAGGGCCAAGCTCAGCAGGTGGGCCGTGGTGCTCTTGCCGTTGGTGCCGGTGACACCCACCAGCAGCAGCTCGTCCTGAGGATCCCCCGCGAGGGCCCATGCCGCCAGGGCGGTGGCCGCGCGGGCGTGCGCCGTCACGATCCAGGGCACGGTCACCGACGGCGGCGGGGTGCGATCGGAGAGCACCGCCGCGGCGCCATTGCCGAGGGCCTCGTCGAGAAAGTCCAGGCCATGAGCACGGAGGCCCGGCAGGGCCGCGAAGACGACGCCGGGACGGATCGCCCGGGAGTCGTGACTGATGCCGTCCACCAGCCGATCCGGGTCTCCGGTGAGTCGGGCCTCCGGTAGCCGAGCGAGGAGATCCTGCAGCCTCATGTCGCATCCGCTCCGGACCGCCGGCCGTCGATCCCGTCCGGGGGCAGGCCGAGCTGGGTCGCGACCGCCTCGGCGATGCGGGCGAACACCGGCGCCGCCACCGTCGACCCCCAGAAGTCGGCGGTGGGCTCCACCACGGCCACCACCACCACCACTCGCGGATTGGGCACCGGCAGGAAGCCGGCAAACCACGCCACGTGGTGGACATCGTCGAAGGCGCCGTCCACGGCACGCTGCGCGGTGCCCGTCTTCCCCGCCACCCGGTAGCCGGCCACCTGGGCCTCGCGGCCCGTGCCCACGGTGACCACGCCCTCCAGCATCGCCGTCACTCTCGCTGCAAGGCGCTCATCGAGCACCCGACTCCGCCAGTGCTCGTCGCCGTCGACGCTCTGTCCGTCGGCGCTCACCCGCTGCACCAGGCGGGGGCGCAGCAACCAGCCTCCATTGGCGATGGCGGCGTAGGCCACGGCCACCTGGAGCGGGGTGGCGGTGACCTCCTGACCGAGGGCGAGGGAGGCGGCGCTGAGCCGCGACCAGGTGGCGGTTGGGGGCAGGATGCCCGTCCCTTCGGCCGGGAAACCGACGCCGGTGCGCCGTCCGAAACCGAAGACGTCCAAGGCGCGCCACAGCTGCCGCGGTTCGAGACGGTCGGCGACCTCGATGATGCCCGCGTTGGCCGACTCCGCCACGATCTCATCCAGGCTGTACATGCCGGGCTTGGCGTGGTCCCGGAACCAGTGGCCGGCCACCTCGATCCCGTGGTGGCGACAGTCGAACCGGTCACCCGCGTGCACCGCGCCGTCGGCCAGTGCCGCCGCCGCCACCATGGGCTTGACCAGCGATCCCGGCTCGTAGGCGTCCTGGACCGCCCGCAAGCGCCAGTGATCCGGCGGAACGGCCCCCGGGTCCGACGGATCGAAGGACGGCAGGGAACCGACCGCCAGCACCGCCCCGGTGTCTACCTCCAGCACCACGGCGGACGCGGCGCGGGCCCGCTGCTTGGCCACCGCAGCGGCCAGCTCCGCCTCGCACGCCGCCTGGATGCGCGCATGCAGGGTGAGCTCGAGGTCGTAGCCGGCGTGACCCGAGGAGAGCCGTTCCAGGCGCAGCCGCCGCTGCACCGCGTCGTTGACGGTCAGGTAGGTCTCCGGCTCGCCGGCGAGGAGGGCGTCGTAGTGGTGCTCGAACCCGGCGCGGCCCACCGTGCGCAGCTCCTCCCGGCCGACGAAGCCCAGCACCGGCGCGGCCAGGGAGCCGAGGGGATACACCCGCTCCGAGTCCGGCACCAGGACGACCGCGTCCGGGGCCAGCGCGCGCAGGGCCTCGGCGCTCTCCCGGTCCATACGTTGGGCGAGCCACTGGTTCCGTGGTCCGTGTTCGAGGCGATGCGCGAGCCGCTCCACCGGCACGCCCACCAACGGCGCCGCCGCCCTCGCGAAGAGGGCCGGGTAGGACAGGAGGTGGGTGTCGAGCTGGGCCGCGAGCCGATCCGAGGAGGTGGCCAACACGTAGCCGTCCGCGCTGAGGATGTCACCGCGCGGGCCGGGCACTTTCAGGAACTGCTGCTGCTGACGACGCGCACGCTCCGACCACAGCTCGTGTTGGAGCACCATCACCTCGAGAGAACGCACCATGACTCCGGCGCCTGCCAGCAGGAGGCAGCCGGTCAGCACCATCAGCCGCTTTCGGTTCACGGCGCACCGTCCGGAGCGGCCACGGAGTCCGCGGTGGGAGGGGCGAGTCCGATCCGGCGTCCCTCCTGGCGCAGGCGCACCGGGCTGCGCCGCCGCTCCAGCTCCAGGCGGAGGCCACGCTCCCGGCGCTCCAGCTCCTGGACCTGGGCCCGCAGTCCGATCAGCTCATAGTGGATGGACGTGCTCTTGAGCCGCGGCCAACCGATGAGGGACAGCACCAAGACGACGGTGGTCGCCACAGCCAGCAACACCGCCAGCGCACCCAGCCACCGGCGGTCACGCTGGGGCATGAGAAAGCGGTTGGAGGGTCCGGCGATGGGCAGCTCGACAGTCACGCCGCCACCTCCAGTCTCTCCGCCACCCGCAGCCGCGCCGAGCGGGCGCGCGGGTTGGCGGCCACCTCCGCGGCACCGGCCCGCTCCGGGCGCCGGGTCAGGACCCGCACCACCCGCTCCGGGTGACAGCGGCACTCGGGCAGATCGGGGGGGCACACGCAGTGCCCTTCCAGCCTGCGGAAGGTGTGCTTGACGAGCCGGTCCTCCAGGGAGTGGAAGGCGATCACCGCCATCCGCCCGCCCGGGGCGAGACCGCGCAGCCCCGGCTCCAGGAACCGCTCGAGCTGTCCGAGCTCGTCGTTGACGGCGATGCGCAGCGCCTGGAAGGTCCGGGTGGCTGGGTGGATGCCGTGGCGGGGCGAACGGGGAACTGCGCGCACCACCACGCGGACCAGCTCGCCGGTGGTGGTCAGGGGCGACGCCCCCCTGGCACGGACGATGGCCCGCGCCACCGCACGGGCGCGACGCTCCTCGCCGTAGGAGCCGATGATCCTCACCAGCTCCTCCTCGCTGGCCGTGTTGACCAGGTCGGCCGCGGTGGCCTCGGAGGTGCCCATGCGCATGTCGAGGGGACCGTCCCTCTGGAAGGAGAAGCCGCGCCGGGCGTCGTCCAGCTGCAGGGACGATGCGCCCAGGTCGGCGAGAATCGCTGACGGGCGAGGAAGACGGTGCTCCGAAAGGACCTCGGACAGCCGGTCGAAGGCGCTCTCCACGAGCAGCACCCGGGAGTCGTACGGCTGCAACCGTTGCGCGGCCGCAGCAAGGGCTTCCGGATCACGATCGATCCCGAGCAGCCGAAATCGTGGCTCCGCCTCCAGAAGCGCCGCCGCGTGGCCTCCCAGACCGACGGTGGCATCCACCAGCAATCCGGGCGCCGCCGGTCGCAGCCAGGCGATCACGCGGTCGCACAGAACCGGGAGGTGGATGAAGGGCACCACCGTCCTCCATCACAGCTCCAGGCGCGCCAGCTCTTCGAGGGCTTCGTCGGTCAAGGTGTCCTCCTTGAGGATGGACGCGGCGCGGCTGCGGGCGGTGATGGCCAGGTGATTGATGCGTCCCGACACCACGACCTCCCCGTTGACCTCCACCATGTCGCGGAGCAGCGCCGGTACCATGAGCCGGCCATGGTCGTCCATCTCCAAGAGCTGACCGTAGTTGACGCGCTCCACCAGCTTGAGCAACGCCGGGGTCATGGTCGGCTTGCTCGCCAGGCGCTCCTCGACGCCCTCCCACACCGGCAAGGGGTAGATGCGCAGCTCGTGGGGGAAGAAGGAGCACATGAACACCTCGCGCCCGTAGCCCTCCTCCAGCAGCTCCCGCAGTCGCACCGGCAGCTTCACCCGCCCCTTGGCGTCGATGGTCGCCGGAAAACCGCCTCGGAACCGCTCCACCCAGTCTCCCTCGGCCCACCGCAAGGCCCGGACACACACCGTGTTCCACTCTGGACCCTATTGGACCACTTCTGACCACCCCATGATGAAGCCCTCGGAGCACGGTGTCAAGGCCTTGCGCGGACAACGAGTTAGGTTTTCGCGGCCGGGGAGGGCACGCGCCCCCGCGGAGGAGCACAAGATCTTGTAGGCGGAGACCACGAGACCCCCGAGATCTTGTATCCCGCACCCACCCGCACCGGCGGAGCGGCACCACGGGTAGAATAGGGCGCGATGGAAGGGTCGCCGGTGCGTAGCGTGGGAGTGGTTCTCAAGACCACCAGCCCCGAGGCGGCGGAGCTGGGCCGCCAGCTCTTGGCCGAGCTCGAGCGGTTGGGGCAGAAGACGGTTCTGGACGCTCAGTCGGCCAGCATCTACCAGATGCAGAGCGGCATCCGGAGGGCCGACCTGGCCGCCCAGGTCGACCTGGTGGTGGTGCTCGGCGGGGACGGCACCCTGCTGTCGGTGACGCGCGGCCACCTGGGTGGCACCCCGGTGCTGGGTATCAACATGGGCTCCCTCGGTTTCCTTACCGAGCACTCCGCCCACAGCCTGTTCCCCATGCTCCACGCCGCTCTGGAGGGCCGCGCCAACGTCGAGGAGCGGGAGCGTCTGGACGTCTCGGTGTCCTCCCCGGGGCGCGAGCCGGTGGTCCACCGGGTCCTCAACGACGCCGTGATCAACAAGTCCGCCCTCGCCCGCATGGTGGTGCTGTCGTTGCACGTGGATGAGCAGTTCGTGAGCCGGTTCAAGGCCGACGGGCTGATCGTGGCCACCCCCACCGGCTCCACGGCCTACAATCTCTCCGCCGGAGGCCCCATTCTCTACCCCACCCTGAACGTGGTGGTGGTCACGCCGATCTGCCCACACGCCCTCACCAACCGTCCGATCGTGCTGTCCCTGGACGCCGTGGTCGAGGTCCGGCTGGAAAGCCCCTCGGAGGAGGTGTACCTCACCCTCGACGGGCAGCAGGGCTTCCCCCTCACCAACCTGGATCTGGTCCGGATCCGCCGCTGCCCCGAGCCGGTGCGCCTCATCACCGACCCCAACCAATCCTACTTCCAGGTGCTGCACCGGAAGCTGAAGTGGGGCGAGCGCGAAGGGTGAGGTACCGGCACCTCCGGCGAACCGTGCTGGCGCTGCTGGCTGCGGTGGCCTTCCTGCTGGTGATCGGTGTTGCCCTGCGCGCGGTCCTGGAGAGCCGACCGGTGCGCACGGCGGCGGCTCGCTGGCTGGAAGGGACCGCGGCGCGGCGGGGCGTCCGGCTGGAGGTGGGCGACCTGCACTGGGGCCTGCTGCCGCCCCGCCTCAGGTTGGACCACCTGGAGGTCGCCACTGCGGGCATCCACGCGGACGTGGACCACGTCGAGGCCGACGTGGCCAGGATCCGGCTGGTCAGCCGCACCCTGGTCCTGGGGACCGTCGTCGCCCGGGGTGCGAGCATCCGCCTGGAGGGGCTCCCCGAGGACCGGCCGCGGGAGGGGAGGCCATTTGGCCTGCGGGTCCGTCACCTGGACGTGGACGACCTCCGCTTCGAAGGCCGCGAGCTGCCCGGCCACCTGGCGGTCAGCCTGGCGGGTGTGAATGCCGCCTGGAGCGGGAGCCACGGCTCCTCCGCAGGCTATGTCACCGTGGACCATGCCCGCCTCGCCGCGCCAGGCATCGATCCCGTCGACGTCGCGTTCCGGAGCCGCCTGGAGGTGGACGGCGGCCTCGACCTGCCGAGATGGACCGTGACCGGCGACGGGATCGAGCTCAGCGGCCGTGCGCGCCTCGCGGCCGGCCACGGTCTCCACACCCAGCTGGACGGAACCATCGACCTGGCCGCGGTGGACCGGATGGTGCACGCCAACGCCGGGCTGCACGGTACGGTGCGCGTCACGGGCGACCTCGACACCACGCGCCAGGACCTGGCGCACCTCCGCCTCAGCTCCTCGAGGATCGAGGCGGCGGGCTTCCCCCTGCGGGATCCGGCGGGGAGCCTCACCATCGAGCGCGACACCATCCATGGCGAGCTGCAGAGGGCCGGGTTGTACGGCGGTTCGATCAACGGCCGCTACCGGCTCGCCCACCTCAGGGGCCCGACCCGTCCCCACCGGATCGAGGCCCACGGCGCGGACATCCTGCTGTCCGGCCTCCTCCGAGCCCTCAAGGTACCGCCCGCCGGGCTCGCCGCCGACTTTTCCGCGGATGCCGAGCTGGAGTGGGACGGCAGGAACATCGAGCAGGCACGAGGCGGGTTCACCGCCCGTCTGAGGTCACGGCTCGGCAGCGGCGTCCCGGTGGCCGGGGAGGTCCGATGCGCCATGGAGGCCGACGGCCTCCTGCGCTTCACCGCTCACGACCTGACCCTGGGATCCTCCCGCCTGGACTGGGAGGGACCGCTCACCTTCGGGAGCTGGGAGCCGGCGTGGTCGGTGACGGCGTCAGGGGCCGACCTCGCCGAGGTGGTGCCCCTGGTGAACCGCTGGATCGGGAGCGAGGTGCTGCCTCCCTGGATCGCGGGAACGGGCGATCTCCAGGTCGCCCTCAGCGGACCCTGGCAGCGGCTGGTGGTGCGGACCCGCGTGGACGCCCACCCCCTCCGGCTGCCCCCCGTGACCCTGGACCGGGTGGTCGCCGAGGCCACCGTCGCGGGCTCCGAGCTGCGGCTGGGCCCGACCCGGTTCAGCGTCGGCGACGGCTACGGCCAGGTGGAGGGGGGGCTGTCGTGGGCGGCCGAGGCCGGCGACGAGCAGCTCGACCTGACCCTCCGCGGGACCCGCCTGCCCCTGGCGGCGGTGGCCGAGTGGATCGGCCAACCCGGCCGGTTGAGCGGAGCATTCTCGTTCACCGGAGGCCTCCACGGCCGCCTCGCCTCGCCCCGCGGGTCGTGGGCGGTCGGCCTGGACGACGCCGCGCTGGCCGGCCTGCCCCTCGGGGACGGCTCCGCCACGGTCGACCTGGCCCAGGCCCGTTTCGACGCTCGCGGGCTCACCTTCGACGGGGGGCTCGAGGGGAGCGGTTGGTGGAACGTGGCCGACGGCGGGATCGGAGGCGAGCTCACATGGCCTGACCTGTCCATGGCCCGCATGAACGAGCGACTGGCACTCCTGTTGGGGGAGACGGCCCACGTCCAGCTCCGGTTCCGACAGGGTCGGGACGGCCCGCTGCTCGGGCACCTGGTGGCGGGGTGGCCCAACGCCCGGCTGGTGGCGGACGCGGACAGCGATGGAGTGACCCTCGACGGTGCGCTCGCCGACACCCTGACCGCCAGCGCGAGGTTGACGCGTCGCGCCGGGGGCCTCGAGGGAACGGGCTCCCTGCACTTGGAGGAGGCGGCCGACCTCCTGGCCAGGCTGATGCCGGACTCCCAGCTCCCCCTCCACGGGCAGGGGGACGCGCACTTCGACGTTTCGTGGCCGGCCGCCGGCTCGCCGGTCGTCACGGGCGACGTGGATCGCCTGGAGCTCGAGCTCGATCAGCGCCCACTGCGCCTGCTCGACCCGGCGCCGTTCACCCTCTCCAGCCGAGGCATCGCCATCGGCGGCCTCCACCTGACCGTCCAGGACGACGAGCTCTTCGCGCGGGCCACCCTGAGCCCCGGCGGGACGGTCGCCGGCAACCTGTCCGGGACCCTGGACGCGCTGCTCCTGCGCTTCCTGCTCCCCGCCTGGGAGCCGGCCGGACGCATCACCGGCGTCGTGGAGCTGCTGGGCAGCCTGCGTCACCCCGAGCTGGAGGGCATCGCCGAGGTCTCACAGGGCTCCTTCCGCTTGCCCGGCACCCGGACCATCCTGTCCGGGATCGGTGGGACCCTCCTGCTGTCCTCCGACCAGGCGGTCCTGGAGGGCGTCAGCTTCAGGTTCATGCAGGGGCTCGGGCGCTGCAGCGGCCAGCTCGCGGTGCGCGACGGCACCGTCAACCTCGGCCTCAACGGCACCGTGAGCAACCTCCGCTACGAGATGCTTCCCGGCCTGGTCGCCTACCTGTCCGGGGCGTGGCGCATCGAGGGTCCCGCCGACGGGCTGGACCTGAGCGGCGATCTCTCCGTCGACCGCGCCTCCCTGCAGCGCAAAGACGACGTGGCAACGCTCCTCCTGGACTGGTTCGGGCGCAGAGCCGTTCCCGCGACCCAGGCGGCCGGCCCGCGCCTCAACCTGCACGTGGAGGCCGACAACACCATCGATCTGCGGAACCCCTTCGTGCGCCTGGCCGGATCGGCGTCCGTCCACGTCACCGGCACCGCCGCCCGGCCGGGGGTGGTGGGCAAGGTGGAGCTGGAGGAGGGTGGCGAGGTCACCCTGCAGAGCACCCGGTACGAGCTGGAACGAGGCGCGCTCACCTTCACCGATCCGGCGCGCATCGAGCCCTACGTCGAGCTCGAGGCCCGGACCTGGGTCCAGAACTACCAGATCACCGTCCACCTGTCGGGAACACCGGATCGACTGGTGCCGTCCGTGGCGTCCGACCCGCCCCTCCCCGAGAACGACATTTACTCCCTCCTCGCCATGGGTCGCCGCGATCCGGCCCTCGGCGGCGGCGCCCTCGGGGTGAACCTCGCTTCCGGCATGCTGGCCCGGGAGATCACCTCCGAGATCGACCGCAGAACGCGCAACCTCCTGCCGGTCGACCAGATCCGGGTCGACCCCTTCGCCGAGAGCAGCACCGGCAACCCCACCGCGCGGATCAGCGCGGTCAAGCAGCTCAGCCCCACCTGGACGTTCATGGTCCAGTCCAACCTGTCCGCCGAACGGGAGCAGGTCGTGGTGAGCCGCTGGTACCTGGCGCCGGGCATCTTCGTCGAGTCCTCCCGGGACATCGACGGCTCCTACGGGGTGGACATCAAGCTCCGCCGCCCCTACTGACGAGCGGGCCATGTCCAGACGCTCGCTCTTCGCCGGCCGATTCAGACGCTCCCACCTGCAGGCGGCGGGCCGGGCCCTGGCGCTCCTCATGGTGCTGCTGGGGGCGGCCGCTGCCACGGCCGGCGGCGAGGAGCGGATCCACGCCGTGGCGGTGGAGACGGACAGCCCCGTGGACGCGGCGGCGGTGGCGAAGATCCTCGGGCTGGCGGTCGGGCAGCCCCTCGACCGCCGTCAGCTCCGGGACTCGATCCTCGCCTACTACGCCGGCGGGGAGGTGGAGCGCCTCGAGATCACGTCCGACCACTCCGAGGAAGGGCTCGACCTTCGCGTCCGCGTCAGCTTCCGGCCCAAGATCGCGAAGGTGGTCGTCCGCGCCGCGAACCCGGTGCTGGAGAAGAGGGTCCAGAAGTGGTTGCGGCTGGAGGTCGGGGGCAGGGCCTCCTCTGCCGTCGTCGAGACCGCGCGCCGACGGGTGGTCCGCCAGCTCCGGGACCGCGGCCACGCCGACCCTCGGGTGCAGGCCTACATGGACTACGAGCGTGCCACCAACAGCGTCAACATCACCATCCAGGTGGCGGCGGGGCCGCTCCAGGAGCTCGAGGCCGTCGTCCTGGTGGGAGCGGTCCCGCCCGAGGTGGCCGACGCCGCTCTCCCTCGGGTGGATGCCGGGACCCGGTTAACGGCACGGATGGTGGAGCAGATCCGCGACGAGACGGAGTCCCGGCTGCGGCGGGAGGGATACTGGGAGGCACACGTCATCGGCGTCGACCGCATCGCGCACGGTGCCCGGGTGACCCTCCAGGTGAGCGTCGATCCCGGCGAGCGCTACCGCCTGGAGCTCGACGCGCCCGCCGACACCCGCAAGGTGGTCCGGGCCGCGATCCCGGACCCGGCCGAGGAGGACCTCCACCCGGCACAGACCGACGTCTTGGTGGAGCGCATCCGCGAGCGCCTGCAGGAGCAGGGCTATCTTCTCGCCACCGTCCGTGCGGAGCTCGTGACCGCCGACGGCGTGCGGATCCTCCGCGTCGCCGCCGATCCCGGCACCTTGCGCAGGATCGCCCGGGTGGAGTTCCCGGGATCCGCGGGCATCTCCCACGCGCAGCTGCAGGAGGCTGTCGAGGTGCGGCCGGGCGCGGTCCGCGGTCTCTTCGGACACCCGGTGAGCGACCTCACGCTGGAGCAGGACCGCCTGGCCCTCGAGCAGCTCTACCGACGATCCGGGTTCGTGGAGGCCCAGGTGGGCACGCCGATCGTGGCGGCCCAGGGCCCTGAAGCCGTGACCGTCTCCTTCCCCATCACCGAAGGCCGTCGCTGGCTGCTCGCCGACCTGCGGGTGGAGGGCCTGCCGGTGGAGGCCGCCGCCAGGCTCGACAAGGCGGGGCTGCCCCTGGCGGAGGCGGCCCCCTGGGATCCCGACCAGGTCGACGAGGCGCGGCGGCGGCTGGAGACGATCCTCGCCGACACAGGCTATCCGGAGGGGAGGGTGACGGCCGAGGTCGACACCGCCACGCCCGGGGAAGCGAAGGTGCTGTTGACCGCCCAACCCGGGCCCTACGTCAGGCTGGGAAGGGTGGTCATCGCCGGTCTGTCCACCACCCATGAGGAGGTGGTGGCGCGGGTGCTCCGCCGGTCCGGGGTCACCAGCGGCGCACCCTTCGCCCGTGACCACATCCTGGAGGCGCAGCGACGGCTGTACGCGCTCGGCCTCTTCCGGCGCGTCGAGCTGCTCCCCCTGCCCGGCCAGGAGCATCGGGTCGAGCGCGGGCTCGTGGTGCAGTGCGAGGAGGGCCGGCAACGATCCTACCTGGTCGGCTTCGGCTGGAACGAGACCGACCGCTTCCGCCTCACCCTCGGCTGGTCGAACCTCAACCTGCTGGGAGGCGCGCACGCCGTCAGCATCGAGACCCGCCTCTCGTCCCGCGAGCAGCGCTACCAGCTCGGGATCCGGGAGCCCTGGGTGCCCCTCGTGGGCGAGCCGGGCTACATGGTGATCTACCGGACATTCGAGGAGTTCGCCACGTACTCCCAGCTCCGGCGGGGCCTGTGGTTCGAGGTCGGGGACCGGCTCCGGGCGCCCTTCCGGACCTGGTTGCGCTACGAGTACCAGATCGTCAACCCCGACGCCCCACCGGACGTGCTCTCCGAGCTGGAGCGCGAGAACCAGCAGGCGCGCATCGCGTCCATCACGCCCACCCTGGAGTGGGACTACCGCAACGACCCGCTCAACCCCACCGTCGGGACCTTTTCGTCGCTGTCCCTGGAGTACGCCTTCCCCGCCTTCGCAGCCGACGCCCAGTTCCTCAAGGCGCAGGGGCGGTTCTCACTGTACGGTCCGATCCTGGACGGCGTCGGCGCGGTGGGGATCAGGCTCGGGGCCATCCAGCCCCTCGGGCCGGACACCGGCGGCCCGCCCAACCTGAGGGTCCCCCTCAACGCCCGCTTCTTCGCCGGCGGCGCCAGCAGCCACCGGGCGTTCCGCACCGACTACCTGGGCGTCCCGGGCCAGACGCTCAACGAGGGCGGAGATCCCATCGGCGGCAACGCCCTCTTCCTCCTCAACCTGGAGTACAGCCAGCCCATCAAGAGCATCTTCTCCGGCGTCGTGTTCCTCGACGCGGGCAACGTGTGGGCGTCGCCGTCTCGGGTGAGGGTGGGCGACCTGCGCTGGGGCGCCGGCCTCGGCCTGCGGGTGGACACCCCGGCAGGCCCCCTGCGCGCGGAGTACGGCTTCAAGCTCGACCGTGAGCCCGGGGAGTCCATGGGCGCCTTCTTCCTCTCCTTCGGCATCCCGTTCTGACCCCCGTCCGCGTCCGCGTCCGGCGGCAGTGAGCGGCGCCATGGTCACTCCGGGTCGTTCTTCTGAGAACGTAGCCGGTAGCCGGCCCATGTAAAGGGCGAGCCGGGCTCGGAGCCCGGTGCTCCGCACCCTTGACATGGGCGGGCCACCGGCTTGTGCACAAGAGCATGAACGACCCGGAGGCGACCATGCCCGACGCGATCCCCAGCACTGGTCTCACTGCTCATCACGTGGCGCCTCCTCAACCCAGGACCCTGACGATCGCCAGGTTCAGCGGCGTGCCGTGGGGCGGGGCCTGACCGCTGATCGCCGTCCACCGCCCGCTGTTCGCCGCCGCGGTCGCTGACGCCGTCGCTGGACGCTGCCCCCCGCCGCAGATCGCCATTCGGCCGAGGATGCGCACCGGCTGCGAGGGCGAGAAACGTGAGGTGCTAGCATGCCGCTCCATGGAGGGCGTGGCTCCCTTCGTCCCGTGGCTGCTGCTGGCGGTCGGTATCGTGCTCCTTGCCGCCGGCGCGTCGTGGTTGGTCGAGGGCGCCTCCCGGCTCGCCCTACGCCTGGGGGTGTCGGCCTTCGTGGTCGGCCTCACGGTCGTGGGGTTCGGGACCTCCATGCCGGAGCTCACGGTGTCGGTCCTGGCGGCGGCCCGGGGCAGCGGGGGGCTGAGCCTCGGCAATGCCGTGGGCTCCAACATCATGAATCTGCTCCTGGTGCTGGGAGCGGCGGCGTTGGTGGCGCCGATCCACGTCATCGGGGCGCGACGCGCCCTGCTGCGTGACCTCTTCTTCGGCCTGGCACCGGCCGCCCTCCTGCTTACGGCGGCCCGTTCCGGACACATCGGGCGGCCCCTGGCCCTCGGCCTGCTGGTGATCTTCGCCGTGTTCCTGGCGGCGTCGCTCCTGCGGGCGCGGTCCACGGAGCCGGTACCCGCCGCCGTCGGCGGCCATCCCCTTCGCCACCTCGCCCTGACCGCGTTCGGCATCGGGGTGGTCCTGCTGGGCTCGGAGCTCATGGTCCGCGGAGGGACCGAGCTGGCCAGGCGCTTCGGGATCTCCGAGGCGGTGATCGGTCTCACCCTGGTGGCGTTCGGCACCTCGCTGCCCGAGCTCGCCACCTCGGTGACCGCCGCTCTCAAGGGTCAGTCCGAGATCTCGGTGGGCAACGTGCTCGGGTCCAACGTGTTCAACCTCGGGCTCATCGTGGGGCTGGCCTTCACCATCCGCCCCGGCGCCGTGCCGCGCTTCGTGGTGGGCCAGGACATCCCGCTGCTCATGGGCGCCACCCTCGTCACCGGCGTCGTCGTGCTGCGCAACGGCCGCATCAGCCGCACGGAGGGCATGCTGATGCTGCTCTGCTTCGTCGCCTACCTGGCCTTCGTGGCGGTCCGCGGCGGCTGACTCCGACGCTCTCCGCCAGCGCGTCCCCGCTGACACTGATCGCGGTCAGGTCTTGAAGATCTGCTGCCGGCGCAGCTCGCGGATGCGGTCGCGCAGCCGCGCCGCCTCCTCGAACTCCAGGCCCTTGGCCGCCGCCCGCATGCGCTTCTCGAGCTCCGTGATGAGGCGGTTCAGGGAGACCTCGTCCTGGGGCAGCTCACCGTCGGAAGCCTCGGCCACCCGGGGCTGGCGCACGCCGGGGCCGTAGTAGTCCAGGTTGGCCATGGCCAGCAGAGGGCTGGCCACATCCTTGACGATGGAGCGGGGCTCGATGCCGTGCTCCGCGTTGTAGGCAGCCTGCTTGCGCCGCCGCCTCCCGGTCTCCTCCAGGGCACGGCGGATGGAGCCGGTCTCGCGATCGGCGTAGAGGATGGCCTTGCCTCCCAGGTTGCGCGCTGCGCGACCGATCGTCTGGATGAGCGACGTGTCGGAGCGCAGGAACCCCTCCTGGTCGGCATCCAACACCGCCACCAGGGACACCTCGGGCAGGTCGAGCCCCTCCCGGAGCAGGTTGATGCCCACCAGCACGTCGAACTCCCCCCGCCGCAGGTCCGCAAGGATCGCCGTCCGCTCCAGGGCCGCGATCTCCGAGTGGAGGTAGCGCACCCGGACCCCCACCTCGGCCAGGTAGCTGGTGAGGTCCTCGGCCATGCGCTTGGTCAAGGTGGTCACCAGCACCCGCTCTCCTCGCGCCACCACCCGCCGGATCTCGGCCAGGAGGTCGTCCACCTGGTGGCCCGCCGGCCGGACCTCCACCGCGGGGTCCACGAGGCCGGTGGGGCGGATCACCTGCTCCACGACCTCGCCTCCGGAGCGCTTCAGCTCGTAGGGGCCGGGCGTGGCGGAGACGAAGATCACCTGGTGCACCCGCTCCTCGAACTCCTCGAAGGTCAGGGGGCGGTTGTCCAGGGCCGAGGGCAGCCGGAAGCCGTGCTCCACCAGCGTCAGCTTGCGGGAGCGGTCGCCGTGGAACATGCCCGCCACCTGGGGCACCGTCTGGTGGGACTCGTCGATGATGCACAGAAAGTCGCGGGGGAAGTAGTCGAGCAGCGTGGGCGGCGGCTGCCCGGCGGCACGACCCGTGAGGTGCCGGGAGTAGTTCTCGATGCCCTGGCAGTAGCCGAGCTCGGTGAGCATCTCCAGGTCGAACATGGTGCGCTGGCCGAGCCGCTGGGCCTCCAGGAGCTTGCCCTCGCGGTCGAGCTGCCCGAGCCGCTCGTCGAGCTCCTGGCGGATCGCCTGGATGGCGGCCAGCATCTGCTCCCGGGGCGTGACGTAGTGGGTGCGGGGGTAGACGGGGAGCCGCCCCAGGCGCTCCAGCTCGGCGCCCCGCACCGGGTCGATCCGGGCGATGCCCTCCACCTCCTCCCCCCAGAAAGAGATCCTGACAGCGGTGTCGTCGTAGGGTGGGTAGATCTCCAAGCTGTCACCGCGGAGGCGGAAGGTGCCGGGGGCGAGATCCAGGTTGGTGCGCTCGTACTGCATCTTCGCGAGCTGGCGGAGGACGTCGTCCAGGGGCTGCTCCGTCCCGGTCTCGAAGAGCTGCAGCATGCCGTAGTAGGCCTCGGGGGAGCCGAGGCCGTAGATGCAGCTCACGGAGGCCACGATGATGACGTCGCGGCGCTCGAACAGGGATCGGGTCGCGGACAGCCGCAAGCGATCGATCTCCTCGTTGATCGACGTCTCCTTCTCGATGTAGGTGTCGCTGGCAGGGACGTAGGCTTCGGGCTGGTAGTAGTCGTAGTAGGAGACGAAGTACTCCACCGCGTTGTCCGGGAAGAAGGTCTTGAACTCCTGGTAGAGCTGGGCGGCCAGGGTCTTGTTGTGGGAGAGCACGAGGGTGGGCCGGTTGGTGGCCTCCACGACCTTGGCCATGGTGAAGGTCTTGCCGGAGCCGGTGACGCCGAGCAGGGTTTGGAATGCCAGTCCGTTGTCCACCCCGGCCGTCAGGCGCTGGATGGCCTGCACCTGGTCCCCGGCGGGCTCGAGCGGGGTCCGCAGCCGGAAGCGACCGCCGCTCACGGCGGCGACCCCACTCCGGTGAGTGGCGCCGCGCCCTCCAGGAACCGGTTCAGGTCCTCCAGCTCGCCGGCGTCCAGCCGCCCGTCCGCGAGGGCCTTCCGCTCCCGGGCCAGGAACTCGCCAAGGGCGCGGTAGGGATCCCGGGAGGCTCGCAGCCGTGAGGCGAAGCGATTCAGGTTGCGGGCGGTGCGGAGGCGGGCGGTGGGATGCTCCCTGGCCACCACCTCGACCAGCCGCTGTCGGCCGCGGGCAAAGGCCATCCAGGCGGTGCGCTTGGTGAGGCTCACCCCCACGAAGAGGAGGGCGATGAGGGCGACCACCACCGCGCCGCAGCCGATGCTCGCCCAGCGGCCGGAGCTCCTCCCCCCGGCGCCGCCGGAGGTCCAGGGCGGGGCCACCGCCACCGCAGGCCTTGCCGTCTCACCGGTTTCCGGCTGCCCCCCATCGCCCGCCACGTCCTGCGGTCCCGGCGACTCCTCGGCGTCGGACGGTCTCTGATCGCGGTCCTCCACGGTGGCATTCTACCTACGGTCGGCCTTCCCCGTCGGGAACCGGCACCCGGGTGGGGAATAATCGATTTCGGATGCACACTCTTCAGGTGGGTGCACTCGACAGGGAGGCAACATGGCCACGCAGACCCACCTACTCGACCGCCGCCGGGCCACGCTCCTGGTGGTGGACGTCCAGGAGAAGATCAACGCGGTGATGGCAGAGGAGGGGCATGTCCCCCGATTGCGCGTGCTCCTGGAGGGTTGTGACGCCCTCGGCGTCCCCATCCTGGCCACCGAGCAGTACCCCCAGGGCCTGGGGTCCACGGTTTCGGAGCTGTCCGAGCGGCTGCCGGCGCCGCCGCTGGTCAAGCTCACCTTCTCCTGCCCCCGTGACCCCCAGGTTCGCCAGGCGTTGGAGAGCGATCCCGACCGTCGACAGGTGGTGGTCACCGGCATCGAGGCCCACGTGTGCGTCCTGCAGACGACCCTCGACCTGCTCGCGGCCGGCTTCGAGGTGCACGTCCCCCACGACGCCACCAACTCGAGGCGGCCGCGGGACAAGGAGTGGGCGCTCCATCGGATGGCCGCCGCCGGCGCCGTGATCACCTCCACCGAGTCGGTCCTCTTCGAGCTCCTCGAGCGCTGTGCCACCGACGAGTTCAAGGCCGTTTCGAAGATGCTCAAGCAGGTCCCAGTGCCCTGAGGACGTGAGGCCCGCCACCCGCCCGCCCCCGTGAGGGATGAGGGGTTGGAAGTCAGCAGTCAGAAGTGAAACGTGGAGCGTCGCTCCCCGAGGGGTGCCGGTCTCTCCGCGGTCGCGCCACGACGAGGCTGGCTCGTGAATCCTCCCCACCTCTGAATTCTCACTTCGAACGTCTCACGTCCTCACGCCCTCACGTCCTCACGCCCTCACGGGACGGGCGGGTGGGGGGTCAGTAGCGCAGGAGCGCCCCCAGGGAACCATGCCTGGCCAGGAGGGTCGCGGCCGGCCCATCCACCACCTCGACGTTGCCGCCGGTGTCCAGAACGCGCTGGCTGAGGCGGTCCACGATCTGGCCGACCCGCTGCACCTTGCCGCCGCAGGTCGAACAGGCGCCACCCGTCGCGGCCGCCAGCTCGCCGCAGCTCCGGCACTCCCCGCCCTCGGCAGCGAAGTTCTTACCGTAAAAGAGCTTCCAGACACGTCCCTGGTTGACGGCCGCGACCAACGCATCGAGACCCGTGAGGGCCTTGCCCCCCTCGTGGAGCTCGGCGAGCAGGCCCTCGATCATCGCCTTCTCCTGCTTGCGCTCCATCCTCTTCTGCACGTCGAGGGTCTTGGCCAAGACCTGCGGAGCGGTCGCGCTCACCGGCACGCTGACGGTGTCCACCAGCTTGCCCTTGAGCCGGCGCGGGAGCAGGCGTTCGAGCTGGGCCACGGCCTTGGGTGTGCCCGCCATCACCAGGCGGTCGAAGGGGGCGCGCAGGGCCAGGTCGTGGAGGGCGTCGATGGTCCGTTTCACGTGCGACGCCACGTCCTCGTGATGGCGCCGATCACGCCGCTTCTGGGCCCGCCACTGGTCGGTGCCCAGGGACCGGGTGCGCTGAGAGGTGTCGGACAACAGGTCCTCGTGCTCGGTGATGTCTCCCAGGTACACCGTGAACAGGCGGGCGCGCTTGGTGTCTGTGAGCACCACGGCGAAACGCTCGTACTCATCCATGGCCTCGACGATGGGGCGCAGGTAGGCTCCCCGCCGCCAGTGGGCACCGGCGGCGAAGGGCAAGCGTACCTGGTGCACTTCCCGCATTCCCCGCGCCGGGTGGACGACGATGAGGGCCGTCTTGGCCTGGGGCTCGAGGCTTTCCACGAGCTCCAGCGCCTGCTTGGCCGGCGCGACCAACCCCCGGTCCTTCGGGTGTCTCTCCTTGAGATCCTTGAGCAACGCCTCGGCCTGCACCACATACCCGCGGTTGCGGTTGGACTGCTTGTTCTGATCGATGTCCAGGTACAAGGTCAAGGTGTAGGCCTCCTCCTGGGTCAGACAGTGCAGCCGGCTCAGCACGCCACGTCCGAGCATCGTTCCCTCCCTTGCTGTGGGGTCCTCATCCCATCATACGTTTCAACACAGCCGGTGGCCACGCCTTCCCGCCGCCGACGAAGCCCTCGATGGACTCACCTTCTGCCCCTGACCTCGGGTGGCTTGCCGGCCCCCGTGGATCCCGACGCCGCCCCTCCGCCGCGGCTGCGATCAGCGCGGCCGGGGCCCGAGCGAGGAGCTGCGGGACCTGGTCGCTGGTCACCTGCTGTCGTGGAGTGAGGCGGACGGGCCCGGCAGGGCCCGGGAGCCAGCGGCCCACTTCCGCCACACGGGGGCGGCGCCGCACATCAATGCTCCGATTGGCTGTCGCGGTCGCCGCTATGGGTCGCTGACATCCGAGGGCCGGCGCCCTGCCCTCGAGCGCAGCTGCTGGAGCAGGATGCCTGCCGCCACCGCCACGTTGAGGGACTCGACCTCCCTGTCGAGGGGGATGGTGACGACCCCGTCGGCGTGGGCGGCCACCCCCTCAGAGACGCCCCGTCCCTCGGCGCCGAGGAGCAGCAGCAGGGGTCGTGGCGGTTCCCAGCCCGCCACGGGCCGTCCTCCTCCACCCCCCAGCCACACCTCCCCGGCGGCTCCGCGCACCCTGGCCGCCATGTCCTCGATCGCGACCTGCCGCTCCACGGGGACGCGAAACACCGCGCCGGAGGACCCGCGCACCGCCGCGGGGTGAAAGGGGTCCGCACAGCCCACCGACAGCAGCACCGCTTCCCCCCCGAGCGCGGCCGTCGCGCGCACGATGGCGCCCAGATTGCCCGGGTCCTGGACCCCGTCCAGGTAGACCCCGACGCCGGTAGCGGCCTGCCACCGCGGCCGGCGAGGCTCGTCCACCACCGCCAGCACGCCCTGCGGGTGACGGGTCGGCGCCAGCTCGGCAAGCACGCCGGCGTCCACCTCCCACGCTTGGGCGGCGGCCGCCACCAGGGCCTCGTCGTGGGGCTGCCCGGCGGCCACGTAGAGCTCCCTGATGGGCACGCCCCAGCGCACCAGGTCCAGGGCCAGCCGACGCCCGTCCACCACGACCTGACCCTCGGGCCGGTGCCGCAGGCGATGCCGCAGGTCTGTGAGGCGCGCGGCACGGCGTCCGAGGCTCTCCATCACCTCTCCGCCGGTCCTCCAGCCCCGTTCCTGTCGCCCGCGGCCGTGGCGTCCGCGCCGAGCACTCCGCTCGCCGACGCGAAGGAGGCGAAGAGGCCCACCCAGCAGAAGGCACGCAGCGCCGCCGTCACCGCGGTCAGGATGGGCAACGCCCAGCCGCCGCGCAGGGACGGGAGGAGGCCGCCCGCCACGATCGGCAGGGCGCTCACCAGGACCGCCGGGAGGGCCCACAGCAGGACCGTCCCAAGGCTCGCCAGGGGCGTGCGCGCGGTGTCGTACAGACCGCGCCACCAGGCCGCCAGGGCCGATCGGCTCCGGGGCCGGCCGAGCAACCAGGCGCCGCGCAGGGTGGCCGCCATGACCACGAGCACGAGGAGGAGGGAGCACACGATGCCACCGAGGAGCAACACCTCGACCCGCTGCTCGTTCATGGCGTGATAGGCGACCTTCATCGCCGCCGTGAGGGCTCGCCACCCTCCCCACAGGGCGGCGCCCAGCACGACGGCTGCCGTCAGAGAGAGCCGTGCGTACGGCCACCACGCCACCATGCCCAGGCCCAGGACCTCACCGAGACGAACCCTCCGCTCTCCCGCCCACAGCTCCCACCGCACCACTCCGGCCTGCCAGAGCACGGTGAACAGCCACACCACGACCAGACCGGAGGCCACCGCCAGCAGGAGGGCCGGCGCCGCGGGGCGCAGGGAGTCGACGATGATCAGCAGGACATCCCCGGCCGCGACCCCCTGCCCGGGCAGCCGCCCCAGGGATGGGCCGACGGCGCCTTCCACCACCCACAGGGCGGGCAGGAAGGCCGCGGTCATGACCACCCAGACCGCCAGAACCACGCGCCACAACCGTGTGGCCCGCAACAGCCCCCAGCCCGGGACCGGTCGCAGACGTGCCCTTGCCGCGCCCACGTTCAGCTCCAGGGCAGGTGGGCCAGGCCGAGCAGCTGCAAGGCGTCGGCCAGCCACCACAGGGAGCGGCGGGCGGCGGTTGCGTCGCTCCTGGAGCGCCAGTAGTTGTCGGCCCGTTCGGTCTCCATGGCCCACACCCCGTCCGGGTCCACCACGACAGCCGTCAACCGCTCCTCGGCCGGGATCCGCCACCGCACCCAGCGTTCGGCCGAGTCCCAGGTGCGTCGCGTCTCGCGTCCATCCGCGTAGCGGAGGGCGACCTGGACGGGCGCCACCAGGTCGCCGTTGCGGCCCAGTTCGACGACACCGACCCAGCCCCCTTCACCGCCCTCGCCGTCCCCGGCCGTCCGCCACTCGTCGCCGGTCCACTCGAGCCCCTCCGGGGGTTGCGGGCGCCGGTCGCGCACTCTCAGGACGGCCCAGTCCGCGCGCGCATCGCCGCGCACGGCCTGGTCGAAGAACCAGCCCAGAGATTGTCCGGAAACCTCCTCGAAAACGGCCTGCAGGTCACGACCGGTGGGATGGCGGTAGCGGTAGCGCTCGGCATAGGCGGCGAGGGCGCGAGCGAAGGTCTCCTCTCCGAGCAGACCCTGGAGCGTCTTCATGGCCAGCGCCGCCTTGTCGTAGGAGGCGATGGCGTAGGCATTCAGGTTGCGGAAATCCCAGGCCGGCTCGTCGACCCGCAGGGGCAGCGGCGCCGTCTGAAGGCGCAGCCGGGTCACTCCCCAGGAGCTCACCGGCAGCGACACGCGGCCGCCCAGACGATCCGCGACGATGGCCGTCATGCACTCGGTCTCGGCGAAGGTGGTGAGGCCCTCGTCCAGCCAGGCCTCCTCCCCCTCGTTGGAGGCCAGCAGTCCGTAGAAGATCTGGTGGCCGAACTCGTGCACCGTCACCGTTTCGATCCACGGCAGCCAGCTCAGGAGCGGCAGCTCCAGCAGTCGGCTGGCGCCGGTGGTGATCAGGGTCGGGTACTCCATGCCCCCGGCCCTTTCGGCGGTGGGCGGCGGGGAGAGCACCGTGAGCTGTGGGTAGGGATAGGGGCCGTAGTGGAGTCCGAACCAGGCCATCGCCAGCCGTGTGGCCGCCAGCATCCGGTCCGCAAGACCGAGCTGGCCGCGTGGAAGCAGCAGGCGCAGGTGCACCGACGGCAGCTCGAGGTCGGCCGGGCCCCTGGCCAGCAGACGCTCCGCCCTGTCCAGCCACGCCTGTGGCACGTCCCGTCCGGGATCGAAGTCGGCCTCTACGACCGCCATCATGGCGGCCGGCGCCGCCGCCCAGGCAAAATCGTGCACCCGTTCGGCGGAGAACACGACTCGCTGCTCGCCTCCGTCCTCGACGCCACGCTCGACCTCGACACCGGTGGCCCCCACGATCCAGCCCTCCGGGACCGTCATCGCCACCCGAAAGGAGCCGAAATCGGCGAAGAACTCGCCGGCGGCGTGGAACTGGTGGCAGATCCACCCCTCGCTGCCATCGAACACCCCGAGCTTGGGGAAGAACTGCGCCACCATGTTGAAGTCGCCGGCGTAGCCGGTGCGCTCGACGATCGCGGGCAGCTGCGCCGCGAATGATGTCTCCACCTCCACGACCCCGCCCGGCGGCACCTCCTCCGGGAGCCGGACCCGCACCACCGTGAAGTCGTCCGGGTTCCCGTCATCGGGGCGGACGAACTCCAGCGCGGGCATCAGGTCCGTGCCGTCGGCGAGGGTCAGGCGCTGGAAGCGCACCCACCCCCAGCCGCCCGGCCGCTGGGCACCACGGCCCGGACCGCTCCTGCGCCACTCGCGCATGAAGGTGCTGTCGTTGGACGCGAAGGCGTTGAGGTAGAGGTGCCACCACAGCTCGGAGGTCGGGGTGTCGGTGGAGTTCTTCCAGCGGACGTGTTGGCTGCCCTCCAGGGTGTGGTCGGCGGGGTCGAGGCGGACCTGCATGTCGTAGCGAACCACCTCTTGCGCCGTGGCCGCCGAGACCGCAGTCAGGATGGAGATGAAGGCGAGCGCAACGACAGCGAGCCGGGATGCCATCGGCCCACAAAGGACGGGGACCTCGGTCGGTTGGCGCCCCCGCACCGGACCGGGAGGCACGGCGGACGCCGTGGGAGGATGGAAGCGAACGCCGGCCCCCGGGCCCGGGGTCACAGTCGCCACGCGATGTCGCACCGCGCGCTGCCTCGGTGGGCTCGGGGGCCGGCGGCGTCGATCGCCGCGGTCCGCCATGGAAGGCGGACCGAGGAGGGTCAGAGGCGATCCTTGAGGTTCTTGGACACCTTGAAGGACACGCTCTTCGAGGGACCGATGTGAATGACGGCGCCGGTCTGTGGATTGCGACCGGTGCGCGCCTTGCGCTGACTCACCTGGAATGTGCCGAAGTTCGGGACCGCCACCTTATCGCCGTTGCCGAGAGCCTCGCCGATGAGGTCGAACAGCGTGTCGTAGCACAGGGCAACCCGCGTCTTCGGGATCCCGGTCAGCTCTGCGATCTTGTCCACCATATCCGCTTTACCTGCCATGATGCCTCCTTAGCTCACGTGATAGCCTGCACACGCTACCGCTGTCCGACCAACCGGTCAAGAGTAGGATGCCGCCATGACAGACGTCCCCGCCGTTCCCGGTGTCTCACCGTGGCCTCTGATCCGCCAGGAGACCGTGGGCCAGTTCAGGCTCTTCAACCTCGTCCACAGCGTCCGCCGGTCGCCCACAACCGGTGCGGAGCATCCGTTCTTGCGCCTGGAAGCGCCCGACTGGGTGAACGTGGTGGCCATCACCGCGGACAGAATGCTCGTCCTCGTCGAGCAGTATCGCCACGGCACCAACAGTGTCACCCTGGAGATCCCAGGGGGCTGTGTGGATCCCGGCGAGACCCCCGCGGAGGCGGCGGTGCGGGAGCTGGAGGAAGAGACCGGATTCCGTCCGGCCGATCTCCGCGAGATCGGCGTGGTGGACCCGAACCCCGCGTTCCTGTCCAACCACTGCTGGACCTTCCTCGCCATCGGCTGCCGCGCCGATGGCGTCCCCAATCCGGACCCCACGGAGGAGATTGCCCTGCGGTTCGCAACGCTGCCGGAGTTCAGTGCCCTCATCGGCGACGGCACCATCCGTCACGCCCTGGTGGTGGCGGCGCACGATCACCTCCTCCGGGTCCTCGACCAGCGACCGGAATGGTCTGCCGCCTTGTCCGGAGGGGAATGAAGAGCGCCGGGGGGATCGTTGTCGCCGAGCGGGGTGACCCATGCTGCGCGAAGGGATGCGCTTCGTCGACTTCGAGCTACCGGCCCACGACGGAACGACGGTGTCCGACGCCCGGCTCGCCGGGCGCCCGTACCTGATCTACTTCTACCCCAAGGCAGAGACCCCGGGGTGCGTCCGGGAGGCCTGCGCCCTGCGCGACGCCTGGCCCGCGCTGGAGGCCGCCGGAGTCACTGTTTTCGGCGTCTCCTACGACTCCCCCGCGGTCAACCGGGCCTTCGCGGCCAAGCGCAACCTCCCCTTCCTGCTGCTGTCAGATCGTGATCGCGAGCTCGCCCGCGCCGTGGGTGCCAACCACCTCCTCCTGCCTTTCCCCAAGCGCATCTCCTACCTCGTGGGGGCGGACGGGACCGTGCTCAAGGCCTATCCCCGCGTGCGGCCGGCGGAGCATGCCCGCCAGGTCCTCACCGACTTCCTGCGCCTGCGACAGGATGGTGGCGACGATCGGGGACAGTGACCGGCAGCAGCGCCCCGCACCGCCGGCCACGCCAACCCGGGCACCAGCTACCCCGGCGATGCGCGCCGCAACGTCAAAGCCGGTGCCAGGCGCCCCGTCTTGATTCGAGAGCACGCACACCGCTTCATCCGAACGCCGCCTGGCACCGGTCCTGGAGAACCCAACGCCGGAGGCTTCCTGGCACCGTCTCTTTCCCAGCCAACGCCAAGGGGTGCCGGCCGGCCGCTTTCGCTGCCGGCTGTCAGATCTTCCACACCACGGAGGCGCTGGTGGTCGTGTCCGTGCCCTTGAAGCCGGGCAGCGGAGTATTGGTGTACCGCACCTCATACGACAGCTTGATCGCGAGCCTGTTGGTCACGGAGCTCGTCAGGGCGGTGGTCGACCACAGTCGCCAGTTGGCGGTGGTGTCGAAGTCGGCGAAGTAGGTGAGCTTCTCGCTCACGGAGGCCTGGTCGTTGATCTTCCACTGATAGGTCAGTCCGGCGACACCTCCGACATAGTCGGTGCTCGGCTCGTCGCCGACCGCGTTCTCGTCCGTGTAGGTGAGCCCGGCGTTCACCGCCAGGTTCTGGGTCGGGCCCGGAAGCAGGATGTACTGCGCGCCCGCCTGCACCACCGTGCGCAGGTCATACCCCGCGAAGGTGTTGCGCTCCCCGCTGAGGCCCGCGAAGTACTGCCAGCGCTCACTGGCGGCGTAGGTCGCACGACCGTCCGCGTAGTACCGCTCCGCCGTCTTCACCCCGCTGTCGGAGGCTCGGTTGAGCTGGGCCACCACCTCCATGCCCCAGGGGTCGGCGTCCCGCTTCAGCTCGAAGTCGAGTCCCAAGGTGCGGGTGTCGCTGTTTCCGCTGGTGGCGAGGTAGGCCAGGCCGAGACTGCCGGTCCATGCCGGCTCCGGCGGCTGCTGCTCCTCCTGGGCGTGGATGCTGCGCCCACCACCTGCCATGACAACCGCCACGACCACCACCGCGAGCACCGTCTTTCTCATGTCGACCTGCCTCCTTTGCGACGCCGGCGAGCAGGGCAGACGTACCACATCGAACCCCGCGGTCACCCCGGGCCAGCTCGTCTCTTCTCAGCTCTGTCATTCGGAAAGTGGAGGTCGAGAATTGAAAATTCCCAGCGTCGGCCACTCCCATCTCCAGAGCGGCCGGAGAGCACGACGTCTCCGCCGGCAGGCTCCGGGGACGTGGCCGGGCCTCGTCCCCGACGGTCCCCGCCGCTGCCGGGCCGGCCCGAGCACCGCGCCCCAGGGCGGGGAGAGACCGAACCATCGCGGGGCTATACTCGACTCGTGGCCAAGGAGAAGACAGCCCCCGCCTCTCCCCAAGGGGAGGGGTTTGTCTCGCCTCTGGTGGCGGTCGGCAGCGCTCTCGCCGTCGTCGCGGTGGCGACGGTCCTCCACGGGTTCGCGGGCTGGGCCGGCGACGGCAGCCAGCTCGCACTCCTGTTCATCGTCAACCTCGTCTTGACGAGCGCGGCCGTCATCCACCTCCACGGTCGCTGGCGAACCCTTCGCCAGACCGAGGCGCGGTGGCTCAGCGTGGCGCTGATTCCGGTGCTCCTCTACTTCGTCCTCGCCGTGGCCATCAGCGGTGACCTGCTCCCGGTGCACGCGGCAGCGGCCATGCTCCGCAGCGGGTGGATCGCGAGCCAGCTCATCGCAGCCGTGATCGCCACCGCTGGGCTCGCGATTCACAGCTCCCGGCGCCTGCTGTGGGCGGCGACCGCGGTCGCCATCGCAGGCTCCGTGACCGTGGTGATCACCGGATTGCACACCGTGGGCCTGGCCATCGGGCTCCAGGCGTCGGCCGCGGGTTTGGCGGCCGCCTTCCTGTTCGCCGCCACGATCACCGTGGAGCGGCCGTGGTGGCGGTGGTTCGAAACGGGGGTGCTGGCCGCACTGCTGCTGCTGGCCGGCGCCAACGCCCACGCAGCCCTTTCCCACTGGCCAGGCGATCCGGGATTCCTCTGGAGCCAGGCCCTGTGTGCCGCGGCCCTGGCGGCGATCCTGGTGAGCTCCGTGCTGGATCAGACGAGTCGCCTGCGGGCGTTGGAGACGGTCTCCGATCGCGTGCGCCGGCAGCGACACTGGACGCAGATCCTCATGGACGCGCTCCCTGTTCTGGTGATCTCGGTGGACGCGGACGGATCCCTGCGCTACGCCAACCGCGCCGCGAGCCGTCTCCTGCGGGTCCCACGGGGCGTCTCCGACCGCAACCGCGACGATGCCTGGCTGGCGCGGCTGCAGCGGGTCGACCGAGAACGCCTTGCTGCCGCCATTCCCAGGGTGGCTGCGGGATCTCCCGAGTGGGAGGCCGTGCTGCAGGCCGTCGACTCGGACGGCAGCATTCACTGGCTGAACACCCAGCTCCATGCCATCAGCGACCCGGACTCCGGAGAGCGCCTGGTGGAGGTCGTGGCCAGCGACGTCACCGACCTGTTCCTCGCCCGCCGCACCGCCGAGGCCCGACAGTCCAGGATGGCATTTCTGTCCAACGTCGGCCAGACCGTGGCCGGAGAGGTCGAGGACACTCGCATCCTGCAGCGGTTCCTGGAGCTGGGGCAGGAGATCTATCCCTCCATCTCGCTGCTGCTCTACCGGCCCCTCGCCGACGGCAGCCGGCTTCGCCTGGAAGCGGGCGCCGGCCCTGGCGCGGACGCCTTTCAGGAGCATCACGATCACCCGGTCGGGGTCGGTCATCCGTGCACGCTGACCTTCCGCGACGGCGTGCCCCGCTCGGCGCGGATGGCCGAGACGCTGCCCGAGAAGACTGCGCGGCGGCTCACCGAGGAGCAGGGGATCACTCATCTCCTCTACCTACCGTTGCTGGCGGCGGGACGCGTGATCGGCGTCCTCGCCACGACCACTCCATCTGAGCCCTCCCTGGTGGGCGAGGAGGTCGACCTGCTCACCCAGGTCGGCTTCCTCCTCGGTGGGGCCGTGTACCTCTCCCAGCTCGTCCGGGAGCTGGAGGAGCAACGGGCAGTCGCCATGGAGGCGTCACGCCTCAAGTCGGAGTTCCTGGCCAACACGTCCCACGAGCTGCGCACCCCGCTCACGGCGATCCTCGGCTTTCTGCGCCTGGTGATCGACGGCGCCGTTGAGGAGCCGGAGAAGCAGCGGGAGTTTCTGCAGATCGCCCACGAGTCGGCGGAGAAGCTCCTCACCATCATCAACGACGTCCTCGACCTCGCGAAGATCGAGGCCGGGCGGCTGGAGGTGCAGCCCGCACCGGTGCCGGTGCACGACGTCCTGTCCGACGTCGAGTCCCTGTTCCAACATCAGATGAGAAGCCAGGGCGTCACCTTCACGGTGGAGGCGCCCGACCTCCGGCTGGTGGTGTGGGCGGATCCCGACCGGACCGTGCAGATCCTCACCAATCTGCTGTCCAACGCCCTCAAGTTCACTCCACGGGGAGGACGGGTCACCGTGGCTAGCGTTGCGGTGGGCGACGAGGTCCAGTTCACCGTCGCCGACACCGGCAACGGCATCTCCGACGACGAGCTTTCGAAGGTCTTCGAGTCCTTCTACCAGGTGGACGGATCCACCACCCGCACCCACGGCGGGACCGGTCTCGGCCTCACCATCTCGCGGCGTCTGGCCCAGATGATGGGCGGCACCCTCATGCTCGAGAGTGCCGGCCGGGATCAAGGCACGACCGCCCGCCTGAGCCTGCGCGAGTTCGGGAGTGTCCAGGACACCGTGGACAGCGCCTGACCCGGGGCGCCCATGCCTCCAGAGTCGCGGACGTCGGGGAATTTTCGATTGCCGCGGTTCAATTCCCCGTTGACAGACGAGACGAGGTGCGGCACGCACCGGGCGAGCTGTCGTCCGGGAGCGGAAGAGCCAGGTGGGCACACGGCGGCCCCTGCGAAGGAGGGTGGCTGCCCGGGGTCGGCGTCCACGCGGGGGGGTTGACACGCTGCGGAATTTGTGTAAATTCTTAAATGGTTATATGGTGAACTTGGAGGAGGTTCATGAGACGCACCCGACTGGCAACCCTGATCCTGATCAGCGCAGCAGCCACCGTGTCCGCCCAGGAGCTCACCCTCGAGCAGGCAGTGCAGACAGCTCTCGACAACAACCCCGCCCTGCGAGCGGCTCGTGAGCAGGCGGCGGCCGCGTCGTCGACCGTCCGCGAGGCCAAGGGACACAGGCTTCCATCGCTCGACCTGATCGAGACCTACAACCGCACGGACAACCCCGCCGAGGTGTTCGCCCTGACCCTCAACCAGGGCCGCTTCGACCTGCAGAAGTTCTTCATGTCCGACCCCAACAACGCCGAGCCCCTCGACACGTACATCACCCGGCTCGAGCTCACCCAGCCCATCTACACCGGCGGCAAGCTGTCCGCTCGCATCTCGCAGGCGGACGCCATGGCCGCGGCGGCGGACCACGACCGTCGGCACACCGTGCACCAGGTAGGCTTCGACACCATCACCGCCTATGTGAACCTTGCCCAGGCCCGCGAGCAGGTGGCCCTCATGGACAAGGTGCGGGAGACCACCGCACGCCATCTCTCCCTGGCGGAGTCCTACGCCAGGCAGGGCATCGTCTTGGAGGCGGAGGTCCTCAAGGCGAAGGTCTACCTAGCACACATGGAGGACCTGCAGGAGAAGGCGCGCAACATGGCCTCCCTGGCCGAGTCCGCGCTCAACTTCCAGATGGGGGTCGACCAGGCCACCCCGCGCACCATCGCCCCCGTTCCCCCCTCACCCCCCATCACCGGCGATCTCGCTGGGTGGATCGCGGGCGGCCTCGATCGCCGCCAGGACCTGGCTGCGGCGCGCATGCGTCTGAACGCCGGCCGCCTCGAGGAAAAGGTGGCGCGGTCCGCGTTCCTCCCCGAGGTGGCGGCCATCGGGCGCTATGACATGTACGACGACACGATCTTCGGCGACCACGGAACGTCGACCGCGATCCTGGCGGTCGCCAAGGTCAACCTCTTCCGCGGGGGTGCGGATGCGGCGGCCCGCGAGACCGCCCGCCACAAGACCGCCACCTTCTCGAGCAACATCCAGCGCTTCGAGGACGGCGTCCGTCTCGAGGTGCGTAAGGCGTGGCAGGACCTGGACACCGCCCGCACCCGGATGGCCACCGCCGCCGACGGCATCGGCTCGGCGCGGGAGGCGATGCGAGTGCGCGAGGAACGGTTCCGCCAAGGACTGGACAAGATGATCGACCTGCTGGACGCCGAGACCCAGCTGAGGGAGGCGCAGGTACGGGAGCTGACGGCCCGCTACGACGTCGTTCTGGCCTCCTATCGCCTCCTGTACGTGTCCGGCGCCCCGCTGACCGCGAATGGAAACCTCATGGAGGAGTCA
This sequence comes from uncultured Holophagae bacterium, assembly GCA_963844865.1. GTDB lineage: Bacteria > Acidobacteriota > Thermoanaerobaculia > Thermoanaerobaculales > Sulfomarinibacteraceae > CAWJPY01. The sequence continues at coordinate 185,412 of CAWJPY010000001.1, forward strand.
CGATGAACAGTCAACGACCTGTGCTGGCGCTTATCCTGACCGGCCTCGCCGTGGTGGCCGCCGGCTGCGGCGCCTCTCACGACGAGCGCAGCGAGGCGTCCCCGACCCCGATCAAGGCCCACCTGGAGCCCGTCAAGCTCCTGCAGGACGGCAAGCCCATCCTCGTCTACGGCACGGTGCAACCGCGTCGCCAGAGCGTGGTGTCCAGCCGAGCCACCGGGCCGGTGATGGCAGTGCGCGTGCAGGCCGGTGACGTTGTCGCCAAAGGTCAGGCCCTCCTGGAGATCGCGCCCGAGACCGCAGACGGCCAGGCGGCCCAGGCCAAGGGCGCCCTGAGCCAGGCCCAGGCGGCTCTGGCCCTGGCCGAGAAGAACCTCCGGCGGTATGAGGCCCTGCACGAGGAGAAGGCCGCTTCCGACCTCGAGCTCGACATGGCCCGGACGCAACACGAGCAGGCCATGGGCGCGGTCAAGCAGGCCGAGGGCGCCGTGCAGGCGGCCTCCACCATCGCCGCGGAAGCTGTGGTGCGCGCTCCCTTTGCCGCGCGGGTGGTGGAGAAGCTGGTGGACGTCGGCGATCTCGCCGCGCCCGGCCGGCCCCTGGTCCGCCTCGAGTCGAGGAGCGGGCGCAAGATCTGGTTGACCGTGCGCGAAACCGACATCCGGCACGTGCACCAAGGCCAGCACCTCAAGGTGCGGATGGACGCCCGCCCAGATCTCGGCACCCTGGACGGCGTGGTGGCCGAGATCATGCCCGCGGCCGACGCCGCCACCCACACCTTCACGGTGAAGGTCACCCTTCCCGACGCCGACATCTCTTCGGGTCTCGCCGGCCGGGCCGAGATCCCGGGGGCGAGCGTCGATCGGCTGGTGATCCCCTCCTCCGCCGTGCACCGGCGGGGTGGCCTGGAGCTGGTCGTGGTCCGCGATGCCGACGGCACCGCGCGCACCCGCGCCGTCACCACCGGCAACCCGGTGGGGGACGACAGGGTCGAGGTGCTTTCGGGTCTGGCGGAGGGCGACCAGGTCGTGGTCGATGCCCCCGGCCCCGTGGCTGACGGCACCCCGGTGGAGGTGGAGCGATGAGCGAGCGCGACCAGGAACGGCCGGATGTGGGTCAGCCCGACCCCCGCCCAGCCGAGGTGGAGAGCGCCCGCCGCGAGGCGTTGCGCTTGAAGATGACCCGGCGTCCCCTGGGCGCCTCGGGCTCCATCGCCAAGGCTTTCCTGCACTCCAAGCTGACGCCCCTCATCGTGGTCTTCTCACTGCTGCTGGGCGCCTTCGCGGTGCTGGTGACGCCACGGGAGGAGGAGCCGCAGATCCAGGTCCCCATGATCGACGTCATGGTGGGCTACCCGGGGGCCACCGCCGAGGAGGTGGAGTATCGCGCCATCACGCCCCTGGAGAAGAAGCTCTACGAGATCGCCAACGTCAAGTACGTCTACTCCACCTCCCAGCCCTCCGGCGGCATGATCATCGTGCGCTTCGAGGTGGGCACCAACCCCGACGAGGCGGCGGTGCGGGTTCGAACCAAGATCGACTCCATGTTGGACGAGCTCCCGCAGGGGGTGATGCCGCCGGTGATCAAGCCGATGACCATCGACGACGTGCCGGTGGTCGCCTACACCCTGTGGAGCGACACGGCCAGCCCGGAGCGCCTGCGCCAGGTTGGGGACGAGCTCAAGGTCGAGCTCAGCCGCCAGGCCCAGGTCTCTGACATCTCGGTCATCGGAGGCCAGCCGCGCGTCATGCGGGTGGACTTCGACCGCGACCGGCTGGGGGCCTTCAACGTCTCCCTCCTGCAGGCATACAAGGCGGTGCAGGGCTTCAACTGGCGCCTACCGGCGGGCTCGGCCACGTCCTTGAACGAGGATGTCGAGGTCGACGTGGGCTCATTCCTCCGGGATGCGGACGAGGTCCGGGACGTGGTGGTAGGCGTGTACGACGGGCGCCCCGTGTACCTGAAGGACGTAGCCGACATCACCGACGGACCCGCCGAGCCCACCGACTACGTCTGGATCGGCAGCGGGCCGGCCGCCCACGAGAAGGGCATCGACCGCGTCGGGGTGGATGCCCCGGCAGTGACCCTCGCCGTGGCCAAGAAGCCGGGGACCAACGCGGTGGTGCTGGTCCACGAGCTCGACACCCTGATGCACGGCCTGTCCGGCCGCCTCATCCCGTCCGACATCCGGGTGGTCAAGACCCGGGACTACGGCTTCACCGCCAATGAGAAGTCCTCGGAGCTCATCGATCACATGCTCATCGCCACCCTGGCGGTGGTGATCTTCATGGGCTTCGCCCTCGGCCGGCGGGAAGCGGTGGTGGTCGCCGTGGCGGTGCCCGTCACCCTGGCCCTGACCCTGGCGGCGTCCTACTTCTTCGGATACACCCTCAACCGGGTGACGCTGTTCGCCCTCATCTTCGCCATCGGCATCCTGGTGGACGACGCCATCGTGGTGGTGGAGAACATCCACCGCCACTACGAGCTCAAGTGGGGCAACCCCCGTCAGGCGACGGTGTACGCGGTGGACGAGGTGGGCAACCCCACCATCCTGGCCACCTTCACGGTCATCGCGGCCCTGCTCCCCCTGGCCTTCGTGTCCGGGCTGATGGGGCCCTACATGCGGCCCATCCCCATCAACGCATCGGCCGCCATGCTGTTCTCCCTGCTGGTGGCGTTCATCATCTCACCCTGGTTGACCTACAAGCTGTTCCACAAGAAAGCGGAGAAGGAGCTGGCGAACCGCAGCGTCTCGCCCGATCAGGAAACGGAGGAAGAAACCCGGCTGCATCGGATCTACGCCCGGGTCATGAACCCCCTCATCGCCTCTCGACCCCTGCGCTGGACGGCTCTGGGCGGGGTCGTGGTGCTGCTGCTTCTGTCGCTGGTGACGCTGGCGACGGGCTTCGTCACCGTCAAGATGCTGCCCTACGACAACAAGTCGGAGCTGCAGGTCGTCATCGACGCGCCGGAGGGTTTCACTCTCGAGCAGACCAACGCGGCTGCCCGGGAGATCGCCGCGGTCTTCCGTTCCATCCCCGAGGTGACCGACTACGAGGTCTACGCCGGCACCTCCGCCCCGTTCAACTTCAACGGCCTGGTGCGCCACTACTACCTGCGCTCCGGACCCAACGTGGCCGACATCCAGGTGAACCTGGAGGAGAAGAGCGAGCGAGACGTCACCTCCCATCCCCTGGCCAAGCACATCCGCGACCTGGTGGCGCCCATCGGCGAGCGCCTGGGCGTCAACGTGAAGGTGACCGAGGTGCCCCCGGGGCCACCGGTCCTGGCCACCCTCGTGGCCGAGGTCTACGGGCCCACCCTGGAGGGCCGTCTGCAGATCGCGAAGCAGGTGCGCTCGGTGTTCGAGCACACCGACGGCGTGGTGGACGTGGACTGGTACGTGGAGAAGGCGGCGCAACGCTTCCAGATCCAGGTCGACCGGGAGAAGGCGATTCGATCCGGCGTCACGCCGGAGCAGGTGGTTCGGACGCTGCGGGTGGCCCTGGCCGGGGCCGACGTCGGGCTGGCCCACGTGCAGGCCTCGCGGGAAGCGGTGCCCATCGTCCTCCGCCTGGACCGCGCCCAGCGCTCGCACCTGAACGACCTGCTGCAGCTCGCCGTGCACGCCGGCAACGGCCGCATGGTGCCTCTGGCCGAGCTGGTCACGGTCCATGACTCGACCCGGGAGCGCTTCCGCTACCACAAGAACCTGCAGCCGGTGACCTACGTAATCGGCGAGGTGGCGTCGGCCCATGCCGAGGCGCCGGTGTACGCCATCCTCAAGATGCAGCCCGAACTGGACAAAATCGTCACGCCCACGGGCGAGAAGCTACCCATCATCTCCACCCACATGCCGACCGACCGCACCCGGTACACGATGAAGTGGGACGGCGAGTGGCAGATCACCTATGAGGTGTTCCGGGACATGGGCATCGCCTTCGCTGCCGTGATGGTCCTGATCTACGTCCTGGTGGTGGGCTGGTTCCGCTCCTTCATCACCCCGTTCATCATCATGGCGCCCATTCCCCTGACCCTGATCGGCATCCTGCCGGCGCACGGCATCTTCGGGGTGTTCTTCACCGCCACCTCCATGATCGGGTTCATCGCCCTGGCCGGCATCATCGTGCGCAACTCGATCCTGCTGGTGGACTTCATCAACCTCGAGCTGAAGGCAGGGGAGCGTCTGGAGGACGCGGTGGTGAAGGCGGGGGCGGTCCGCTTCCGTCCCATCGTGCTCACCGCCGCGGCCCTGGTGGTCGGCGGAGCGGTGATCTTCCTCGATCCCATCTTCCAGGGGCTCGCCATGGCCCTGATCGCAGGCGTGATCGTGGCCACGGGGCTCACTCTGGTGGTGATTCCACTCCTCTACTACATGTACCTGAAGACCGTGGGCCCCGAGAACGTGGTCGACATGGACTGAGCACGGGATGACACGCATCGCCAACCGTACACCATCATCCCGGCATCGCGGCACCCGGCGTCGGACCGCCGGCGCCGCGGGCCGGGGGCGCGAGGTGCCGAACCGCCGCCGCCGGCGGCGACACGAGGAGGAATGACATGACCGTGAATGAGGCACTGCGTGCCATGGCCGGCCTGGTGGTCCTGCTGTCCCTGGCCCTGGGACACTGGGTGAACCCGAACTGGTACCTGCTCACCGCATTCGTGGGCCTCAACCTCCTGCAATCGGCCTTCACCAGGTGGTGTCCCGCGATGATGATCTTCCGCATGCTGGGGCTGAAGGACGAGCGGACGTTAGGACGTGAGGGCGTTAGGACGTGAGGGCGTTAGGACGCCACGCCACGCCTTACGCCCTAACGGGGCGGCGGCGAGGGTGGGCCTCACGCCCTCACGGGGTGGTAGGGTGGTCGGGGCCTCACGGACGGAGGGACCATGAAGCTGATGATGATGATCGTCGACTCGGACTGCAAGGAGGAGCTCGAGGTGCTGATGGAGCGCCGTGGGGTGGGCTACACCGAGCTTCCCCAGGCCCATGGCGTCGGCGCCACCGGCGTGCGGATGGGTTCCTCGGCCTACCCCAAGACCTCGAGCGTCTTCTTCACCGTGCTCCCCGACGACCAGGTCTCAGACCTGCGCAGCGAGATCACCTCGTACTGCGAGGCCTGCGAACGCAAGATGAAGATGTTCGTCTGGTCCGCCGAGGAGGTGGTATGAGGTCGGCGCCCCGCCGCGGGGCCACCGCCCACCCCGTCCCTCCCACGAGGACACGACGATGAGCGGCTGGCTCCCACTGCTGTTGGTCTTGGCGGCTTGGTTCCTGCTCCAGCGGCTGGTCCTGCCCCGCCTGGGCGTGCCCACGTGAGGCGTCCCGCACCCGCCGGCCGGCGGCCGGCGACACGCTCTCGAACGCCAGGGATCCCGAGGACGGCGAGTCGACCGACGACGACGACGCGCCCCTCAGTCCACGACCTTGATCTCGACCGTGCGCTCCTCGGACGCGGCCGTGCCGGCCTTGTCGGTCACGACGAAGCCGAGACCGTAGGTTCCCGTTCCGGGCAGGCCGGCCAGGTTGATCCCGCTCATGTAGACCCACACCTCGTCCGTCAGCTTGACGCCCTCCAACGGCATGACGAGCGGGCGCCCCAGCTTCTTGCCGTCCTTGGTGAGGGTCACCTTGGCCTCGAGACCGGGGGTGCCGTCCGCGCCCAGGGCGGGCCGCACGGCGAAGCCGAGAAACGTGAGCTCGCTGGAGTGCTTCACCTCCGAGTCGGGCAACAGAGGCATGAGGTGCAGACGACCGAAGCAGAACGCTTCGCCCAGGGATGCGCTCTCCTCGACCTGGCTGCCCGCACCCACCCAGACCGGCGACAACCAGGTCCCCTGGTCCGGGAGCTCCGGGATCTCCGACTCCACCGAGTATGAAGCCACCGGCTCCCCGCCGGCCGCGCCCACGATGTCGACCCGGTAGGTGCCCGGAGCCAGGGGGAAGGTCAGGTGGTAGGCGCGGTGATCTCCGGCCTCCAGCGGCGTGGCACCGATGGAGAAGGTGCTGAGGACCTCACCGCCGACGGCGCTGACCCGCCCGGTGAGCTCATCCAGGGCGGGCGCTGCCGCGGGCAGCTCCAGATCCACCCACAGAGGCCGCCCGTCGGCACCCGCCAACCCCGGCTCGGCGACGGCTTGAAGCTGCGACGTGAAGGGGCCGGAGGTCCCGTCCAGCCAGGCCAGCTCGGCGGGCGAGGCGGGATGTCCGCCCGGCACCGAGACCGGCTTCGGCACCGAGTCCAGGTTGGGGTGCAGGAGGTAGACATCGGGCGCCTCGGCCAGGGCCCGCAGCGCCAGGGGCGCCTCGGGATGCGACCGGTCGAGCACGTAGCGATCGGTCTCGGCCCGCTCCTCGTAGAACACGAACGTGAGGCGCGAGCCACGGATCTTGAAGCCTTCTGGCAGCCGCTGCGGATCGTACTCCCACAGCTCGGCATGGGCCCGCACCTCGTCGGTCGCCCGGTTGTCCAAGGTGCCGGTGGACCCGACTGTCGTCGAGCGCACCGTCTCCGTTGGTGCGCGATGCTCCGCGTGTTGCGGGGGGCCGAGCAGGATGAGCACGTGCCCGCGATCGGTCAGCGCGCCACGCATGCCTGAATGGGAGAAGTGCTCGTCAGCATAACGAACACGGCTTTCGAACTGGGCCTTGAAGACGTTGAAGGGTTGCTCCGGGTCGGGGTTCCGCCGAGCCCAGAAGAGCTCGATGAAGTGCTCCCGCTCGGCGTCCGTGGTCAGCTTCTGCCACTCCTTGCGCTCGTGCTTGGTCAGCAGAAACCCGGCGGGCCCGTCCGCCCACCCGCTCACATCGGTGCGTGCCTGGGCCTTCGCCGGCGCGGCAGCATCAGAGCCCACAGAGGCGAGGGCCGGCGCAGCGGTCATGGCCAGCGAGGCCAGGCAGCAGATCCAGGATGTGATGTGTCGTCTCATGGCGTCCCTCCTCAGCGACCGCTCATGTTACGAGGTCCGGCCCGTCGAGACAAGGAGACCGACACATATTTGCCTGGGATCGGGGAGCTCTTCCGTCACAGGGGTGTAGAGTTGTGTGCAAACCAGGGAGGATTCCGCACGGTGAGGCCCCCGGCT
>CAWJPY010000001.1:200000-426068 GCA_963844865.1 uncultured Holophagae bacterium
GTGCGGTGCTCTACCAACTGAGCTACCTGGGCGACCAGGCGTCCCGCCTTATATCCGAAGTCGGCGGAGGGTGTCAACCGACACGGGGGCGCAGTGGCCGCGGACACAACCCCACCGCGTACCCAGTGGCACGACGATTGCGTACAATGTGGAACCGTGGAGATTCTGAGGTTCTTCGTCCAGACCGGCTGGGTGGCGAAGGTGGTGCTCGTCACCCTGCTTTTCTTTTCGTTGGCGTCCTGGTCGGTGATTCTGGCCAAGTGGCGGGAGCTGGGCTCGGCGCAGCGCACGTCGGAGCGCTTCGTGCGGGTCTTCCGCAAGGCCACACGCTTGAACGAAGCCGCCGAGGTGGCGCCCCGACACCGCAGCTCGCCCCTGGCGGCCATCTTCCAGGCCGGCTACTCCGAGCTGGAGGCGAGCATCCGGGCGGCGCGGCGCGCCGCCGGGCCCGACACCCCCCTCAAGGTCCGCACCCTGGACGGTGTGTCGCGCGCACTGGAACGCGCCGTGGGCAGCGAGCAGGAACGCCTCCAGCGGGCCCTGCCGATGCTCGCCACGACTGCCAGCGTGACGCCCTTCATCGGACTGTTTGGCACCGTGTGGGGGATCATGAACACCTTCCACGCCATCGGCGTCACCGGCTCCACCTCCATCGTGACCGTGGCGCCCGGCATCGCCGAGGCCCTGGTCAACACCGCCGCCGGGCTGCTCGCAGCGATTCCCGCGGTGATCGCCTACAACCACCTGCTGGCGCGGGTCCGTCAGCTCAGGCGCCGCATGGACGACTTCTCGCTGGAGTTCCTGAACCTGGTGGATCGGAACTTCATGTAGTGTCGGATCCAGCGCACTCCAGTGGTCGCGGTCGCCCCCGTGGGCCCGTCGCGAGGCGCCGCCCGCGACCGGCAGCGCCGGCCGACCGATGAGGTGAGGTCCCATGGCCTTCCAGACATCCGACAACCTGGGCGATCTCGCGGACATCAACGTGACGCCCCTCGTGGACGTCATGTTGGTGCTGCTCATCATCTTCATCATCACCGCGCCCATGCTCGTCCAGGGGTTGACCGTGGACCTGCCCAAGCAGCAGGCGCCGGCCCTCAACGGCAAGGGCCACGAGCCCGTCATCCTCACGATCACCAGGGACCACGTGATCCTCCTCGACGACGAACCGGTGCACATCAAGCTCCTGGCCGATCGGCTCGGCGCCGAGCTGGCCGGCAGCCCACGTCCCGTGTACCTGAAGGCGGACGAGAGCGTGCCCTACGGCTTCGTGGTCCGGGTCCTGGCCGTCCTCGATCAGGTGGGGGTCGAGCAGGTCGGCATGGTCACCCGCCCGGAACCGAGATAGATGGACCGGGTGTCCGAGCTCCTCGCCGAGCGTGAGCGGGCGCAACCGGGTCTGCTTCCCTGGGTGGGTGTGGCCGCGATGCTGCACCTCGTCGTCGCCGGGAGCGTGTTCATGATCAGCCGCTCCGCCTCCGCCCGGCCGACCCACCTGCCGACGGTGTCGGTCCGCATCATCCAACCGCAGCGCGCACCAGCCCCCCGCGCGAGCCGGCCGCGCTCCAAGCCCGCGCCGGCGGCCACTCCCGTTCCCAGACCAAAGCCGACCGCCGCCGCCGCGGCGACCCCGGTCCCGCGGCCCACGGCCGCCCCCCAGCCGCCGCCGAGCGAAGAGGCCATGCCGGCGCCAACCCCCCGGCCCGCCCCCGCCGCCACGTCCGTCCCCGAGCCTGAGGGCCCCCCTGGCGACAGAGAGGGCGGCCATGGGGTCAGCAAGGGGCTGTCCCTTGGCGAAGGCACCGGCAGCCGCATACCCGGCATTCCCTCGGACTTCCAGTTCACCTACTACATCGAGCGCATGCTGGCCCTCATCGAGTCCCGCTGGTACAAGCCGGTGGCGGGTGCAGGGACCCGCGCCCAGGTGCGCTTTCGTATTCTCGCCAACGGCCGCGTGGAGGACATCGTCCTCGAGCAGGCATCGGGTAACCCGTCCTTCGACCGGGCCGCGTTGCGCGCGCTCTACGCCGCCAACCCCCTCCCACCCCTGCCACCGGCCTACGGCAAGTCGGACCTCACCGTCCATCTCAGCTTCACGGAGTGATTCATGACCACTCGTCGACGGTCTCTCGCATTCATCCTCGTCCTCGCCGCGGCGGCCACCGCCGCCGCCCAGGGCGAGATCTACCTCGAGATCACCCAGCCGGGCCTGCGCCGGGTGGCGGTGGCGGCGCCGCCTTTGATGGTGCTGCCCGGGACCCCGGCCGACGTCGCCACGAGCTTCCAGGTCACCCTGGACGAGGACCTACGCGCGGCCGCGCCCATCGCGCTGGTGGACAAGCGCCTCTACACCCTCGTGGAGGATGACCCCAGACCGGACGTGCTCCACCAACGCTGGCGCGCCATCGGCGCCCAGTTCCTGCTCTCCGGCACCGTGGTCCGCGCCGGTGGCCAGCTCGTGGTGGAGGCGCGGCTCGTGGACCTGGTGTCCGGAGAGTTCGCCTTCTCCAAGAGGTACCGGGCCGGCACCTCCGCCGCCCAGGTGGTGGCGCACACCCTGGCCAACGACCTGGTCCAGGTGTTCACCGGTCGACCCGGCCCCTTCCTGTCGCGCATGGCCTTCATCTCCAACCGCACCGGTAGCGACGAGGTGTGGGTGATGGACTGGAACGGCGCCAATCCCAAGCAGCTCACGAAGCACGGCGCCATCGCCCTGGCCCCGGCCTGGTCGCCGGACGGCAAGCACCTGGTCTTCACGTCCTACCTCAAGGGGGGACCGGCCCTGTTCCTGCTCACTCCCCAGGAGGGCTACCTGAAGCAGTTGTGGGACAAGGGCGGCGTCAACTCCTCGGCCAGCTTCTCTCCGGACGGCCGCCAGATCGCCTTCGCCTCGTCGACGGACGGCAACGTGGACATCTACGTCATGCCGGTCGCCGGCGGCGAGGCGACCCGCCTCACCACCGCCCGGGGCATCGACACGCAGCCCGCGTGGTCACCCAACGGCCGTCAGATCGCGTTCACCTCCAGCCGCTCGGGATCGCCCCAGATCTACCTCATGGACGCCGACGGCTCGAACGTACGCCGCCTCACCTTCGGCGGCCACTTCTACGACGAGGCGGCCTGGTCCTATGACGGGACCCGCCTGGTCTGCACGACCCGGGTGGATGGGCGCTTCCAGCTCGCCACCATCGACACCGTGAGCGGCCAGGAGACCATCCTCCCCGGTCCCGGCAACAACGAGTCGCCCTCCTTCTCTCCCGACGGTTCCATGCTCGCGTTCGCGTCCGACCGGACCGGCACCCAGCAGATCTACATCACGGACGCCGACGGCGTGCCCCGGCAGCTCACCCAGGACGGCACCAACCACTCCCCGACCTGGACCTCCCAGGGGACGGGGCACTAGGGCAGGGCCGGCACGATCCGGCAGCCGCCCCGGTGCACAGGACCGGGGTACAATGGGCGCGGGCTCGTCCGAGCCCGCACCGGCAGTCGCGACAGGGCTCGCGCCCGGTCCTCGGAGGATTTCTTCATGGGTGACCGCAAGTATCGTCATCGTGGCTACATGGACGATGACCGGGAGTATGAGGAGCGACGTCCCCGACGACCGGTGGACGACGGCGGCCGACCACGTTCGGAGGGCGCCCCGCGGGGTCGCGGGCTCGGCGCTCCCACCGCGGTCGCCTTCAAGTGCGCCCTCTGCGGCCAGCAGGCCCAGGGGACGGTGGAGCTGGACACCACCTGTGAGCGGTGCGGCAAACCGCTCCACACCTGCACCAACTGCGCCTTCTTCGACCCGGCTGCTCGCTTCGAGTGCCGCAAGACGATCTCGGCGCGCATCGAGGACAAGGGCGGCGCCAACCAGTGCCCGCTCTACCAACCCAAGCAGGTGCGCGACCTCAGATCGGCGAAGCCGGAGTCGGCCATGGACGCCCGCGCCGCCTTCGACGCCCTCTTCAAGAAGTGATGAAATCCCAGACGGAAGGTGGTTCCGCCGTGGCACATCCATCCACGATGACTGCGAATCAGAGTTGGTTCCATCCCTCCAAGCGCCCGTATCGCTTCACCATCCTGGCCTTCGTCAGCCTCCTCACCTACGGCTCCTACTTCGCCTATGACTCGGTGGGCGCCATCGCCCCGACCCTGCTCAGGGTCCTGGATGTGCCGCGCAGCGCCATCGGCACCATGTACACCGTGTACAGCATCGCAGCGATCCTCTCGGTGTTCCTGGGCGGGATGCTCATCGACCGCATCGGCACGCGGGCCGCCAGCACCATCTTCGCGCTCGTCGTGGCGGTGGGAGCGACCGTGGTCGCTCTCGCGCCCAACATCATGGTGGTGTACGCGGGGCGCTTCATCTTCGGTGGCGGCTCGGAGGCGCTGGTGGTGGCACAGAGCGCGATCCTGGCGCGCTGGTTCAAGGGCAAAGAGCTCGCCCTCTCCTTTGGCATCGCCCTCACCATCAGCCGCCTCGGGACCCTCTTCTCCTTCAACACGGAGGAGGTCATCGCGCAGCACTTCGGCGACTACCGCGCCGCCCTCTGGGCCGCAGTCATCTTCTGTCTCGTCTCCCTCGGCGCCGCCCTCGTCTACTGGGCCATGGACCGACGCGGCGCCAAGGCGCTGGAGCTCGAGGAGGCCGAGACCGAGGACAAGGTGGTGTTCTCCGACGTCAAGAAGTTCCCCACCTCGTTCTGGTACGTGGCCATCCTGTGCGTGACCTTCTACTCGGCGATCTTTCCCTTCACGGCCCTGTCCACCGATTTCTTCCACGACAAGTGGGGGATCCCGCTGACGGTCGGGGAGGGCGGCGGCTTCTTCGGCCAGGTCTTCTATAACATCATCCACATGTTCTCCACGGCCGGAGGCACCACCACCATCATCATCGCCGCTTCCATGTTCCTGGCCCCCTTCGCCGGGCAGCTGGTGGACAAGATCGGCAAGCGCGCCTCGCTCATGACCCTGGGCTCGCTGCTGATGATCCCCAGCTTCCTCGTGATGGCCTTCACCCTGGTGCAGCCGCGGTACCCCATGATGATGCTGGGCGCGGCCTTCGTGCTGGTGCCGGCGGCGATGTGGCCGGCGGTGCCGCTCATCGTCCGCAAGGAGCTGGTGGGCTCCGCGTTCGGCCTCATCACCATGATCCAGAACATCGGCCTCGCCCTCTTCCCCTACCTCAACGGCAAGCTGCGGGACGTCACCAACACCTACACCGCCAGCATGCTGATGTTCGCGAGCCTCGGGCTGGTTGGCCTCGTCTTCGCCTACCTCCTCAAGCGCGCGGACGCGAAGGAGGGCGGAGCGCTCGAAAGCCCGTGATCCCGAAGGTCCCGACGCGCGTCGCTGCGGTCGCCGCCGCGAATGGATGTGGTCTGGCTCACCGACACAGCGGGGCTCCAGACAGGCGTCGGCGGATGGCTGATATATTCGGAAAGATGCTCCGTGGCTCCCTCCGGCAGCCGCGGTTGCCGGAGGAGCTGCCCAGGTGCTGACACGCAGAGGATTCCTGACCCAGGCCACGTTCACCGCCGTTGGATCTCTCGGGATCGCGAGCAGCGGCTTCGCGGAGGCGCAGAGCGTCCCGGGGGTCCGTCGCATCACCATCTCCCTGCCACGGCTGCCTGAAGCCTGGGACGGGCTCAGAATCCTCCAGGTCTCGGACGTTCACGCCGGCCTCTACATGTCGGTGCAGCGCATGCGGGAGATCGCCGGCCTCCTGGCACGTCTGCCCTCGGACCTCATCGTCTTCACCGGCGACCAGGTCGATCGCAGGGCCGTGGACGCGGACATGTTCAGTGAGGGGTTCCGCGGGCTCGAAGCCCCTCTAGGCGTGTACGGCATCCTCGGGAACCACGACCACTACGTGGGCCGGACGTTGGCCAGGCGGGCGCTCACCGGTGCCGGCATCACGCCCCTGGTCAACCGTGCCACCGAGCTGCGACGGGGCCGCCAACGGCTGACGTTGGTGGGCGTGGACGACCTGTACGCCCGCGGCGGGGGACCGGACTTCAACCTCATCGGCCGTCACCCGGAGCGTTTCCACCTCTGCCTGTGCCACCAGCCCCAGGGCTGGCGTGGGGCACGCGCCGCGGGGGCCGACCTCACGCTGTCCGGGCACACCCATGGGGGCCAGATCGCCCTCCCTTCCCGCAACCTCAGCCTCGCGCGGCTCACAACCCGCTACGTGGCCGGCCCCTACCGCTGGCGCCAGACCGTGCTCTACGTCTCTCGGGGGATCGGCGTGGGGGCGGTCCCTCTGCGCGTCGGCGCACCACCGGAGATCGACGTCATCACGCTGCGCAGGAAACCCGTGGCGCTGTCCGCCGCCGCCTGAGTCTCGGCCTCGGCCGGCGGCCGATCGCTGCTCTGTCGACGGTGACCGCTGCCCACTGCCGCCGTCGCTGGCCGCGGGCGCGGACGCTGTGGCGGGTTCCTGCCCCTGTCGCGGCCGCCGCTCCTGCGGTTGGACGACATGGATCGGTGTCGTACGCGGGCACGGACACGGACGTGGGACAGCCCGGCATCCGCGGGCGCTACATGGGGTAGAGGCCCTCGTCGCGGTCCGGGCCGCCGCCGCCGAAGCCACCGCCCTCGTCGCCCATCTCTTCCTCGAGGGCGTCGCCGAGCTCCTCCTCCACCTTCTCCGGGTCCTCGCCGGCCTCCAACCTGCGGATCATCTCCTCCATGGCGGGGGTGACCGGCTCGCCGGCGAGCTCGGTCATCCTGCGCACCGCCGCCGCCATCTGGCGCGGATCGTTCTCGTCCATGGACTCCAGCTCGGCGGCGAGCTGCATCATCTCGCGCTCCATGCGCGGGTCATCGTCGCCCCCGCCTCCACCGGCGGCGGCCGGAGCCGCGGCCTTGCGGGAGGCGGCGACGCCGAAGCGGGACGGCACCCGCTCCAGGTCTCGGGCGCCGCACCGCGGGCAGGTCGGAACCTTGGTGGTCTCCACCTTGAACGAGTGAAAGCTGTAGATGCGGTTGCACTGGCGGCACAGGAACTCGTACACCGGCATCAGGTCCCTCCCTCGGCAGCGGTGGTACCCCAGTGGGAGACCCGATAGCGGTCGAGACCGGCCTCGGCCAGCCGCCGACCGTCGATCCGCATGGCCAGCTCCACCGCCTCGGCTCGGAAGCGGCGGGCCACCAGGTGGGGCAGCCCCACCGCCCGCTGCACCATCTCGACCTCCTCCAGGGGGACCCGCAGCAGGGTCACACCCGGCGCCGACAGGAGCTCGTCCCGGATCGCACCGCGGAGGGACTCCAGCCCTTCGCCGGTGGTCGCGGACACCAGCGCGAACCGGCCCTCCCCCAGGGGAGGGTGCGGCCGCGGCGCCGGCATGAGGTCGATCTTGTTGATCACCAGCAGCACCTGCTCGTCCTCCACACCCAGCCCTTCCAGCACGTCTGTGCCCACGCTCAGGTGCTCCTCCCAGCTCGGGTGGGAGCCGTCCACGACGTGGAGCAGGAGGTCGGCCTCGGTGGCCTCCTCCAGGGTCGACCGGAAGGGGGCGACCAGGTCGTGGGGGAGCTTGCGGATGAAGCCCACGGTGTCGGTCATCACCGCCACCACTCCCTCGCCGAGGGCGACCCGCCGGGACCGGGGGTCGAGGGTCGCGAAGAGACGGTCCTCCACCAGGACCCGGGCGTGGGTGAGGGCGCGGAACAGCGACGACTTGCCCGCATTGGTGTAGCCCACCAGGGCGACGGCGGGCAGATCGCTGCGCCGCTCCCGGCGCAGCCTCCGGTCGCGCTCCACCGTGCGCAGCTTGCGCCGCAGCAGGGCGATCCGACGGGAGATCAGCCGCCGGTCGATCTCGAGCTGCGTCTCCCCCACCCCGCGGGTGCCGATGCCCCCCGCCTGACGGGAGAGGTGACGCCAACGCCGGGTGAGACGGGGCAGGAGGTAGTTGAGCTGGGCGAGCTCGACCTGGGTCTGGGCCTCCCGGGAGCGCGCACGCTGGGCGAAGATGTCGAGAATCACCGCGGCCCGGTCGAGCACCTTCACGTCGTCGGGCAGGGCGCGCTCCAGATTACGCACTTGCGACCCGGTCAGGTCCTCGTCGAAGATGACGGCGCCCACCTCGGCGTCCCTCACCTCCTCGGCCAACCGCTCCACGAAACCGGAGCCCACCACGGTGGCGGGGTCCGGGGCGGGGCGTTCCTGGATCCGGCGCAGCACCACCTCGCCGCCGGCCGTCTCCACCAGGCGCTCCAGCTCATCGAGGTGCTCCTCGACCACGGTCCGTGGGACATCGGCGCTGGCGAGCCCCACCAACGCCGTCCGCTCCCGTTCCGAGGGCTTGATGGCCGTCAGGTCCCTCAATTAGGGCAGGTCCTCCCGGTGCAGGCGCAGCAGCACCCGCTCGCAGGCCGCCAACGTCTCCTCGACGTCCTTGGCGCCGTGGGCGCTGGAGAGGAAGGCCGCGCCTCCCGGTTGCCGGGGCAGGAGCACTCCCTCCGTGCGCAGGGCGTCCGCGACGCGCCAGTAGGAGGTCACGTCCACATGCTCGGCGCTGCGTCGATCGCGCACCGGCTTGGCCGTCATGTAGATGGCGAACACCGACCCCACGCGGTTGATCGTCATGGCCCGCGAGAACCGCTCACCCAACGCCACCATCCCGTCCGCGAGCTGGGCGGTGCGGTCCTCGAGGCGCTGGTAGACGGTGTCGTTCTTGAGAATGGAGAGCACGGCCTCGGCCGCGGCCAGGGACACGGGGTGCGGCGTCGGCATCCGCCCCTCGCCCTTCTGGATCGGCTCGTCGATGCCCTCCCTGAAGGCCACCACGCCGATGGGGAAGCCACCGCCCAGGGCGCCGCCGTACACGGCGACGTCGGGGACCACACCGCTCCACGCCACCGTACCGCCTCGGTTCACACGGAAGCCGGCCACCCGCTCGTCGAACACCAGGAGGACCGAATGGCGGCGACACGCCTCGGCGATCACCTCCAGTGCACCCTCGGGAGGAGGAACGACGCCGATCTGGGTCATCAGGGGATCGATCACCAGGGCCGCCAGCTTGCCGGCGTCGGCCGTGAGCATGGTCTCGATCCGGTTGACGTCCCAGCCTCGAACCTCCCGGATCGGCAGGGTGCGGCTGTCGGCGCCGCTGGCCGCCACCCGCAGCCGGGCCCCTCCGTCCAACATCAGGATCTGCGGCTTACCGGTGCTCTCACGCGCCCAGTGCAGGAGCTGCCACACCGCCTCGTCGGAGTTGCGGCACAACCACCAGTTCTCCACCCAGGGCAGCATCTGGTGCAGGGACTCCGCGAGGTCGATCTCCTGGGGGACGTGGAAGCCGTCCGGGACCCCCGCCACCAGGACCTTGCGCACCGCGTCGAGCACGAACTGATTGGCGAAGCCGACGATGGTGGAACCGCCTCCGCCCAGATAGTCGATGTACCCGGCGTTGTCGACGTCGTAGACCCGGGATCCCTGGGCCTTCACCACCACCACCAGCCGCTCGATGCCCGACCGCAGGCCGGGAAGGCCCGCGGCGCGCTCGAGTAGCTCATCCGCCCGTCGACCCATAGCCGCCTTCAGAAGTCCTGTTCCGACTCATCGCCGTCACCGAAGAAAAACATGTCGCGGCAGTTCACCCCGCAGAACTCTCGTCCGAACCCGACCACCGCGCACTCCGGGCAAAACACATTACGGCACATCTGACAGATCCGCAACTGGGGCTCGGGAACCACCATCCCACAGCTCGGGCACCGCGTCCCACGGTCTGTCTCCTGCTCCGCCACAACGCCCAGTATAGCCTTGTTGACTTGCCCTTCCGCGGCGCGGTAGAGTGACTGGCCCGGCGGTGTAGCTCAGAGGCAGAGCAGGGGTCTCATAAGCCCTGTGTCGGTGGTTCAAGTCCACCCACCGCCACCATGCTTCATCATGCCGCTCAACGACTTCCCCGAGCGTTTCGCCAGCCTGTTCCCGCACCGCCTCGGACAACGCATCCTGGTCGCACTCTCCGGCGGGGCCGACTCGGTGGCCCTGCTGGAGCTCCTCCTCGACCCCGGCCTCGCCCTTACCCTGGAGGCCGCCCACGTCCACCACCAGGTCCGTGGCGACGAGGCCGATCGGGACGCCGCCTTCTGCCGCCGCCTGTGCTCCCGCCTGGGTGTCCCCTTCCACCTCGTGCGCCTGGAAGCGGATGGCCCGACGCCGGAGGGCCGCGAGGCGTCCTGGCGCCGGCGGCGCTATGAGGCGTTGCTCGCACTCGCGGAGAGCCGCCGCCTCGATGCGGTGGCCACCGGGCATCACCGCGACGACGTGGCGGAGGGAGTGCTGCTCCAGCTCCTGAGGGGGTCAGGGCCGCGCGCCATGGCGGGGATCGCCGCCGAGGCCGCCAACGGTGTCATCCGCCCCCTGCTGGCCTACCGTCGGGCGGAGCTCCAGGACTGGCTCGTGATCCGGGGCGAGAGCTGGTGCGACGACAGCTCCAACCGCGACCTGACCCACCTCCGCAACCGGGTTCGGCACCAGGTCCTGCCCGCCCTGCGGTCGGCGGCGCCGCGGATCGACGACCACCTCGTCGCCCTGGCCCACCGCCTCGCCGACGATGAGGCCTTCCTCAGCGAGGAGCTGGCCAGGCGCGGGCAGTGGATCGCCCCCTGGCATCCCGACGGCGGTGTGCCGGTGGCGGCCATCCGATCCCTGCCCAAGGCGCTGCGCGGACGCTGGCTGCACGCGCAGGCGGCGCGCGTCCGCATCGGTCGAGTGAGCACCCGCCAGCTCGAGCTCCTCGAGGCGCTCCTGGACGAGGGTGGACCGCGGGCAGTGGCTCTGGCGGGCCGCTGGCGCCTGCGCAGCGCCGGGGGCCGCCTGTGGCTGGAGCCGCCACGCTCCCCGGCTCCCTACGCCCTGCATCTGGAGCCGGGGACCACCCTCGACCTCCCCGTGCCGGGCTGGCGGATCAGGGTTGGAGCCGAGCAGGCCGCGGCCACGCCCCCGGGATGGCGATGGAAGGCCGACCGGGGGGCCGCGTTGACGGTGCGCTCACCCCGTCCGGGGGACGTGATCTCGGAGCCCGACGGTCGCCAGCGCCGGGTGAGCCGGCTGATCGCGTCGAGGGCCCCGAGACACCTGCGACCGGCCTGGCCAGTCATTTGCCAAAATGATACAATCACGTGGGTTCCCGGGATCTGGCGGAGTGCCGAGCGCGGGGACCTGGTGTTGGAGGTGGTGGCCGATGGGCGAGCCGCGGATCACATACACCGCTGAGCAGATCCGCCAGCGGCTCACCGAGATTGCGGCGCAGATCGCGGACGACTACCGCGGTCACAAGCTCGTTCTGGTGGGGATCCTCAAGGGGGCGGCGTTTCTCCTCGCCGACCTTGCCAGGCTCATACCGAACGGTGTGGCCTTCGAGTTCGTCGACGTGACCATCTCGGCCGGTGATCGGGGTGAGGTGGTGAACCTGACCTACGCCACGCACATCGATGTCAAGGGACGGCACGTGCTGATCCTCAAGGACGTCCTCCACTCGGGAGTGACCGAGAACTACCTCATCACGCACCTGAGCCAGCAGCGGCCGTTGTCCACCGCGGTGCTGGCTCTGGTGGATCGGCCCCACTTGCGGAGCGTGAACCTGACCGCGAAGTACTCGGTCTTCACGAACTCATCGGACGACTACCTCGTGGGTTATGGTCTCGGCATGGAGTGGGGTCAGTTCGTGAACCGACCCGACCTCTGCGCCGTCGATCGAGAGTGATCCCCCGCCCCGGGGAAGAACCAAAACGATAGGGGGGTTCTTTCTAACGCCCGAACCGCGTCAGCGGATCATGGAGGCAACTGCACCTTGAATCAGACCGTTCGCACTGTCCTCATGTGGCTCGTCATCCTCGTCGGTGTCCTGCTCATCTTCACCGTCCTGCGGGGGTACTCCACCAGCGCCAAGGAGATGTCGTTCTCCGACTTCCTCGACGCTGTGAACGCGGGCAAGGTGTCCAAGGTGCTGATCAAGGGAGAGGAGATCCACGTCCGGACGACGGAAGCGGCTGAGGAGAAGGGACCGGCGCCGCGCTACGACCGCTTCACCTACAACCCTCCCGGCTATGACCAGCTGGTGCAGGACTTGCGTGCCCACAACGTCGACATCCAGGTGGAGAAGCCCTCCGACGGGCGGGCCTTCACGGCCCTGCTGTCCTGGGCGCCGTTGCTCATCCTGGTGGGGCTGTGGATCTTGTTCTTCCGCCAGATGCAGGCCGGCGGCAACAAGGCCATGTCCTTCGGCAAGTCCAAGGCCAAGCTGCTGACCCCGGAGCAGAAGAAGGTGACCTTCGACGACGTGGCCGGCATCGACGAGGCCAAGGAGGAGCTCGAGGAGATCATCGAGTTCCTCAAGGACCCGAAGAAGTTCCAGCGGCTGGGCGGCCGCATCCCCAAGGGCGTGCTGCTCATGGGCCCGCCGGGCACCGGCAAGACCCTGCTGGCCCGCGCCATCGCCGGCGAGGCGGGCGTGCCGTTCTTCTCCATCTCCGGCTCGGACTTCGTCGAGATGTTCGTGGGCGTCGGCGCCTCGCGCGTGCGCGACCTCTTCGAGCAGGGCAAGAAGAACGCGCCCTGCATCATCTTCATCGACGAGATCGACGCCGTCGGGCCGCCACCGCGGCGCCGGCCTGGGCGGCGGCCACGACGAGCGCGAGCAGACGCTGAACCAGCTCCTGGTGGAGATGGACGGCTTCGAGTCCAACGAGGGCGTCATCCTCATCGCCGCCACCAACCGGCCCGACGTGCTCGACCCGGCGCTGCTGCGGCCCGGCCGCTTCGACCGCCGGATCGTCGTGAACCGCGCCCGACGTGAAGGGCCGCGAGGGCATCCTCAAGGTCCACACCACGCAAGATCCCCCTCGCCGCCGACGTCGACCTGCCGGTGCTCGCCCGCGGCACGCCCGGCTTCTCCGGCGCCGACCTGGCGAACCTGGTCAACGAGGCCGCCCTGCTGCGCCGCGCGCACAACAAGATGCAAGGTCGGCCATGGCGGACTTCGAGTTCGCCAAGGACAAGGTGCTGATGGGCGTCGGAGCGCAAGCCGCATGTCATGTCCGACGAGGAGAAGCGCATCACCGCCTACCACGAGGCCGGCCACGCGCTGGTGGCCGGCTCCTGATCCCGGGCGCCGACCCGGTGCACAAGGTCACGATCATCCCGCGCGGCATGGCCCTGGGCCTGACCCAGCAGCTGCCCGCTGGAGGACCGCTACACCTACTCGCGCTGCTACCTGGAGGCCGGATCGCCGTCCTCGATGGGCGGCCGCGTCGCCGAGGAGATCACCTTCGGCCTCGACGACATGACCACCGGCGCCGGCAACGACATCGAGCGCGCCACCGAGCTGGCGCGCAAGATGGTGTGCGAGTGGGGTATGAGCGAAGGCCTGGGGCCGCTGACCTTCGGCAAGCGCGAGGAGTCCATCTTCCTGGGCAAGGAGTTCGCGCGCCACCAGGACTACTCGGAAGCCACCGCGGTGCGCATCGACGAGGAGATCCGCCACTTCGTGGACGAGGCCTACACCAGCGCCCGCGCCATCCTGCTCGCCAACCGCGGGGCCCTGGAGGCCATCGCCACCGCGCTCCTCGAGCACGAGGTGCTGGACGGCGGCGCCATCTACGACCTGATCGCCGACCACTCCGACGTGGACATAGAGGCGCTGAAGGCCAAGAAGGCGCGGACCACGGTCGGTCCGCAGCACCCACCCGAGGTCGGCAAGCCGGCGTGAGCGGCGGCGGCGGACCGTCAGCGGCCGTCCTCGCAGGCAGCCGGCAGCGGCGGCTGGACCGGCTCTGGCCGCGACGGGGACCGGCCGTCATGGCGATCCTCAACTGCACCCCCGACTCCTTCTCGGACGGCGGCATCCACCTCGGCCCCGACGGGGCCCTGGCCCACGGGGAGGCGATGCTGGCCGACGGCGCCGACATCCTGGACGTCGGCGGGGAGTCCACGCGCCCGGGAGCGCAGCCGGTGGCCGCCGAAGAGGAGTGCCGGCGCGTCCTCCCCGTGATCTCCGAGCTGCGCCGACGCCGACCCGACGCCATCCTCTCGGTGGACACGTCGAAGGCCGCCGTGGCACGGGCGGCCCTTCAAGCCGGCGCCGACGTGGTCAACGACGTGACCGCCGGGGCGGATCCCGGCATGCTGGACAGGGTGGCGGAGAGCTCCGCTGCCATCGTTCTCATGCACATGCGGGGAAATCCCCGTACAATGCAACACGACACCGGATATCGGGACGTGGTTGTCGAGGTTCAGGACTATCTGGAGCGACGCGCCCGGCAGGCGCTGGCCGCCGGCATCCCCCGCCACCGCGTGTGGCTGGACCCGGGCATCGGCTTCGGCAAGGACGTGGACGGCAACCTGGCCCTCCTCGCGGCGCTGCCCCGCCTGGCCGAGCTCTCCCACCCCGTGCTGGTGGGGCCGTCCCGCAAGGGGTTCATCGGCCGCCTCACCTCAGCGCCGGTGGACGAGCGGCTGCCGGGCACCCTGGCCGCATTGCTCCCGGCCCTGGATCTCGAGCGGGTGGTGGTCCGGGTCCACGAGCCCGGCCCGGTCCGCCAGTTCCTCCAGGTCGCCCTGAGACTCCGCGAGGTGCAAACGTGACCGCGCTGGTGGGCTTCATCCGCCACATGACCCACCTCTCCTTCGGGCTCTCCGACATCGTCGACATCCTCACCGTGGCCCTGCTCATCTACGCCCTGCTGGTGCTGCTCAAGGGCACCCGGGCGATGCAGATGCTGTGGGGCATCCTGATCATCGTCGGGCTGTTTCTCCTCGCCTCCGCGCTCAAGCTGATCACCCTGTCCATCATCCTCGGCAGTCTGATCGGGTTCCTTCCCTTCGCCATCATCGTCCTCTTCCAGCAGGAGATCCGGCGCATGCTGGCGGCCTTCGGCTCCACCGCCATCTTCCGCTGGGACCGAGGCCAGGAGGGGAGCTCGGTGATGATCAACGAGCTCGCCCTGGGCGCCCAGGCCCTGGCTTCCAGGAGGGTTGGCGCCCTCATCGCCATCGAGCGGCGGGACTCCCTGGCCGGCTGGGCCGACACGGGCATCCCCTTGGAGGCGCGCTTCTCCTATGACCTGATGTTGAACATCTTCATCCCCGGCACTCCGCTCCACGACGGCGCCGTCATCATCAGCGGCGGACGCATCGTGGCCGCGTCCTGCTTCCTGCCCCTGACCACCCGCCACGAGCTGTCCACCGAGCTGGGCACCCGCCACCGCGCGGCCATCGGTCTGTCCGAGGAGAGCGACGCTCTGGTGGTGGTGGTCTCCGAGGAGACGGGTACCATCTCGCTGGCGGTGGAGCAGCAGCTGCTGCGGCCGCTGGACGAGACCACGCTCCGCAACGCCCTGGTGGAGTACCTCTACCAGCTCGGCACCCAGCCGGAGCTCGAGGCGTGAAGCTCAGACCCCGTTACCCACTGCAGTTCCTGGTGGCGCTCGTCGCCGCCTGCGTGCTCTGGTACGTCTTCGCCGCCAAGCGCTCCGAGGAGATCTCGGTGCGCGGCGTGCGCGCCCAGCTCACCCTGGTCAACATCCCCCGCGACCTCGTGTTGACCTCCACCGTTCCCGACACGGTGTCCGTGCAGGTTCGGGGCCCCCTGTCCCGCGCCCTGGACACCCGCAACCCGCCGGAGGTGCTCCTGGACCTGTCCGATGCACGCCCCGGGCTCCACTCCTACCCCATCAACGAGAGCGACATCTCGCTGCCGGCGGGGGTGGAGGTGGTGAGCGTCGACCCCCCGGCGATCACTCTCGAGATGGAGCGCCGTGTCACTCGGCTGGTCACCGTGCGGCCGGTGGTGGAGGGGACGCCGGCCCCCGGTTTCGTGATCGCCAGCGTCCAGGCCACACCGCCCCAGATCACCGTCCAGGGGCCGGAGAGCCGGCTCGCGGACCTCGCCGTGGTGGAGACGAGCCCGGTGTCGGTGGAGGGCGCCACCGAGCCGGTGCAGTCGAACGTGCAGCCGCAGCTCCCCGATCCCCTGGTTCGAACGCTGATGATCGCACCCATCCAGGTCACCGTGGACGTGGTCCCGGCGCCGGCCCCCACGCCCACGCCCCGCTCCCGCCACCACAGGGGTTGACGGCATAGAGGCAGTGTGAAAAGCTTTTCCCCTGGTGGCTCGGGATCCACAGGGGCTGTCTGCACGGTCCTCCACCGCCCTCGAACTTTTCACATCAGGAGCGCTATGGGTCAGCTCTTCGGCACCGACGGCATTCGGGGCAAGGCCTTCGAAAGGCCCCTGGACGAGGACACGGTCCGGCGCCTGGGCGCGGCCGTGGCCGCCGCCCTCCGCGAGAACGGACCGGTTCGGCTGCTCATGGCCGGAGACACCCGCGCGTCCACCCAGGTCCTGGCCGACTGGTTCGCGTCCAGCTTCCAGGCCGCCGGCGGTCAGGTGACCTGGGCGGGCGTCCTGCCCACTCCCGCCGTCTCCCACCTGGTCCGGACCGGCTCCTACCGCGCGGGGGTGGTGATCTCCGCGTCCCACAACCCGGCCTCGGACAACGGCATCAAGATCCTCGGCGCCACCGGGGAGAAGCTGGCCGACGAGCGGGAGGCGGACCTAGAGGCGCGCATCGCCACCGCAGACCCGCACCACCGGGACGGCCTGCCTCCCGTCGACGAGTCCCTGGCGGACCGCTACCTGGACCTCCTCCAGGCCACCCACGAGGTGGCCCGCCCCTTGGAGGGCATGGACATCGTCGTGGACGCCGCCCACGGTGCGGCCTGGCGGCTCGGGGGCGAGCTCCTGGCCAGGCTGGGCGCCCGGGTCGCCGACATCGCGTCGGCGCCGGACGGGATCAACATCAACTGCGCCTGCGGCGCCACCGCTCCCCAGACCCTCGCCGGCGCGGTCCTGGAGCGTGGGGCGGACGGAGGAGTGGCGCTGGACGGTGACGCCGACCGCGCGATCCTCGTGGCCGAGGACGGACGCGTCCTGGACGGCGACGACATCCTGCTCGCCTGGGGCCGCCATCTCGCGAAGCAGAACCGTCTGCCCCGGGGCACGGTGGTGGCCACCGTCATGAGCAACCTCGGTCTGGACCTCGCCCTCGCCGCCGACGGGCTGCACACCGAGCGCTGCCCCGTGGGTGACCGCTGGGTGTGGCAGGCCATGGTGGAGCACGGCGCCGCCCTCGGCGGCGAGCAGTCCGGCCACGTCATCTGCTCCCACCACGGCGTCACCGGGGACGGGCTCCTCACGGCCAGCCACCTCCTGGCCATCGGCGCCCAGAGCGGACACGCCCTGTCGGAGCTGTCGAACCTGGTGCGGCTCCCTCAGATCCTGCTCAACGTCCCGGTCGCCCACATGCACCCCTTCGATGTCCTCCCCTCGGTACAGCGCGAGCTCTCGGAGAGCGAGCGCAGGCTGGCGGGGCGGGGCCGGGTCCTGCTCCGCTACTCGGGCACGGAACGGCTGGCCCGGGTGATGGTTGAAGGCGAGGACGCGGATGAGATCCAGACCCTGGCCAACCGGCTCGCGGAGGCGCTCCGCCTCGACCTCAGGTAGGTCGTTCCCGCGCCCGCGTCGGCGGCAGCGTTCGGCGGCAGTGGTCAGCGGTGGCAACCACGGGGAACGCATCGACGGAACCGGCGCGGCGCGGTATCTCTCGCTTCGGATGGGCCAGAGGGGGTGCCAGGCACGCTTTCGAATGAAGCGATCCGCGTCCTATCGAAGCAAGACGGCGTGCCAGGCACCCTCTCTGGTGCTCCCGGAGCGAGTGCCTCTCGCGTATCCAACTCGCGGGCCGGTGCCTGGCACCCTCTCTGATGCTCCCGGAGCGAAGCTCTGCGCAGCGCTGCCGCGGACGCGGAGCGCTGCCGCGGACGCTGGTCACTGCCGCTGCCGCTGCCGCTGCCGCTGATCACGGACCCGGACGCTGACGCCGATCGCGGACGCGGATGAGGGGTAGTGCGTTCCCGAGCTACTGTGCGAGGTGGTCGACGACGAGGCGGGCCACCCGCTCGGGGTCCTCCAGCAGGTGGAGGTGCCCACAGCCGTCGAGCTCCACCAGGCGCGCTCCGGGAACGCCGGCTGCGATCTCCCGCGCCCATCCCCGGATACCAGCCATGTCCCGCTCACCCACCATCACCAGGGTGGGCGCCACGATCTCCCCCAGGCGATCGGGAACCGTCCAGTCGCGCTCGACCCGGTCGCGTTGGGTCGCCAGGTAGTCGGCGCCCGGGAAGTCGCGCAGCATGGCGGCGAGCTTGGCGCGGACCTTTGGATCGTCGAGGGAGCCGCCCCACACGGGGGCCTCCATCCACGGTCCGAGCATGGCGGCGGTGATCCCTTCCTGCCTCGCCACCTTCGCGACCCGGCGCATGCTGTCGAAGAACTCGGCCTCGAAGGGCCGGTCGGGGAGGACGGGTGACGCCAGCATCAGGCTCTCCACGCGGCCGGGCGCGGCCAGGGTCATCTCGAGGGCGATCCCGCCCCCCAGGGAGAACCCGACCACCGCGGCCCGCGCGACGCCCGCATCATCCAGGACCGCCCCCATGTCGGCGGCGTGCTCGCTGGGGTGGTAGCCGTGATCCGGTCGGCTGCTGAGGCCGTGCCCCCGCAGGTCGGGCGCGATCACCCGCCGGCCCGCCCCCACCAGGATGGGCGCGACCCCCTCCCAGACGCGGTGATCCAGGGTGTGACCGTGGATGAGCAGCACCGGCTCGCCGGCGCCCTCGTCGGTGTAGTACAGGCGGACACCGGAACGTTCGACCTCGGGCATGCGTCCTCCCGCGGGAGAGTGTACAGTGACCTGGGCAGGGCGCCGCGGGAATGATCGGGCCCGCTTTCCCATTGCAGTCCGTGGCTCGGCTCGAGCGCAGAAAGGAACACACCATGCCCCTGACTGAACGTGACGTCGTGGCCCGTCTCAGCACGATCCCGGCCCCCGACGGCCGCCAGAGCCTGGTGGACGCAGGCGTGGTCCGTGGTCTGGAGGTGGAGGGCGCCGAGGTCCGCGTGGTCCTGGCTCTCCAGGCGCCGCGCCCGGAGGCGTCGGAGGCGCTGCGGGCCCAGGTCGAGGGTCAGCTGAGGGAGCTCCCCGGCGTCGAGCGCGTCGTCGTGCGCGTGCAGGCCGAGCTCCCCACCGTCCAGGGCGGTCCCCAGGAAGCGGCGCCCAGAGGCTGGGCCGACAAGATCCCCGGCGTCAAGAGGGTCCTGGCCGTGGCATCGGGCAAGGGCGGCGTGGGCAAGTCCACCGTCGCCGCCAACCTGGCCCTGGCCCTGGCCCGCCGGGAGCACAGCGTCGGGCTCCTCGACGCCGACATCTACGGGCCCTCCCAGCAGCTCATGATGGGGGCGGAGGAGGAGCCGCGGGGAGACGAGGAGGGACGGATCATCCCGGTGGTGGCGGCGGCCGGGGTCAAGGTCATGTCGTTCGGGTTCATCGTCGACTCCGAGCAGCCCGTGATCTGGCGCGGACCCATGCTCCAGAAGGCGTTGGAGCAGTTCTTCGGGGACGTGGTGTGGGGAGACCTGGACTACCTGGTGGTGGACCTCCCCCCGGGCACCGGGGACGTGGCCCTCTCCCTGTGCCAGAACGCCCCGCTGGCCGGCGCGCTCATCGTCACCACGCCCCAGGACATCGCCCTCATCGACGCCCGCAAGAGCCTGCACATGTTCCGCAAGCTGAACGTGCCGGTGATCGGCATCATCGAGAACATGTCGTCCTACCGCTGCCCCAACTGCGGCTACGAGGAGCACGTGTTCGGCAGCGGCGGCGGAAAGCGCACGGCGGAGGCTCTCGACGTGCCCTTCCTGGGCGGCATCCCCCTGGACCCCGCCATCGTGGCCGGCGGCGACACCGGCCGGCCGGTGGTGGTGGACCGGCCCGACTCCGCCGCGGCGAAGGCGTTCCGGGAGCTCGCCGAGCGGGTGTCCACGGCCCTGGAGTGAAGGACTCGTCCTGCCGGTGACAGACACGTCCGTGGGGCGACCCGCGTCGGCGTCCGCGCCCGCCTCCGCACCACGACGGGCGCCCATGGAGTGACCGAGGCAGAACGCCGCCCTCATCTCGAGGCGCCACTACGCCCCGACCCGTCATTCCGAGCATCCTTACGCCGCTTCGGGGCGGTGTCTCATGGGATGACACGGGACCACGCGGAGACAGTGGGACGTCCAAGTTGCCTGTCATTCTGAGCGAGGGTCGGTCCGCCGGAGCGAGTCGAAGAATCCCCTGAGAGAACCAGGGTCGTGCCTGGGAGGCGTCCCACGGGCCTTCGGGGGATGGTTCGACTCGTCCCTCGCCGCGGACGGCGAGCGCCTCGCTCACCATGACAGAACAAGGGTGTGTCATTGGGAGGAGCGAGCCCTCGGGCGACGAGGAATCTGGGAGGGGCAGAGACGCCGCGGCTGTGCCCCACCGCCCAGGTCCCTCAGTCGCTTCGCTCCTTCGGGATGACAGACGGAGCGGGCCTGCCGCCGCGGCCGCTGCCGCAGTCTCTGATCGCAGCCCCTGATTCCAACCGCCGAAGGCGGCCCCTGGTCACCGATCGCTGCCGCTGCCGCCGAGCCCTGATCCCGAGCCGGTCAGCTGCCCTCGCTGTAGCTGATATTGACGGTGGTCGTTCCGTCGGAGACCCCGACCATGGCGGTGACGTTGCGCTTGGCGGAGGAGAGCTCGCCGCGCACCATGCCCCCCTCCTCACCACCGCTGCCGGAGAAGGTGTTCACGGTGACCTCGAAGCCCTCCCCGTCCAGGGCCGTCTTGTAGTACGAGATGACGTCGCTCACCGCGGCGTCGGTGGTGACCTGGAAGACCCCGCTCGAGCCCTCGTCGCCGGTCATGGCGTTCACACCCTGGGGCTCGGCGCCGGGGTAGACCGGGACCCAGTCCGGGACGTCACCGGCCGTCGCGCCGGTGGTCAGCGTCATGGTCTTGTCGCCCTCGGAAGAGGTGATGGTGACCCCCTGCCCCCCGTCCTTGCCCGAGGCGTCGATGGTCATCTCCTTGCCGCCGCTCTTCCAGCGGATCTTGCCCTCCTTGAGCTGGTCGAAGTCGACGGTCGCCACCTCGCCGGTCTTGGTGTTGCGCACCGTGATGGTGCCGGCGTCCTCATCCGCCGAGACCTCCTCGAGGTCCGGGTTGAGGCGGACGATCATGCGCGCCGTGGCCAGGCCGGGGTTGGCCTCGAAGTCGCCGGCCATCTCCTTGGCCTTGTGCGCCACGAGGACGCCACCGATCCCGAGCACGACGACCGCCACCAGGATCAGGGCCCCACACCCGATGCCGACCCAGGCCAGGGTGCCGAGCCCCTTCTTCTTCTGAGGTGCCTGCTCTCCGTTTGCCATTGCCGTCGTCTCCTTCCATCCTGGGACGTACCCGGCGGTCAGAATAGCACGGGCTCACCCGGGCCCGCCCGGGTCGTGCATAATGCCAGACGAGATGCTGATGTGGGACTGGCCGGCGCCGCGACGAGGACGGGCTGGCAATGAGGTATGACCTGCTGGCGGTGGCCCTGTGCCTGGTGGGCTCGGCCTTCTTCTCCTCGTCGGAGACGGCCCTCACGTCGCTGCCCATCACCCGCCGCGAGGCCCTCCGGCGGCGCAGCGGTCGCCTCACACGGGCCGGCCTGGACCTCTGGGCGGCCAATCCGCAGCAGCTCCTCATCACCATCCTGGTGGGCAACAACCTGGTCAACGTGCTGGCCTCCGCCCTGGCCACCAGCCTCGCCTACCGGATCTCGTCCAGCCACGGACTGGCCGGCGTGGTGGGGGTCATGACCCTGGTCATCCTGGTGTTCGGCGAGATCACCCCCAAGACCCTGGCCCAGCGCCACGCCCAGGTCATCGCGGGACGGGTGGTGGCGATCCTGTACCTGCTGGACATCGCGCTGACCCCGCGTGAATCGGGCCCTCGGCCTCATCTCGAGGGTGCTGGCGCGGCGGGCGACCGCGGACCTGCCCGTCACCGAGGAGGACCTCCTCTACATGGCCCGCCTCGCCCAACGCCACGCCCAGCTCCCCCGCGACGCGCGCTTCATGATCGAACGGGTCGTGCGCTTCCAGCAGGCCGTCGCGCGCGAGGTCATGGTGCCCCGTCCCCTCCTCGACACCGTGGACCGCTCGTGGGAGGAGGAGCGGGTGCGGCGCTTCATCCTGGAGTCCGGGCACAGCCGTTTCCCCGTGGTGGACGGCTCCCCAGACAACATCGCCGGGGTCCTCCACGCCAAGCACCTCCTCCGCCTCGCCGCGACCGGGGCCTGGCAGGACCTGGCCGTGCCCCCCCTCTTCATCCCCGAGAGCAAGCCGCTGCCCGACCTCCTGCACGACTTCCGCACCACCGGCCAGCACCTCGCCGTGGTCCTGGACGAGTACGGCGGCTGCGCCGGGGTGGTGACCCTGGAGGACGCCCTCGAGCTGGTGGTGGGTGAGATCGAGGACGAGTTCGACCAGGACCGCACGGCCATGGTCACGGCGGTCGCGGGAGGCTGGTCGGTCCCCGGCCACCTGTCCCTGCGTCGCCTCGAGGTGCTCGTCCACCGCCCCATCCGCCAGCCCACGGAGGTGGACTCGGTGGGTGGTCTCGCCGCCCACCTCCTGCGCGATCAGCTCGCCGTCGGGGCCGCGGTGACCTGGGACGGGCTCGAGCTGCGGGTCGACGCCATCCAGGACGGGCGGCCGAGCCGGGTCCAGGTGACGGCACCGCCCCGGGACCAGCTCCCTCGCTGAGGAGGAACGGGCGGGGAGCTCAGCCGCCGCGGCATCGGATCCGCGCCTTGGGGAGGCCGGAGCGGGTGCCAGGCACCGTCGAAGACGGCTCGAGAAACCCTTTCGCCACATTCGCGGCGGTGCCTGGCGCCCTCGCTGGTACTCGCGCAGCGCCCCGCCGTTGAACGGCACCCGTCCCTGCTGCAGATCGCTGATGCCGTCGCGTGTTTCGGCTCCTGATGACACAGCGTTCTCCCGTCATCCTGAGGAGCGAAGCGACGAAGGATCCCCTGATGTCTCCGGTGTGGCGAGCCAAAGGTCCGGGTCTGGTTCTCTCGGGGGATTCTTCGACTCGCTCCGGCGGACCGACCCTCGCTCAGAATGACAGGCAACTTGGACGTCCCGCTGTCTCCGCGCGGCCCCGTGTCATCCCATGAGACACCGCCGCGAAGCGGCGTGAGGATGCTCCCAATGACACGCAGGCGGGTCGGCCCACCGTCTCTGAGCGGCTCCGTGTCATGCCATGCGGCACCGTCGCGACGAGGCGTCCGGGCGCTCAGAGGGAACGGCGGAGGCGCAGCAGCCCACCGAGCGCGGTCCAGGAGAGGCCGCCGCCGGCCCGGTCGCCCTCGGAGGACACCTCCACCTGCGCCCAGCGCATGCCCGCCCGCTGGGCGCGGGCCAGGATCTCCAGGTTGAGCAGCTCGCCGTGCTCGGACAGGTCGAGCATGTACAGCAACGACCTGCGGTAGAGCCGGAGCGGACAGGACAGGTCCCGGGCGGGCAGCCCCAGGAGACGGCCGGCCACCCAGTTCAGCAGCCGCGAGCCCGACCGCTGCCTGAAGCCCGCCACCAGGTCGGCCTCGCGCAGGAAGGGATACATGGTGGCCAGCTCCGTCAGGTTGCAGGCGCCGCCTCCGTCGGCGGTGCCCACCACCAGGAAGCGGACGACGTCGAAGCCCCGGCGCAGGGCGAGACCGACGCCCTGGTGGCCGTGCTGGGTGAGCACCCTGACCCGGTCGTCCTCCTGGCCGTGGCGGCGCAGGATCTCCGGGGTGGCGTCGGTGGACCCGTCGTCCACCACCACCAGCTCCCAGCGCTCGCTGATGCTGTCGAGGGCCACCGTCGACGCCGTCAACACCTCGGGCAGGGTCTCGGCTCCGTCGTGGACCGGCAGGACCACGGACAGCTCCGGTATGAGCCCTCCCTGGTCCGGGGGAAGTGCCGTGTTTTGAGCCACGTGTGTATTGTATCACCACATCCGGAAAACGCCGGCGCCCAGCGTCGACGACCGCCTCGTCCGCGTCCGCGCCAGCGCCTGCGGCCGATGGGACGCCACGATTCGGGCATGGTGCGGCAGCCCATCCTCACGCCCTCAGGGCGTGAGGCCCGCCCGCCCGCGCAACCCGTTAGGCCCGCCCGCCCGACCACCCCGTTAGGCCCACCCACCCGGCCACCCCGTGAGGCCCGCCCGCCCGACCACCCCGTTAGGCCCACCCACCCGGCCACCCCGTTAGGCCCACCCGTCCGACCACCCCGTTAGGCCCACCCACCCGGCCACCCCGTCAGGCCCGCCCGCCCGACCAACCCGTTAGGCCCGCCCGCCCGGCCACCCCGTTAGGCCCACCCGTCCGACCAACCCGTTAGGCCACCCGCCCGCCCAACCCGTTAGGCGTTAGCCGTGAGAAGTCAGAGGTTAGAAGTCCCCCCGTCCGGGTGGCGGGCCGTGGGGCGCAGCACCAAGATCCGATTCCTCGTACTCCCACGTTTGCAACGCCCTCACGCCTCGCGGAGCCGGCGGCCGCGAACCACCGGCGTCGGGGGCTCCTCGCCGGCGAGCACCGCGGCCACATTGGCGGCCGCCAGCTCACACATCGCGGCCCGCGTCTCCCGCGTGGCCGAGCCGAGGTGGGGCAGCAGGACCACGTCCGTACGCGCCGCCAGACCGGGGTGCACCCGCGGCTCGTCCTCGAAGACATCCAGACCGGCGCCGCCCAGGTGGCCTTCCTCCAAAACCTTGACCAGCGCCGCCTCGTCCACCAGGGGCCCTCGGGCCGTGTTGATCAGGAAGGCGCCCCGCCGCATCAGGCGCAGCCGCCGCTCGTTGAGCAGGTGGCGCGTCTCGCCGCTGAGCGGGCAGTGCAGGGAGACCACGGCGCTTGCGGCCAGCAGCTCCTCCAGGGGAAGGGCGCGCGTGCCTGCGGGTGCGTCGGCCACCGTCGAGGGATCGTGGTAGATGATGTCCATCCCGAACGCCGCCGCCCGTCGCGCCACCGCCCTGCCGATGCGCCCCAGGCCCACGATACCCAGGGTGCGGCCCTGGAGGCCGGCGCCCAACAGCAGGTCCAGCGCCCACCCGCGATAACGGCCCTCACGCAGGAAGCGGTCGGCCTCGACCACCCGCCGGGTCACGGCGAGCAGGAGGGCCATGGCGAGGTCGGCGGTGGCCTCGGTGAGCACGTCCGGCGTGTTGGTCACCCACACCCCCCGGGCCCTGGCCGCGGCGACGTCCACGTTGTCGTAGCCCACCGCCACGTTGCCCACCACGGCGAGACCCGGGCAGGCATCCAGAACCTTCGCGGTCACCGGGTTCGCGAGCAGGGTCACCACCCCGTGGGCGTCGCCGATGAAGGCCGCCAGCTCGTCCTCGGCGGTGAGGGCGGGGCCGCGGTGCACCCGCACCTCGCACCGCTGCGACAGGATGTCCGGGGCGCGTCCCAGCAGGGGTGCGGTGACCGCCACCCGCAGCCCGCTCCCGAGGACACGCACATCAGCGGGACCACCCGCGCCCGCGTCCGCGTCCGATGGGACGTCGGAATTCGGGCACGGGCGCGGACTCGGACGCGGAGCCACGTCACCGCCCTCCGCACGCGACGGCATCCCACGAGACTCCGCCCCGGATGGGCTCGGGGATGCGCCCAATGACATCCCTTCCCCTTGTCACCCTGAGCGGGCGGCCCTGGGCCGCGAGTCGAAGGGTCCCCCGATGCCTCCGGTGTGGCGAGCCAACGGCCCGGGTCTGGTGCTCTCGGGGGATCCTTCGACTCGCTCCGGAGGACCTCCGCTCGTTCAGGATGACAGCAGACCGGAGCAGCCGACCGACTCTGGACATCCCC
The DNA here is from genome assembly GCA_963844865.1 of uncultured Holophagae bacterium. Lineage (GTDB taxonomy): Bacteria > Acidobacteriota > Thermoanaerobaculia > Thermoanaerobaculales > Sulfomarinibacteraceae > CAWJPY01. The sequence goes on from CAWJPY010000001.1 coordinate 225,763, forward strand.
ATGTCATTCCCTGCGGCACCCCGGCGACGGGGCGTGAGGACGCTCACCACCCCTCCACCGGGGCGAGAGTGGCGACCAGGAGCTGCTCCAGGGGCTGCCCGGCGGTCTCCACCACCACCCGCCCCAGCTCGCGGCCGTCGGCGTCCGTCACCACGATGGTGGGCACCCGCTCCACGGTCCGGGCGTCCAGCAGCGCGGCGACCTCGGGGTCGCTCGACACGCCGGGTGCGGTCCACGCCCACCAGGCGCAGGCGGAAGTGCTCGCCGCCCACGTCCTCGAGCACCTTCTCCAAGTGCGACACCTCGCGCCGGGAGTCGGAGCACCAGCTGCCCAGGACCGCCAGGACGGTATAGTCTTCCGAGGCCGTGCGCAGCCGTCGGATCGCCTCCTCGTCCGGCTCATACGCCGCCCGCTCCCCCTCCCAACCCGGGATGGCGGCCAGCTCCTCCCAGGTGAGATCACCCAGCAGAACCGGGTCCGGGGGCGGCGGCTCGCTCCCCGAAGCGGTCTCCACGCGCAGGATCCGATCTCCCGCCTCCAGCCGCGTGAGGACCTCCCGTCCGGCCACCACCTCGCCCAGGTTGGTGTAGTGGCCGGTGAGGTGATCGGCGGGGAGCAGGGTCACGAAGAGCTGGGAACCGCCGGTGTTGGGCCCCGAGGTCGCCAGCCCCACCCGCCAGGAGTCGAAGGGCACCAGGCTCGGCTCGTCGGCCAGGACGAAGCCGGGCCCGCCCCAGCCGTCGCCCCGGGGGTCTCCCCCCTGGACCACGAAGTCCGGCACCACCCGGTGGAAGTCCAGGTTCTCGTAGAAGCCCTCCTCCGCCAGGCCCCACACCTCGCGGGAGCTCACCGGTGCGCGGCTCACGTCCAGCCGGATGCGGAAGGTGCCGCGCACCGTCACCACGTCCAGCCAGTGCTCCGAGTCCGCCCAGCGCACCAGGTCCCGGTACCAGGCGCCGCCGTGTCGGGCGTCCCGCGCCGCCAGCGGGGCGGTGAGCCCCTCCCGCTGGGCGGCGGCGGCCATGATCGCTCCCACCGCCGGGTTCGGATCGGCGGCGGCCAGCTCCCGGACCTGCGTACGCTCGGCCGCCGTGTCGGCCGCGGCGAGGGCGGCGGCCAGCGCCGTGGCCCGGGCGTCGGGGAGGGCATCGCCGCGCCAGGCGCGGGCCAGGGCCAGCGCACGGTCGACGTCCGTGACCGCGCCCGCCCCCTGCAGCCGCCCCAGGGCCAGCGCCCGCACCGCAGGGTCGGCGTCCCCGTCCACCACCCCCCACAGCACCTCGACGTGATCCGCCACCTGCTCGGCCGGCAGGGCCTCCAGCCAGGCGAGGCGGACGGCGGGTGCCGCATCGGCCCGGACCCGGGCCTCGAGAGGGGCTCTGATCGCCGGCGCCAGGCGTGGGATCGCCCGGGCGGCGGCGCGGCGCCGCCACGCCTCCTGGCCCTCCTTCAGCCACGATCCCACCCGTGCCGCCGCCTCGGGGGCGCCTCGACCGGCCAGGGCCGCCAGGGCGGCGGCCGCCGGCCACGGCTCGGCCTCGGTGAGGAGGCGATCGAGGGTCGCGTCGTCGCCGGCCTCGGGATGGGAGGCGGCCGCGCCGAGGGCGGCGACGGCGAGCTGTGCGCGATCGTCGGTCCACAGCTCGGCCAGGCGGCGGCCGGCGGCCTCCCCAAGGACGCGCTCGGGACGGGCCGCCAGGGCCTGGCAGGCCGCCACCTGGACCCGCCAGTCCTCGTCCACCAGGGCCGCCAGCAGCGCTCCCTGCTCGGCACCGCTCACGGGACCTCTGACCAGGCCGCCCACGGCGGTGGCGCGGATCACCGGCTCGGCGTCCCGGGCCAGCACCAGGAGCGCCGCCGTGCGCCGCTGTGAGGTGCTGCGGGCCAGGGAGTAGGCAGCGGCGCGGCGCAGCAGCGGGTCGGTGTGGGTGGCGTAGCGCGCCACGTGGGGCTCCCAGACGGCGTCTGAGAAGCGCCACAGGTTGGCCAGGGCGGTCTCCAGCACCGGCTCCTCCCGCTCCACCAGGAGCAGGTGGCCGAGGATTTCCAGGCCCCCGGGATCGCCACCCTGGCAGAGCGCCCACGCGGCGGCCTGCCGCACCGCCGGCACCCGGTCGGAGAGGCCCCGCCGGGCGAGGTCCTCCCCCGCCCGCCCCATCCGGCCGGCGGCCAGCATCACCTGCTGGCGGGTCGCGGCCGAGGTGTCCCTGGCGTACTCCTCGAGGAGGCGCAGGCGCTCGGGCGTGGGGTTGACGGCCAGCACCCTGGCGGCCAGGGCACGGGTCTCCGGGTAGGGGTCCTGGAGCATGCCGATGGCCATGGAGGTGTCCAGCCACCAGCGGTCGGTGGCCTCGTACAGGAAGGCCCGCCGCGGCGCCATGTCGCTTTCGTCCCCGGCCGTCACGGACGCCGCGGCGGCCGGCAGCAGCGTCAGCAAGGCGAGGGTCCACGGCAGGACGCGACGGGGGCGAGACGACGAGGTCATGTCAGGCTCCATAGAGCAGGCGGTCGCCGAGCACCAGGGGCAGGCCCGCCTGGACGATCCGCCGCCGTGCCGAGCCTACGGGGTAGCTGACCCGGTAGGCGTAGAGGCGGTCCTGGTCGGCGTCGTAGATGGCGTAGGCGGCCCGCGGGTCGCGGTCCCGGGGCTGGCCCACCGAGCCCGGGTTCACCAGGTACCGGCAACCGGGCTCCAGGTCCACCACCGACCGCCGTCCGGCGAGCAGGTGGACCCCGAGCCGATCACCCTCTTCCTCCGGCCGGAGCACGAACAGGGACGGCACGTGGGTGTGGCCGAAGAAGACGAGGCGCTCCGGGAGAGCCTCGAACGCCACGTGGGCGTCGTAGCCCGAGAAGATGTAGGTGTCCTCGTCCACGGTGGACCCGTGGCAGATGACGACCCCCGGCTCCAGCTCGGTGGGCCCCTCCGGCAGGGAGCGCAGGAAGTCCAGGTTGCGGGGGTCGAGGTGCTCGTGGGTCCACTCGGCGGCCTCCCGGGCGTAGCGGTTGAAGTACTCCGCGCTGTCCAGCCCGGCGCAGACCCGGTCGTGGTTGCCCCGCACCACCAGCAGGGACGCGCCCAGGGAACGCAGCCAGTTGAGGACCTGGTTGGGGGAGGCCCCGTAGCCCACGGCGTCACCCAGAAACACGACGCGGTCGTAGCGCTTGCGGCGCACGTGGCCGATCACGCCCCGCAGCGCCTCCCAGTTGCCGTGGATATCGGACAGGATCAGGTAGCGCACGCCACCCCCACCAGTGCGTCACGCACCCGTCGCGCCGACTCCTCGGGAGTCTCGGCGCCGTCCAGCTCCACCCGACACGTGGCCGACAGGTAACCGGGCCGCCGGCTCGCATACAGACGTCGGGCCTCTTCGAGGCTCGAGGCCAGAGGCCGCTCGCCCCCGTCCTCGCGGAGCCGTTCCTCCAGCACCGCCCAGGGCAGGTCCAGGAAGACCGACACGCCGCCCGCGGCGTGGACGATGTCCCGGTTCTCCTCAGCGCAGAACGCGCCGCCCCCCGTGGCCACCACGGTCCGCTGCAACCGGGTGCTCTCCAGGAGGGCGGCCCGCTCCTCCTGCCGGAAGCGGTCCTCCCCCCAGCGGGCGAAGACCTCCCGGATGGGCATGGCGAAGCGCTCCACGAGGACGGCGTCCAGATCCAGGAACCCGTACCCCATCAGGTCCGCCAGGGCGGCGCCCACCGCCGTCTTGCCGGCCCCCATGAAGCCCACCAGGTAGGGGTTGAACATCGTTCTCATGTTAGCAGCCCGATGGTCCCGCCCGGTCCCCCCCGCGGCCCGCGTCCGATGCGATCCGCCCGTTTCGGGCGCGGACGCGGGCGCGGACGCGGACGCGGGAGACCTCACGTGTCAGGAACGCGCGAGGAAGCGGTCCATGAAGGCGGTGCTCAGGCGGCCGGCCGCGAAGTCCCGGTCGGCCAGGATCCGCAGGTGGAGAGGGGCGGAGGTGTAGATCCCCTCCACCTGCAGCATCTCGAGGGCCCGTCGCCCGCGCTGAATGGCCTCGTCCCGGGTCCGGCCGTAGGCGATGAGCTTGGCGATGAGGCTGTCGTAGTAGGGAGGAATGCGATAGCCCGAGTAGATGTGGGTGTCGATCCGGATGCCCGGTCCCCCCGGCAGGGCCAGGTGACTGATGGTCCCGGCCGAGGGAGCGAAGGTCTCCGGGTTCTCGGCGTTGATGCGGAACTCGATGGCGTGGCCCGAAAAGCGCGCCCGATAGCGCTTGGGCAGCGACATGGGCTCGCCGGCGGCGATGAGGAGCTGCTCCCGCACCAGGTCGACGCCGGTGGTGAGCTCGGTGACCGGGTGCTCCACCTGCACCCGGGTGTTCATCTCCATGAAGTAGAACTGCCCCTCCTCGGAGAGCAGGAACTCCACGGTGCCGGCGTTGACGTACTTGACGGCCCGCGCCGCCGCCACCGCCGCCCGCCCCATCTCCGTGCGCAGCTCCGGCGTCAGCGCGACCGACGGCGCCTCCTCGAGCAGCTTCTGGTGCCGGCGCTGGATGGAGCACTCCCGCTCGCCGAGGTGGACGGTGCGCCCGGTCGAGTCGGCCAGGATCTGGAACTCGATGTGGCGCGGCCGCTCCAGGTACTTCTCCAGGTACACGGTGGGGTCGCCGAACGCCTTCTCGGCCTCGGTGCGGGCGGTGTCGTAGGCGGCGTTGAGGTCGTCGGTGTTGACCGCCAGCCGCATCCCCCGCCCCCCGCCCCCGGAGGAGGCCTTCAGGATCACCGGGTAGCCGATGCGCTCGGCCATCTCCAGGGCGGCGGCGCGGTTGCGCAGGGGCCCGTCCGAGCCCGGGACCACCGGGACCCCGGCGGCCTGCACCGTGCGCCGGGCCTGGGCCTTGTTGCCCATGAGGCGGATCGCCTCCGGGCCGGGCCCGATGAACGTCAGCCCGCACTCTTCGACCACCTCCGCGAAGTGGGCGTTCTCGGCCAGGAAACCGTAGCCGGGGTGGATGGCCTCGGCGCCGGTCACCTCGGCCGCGGACATCACGGCAGTCACGTTCAGGTACGAGGCGTCCGAGGGGGGCGGCCCGATGCACACCGCCTCGTCCGCGAGCAGCACGTGGAGGCTGTCCCGGTCGGCCTCGGAGTGCACCGCCACCGTCTCGATGCCGAGCTCGCGGCAGGCGGCGATGATGCGCACCGCGATCTCGCCGCGGTTGGCAATGAGGATGCGCTTGAACATGGCGGGCCCGGGATCAGGCCGGGCGGAGGCCGAAGAGCCGCTCGCCGTACTCCACCGGCTGGGCGTTGGCGGGGAGGACCTTGACCACGGTGCCGGAGAGGTCGGACTCGATTTCGTTCATGAGCTTCATGGCCTCGACGATGCACAGCGTCTGGCCTGCCTCCACCCCGTCCCCCACCTTCACGTAGGGCTCGGCGTCGGGGTTGGGCGCACGGTAGAAGGTGCCGACGATGGGCGAGGTGATCCAGTGCAGCTCCTCGTCGCTGTCCGCTCCTCCCCCTTCGCCGGTGGCCCCGGGCTCGGGCACGGAGGCGGGCGCGGGCATGGACGAGGGCACCGCCCCCTCGACCACGACCGGCGTCGGCGGCACCCCCTCGATGCGCAGGCGCTCGCCCGCGTGCTCGATCTCCACGCTCGCCACCTTGGTCGTGCCGATCAGCTTGACCAGCTCACAGATCTCCTCGAACTTGAACATGTAGTCGTCACCTCAGACGAATTCGGAGTGGAGCCGCTCCCCGGTGAGCCGGCTCAGGTATCGCCCCTTGCCCACCGGCGCCTCGCGGTTGAGGACGAGCACCAGGAAGTACCCGGCGGCCAGGGAGGTCAGAATCACGACCGCGTTCTCCGCGTACACCGAGAGCTGCTGCAGGCCGCCGTGGTGGAACTCCTGTCCCGCCCGCTCGACGCCGTCGACGATGGCCGCGAACTCGGTGCCCAGGGCCTCGAGCTGGGACTCCTCGGGCACCATCACCACCGGGATGCCGTCGGGGTCCACGATGGCGGCCCCGCGCGCGCCGGGGCACCGCCGCACCAGCGTCTCCATGGCGTCGTCCAGCTTCACCTGCTCAGCCTCTCGGCGGCCAGTCTAATGCCCTCCAGCCAGAGGCGCAACGCCGCCGCCGCCGGCGCGTTCGTGACGGCCGCCCGGCGGCGGGCGCGGACCGCGTTCAGGAGGTCGTCGGCGCCGGGGTGTGCCGGGTCGCCTTCGAGCAGGCTCTCCAGGGTCCGCTCGGCCAGCTCCAGGTCGCCCTGGTCCGCCGCCAGCCGGGCCAGGGTCATGGTGGGCAGGGGCAGCTCGCCCGCGAGCTCCTCCTCGTCCAGCTCCTCGTCCCCGCCGTCCTCGTCGTCCTCCCAGGCGTCCTCGTCGAAGCTCGGTCCGAGCACCGCGAAGCCCGCCGCGAAGGCACGTTCATCCCGCCCCTCGGGCTCCTCCGCCTCGGGCTCGCCGGCCACGGGCGGCTCCGGCGAGAGCTCCTCGGAGGCCCGGAACGGCGGCGGCCCGGCCTCCAGGGAGGACGCGGCGTCGGCCACGGACAGCCCTGCGCCCCAGCCGGGCGCGGTGGGCGGCTCCGGGCCGAGGGCGTCGCGGTCCGGTTCTGGAGCCTCGTCATGCGCCGGCGGGACCTCCCCGCCGTCCGGCGGCGGCTCGGGGGACGCCGCGAAGGCCGTCTCGACCTCGTGGGGAAACCCGCCCGGCTCCTCGTCGGAGGGCGCGGGCACGGACTCTGGCGCGGAATCGGGCGCGGGCGCGGGCCCGGACATGGCCGCGAAGACCTCCTGGGTGGACTGCCAGACCCCGGTGTCGCCGTGGCCGGGCACGGTGAAGGGCTCCTCCCCGGACACCCGCACCACGGGAGGCGGGGCCCGCCGGGCGGCGGGGACCGACGGCGCGGCGATGGCGGCCAGGCGCTCCTCCGCCACCTCGAGGCGCTCACCCACGGTGTCGTCGGCGGGGGCCAGCTCGTGGGCCAGCCGGAAGGCGCGGGCCGCCCGCGTCCAGTCCTCCTGGGCCAGGGCCGCCTCGCCGATCATCTTGGCGGCCACCGCGTTCTGGGGGTCCAGCTCCAGGGCGCGCTCGAAGGCGCGCTCGGCCTGAGGCAGGTCCCCCTGGGCGAGGTGCGCGCGGCCCAGCGACACCCAGGCCGCCACGTACTGGGGGTTGTGTCTCAGGCCCTCGTGCAGGACGTCCACCGCCTCCGCCACCTGGCCCTGCTTGCGCAGCACCTCGGCGAGCTGGTAGAAGACGCGCGAGGACGGATCCTCGCGCAGCAGGTAGCGGAGCTGCTCGATGCGGTAGTCCATGCTTCTCTTCAATGATAAAGCACGGCCGGCCCGAGGGCCGGCCGTGACGGTTCGCAGGTCGATCTAGGTGCCGTTGCCGGTCAGGTTGATGGTGATCGTGCCGCCGGCCGAGGCGGAAGAGTAATTGATCACCAGGGTATCCGTGAGACCGTCCTGCACGATAGTCGGATCGAACGTGACGTCCACGACGCACTGCGGGCCGCCGTACGTCAGGCTCGCGCAGGCCGGGCTCGTACCTGTCACGCTGAAATCCGGTCCCGCCAAAGGTGGAACGACTACGGTGGCCGTCTCACCTCCATTGTTGGTGAGGAAGAGTTGGAGAGTATTTTCTCCAGCGGCAGCCGTGACCGAGCCGAAGTCCCACGTATCACCGTCACCGACGGGGCTGCTCACCAGATCCGCGGGCGTCGGCTCGCAGTCCGTGCTGGTCGGTGAGAAGACAAGGGCGCCCGGCAGCGTGTTGATGCACGACCCCGGCAGGTTGATCACCGACACCGGGACCGCGGTCTGCGTCTGGCGCGTGCCGGGCACGCCACCCGGCGCCGTGCACGCGGTCTGCTCGAAGGTGATGCCGAGGACGTCGAGACCCGGGATGTTCTGCACCTCGATGGTGTGCTCGTCCACCACGTCCACGTACTCGCTGCCCAGGCGGCTGTTGTTGATCTCCACGAACAGGTTGTCGGCGAAGTTCGAGCCGTGGATGGTGAAGTAGGACCCGACGCCGACGTACACCGGGTCGACGGAGGTGATGAGCGGGCTGTTGCCGAGCAGGGTGTAGTTGCCGCCGGTGGCGGTGAGGTTCTGGGAGTCGATGAGGGTCACCTGGAACTGCCCGTTGAGGTCGTTGCAGCTCGGGGCGGTCTCCGGCGGGAAGCGCACCAGGAGCTGGGTGCCCGACACGCTGATGGGATCGAGCTGGCGATTGCCGTTGGTGAAGAAGACCTGCAGCGGGTCCGAGAAGCCGGAGCCGAAGATCCGGATGTCGTCCGCCAGGGTGCCCTCCCCGGGGCTGTTGCCCGTGATGTAGAGCAGGTCGCCGTAGGTGAAGGTCGCGTTGTTGGACGTCTTGCCGGAGAGGCTGTTGGTGACGTTGACGTCCACGGCCACCGGCGGGGTCTGCCCCTGCTGGGTGTAGTCCGGGGACAGGCAGGTGATGCGGTCGTTGTCGGCCATGGACTGGTCGTCGAAGAGGTTGACCTCGGTGGCCGTCAGGTTGCCGAACTTCACCTGCAGCGGCATCTGGAACCCGGACCCGAAGATGGTGACCAGGGTGCCGCCGTCCAGGGGCCCGGCGATGGGCGAGAGGGAGGCGATCTCCGGCGTCGGCTCGTCGGGCAGGACCAGGAACGCGTCCGCGAGCTCGGCACTGCCGCCGTCGGCGGTGCTCAGGCGCACCCCCGCCATCTCGCTGGTCTCCAGGGGCTGCACGCTGAAGCGCGGCGTGGTCACCAGCACCTGGTGGCCGTCGGCGGCCACGCTCAGGATCTGGGCGGTCAGGTTCTGGCTGCGGAAGGTGAAGGTGACGGAGTCGGTCCCGGCCAGGTTGCTGCCGAGCAGGGTGACGTCCTCGCCTCCGCGGGCGCGGCCGGACTCCGGCTGGACGCCGTACAGGGTCGGGCTGCCGGCGGGGGGCAGGAAGGTGAAGGCGTTGGGCAGCACCTGGGTCTGCTCCTTGGAGGTGCCGACGGCCACGCTCACCGTGACGTCCGCCTCCCGCTCCTCGGAGCGCAGGTCCTGGCCGCTGATGTACGGGGTGAGGATGGTGATGGACCCGGTCCCGCCATCGCCCGCGTCGATCTGCTGCAGGACGGCGGGGAAGGACTGCCCGTTGACGGTGAAGGTCACGTCCACCGGGGCGGTGATGCCGGTCCCGTTCAGGACCACGGTCTCGCCGCCGTCGTAGGAGCCCCTGTTGGGTTGCAGCGGCTGGAAGATCTGGAGGGCGCCGCCGGCCGGAGCTCCCTGGTAGGTGACGGTCACCGCCCGGGTGACGTTCTGCACCCTGGCCTGGATCGTGTAGGCGCCGGCGGTGTCGGCGAGGAACAGGGCGGACGCCGTGCCCCCGTCGGTGGTGACGCTGGCGCTGGTCCCACTGCTGGAGTAGAAGCCGCCGCCGCTGGCGAGGAACTCCACGACCGTGCCGTTGGGCGCCGGCGAGCCGTCCTTGGTCACCACCGCGTCAAGCTGGACGGCATTCCCCACATACGGCGAGCTGCTGCTCGCCGACAGCGAGGTGATGCTCCACGTGGCGGGGACCACCGTGGGGACCGGCTTGGCGGTGGGGCTCGAGCCCGAGCACGAGGTCAGGACTACGAGTCCGAATAGCGCGAGGCAGAGGGATGTCCTTCTCATGGCTCCTGACTCCCTGTCGTCACGGCGTTCCGCAGTAGAAGTTGAAGGCGATGGGAACCCGTTCGGTGGCCACCGCCTTGCCCGAGAGCGTGCGCCCGAAGACCTGCACGTACATGCTCTCGCGGATGTTGCGGTTGCCGGTCTCGGGGTCGACGCCGCCGTTCTCCGGCAGGAGGTTGGAGAGCGGCAGCTCGCGGAGGTACTCCACCGGGTACACCCGGTAGTTGGCGAGGGCGGTGTCCCCGCCCGCCGGCACGTACACCGTCAGATCGTGGGACCACTCCGGCGACGCGGTGCTCCCGCCGTCGGTCCGGGTGGGGGTGACCACCCACCGCGAGAGGGTGACGTCGGAGTTGCTGGTCAGCGTGACGTCCGGGCTCTTCGGGTGGGAGGAGATGCTCATGGTGTCGATGGACAGGTCCGCCCCGAGGGCCGTCTGGCTGCAGACGTCGATGTCGGGGTTGTAGAGCGTCACCTCGATGGTGAGAGCCACGGCGGCAGGGGTGTCGTCGAGGGTGCTGTTGCCCCCGCAGGAGAGGCTCAGCGCCACCAGGCCCACCACCATGCCCATGAGTAGAGTGCGGTTCATCGGCTCCCTCCCCTAGTACTTCACGATCCGCGGAGTGATGAAGATCAAAAGCTCGTCGTGGGTCCTCGTGTTGAGGTTCTTCTTGAAGAGGTTCCCCAGGATAGGGATCTTGTGCAGCGCCGGGATGCGCTCCTGGTTCTCCTGCTCTTTAATCTGGTAGATGCCGGCGATGACGGTGGTCCCCCCGTCGCGCACCAGAAGCTCCGTGGTGGCGTCGCGGGTGAAGATGGGCACGTTGGCGGTGGTGCTGCCGGCGATCTGGAACGCCTGCTGCGGCTCCTGCTTGCGGATGTCCAGCTCCAGGTTGACGGTCCCCTCGGCGGTGATCTGGGGGGTCACCTCGAGCCTCAGGGTCGCGTCCACGTACTGCACGGTCACGGTGTTGTTGGCCACGGTCTGCACGGGGATCTGGAGCCCGGAGCGGATCTGTGCCGTCTTCAGGTTCTGGGTGGTGACCCGCGGCGTGGAGACGATCCTGGCCAGGCCCTCGGACTCCGCGGCGGTGAGCAGGAAGTCCAGGTTGAAGGTGTTGAGGATGTCGGCGAACGCGAAGGACAGCGTCGCCTTCTGGCTCGATCCGGGCAGGGCCACGTTGCCCCCGATCTGGATGGAGTTCGGGAACTCGAGACCGGTGTCGTTGCCGTGGGCCGCGTCCATCACCGAGCTGAAGCCCCAGTTGACGCCCAGCTCACGGGAGAAGTCGCGGGTGGTCTCCACGATGCGGCCCTCGATCACCACCTGCGGGGTGGGCTGGTCGAGGGTGTCGATGAGGCGGAGGATGCCCTCCACCCGGTCCACCACGTCGCGGATGATGAGCTTGTTGGTGCGCTCGTCCATCACCACGGAGCCCCGACCCGACAGGAGATAGGACTCGGTGCCGATGAGGTCCTTGACGTAGCTCGCCTTGGCGTAGGACAGGGGCTTGACCACCGTCTTCAGGGGCTTGGCGTCCTCCTGCTGCTTCTCGAAGTTGGCCTGCTGGGCCTTCTCGGCCGCCAGCTTGCTGATGGGCGCCACCCTCAGGACGTTGTTCTCGAGCACGTAGTCGAGGCCGTTGATGCGCAGGATCAGGTCCAGGGCCTGGTCCCAGGGAACGTCCCTGAGCTCCACCGTGACCGAGCCCGAGACCCCGGGGTCGAGGACGATGTTGAGCTGGGTCAACGCCGAGAACGTGCGCAGCACGTCCTTGATGTCGGCGTCCTTCAGGGTGAGGGAGATGGGCTCGCCCGTGAACTGCTGCTCCTGGGTCGCCACCTCGGTGGGCTCGAACTCCTGGTCCCGCACGCCGGTATCCAGCATCTGGGCCGCCGGCGCGCGCTCGATGAGCTGGTCGGCGTTGGCCACGAAGGGGCTGCGCGCAGCCGGCTCGGGCACGGGCTCGGAGGTCACCGCCGCGGGCTGCGGCTCGGGCAGCCGGAAGGTGTCCGAGGGCACGGCCTGGGGGACCGGCGCCGCCTGAGGGGCGGGCTGGGGCCTCGGCTCGTAGCGGGCGACGATCGGGTCCGGCTCGGGGGCCGGCGGCTCCGCCTGGGTGACGGTGATGGAGCCGTCAGCCGCGGCGGTGGCCGTCAGGTCGCCTCCCGACATGGCGATCGGGGGGTCCGAGGGGCCGATGATGAGGGTGGCCCCGCGGTCGCTCGTGATCAGCCGATGGCTGGCCGCCCGCTCCAGGTCCACCACCACCCGGGTCACCGGTGCCGGATCGGTGCGGTTCTGGGCCACGCGCACCTGCCGCACCAGGTCGGAGTGGACCGCGAACAGGTGCCGCTTCACACGGTTGACCACGCCGTCCAGGTCCACCACCAGGCGCTCCGGGTTGGCGAGCGCGAAGGTCTGGCAGCGCAGGGGGCCGTCGGCGGCGAGCTCGATCCTGAGCTCGGCGCCCGCGCGGATCGGCTCCACGGCCAGCAGGCTGGCCGCGCCGGCCAGCGCCCCCTCCACCGGAGGCGGGACGGGCGCAGCATCCACCGCGGGCTCCTCGGAGACCACCACCGGAGGCAGGGCCGCCGGCTCCTCCGGAGGGGCCGGGGTGGCGTCGCCCGCCGGTGTGAAGCTGAGGTCGAGGCCGTCCGCGGTGGTGGTCAGCGCGAGCTGCTCTGGCTCTGTGAGCCACACCGTCAGGCGCGACAGCTTGCGCCCGAACTCCTCCACCGCGCTCAGCTCGGCGCGCTCCACGCCGAGCTCGGGCGCCGCCACGACCTGCGAGCCCCGCTCCCAGGTCGCCTCGGGCATCTCCACCACCCACACGCCGGGCTGCGGGGAGTAGTGGACCGTCTCCAGGGTGCCCGTGGATCGGACGTGGAGGATCGGTCCCTGATCAGAGGGCTCCACCGCCAGATCCCGGATGACCGGGGTGTCAGCCGCCGCCGGGTACACCAGCAGCGATCCCAGCAGCATGCAGACCGCCGCCAGCGCCGGGATTCGTGTGCTCTTCATGCCATCCCCCAGTTCCTTCCTCGTCAGTACTTGAGTTCCCGCACGACCTCGTCGTACGGTCTCGTCTGCTTCGGGTCGTTCACCTGTTGCTTGAACACGACCTTGCCGGGAAGGATCTCCTTGACCTCGCCGTTATAGAGCTTCGTCCCGGGTCGGATGATGTAGGACTGGTTGTCGCGTCCCTGTACGAACGCCAGCATGCCGCTCGGCGTCTCCAGGATGCCTTCCACCCTGAGCTCCTCGACCATCATGCCCGGCAGACCCGGAGGCCTCACCTTGGCGCCGCCGGTGTCCTCGTCCTGGAAGCCCTCCAGGAGTGACCGGAAGGGGTCGCGACGGCCCGCCGGGTCGTAGCTGAAGACGTCCCCCTGAAGGACCTCCTGCTCGCCGCGCAGGATCTCCTCGATGCCGGAGACGTCCACATCCTCGTCGAGATCGAGGACGCCCTCGTTCTTGGCACCCTCGCTCCCCTCCGCGCCGCTGTCCTGATCCTGAGCCCCGACCCGAGACGCGCCGAGGGAGGCCAGCGAGGCGGCCAGCAACCACGCAATCCACCACCGCACGCTCATTTGCCTCGTCCTTCCGCCGGCTCTTCCTTGTAGATGAAGGTCTTCTGGGTGAAGGTGGCGTGGATCGTGTACCCACCTTCCGCCCTGGTCGGTGAGATGGCTAGGTTGTCCACGTTGATGATGCGCGAGAATCGGCTGAGGCGATCGAAGAACTTGCCCAGCTCGTGGTAGGTGCCGTCCAGCTCCACCTTGATGGGCCACTCCTGGTAGAAGTCCTGGTCCACGAAGTCGCCGGGCGTGAAGCGGACGAGCCGGAAGTGGCCGCGCTCGGTGAGCTGCTTCAGCTTCTTGAGCAGGCTGTCGGTCTCGCGCTTGGTGGGCAGGATGCGGCGCAGCCGGCCCAGGTCGAGCTCCAGGTTCTTGATGTCCTCCTCGAGCTTGGGCAGGTCGCGCTTGGCGGCCAACCCCTTCTCGATCTCCCGCTCCAGGTCGCTGATGGACGACTCGAGGTTCGCGCACTCGGTCTGAATGTCCTTGAAGACGTACATCTGGAGCACGACGAACAGGGCGATGCCGAGCACCACACCGACGATGACCGCCACGTACCAGGGCTTTTCGTTGAGGTCGATGGCCATGTCACCCTCCCCTTACGAGCCCGCGCCCTTGTTGGCGGCGGTCTTGATCTCGGGCGGCGCATAGGTGAAGTTGCAGTTGAGGGTGAAGGTGAAGGCGTCCTCTCGGGAGCGCGCCATGTCCTTGAGGGCCGGCTCCTGGAAGAAGGGGGACCCGTTGATGTTGGAGATGTAGTTGGCCACCGCGTTCTCGTCCATGGCCATGCCCGTCAGCGTCAGCCTGGTCCCGTTGAGGTCGAGCTTGGTCAGCCACACCAGGTCGGGCAGGGAGCGCGAGACCTCGTCCATGATCCGCACCGGCCCCCGCTGGTTCTCCTTGAGCTTGTTGATGACGGCGATCTTGTGCTTCAGCTGGTCGCGTTTCTTCTCGAGCTCGTCCACCTTGTCGATGTAGGGCTTGAGCTCGTCCCGCTCCTGGGTCTTCTCGGCCTTGACGCGACGCAGGTTGGCGCGCTCGTTCTTCAGCATCAACCACCGCGTGCCGATCACCACCAGGGCGATGCCGAGCACGATGATCAGCAGCACGTCCCCCTGCTTGGCGCCGAGGGAGAACTCCGTCCGTTTGCGCTTCTTCGCCGCCGCGGCGGGGACCTCGGCAACCAGGTTGATCTTGATCATGGCGTCAGTCTCCGACTGCTCGCACGGCCAGGCCCACCGCCACCGACATGGCGGAGGCGTGGCGGTTGATCCACTCGGGGTCGAAGTCGGACTCCGAGTAGCGGATGTTGCGGAACGGGTTCAGGACCTCCACGTCCACCTGGAAGCGCTCCTTGAGCACCTTGTCCAGGTTGACCACCTGGGCGCTGCCGCCGGCGAGGACGACCCTGTCCAGGCGATCAACCGACGAGGTGGCCACGAAGAAGTCGATGGTCTTCTGGAGCTCTGCGGCGAGGTCCTCCGAGACCCCGTCGAGCACGCCCATCACCTGCTGCACCGAGTGCTCCCCGATGCGCTCGCCGAGCTTCAGGCGCTCCGCGTCCTCACGGGGCAGGTTGAGCTCGCGCTGGATGGCCTCCGTGTACTGGTTGCCGCCGAAGGCGACGTCCCGCCAGAAGATGGACGACCCGCGGTGGAGGATGTTGATGTTCATCACCGAGGCGCCGATGTTGACCAGCGCGGTGGTCTCGTCGCCGGTCTTGTAGTTGGCTTCATAGGCGTTCTGGAGGGCGAACACGTCCACGTCCACCAGCACCGGGTCCTTGCCGGCCTGGACGATCACCGAGGTGTAGTCGGCGATGCGGTCCTTCTTCACGGCGACCAGGAGCACGTCCATGGTGTCCCCGGCCCCCGACTCCAGGACGACGTAGTCCAGGTTGACGTCGTTGATGTCGAACGGGATGTACTGCTCCGCCTCCCACTGGATGGACTCCGCCAGCTCCGCGTCCGTCATGGAGGGCAGCTGGATCTTCTTGATGATCACCGAATGCCCCGACAGGGAGCCCCCGAAGCTCGGGTTCTTGATGGCGTTGTCGGCGATCAGCCGCGACAGCGCCTCCACCACGAGGGACGAGTCCATGATCGCGCCGTCGACGATCGCCTCGGGCGACAGGTTGGCGATAGCCGCGTGCTGGAGCTGGTACTCCTCGTTTTTGAGCGGCTTCAGCTCGACGATCTTGATGGATGACGAGCCGACATCACAGCCGACGACCTGCTTTTTTCGTTTACCAAACACGGTTGCTCACCCCCTAAGCGGAGCCGCGCCCGACTTGGCCATATCCCCTCTTACTAGCAGGCTAGCAAAGGGCTTTTGCAGTGTCAAGAACAAGTGAAACAGCATGATAGAGGTTTCCTCGCAATCCGCGACTCGTTTCTGCTCGCATAACCTTTGTCCCAGGAACACACGAACAGAATACACGTGCAAGGAATCAACGACTGCCAGAAAACGTGACACTTTTCCATTATGCCTTGAAAAAAAAGCTCACGGATTTTTCTCGCCGAATCTACGGACACGAGCACGCAATTGAGGTGATGACCATCATCTCCCGGGAGAGTTGCCCCCAGCGGCCCTTGATTTTGGCTTATGCATGTGGTATTCAAATCTGCCCCCGAGGTGGGGCTTGGAGGTCGACATCATGGCGCAGCGATGCGATATCTGCGGCAAGGGCCCGATGACGGGCAACAATATCTCCCACGCCCACAACGTCACGAAGCGCCGCTGGCAGCCTAACCTGCAGCGGGTCCGGGCCGTCGTCGACGGTCGCCCAACGACCCTCAGGGTGTGCACCCGTTGCATCCGGTCGGGCAAGGTCGTGAAGGCGCCCCGCGCCCAGGCCGCCGCTTCGTAGCCCGACCCCCCGCATCCCCCAATCAGCGACAGAGCCGGTGCCGGGAGCCGTGGCGAGACGTGTCGTGAGCAGCGCTCAGCGGGTCAGCGGTCTTCGGCAGAACAGCGCGTCCCTCGGGCGTGCCACTGGTGACACTTTTCCGAGGTGACACGGGCCGGCCGTGCGTGACCTGGGGTCGGGAAAGTGCCAGCGGTGGCAACCACGGGAGAGGCGTCGACAGAATCGGCGCGTCGCGGCATCTCTCGCTTCGGGCGGGCCAGAGCGGGTGCCAGGCACGCTTTCGAACGAAGCGATCCACGTCCCATCAAAGCAAGACGGCGTGCCAGGCACCTTCTCTGACGTTCCCGACTCGCGAGAAGTGCTGGGTGGGTGGGGGCTCCGCGCCCCTGCGTTCCTTCTTCTGCCCGGGGCGGGCGGGGGCTTGGCGCCTTTGCGTCTCCGCGACTCTGCGTTGAGTTCTCGGGTGGGTGGGCGGCTCCGCGCCCCTGCGTCGCCCTTCCCCGCTGCTCGCTGAAGCGATCAGGAACGGACCGGTCGCTGCTGACCCCGGCGCTCCACCTGGAGCATGCCGCTCAAGCCCTGCAGCCGATCCATGATCCTGGCCAGGTGGGGGGCGTCCCGGACCGCGATGGTCACGGCCGCGAAGCCGGTGTCGTCCTGCTCGGTGCGGAGCTGGCAGCTCACGATGTCGCTGCCCTCGGCGCAGATGGTCTGGGAGATGGAGGCCAGCATGCCGGAGCGGTCCTTGAAGATCATGTCCACGTCGACCCGGCTCGGTCGTGACACCCGCTTCACCGCGTCCGCCGCCCAGCGGACCTCGATCTCCCGCTCCGGGTGGTAGAGCAGGTTGCGCACGTTGGGGCACGACCTGGAGTGCACGGCCACCCCCTTGCCGCGGGTCACGTAGCCGACGATCTCCTCCCCCGGGAGCGGGCTGCAGCACTTGGCCACGTAGACCAGGAAGTCGGCGTCCCCGGTCACCTCCAGGACCTGGCTGTCGTCCCGTCCCGGCGTGACCTCGTGCCCCGGGGCGGCGGGAGGGCCGGCCTCGCCCGCGTCCTGGGCGGGCTGCAGGGACGTCGCCACCGACGCGGCCGAGATCCTGCCGAAGCCCACCGCCGCCAGGAGGTCCTCCTCACGGGCCAGGCCGTGCTGGCTGGCGACGTGCTGCAGCCCGTCCTGGCCGGCCGCCTTGCGCAGGGAGGTGCCGGTCTTGCGCAGCTCGCGCTCGAGCAGCTTGCGTCCCACCTCCAGGGCGCGATCCCGCTCCTCCCGCTTCAACCAAACGCGGATCTTGGAGCGGGCGCGGCTGGTGACCACCATCCCCAGCCAGTCGTGGCGCGGCCGCTGCTGGGGAGAGGTGGTGACCTCGACGATGTCGCCGTTGCCGAGCACGGTCTTGAGGGGCACCCAGCGGCCGTTGAGGCGGCCGCCGACGCAGGTGTGGCCGACCTCGGTGTGGACCCGGTAGGCGAAGTCCAGGATGGTCGCCCCGCGCGGGAAGGAGAAGACGTCCCCGCGGGGGGTGAAGCAGTACACCTCGTCCGGGTACAGGTCCACCTTGAGGGAGTCCAGGAACTCCCGCGGCGAGCTGCCCTCCGAGTTGTCCAGCAGGCTCCGCAGCCAGGCGATGCGGGAGTCCTCGGCGGCGCTGCGCGAGCCCACCTCCTTGTAGCTCCAGTGGGCGGCGATGCCGTACTCGGCGATCTTGTGCATGTCCCGGGTGCGGATCTGGATCTCGAAGGGGTGCCCCTCGGGTCCGATCACCGTGGTGTGGAGTGACTGGTAGGCGTTGGGCTTGGGGATGGCGATGTGGTCCTTGATGCGCCCCGGCACCGGCGACCACTGCTGATGGATGAGGCCGAGGGTGGCGTAGCACTCCGCCACCGTGGACACGATGAGGCGGAAGGCGAGCACGTCGAAGACGTCCGACAGCTCGACCCGTTGCCGCTTGAGCTTGGACCAGATGGAGTACAGGTGCTTGACCCTGCCCGACACCGTCGCCTCGATACCGTTCTCCTTGAGCAGCCCCTCCAGCACCTCCCGGATGGTGTTGAACCAGCGGTCCGCCACCTCGGCGCGCTGCTCGAGCTCGTGCTCCAGCCGCTCGAACTCCGCCGGGTAGAGATAGCGGAAGCACAGGTCCTCCAGCTCCAGCTTGATGCTGCCGATGCCGAGGCGGTTGGCGATGGGCGCGTAGATGTCCAGGGTCTCGCGGGCGATGGCGACCTGGCGATCCCGGGGCAGAAAGCCCAGGGTGCGCATGTTGTGGAGGCGATCGGCCAGCTTCACCAGGATTACCCGCACGTCGTCCATGGAGGCGAGGAGGAGGCGTCGGAAGTTCTCGGCCTCCGTGGCCTCCCGGGCCGCGAAGCTGGACTCGAAGGTGGAGATCTTGGTCAGCGCCTCCACCAGCCGTCGGATCTCGGTCCCGAACTCCACCGCCAGCTCCTCGCCGGTGGTGGGGGTGTCCTCCAGCAGGTCGTGGAGGAGCCCGACCGTGATCGCCACCTCGTCGAGCTCCATCTCGGCCAGGATCCAGGCCACGGTGAGGGGGTGGATCAGGTAGTCCTCGCCCGACCTGCGGACCTGCCCGTGGTGCCGGTTGGCGGCGAACACGTAGGCGTGGCGCAGCAGATCCTCATCGAAGTCGGGCCGGTAGGCCTCGACCCGGTTGAGGATGTCCTCGATGCGGATCTTGCGCCCCGCACTCATCTATTCATTGTACCTTTCTGGTCAAGGTGAGTGGGACTTCTGCTGTGGCCAAAGGAGTTGCGGGCAAAGGAGCGAGCACCGCCCCCCTCCGCGTCCGCGTCCGCGTCCGCGTCCGAAGCCCAGCGGCAGCGGCAGTGCCCGCGAATCTTGCACGCGTCGGGTTCGCCAGAGTGGGAGCCAGGCACCGTTGAAGATGCGGCGCCTACCCTTCTCGGCTCGATCGTGACGGTGCCTGGCACCCTCTCTGGTGCTCCCCAAGCGGGTGCCTCTCGCGTGTCCAACTCGCGGAACGGTGCCTGGCACCGGGTCTTGCGCTCAAAGACGGCGGGGCGCCGCTTCCCGAACGGTGCCTGGCACCGGCTTTGGCGTCGCAATGTGCGTCGCCGCGGAGGGTGTCACCTCTCTGGCGCTCCCGGAGCACTCGGGTGTGCGCCTTCGCCAGTCTCCTGTGCTCCCGCTCTCCGCTCAGCGGCGCGCGGCGGCGGGCTTGCGCCGCGCCCGGCCGTGACGCATGCGGGCGCGCTCGCGCCGCTTGGCCACGATCCGGCTGATGAAGAGAGCGACCGGGGAAGCGACGAAGACCGACGAGTAGGTGCCGACGATGATGCCCACCAGCAGCACGAAGGCGAAGGTGTTGATCACGTCGCCGCCGAAGATGAACAGGGTCAGCACCACCATCAGGGTGGTCCCGGACGTGATGATGGTCCGCGACAGGGTCTGGTTGATGGAGTCGTTCATCAACGCCTCCAGCTCATCGCCCCGACGGAGCCTCAGGTTCTCCCGCACCCGGTCGAAGACCACCACCGTGTCGTTGACGGAGTAGCCCACCAAGGTCAGGAGGGCCGCGATGGTGGGAAGGTTGATCTCGCGGTGGGTCAGGGACAGCGCCGACAGGGTGATCAGCACGTCGTGGAACAGGGCCACCACGGCGCCGATGCCGTAGGGGAGCTGGAAGCGCACCCAGATGTAGACCAGCATGCCCACCAGGGAGAAGGCGACGGCCAGCACCGCCTTCTCCCGCAGGTCCTTGCCCACGGCGGGACCCACGCTCTCGGCCCCGAGCAGGGAGAACTCGCCCACCGCCGCGTTCTGGTCCAGGTACGTGCGCGCCGGACCCGACAGGGCGGTGATGTCCTGGAGGTTGGCCAGGGAGTCGAAGATGCCGTGGTCCTTGCGATAGGCCAGGACCGCGTCGGCCATGGGGGCGTAGTGATCGCTGCGGGCCTCGGGCGTTCCTCCGATCCCGTCGGGGTCGGCGTTCACCAGGAGCTGGGTGAGCTCCTTCGAGCCCTGGGTGTTGAGGTCGAACCGGTCACCGATGCCGCCGTCGTACTCCGACCTCAGCAGATCCAGGATCGGCTTCGTGAAGTCGCCCTCCTTGCCCTCGGGGTTCTCGACCCGGATCAGGACCTCGTGCTTGGTGGCCTCGTCGAAGCGCTGGATGAGCGGGGTCCCCACCGTCAGCCGGGACAGCGCATCGCGCAGGCGGCCGAGGTCCGAGTCCTGGCGGAACTTGACCGTCACCTGGGTGCCGCCGGCGAAGTCGATGCCGAAGTTCAATCCGGGACCGAACAGGTCGTATCCCAGCCCCGCCAGGATGACCAGCGCCGACAGGCTCAACGCGATGGCGCGGTAGCGAAGAAACGGGAAGTTGGTGTCGCCGATGATGCGCATCTCGTCTCCCTCAGACGCTCAGGGTCTCGACTCGCTCGCGTCCCGCCAGCACCAGCATGTACAGGGTGCGGGACACGAAAACGGCGGTGAAGACGATGGCCAGGATGCCGATGGACAGGGTGACGGCGAAGCCCTTCACCGGGCCGGTGCCGAACTGGAAGAGGACGACAGCGGCCGCGATCAGGGTGGTCAGGTTGGCAGTCCAGGATGGTGCCGAAGGCCTGGCCGTAGCCCGGCGTCGATGGCCGCACGCGGCGTCTTGCCCAGCCGCAGCTCCTCGCGGATGCGCTCGAAGATGAGCACGTTGGCGTCCACCGCCATGCCGATGGTGAGGACGATGCCGGCGATGCCGGGCAGGGTCAGCGTGGCCCCGAAGTACGCCATGGCACCCATGAGGATGATGATGTTCAGGAGCAGGGCGGCGTTGGCGTTGAGCCCCGACAGCTTGTAGTAGACGAGCATGAAGAGCATCACGATGATGAGACCGGCGATGGCTGCGCGCACGCCGCGGACCACCGAGTCATGGCCCAGGGACGGCCCCACCGTGCGCTCCTCCAGGTAGGTGATGGAGGCGGGCAGGGCGCCGGCGCGCAGCTGCAGGGCCAGGTCGTCGGCCTGCTGCAGGGTGAAGTTGCCCTCGATGTAGCCCTCGTCCCGGATCTTGGACCGGATCACGGGGGCCGAGATGACGTTGTTGTCGAGGACGATGGCCGCCTGGTCGCCGATGTGGCTGGCCGTGAACTCGGCGAACTTCTCCCCCGCCGCCGGCGTCAGGTAGAAGTTGACCACCGGCTCGCCGAACTGGCCCTGGCCGCGGCGGGCGTTGCGCAGCTCCCGCCCCGACACGATGGCCGTCTTGCGCAGGAGGTAGTACTGGCGACCCACGACCTCGCCCGACGGTCCCTCGCGGTTGCCGCTGAGGACCTCGGCGTCAGGAGGCACCTTCCCGCCGTAGGACTGCAGGAGCGCCGCTCGATCGGAGGTGGGGCCCGCCAGCACCTCCTTCCACTCCAGGAAGGCGGTGTGGGAGATGATCTCCTTGACCCGGCCCGGGTCCTCGACGCCGGGGAGCTGCACCAGGATGCGGTCGCTCGAGATCCCCTGGCGCTGGATCACCGGCTCCGACACGCCGAACTGGTCGACGCGGTTGCGGATCGTCTCCAGCGCCTGGCGCACCGCGAGGTCGCGGACGTCGCGCTCCACGTTCGCCGGCAGGGTGAAGGTCCACTGCTGGGCCCCGGTGGCGATCTCGTAGTTGGGAAGGTACTTGGAGGCCACGTCCCGGAGGGTGGTCCGGTCCGCGTCGGTGGGCACGCCGATCGCGAACAGGTCCTTGGCGGGATCGACGTTGACCTGCCCGAGGGTGATCCCCTTGTCCTTGGCCTGGGTGCGCAGACGCGCCGCGGCGTCGTCCAGCTCGGCCTTGACGGCGTCGTTGGTCTGCACCTCGAGCACGAGGTGGATGCCACCCGAGAGGTCCAGTCCGAGGTGGATCTTCTTGGTCGGTGGGTACAGCGACCACACCGACACCCCCACCACCACCAGGATCAGTCCGATTCGCCACCACAGCTTGCGGTCCACCGCTGCCTCCCTCAACCGCCTGCAGCGCCGTTCGAGTCCGGACCCACGGGTCCGGCCACGGCGCTCTTGGCGACTCGGATCTTGACGTTCTCCGCCACCTTCAGGAGCAGCGACACATCCTCGACACCGGCCACGGTCCCGTAGATGCCGCCGCTGGTGACGACCCGGTCACCCTTCTTGAGGGCTCCGATCATCGCTTCCTTCTTGCGCTGCTGGCGCTTGGCCGGCAGGATCACGATGAAGTAGAACACCGCGAAGATCAGCACGAACGGGATGAGGATCGCGAGTGGACTGCTCCCGGTTGCCCCTTGCATGAATCACCTCTCGAGGAACGTGGAGTCTACTGGCTCGCGCCCCGCGCTCGGGCGCCCTCCACCCGGCGCCGCCAATGCGCGAAGCGGCCTGTCATGATAGCGTCTCTGGCAGATCTCATCAAGCCGACGAAGTAGGTCAGGTTGTGCACCGTCAGCAGCACCACCGACGTCACCTCGTTCGCCACGAACAGGTGGCGGAGGGCGGACCGGGGGTAGGCGGCGCAGGTCAGGCACGGGCAGGCGTCGTCCAGGGGGCCGTCCTCGGAGGCGTGGCGCGCGTTCTTGATGTTGAGCTTCCCCGAGGAGGTGAACACCTTGCCCGTGCGGGCGGAGCGGGTCGGCAGCACGCAGTCGAAGAGGTCCACGCCCGCCGCGACCGCCGCGAGCATGTCCTCCGGGTAGCCCACGCCCATGAGATACCGGGGCCGCTCCCACGGCAGGATCGGCGTCGCCCCAGCCACCGCCTCGTGCAGCTGCGCGGAGCTCTCGCCCACCGCCAGCCCCCCCACGGCGAAGCCGTCGAAGGGATGCGCCGCCAGGGCCTCGGTGGACCGGCGCCGCAGGTCCAGATCCAGGGAACCCTGCTGGATCGCGAACAGGCCTCCCTCCCACCCGCCGTCCCTGAGCTCCCGGGCCCGCTTCAGACCCGCTACCGCCCAGGCGGTGGTACGACGGATCGACGCCTCGGCCGTCCCCGGCTCCACGGGGTAGGGAAGGCACTCGTCGAGGACCATGGCGATGTCCACGCCGAATGCGGCCTGAGCTTCGGTCACACCCTGTGGGGTCAGACGCCGAGGAGAACCGTCCAGATGGGAGGAGAAGGTGACACCGTCGTCGTCCACTGTCCGCCGCGCCGCCAGCGAGAACACCTGATAGCCGCCGGAGTCGGTGAGGATCGGCCCCCGCCACGCCAGCAGGCGGTGCAGCCCGCCCATGGCCCGGATGCCCTCCAGGCCCGGGCGCAGCAGCAGGTGGTAGGTGTTGGCCAGGACCATCTCCGGGGACAGGCGGGCGAGCTCCCAGCTCGCCATGCCCTTCACCGTGCCGCCGGTGCCCACCGGCATGAAGGCGGGGGTGTGGACGACCCCGTGCGGGGTCTCCAGCTCGCCGGCGCGGGCATCGCTGGCGCCGTCACGGCCGGTGATGGTGAAGGGAAGCATGGGAGGGCGCGACGACGTCAGTTGGCGCCATTCCCGGCCTGCGGACCACCGCCCGGCGGCTCCGGGATGGCCCCGAAGGTCTTCTCGTACATGGCCAGGTTGTGGTTGAGGGCGCGCAGGAGCTGCTTGGCCTGGAACGGGTTCATCATGATCCGCGCCACCACCGGGATGTCGCCGCGCCCCGGCAGGGTGCGGCCGAAGTCCAGCAGCACCTCGGAGTAGTTGTGCGCGATGCTCACCACGTTGGCATACTGGCCGAGCGCCACGTCCGCGCCGATCGTGAACTGCGGCCCCTTGGCCTTGGCGTCGTCACTCATCTGGCCCTCCGCGCACAGGATACTACCGCAGATCCGGAGCGATCGGCGGCTGCGATCGGCGGCTGCGATCGGCGGCTGCGATCGGCGGCTGCGATCGGCGGCTGCGATCGGCGGCTGCGATCGGCGGCTGCGATCGGCGAGCTGCGATCGGCGGCTGCGATCGGCGGCTGCGATCGGCGGCTGCGATCGGCGGCATGGTAACTCCGGGTCGTTCGTCCGAGAACGTAGCCGGTGGCCGGCCCATGTCAAGGGCAAGCCGGGCTCGGAGCCCGGTGCTTCGCACCCTTGACCTGGGCCGGCCCCCGGCTTGGAGGAGAGAGCATGAACGACCCGGAGGTGAGAAGCGCAACGCGATCCCCAAGCCCGGTCTGGCTGCCCACAGCAAGGCCCTCGAAGCCGCGGGAGCCGCCATCAAGCTGGTGATGAGGCTTCCAGCTCCCCTGAAGCCGATCGGCGATCAGGTGATTCGGTCCGCGAGCTCGGTGCCCGCGAACCTGGCCGAGGGCCACGGTCGGTCCGGTCGGGACCGCCTGCACTTCTGGCGATCGCATATGCGTCGGCCAAGGAGGTGGACAGCCACCTGCGGCTCCTGCCGCAACTGGAGCCGTCAACCTCTCTGCGGCACAGGCGGCACTGGCTCGTCTGGATCGCGTGCGGGCCATGACCTGGCGGCTGATCAACCCCAAGGCGTGTTCCGGCGTGCGGCCTGATCGCTGTCTGCTGCCGCTGATTGCTGTCGCCGCCCCAGATCTCTGCCCGCTGGTCGCCGACGCTGCCCGCCGCCCCTGGTCCCCGTTCCTGTCGCCGTATATGGGCGACAGGACCCGTTTCTGGGCCGCAGGAACCCGCGGCCCAAAACGCCAGCCCCGATAGGGTCCTACTCGTCGAGCTTCAGGATGGCGAAGAACGACCGGTCCGCCCGTGGCCGATACACGTACAGCTTCAGGTAGCCGCCGTCCCTCACCCGCTCGATGGCGCGCAGGAGATCCTCGGGCGCGGCCACCTGCTGGCCGTTGGCTTCGGTGATGACGTCACCCTCGGCCAGCCCCTCTTCGCCGGCCGGGGACAGCGGCCGGACGTGGGTGACGACCACCCCCGTCGTGCTGTCGTCCACGTCGTAGTACTGGCGGATCCGCGCGGTCATCTCCGTGACGTTGATGCCCACCCGGGTGGCGGTGGTGTCCTCCTCCTCGGGTGCCGCCTCAGCGTCCCCGGCCTCATCCTCACCCGCCCGCTCTTCCAGGGTCACCTTCTTGGTGATCCGCTTGCCGTCCCGGATGATGCCCAGCTCCACCGTGGTCCCCGGCGGCTTCGCGGACACGGTGTCGATCAGGTCCCGAGTGTCCTCGAGGGGCCGGCCGTCGATCTGGACGATGACGTCGCCGTGCTCCAGTCCGGCCCGGTCCGCGGCGTGCCCGGGCGTCACGTTCTGGACCAGAGCGCCCTGCCGACCCTTCAGCCCGAACGCCTCGGCGGTGTCCTGGTCGATGTTGGAGACCTCGATGCCGAGGAATCCGCGCACCACCCGCCCCCGCTCCCGCAGCTGGGGCAGCACCCGTTCCGCGGTCTTGACGGGGATGGCGAAGCCGAGGTTCTGGCCCGCCGCGTTGATGGCGGTGTTGATGCCGATGACCTTGCCACTCGCATTCACCAGCGGCCCGCCGGAGTTGCCGAGGTTGATGGCGGCGTCGGTCTGGATGAAGTTCTCGAACGAGCTCCCCTCGTCGGAGAGCCCCAGCACCCGGCCCTTGGCCGAGATCACGCCCACCGTCACCGTGTGGTCCATCTGCAGCGGGTTGCCCACCGCCATCACCCACTCGCCCACCCTGAGGGCGTCGGAATCACCCAACTGGAGATAGGGGAACCGCCGATCACCGTCCTTCACCTTGAGCAGGGCGATGTCCGTGGCCGGGTCGCGGCCCACCACCTCGGCCTCGAGCTCGGTGTCGTCCTCGAGCTGGACGCTGATCTTGGTGGCATCCTCGACCACGTGGTTGTTGGTCAGGATCTCCCCGTCCGCCGTGATGAAGAAGCCGGATCCCGAGGACTGCCGGACCATGGGCTCGCGCTGCCCCCCGTCGTCGCGCCGGGGCCACGGGAAGTAGTGGAAGGGGTCCTGGGGCATCCGGCGCCGCTGCGTCTGGTCCACCTCCTCCGTGGAGTACACGGACACCACCGACGGGACCACCGCCTCGGCGAGGGTGGCGAAGTCGGGGAGCTGGGCCGGGGCCGTCGCCGCCGGCGTCGCTGCGGGCGGACGGTCGGCCTCCACCGCCGGGGTGAGGTTCAGGGCGCCGGCGACCACCATGCCGAACAACACGGCGGCCACCGCCACGGCCGCCATGGAGAAGATCTTCACCTTGCTCGATTCCATGCTACCTCCAGCTCGCCGGAGTCACCGGGACTCCCCTTCGCGTACACCCGGGAACAGCAAGAAGCCTGCCAGCCTTCCCGTTGGAACCGCCACCCGTGACCGCCAATCTGGCATCAGGAGACGGTCACTGAGCCACCTGCACCTGGTCCTTCCCTCTCCCCTTGGCATCGTACATGGCCTGGTCGGCGGCACGGAGCAGCAGGTTCTTCTTGAGGTCCACGGTCCCCTTGCGGGCGAGGTGGACCGGGTACACCGCGATGCCCATGGAGGAGGTCAGGGGTGACCGCCAGTAGATGGGGCCCTCGGCCCAGGAGAAGCTCCCCTGCAGGAACGCCGTCACGGAGAGGGCCTCGCGGATGGACTGGGCGACCTGGAGGGCCTGCTCCACGTCGTGATCGGGAAGGATGATCACGAACTCGTCCCCGCCGTACCGGGCGAGGGTCGCACCGGGCGCCCGCACGGTCTGCCGCAGCAGATACCCGAACTCCTTGAGGACCTGGGAACCCGCCAGGTGGCCGTGGGTGTCGTTGACTCCCTTGAAGTTGTCCAAGTCGAGGAAGATGAGCGCCAGGGTGGACTGGGTGACGTCGGCGCGGATGAGGTCCTCGGAGAGACGGTGGTGGAAGAAGCGGTCGTTGTGGAGCCCGGTGAGATCGTCGCGGCGCGCCATCTCGTTGGCCCGCTGGGCGTCGAGCAGGTTCTCGATGGACACCGAGGTGTAGCGGGCGAAGATCTCCAGGAGCTGGAGATCCTGGCCGCCGAAGGGCGCTCCTCCCTCCCTGTTGACGAGCTCCAGGACGCCGCACACGGTGCGCTCGATACGGATCGGCACCGCCACCGCGCAGCTCGTCCGGAACTGGTGGATCTCGTCGAACTTGCTGTAGAAGTTGGGGTCGCGCTCGGGCTCGCTCATCAGGTACGGCTCGCCGCTGCGGTAGACGCGGCCGGCCACCCCGCGGTCGGCCCGCAGACTCTGGCCCAGAAGCTCCGAAGACGAGGGGCCGAAGGTGGCCACGAAGTAGAGCAGGGTGTCCGAGGGCGTCTCCCCCCGTTCGAAGGGCCGATCCATGAGGATGGACCCCGCCACCGAGGGCACAAAGTCGTTGGCCTTGCTCAGAATTTCACCAAGGAACGACCCCAGGCGCAGCTCGGACAGGGAGAAGACCGAGTATCTCCGACGATCCAGGAAGGGCTCAAGATCCTCTGCAGGAAGGGAATACACCTCGGGCGCACCCATGGTGAAAGTCTATCACGCGCGCTTGAACAGGCTCACCAGCCGCGTCGCGAGATCGCGCACGGTGTCGGAGTGATCGGCTCGCTCCGGGGCGAAGCGCACCGCCTCCAGGTCGCGCCGAAGGGCCTCCATCTCGGGCCTCAGGGTGGCGGCGGCATCCCCTTCGCGGGCGGCCACCCACCACCGCTCCAGGGCGATCTGCAGCTCCCGCGCACGCTCGGCGGGGCTCTGACCGGGGCGGGCCGGAGGGATCGGCGACCGGCGGCGCCGGCCCACCGCCCAGACCACGAGCCCTCCGAGCACGGCGCCCCCGAGCAGGCCACCCACGACCAGCAGCCACTGCGGGCTCTGGGTGGGGGCCAACACCTCGCCCTCGGGCTGGGACGCCGGCGGCGGCGCTGGGGGAACCGCGTCGAGCGCGGGGACCGGCGTCGGGGTGGGTGGCGGCACCGTCACGTGCAGCGTGAACGGTCCCAGGGTCTGGCGATGATAGGCGCCGCTCGCCGGATCGAACACGGCCATGGTGACCGGCTCAAAGTGGAGCGTGCCCGCACGCTCCGGGACCACCGTCATCCGCCACGTCCGGCTGCCGCGGATCCCGCCGTCGCCCACGTCGACCTTGCTCTCATCCTCCGGGGGATAGGTGGTGCAACCATCTGCCACGGGCCAATGGGGCGGGCTGTCCACCAGGGGCAGGTTCCCGCTGCCGCTGAGGTGTATGGACAGGACCGCCGACGAGCCGAGCTCGATCTTGGTAGGCCTCAGCTCGGCGCTGTAGGACAGATCACCAACCGCCCCGGCGAACCCTGCCGGCGGCGGCGGCGGCTGGGTCGCCGTCGCCTGCAGGGCGGGCGTGGAGCGCTCGAGCACCTCTCCCGGATCGAAGGGTGAGCGACCCCCCACCGCGATCCGCGCCTTCACCGCCGGCACCGTCAGGTCCCCCGCTTTGAGAGGGACCAGCACGTGGCGGGCGATGACGAAGCGGCTGAAACGGGTCCCGTCGACCTCGACCGGCTCCGGTGTGATGTGCTCCGGCGGATCCACGCGCTGCGCCCACCATCCCGGGTAGCTGGGCACGTCCACCCAGTCGAAGTCGCTGATCCCCGCGGTGGTGTCCAACACCACCGCCGCCACCACCGGTTGGCCCACCATCACCTTGCGGGCGCCGAGCAGGTGGCGGAGGACCACCTCGGCCTGGGGCGACCGCCGACGACCGAAGAAGTCGGCGAAGGGGTCGTTGAAGAACGGGGCGGCGCGCCGGCGAGGGGGAACCACGCTCCCGGGAACCACCTCGCCGGCGACCGGCTGCGACCGAAGCACCATGTCCGAGGCGTGCACCACGACCTCGCCCACCGCCACCGGACCCACCTCGTGACCACGGACGGCGTAGGTGAACGCGAGGGAACGGATGGCCACCCCGTTCATGAGGTTGAACTCGTCGGCCCGCTCGACGTTGGCCAGGACCTCCAGATTGGTCAGCTTCCCCAGCTGGGGAGTGGAGACGCCGGGCGGCGGCTCGATGATCCGAACCACCAACCGAGCGGTGTCCTCGATGCCGAAACGGCTCGGCTCCAGCTCCACCTGCAGGCGGGGCTCGCTCGCCCCCGCCACGCCGGCGGCGGCCAGCACCATGGCCAGGAGACCCAACGCACGGCCGGTGGAGGGCTTCACCAGTCCTTCTCCACGGTCTGCGCCCGAGGGGTCGGCGACCGCATCTTCTCCCGCGCCCGGGCTTCCGCCCGTTCCAGGGCGGCGAACAACGAGGCGTCCATGCTCGGCGTGGGCTGGGCCTGCGCACCTGCGCACCCTGCGCGCCGGGCGACGGCGTCGGCTGCTGCTGCGGCTGCTGTTGCTGCTGCTTCTGTTGCTCCTTGTCCTGCTGCTGCTGCTCCTGCTGCTGCTGCTTGAGGAGGCGGAGGGCGAGCTCGTAGTTCCGCTTCACGTCCGGGGCGTCGCCGTCCGCCAGCAGGGCCCGCCGCAGCAGGTCAACAGCCTCCTCACCCTGACCCTGCACCAGGGCCGCGGTCCCCCCGTTGTAGGCGGCCGAGGGAACCCCTTGCTCCTGGGCCTGCCGCAGCAGGGGGGCCGCCACCTCGACCTTGCCCTGGGCCGCCAGGGCGGTCCCCAGGTCGTACAGGCGCTCCGGGTTCGAGGGCGTCAGCGACGCCGCCCCCGCGAAGTCGCGCGCCGCCCTGTCGGTCCTGCCCCGCCGCCACTCCCCGAGACCGCTCCGCGCCAGCCGCCGGCTGCCCCCCGGCAGCAGGCGCTGCCACCACGACACATCCTGAGTCGGGATCGGCTGCGCTGACGTCTGTGCCACCTTCGCGGGCGCCGGCGAACGGGTCTGCGCCGAAGCGGGATGTGCCGGTGTGAACGCCAGCACGAGCACGGCCGCAGGGGCCAAGCGCCGCCACGGCGAGGACAGGAACCCGACGAGGAGCGCCGCCACCGCCGCCGCCAGAAAGACCGGGAACCGCTCCACCCGACGCACGGTCCGCGCCGACTCCTGCTGCCGCGTGCGCAGCCGATCCACCGCCGCGATGAGGTCGCGGACGGTGCGGTCACCGTCGAGCTCGAGGACCTCGCCGTCCACCGCCCCGGCGAGCCCGGCGAGGGTCTCGGGATGGGCGCGGGTGACCACCGGTTGGCCGTCACGGTCGCGCTTGTAGTGGACACTGCCGTCCTCGGAGGGCAGGGGGATCGGCCCGCCGCTTCCGGTGCCCACGGTGACTCCGAGCATGCCGACCCCCGCCTTCCGGAGCCGGTCGGCAGCCTCGGCCACCTGCCCCTGCAGGTTCTCGCCGTCCGTCATCAGCACCACCACCCGACCTTCCCCCTCGGACGGCAGGAGATCGACCGCGGCGTCCACGGCCCGCTCGAGGTTGGACCCCGCCAGGGCGACCATCCGCGGTTGCACGCCGTCCAGGAAGCCCGCCACGGCGCTCAGGTCCCGGGTGAGCGGAACCAGGGGATAGGCTTCCCCGGCGAACACCACGACCCCCACGCGATTGCCCTCCAGCCCCGGCAGAGCCCTCCTGAGCAGCTCCAGCGCCGCCCCCAGTCGCGAGGGCGCCACGTCGGGAGAGAGCATGGAGTCCGACACGTCCACGGCCACGGCCAGGTCACGCGCCCGCACCTCCTCGGTGACCGGCAGCGCTCCCCACTGGGGGCGGGCGAGGGCCAGGACCAACAACGCTGCGGCCACGCACCATGCGCCCATGCGCACCAGACCGGTGGCCGGGGCGCCTCCCATGACCCGGTCCCAGACCCCCGGGGAGGCCAGCCGCCGCTGCTGCCCCAGCCGGCGCCGGTGACGGAGGAGCACCGCCAGGAGGGCGAGGGCGGGCGCCGCCAGCAGCCACAGGGCTCGAGGCTCGGCGAAGCTCACCAGGGCGTCCTCCCGGCGAAGCCCTCCACCATCACCCCTACCAGCACCAACGCCAACGCCGCCGCGGCCCAGGGTTCGAAGCGCTCCCTGTACCTCACCAGACGGGTGGAGGTGAACTCGGTCTTCTCGAGGGCGTCGATGCGATCGAAGACCTCTTCCAGGGCCTGGGCGTCGCGGGCCCGGAACGAGCTCCCCCCGCTGAGACGGGCGATCTCGGACAGGAGCTCGGGGTTGACGTCCACCTCCATGCGGGCGACCCGCCGCCGCACCGCACCGGTCCGGGGGTCGCGCTCCTGCACCGGGATCGGCACCCTGCCCCCACGACCCACCAGGACGGTGTACACCGTGATCTTCTGGTCCCGGGCCAGCTCGGCTGCGGTCACCGGATCCAGCTCACCGGCATTGTTGGAACCGTCGGTGACCAGCACGACCACCTTGGACCTGGCCTCGGAGCCGCGTAGCCGGTTCACCGCCGTCCCCAGGCCGAGGCCGATGGCTGTGCCATCGGGCAGGGTGTCGAGCTTCACCCTGTCCAGCAGCTCGAGGGCCACATCGTGGTCCAGGGTCAGGGGGCACAGCGTCACCGCCGCGCCGGCGAACACCACGACGCCGACACGGTCGTCGGGTCTCCTGGCGATGAACCGCCCGATGACCTCCTTGGCCACCTGGAGGCGATCCGAGGGCTGGAAGTCCAGGGCCGCCATGGAGCCGGAGATGTCGAGTGCGATCACGAGGTCCACGCCCTCCGCCCGCTCGAGCCGCCTGGACAGCACCTCCTGGGGTCGCGCCGCCGCCACCGCCAGGGGCAGGAACGCCGCCGCGACCAGCAGGCCGGCCAGCGCCGTGGCGGACGGCCGCCCCAGCCGCAGCGCGCCCGCACCGGCGCCCGGGAAGGGGAAGCGCTGCCAGCGCCGCCGACCGAGCCAGAGCATGGCCGCGACCACGCCGAGGACGGTCAGCCAGAGGGCCGCCGGCGCGGCCATCCGCATCACGAGGCCTCCTCCAGCTCGGCCTCGGCGGCGGCGAGGTGCGCGTCGAGGGTGCGAGCGGCCGATCGGGCCGCGCCCAGGACCTCCGTCAGCTCACCGTCGGCGCACCCCAGGCGGGAGAAGCGGACGCCGTCCACCACGGTCATTACACGGTGCAGTGCGCGCTGGACCGTCTCCGGCCAGCGCTCCCGACGCGCCAGGCCGCGCAGCTCGAAGGAGGTCATCTCGCACGCCGGCGCACCGCTCCGCCGCTCCAGGAAGCGGCGGAACGCAGCCGCCAGCCCATCGCACCAGGGAGCCGTCGGCACCGCGCGAGCGAGCGCCGTCTCCAGCTCGGTCAGCCGCCCCTCCAGCTCGGCCAATGGCGGCAGCGGAGACGCGCCTCCCGCCTCCATCAGCCTGCGCCGGCGGCGTGTCCCCCACCAGACGCCGGCGGCGACGAGTGGCGTCGCGACCAGGGCCCACGGCAGGATCCACTCCCAGGGGAAACCGCGCGCGCCCAGGGGATCGCGCAACGGCGCGGGCTTGGCGTCCTCCTCGCCCGGGGGCAGCACCGACGCCACCGTGACCCTGGGCGGGGCCCCCAGCGCCACCTGGACCGGATCGCCCGCAGGAGGCCGGGCCGTCACCCCCATGGCGGGGAGAGCCGACTCCCCCACCACCAGCGGCGCGAGCACCAGCTCCCACACCGGCGGCGAGGAGCCCGCCACCCCGTGCGGCGGCGCGACCACCGCCCACCTCTCGGATGCCTCGACGACCAGATCCCCCCACTGCCAGCCGTCGCCGCCGTGCACCGTCACCCGGACCGGAACGCGGTCACCGACGCTCACCGCGGACCCCGGCACGCTCGCCACGAGGGTCGCCGGCGACTCCTGCTCGGGGGCGGGCGCAGCCCCGCGGGCACCCACCGCCACGAGCCCGGCCGCCACGCTCAGCACCACGGGAATCGCTCTAGCGCCGTACACGGCGTCGCTCCCTGGCCTGGAGCATGGTCCGCACCTCGCCCAGGTAATCGCTGTCGGTGCTCAGCTGAACCACGTCGATGCCTGGCGGCACCTCCTCGCCCGCGTCCGGAGAGCCGCCGTGCAGCGTCCCCCGTCGTCCGCCCTCCGCATCCACCACCGGCAGGGCCACACCCGGCAGCCCGTCGGTGATGAGGGGGTCGCGCACCCGCACCACCACCACCTCGTGCCGAGCCGCCAGCGCCACCAGCTCGCGTCGCGGCATGGGACAGACCTGGTCGGCCATGAGCACCACGACCCCGCGCCGGTGCAGCAGCCTGCCGGCTGCACGCAACGCGTCGGCCGCGGCGGTGGCGTGCCCGGCCGGCACTGCACCCAGCACCTCCCGTACCACCCGCAACCCGTGCCGCCAGCCGAGACGCGGCGGGATGACCGTGCGCACCTTCTCGTCGAACAGGATCGCTCCCACCCGGTCCCGGCGCGCGGCCGCCAGGGCGAAGAGGCTGGAGGCCTCGGCGATGAGATCGTGGACGGTCATCACCCCGGAACCGAATCGGGTGGAGGCCGACAGGTCGACGAGCAGCAGCACCGTGAGGTCCCTCTCCTCGCGGTAGCGTTTGACGTGTAGCTGACCGGTGCGGGCGGTCACGTTCCAGTCGATGGTGCGGATGTCGTCACCGCGGCGGTACTCGCGCACCTCCTCGAACTCCAGGCCGAGGCCCCGGAACGCGCTCTGGTAGTTCCCACTCAGACCGGACTCCATGGCCTGGCGGGCCCGGATCTCGAGCCTCCGCACCTGCGCGCGCAACCGATTGCCGGCATCCCGGACTGGATCCACGGGCCGCGGACGGCCCAGGTAGGCGTCCAGCGAGGCGGTCACGGCACCTCCACCGCCAGCAGGAGCCGCTCCGTGATCTCCTCGCGGGTGGTGCCCTCCGCCTCCGCCTCATAGGTCAGCACCAGCCGATGCCGCAGCACCGCCGCCGCCAGCTCCTTGACGTCCTCGGGGGTGACGAAGGCGCGTCCCCGCACCAGGGCCAGGGCGCGGCTGCCCACCGCCAGGGCGATGGAGGCTCGCGGTGACGCGCCGAACGCGATGAGGGGCAGCAGATCGCCGAGGCCCACCTCCGCCGGTCGCCTGCTCGCCGTCACCAGGTTCACGATGTAGCTCTTGATGCGCTCGTCCACGTACACCTGCCGCACCACCGAGGAGAGGCCGGCGAGCTCCTCCAGGGAGGTGGCCCTGGCGGGCACTGGGAACGCCTCCTGGAGGTGGAAGTCGAGGACCTTCCTCTCGTCGTCGGGCCGCGGGTAGTCCACCAGCAGCTTGAACAGGAAGCGATCGAGCTGGGCCTCCGGCAGGGGGTAGGTGCCCTCCTGCTCGATGGGGTTCTGGGTGGCGAGCACGACGAAGGGCTCGGGCAGGGTGAAGCTGGCGTCACCGATGGTGACCTGACGCTCCTCCATGGCCTCCAACAGGGCCGACTGGACCTTGGCAGGGGCCCGATTGATCTCGTCGGCCAGCACCAGGTTGGCGAACACGGGTCCGTGGTGGGGGACGAATGCGGAGCTGCGTTGATCGTACATCTGGGTGCCGGTGACATCGGCGGGCAGCATGTCGGGGGTGAACTGGAGGCGCTGGAAGGTTCCCCCCATCACCGCAGCCAGGGTGCGGACCGTGAGGGTCTTGGCGAGGCCGGGAACGCCCTCGAGCAGCACGTGGCCCCGGCACAGCAGGGCCACCAGCACCGCCTCGATGAGCGGTTCCTGGCCGACCACCACGCCGCTCACCGCTCGCTGGATCTCTCCCAGCCGCGCCGCGGCGCGGTCCACCTGTGCGCTGTCGACCCTGGCATCCATGGCTTCTCCTTGGGGCCAGCTGGCCCACGCAGCCCTGTGGCAAGGATCATGCCTGCTCCAAACGCCCCGATGCAGGCCGCCGCGACGTCGAATCGGCCCCCCGGCGCGTCAGAACGGCACGCCTCGTTGAGGTCAGAGTACACGCGCTCAAAGGCCAGCACGCGACGGCGCCCCTCCGACACACACTGCCCTGAAGACGACCGGCGGGATAGAATAGACGGGATGCCGGAGCAACGCATCGGCCGTTATGAGATCGTGCGCGCTCTCGGTCGGGGGGCCATGGGCGTGGTGTACCTGGCGCGCGACCCCCTCATCGACCGCGAAGTGGCGCTCAAGACCTTGCGCGTCGACCTTGACGCCGAGTACACCGCAGAGTTCCGGGAACGCTTCCTGCGCGAGGCCCGCGCCGCCGGTCGTCTCAGCCACGCGGGCATCGTCACGATCCACGACGTGGGCGAGGACCCCGCCACCGGACTGGTGTTCATCGCCATGGAGTACATCAAGGGGCGCGATCTCAAGCAGATGCTCGCAGAGGGACACCGCTTCCGCGCGTCGGAGGCGGCGCGCATCGCCGCGGACGTGGCCGAGGCGCTGCACTACGCCCACTCCATGGGGGTGGTACATCGCGACATCAAGCCAGCCAACATCATCCTGACGGCCGACGGCAGCGCCAAGA
Source organism: uncultured Holophagae bacterium (assembly GCA_963844865.1). GTDB lineage: Bacteria > Acidobacteriota > Thermoanaerobaculia > Thermoanaerobaculales > Sulfomarinibacteraceae > CAWJPY01. The sequence goes on from CAWJPY010000001.1 coordinate 261,108, forward strand.
TCACCGACTTCGGAATCGCCCGTCTGGAGTCCAGCAATCTCACCGTCGAGGGCCAGTTCATCGGCACGCCGAACTTCATGTCCCCGGAGCAGATCACCGGCCGCACGGTGGACGGGCGCTCGGACATCTTCTCCCTGGGAGTGGTGCTGTTCACCCTGCTCACCGGCGCGCGACCCTTCGCCGGCGAGACCATGCACGAGGTCACCTTGAAGGTGGTCCAGGATCCCTGCCCGATCCCCTCCACCCTGGCCCCGCAGATTCCGCCGGCCTTCAACCCCGTGATCCTGAAGTGTCTCGAGAAGGAGCCGGACAAACGCTTTCAAAACGGCGCCGAGCTGGCCAGGGTCCTCGGCGCGCTGGCCCGCGCCCTCGTCGAGCGCGACGCCGGCGACCCGGCCCGCACCGGGGTGTTCCAGCCCGACCTGGAAACCCGATCGGATCTCCTCGACACCGAGGTCGGTCGACGCGAGGACGCGGGTCCGGTCCGACGCGACTTCACGTCGCCGCGGCGGCCCGGCCAACGGACGATGCGGGAGGCCCTGTTCGAACGGCTGCGGGTGCCGGAGCCCCTCACCCGCGACGTGAACCCGACGTGGGTGCGGGCCATCGCCGGCGTGGCGGCGGGTCTGTGCTTCGGCTGGATCGTCCTGCTCGCCGCTCAGCGCGATGCCGGTCCTTTCTTCGCGCCATCGGACGGCGCCGTTCGCAACCTCCACCTGGCGGCCCAGCGCGCGTTCGCGGCGCGCGGCCTGCTCGACGCCGGTCACCTCGACGACGCCGTCCGCACCGCGTCGCTGGCCCTCGATCAGGCGCCGTCGTCCCCTGCCATCCGCCGCACCCTCGGCCAGGCCAACCGCCGGCTGCGGCTCGAGCGGAGCAGCGCCGAGACGAGGCAACGTGTGGCCGACCTGGTGGAGGAGGGCCGCTCCGCCTATCGGCAAGGCCGCTACCGCGCCGCCGAGCAACATTTCCAGGCGGCCCTCGAGCTCGATCCCGACGACGAGCTGGCCACCAGCTACCTGGACCTCGCCCGGGAACGGCAGCGGCGCTCCCGCCCGGTCGCTTCCCGCGTCCAGACCGCCCCGCGCAGGGACGCTGCCGTGCTTCCCCTGGTCGCCCCCACGCCGATGGCGGCGCCCACCCCGGGCACCAGCCGCGTCACGGTGTTCTTCAACTCGCCCATCACCACCGGCAACGTCACGGTCACCCGCAATGACGCCGTCCTGGCGGAGATCCCGTTCGACTTCACCGCCAAGGGCTTCCTCGGCATCAAGCGACACGGCACGGGGGTCGTGAAGCGCGTGCTCATGACCGCCTCCGGTCGGCAGACCATCGGCGTCCAGCTCCGTAATGCGGAGCGCGGGCTGACCGGGGCGGCGACCTTCGAGCGCACCCTCGGAGCAGGCAGCGACTGGACCCTTCGGATCGACCTCCCCCGTCCCGGCGCCGAGCCCAGCTTCTACCTGGTCGAGACCAGACGCTGAGGTGACAGCCCCGTGAGCCTGCGTCGCCTCGAGCTCGACACCGCCTGGGGCCCGCTGCTGCTGGCGGGAGGCTCCCGGGCCGGCGAGGGCACCCTGGTGCTCCTGCCCCAGCTCAAGCTGGCCCTCGATGCCGGTCGCCCCTGCCGCGCCCTGACGCCCATGACGACGACGGTGCTGAGCCACGGACACATGGACCACCTGGCCGGCCTGGGATACTGGGCCAGCCAGCGGCAGCTCCATTCCCTCGCACCGGCGAGGGTCCTCGCGCCGGCGGCGATCGCCCCTCGCATCCGGCGCCTGCTCGCGCTCTTCGCCGAGCTGGAGGGGGGGCAGCCCTACCCCGTCGAGGTGTTGGCTGTGGCAGCCGGTGACCGGCATCGGCTGCGCCGCGACATGGAGCTGGACTTCTTCGCCACCGAGCACTGGGTGCCGACCCTCGGCACCCGCCTCAGCTGGGTGAAGACCCACTTGCGGTCCGACCTGGCCGGCGAGCCCGAGGAGGAGATCCTGCGCCGCCGCAACGCCGGCGAGCCGGTCACCGAGGAGGCGCGGGTCCCGATTCTGGCCTACGGCGCCGACAGCGGCCCAGGGCTGCTGGAACGACCGCCGGAGGCCCTCCGGGCGGAGGTGCTGCTGCTCGAGTGCTCCTTCTTCCGAGCCTCCGACCGGGCCCGCGCCGCCCGCTACGGTCACCTCCACCTGGAGGACCTGCTGGCGGCGGCTCCCCGTCTCTCCTGCCGGCACCTGGTCCTGCTCCACCCCTCGCGCCGCCACCGGCTGCGGGAGGTGGAGGAGATCCTGGTCGAGCGCCTCGCGCCGCACCTGTCCTGCCGTCTCCACCACCTCTTTGTCGACTGGGAGTGACCCCTCCCGCGTCCGCCTCCACGCCTGCGTCCGCGTCCGATTCCGCGCCCGCCCACAGCCACGGCGACGGCGGCAGTGGACGGCGCCATGGTCACTCCGGGTTGTTTCACTCGAAAGGTAGCCGATGGACGCGGATCTCGCACGCGTCGGGTCCGCCAGAGTGGGAGCCAGGCACCGTTGAAGATGCGGCGCCTACCCTTCTCGGCTCGATCGTGACGGTGCCTGGCACCCTCTCTGGTGCTCGCGAAGCGAGTGCCTCTCGCGTATCCAACTCGCGGGACGGTGCCTGGCACCGGGTCTTGCGCTCAAAGACGGTGGTGCGCCGCTTCCCGAACGGTGCCTGGCACCGCCTCTCGCTCATCCGAAGTGCGGACCGGGCGCTGACGTGGTCGTGGCTCGCCGTCGCTGACGCTGACTGCCGACGCTGACTGCCGACGCTGAACGCGGTCGCTGGTCGTTGCCGCGGTCGCTGCCCACTGCCGCCGCGACTGCACTGGAAGAATGGAATCGATCCGGGACGAACCGCGTCGAGCCCGAGCGACATCGCTTTGGGAAGGGCGTCAGAAGGTCCCGGCGGCGGTAAGCACCAACCGATCGGGATGGAGGTGGCGGCCGATGGCCGCCATGACCTCGTCCCTGCTCACCGCCTGGAGCCGCTCGGGGAAGAGGTCCAGGTGGTCCACGGTCTGGCCGGCCGTCAGCGCCGCCACCAGCTCTCTGGCCACTCCGGAGTTGGTGGCGAGGCCGACCCGGTAGGCCCCGGCCTGGGCGGTACGCTCCTGGGCAAGCTCCTCCGGACGGGGCCCCTCCACCACGTAGGTGTCGATCACCGAACGGCAGACCGCCACGGCCCGGTCCAGGTTCGCGGCCGACACGGTCAGGAAGGTGGCCCAGGGGCCGGGGATCCGCAGCGTCCCGAAGAAGCGCGAGTAGATGCCGTAGGTGAGGCCTTCGCCATCACGCACCGCCATGCCGAGACGGGAGGTCAACGTGGACTGCCCGAGACAGGAGTTGGCCAGCAGGGTTGCCCCATAGTCGGGCTGCTCCCGCGTGAGCATGCCACGATGCCCGAGGAAGACGTCCAGGTTGGGTCGGTCCTCCACCTCGACGCGCTCCTCGGTCGGCGGCGCCGCCGTCTCCGCCAGCGGCCAGTCGGCCGGCGCGGTCGGGCCGGCTGACCAGCCCTCCAGCAGACCACCAAGCAGCTCCTCGACCGCGCCCACGTGGACGTCCCCGACCACGGCGAGCACCATGCCGTCTGGGCCGTAATGGGCGCCGTGGAAGGCGGTCAGGTCCTGAGCCGTCAGCGCCGCCACCTCGCCCTCGCGCGCTGCGATCGGACGCTGGTGCAGGGGGTGGCCCGCCGGGTAGAGATGACGAGTGAGGGCTGCGTAGGCGAGGGCATGGGTATCCTCGCGCTCCCGTCGCAGCGCACCCAACACGCGGGTGCGCAGCTTCTCCAGCTCATCGGGGGGGAAGGTGGGGCGCCGCAGCATGTCCACCATCAGGCGGGCCAGGCGCGGCAGCTCCTCGGCCAGCCCCTGGCCGGAGAAGGAGACGACGGTGGGGTTGCCGGCGGACGCGCGGATGCCCACCTGGAGGCCATGGTCCTCCAGCTCGCGGGCCAGCTCGAGGCGGTCCGCCGCCGCCGTGCCCCGCTCCAGCATCGCCGCGGTGAGGGCCGGCACCGTGAAGCGCCCGTCGCCGCTGTGGGCCAGGCCTGCGGCCACCGTCCCCGCCATGGTGACGGTGGGAGCGTGGGCGTTGGGCAGCACCACCAGGCGTGCACCGCCCGGCAACGAACGCACCCCCACGCGTTCCGCAAAGGGACGGTGGAGGTAGCAGGGCTGGGGCCCGGAGGTGGTGACGGGAGCCCCGCCCCGGGTCGGTCCCTCGGGCACGAACCAGCCGGCGGTGAGGCGCCGGTCGTCCAGATAGGCGTCTGCCACCCGGACCAGGTCGTCGGCCGTCACCGCCGACACCTCCTCCAGCTCCCGCAGGAAGAGGCGCCAGTCGCCGGCCGCCACGGCTTCGGTGAGGCCCGCCATGATGCGTCCCGGCGACTCCCGCTGGAACGCGAGATCGGTGCGGGTCTGGGCCTTGGCCCGTGCCACCTCCTCGGCGGAGGGAGGTTCCCGGCGCAGGCGCGCCACCTCCTCGCGGACGGCCTCCTCGACCTCGAGGTGCTCGACGCCGGGCGCGAGGGTGGCCAAGATCTGGAAGAGGCCGGGATCGTGGAGGGCCAGGGCGCCGGCGTGGATACCGAGGCACCTGTTGCTCTCCACGAGTCGCTGCTCGAGGCGCGAGGTGACCCCGTCGGCCAGGATCTGCACCAGGACGTCGAGGCCCGCCAGGTCGGGGTGGAGCGCGTTGGGGATGTGCCAGTTGAGGGCCAGACAACCGACCTCGCCGGCCCGGTGGACCTGGAAGCGACGCTCCCCCCGCTGCTCGCTCTCGCGGTTGGTGGGCTCGGGGAACGCTGCGGTTGCCGGCGGCAGCCCACCGAAGCCCCGCTCCACCTCCGCCAGGGCCTTCTCCTCGTCCATGTCGCCCACCACCAGCACGGTGGCGTTGTCCGGATGGTAGTAGGTGTCGTAGAAGCGCCGGATGGTCTCAGCCGTCACGCGCTCCACGTCCCCTCGCCAGCCGATGGTCGGGTGGTGATAGGGATGCTCCAGGTAGGCGTGGGCGAAGCTCTCCTTGAGCAGCAGCTCGAAGGGGTCGTTCTCCCCCATCTCCAGCTCGTTCAGCACCACGGTCCGCTCGCTGGCCAGGTCCGAGTCCCGCACCAGAGCCCCGCGGATGCGGTCCGACTCGATGTCCACCGCCAGAGGCAGTTCCTCCACCGGCAGGACCTCGTAGTAGTTCGTGCGGTCCAGCCACGTGGTGGCGTTGAAGCCGGCACCGACCCGGTGCAGGAGGCGGGCGATCTCCGTTCCACGCTCGCGGTTGAACCGCCGCGTGCCCTTGAACATGAGGTGCTCGAGAATATGGGTCGCGCCGGTGTGTCCGGTCCCCTCGTGCCGCGAGCCCACTCGATAGACCACACCGAACCCGACCACGGGGGCCACCGGGGTCGGCCAGGTGAGAACCACCAGACCGTTGGCCCGGTGGCGCCACTCACTGACGCCCTCCTGCCGGTCGCAGAGCTCGAAACGGTGCTCCATCACCTTCCGCTGGAGCGAACCGATGCCCGCGGGCCCGCATTCCGGGACGTGAGCATCCCTACTGAAAGCGGACGGGGGTCGCGCGCTTGTCGGCCAGGCGCTTCTCCACCACCACCTCGAGACGTTCGATAGAGTCCACCGGCTCGGCGGGACGCTGGCTGCCCCCGAGCACCGCCACCTCGCCGGCGTCGGCCCGCACCAGATCGACGAAGGTCACTCGACGGGGACCACCTCTGGAAAGGTAGTGGACGCTGACCCGGAGCTGGCCGTAACAGCCGCGGGGCTCCCGGCAGCGCAGGCTGCAGCGCCACTGGGTGCTCCCGTTCCGCACCACCCCGCTGACCTCCTCGGTCTCGATCGCGAGACGGGGGGAGTCGGTGGGCACGTCGGAGGCGACGAAGTCGACCGGCGTCGGCGGACGACGGGGGGGTCCGAGGGCGCGCCACGCCAGGACCCCGGCGAGGATCACCCCCACACCGAGCGCAACCAGCAGGATCACTCTCGCGCGCCGCATCATCGCTCTACTGGAAGGGCTTGTCCCGCCGACCCTGGCCGGCCGCGGGCTGTCCTGATCGACCGGCGGCCTCCTTGTCTCCGGACGCGTCCCCACGCTGCATCCAGATGACCGAGGCCCGGATGTCCGGCTGCGCCTTGTCGGGGGGGGTGGGGGCGCTGAATGACTGGCTGAACACGCCCTTTTCCCCGGGCATGAGCTGGCTGGCCACCGCCACCTCACCGCTCCACGGAGCCTGCCCGCGCTGTGCCAGGGTCTGGAGCTGGACCTTGACGTTGATCACCGGCTGCGCGCCGTGGTTGACCACCTCGCCCTCCACCAGCCACTTATCCTCACCCTGGGAGGTGAGGTGGAGGTTGTTGAGGACGACCCGACCGCCCACCGAGTAGCCCGAGGGCGGTTCACTGGCAGACGTCTGACCTTCCGCCTCCCCCCCCTCCTCGGGCGCCTGGTCGCGCACGTGCTTGACGTCTGCGTCAGTGATGGAGAGGCCGCCCGACGACGGCCGCTCCGAGGGCAGGGCCAGCTTCTTGCCCTTGGAGAGGGACGGTGGAGCGTCATTCTCCGCCGCTGACTGAGCCGAGGCATCCTCGGCCTCCGGCTCCCGCAGCGACGCCAGGTCGACGTCGGCCACGTCGTAGGCCACCTGGCGGCCGTCGGCGAGGGTCAGCATGACGTACGAGCCGGTCACGAGGTATGCGGACGCCTGGATGGCCGTCCCGTCGCGCAGATGGACCTCGACCGCGAGGGCCGGCAAGGCGGCCAAGGCGGCGGCGAGCGACAGCAGGACGATCTTCCTCATGGCCTCAGTCCTGACGCCAGTTGGTGGCCGAGTAGCCGGTGGAGTTGACGAACTCCTCGGTCGGACCCGGCGAGGCTTCGCTGAGGGTGCCGGTGACGTAGGTGATGCCGTTGATGGTGTAGTCCTCGACCCCTGTGATGACGTCATTGAGCGCCGTCTCCTCTCCCTGGCCGCACTTGAACCAGAGGTTGTACATGCGGCCGATGCCGAAGGCCGTACAGAGATTGTCCGTGTCCTCGGGCCGATCCGCCGGCTCCGTCCCGCACATGTCCGGTGGGCCGTCCACGGTGTCGTCGGTCGCCTCGAAGGTCGGGAACACGACGTGACCGTTGATCACTGTCGCCTCGAAGTTCACCTTCTCGTTGGCGCGCAACGTCAGGTACCACCCGTAGCGACCATTGTCGGGATCCAGGTCCGAGCCGTCGCTGCACTCGTAGTCGCCGTTGAGATCGGCGTAGCTGTGCTCGGTGAGGTTGGAGACACCGCGCGTCGTGTCGTCCACGTCCATGACGAAGTAGAAGGCGTTCACCTGATTGGAGGACCCGTCCACCACCGCCGACCGGTCACCCAGATCGGCGCGGTCGCCGGAGCCGATGGCCAGGGCCCACTGGAAGCCGCGGCCCGCGAAGCCCACCGGCACCGTGACCGGGCGGGCGAAGAAGCGCTGCCGGAGCTCCATGCCGCCGGCCAGGTTGGCGGCGCTGAGGTCGTAGATCTTGGTGAGCGTGCCGCCGCCGCCGTCGCTCGTGAGCTCCGGCCCCGTGGACGCCGAGCTGTTGGGCTTGGGGTAGCTGATCCGCCACAGACCGCCGTCGCTGTCGCCGAAGTAGATGCGGTCGTGGTAGCCGTCGAGGTCCGAGTCGAGGGCGGTGAAGCTGCCCGGCACCGCGACACCGATGTTGTGCTTGACCAGGATCTCGCCGGTCTCGATGTTCACGCCGTAGACGTAGAGACCGGTGTAGTTGGTGCCGTCGTCCTCGTCCTCGTCCATGTCCCAGCCACCGCCGAAGAAGGCCACGAACACGTCGTCGGGCTGGTCCGCCGAGGAGCTGTTGTAGACCGCGATCCTGGCCACGGCCGGCTTGGACCAGGTCCACCCGAGGTCAGGCTTGGTGTTGGAATCCCAGTCCGAGGTGTCCTCGAACTCCCACAGGACCTTGGGGTACGCGCCGGAGCAGGTCGTGCCGCCGCTCCCGGAGCCGGCGAGGCATCCCGGCAGCACCGACGCCGTCGGCGTGCCATCTCCGTCGAGGGGGTCGGGCTGGGTGATGTCGAGGGCGACGAGCCCGCGGCCCCCTCTGCGCATGGTGGCCAGGGCCACCGTCCGCCACTCGCGGTCGGCGTCCGCCGCCGGGGCGATGAACGCGTCGGCGACGGTGATCTGGCCGTCCACCAGGTAGTCCTGCTGGGGCACGTTCACCAGGTTGTGGAGCTTGTCGAAGACGGCGTGGGGGACGTAGGCGAAGAGCTCGGTACCGTTGCCCAGGTCGTGCTGGTCGGCGTAGTCGGTGGTGTCACGGTTGTAGAAGCCGGCGTCGAAGGCGTGCAGCATGCCGTCGTTGGCGCCCGCCAGGGCCACCCGCCGGCGCTTGGACTGCCGGACCATGAAGTCCGGGTAGCCGTGGGCGCTGCCGAAGCCGTAGTCGTAGTAGTACATGGAGGTGTTGGGGGGGTTCACCAGCACTGGTTGCGAGTGGTACACATCGCCCAGGGCGGGCCAGATCTCCTGCAGGGGCCCCCCGAGGTCGTCCACGGGCCGCCCGCCAGGGTAGAGGCCCGAGACGTCCGGCCAGCGGGGATCGGGAGTGGTGCTGGTGTCGTCGTCCTCCCACATGTAGCGCAGGAAGTTCACAACCTCTTGGACCTCCAGGCTCGAGGCCGGGGACGCCGGGTTGAGCAGGCTCGCGAAAGCCGTGCGGAGGGTGTCGTTGCCGCCGGCCTTGATATCGGCCAGGTCGTAGCGCGACCACACCCCTCCCGACTCCAGGCCCATGAAGACCTCCCGCTTGGGGTCGGCCGTCGTGCTGTCCAGGACCTGCTGCTTGAGCACGGCTCCCGCGTCCCACAGCGCCTGAGAGAAGTCGATCTGGCAGTCGTCGGTGGCGGGCAGGGTGGGCACGTCCTTATTGAGCCTGAAGGCGTAGAGGGAACCTTCCCAGAGCGAGCGCTCCTTGCGGGGGACGAAGAAGGGGAACACGGCCAGGTAGTCCCGGGTCTCGTGGTAGCCGCCCATCGCGGAGGCCGGCGGCGCCACCTTGAACGGGGAGAAGGAGCGGTTGCGCTCCTCCAGGCGGTTGATGACGTCATACAGCACGTTGCTCAGCTCGGTGGCGTCCGCCGCCGTGCGGAACTCGCCGCCGGTGTTGTCGCTGACGCACTTCACCGGCGACTCCCCTCCCGTGGTGAAGCCGCCCGCGAAGCCGACGGTGAAGATCTTGACCGGGTCCAGCTCGGGGTCCCCCTGGGCCGCGGGATCGGCGAACTTCATGGCCGCGTCGCACGCGGCCTCGTAGTCGGGCACCGGACTGTCCAGAGGGCACTGCTCCTCACCGTCGGTGATGAGGATGACGTACCAGCTCCGGCAGGCCGCCATGGAGTCGTTGCGCCACGACCCGCCCTCGCCCCGCTTGCTCTTGTACCACTCGTAGGCGTCCTCCAGGGAGGCGGCGATGGGCGTCGACCCGTAGCTGATCACCGGCACCGGGTTGTAGGTGGCGCTCCCAGGGTCGGTGTCGAAGGCGTCCTCGAAGCACAGGTCCGCGTTCCCCAGCACCCCGTCGCCACAGCTGCCCGGGGTCTGGTGGTCCACCAGGTCCACCGCGGTCGCCATGGGCTCGAGGAAGGCCTGGAGGTCGCTCACGTTGAGGCCCTCCCCGTCGTCAGCCGGATCGGGCAGGTCCACGGCCAGGCTCCAGCCCTCGCAGGCCTGCTCGGCATCGTGGGAGACGTCGTTGTCGATGCGGCCGTCGAAGTCCACGGCCACCTTGGCGTAGTCCTGCAGGACGGCATCGTAGAGGTGCTTGAACTCCAGGGTCTCGACCTTCTCGCCGCTGGTCGCCGAGTCGTAGAGGTCCCAGCCGCCGCCGGCGGCGGTGGTGGCGCTCCACCCCAGCCAGTCGTCGCACACCTGGTAGCAGGACTCCTCCCAGGCGGCGACCGCCAGGTTGTCGAAACGGTGGTTGACGCTGAGGTTCTCGGTGCCCCCGGCGAAGAGGCCCGCCATGCCGGGGGTGAGACTGGTCCCGCCCTCCAGCCACTCGGTCACGGTGCACCAGCAGTCGGGGCTGGCGCTGGGACAGGATGAGCCGCAGCCTCGGAACGAGGCGCTGGTACCCACCGGGTTGTACACGCGCTGAACCTGGACCTGGAGGTTGCTGCAGAAGGTACGCACCCGAACCCTGTAGACGTGGGATCCCTCCCCCACCATGGTCCGGTCGGCGGCGTAGCTCGAGCCGGTGTCGAGCTCCACGAAGCCGCCGCCGACCTCATCGCCCGGGCTCCAGGTCGAGTCGGTCAGGCGCACCAGGTGCCAGCGGGCGCGGGCCCCGTTGCGCGCCTGCGCCGCGGTGGGGAACTGGTCGAAGTAGACGACGTAGCCGCGGTCGATGGCACCGTCCGAGTCGTCATCGTGGAGACCGAAGGCGACACCCGCCTCCTCGTTCCCCACCGGCGAGATATCTACCTGGATCTCCATGTTCGTCCACCGGGTCGCGTCCGATCCGGACCCGTCGATCACCAGCACCGTGCGCCGGCCCAGCCAGGCTTGGCCCTCGCGCACCATGCGGCTACCCCAGACGCCGCCTTTCGCGTCGTCCACGCTCCCCAGCGTCTCCTGGTCCCACCAGTCCGCCGTCCACCCGGTCGCCGGCCACTGATACACGGTGTAGTCGGCCGCCAGTCGATCGACCTCGAAGTCGTCGAAGAAGAACTGGACCGGGTCCGTGGAGGGGAAGAAGGCGCCCCACGCCGACGGGTGTCCGGCCACCAGGACGAGGAGGAGGCCGGCGGCCAAGGCGAGCGTGGGCGTGGCGCGCCGGACTGCCGCCAGTCGGGGTGCGGATCGCTGCTGTATGAGCATTCTCATCTCCACCTCCCCGCCTACTGGAAGGGCCGGCGCGTTGGCGTGGCGGTCGCCGTCGGCGTGGCGGTCGGCGTCGCAGTCGGCGTCGCCGTCGGCGGCCTGGTCGGCGTCGCCGTCGGCGTCGCCGTCGGCGGTACCGGCGTCGGCGTCGCCGTCGGCGGCGTGGTCGGCGTCGCCGTCGGCGGCACCGGTGTCGGGGTCGCCGTCGGCGTGGCGGTCGGCGCCACCGTCGGCGTCGCTGTCGGCGGACGTGGCGTCGGCGTCGCTGTCGGCGGACGTGGCGTCGGCGTCGCTGTCGGCGGACGCGGCGTCGGCGTCGAAGTGGGCGGGCCCAACGTCGGCGTCACGGTCGGCGTCGCCGTCGGCGGACGCGGCGTCGGCGTCGCTGTCGGCGGGCCCAGCGTCGGCGTCGCTGTCGGCGGACGTGGCGTCGGGGTCACGGTCGGCGTCGCCGTCGGCGGCCTGGTCGGCGTCGCCGTCGGCGTCGCCGTCGGCGGCACCGGTGTCGGCGTCGGCGTCGGGGTGGCCTCGGTGATGAAGAAGGTCACGTGATCGGCCGGACCGTTGACGCCGTCGTCGTCGCGGGCATACACGTCCATCTGGTACCGACCGGGCGCCCAGGCCAGGTCATCGTAGACGTGCCTTTCGGTGCATGGCCCGTTCCCGCCGAAGAAACAGTACGCAGCGACCCCCTCGCTATTTGTGTAGGTCGTACCACTCGCCACGTGGGTGATCGTGAAGTAGACCCGCACGATACCCCTGCCGTTGGCACACATATTGGGCGGGCAGTCCGGCCCGCAGTCGTCGGGATCCCAGGCATAGGCCTCGGGTGCCAGCCAGGGATTGCCGATGTTGAACACCTCGCCCTCACGAGGAGATTGGATGTCCACCACCGGATCGGAGAGACACGGGGTGGGGGTGGCGGTCGCCGTCGCCGTCGCGGTGGGTGTGTTGGTGGGCGTCGGAGTCGGCGTCCAGGTGGGGAGGGGGGTGGCGAGGTGGCAGACGCGCAGGTTGCGCTCCTCCTCCAGCTCCACGTACAAGAAGCGGTCCCAGCTCGAGTCACCGTCCAGGTCCGCATCGTCGGTGGCCGGGTCTTGGTCGTAGTCGTCCACCCCCTCGTCGGGCACGGAAATGTTGCCGATCATCGCCCCGGTCGTGTCCACCCCCAGAAGATGGTTGGGCACGCTGGTGCCGGTGGCCGTGTCGACGACGGTGGTCGGAACGTGCAGGCGCACCCGCCGCCGCCACTGGAGGAGGGCGTTCGTGTCGGCGTCGAAGCTCTCCCAGGTGGACTGGCAGGCGTCCGCGTCGGGGTGGTTGTCAACGGGTCGCCGGTCCCAGACGTAGGCGTCCGCGTCGTCGATCGTGCCGTTGCCGTCGGAGTCGTAGCGCTCCCAGGGGTCGCAGCCCACCCCGAAGTCGGGGTCGGTGTCGCGGGTGCGGGCGTGGGGGAAGTCGTACAGCCAGGAGCTGTAGATGAGGTTGCCGCCGGTGTCGCGCTCCCCGGTGCTGTAGAAGGGGAACACCCCGTCGCCGCAGTCGGTGCTGTCGCCGTCCTTCAGGCAGGTGTAGAAGTAGACCGGGAGGGTGGCGTAGGTGAGGTTGGTGTTGAGGTCATAGGCGGTGAGCGGTCCATACCGCCCGGGGATCACCAGGTCCGCGTCGCCCGGATTGACGGGGGGGGCGACGTAGAGGTTGTACCCCACCAGCACATCGGGGGCGATGGCCTCGGCGGGGTTGAAGAGCTCGGCGTGGAACGCGTCCTGGGACGGACCGAAGCGGTAGGCGTAGCCCGGGGCCACCATGCGGAAGCGGTCCCGGAGGCGGGCCGAGCCGCTTCCCCCTGCCACGCCTTCCGGTACTCGTATACCCAGTGCTTCTGGGGAATGGCGCGATCGTCGTCGGGCAGGAGGTACTCCGGGTAACGGCCGAGGGCGAAGTTGGCCTGTTCAACGTTGGCCAGGAGCTCCCGCAGCACCTTCTTGGCGATGCCCATGCGCGAGGCCGGGTCGTCGCCGGCGCCCGGGAGCATGGCATAGGGCGTGTCCAGGCCGCTGGTGGGAAGCACCTTCTCCGGGGTCCCCACCATGGACCCGGAGGCATCGAGGATGAACAGGATGTTCGGCGGCGCCCGCAGCTCGCGGAGGAAGTCCCTGTCGTCCGCGCCCACGGGGCGCGCCAGGACCACCGGCGCCAGAGCCAGCAGCAGCCACCACCCGATCCGGCCGCGTGTCATCTCAGACGTGGCTGTCATGACTGCCCCCTCGCTCGGTCCTCAATAGCACTGGTTCACCGCCACGAACTCCTCCTCGCGGAACGGCCACGAGGCCACATCGACCTCGACGCCGGCGCGGGTGAGACCGGTGAGGCCTCCCACCGTGCGCTCGGCCCGGGAGCGGAAGTGAAAGTGGCGGGTCTGGAATTCGGGGAACTGGGACGCGATCAGGACGCCGTTGACCTCCTCGACCACCGGCGTCGGCGGCTGGGTCTCGCAGAAGCCGTCGATCTGGACGTTGAACTCGCCCCCGAGAAGGGCTCCCTGGCCCGGGTTCCAGACGCTGGGAAGGGCGTCGTCGACGAGCCGGATCCTGCCTGGGGTCCTGATGTCATACAGGCGCAGCATCTCGATCTGGAGGTTGCAGCCGGCGTCGGCCGCATACAGCGCCTTCACCACCCAGCGGTCAGTGCCGGCGGCCTCCAGGCCGAGGGACGTCTGCAGGAGCAGACCCATGCCCAGAAAGACGAGCACCAGCGCCACCATGAGGGCGACCAGGAGGGCCGAGCCGCGCTCGCGGGAGCTCGCCTCGGCCGGGCGTGTGGTTGCAGGGGGCAGGACGGCGCGCACACTCACCTCACAGGCTGAAGTTGCGCAGGCCGGCGGTGACGTCCATGCGCCGCCACTTGGCACTGCGGTTAAAGAGGCTGAGGACGGGGTTGTCGCCCGCGATGGCGAAGGTCTCGGCCGGCTCGGTCCAGTCCCGGACCTCGAACGGTGTGCGGCCCAGGACGGTGATGCGCATGGAGGTCACCTGGCCGTTGGTGACGTCGGCGATGGTCGGGTTGGGGTTGAACGCGTCGGGCCTGCCGTCGTTGGTGGTGTCGATGCCGATGAGCACCTGCAGGGAGCCGATGTTGACGGCCACCGGCTCGTCGACGGTGCCGCCCGACGAGGCCCGCCGCCGCATCAGGGTGAAGTCCCTGCGCAGCCAATAGGCATAGGACTGGAGCACCCCCACCCGGTAGACGCTGAAGGTGGGGTCGCTGCAGGCGGCCAGGGCGGTGCCGTCCCGGTTCAGGTTGGGCCACAGGCCGGAGCCGCCGTCGAAGCCGATGGCGATCTCCCGGTCGCCTCCGGCCGCGGTCGCCCGAAGGGCCCCAGCTCGTGATATTCACCGACCTGGTAGACGTCCACGCCCCTCGTCGACGCCCATGAAGACGATGCCCCGGTCTTTCATGGCGTCCGTGTCCCAGGGCACACCGTCCATGGGGTTGATGATGTCCGAGGTCGGCTGCCCGCTCATCCGGTGCTCGCGGATGGTGACCGTGCCGGCGGCCGCGTCCACGTCCGAACGGTTGGTGAAGAAGGTGGCAGTCTCGAAGAACCCGCGCAGGATCAGCACGTCAGAGCCGGGGGCCACCTGCACGTTGCTGCCGAAGTCGGGAATGGTCACGGACCCCGTCTGGTCGTCCAGGACCTGGCCGACGATCCAGTAGTTGCCGCCGGCGGTGCGGGCGAAGGGCATCTCGGCGCCGCCGGCCATGCGCGCCGTGCGCATGATGTGGTAGGCGGCGAAGCGCACGTTCTCCTGGGTGTCGGCCAGGGCCGACTCCACCTTGGAGATGTTGGTCGAGGCATCGAGCATGTTGAGCACCCCGATCATCACGATGGCCAGGAGCGTCGCCGCCACCAGCAGCTCGATGAGGGTGAAGCCGGCGGAGTTGGTCGTGCGCGTGTTCATAGGGCGATGTCCGGAATCTTGAAGGTGCTGACCACGAACTCCCGGCGTCCGGCGAGGAAACGGTTGGTGGACGACACCCGGATGGTGATCCTCTTCAGGTGGGCACCGTTGACGGCGTCCGGCCCCGGCCAGGTGCCGGGGTCGACCGGCCCGGAGGACGTGTCGAAGACGCTCTGCCAGCCGTCGAGCCCGTAGTCCTGCACCAGGTAGCGCACGATGAAGCCTCGCTGGGGGTCCGGCCAGGCGCGGGGAGTGCCCCCGGTGTCGGCCAGCAGGGCGTCGTCGAAGGACAGGGAGCTCATGTCCTCCAGGGTGCGCCGCGCCTCCGAGGCGAGCACGGCGTAGCTGTAACCGGAGGCGTTGGTGAGCTGAGCGTGGGAGAACAGACCCGCGATCCCGAGGGCCACGAAGGCCAGGATGAGGATGGCGATCAGCAGCTCGACCAGGGACATGCCGCGCTCACGTCCGCTCCCCATCAGTACCTCCAGTGGTTGCGGCTGTCGTCCCATGTGTCGGTCTGCGGGTTCTTCATCTGCTCGATCACGGTTCCGGCACCCCCGTAGACGAGAAGGCGGAACTGGTTGCCCTTGAGGTCGGTGAGGACGATGCCTCCCTGACCGGCGCCGATCTCGCGCGAGTCGTCGACGATGGCGACGCCGCTCGGCAGGAAGAGGATGCCCAGCGGGCCCGAGGTGTTGCCGAGCCGGTACATGGGGAACTCCGAGTCATCCGTGAGGCTGAAGGCCGAGCGCAGGGTCCATCGCCCCACCACCCGCTCGGTACTGTCGAAGTCCTGCCCACCGTCGGCATCCACCCACGCCACCAAGGTGCCGACGCCGCCCACGTTCTGCATGGACAGCGCCACCGGCTGGCCGCCCTTGATGGCGTTGATCCTCGCCACGGCCATGGACTGGCGGAGTGTCTTGACCTGGGTGAGCATCTCGGCGCGGATCTTGGCTCGGATGAGATTTGGGATCCCCACCGTGGCCAGCAGACCGATCAGGACCAGCACCGCCATCAGCTCGAGCAGTGTGAAGCCGGCCGCCGGCTGCAGGCGCCGCACCTGCGCGGGGACCACCGCCCCTGAAGGTGTGCACTGACTTTGCATCGCTTCCAGCTTCGCGCTCCGCCCGGCCGCCGTCAAGCACTCACGCCGGACATTGAAAGAGCTTTAACATGGCCGCCGCGGCGTCGTCAGGGTGCGCCGCCCGCTCCCGGCGGTCGCCGGGCTAGCTGTTCAAGGCCAGGTCAAACACCCACACCCGACCGGCCAGGTCCGCGACGTAGAGGGACGAACCCTGCCGTGCGACACCCGTCGGTGTGATCCCGGAGCCGCCGAGATCGATGCGGCTCACGACACCTCGTCGCACGACGAGGAGCGCCTTCCCCGAAGTATCCGAAGCCAGCCACAGGCCCGGCGCGACCACGGTAACCTGCGGCCTCGCGTAGAAGTCTGTCCATGCACCAGGCAGGGGCACCACCCTGCGTGCGGCCCCGTCCCGGTCGAGCTCCTGGAGCCGGTGATTGCCGGTGTCGCACACCAGCAGCGAATCCGGGTCCAGCCAGGTGATGCCCCCTGGCTCCACCAGCTGACCCGGCCCCTGGCCGGGTCCCGAGATCACCCTCGCCTGGGCGGCGGCGCCCCGGGATTGGATGAGCACGATCCGCTTGTTGCCGGTGTCGGTGGCGGCGATGGTCCCGTCCGTCGCCACCGCCACGCCCCGCGGCCCGTACCAGCCCCCGGGGGGTGCGGGCAGGTCGCGGACGACCCCGCTGTCCACGTCCAGGAGCCGGAGGCGATGGTTCCAGGTGTCGGCGATGACCAGGAGCCCCTCCGGCGTCCACGCCACCGCCTCGGGTTGGCTCAGGTCCGGGGGCACCTTCGCGTCCAGGGGCTTCCCGTCGGGCGCGAACAGGTGCACCGTCGACAGCCCCGCGTCGGCCACCGCCACGACGCCATCGGCGCGCACCGCCAGTCCCCGCGGCTCGCCCAGCCAGCCCTGTCCGAAGACGCGCGCCGCCTTCACCGGCAACGCGGAGCTGATGGCGGCGGGAACGGCCGTCGGCTGGGCACCGGGCGACTCCTCGCCGGTGGCGTGCAGGACGATCACGTCCGTGGAGCCGATGATCCCCCACGGCAGGCGCAGGAACACGTAGCGCAGCACATCCGTGATGGACGGCGAGCTGTTCTCCATCAGCCACCAGGCCCGCAACGGCAGCCTCTCGGATACGTAGCCGGGGCCCAGCCGCCTGCGGACCTCGGCCTCCTGCTCGGGGTTGCAGACCACCAGGGGCGGCCGCAGGCCGGGGCGCGGGATGTCCCACCATACGGGCACGTGCCGCCAGTACCAGGTCAGGGGCCAGCCGCCGTCCCCGGACACCGCCGCCACCGGGTCCACGCCCTCGGCACCCAGCCGCTGGCCCTCCCGCACCACCGGCTGCAGATCGGGACAGGTCTGGACATACGTGAGAGCCTCCACGCGGCGCCGGTTGGGCGAGACCTCGTCGAGAATGAAGCTGGCCGTGATGGTGCAGGCCACGGTGGCTGCCAGGCCGAAGCCGGCGGCCGTCCGCCCCCACCACCGGCCGCGGGGCGAGAAGGTGTCGGCGAGCTGCGCTCCCGCCAGGGGGAGGAAGGCCCACACCTGGTGTACGGTCAACCACGGGACCTTCTCGCGAAGGTAGGCGTACATCGCCACCGACAGCACCGCGAACACGAACAACGCCCTGTCCATCAACCGCAGCCGCCGGTGGTGCCGGACCACCCACACGAGGGCGGCGCCCACGGTCAGGAACTCGTAGATGGCGAGACGGGGGAGGTGGAACCACCAGGGACCAGCCACCCGACCCATCTCGTGCTGCCCCCACCAGTAGGTGATCGCACGGCCGGGGAAGAACCAGTCCTCCGGATGGGCGAAGAAGACCGTGAACAGGGGCACCACCACCACCACGGCGGTCGCCGCCGCGGTCAGGATCCCCCACCGGTTGGCGACCAGGAAGCGGACCGTGGCCGGAAGCGCGCGCCGGACGCCTTCGAGGAGGACCATCACCGCCCAGGTCGCCACCACCAGCGCCGCGGTCACGTACGCATTCTCCTTGGTGGCGAAGGCGAGAGCGGTCCAGATGCCGAACCACACCCAGGCCCGGCTCGAGCCGTGCGCCGCACGCCACGCCGCCACCGCCGCCGCCGAGGCGCAGAGCAGCTCGAGAATGTCCATGCGCAGGAAACGCCCGTAGAAGAGCATGGTCGGGGAGAGGGTGGCGAGCAGCCCGGTCCACCACGCGGCGCCCTCGCCCAGGGGCCGCCTCAGGGACCAGGCCACTCCCAGGAGCAGGACGCCGGCCACGGCGATGGGAAGCCGGGCCGTGAAGTCGCTGTCCCCGGCAACCAGGAAGGTCCCAGCGGTCAGGTAGTAGAGGAGCGGGCCGTGGTAGGTGGGGTCGTAGCGGTAGATGCCGTGGGTTGCCAGGTCATAGGCGGAGTGCGCGTGGATCGACTCGTCGTGGTGGAAGGAGCGCCCCCCCAGGCCCCACAGGTGGAGGAGGAGGGACAACGCCAGCAGTGCCAGCCACGGCCACCTGCTACGCACCCGGCTCCAGCCCTCGCGGTCCACTCCGAAAGAGTACCGCAGCGCGCGGGGCGGTGGGAGTGGCTGGTGGGGCATGAACTATGCTGGAAGGCGCCCCATGGTCACTTCTCGTCAGCCCATGACCAACAGCACGCCCACTCGCTCCCATCTGCCTGTCGCCGTCGCCCTGGCGGTCAGCCTGCTCGCGCTGGTGGGGATCGCCACCACCATGGCCAGCGCCGACGACGCTGCCGGGCGCCCCTGCCTGGCCGTGCTCGCGCCGGTGGTGAACCTGCTCATCGCCGGCGGGAATCGCCTCGTGGCGCAGCCGTGGCCGCTGCTCGACCGCCCCGCCATCGCGGCCGTGGTCGCCCTGGCAGGCGCTGCCACGATGGCGGCCTGGCGGCGGCGCGACCAGCCCTGGGCCGCCGCCCTCCTGGCGGCGGCGGCCTCGGCCTTCGCAGGGGAGCTGCTGCTGCTCCACCGGTTGGTCGCGGGAGGCGTCGTCCTGCTCGCCCTGGCCGCCATCGCCACCGTGCTCGCCGCCCGCTCGGAGGCCGCTCCCTTCGCGCTGGAGCGCCAGCCTCCCCCGCGCGTGGCCTGGGCGGAGGCAGTCGTGGTGCTTGGCCTGGCCGCACTGGCGGCCCTGTTCCGCTTCTACGCCCTCAACCGGGTGCTCGACTACTTCGAGGGCGAGCTCTCGCCCTACATGGTGGGGGCCACCAACCTCGGTGGCATGCTCCCCGCGAACGCCGGCATGCACGGTCCCTGGGCGCCCCTCGGCCTGCTCTACTACCTGCCCATCTACCTGATGACGCACCTGGCCGGGAGCACCGTGCTGGCGGTCCGCCTGGCGTCGGCCATCATCGCGATTCTCACCATCGCAGCCGCCTGGCTGCTGGCACGTGAGGTCGCCGGGCGCCAGCCCGCCCTGGTCGCCGCTGCCATCCTCACCCTGGACCCGCTCCAGATCGGCTGGGGGCGCAGCGACGTCCATCCCCACGGCGTCACCGCCTGGCCGGGCCTGCTCCTGGCCTGGGCCACTCTGCGCATGCTGTCGAAGAGGAGCTGGGGCTGGTGCGCGGCGGTCGCCGCACTGATGGCGCTGTCCTGGTTCCAGTACCCCTCGGGCCAGCTAGTGGTCTTCGTTCCCCTTCTCGCTCTCCTCGGGCTGGCGATCAGCGGCGCCGGCGCGGTCCGCTCCCTGGGCTACCGACTGCTCCTGCTGGCGCCCGGCCTCGCGGTGTGGGCGTTGGGCTACCCCCTCCAGACCTGGCTGGCGGGGGGCCATGCCCGCTCCCCCCTCGGCTACCTTGCCCGCCTCGGGCAGCGCTTCTCCGGTACCGGTTATGGAGCTCCCGCGCCGTCGCTGAGGTCCTATGCGGGACACCTGCTGGACAACGCGGTCGACATCGCAACGGGGCTCTTCGCCGACGTGCCCCACCTCCATCACCAGACCTTCCTGCCCCAGATAGGAGGCATCCCCGCGCGCGCCCTCCCCTTCTTTGTGGCCGGGCTGGCGCTGCTGGGGCTGGTAGGGCTGTTCGCTCGGCGCCTCACAGCCTCCACCGCGGTGCTGGGCGCCCTCCTGGTGACCACCGTCGCCCCCAGCCTGCTCTCCGACCTGGGCAACGTGAAGCGGGCCGCGGTCTTCTTCCTGGTCCTCGAGATCGTGGCCGCGGTCGCCCTGGTGCAGGTGGTGCGCGCCGCGAAGGTCGCCTTGGGGCCACGGGGCGGGCACGCCGCCGTCGCGGCCGTGGGCATCGCCTTCGCTGTCTGGACGGCGGTCGCCGCCAGCCTCTGGTTCTCGGGCCATCCCTACCGATGGGGCATGCCGCCCGAGGTGGAGATCGTCGAGGGGGTTGCGCGGAGGCTCACTCCTGGCTCCCTCGTCCTTGCGGGCATCTGGGACGGCTACCTGCCGGGCAAGCTGACCTATCTCCTCCTCGACACACTGCGTCGACCCGACATGCAGCCGATGGCGTGGCTCGTCACGGACACCGGCAGCGCCCTCTGGCAAAGGCTCGCGACCCGGCCGACGGCGGCCTTCCAGGAGCTCGCCACCCGTCCCTGGTACTGGTGGTGGTCGGGGATGGACCGGCTCCTCCCCGAGCCACGATGGGACCTGGGGTGGCGGCGGGTGGTGTACGTGATCGAGCAGGACGAGAACACCCAGCCCCAGCTGGAGCGCATCCGCGACTGGTGCCCGGACGTCGAGGTGGAAGACATCAGCGCCGGAACCCAGGCCAAGCACGAGTTCCTGCTCGCGGTGTGTGCGAACCCGCGGCTCGCGCCGCCGTGATCGTGGTCGGCGCGTCTCAAGGGACCAGGCGCTCATCGGTGAGCCAGGTGGCGAGGGCGGCCGCCACCACAGCGTTGCCGTGGGCGGTGAGGTGACAGTGGTCGAAGTACAGCTCCTGATGGCGCTGCCGCCAGTCAGCCCGCAGCGCCGGCAGCAGGTCGAGGCAGGTCAGGTCCAGGGCCTGGCACATCTCGAGAAAGCTCTGCTGGGGACGAAAGTCGTCCACGGTGCCCTTGGCCTGGATGTGGATGGGGAACAGGAAGACGGCGAAACGCTGTCCGCGCTGTCGCGCCGACAGGGCGAAGGTCCGGGTCAGGGGGCGGAGCACCTCCCAGAACTGGGGATTCCAGGCCAGCCCGAAGTCGTCATGGGCGTTGTAGACCTCGAAGTCGAAGGCGTCGCGCGAGTGGTACATGTCGCCGGTGCGGAGGGCGCGGCTGGCGCGGAAGCGCTCCTGCCAGTCGGGGTCGATGTCCGGGATGGTCTGCTCGGCCCAGAAACGGATGCGCAGCCGTTCGAAACGGTTCACGACGAAGCTCGCGAAGCGGCTGGAGGAGTACGGCGGCCGCAGGGCGCGCGCGTGGAACCGCTGGCCGTTCTGGGCATCGTTGAGGTACATCCCCACCAGCACCAGGTCGGGGTCGACGGCGTCGCGCACCTCCAGGTAGTGGTACAGCTCGTCCGAGGTGCTGGCTCCCGGCAGGCCGGCATTGATGACGACCACCCGGCGCGGCCGGTCGGCCAGCTTCCCCTGCAGCATGGCGGTGAAGGTCTCTGCGAAGGGCAGGTAGTCACCGAAGGTAATGGAGTCGCCCATCACCAGCACCCGCAGCTCGTCGGGCCCCTTCGGCCCCAGCTCGGGATGCCGGAGGCCGAGGGAGTCGGTCTCGATCACCACGTCACGGTGACTGAGGACGTGGTCGTGGATGGTCGCCCGCAGGTAGGGGTAGAGGCGGACCCCGTGGCGACCCCCCCAGTCCTGGAGCACGTCGATGCCATGTTCCTCCTCCCGTTCCTGCGCGGGACGAGGTCGCGCGGCCAGCTTCACAGCCGGTTCGATCTCGACCAGCTGGGGGGCGGCACCACGATCCGCGTCACCAGCTCACCGGCGACCAGCGTCACCAGCAGCGCCGCAGCGGCAAGCCCCAGCTTGCTGAAGCCACGCAGTAGTCGGCGCCGCAGCCCGCCCGTCCCGCCCTCCGTCTTCACTCCGACCCGTCTCCCATGGATGCGGCGGCGACGTCGCCCTCCACTCAATGCCGGCCCCTGTCTGACGTCCTCGTCGCCCGCGCAATGGCGGCGCACAGAGTATGGACGCCCCCGGCACGCGCCAGCACCTCGGCGGGCGGCGCCATTGGGGAAACGGTGTCAGGGTCGTCGGCCAGCATCACGGTCGGCACCCCGAGCTGCGCCGCGAGAGGCTGTGCCGAGCCGTCGGGGAGCTCGGTCACGGTCACCAGCGCTGTCGGTGACCACTCGGCCGCCACCTGTCGGGCCGCCTCCAGAGTGGTGGCGTGGCGTACCTCGAGGCCGTCCACCGCCAGGGCCTCCAGCAACCGCGCCGCCTCGCGACCATCGTCGTCCACCAGCAGCACGCGCCTCCCGCCGGCCTCCTCCCGGGCCTCGCCCGCGACATGGGCGGGCTCCTCCAGATCCTCGTCGGCGGCGAGGGGCAGCCGCACCACGAAGCGGCTCCCCTTGTGGTCGGAGGAGACGTCGATCTCGCCGCCGTGGTCGGTGACGATGGCGTAGACCACCGCCAGGCCGAGGCCGGCGCCACGCCCGCGCCGATTGCCGGTGAAGAACGGCTCGAAGAGGTGGGAGCGATGCTCCGGCGGGATGCCGGGACCGTCGTCCGCCACCTCGAGAGCGGCCCGCTCACCTTCCACGGAGATCGTGACCTTGACCGTCCCGGCACGCTCGGCCACCGCGTCGCGAGCGTTGAGGACCAGGTTGAGGAGGAGCCGCCTCAGCGCCGCCGGGTTCGCCGTCACCGCCACCGGGCGCCGTGGCGCGACCACCACGAGATCGACACCCTCCGGCATCAGGCGACGGAGCATGGCCTCCTGGGCGGTGACCACGAGCCGCAGGTCCACGGTGCGGGGCGGCGTGCTCTCGCGACGGGCGAACAGCAGCAGCTCGCCTACCACCTCCGCCCCCTCCTCCGCCAGGTCGCGGATGGCCGTGGCCGCCTCGCTCAGCGACTCGGGCTCCCGCAGCAGCCAGCGGACGTGGAGCTGGATCGCGGCCAGGAGATTGTTGAAGTCGTGGGCCAGCCCGCTCGCCAGGGTGGCTACGGCCTCCATCTTCTCCGCCTCCCGCAGCCGATTCTCGGTGCGGACCGCCTCGGTCACATCGCGCGCCACCAGGATGGCGTGGTCGAGCTCCAAAGGCGAGCTCAGCGTGCACTCCAGCAGGCGCCCGCCGCTCATCACCCGCCAGCCGGCGCCGTCCCCCTCGCCGAGCTGCTCCCTGACGCTCGGTCGGAGCGACTCCAGATGGCGGCCCAGAGCCTGGTTGGCGAGCACGATCTCTCCCGAGGGGTCCACCAGGGCCACCCCGTCCACCATGGCATCGAAGGTCCGCCGCCAGAGCTCGCCCAGCCGACGGACGCGATCGGTGAGGTCATGGATGGCCATCAGGTAGCCGGCCTCCGCGGGCTCACTGGCCTTCCGGATGTGGAGCTCGACCTCGGCGAGCTCTCCACCGGGCAGCAACCAGCGCGCCTCCACCACGCCCTCCGTGCCGCTCGAGGTGGCCGCGTCCGCCAGGCCGGCGGTGTCGACCTGGTCCACGAAGTCGGTCACCGCACGGCCCACGGCGGCTGCGGGGGCGCACCCCAGAAAGGACGTTGCCGCCGGGTTGGTGCCACGGATCGACAACGCCCGATCGAGCTCCAACAGGGGCGTGGGAGACGACTCGAAGAGATCCCGATAGCGTTGCTCTTTGGCGATCAGGAAGCGCCGTTGCTCCGCCAGACGCAAGGCCATGTCGTTGAAGGCCTGGGCGAGGTCCCGCACCTCGCCGGCCGCCGCCCCGCCGGCTGGCGCCAGCGCCTGAGAGCCCTCGGGGTCGAAGGTGCGGACGTGCTCGGAGAGTGCGCGCAGCGGCTTCGCGACGCGGCTCACCAGGTCCATGCCGACGAGGAGCGCCAGGCCGAGGGCGACGCCGAGGGCGGTCACGAGACGCACCGCCGACGCGGCGAGATGACGGTCCATGCGCCCCCTGGAGACCAGCAGCACGACGTGCATGTCGTCGCCGTGATCCGACGCGGGCCGCGGCACGGTGACCCGCTCCTCGACGCGCAGCAGGTCGGCCTCCAGCGCCGACGCCTCCGCCAGCGACGGGCCGTACCGCCACAGGACACGTCCGTCCGCACCCTGCACCTCACCCGCACGGAGATCGCTCAGCGAGGCCACGGCAAGGTACTCGGGAGCACCGCCCTGAGCCGTCGCCACCGCCAGGGTGCGCGCCAGCAGGCGCGCCTGCCCCTCCAGCTCCTCGTCGAGGATGCCGCGCTCGTGCCACAGCACCAGCGCGCTGACCAGCACCAGGGTCACCACCAGCACGCCGAGGAGCCAGAGCAGGAAGCTGCGCCCGATGGTCATGGACCGCCCACGCCTATCCCGGGGCGCGGGATGCGCTCGTCCACCACGGCGCGGCGCCGGGCGCCGCGAGGGATCTCACGCCCGGACTCGGAAGACGCGCCATGGGTCGTCTGCGACCAGGGGGCCCGTCAGAACTCGGAGAAGTCGCCGTCGAAGACGTCGGCCAGCTGCCGCATCATGGCCGTTGAAAGGCCCGCCGTGATGCCCGCCATGATGGTCGCACCCTTGGTACGGCCCACCAGGTACCCCACCAGTCCGACGCACACCACTGACCCGAAGGGGTGTCGGCGCACCGTGTTCCGCCAGTCGATGGTTCCGCCCAGGAGGCTGTCGAGGATGGTGTCCGCATCGAGCGGTCGTGCGCCCTCGTGGGGCGTCTCGAACGGGGCGTTCCCGTTCTCGGCCTCGCCACCCTCTGCCGTGTCGTGCCCGTACTCTCCGTCCATGCCGGCCGCCCCTACTCCCTGGGCCGGGTGACGTAGCCCACCAGGAACCCGGCCGCCAGGGCGATCAGGACCGACTTGCCGGGGTTCGTGCGGATGTACTCCAGCACCTGATCACCCCGCTGCTTGAAGTCGACCTCCGCCACCTTGTCCCGCGCCTTGCCGTAGAGCTCCCGGGCACGGGCCACGAGGGCCTCGTACTGGTCCTTGCTCTTGGCGTAGAGGTCCTCCGCCTGCTCCCGGCTCTTGGCCGCCAGGGTGGTGGTGCGCTCCCGGGCGTCAGCCAGGTACCGCCTCGCATCCTCCAGGTACACCCGGGTGCGGTCCGCCGCTTCCTGGCTGCGAGCCTTGGCCTTGCCGAAGGCGTCCTGCATCACGACGCGAGCGTTGTCCATTGCCTGCTGCGCCTTCGCCAGCGCTTCCTTGACTCCGGAGACCCCGCCTTCCACTCCTTCCGCGACTTCCTGGATTGCTTCGTCGACGCTCGTCTTTTCCGTGCCTGCCATAGGAACCTCCCGTAAGACAACCATATTACGGTCACGGCGTCCGCCCGTCCACCGTGGCGGCCCACCGTGATGAGCCTGGATCTCGCCGAAATCACCCTAGGGAGTGCCCCGAGGCACTCACCGCCATCCTTCGGAGCCCATGCCCCCCGCCCCACCCGCCCGCGGGTCTCGTGACGCCGGGGCATCCACGCCCTGCACATTGCGAATCGCCAGGTGCAAATTCCCCACCCCTCCTCGCACCGCGGGGCGGATCGCGCGCTCGCCCCGCACTCCCACAACCAGCGGTGGCCCGTCGCCCCGCGACCCGGGAGGCAGTGGTCCGGGGGCCCGCCAGTCGATGGCGGCGGCCCATCCACGATAGGATGGCGTCTGGGAGGACACGTGGAGATCTCCATTCTCGGCGCCGGCCGTTGCGTGACCGGGTCCAAGTTCCTGCTTCGAACGGACAAGGTGGCCGCCCTGCTCGACTGCGGCTTGTTCCAGGGCCCTGCCGAGCACCGCCGCCGCAACTGGCAGCCGCTCCCGTTCGCAGCGTCCAGGATCGGGTCGGTGGTGCTCACGCACGCCCACATCGACCACTCCGGCTTCCTGCCCCGGCTGGTGCGACAGGGCTTTGCCGGTCGAGTCTTCTGTACCAAGCCCACCAAGGCCCTGCTCCACGTGCTGCTCCCCGATGCGGCCCACATCAACGAGGAGGAGGCGCGCTACGCCAACCGCAAGGGCTACTCGAAGCACGCTCCGGCGCTGCCCCTCTTCCGTCTCGCCGACGCCCGCGCCGCGCTTCGCCTCCTCGAGCCGGTGCCCTTCCACACCTGGACCGAGATCGGTCCCGGCACCCGCTTCCGCTTCCACCGCCAGGGGCACATCCTCGGGGCCGCCGCGGTGGAGCTGCAGACCAAGGTCTCGGGGGGCGATCGCAAGACCGTCTACTTCTCCGGCGACGTGGGCCGCTACGGGGTCCCCATCCTGCGCGAGCCCGAGCCCTACCCCGGTTCGGATCTGCTCTTCTTGGAGAGCACCTACGGCAATCGCCTCCATCCCGGCTCCGATCCCAGGGAGCCGCTGACCGACGAGATCCGGGCCGCCATCCGCAGGGGCGGGATCATCCTCATCCCAGCGTTCGCGGTGGACCGCACCCAGGAGCTGCTGTACATGCTGTCCGAGCTGATGATGGACGGCGAGCTCCCCAACCTCCCCATTTACCTCGACAGCCCCATGGGCATCGAGACCACGGCCCTGTACTCCCGAGCCACCACCGAGCATGACGTCGAGATGCGGCAGCTCTTCTCCGAGGAGATCAACCCCATGCTCCCCCCCAACCTGGAGGTCACCCCGTCCAGCCGGGACTCGCGCCGCCTGAACGCTTTGGACGGACCCGCGATCATCATCTCCGCCTCGGGGATGGCCACCGGGGGCCGGATCCTCCACCACCTCAAGCTCCGTCTGCCCAAGCAGCAGAACACCGTGCTCTTCGTCGGCTACCAGGCGGCGGGCACCAAGGGCCGGCGCCTCGTGGAGGGGGAGCCCGAGATCAAGATCCACGGCCAGTGGGTTCCGGTCCGCGCCCAGGTACGCCAGATCTCGGGCATGTCCGCCCACGCCGATGCCGACGAGCTGCTGGTCTGGCTGAGCCGTCGCGACCGCGAGCCGGACCGCGTGTGCCTGGTGCATGGCGAGTACACTGTGCAGCAGGAGTTCGCACGACGATTGACGGACGAGCTCGGATGGCGAGTGGAGATCCCAGACCTCGGCGATACGATCCGGCTGTGAGCGACGTCGAGCGCATCCGCCTCGGCGCCCACCTCACGGTGCGCGACTTCGTCGCCGACCGGGGCCTGGAACGCTCGGCCGCCCTGGCCTACATCTCGTTGCTCTCCCTGGTGCCACTGTTGGCCACGGTGGCGGCCCTCTACCGGGCGTTCTTCACCCTCCAGATCGACCGTGTCATCGAGCTGATCGCGGTCTTTTTGCCCTACGAGCCGGGTTCTGACGCCCTGGCCACCATCGCCGGCACGTTGATCGACTTCGTGGACCGCGCGACCCGGCTCGGCTACGTGGGCTCCCTCGTCTTTCTGGCCATCGCGTTCCGGCTCTTCCTGTCCGTGGAGCAGACGTTCAACGACATCTGGGGCGTCGGCACCCGGCGCACCGCCGCGGTCAGGGTGTTCTCGTTCACCATGCTGGTCTTCTGGGGGCCCGTGGTCATCGGCCTGGGCTCGTCGGTCCTGCTGTGGATGGGCCATCAACCCTGGGCCCCCAGCCAGGCCCTCGTCCTGGGTGTGGGCCGGGTCCTCGTGCCCCTCCTCGGGCTGACCATGGTCTACTGGCTCGCTCCCTACACCAGCGTCCACATCTCGGCCGCGGCCGCCGGCGCCGCCGTGGCCACGCTGGGCCTGCAGCTGCTGCGCCTCGGGTTCGTGTGGTACCTCCGGTTCTTCCCGGAGATCAACATCATCTACGGGTCCCTGACGCTGGCGGTGCTCTTCCTGGTCGTGCTCTTCCTGTTCTGGCTCCTGGTGATCCTGGGCGCCGAGACCGCCTACGTGGTCCAGAACTTCGACGCGCTGCGCCTCGAAATGGGGGGCCAGCGGACCCTCGGGCGCCACCCCGTGGTCGCCGCCATGGCCGTGCTCGCCGAGTGCTATCGGCGCTCCGCGGCAGGTCAGCCGGCGCCCACCCTGGACGAGCTGGAGGCGGCGCTGAAGCTGGGCCACCGTGCGGCGGGCAACATCGTGGGTCGCCTCCTGGACGCCGGCCTGCTCGCCCTCACCGGACCGGCGCGGGACGCGTTCGTGCCCGGCCGTGATCCCGCCAGGCTCACCTTGGGCGAGGCGGCGGCTGCGGCCGGGGAGGCGCCCCTGGAGCACGCTGCATCCGATGACCCGGCCCTGGTACGGCTCCACGTCCTGCTCGCCGACGCCGACGCCGCGCGACGCGAGGTGCTTTCCCGCAAGACCTTCGCGGACCTCGTGGCGCCCCCCGACTGACGTCCCGCACTTTCCAGCTCGTTCGGAATATCAGAGGGAGTGCCAGGCACCCCGGCGACGCACGTTGCCACGTCAAAGCCGGTGCCAGGCACCCCGTCTTGATTCGATAGCACGCAGCTCGCTTCATCCGAAAGCTGCCTGGCACCGTCTCTGGCCTACCCAACGCCAGACGGCACCTGGCACCGTCTCTCGAGCTGCGAAGGCTATTCGCCTTCGTCCTCGGCCTCGGGTTCGCCCTCGGCCGCCTTCTTCTTGCGAGCCCGCTTGGGCTTGGCCGCCGCCTCGGGCTCCGGCTCGTCTCCCGGCTCTTCGGCGGCTGCGGCCTCCTCGGGCTCCTGCTCGGCGACCTCCGCCTCTCCGGCGCCCGACTTGCGGGCTCCGAACATGCCCTTGGCACGGTCCATCAGGGACGGTTTGCCGCTCCCGCTCTCGTCATGCTTGGCGGGCTCGTAGTCCACGAACTCGATGATGGCGAGCTCGGCGTTGTCGCCCCGGCGCCTTCCCACGCGGAGGATGCGCGTGTAGCCGCCCGGCCGACCGGCGAAGCGGGGGGCGATGCTGTCGAACAGCCGCGCCACCACCTCCTTGTCGCTCACCATCTCCAGCACGCGCCGCCGGTTGGCCAGGGTGCCGGTACGGGCCAGGGTCACGGTGCGCTCGGCGAGAGGACGCAGCTCCTTCGCCTTCGCCAAGGTCGTGGTGATGCGCTCGTGAATGAGGAGCGAGGTCAGCTGGTTGCGCAGCATGGCCGTTCGATGGGCGGTCGTCCGTCCCAGCTTGCGACCGTGGACACGGTGTCTCATGGATCCTTCTCCGGTTGGTCCTCGGCGTCCCGCGGCCCCAGCCGCCGGCGCCGAGCTACATGTTCAGGTTCATACCGAACCCGAGACCGAGCGCCTCCAGCTTCTCCCGGACCTCCTTCAGCGACTTCTCGCCGAAGTTCCGGATCTCCACCATCTGCTTCTCGGACCGGCTGACCAGGTCGCGCAGGGTTCGGATGTTCGCGTTCTTGAGACAGTTCATGGAGCGAATCGAGAGGTCCAGGGTCTCGATGCCCTGGTCGAGGATGCTCTCCTCCTCCTGCTCGGCCTCGTCCTCCACATCCTCGACGAGCTCTTCAGCGCCGCCGAGGCGGGTATAGATGTCGAGGTGGCCCTGGATGAGCTGGGCGGCCTGGCTGAGCGCCTCCTCGGGCGTGATGGTCCCGTTGGTCCAGACCTCGAGCACCAGCCGCTCGTAGTTGGTCATCCGGCCGAGGCGAGCCATCTCCACCCGGAAGTTGGCCTTGCGCACCGGCGAGTGGGCGGAGTCCACGGGGATGAAGCCCACGTCCAGGTCCTCGGTCTGGTTCTCCTCGGCCTGCACGTAACCCCGGCCCGGCGCCACGCGCACGGTCATCTGCAGGCGGCCGTCTCCCGACAGCGTGGCCACGTGCACGTCGGAGTCCATGATCTCCACCAGGTGCGACCCCTGGAACTGACCGGCGGTCACCTCGCCCGGGCCCTTGGCGTCCAGGGTCATGAAGGTCGCCTCCTGGCCCTGGACCCTGAGAGGGATCTTCTTGAGGTTCAGGATGATGTCCGTGACATCCTCGACCACGCCGGGAACCGCCGAGAACTCGTGGTCCGCACCTTCGATCTTGACTGCGGTGATGGCCGCCCCCGGGATGGAGGACAGCAGCGCCCGCCGGAGCGCATTGCCGACGGTGGTCCCCCACCCGCGTTCGAAGGGCTGGGCGAGGTATCGGCCATGGATCGCGGTCTGCTCTTCTTCGTCCGCCTGTACCTGGGAGGGTCGCTGGAAGTTGTACCAGATCATTCAGCCTCCGCTCTATCGGGAGTACAGCTCGACGATGAGCTGCTCCTGGATGGGGAAACGGATGTCCTCGCGGGTCGGCAGCTCGAGCACCTTGCCCTTCGCCGCCTCGGCCTGCAGCTCCAGCCAGGGAGGGACTCCACGGCCCTGGGCGAACTCGATCGCTTCCTTGATGTGCACGTTGCTCTTGCTGCCCTCGGCCACCACGATCTCCATCCCGGGTCGAACCCGGAACGACGGGACGTTGACCCGCCGGTCGTTGACCAGGATGTGGCCGTGGCGCACGAGCTGGCGCGCCTGGTTGCGCGAGGTCGCGAAGCCCAGGGAGTAGACCACGTTGTCCAGCCGCAGCTCGAGCAGCTGGAGCAGGGTCTCACCGGTCACTCCCTTCTTGCTGCTGGCGGTGGCGAACGTGCGGGCGAACTGGCCCTCCAGGAGGCCGTAGATACGACGCACCTTCTGCTTCTCGCGCAGCTGCAGCCCGTAGGCGCGCACCTTGCGTCGCCGCCGCGACATCCCGTGCTGACCGGGGGGCGTGTTGCGGCGCTCGATGGCGCACTTTTCCTTGTAACAGCGCTCGCCCTTGAGGAACAGCTTCATGCCCTCACGGCGACACAACCGACAGACAGGTCCTCTGTAACGTGCCACTGCTCGCTCCTCAGACCCGGCGCCGCTTGCGGGGGCGGCAACCGTTGTGGGGGATGGGGGTGACGTCGCGGATGCTCCTGATGTCCAGCCCGCTGGCAGCGACCGCCCGGATCGCCGACTCGCGGCCCGGGCCGGGTCCCTTCACCCGCACTTCGACGCTCCGCACGCCGTGGTCCTGGGCCTGCTCGGCCGCGTTGCGGGCGGCCAGCTGCGCCGCATAGGGCGTCCCCTTGCGTGACCCCTTGTAGCCGATCCGTCCACCGGAGGACCAGCACACAGTGTTGCCGCTGGGGTCCGAGAAGGACACGATCGTGTTGTTGAATGTGGCGTGGATGTGGGCCACGGCGTGGGGGATGTTCTTGCGTTCCCGCCGGGTCCTGCGCGTACTCTTGCGTTCCTTGGCCATAGCTGCTCCCGCCTACTTCTTTCCGACTTTCTTCTTGCCTGCAACGGCCTGACGCCGCGGGCCCTTGCGGGTCCGAGCGTTGGTGTGGGTCCGTTGGCCGCGTACCGGCAGGTTGCGCCGATGGCGGGCGCCCCGGTAGCTGCCGATCTCGATCAGCCGCTTGATGTTCATGGCGACCTCCTTGCGGAGGTCTCCCTCGACCTTGCCCTCTTCCTGGATCACGCGTTGCAGGCGCAGGATCTCGTCCTCGGACAGGTCCTTCACCTTGATCGCCTGGTCCACGTTGGCCCGGTCCAGGATGGCGCGGGCGCGCGAGCGCCCGATGCCGTAGATGTAGGTCAGACCGATCTCGACGCTCTTGGTCGAGGGCAGCTCCACACCAGCGATTCGTGCCATGCCTCGCTCCCCTTATCCTTGGCGCTGCTTGTGCTTGGGGTTGTCACAGATCACCCTGACCACCCCGTTGCGGCGCACGATCTTGCACTTGGCGCACATCTTCTTGACTGACGGACGAACTTTCATCGCCGCCCTCCCTACTTGTAGCGATAGGTGATGCGTCCCCGCGTCAGATCGTACGGAGAGAGCTCCACCAGTACCTTGTCGCCCGGAAGAATGCGGATGAAGTGCTTGCGCATCTTTCCCGAGATGTGCGCGAGCACCTCGTGACCGTTCTCGAGCTCGACCCGGAACATGGCGTTCGGGAGCGGCTCGATCACCGTTGCCACCACCTCGATGGCTTCTTCCTTGGGCATCACGACTCCTCATCGATGCCGAGCACCCGGTGGCCGGCAGCCGTAACTGCCACCGAGAACTCGAAATGGGCCGCGAGTTTACCGTCTTCGGTCCTCGCTGTCCAGCCGTCGTTGTCGATCCGAACCCGCCAGCTGGACTCGGTGATCATGGGCTCGATGGCGATCACCAGCCCCGGCTTCATGGCGTGTCCGTGGCCGGACGACCCGTAGTTCGGGATTTGCGGATCCTCATGGAGGGAACGGCCGACGCCGTGACCCACGAAGTCGCGGACGACGCCGAAGCCCGCGCCCTCGGCACGACTCTGGACCGCCGCTCCGATGTCTCCGAGGCGGTTGCCCGGCGCCACCGTCTCGACGGCATCCTCGAGGCACTTCCGGGTCACCTCGATCAGGCGCCCGGCCACGGGCCGCACCTCGCCGATGGCGAAGGTGATGGCGGCGTCACCGAAGAACCCGTCGTAGAGCACTCCGCAGTCGATGCTGACGAGGTCACCCTCCTCGAGACGGGCGTCGCGGCTGGGGATGCCGTGCACGATCACGTCATTGATGGACGTGCACAGGGTGGCCGGATACCCGCGGTAGCCCTTGAAGGCCGGCGTGCCTCCCTCGGCCAGGATGAGCTCCTCGGCCAAGACGTCCAGCTCGTGGGTGGTGACGCCTGGGGCCGCCGCGCCCTTCACCTCGCGCAAAGCGCGGTGGACGAGACGGTTCGCCTGGTCCATGACGTCCACCTCGGTGGGTGACTTCAGGATGATCATGCGCCCACCGGAGCGCCGACCGTCTGCATGAGCGTCTCGCTGACGTCCTCCACAGCGCGATTCCCGTCGATCTTCAGCAACAGGCCCCGGTTGGCGTAGAGCTCGACGAGCGCAGGGGCGTTCTCTCTCCACACGCGGACGCGCTCCTCGACGACCGCTGGCCAGCTCTCCCCGGAGGCCGGCGTCGCGTCGGGCACGGCGGGCGGACCTGCCGCCACGAGCCGTTGCGCGCCCACCTGGTCCGGCACCTCGATGAGCAAGACCCGCTCGATGGTGCGTCCGAGCTCGGCCAGGATGCCGTCCAGCAGCGCGGTCTGGGCGGCGGTGCGGGGGTAGCCGTCGAGAATGAAGCCGCGAGCACAATCGTCGCGGTCCAGGCGCTCGAGGATGAGCCCCGCCAACACCCGGTCCGGCACGAGCTCGCCGCGCCCGATGCGTTCCTGAGCCTGCCTCCCGATGATCGTGCCGCGCCCGATCTCTGAGCGCAGCATCTGATGGGTGGAGACGTGGGGCACGCTGTAGCTCTGGGCGAGCACCCCGGCCTGGGTGCTCTTGCCGGAGCCCGGGCCGCCCAGCAGCACCAGGTTGAGGCTCGAGTAGGTGGCCGTCACGCACGCCTCCCGCGCAAGCGGCCCCGGCGCATGAAGCCCTCATAGTGGCGCATCACGAGCTGCGACTCGATCTGCTGCACGGTGTCCATGGCGACGCCGACCACGATCAGGAGCGAGGTGCCGCCGAAGTAGAACTTGACGCCCAGGCCCTGGGTGAACCAGGTGGGAAGCACGGCGTCCAGAGTCGGCCCCACCACCGGGATCGTCGCCACCTTGAAGCCCGCGATCAGGATCTCCGGCAGGATCGCCACCAACGCCAGGTAGATGGAGCCCACCAGGGTGATCCGGGTCAGGATCTTGTCGATGAACTCGGCGGTCCGCTTGCCGGGCCTGATGCCCGGGATGAAGCCGCCGTACTTGCGCATGTTGTCGGCCGTGTCCTCGGGGTTGAAGATGATCGACGTGTAGAAGTAGCAGAAGAAGATGATGGCTGAGAAGTAGACCAGGTTGTAGAGCGGCTCGCCCCAGGCCAGGGCCTCGGTGATGCGCTGCAGCCAGCGGTTCTCCACGATCTGGCCCAGGGTCTGGGGGAAGGACATGATGGAGGCGGCGAAGATGACCGGAATGACGCCCCCGGTGTTCAGGCGGAGGGGCAGGTAGGTGCTCTGACCGCCGTACACCCGCCGTCCCACGACGCGCTTGGCGTACTGGATCGGAATGCGCCGTTGCGCGCGTTCCATGTACACGATGGCCGCCACCACCGCCACCATGAACACGACCAGGATCACGACCGTGAGGATGGACAGACTGCCGGTCTGGACGTCGGTGACGGTCTTCAGGATGGCCGCCGGCAGGCCGACCACGATGCCGGCGAAGATGATCAGGGAAATGCCGTTGCCGACGCCTCGCTCCGAGATCTGCTCGCCGAGCCACATGACGAAGGCGGTGCCGGTGGTCAGGGTGAGCACGGTGAGCAGACGGAAGCCCCAACCGTGCAGGTCCTCCGGGACCAGGGGCGCCCCGCCCGGGGAGGTCTGACGCTCCAGGAAGAAGGAGATGCCCAGGGACTGGATCACCGACAGCACGACGGTTCCGTACCGGGTGTACTGGGTGATCTTCCGCCGCCCCAGCTCGCCCTCCTTGGAGAGCTTCTCCAGGTAGGGCCAGACCACCGTCAGGAGCTGGAGGATGATCGACGCCGAGATGTAGGGCATGATCCCCAGGGCGAAGATGGTCATCCGCCCCAACGCCCCGCCTGAGAACAGGTTCAGGAAGCCCAGCACGGTGCCCTGGGCAGCCTGGAAGAACTCCTGGAGGGCCACCGGATCCACGCCCGGGATCGGGATGTGGGCGCCGATCCGGTACACCGCCAGGAGGGCGAAGGTGAACACCACCCGCTTGCGCAGGTCCGGGATCGCGAAGATGTTCCTGAAGCTCTCGATCACGGCTCCACCACCATGCAGCTGCCACCGGCGCCCTCGATGCGCTCCCGCGCAGTCGC
Source organism: uncultured Holophagae bacterium (assembly GCA_963844865.1). Taxonomy (GTDB): domain Bacteria; phylum Acidobacteriota; class Thermoanaerobaculia; order Thermoanaerobaculales; family Sulfomarinibacteraceae; genus CAWJPY01. The sequence goes on from CAWJPY010000001.1 coordinate 295,828, forward strand.
CGAGAAGGCGTGCGCCTGGACGCTCAGCTTTTTCGTGAGCTCACCGGTCGCCAGGATCTTCACCGGCCCGCCGGAGCGCGAGATCAGACCCCTGGATTCCATGGCGTCTGGCGAGACCTCGTCCCCTTCGGAGAACACCCGCTCCAGGTCACGCAGGTTGACCACCTGGTGGGAAACCCGGAAGTTGTTGGTGAACCCCCGCTTGGGGATCCGACGCGTGAGAGGCATCTGGCCGCCCTCGAAACCGAAGCGGCGGGAGTACCCGCTACGCGACTTCTGCCCCTTGTGACCCTTGCCCGCGGTCTTGCCCTTGCCCGAGCCCGGTCCGCGGCCGACGCGCTGCCGGGTCCGCGTGGCTCCGGGGGCGGGACGCAGCTCGTCCAGCTCGATGCTCACGTCGTCACCTCCTCAACCTTCACCAGGTGGGCGACCTTGGTCACCATGCCACGGGTGCACTCGTCATCGGGTCGGGTGACCGTCCGGCCGATCCGACCGAGGCCCAGCCCCCGCAGCACCCGCCGCTGCGGTTGCGCATAGCCGATCTGGGAGCGCACCTGGGTGATACGGATCAGGCCGCCCTTCGTGGCCTTGGACTTCTTGGCCCTGGACGCCTTCCCGGCGGGCGCCGACTTGTCATCCGCGGTGGTCTTCGCCGCCGCGGTTTCTGCGGTCGACGCAGACTTCTTCGCCGGGGCCTTCTCCGCCTTGGCATCGGTCTTCTTGGCGGTGGCCGCCGCCTTCTTGGCGGTCGCCGTCTTCTTGGTCGTGGCCGTCGCCTTCTTGGCGGTCGTCGCCTTCTTGGCGGTCGTCGCCTTCTTGGGAGCGCCCGTCTTCTTGGCGGCCGTGTCCTTCTTGGCGGTCGCCGCCTTCTTGGCAGCCGGAGCGGACTCCTTGCCGGTCTTGGCCTCGGCGGCGGCCTCGCCCTGACTCTTCTTGGTGCTGTCGGCCGTCATGACGCCTCTGCCTCCTCTGGAGTGGCGGCGCTCTCCCGCCGTCCGTCGTCCGTCGCCGCGTCGGTGTCGCCGCTCGCACCCTCAGCTGCCGTAGCCGCCTCGGCGCCGCGGAGGCGCCGGACCTGGTCCTGGGTCATGAGCCGGGCGATGGCGTCGAAGGTGGCCCGGACCACGTTGAAGGGATTGCGGCTGCCCACGATCTTGGTGAGCACATCGGCAACTCCCGCCGACTCCATCACCGCCCGCACCCCGCCGCCGGCGATCACGCCGGTGCCGGGGAAGCGGGGCGGAGCAGCACCCGGGTCGCGCCCCAGCGGCCCCACACCGTGTGCGGCACGGTGCCACCGACCATCGGCACCCGCACCTGCTCCTTCTTGGCCTGCTCCGACGCCTTCTGGATGGCGGGGGGGACCTCACGCGCCTTGCCGGTGCCGTAGCCGACGTTGCCTGCCCCATCCCCGGCCACCACGACCGCCGAGAAGGAGAAGTTCTTGCCGCCCTTCACCACCTTGGCGACGCGGTTGATGTGGACTACGGTTTCGGTGAGCTCGGTCTCGCGGTTCATCATGCTGCTATCCCTACACGCGGAGACCCGCTTCGCGGGCCCCCTCGGCGATGGCGCGGATCACGCCGTGATACCTGAATCCGCCGCGGTCGAACACGACACTGGCGATGCCCTTCTCCTTGGCTCGCCCGGCGATCACCTCGCCGAGGCGCTTGGCCGCCGCGAGGTTCGCGGTCGAGCTCAGGCCGCCCGCCATCTCCTGCTCCAGGGTCGAGGCCGACACCACGGTGGTCCCACGCTCGTCGTCGATGACCTGGGCATAGAGGTGACGGAGGCTGCGGAACACGGCCAGCCGCGGCCTGGAGTCGGTGCCCCGCACCACCTTGCGGTAGCGCTGTCTGATGCGCTGCCGACGCTGCTTGCGATCTGCGATCCGGGTCATGCGGTTGCTCCTTGCTTACCGGCCTTGATGCGGATCCGCTCACCTGCGTAGCGGACTCCCTTGCCCTTGTAGGGCTCGGGCGGACGCAGGGCGCGGATGTCCGCGGCCACCTGGCCCACCTGCTGGCGGTCGTTCCCGATCACCGTCACCCGGTTGGCCTTCGCGTCGACCTCGATGTCGATGCCCTCCGGGATCTTGAAATCGATGGGGTGGGAGTACCCGAGGCTGAAGAGCACCGAGGCATCCCGCTTCTCTGCCCGGTAACCGATGCCAACGATCTCGAGCTCCTTGCGCCAGCCCTGGGAAACACCGGTGGTGGCATTGGCCAACAGGGCTCGGTTGAGGCCGTGATAGGACCTGATTTGGCGCTCGTCGTTGGCCCGCTCCAACACCAGATTGCCGTCCTGCACCTGGGCGCTCACTCCGGGCAGCAGGGCGACGGCGAGCTGGCCGCGCGGCCCCTTCACCTCCACCGCCCCGTCGCCGACCCTCACGTCGACCCCCTGCGGGATCGGGATGGGCTTCTTGCCGATGCGTGACATGGTTCCTCCTACTCCTCGCCCGGTCCGCCTACCAGATCTCGCACAGGACCTCGCCACCGACACGCAGGCTGCGCGCCTGGACGTCGGTGACCACCCCACGGTTGGTGGAGATCACGGCGACGCCGAGCCCGCTGCGCACGCTGGGCAGCTCGTCCACACCCCGGTACACCCTCCGGCCCGGGGTGGAGATCCGTCGCATGCCGTGGATGGCCGGCTCGCCGTCCTCGGCGTACTTCAGGTAGATGCGGATCAGGCCCTGCGGGCCCTCGTCGAGCATCTTGAAGGTGCGGATGAAGCCCTCCTGCTTGAGGATCTTGGCGATCTCGAGCTTCATCTTGGAGGCCGGCACATCGGTCCGGTCGTGGCGCACCGTGGTGGCGTTCCTGATACGCACCATCATGTCGGAAATCGGGTCCGTGATGCTCATGGTGCCGCCCTCACCAGCTGGCCTTCGTCACGCCCGGGAGGAAGCCCTCCAGGGCGAGCTGACGGAAGCAGATCCGGCACAGCTGGAACTTGCGCATGTACCCGCGGGAGCGGCCGCACCGCCGGCACCGATTCCGCTGCCGGACACTGAACTTCGGCTTCCTCAGGCTCTTGGCGATCTGCGACTTGCGTGCCACGTCTCCTCCTAGCTGTGCTGAAACGGCATGCCCAGGGCGGCCAGGAGCGCGAGCGCCTGGTCGTCGGTGGGTGCCGAGGTGGTGATGGTGATGTTCATGCCGACGGTCCCCTCGACCTTCTGGTAGTCCACCTCGGGGAACACCAGGATGTCGCGGATCCCCAGGGTGTAGTTGCCGCGGCCGTCGAAGGCGTTGGCGCTCACCCCGCGAAAGTCCCGCACCCGGGGCAACCCGATGGCGATGAGGCGATCCAGGAACTCCCACATGCGTTCCCGCCTCAGGGTCACCTTGGCGCCCACGGGCATGCCTTCGCGGAGCTTGAACGCCGCGATCGACTTGCGCGCGCGCCGCACCGTGGGCTTCTGGCCGGTGATGTTGGCGAGCTGCTCCATCACCATGTCCAGCAGCTTGGCGTTGCGCGACGCCTCACCGATTCCCACGTTGCAGACGATCTTCTCGATCCTCGGCACCTGCATGGGGTTGGTGATCCCGAACTGGCTCGCCAGCCGCGGGGCCACCTCGTCCTTGTACTTTGCGAGCAAGCGCGCCATCGTCCCTCCTACCTATCGGTCGAGAATCGCGCCGTCGACCTTGGCCACCCGGACCTTGGTGCCGTCCTCGAGGATCCGATACCCGACCCTGGAGCGGCGACCACTGTCCGGCGACACCACCATCACGTTGGATACGTGGAGGGGCGCCTCCCGCTCCACGATCCCGCCCTGAACACGTTGCTGCGGGTTGGGACGGGTGTGGCGCTTGATCATGTTCACGCCCTCCACCACCAACCGCTCCCGATCTCTGTCCACGCGTAGCACCCTGCCGCGGCGACCGGCGTCCTTGCCGGTGATGACCTCGACGGTGTCCCCCTTCTTGATCTTCATCGCCGTCTCCTACAGCACTTCCGGCGCCAGCGACACGATCTTCATGAAGCGTCGCTCGCGCAGCTCGCGGGCCACCGGGCCGAAGACCCGGGTCCCGATGGGATCCCGTTCGGCGTTCACCAGCACCGCCGCGTTCTCGTCGAAACGGATGTAGGAACCGTCGCGCCGCCTGGTGTTGGCCCTCGTGCGAACCACGACCGCCTTCACCACCGCCCCCTTCTTGATGTCGGAGTCGGGCGCGGCCTCCTTCACCGAGCACACCACGATGTCACCGATCCCCGCATAGCGCGGCGCCGCCGCACCGCCCATCTGACGGATCGTCATCAGCTTGCGGGCGCCGGAGTTGTCGGCGACTGTCAGCATCGTCCCCATCTGGATCATGGTGCGTCTCCCCGATCACTCGGCGCGTTCGATGATCCGGCGCACCCGCCAGCGCTTGCGCCGAGACAGCGGCCGGCACTCCTCGATGAGCACCCGATCGCCGGTGTTGCAGGCATTCTCCTCATCGTGCGCCATGAAGCTCGAGCTGGAGCGCACGAAGCGGTGGTAGAGGGGGTGCATGATGAAGTTCTCCACCTTCACCACCACCGACTTGTCGGCGGCGCTGGAGGTCACCACTCCCACCTTGGTGGTCTTGCGGGTCGTCTGGGCTTCACTCATTGGCGGCCTCCGCCGGCCGGCGCTCGCAGAGCACCGTCAGCACGCGCGCGATGTCCTTGCGAACCTCGCGGATCTTCTGCGGGTCCTCGATCTGGCCGGTCGACTTCTGGAAACGGAGCTTGAACAGCTGCTCCTCCAGATCGCCCAGCGTCTTGTTGAGCTCAACGTCGGAGCGCTCGCGCAGATCCATCGCCTTCATACCGACTCTCTCCTGGTCACGAACCTGGTCTTGATGGGCAGCTTGTGAGCCGCGAGGCGCATGGCCTCCCGCGCCACGGGCTCCGTGACGCCTTCCATCTCGTACAGGATGCGGGCGGGCTTGATCACGGCCACCCACTCCTCCGGAGCTCCCTTGCCCTTGCCCATGCGGGTCTCGAGGGGCTTCTTGGTAATCGGCTTGTCCGGGAAGATGCGGATCCAGATCTTGCCGCCACGCTTGACGTGCCGGGTCATGGCGATACGGGCGGCCTCGATCTGGCGCGCGGTCAGCCAGCCCCGCTCGAGGGCCTGCAGCGCGTAGTCGCCGAAGGCGACGGTGCTGCCGCGCAGTGCCACGCCCCGGTTCGAGCCTCGCTGTTGCTTGCGGTACTTGACCTTCTTCGGCATCAACATGATGCGTCTCCCTACAGGCCGCGGCGAATGCCACGCGCCCGATGGCGCTCGCCCCGGTACACCCAGACCTTCACCCCGATCACGCCGTAGGTGGTGTACGCGGTCTCGAAACCGTAGTCGATGTCCGCCTTCAGGGTGTGCAGGGGAAGCCGTCCTTGCTGGTACCACTCCGAGCGCGCGATCTCGGCGCCGTTGAGTCGGCCTGCGCAGCGGATCTTGATGCCCTGAGCGCCGAAACGCAACGCGTTCTCCTGAGCCCGCCGCATGGCGCGCCGGAACGCGATCCGGCGCTCGAGCTGCCGGGCCACGTTCTGGGCGATCAGGTGGGCATCGATCTCGGGGCGCTGGATCTCCTGGATGTTGATGTGGATGTCCTGGCCGTAGCGACGCATCAGATCGTCGCGCAGCTTGTCCACCTCGGTGCCCTTGCGGCCGATGACGATGCCGGGACGGCCGGACAGGATGTTGACGCGCAGCTTGCCCGCCGTGCGCTCGATGTCGATGGCGCTCACCGCGGCGTTGGCCAGCCGCCCGTACAGCTCGTTCCTGAGCCGCAGGTCCTCGTGCAGGAGGTTGGCGTAGTCGGTCCCGTCCGCGTACCAGCGCGACCGCCAGGTGTTGTTGTATCCGAGGCGAAAGCCGTACGGATGCGTCTTCTGTCCCACTGCTTCCTCCCTGCCTAGCTCTCGCGCACCGCGAGCTGGACCGTGACGTGGCACATGCGCTTCAGGATGCGGTGGTAGCGCACCCACTTGGACGCCGGCCGGCCGCGCTTCAGCCGTGGCCCGTCATCCACCGTGATGGAGCGGATGAACACCCGGTCCACGTCCACCCCGGGCTGTGCCTGCTCGAGGTTGGCGAGGGCCGAACGGACCACCTTCTCCACGTCCCGGGCCGCGTACTTGTCGCTCAGCCTCAGCGACGTGAGCGCCGGCTCCACCGGCTTGCCGCGAACCATGTCGGCCAGCAGCCGCACCTTGCGCGGCGAGGACCGATAGTACCGGAGTTCGGCTCGTGCTTCCATCACTCCCCCTATCGCGCGCCGCGCTCCCGCCGCCGATCCGCGGCGTGGCCGCGGTAGGTGCGGGTGGCCGCGAACTCGCCCAGCTTGTGACCCACCATGTTCTCGGTGATGTACACGGGGACGAACTTGTGCCCGTTGTGCACCGCGATGGTGCGGCCGACCATGAGCGGGGTGATGGTGGAACGACGCGACCAGGTCTTGATGACCCGCTTGTCGCCGGGGCCCATGGCCTCGACCTTGCGCGCCAGGTGGTCGTCCACGAACGGTCCCTTACGGATTGAACGAGCCATCGCCCCCTCCTACTTGCGGCTGCGCCGACGCGACACGATCAGGCGATCCGATGCCTTGCGGCGACGCGTCTTCGCACCCTTGGTCGGCCATCCCCACGGTGAGACCGGGTGCCGACCCTTGTTCTTGCCCTCGCCGCCGCCATGGGGGTGATCCACCGGATTCATGGCGGTGCCCCGGGTCTGGGGACGCACACCCAACCACCGCGCGCGCCCCGCCTTGCCGATCTTGATGTTGGACTGATCCACGTTGCCGACCTGGCCGACGGTGGCCATGCAGGTCGACAGCACCATGCGCATCTCGCCGGAGGGCATGCGCAGGGTCGTGTACTTGCCCTCCTTGGCCATGATCTGGGCCGCGGTCCCCGCGGCGCGCACCATCTGGCCGCCCTTGCCGGGCTTCAGCTCCACGTTGTGCACCAGGGTGCCCAGCGGGATGTTGCCGATGGGCATCGCGTTGCCGGCCCGCACGTCGACCCTGGTACCGGCCACGACGGTGTCGCCCACGGTGAGCCCCACCGGGGCCAGGATGTAGCGCTTGTCGCCGTCGGCGTAGGACAGGAGCGCGATGTTGGCCGACCGGTTGGGGTCGTACTCGATGGTGGCCACGCGGCCCGGCACGTCGAACTTGTCCCGGCGGAAGTCGATGATGCGGTAACGCCGCTTGTGTCCACGACCCCTGTGACGGGAGGTGACGTGCCCATCCGAGTTGCGCCCCCCGGATTGGGTCTTGCCCTTGGTGAGCTTCTTGTGGGGACGCCCGACGGTCACCTGGGCGAAGTCCGAGACCGTGACGAAACGGCGCCCCGGCGACGTGGGATTGTAGGAACGATTGGCCATGACCTCCTCCTCAGATCCCCTCGAAGAACTCGAGGGTCTTGGAGCCGGGGGCCAGCTTCACGTACGCCTTGCGAATCGACGGGCGGTGGCTCACCACCCGGCCGTAGCGCAGGACCGGCTTGCCCTTGCGGTTGACGATCCGGACCGCCGTCACGCGCACGTCGAAGAGCTCCTCGACGGCCTTGCGGACCTCGATCTTGTTGGCGCGCCGATTGACCTCGAAGCACACCGTGTTCTCGCGTTCCTGGACCATGGTCGTCTTCTCGGTGATGAGCGGCCGCACGATGACCTGCCGCGGCTTCATGACAGCACCTCCGCGAGGGTCTTGAGGGCAGGCTCGGAGGCGACGATCCACCGGTGGCAGAGGACCTCGTACGCGTTCAGGGACGTGGCGTCCAGCATCTTCACCCTGGGCCGGTTCCGGCTCGCCAGGTGGAGGTTGAGGTTCTCCAGGCCGTCCACCAGCAGCACCTTCTCCTCGGCCAGGCCGAGAGCGCCGAGCCGCTTCATGAAGTCCTTGGTCTTGGGGCCCTCCAGGTCCATGGAGCCCAGCACCAGCAGGCGACCCTCCGCCACCCGCTGCGACAGCACCCCGGCCAGGGCCGCACGCCGCGCCTTCTGGTTCACCTTCACCGCGTAGGAGCGCGGACGGGGGCCGTGGACGGTGCCGCCGGAGCGCCACAGGGGCGAGCGCCGCGAACCCGCGCGGGCACGCCCGGTGTGCTTCTGCTTCCAGGGTTTGATCCCGGAGCCCGACACCTCGCCGCGCCCCTTCACCTTGTGGGTGCCGCGGCGGCGGCTGGCGAGATGGGCCCGCACCACCTCCCACACCAGGTGCCGGTTGGCGTCGCGGGCGAACACCTGGTCGGGCAGCTCGAGCTCGCCCACCACCTCGTTCTCCCAGTTCTTGACCTCGACCTTCATAGCGCGCCCCCTCACCCGACCTTGACGATGCGGACGTACGAGTTGCGCGCACCCGGCACGCCGCCCTTGACGAACAGCAGATTGCGATCCACGTCGATCTTCACCACCCGGGCGTTCTTGACCGTGGACCGGCGGTTGCCGGTCTGGCCCGGCATGCCGGCGCCGGGGTAGACCCGCGACGGGTCGGCCGAGGCGCCGATACCGCCCGGCGCCCGGTGGAACATGGAACCGTGGGTGGCGCGTCCGCCGCCGAAGTTGTGGCGCTTGATCACGCCCTGAAAGCCGCGACCCTTCGAGCGGCCCACCACGTGCACCGCATCCGCCACCGCGAAGATGTCGGCGAGCACGGCATCGCCAGCCTTCGCCTCGTCGCCCTCATCCACGGGGACCTCCCCCAGGAAGCGGGTCGGCGGCACACCGGCGGCGGCGAAGTGACCCACGATGGGTCGAGGGGCGTTGCGGCGCGGCGTCGACTCCACGAGACCGAGCTGGACGGCCTCGTACCCGTCACGCTCCTCGGTCCGACGCTGTACGACCACGCAGGGACCGGCCTCGATGATCGTCACCGGCACGACCCGCCCGTCGTCGTCGAAGATCTGGGTCATGCCCACCTTCTTGCCGAGTATTCCCCGTACCATCGCTCACCTCGCGCCGTAGGCCTTGATCTCGACATCCACTCCGGCCGGCAGCTCGAGCTTCATCAGAGCGTCGATGGTCTGCTGGGTCGGCTCGAGGATGTCGAGCAGCCTCTTGTGGGTGCGGATCTCGAACTGCTCCCGCGACTTCTTGTCGACGTGCGGTGACTTGAGCACGGTGAAGCGCTGGATGTGGGTCGGCAGCGGGATGGGCCCGGAGATGCGGGCGCCGGTGCGCTGCGCGGTGTCCACGATCTCGGTCGCCGACTGGTCGAGCAGGCGGTAATCGTACGCCTTGAGGCGGATGCGGATCTTTTCGCTTGCCATCATCTACTCCAGGATGTCGGTGATGGAACCGGCGCCCACGGTGCGGCCACCTTCACGGATCGCGAACCGCAGACCCCGCTCCATGGCGATCGGCGTGATCAGCTCCACCTCCAGGTTCGTGTTGTCACCCGGAATCACCATCTCCACGCCCTCGTCCAGGTTCACCGACCCCGTCACGTCCGTCGTCCGGAAAAAGAACTGCGGCCGGTACCCGCGGAAAAACGGCGTGTGCCGACCACCCTCCTCCTTCGTCAGTACGTACACCTCGGCCCGAAACTTCCTGTGCGGCGTGATCGACCCCGGCTTCGCGACCACCTGCCCCCGCTCCACCTCCTTGCGCTCCGTCCCCCGCAGCAGCAGGCCCACGTTGTCCCCAGCCTCCCCTCGGTCCAGAAGCTTGCGGAACATCTCCACCCCCGTCACCACCCGCTTCACCGTCGGCCGGATCCCTACGATCTCCATCTCGTCCCCAACCTTCACCACTCCCCGCTCGATCCGACCCGTCACCACCGTCCCACGCCCAGAAATCGTGAACACGTCCTCGATCGGCATCAGGAAATCCTTGTCAATGTCCCGCTCCGGCAACGGTATGTACGAGTCCATCGCCGCCAAAAGCTCCCAGATCGACTTGCACTCCTCAGCGTCCGGATCGTCCGCCTCCCCAGCCTTCAACGCCGACCCCCGAATCACCGGAATCTCGTCCCCCGGAAACTCGTACTCGCTCAACAGCTCCCGAACCTCCAGCTCCACCAGGTCCAAAAGCTCCTCGTCGTCCACCATGTCCACCTTGTTCATGTACACGATGATCGACGGCACCCCCACCTGCCGCGCCAGCAAAATGTGCTCCCGCGTCTGCGGCATCGGACCATCAGCCGCCGACACAACCAACACCGCACCGTCCATCTGCGCCGCCCCCGTGATCATGTTCTTCACGTAGTCCGCGTGCCCAGGACAGTCCACGTGCGCGTAGTGCCGCGTCTGAGACTGATACTCCACGTGCGCCGTGTTGATCGTGATCCCCCGCGCCTTCTCCTCCGGCGCCTTGTCAATCGAATCAAACGGCGTGAAATCCGCCAGACCCTTCGCCGCCAACACCTTCGTGATCGCCGCCGTCAACGTCGTCTTGCCGTGGTCCACGTGCCCGATCGTCCCAATGTTGACGTGCGGCTTCGTCCTCTCAAACTTCGCCTTGGCCATCTCTGCCTCCCCTCTACGCCGTGACGCCTTTGGCGCGGGCGACGATCTCCTCGGCCCGCGACTGCGGCACCTCGTCGTAGTGGTCGAACTGCATGGTGTAGGTGGCACGCCCCTGGGTCTGGGACCGCAGATCGGTGGCGTAGCCGAACATCTCGGACAGCGGCACGTGGACCGTGACCACCTGGAAGCCCGCCCTGGGCTCCATGCGGATGACGCGGCCGCGCCGGCGGTTGAGGTCGCCGATCACCTCGCCCATGTACTCCTCCGGGGTCACCGCCTCGACCTCCATGACCGGCTCGAGCAGGACCGGTCCGGCCTTCTTGGCGGCGTCCTGGAAGGCCAGGGACCCCGCCACCTTGAAGGCCAGCTCGGACGAGTCCACCTCGTGGAAGGAGCCGTCATACAGGGTCGCCGCGACCCCGACCAGGGGGTAGCCCGCCAGGATGCCCCGCTCCATGGCCTCGCGGATGCCGAGCTCCACCGGCCGGATGAACTCCCTGGGGATCACGCCCTGTTTGATCTCGTTCCGAAATTCGAAGTCGGTGCCGTCGGTGAGGGGTGCGATGCGGATCTTGGCGTGACCGTACTGGCCGCGCCCGCCGGTCTGGCGGATGAAGCGGCCTTCGCCCGCACCTTCCTCGGTGATGGTCTCGCGATAGGCCACCTGGGGGCGACCGACGTTGGCCCGCACACTGTGCTCGCGCAGCAGGCGGTCGACGATGATCTCCAGGTGCAGCTCGCCCATGCCGGAGATGATGGTCTGGCCGGTCTCGGGGTCGGTGGTGACCCGGAAGGTGGGGTCTTCGTTGGTGAGCTTGCCCAGCGCGACGGCCAGCTTCTCCTGGTCGGCCCGGGTGCGGGGCTCGATGGCCACCGCGATGACGGGCTCCGGGAACTGCATGGCTTCCAGAACGATCGGGTGCTTGGGGTCGCAGATCGTGTCGCCGGTGGCCGCATTGCGGAGGCCGACCACGGCGCAGATGTCGCCCGCCCAGACCTCCGCGATCTCCTCCCGCTTGTTGGCGTGCATCTTGAGCAGCCGACCCAGCCGCTCCGACTTGCCGGTGGCGGCGTTCTCCACCGTGGAGCCGGTGTGCACGCCCCCGGAGTAGATGCGGATGAACGAGAGCTGGCCCACGAACGGGTCGCTCATGATCTTGAAGACCAGGGCGGCGAACGGCTCGGAATCGTCGGCGTGACGGACGTCGAGCTCGCCCCCGTCCGGTCGGTAGCCCTCGATGGGAGGCACGTCCAGCGGCGACGGCAGGTAGTCCACCACCGCATCCAGCAACGGCTGCACGCCCTTGTTCTTGAAAGCCGCGCCGCACAGCACCGGCACGAGCTGGGCGTTGAGCGTGCCCGTACGCAGACCCCGCCGGATCTCCTCCTCGCCCAGGTCGCCCTCGGAGAGATAGGTCTCCAGGAGCTCCTCGGAGGTCTCGGCCACCGCCTCCAGGAGGCGCTCCCGGTTCTCCTCCACCTCGGCGTGGTACTCCTCGGGGATCTCCTCCTCGCGGTACTCGGCGCCCAGGCTCTCGTCCGTGTACCGGTACGCCTTCAGGCGCACCAGGTCGATGACCCCCGCGAAGGACTCCTCGCGCCCGAGGGGAAGCTGCACCGGCACCGGGTTGGCCTTGAGCTTGTTCCGGATCTGGTCGACCACCCCGGCGAAGCGGGCGCCGACCCGGTCCATCTTGTTGACGAAGGCAATGCGCGGCACGTGGTAGCGGTCGGCCTGCCGCCACACCGTCTCGGATTGGGGCTCCACACCACCCACCGCGCAGAACACAGCCACCGCACCGTCGAGCACCCGGAGGCTGCGCTCCACCTCGGCGGTGAAGTCCACGTGGCCCGGGGTGTCGATGATGTTGACGCGGTGGTCGCGCCAGAAGCAGGTGGTCGCGGCGGAGGTGATGGTGATGCCGCGCTCCTGCTCCTGGGGCATCCAGTCCATGGTGGCGGTGCCCTCGTGGACCTCGCCCATCTTGTAGTTGATGCCGGTGTAGTACAGGACCCTCTCGGTAGTCGTCGTCTTACCGGCATCGATGTGGGCCATGATGCCGATATTGCGGACGTGTTCGAGAGGAATCAGACGCGACATGTTTTCAAAGAACCCCTGTCTCTCAGATCGTGAGTATTACCACCTGTAGTGGGCGAAGGCCTTGTTGGCCTCGGCCATGCGATGGGTGTCGTCCCGTTTCTTGATCGCACCCCCGCGGTTCGAAGCCGCGTCCAGGAACTCCCCGGCCAGCTTCTCCATCATGGTCTTCTCGTGCCGTTGCGTCGCATATCCGATGAGCCAGCGGATGGCCAGCGACTGCTGACGGTCTCCACTCACCTCCACCGGCACCTGATACGTGGAGCCGCCCACCCGGCGCGACTTGACCTCGACCTGGGGCCTGGTGTTCTCCACCGCCCGCTTGAAGACCTTCAGCGGGTCATCGCCTGAACGCTCTTCGATGAGGCCCAGGGCGCCGTAGAAGATCTTCTCGGCGACGGTCTTCTTGCCCCGCTTGGTGACGTTGTTGATGAACTTGGTCACCAGCTGTGAGTTGTACACGGGGTCCGGATTGACCTCGCGCTTTTCGACGGTCCCTCGGCGCGGCATGCTGATCCTCCCCCTACGCCTTCGGCCGCTTGGCGCCGTACTTGGAGCGCTGCTGACGCCGTCCCTCGACACCCTGGCAGTCCATGGTGCCGCGGATGATGTGGTAGCGCACGCCCGGCAGGTCCTTGACGCGCCCGCCGCGGATCATCACCTGGGAGTGCTCCTGCAGGTTGTGACCCTCGCCGGGGATGTAGGCGGTCACCTCGATCCCGTTGGTCAGCCGCACGCGGGCCACCTTGCGCAGGGCCGAGTTCGGCTTCTTGGGCGTGGTGGTGAAGACGCGAGTGCACACCCCGCGGCGCTGCGGGCAGGCTTGCAGGGCTGGGCTCTTGGTCTTGTCCACGGTCTTTTCGCGACCTTCGCGGACCAGCTGTGAAATCGTGGGCATGCTGACTCCCCCAAAGACTCGGAAAAACCAAGTGGAGGCCCCACTTGGCAACCTTCCAGACGACACGCGGCCCCGGTTGCCCAGAGCCGCGGAAGGATACAATCGAAACCGCGTTGTGTCAACTCTCGCCGCGCATCTCCTCTCCCTGGGACTCGATGAGCGCCGCCGCCGCCTCGGTCATCTCCTCGTACAGGCGATCGGGCTCGTCCCGGGCTCGAGCTCGCCCGCGCCCACCGGCTCGATGACCGTCCGGCGGTATCGCGGCGTGCCGGTTCCGGCGGGGATGAGTCGGCCTACGATGACGTTCTCCTTGAGACCGTGCAGGTTGTCCACCTTGCCCGAGACCGCGGCCTCGGTGAGGACGCGGGTGGTCTCCTGGAAGGAGGCCGCGGAGATGAACGACTCGGTGGCCAGGGAGGCCTTGGTGATGCCCAGCAGCAGCGACTTGGCGGTGGCCGGCTCGCCGCCGGCCTCGGTCACCCGCTCGTTCTCCCGCCTGAAGAGGTAGCGCGGGATCTGCTGGTCGAGCAGGAAGTCCGTGTCCCCCGGATCCACCACCTTAACGAAGCGCATCATCTGCCGGACCATGACCTCGATGTGCTTGTCGTTGATGGCCACGCCCTGGGAGCGGTACACCTCCTGGATCTTGTCCACCAGGTGGCGCTGCATCTCCCGCTCGCCGAGGATGGAGAGGATGTCGTGGGGGTTGACGGAGCCCTCGGTGAGGGGGTCTCCCGCCTGGATGAACTCGCCTTCCTGGACCGACACGTGGGCGTAGCGCGGGATCGAGTACTCGCGGTGCTCTCCGCCCTCGCCCTCGACGACGATCCGCCGTTGACCCCGCACCGGCTCGGTGATCCGCACCACGCCGTCGATCTCCGAGACCACGGCCGGATCCTTGGGTTTTCTCGCCTCGAACAGCTCCACCACCCGGGGCAGACCACCCGTGATGTCCTTGGTCTTGGACATCTCCCGGGGGATCTTGGCCAGCACGTCCCCCGCCGCCACGGCGTCGCCCTCGGTCACCGTGAGGTGGGACCCGATGGGCAGCTGGTAGCGGCGCTCCTCGTCCTTGGCGCCCTGGATCACGATGGTCGGAATGCGCTTGCCCGCCCCCAGGGGTTCGATGATGATCTTGTGGGCGTGCCCGGTGAGCTTGTCGATCTCCTCGCGGACGTTCTCGCCCTCCACAAGGTCGATGAAGCGGACCTTGCCGGCCACCGCGGTCAGGATGGAGGAGGTGAAGGGATCCCACTCGACGAGGGCGGTGCCGGGCTCCACGTCCTCGTCGTCGTTCACCAGCAGGTGTGACCCGTAGGCCACCGAGTAACGCTCCTTCTCGCGCTGGCGCTCGTCGAGGATGACCAGCTTGCCGGTGCGCGAGATGGCGATCTTCTGCCCGTCCTTGTTCTCCACCCAGTTGATCTGGTAGTACTTCACCTTCCCGGCGTGGTTCGCCATGTGCTGCGACCGCTCGCCGCCGCGGGTCGCGGTGCCGCCGTAGTGGAAGGTCCGCATGGTGAGCTGGGTGCCGGGCTCGCCGATGGACTGGGCGGCGATGATCCCCACCGCCTCGCCCATCTCCACCATCCGCCCGGTGGCCAGCATGCGGCCGTAGCAGAGCTGGCAGACGCCGCGGTCGGTCTCGCAGGTCAGCACCGAGCGGATGCGCACCCGCTCGATGCCGGCCTCCTGGATGTCGTTGGCCACGCCCTCGGTGATCTCGGTGTTGATGGGACAGATGAGCGTGCCCTCGATGGGGTCGTAGACGTCCTCCGCCGCCACCCGGCCGACGACCCGGTCGCGGAGCTGCTCCAGGATCTCGCCCCCCTCGGTGATGGCGGTGACCTCGATGCCGTCCTCGGTACCGCAGTCGTGCTCGACCACGATCACGTCCTGGGCCACGTCGACCAGGCGTCGGGTCAGGTACCCCGAGTCGGCGGTCTTGAGGGCGGTGTCGGCGAGGCCCTTGCGCGCGCCGTGGGTGGAGATGAAGTACTGGAGCACGCTGAGACCCTCGCGGAAGTTGGCGGTGATGGGGGTCTCCATGATCTCGCCCGACGGCTTGGCCATGAGGCCGCGCATGCCGGCGAGCTGCCGGACCTGCTCTCTGGAGCCCCGGGCGCCGGAGTCCGCCATCATGAAGATCGGGTTGAAAGCGCCCGTGTCGGGGTCCAGGCTGGACATCTGGCTGAACATCTCCCGCGCCACCTCCTCGGTGACCCGGTGCCAGATGTCGATGATCTTGTTGTGGCGCTCGCCGGCGGTGATGAGACCGCCGGTGCGCTGCCGCTCCACCTCCTCCACCTCCGCGTACGCCTGGTCGAGCAGCCGCTGCTTGCCCTCCGGAATGAGCATGTCCTTGCTGGACAGCGACAGGCCGGAGGTGGTGGCGTAGCCGAAGCCGATCTCCTTGAGGGTGTCGAGGAGCCGGATGGTGGCGTCGTTGCCGAGCTCCATGAACGAGTAGGCGACCAGGTTCTGGAGGCCCTTCTTCTTGAGCTGGCCGTTGATGAACGGCATCGCCTCGGGGAGCTGCATGTTGAACAGCACCCGCCCGACCGTGGTCTCGAGCAGCATGTTCTCGACCTCGATCATGTCGGCGTGGAGCATGTCCTGGGAGCCTCCCTGGGCCACCAGGTCGATGAGGCGCCCCGAGAAACGGAGCTGGATGGGAGCCTGGGTGCCGAGAATGCCGGCGCTGTGGGCGAGGAAGACCTCCTCCTGGCTGGAGAACATCTTGTCCGCCCCCTTGGCCATGAAGTTCTCGGTGGTCAGGTAGTAGACCCCGATCACCATGTCCTGGGAGGGCACCGCGAGGGGGCGGCCCGACGCCGGGGACAGGATGTTGCGGGTTGACATCATCAGGATGTGGGCCTCGAGCTGGGCCTTGGGCGACAGCGGCACGTGCACCGCCATCTGGTCACCGTCGAAGTCGGCGTTGTAGGCGGCGCAGACCAGGGGATGGATCTTGATGGCCTTGCCCTCCACCAGCACCGGCTCGAAGGCCTGGATGCCCAGGCGGTGCAGGGTCGGGGCGCGGTTGAGGAGCACCGGGTGCTCGGCGATGACGGTCTCCAGGGCGTCCCACACCTCGGGCGTCTGCAGGTCCACGAGCTCCTTGGCCATCTTGATGGTGCTGGCCAGGTCGCGCTTCTCGAGCTCGTGGTAGACGAAGGGCTTGAACAGCTCCAGGGCCATCTTCTTGGGGAGCCCGCACTGGTTGATTCTGAGCTCCGGGCCGACCACGATCACCGACCGGCCCGAGTAGTCGACGCGCTTGCCGAGCAGGTTCTGGCGGAAACGGCCCTGCTTGCCCTTGAGGTTGTCGGACAGGGACTTGAGGGGGCGGTTGTTGGAGCCCTTGATGACGCGGCCGCGGCGGCCGTTGTCGAAGAGGGCGTCCACCGCCTCCTGGAGCATCCGCTTCTCGTTGCGCACGATCACCTCGGGCGCCCTGAGGTCCAGGAGCTTCTTGAGGCGATTGTTGCGGTTGATCACGCGCCGGTAGAGGTCGTTGAGGTCGGAGGTGGCGAAGCGGCCGCCGTCCAGGGGCACCAGGGGCCGCAGCTCGGGCGGCAGCACCGGGATCACCTCCTGGATCATCCACTCCGGACGGTTGCCCGAGCGCCGGAAGGCCTCCACCAGCTTGAGGCGCTTGGCCGCCTTCTGGCGGCGCATGATGGAGGTCTCGGTGCGCATGATCATGCGCAGCTCGGCCGCCATCTCGTTGAGGTCGAGGCGCTCCAGGAGGTCACGGATGGACTCGGCGCCCATCTGGGCCACGAAGGCCTCGCCGTACTCCTCGCGGGCCTCGCGGAACTCCTCCTCGGTGAGGACCTGCTTCTCCTCGAGAGAGGTGTCGCCGGGATCGGTGACCACGTAGGCCTCGAAGTAGAGCACCCTTTCGAGCTCGCGCATGGTCATGTCGAGCAGCAGGCCGATCCGCGACGGCAGACCCTTGAAGAACCACACGTGGGAGACCGGCGCCGCCAGCTCGATGTGGCCCATGCGCTCGCGGCGGACCTTGGACTTGGTCACCTCGACGCCGCACTTGTCGCACACCACGCCCCGGTACTTCATGCGCTTGTACTTGCCGCACAGGCACTCCCAGTCGGTGACCGGGCCGAAGATCTTGGCGCAGAACAGGCCGTCCCGCTCCGGCTTGAAGGTCCGGTAGTTGATGGTCTCCGGCTTGATCACCTCGCCGTGGGACCACGAGCGGATCTTCTCGGGGCTGGCAAGACCCAGCCGGATGGCGTTGAAGTCGTTCAGAGGCTTCGGTTTCTCGAAAAAGCTCCGAACTTCGGACAGGGTCGAACGCTCCATGCTCACTGACCCCTTTCTCAGTCTTCCTCTTGCTGCAGCAGCTCGACGTCGAGGGCCAGCGCCTGCAGCTCCCGCACCAGCACGTTGAACGACTCGGGCAGCCCCGGCTCCTCGGGCACCTGGCCCTTGACGATGGCCTCGTAGACCTTGGCCCGTCCCTCCACGTCGTCGGATTTGACGGTCAGCAGCTCCTGCAGCGTGTGGGCGGCGCCGAAGGCCTCCAGGGCCCACACCTCCATCTCGCCGAGGCGCTGGCCGCCGAACTGCGCCTTGCCGCCCAGCGGCTGCTGGGTGATCAGCGAGTAGGGACCGATGGAGCGGGCGTGGATCTTGTCGTCCACCAGGTGGCTGAGCTTCAGCATGTAGATGTAGCCCACGGTCACCCGCTGCTCGAAGTGGTCGCCGGTCACGCCGTCACACAGCAGGGTCTTGCCGTCCTCGGGCAGCCCCGCGCGCACCAGCATGGCCTCGATCTCGTCCTCGGTGGCGCCCTCGAACACCGGCGACGCGTAGGTCTCGCCGAGCTCCTTGCCCGCCCAACCGAGGTGAGTCTCGAGGATCTGGCCGACGTTCATGCGCGACGGCACGCCCGAGGGGGTTGAGCACGATCTCCACCGGCGTCCCGTCGGGCAGGAACGGCATGTCCTCCTCGGCCAGGGTCTGGGAGATCACGCCCTTGTTCCCGTGACGGCCGGCCATCTTGTCCCCCACCTGGAGCTTGCGCTTCATGGCGATGAACACCTTGACCTGCTTGATGACCCCCGGCGGCAGCTCGTCCCCCTGGCGCAGGAGCTCGATCCGCTCCTGGTTGACCTGCTCCAGAACGTCGATCTGGGACTCGGCCTGGCGGACGATGAGGCGCACCTTGTCGAGCAGCTTGGAGTCCTTGACGGGCAGGGCCAGGAGATGGCTCTTCGTGAGACGCCGCAGCGTCTCCAGGTTGAGCTTCTCCCCGGCCTTGACCAGCACCTCGCCGCGACCGGCGGTCACGTCGTCGGTGACCTTGACCCCGTCCAGCAGGCGCTGGATCTTGGAGTCACGCACCTCCAGGATGATGCGTCGCTCGTCGTCGGAGTTCTTGCGCAGGCGTGCGATCTCCTCGTTCTCGATGGCGAGCTGCCGGGAGTCCTTCTCCACGCCCTTGCGCGCGAACACCTGAACGCCCACCACGACGCCCTCGATGCCCGGCGGGCACCTGAGGGAGGCGTCACGGACGTCCCCCGCCTTCTCGCCGAAGATGGCCCGCAGGAGCTTCTCCTCTGGGGTGAGCTGGGTCTCTCCCTTGGGCGTCACCTTGCCCACCAGGATCGAGCCCTGACGCACCTGGGCGCCGATGTGGATCACGCCCGCCTCGTCCAGCTGGGCCAGGGCCGACTCGGACACGTTGGGGATGTCGCGGGTGATCTCCTCGGGCCCGAGCTTGGTGTCGCGGGCCGAGGTCTCGAACTCCTCGATGTGGATGGAGGTGTAGCGGTCCTCCTTGACCAGCTTCTCCGAGACCACGATCGCGTCCTCGTAGTTGTACCCCCGCCAGGGCATGAAGGCCACCAGCACGTTGTGGCCCAGGGCCAGCTCGCCGCGCTCGGTGTTGGGTCCGTCCGCCAGGACCTGGCCCTTCTCGACGCGCTGGCCCTCCGCCACCAGCGGCTTCTGGTTGATGGAGGTGTTCTGGTTGGAGCGCCGGAACTTGGTGAGCTGGTAGATGTCGGCGCCGAACTCGCCCTCCCCCTCGCTCTCGCCCTCCACCCGGACGATGATGCGCTGGCTGTCCACCTTGTCCACGACGCCGCCGCGATGGCAGATCACCACCGCACCGGAGTCCTGGGCCACGACCGACTCCATGCCGGTGCCCACGATGGGTGCCTCGGGACGCACCAGCGGCACCGCCTGACGCTGCATGTTCGAGCCCATCAGCGCGCGGTTCGCGTCGTCGTGCTCCAGAAACGGGATCAGGGACGCAGCCACGGACACCACCTGTCGCGGCGACACGTCGATGAAGTCCACCTGGTCGCGGTCGATGACCAGGAACTCGCCGCCGGAGCGGGCGATCACCTTCTCATCCGACAGCTTGCCCTTGTCGTCCACCTGGGCGTTGGCCTGGGCGATGTTGAGGTTCTCCTCCTCCCAGGCGGGCAGGTAGAACGAGTGCGGCTCGCCCCAGGCCTCCTGTTTGCCGGCCTTGGCCAGGCGCCGGTTCTCCTTCTCGAAGTCGCTGCGCGGCACGACCTCACCGAGGGTGAAGGACGTGTCCCCCACCTGGGTGATCTGGATGTGCTCGAGGACCCGGGCGCCCTCCACCTTCTTGTAGGGGGACTCGATGTAGCCCATGGGGTTGAGGCGGGCATAGCAGGACAGCGACGAGATCAGACCGATGTTCGGACCTTCAGGCGTCTCGATCGGGCAGATCCGGCCGTAGTGCGTGGAGTGGACGTCGCGGACCTCGAACCCCGCTCGCTCCCGCGACAGGCCGCCCGGCCCGAGGGCCGACAGCCGCCGCTTGTGAGTGACCTCGGACAGCGGGTTGGTCTGGTCCATGAACTGCGAGAGCTGGGAGGAGCCGAAGAACTCGTCCACGGCCGCCATCACCGGCTTGGAGTTCACCAGGTCACGGGGCATGGCCGAGTCGATGTCGGGGTGGATCGACATCTTCTCCTTGATGGCGCGCTCCATGCGCACCAGACCGATGCGGAACTGGTTCTCCAGCAGCTCGCCCACCGTGCGGACCCGGCGGTTGGCCAGGGAGTCGATGTCGTCCACCCGGCCGAGGTCGCGGTGCAGGCGCAGCAGGTAGCGGACCAGATGCAGGAAGTCGTCCACGTCCAGGATGCGGCGGTCCAACTCCTTCTTGAGGGACAGCTTGGCGTTGAACTTGAAGCGTCCCACCGGCGACAGGTCGTAGCGCCGCTCGTCGAAGAAGAGACCGTTGAACAGGGTCGTCGCCGACTCTTCGGTCGGGCGGATCGCCCGGCCGCTGCCGGCGATAGATCTCCATCCGAGCTTCCATCTGGCTGACCGTGGAGTCTTTCTCTAGGGTCTGGTGCAGGATCTCGCCCACGGGGTCCCAGTCCGGAAAGGCCAGGCTGAGCGCGTCGATGCCGGCCTCCTCGGCCAGGGCCAGCACGTCGTCGGTGACCCGGGTGTTGGCGGCCGCGATGACCTCGCCGGTCTCCTTGTCCACCAGGTCGTCGACGATGATGGCGCCGATCAGCTCGGCGCGCTCCACGGCCACCCGCGCCGGCTTTTCAAGGGTCGCCTTGTCGAGCCGCTTGCGCATGCTGTCGTTCAGCGTCAGCCCGGCCACCAGGTGCGGCTCGGCGATCTTGCGGAAGCGCATCGCCTTCTGGCGTTCGGCCTCGATGTCGAGGAGACGATGGTCCAGGAGCAGCGTGGCCGCAGTCTGCTGCTTGGGGTCCAGACGGACGTCGAACACCGTGTAGAAGGCGCGCAGGATCTGGGAGTTGATCTCCAGCTCGGGGCTGAGGGCGCGCAGGAAGACGGTCCCCGGGAGGCGCCGCTTGCGGTCGATGCGCACCCACAAGACCTGCTTGGTGTCGTACTCGAACTCGATCCACGAGCCCCGGTAGGGCACGACCTTCGCCAGGTAGTGGTTCGGTCCCTCGAGGGTGAAGAACACGCCCGGCGAGCGGTGGAGCTGGGAGACGATGACACGCTCGGTCCCGTTGATGATGAACGTGCCGGTGTCGGTCATCAGGGGCAGCTCGCCGAAGTAGAGCTCCTCCTCCTTGACGTCGCGCACCTGGCGGGTACCGTCCTCCTCGGTGTCGAACGTGACCAGACGGAAGGTGAGACGGACCGGGACCGCGTACGTCATGCTCCGTTCACGGCACTCGTCGTCAGAGAACGGCAGCCGGAGTCCCACCGCGGTACCGCACACCCCACAGGTCTGGATGCG
Organism: uncultured Holophagae bacterium; assembly: GCA_963844865.1. Lineage (GTDB taxonomy): Bacteria > Acidobacteriota > Thermoanaerobaculia > Thermoanaerobaculales > Sulfomarinibacteraceae > CAWJPY01. The sequence goes on from CAWJPY010000001.1 coordinate 317,518, forward strand.
GTTCCGGTTCGCCTTCCCACAGTGGGGACACACCACCTCTTCCTCGTGCGGATCCGCCGCCTTGAAGACGGTGCTGCAGTGCTCGCAGGTGAGGCGCAGATGGTGCAGGCCGTCGAGACGGCCGCAGCGACAGGTCCAGTTACCGATCTCGTACTTGACGAACTGCAGCTCGCAGGTCTCCCGGAAATCGGTGAAGGGAAAGATGGACTGCAGGACCGACTCCAGACCGTTCGACCCCCGCTCCTCGGGCAGCAGGTCCATCTGCAGGAAGTCCTCATAGGAGGCCCGCTGCACCTGGATCAGATTCGGCAGGGGTATCGACGACGGGGTCTTGGAGAAGTCTACCCGCCCGTTGGGGCTCGTTGACATGGAGGCTCCCTTCCCAGTCAATCCACGCAATGGAGACACGGGGAGTACACGCTCCCCGCGTCATCGCTATTCGGCTTCGGCAAGCCAGGGGTCAGAGGTCGGATCGTGGTTATTTGATCTCCACTTGGGCGCCGGCCTCCTCGAACTTGGCCTTGATGCTCTCGGCCTCGTCCTTGCTGACGCCCTCCTTCACCTTGGTAGGCGCGCTCTCCACCAGCTCCTTGGCCTCCTTGAGGCCGAGCGACGTCACCTCGCGAACCGCCTTGATGACATTGATCTTCTTGTCACCAATGGAGTTCAGCATGACGTCGAACTCGGTCTTCTCCTCCGCCGCCTCGGCGGCGGCGCCAGGAGCCACACCCGCCACCATGACCGGGGCGGCGGCAGCAGCGGCGGACACACCGAACTCGTCTTCGAGAGCCTTGACCAGCTGGTTGAGCTCCAGCACGGTGAGGCCTTTGATGTCATCCATGAGCTTCTCGATCTGAGCCATGTTACTGCGATCCTCCTTCGGCTTCTTTCTTTTCTGCGATCTGGTTCACCACCACCGCCAGGCCACGAGTGGGGGCCGCCAACGCGACGGCAAGCCGTCGGATCGGCGACTGCAGCACGTACAGCAGCCTCGACACGAGCTGCTCGCGCGTGGGCAGATCGGCGATCTCCCTCGCTTGCTCCGCACCCAGGAGCTCTCCCTCCAGGTACGCTCGTTCCAGGCTGAGGGCCGGATGGTCCTTGATGAACTCCTTGAGGACCTTGGCCAGCGCGACGCCGTCGCCACCCGTAAAAGCCAAGGCCTTGGGGCCCACCATGTGGTCACTGAGCACGTCGAGCTGGGTGCCCTCCACCGCCAGCCTGACCACCGAGTTCTTGAACACCTTGTACGTGGCGTCTATGCCCCGGACGCGGGACCTGAGCTGGTTCACCTCGTTGACGGAGAGCCCCGTGTTCTCGAGCACGAACACGGTTCCGATGTCCGCGAGGGCTGAACGCAGCCGTTCCGACTGCTCCTGTTTCTGCTCTCTGGTCAGCATGCTGTCATCCTCACTTCACGTCCAGGCTGACGGGGTCCACCTGTACGCCCGGCCCCATGGTCGAGCTCAGGTACACGCTCTGCACATACTTGCCCTTGGCCGCAGACGGCTTCGCCTTCTGGACCGCGTCCACCAGGCTGCGCGTGTTCTCCACCAGCTTCTCGTGGGCGAAGGAGACCTTGCCCACCGGTGCGTGCACGATCGCCGTCTTGTCGACGCGGAACTCCACGCGGCCGGCCTTGATGTCGGCCACTGCGGCCGCCACGTCCTGGGTCACCGTTCCCGACTTGGGATTCGGCATCAGGCCCCGAGGCCCGAGAACCCGGCCCACCTTGGACAGCTGCCGCATCATGTCCGGCGTCGCCACCACCGCGTCGAACTCCAACCAGCCACCCTGGATCTTGGCCGTCGCGTCCTCGCCGGAGAGCACGAAGTCGGCGCCGGCCTCCTCGGCCGCCTTCTGGTCCGCCCCCTCGCACACCACGAGCACGGTCCGGCTCTTCCCGGTCCCGTGGGGTAACACCACCGTGCCACGCACCATCTGGTCGGCGTGACGGGGGTTGACCCCAAGACGCAGCGCGATCTCCACGGTCTCGTCGAAGCCGGCGTAGGCCACGTCCTTGACCAGGCCCACGGCGTCCTCCACGGAGTAGGGTCGTCGCTCGACGCGGGCGGCGGCTGCACGGTACTTCTTGCCGTTGGATGCCATCCCCCACCTCCTCAGCCCGAGACCTCGATCCCCATGGACCGCGCCGTCCCGAGGACGGTCTGCACCGCACCCTCCAGGGTGTCGGTGTTGAGGTCGGGGAGCTTGGTTCTGGCGATCTCTTCTACCTGGCTCATGGTCAGCGTGCCGGCCTTGACGCGGTTCGGCTCACCGGAGCCCTTGTCCAGGCCGGCGGCCTTGCGCAGCAGGAATGACGCGGGCGGGGTCTTGGTGATGAAGGAGTACGTCCGGTCCGCGTAGACCGTGATGATCACGGGGATGATGATTCCCTGCTGGCTCTGCGTTCTGGCGTTGAAGGCCTTGCAGAAGTCCATGATGTTGAGGCCGTGCTGGCCCAGCGCGGGGCCCACCGGCGGCGCCGGCGTGGCCTGGCCACCCGGCAACTGCAGCTTGATCTGTCCGACGACTTTTTTGGCCATCTCTTACACCCTCACGTCAGCTTCTGCACTTGGCGGAACTCCATCTCCACCGGCGTGTCGCGCCCGAAGATGGTGACCATCACCTTGACGGTGCTGCGGTCGAGGTTGACCTCCTCGACGACGCCGTTGAACGAGGCGAAGGGGCCGTCCGTGATCTTGACCCGCTCCCCCTTCTCGTACATCTCCTTGGGCCGCGGCTTCTCCTGCGTGGCCACCGACTGGTGAAGGATCTGGTTGACCTCCTCCTCGGTGAGCGGGGTCGGCTTCTTGCCCGCACCCACGAAACCGGTCACCTTGGGGGTGTTCCGCACCAGGTGCCAGGCGTCGTCGGTCATGTCCATCTCCACCAGCACATAGCCGGGGAAGAACTTGCGCCGCACCTCGCGCTTCTTGCCGTTCTTGACCTCGACCACGGTCTCCGTGGGGACCTGGATCTCGCCGAAGAACTCCTGCATCCCGAGGGCCTCGACCCGCTGCTCGAGGGTCTTCTTCACCCGATCCTCGAAGCCGGAGTAGGTGTGGATGATGTACCACTCCTTGGCCATCAGCGACCCCCGCTCATGAGAACACCCCAAAGACACTGAAGATCCTGTGCGTCACAAAGACCAGCACCAGGTCGCAGAGATAGAGGTAGATGCCGAAGATGAAGGACGCGATGATCACCACCGTGGTGGTGTTCACGACCTCCTGCTTGGTCGGCCAGGTCACCTTCTTGGTTTCGACCACAACCTCGTTGAGGAAGGCCTTCAGTCGTCTCCACCAGTTCATTCAGTCACACTCCCCCGAGCGCCCTGAGCTGGCAGGCCAGGAGGGACTCGAACCCCCAACAACCGGTTTTGGAGACCGGGACTCTGCCAATTGAGCTACTGGCCTGCACCGTCGTCCACTCCGTCTCGCCCGCGTCGAGCTCCGGCAACAATTCGTCCTGCTACTCGATGATGTCGGTGATGGAACCGGCGCCCACGGTGCGGCCACCTTCACGGATCGCGAACCGCAGACCCCGCTCCATGGCGATCGGCGTGATCAGCTCCACCTCCAGGTTCGTGTTGTCACCCGGAATCACCATCTCCACGCCCTCGTCCAGGTTCACCGACCCCGTCACGTCCGTCGTCCGGAAAAAGAACTGCGGCCGGTACCCGCGGAAAAACGGCGTGTGCCGACCACCCTCCTCCTTCGTCAGTACGTACACCTCGGCCCGAAACTTCCTGTGCGGCGTGATCGACCCCGGCTTCGCGACCACCTGCCCCCGCTCCACCTCCTTGCGCTCCGTCCCCCGCAGCAGCAGGCCCACGTTGTCCCCAGCCTCCCCTCGGTCCAGAAGCTTGCGGAACATCTCCACCCCCGTCACCACCCGCTTCACCGTCGGCCGGATCCCTACGATCTCCATCTCGTCCCCAACCTTCACCACTCCCCGCTCGATCCGACCCGTCACCACCGTCCCACGCCCAGAAATCGTGAACACGTCCTCGATCGGCATCAGGAAATCCTTGTCAATGTCCCGCTCCGGCAACGGTATGTACGAGTCCATCGCCGCCAAAAGCTCCCAGATCGACTTGCACTCCTCAGCGTCCGGATCGTCCGCCTCCCCAGCCTTCAACGCCGACCCCCGAATCACCGGAATCTCGTCCCCCGGAAACTCGTACTCACTCAACAGCTCCCGAACCTCCAGCTCCACCAGGTCCAAAAGCTCCTCGTCGTCCACCATGTCCACCTTGTTCATGTACACGATGATCGACGGCACCCCCACCTGCCGCGCCAGCAAAATGTGCTCCCGCGTCTGCGGCATCGGACCATCAGCCGCCGACACAACCAACACCGCACCGTCCATCTGCGCCGCCCCCGTGATCATGTTCTTCACGTAGTCCGCGTGCCCAGGACAGTCCACGTGCGCGTAGTGCCGCGTCTGAGACTGATACTCCACGTGCGCCGTGTTGATCGTGATCCCCCGCGCCTTCTCCTCCGGCGCCTTGTCAATCGAATCAAACGGCGTGAAATCCGCCAGACCCTTCGCCGCCAACACCTTCGTGATCGCCGCCGTCAACGTCGTCTTGCCGTGGTCCACGTGCCCGATCGTCCCAATGTTGACGTGCGGCTTCGTCCTCTCAAACTTCGCCTTGGCCATCTCTGCCTCCCTCTTGGATCTCAGGCCGTGGAGAGCACGCGAGGTTACGAGCTCGCCTCCGAACCGATTGCTGCTTTGGAGCCCACGACCAGACTTGAACTGGTGACCCCGTCCTTACCAAGGACGTGCTCTACCGACTGAGCTACGTGGGCCGGAAATCGCCTTCCCTTCTGGAGCGGGAGACGGGGCTCGAACCCGCGACCAACAGCTTGGAAGGCTGTGACTCTACCACTGAGTTACTCCCGCCAGCGCGGTTGAACAACACACAGGTTGGTGCAGGCGGATGGATTTGAACCACCGTAGGCATTACGCCGGCAGATTTACAGTCTGCTGCCTTTGACCACTCGGCCACGCCTGCTCGTCGTCCCGTGCTCTTTGGATCGGTGGAGCTGGCGATGGGATTCGAACCCGCAACCTGCTGATTACAAATCAGCTGCTCTACCGTTGAGCTACGCCAGCCAGCATGCGAGTCCCGCGCCCCGTCCACCTGTAAAGAGCACACCTCCGCCTTACGCAGAGGGAAGGGGACGATAACACAGGCCACGAGCGGATGCAAGGGGTGCGCCAGGCATTCTCGGGTGATCCGGAGCTCCGTGAAAACGGGCCGGTGACGCGCCAGACTATCGACGCCTTCCCCGAGGTCGCCACCGCTGACACTTTTCCGACCGGAAGTGACGCAGAAGCGCCATGCGGTGCCGCGGAAAAGTGTCACCAGTGGCACGTCCGCGCAACGCGCCGTTCTCTCGAAGGCCGTTGGCCCGCGTGAGCTGGTCGCCGTCGCCGCCGCTGGTCGCGGTCGCGGTCGCGGCCGCTGTTTGCCGTCCCCGCTCGGGCACGGACACGGACGCGGGAAGGCGCACACTACTTCAGGGTCCCGAGCCAGGCCAGATGCGGCAGAGGTGGTAGAGCAGAATGCCCGCTGCCACGGACAGATTCAGGGAGTCGACCCCCTCCACCATGGGGATGGCCACCAGCTCGTCGATCTCGGATCGGGTGCGTGCGCGCAACCCCCGTTCTTCGGCCCCTACGCACAGCACCCAGCGCGCGACCGGAGTCACCTCGGCCAAGGGGCTTCCGGGCGAGGCGGCCCCCAGCGCCCAATACCCCGAGCGACGCAGCGCCGCCAGCGCGTCCGCCGCGGCGCTCACCCGCACCAGAGGAACGCGCTCGAGAAGGCCGGCGGCGGAACGCGCCACCGCACCGGAGAGGGGCGGCGCCGTGGGCCCGGCGATGACCACGCCGTCGACCCCGAACGCCGCCGCGCTGCGGATGGCGGCCCCCAGATTGTGGGGATCCGTGACGTCGTCGAGGAGCAGCACGCGCCCCGGCGCGCCGGACGCCGTCATCAGGTCGTCGAGCCCGGCCAGGGCGAGGGGGGCCGAGCGGGCGGCGCAGCCGTTGTGCGGCGAGCCTCCTGCCACCTCGTCGAGGCGGCGGCGGGGAACCCAGCGGGTGACCACGCCGGCCTCGCGGGCGGCCGCCCGCAGATCCTGCATGCGCCGATCGCGCCGCCCCTGCTGCAGCCAGACCATCTCGATGGATCGCCCGCTCCGCAAGGCGCCCAGCACTGCGTGGTAGCCCACGATCCAGTCGCTCATCGCGTCCGCGCCATCACTGCCTCTCACCACCGGTCACGAAATCACGCTCGACCGGCTGGTCGCCAGACTCCCATCGAAGACCGATACGGGCTCCCCCAGCCGGTTCGCGAGTCTGCGCACGATTCACACCCATCTGTCAGAGGGCGCTGCTCGAGAGCTCATGCCCACCTCGGGTGCGCGCAGCGCAGCCGACGATTGCAGCTCATGGGCGCCGGGCCGGCCGTTCGTCGCGTCTGGGTGTCCCCCTGGTGGTCCGGCGCCCGCGAGGTGCAGCTACACCTCCAGGATCTCCTGCTCCTTACGGCTCAGGATGTCGTTGACCTTGCCGATGTAGGCATCGGTCAACGTCTGCATCTTCTCCTGGCCGTCGTGCATCTCGTCCTCGGAGATCTCCTTGGCCTTCTCCATCTTCTTGATCCGGTCATTGCCGTCGCGCCGGATCTGACGCACCGCGTTCCGTGTCTGCTCGGCGTCCTGGTGCGCCACCTTCACCAGCTCCCGCCGCCGCTCCTCGGTGAGAGCCGGGATATTGAGCCGCACCACCTTGCCGTCGTTGGTGGGCGTCAGGCCGAGGTTGGACTTGAGGATCGCCTTCTCCACGTCGCCCAGGACCTTGGGCTCCCAGGGCGCGATCACGATGGTGGAGGAGTCGGGCACGGACAGCGAGGCCACCTGGTTGAGCGGTGTCTGGGTGCCGTAGTAGTCCACTGTCAGCCCATCGAGCAGCGCCAGGGAAGCCCGGCCCGTGCGGAGCCGCGCGAGCTCGCCCTTGAATGCGTCGACCGCCCCCGTCATCTTCGACTCGTACTCCTTGAGCACTTCCTTCATGCGTCCTCCCCGGGGCCGATGTACGACCCCACGCCGTCGCCGAGCACGACCCTCTTCAAGATTCCCGGCTTGGAGATGTTCACGATCTGGAGCGGGATGGCGCTCTCCATGCACAGCGAGATGGCCGCTGCGTCGATGACCCGCAGCTGGCGCTGCAGAACCTCCTGGTAGGTGAGGGAGGGAATGAGCTGGGCGTCGGCCTCCCGCTCGGGATCCGAGGAGTACACGCCGTCCACCTTGGTGGCCTTGATGAGGATCTGGGCGGAGATCTCGTTGGCGCGCAGGGCGGCGGCGGTGTCGGTGGTGAAGAACGGGTTGCCGGTCCCACCAGCGAACACCACGATGCGGCCCTTCTCCAGGTGGCGCAGCGCTCGCCGGCGGATGAACGGCTCCGCGACCTCGTGCATCGCGATGGCCGTCTGCACGCGGGTGGGGACGCCGAACCGCTCGATGGCCGATGACAGCGCGAGCGCGTTGATCACGGTGGCCAGCATGCCCATGGAGTCGCCGGTGACCCGATCGATGCCCTGCTCTTCGGCGGACACCCCGCGGATGATGTTGCCACCGCCCACCACCAGGCCCATCTGAACGCCGAGCTCGGCGACCGCCACGACCTCCTCGGCGATAGTGCGCACCACATCCGAGGAGATGCCGAAGGGCTGCGTCCCCATCAGGACCTCGCCCGAGAGCTTGACCAGGATCCGGTGGAAGCGTGGCTGCGGTTCGCTGTCCATCAGGGGGTGATGTCCTCCCCAAGCTTGAAACGCACGAATCGGATCACCGTGGCGCCCTCGCCACCGGCCTCGCTCAGATATTCTGCCACGGACTTGGAGGGTTCCTTGGCGAAGGGCTGCTCCAGCAGCACCTCCTGCTCGAAGAACTTCTCCATCTTGCCGGTCACCATGCGCTCGGCGATGTGCTCCGGCTTGCCCTGATCCACGGCCTGCTTGAGTGCGATCTCGCGCTCGTTCGCCAGGGTCTCTTCGGTGACCTCGGCCCGCGTGGTGAACCTCGGATCCGATGCGGCCACGTGCAGAGCCACGTCGTGCAGCGCCTCCTCGGGCACCGCCTCGGTACCCTCCACCACCACCCCGATCTTGCCACCGCCGTGGACATAGCTGGAGAGGTGATTGGAGCCGGCAGCCTCGAGCAGGGCCAACCTGGAGAGCACGATGTTCTCGCCGATGGTAGCGACCTGCTGCGAGATGACCTGCTCGACGGTGTGCTGCGGATCCTCGCTGGACGGCTGCTGCTTGAGGGCCTCCACATCGGTGGTGCCCGACACCAGCGCCTGCTCGGCGAGGCGAGCCGCGAGCTCGGAGAAGGCCGGGTTGCGAGCCACGAAGTCGGTCTCGCAGTTGAGCTCCAACAGGACCATGCGGCGGCTGTCTCCGCTCACCACCACCGCCCCCTCGTTGGCTGCGCGGTGCGCCTTCTTGGCGGCTGCCGCGAGCCCTTTGGTGCGCAGGATCTTGACCGCCTGGTCCATGTCGCCGCCGGCCTCGGTCAGAGCGTTCTTGCAGTCCATCATGCCGGCACCGGTACGGTCGCGCAGCTCCTTCACCGTGGCTGCTGAGATTGCCATCATTCACCTCGCTTCACAGGAAGGGCCAGGTGCCTGCTGCGCCTGGCCCCGCGGTTGATCACTCGAAAAACTTCGCCCTGGGGCCGGTCACTCGTCCTTGTCGTTCTCGCCCGCCGCATCACTGTCCGCGGCGACCGGCTCCGGGTCAGCGGGAGCCGTCGCCGGCTCCTGGGCAGCAGACGCGTCCTTCTTGGGAGCCGCCTTCTCGGCGTCCTTGGGAGCCGCCTTCTCGGCGGCAGCCTTGGGAGCCGCCTTCTCGGCGTCCTTGGGAGCCGCCTTCTCGGCGGCAGCCTTGGGGGCGGCCTTCTCGGCGGCAGCCTTGGGAGCCGCCTTCTCGGCGGCAGCCTTGGGGGCGGCCTTCTCGGCGTCCTTGGGAGCCGCCTTTTCGGCCTCTGCCGTGGCGCCGGCCGACGCGGGGGCGGCCGCACCCTCGCCTTCATCACCACCGCCCGCGGACTCGACCGCTGCCTCAGACTCCGCCGCACCCGCTCCCTCGCCTTCCGGTCCTCCGGCCGTGGTGGCCGCCGAGCCCTCGCCGACGAAGCGCTCGTCCGCCAGGTTCAGGCCTTCCAGGACGTTGTCCGCGACCCGCGCCGTGAAGAGCCGGATGGCCCGGATGGCGTCGTCGTTGCCCGGAATCGGGAAGTCCACCTCCTCGGGATCGCAGTTGGTGTCCACCACGGCCACCACCGGGATGCCGAGGCGGTTGGCCTCGCGCACCGCGATGTGCTCGTGCACGGTGTCGATCACGAAGAGGGCGTCCGGCAGATCCTCCATCTCCTTGATGCCGCCCAGGGAGCGCTCCATCTTGCGGCGCTGGCGGTCGAGCTTGATACGCTCCTTCTTGGTGAGGTGCGAGTCCTCGTTGGCCAGGACCGACTCGATCTCCCGGAAGCGCTCGATGGACTTGCGGATGGTGCGGAAGTTGGTCATGGTCCCGCCCAACCAGCGGTAGTTGACGTAGAACATGCCGCAGCGGGCAGCCTCTTCGCGGATCGCGTCCTGGGCCTGCCTCTTGGTGCCGACGAACAGGATGTTGCGTCCGCCCGATGCGAGGTCGCGCACGAACTCCGCGGCCTCGTCGAAGTGCTGCAACGTCTTCTGGAGATCGACGATGTGGATCCCATTCCGTTTGCCGAAGATGTAGGGCTTCATCTTCGGGTTCCAACGCCGCGTCTGATGGCCGAAGTGAACCCCGGCCTCGAGCAGCTCCTTCATCTGGATCGTAGCCACAGGAGGACTCCTTACCTCTTGGAGAACTGGAAGCGCTTGCGCGCCTTGGGCTGGCCGTACTTCTTGCGCTCCACCTCGCGCGGGTCGCGGGTCAAGAAGCCCGCGGCCTTCAAGCGCGGGCGCAGCTCGGCGTTGTACTCCAGCAGTGCCCGGGCGATGCCGTGGCGGATGGCGCCGGCCTGACCGGCCGAACCGCCTCCGCGCACGTTCACCAAGAGGTCGAAGCGGTCGGCGGTCTCGGTGAGCAGCAGAGGCTGCCTGATGATCATCTTCAAGACCTGGTTGGGGAAGTAGTTGTCGAAGTCCCGCCGGTTGACGGTGATCTTCCCCGAGCCCGGCCGGAGGTAGACACGCGCCGTCGCGTTCTTCCGCCGCCCGGTACCGTAGTACTGGATCTCAGCCACGAATCCTCCCTGTCGCCTCTACCACGTGTGGACCTTGGGTTGCTGGGCCTCGTGCGGGTGCTCCGGACCGCTGTACACCTTCAGCTTGCGCAGCAGCTGCCGCCCCAGCCGGTTCTTCGGCAGCATGCCCCACACCGCGGCCCGGATCGCCCGCTCCGGATGCTTCTCCATGCGCTCGCGCAACGTCTCCGAGCGCAGGCTCCCGGGTCGACCCGAGTGACGGTAGTAGACCTTCTGCTCGGTTTTCCGGCCGGTGACCTTCACCTTGTCCGCGTTCACCACGACGACGAAGTCGCCGGTGTCGAGGTACGGGGTGTACTCCGGCTTGTGCTTGCCGCGCAGGAGTTTCGCCGCCTCGCTGGCGAGCCGGCCGAGCACACGGTCCGACGCGTCCAGGACTTGCCAGTCGCGTGAGATCTGATCTGGTTTTGGCACGTAGCTTCGCATCGCTCGCTTCCCCATGATCTGACCCTGTGGACACAGGGGAACAAGACTCTACCCAAGCCCTTTCCCGCTGTCAACCCGCTTCCGCGTCCGAATCCGCGTCCGAATCCGCGTTCGGCGGCATGGCCACCCCGGTCCGTTCCTGGTGAACGTAGCCGGGGAAAGAGGCCACGCGGTCAGGAAGAGGTGGACGCGGACGGCGGCTTGGCGAGCGAGAAGCTCCCCGGACCGAGCCACAGGTGCAGCTCACTCTCGGTCCCCTGCAGCGCCACAACCCCGAGGTCCAGCGTCTCGGGCAGCAGGTCACGGAGGTCGACGACCACGATGCCTTGGCCGGAGAACACGCGCAGCCGGCGCAGACGGAGGCGCTCCAGGAGGGATTCCACCGCGCCCCGGGGCAGAGGCACCCCCCCCAGGGCACGCAGTCGCCGGATCCGGCCGCCGAGGAGCCCGTTGCGCAGCCTCAGCTCCGTGATCTCGACCCCGATCCGACTTCCCACCCCTGCCCAGTGCGCAGTGACCTCGAAGCACAGCGCGTCACCCTCGCCCACCAGCGTGAGCTCACGCAGATGTTCGTGAGGCAAGAGCTCGGTCAGCCAGGTTGCCAGACCCCTCAGGTCGAGCGTCAGGTGGGCGCCGTCCCAGCGCAGGAGGGGCGATTCGTCCGTTGTCCTCACAGCCTCGAGTATACGGAGGCCGCCGCCCTCTCTTGCTACACTCCTCGCGATGATCGACGGAAAGCGCCTGCTGAGCATCGTGGACGCCCTCGACGGCGCGGTGGTGGTCCTCTACGGCGATCTGGTCCTGGACCGGTTCGTGCTGGGCACCCCGAAGCGGATCTCGCGGGAAGCCCCGGTGATCATCCTCCGCTACGAGGAAGAGCGTGACGTCCCCGGCGGCGGCGCCAACGCCCTGGCGAACCTGGCGGCGTTGGGAGCGCGGGTGGTGCCGGTCGCGGCGGTGGGCCGGGACGGGCACGGGCGGGCCCTGCTCGCCGCCCTGGCCGCGCGCGGCATCGAGACGTCCCACATCCTGGAGGTCCCAGAGCTGGCGACCCCCACCAAGGTCCGCATCCTGGGCGGCGGCCCATCGTCGCTCAAACACCAGGTCGCCCGCTACGACATCGAGGATGTCCTGCCCGACAGGGGACCATGGCGAGCCGAGCTCGCCGAACGCCTCGACGCGGCCCTCGCCGGCGCCGGCGCGGTGGCCGTCTCCGACTACGGCTACGGAACGGTGGACGGGGCGGCCATCCGGAAGCTGCGCAGGGGCGCGCCGCCCCCGCCCTGGGTGTGCCTGGACTCGCGGCATCGTCTGGGCGAGCTCGTCGGCGCCCACGGCGTGACTCCCAATCTCCAGGAGCTGGAGGTCACCGCCGGCCGCCCCCTCGACACGGACGAGGAGGTCGCCGCCGCCGCCGCCGCCCTGAGACGGCGCCTCGACACCCGCTTCGTGCTCGCCACCCGCGGCAGCCGCGGCATGACCCTGGTGGAGGAGGGACGGGACCCGCTGCACCTCGGAGTGTTCGGGACCGACCAGGTGGCCGACGTCACGGGCGCCGGCGACACCGTGCTCGCCGTGCTCACCGCGGCGCTGGCCGTGGGAGCCACCCCCGAGGAGGCGGCCCGACTCGCCAATTACGGCGGCGGCGTGGTGGTCATGAAGCTGGGCACGGCCACCGTGAGCCCGGACGAGCTCAGGGCGGCGATCCGCCTCGACCTGGGAGACGGTTCGACGTGACCCCTCCCGAAGCCAAGCTGCGCTCCCTGGACTCGCTGGCGGCGGAGTGCGCGGACTGGCGCGAGCGGGGGCTGGTCGTGGTCCTCGTCAACGGCGCCTTCGATCTCCTCCACGCCGGGCACGTCCGCTACCTTGCCGCCGCCCGCGCCCTTGGCGACCGCCTCGTCGCCGCCGTGAACTCCGACAGCAGCGTGCGCACCGCGAAAGGTCCCGGGCGACCCATCGTCCCCGCGACCGAGCGGGTCGAGATCCTCTCCCATCTCTGGATGGTGGACCGGATCTGCACCTTTGACGACGCCACGGTGGCAGAAGTCCTCAGACGGTTGCGCCCGGCCGTGCACGCCAAGGGTACCGACTACCGGGAGGAGACGGTGCCCGAACGCGACGTGGTGGCCGAGTGGGGCGGCCGCACGGTGATCTGCGGCGACCCCAAGGACCACGCGACCACAGACCTCATCGCCCTCATTCTCGAGCGCTTCGGCTCGAGGAAGGGCCCGGAGGGAGCCGGAGGTTGGCAGCGGGAATGACTCTTCGATGTTCGACCGACCGCCTCCCGACCGGCTGAGGGGAGCGCAGTGCGGGCCGTTCTCGTCCGTCTGTCGGCGGTGGGGGACATCGTCCACACCTGGCCGCTCGCCGCGTCCCTCCGCACGGCGCGACCCGACCTGCACCTGACCTGGGTGGTGGAGGAGCCTCTGCGCCCGCTGGTCGAGGGCCACCCGGCGGTGGACCAGGTGGTGACCACCGCCACCCGACGCTGGCGACGCCGTCCCCTCTCGTCTCCCACGCGGCAGGAGGTGCGTGCGCTGCGCGCCCGTTTCTCGGATCTCGCACCCCACGTCACCCTCGACCCTCAGGGCGTCCTCAAGTCGGCGTTCGTCACCCGCTGGACCGGAGCCGAGCACCGGGTCGGCCTGGCCCGCCCGTGGCGGCGGGAGTGGATCGCCGGCTTCGCCTACACCTCACTGCTGCCCGGCAGCGACGACCCCCATGTCATCGCCACCAACGTGGAGATGGTCCGTGCCGTCGGCGGCGTCCCCCCCCACGACCGCCGGCGCCGGACGGCCGATGGCTCCTGCACCGTGGAGAGACGCCGCCGGCATTCACGGAGATCGGCTCGACCTACGCGGTCCTGCTGCCGGCCACCGCCCACCGCCGCAAGGAGGTCCCGGTCCCGACCCTGGCCGGTCTGGGACGGCGGATGGCGGCCGTGGGTCTCGACGTGGTGGCCGCGTGGGGTCCGGGCGAGCGGAGTCTCGCCGAGGCGGTTGGTGAAGCGGCGGAGGGACGGGTGAGGGTCGCTCCCCCGACGGGCCTGCTGGAGCTGGCGCGCCTCCTCGCCGGGGCGACAGTGGTCGTCGGGGGCGACACCGGGCCGACCCACATTGCGGCCAGCCTCGGGGTGCCCACGCTGGCGATCTTCACCGCCACCGACTGGCGGCGCAACGCCCCCCTCGGCGCGCGGGTCGACGTCCTCGCCACCGCCGGCGTGGGTGAGGATCCCTTGCGTTCCGGGGCGCGAGCCAAGCGCCGCCAGCCACCCACGGTCGACGAGCTGGCAACGGCGGTGGGCCGCCTGATCGACACACGCGTCCCCTAGCACGAGGTGTATTCTCGAGCCCCTCTCTGGTACCACAAATATTACAGGAGCGGCACTTGCACCTGGGCAGCGAAGCCGGTGCGAGCTGCCCACGGATGCTACAATCGGTCAGTGAGAACTGGAGTGTGGAGAGCCAATGCCTCTCAAGATCGGTGAGTTCCTGCTCAAGGCCAACCTCATCAACCAGCAGCAGCTGGCGAAGGCCCTGGACGAGCAGAAGTCCATCGGCGGCCGCATCGGCGAGCACCTGATCCGCCTCGGGTATGTGACCGAGGAGGACATCCTGGACTGCCTGTCCCAGCAGTACGGGGTACCGTCCATCAACCTCCGTCACTTCGAGATCGACGAGTCCATCATCCGCCTGATCCCCGCCGACGTGGCCCGCAAGTACCAGTTCATCCCGGTGTCCAAGACCGGCGCCACCCTGACCGTGGCCATGGGCGATCCCACCAACGTCTTCGCCATGGACGACATCACCTTCATCACCGGCTATCGGGTGGAGCCGGTGGTGGCCTCCGAGGAAGCGCTCCGCGAGGCCATCGACAAGTACTACGGGACCAGCCACTCCCTCGAGCTCAAGAAGGTCATGGAGGATCTCCAGACCGTGGACGACGCCTCCCTGGAGGTCCTCGAGGAGGAGGACCAGGTCCCGGACGTCACCGACCTCGAGGCCTCCGCCGACGAGGCGCCGGTGGTGCGGCTCGTGAACCTCATGCTCACGGACGCGCTCAAGCGCGGCGCCTCCGACATCCACATCGAGCCCTACGAGAAGACCTACCGGGTGCGGATGCGGGTGGACGGGATACTGTACGAGGTCATGAACCCGCCCATGAAGCTCAAGGAGGCCATCGCCTCCCGCATCAAGATTCTGTCCAAGCTGGACATCGCCGAGAAGAGGCTGCCCCAGGACGGTCGCATCAAGCTCAAGATGAAGTTCCAGGGCAAGCTCAAGGAGCTGGACTTCCGGGTCTCCACGATCCCCACGCTCCATGGCGAGAAGATCGTCATGCGGCTGCTCGACAAAGACAACCTGATGCTGGACATGACCAAGCTCGGGTTCGAGAAGGGCAGTCTCAAGGGCTTCGAGGAGGCCATCTTCCGTCCCTACGGCATGGTCCTGGTGACCGGCCCCACGGGCTCCGGCAAGACCAACACCCTGTACTCGGCCATCTCCCGCATCAACACCCCAGAAGTCAACATCATGACCGCCGAGGACCCGGTGGAGTTCCAGCTGCCGGGCATCAACCAGGTGCAGATGAAGGACGCCATCGGGCTCAACTTCGCCGCCGCCCTGCGCTCGTTTCTGCGCCAGGACCCGAACATCGTGCTGGTCGGGGAGATCCGTGACTTCGAGACCGCCGAGATCGCCATCAAGGCGGCCCTGACGGGCCACCTGGTGCTCTCCACCCTGCACACCAACGACGCCCCCTCCACCATCAACCGGCTCATGAACATGGGCATCGAACCGTTCCTGGTGGCCACCTCGGTCAACCTCGTCGCCGCCCAGCGCCTGATCCGGAAAGTGTGCAACAACTGCAAGCAGGAGGAGGACGTGCCGGTGCAGGCGCTGCTCAACGTGGGCTTCTCCGAGACCGAAGCGCCCAACATCCAGATCTACAAGGGGCGCGGCTGCGATCAGTGCAACCAACGGGGCTACAAGGGAAGGATCGGCCTGTTCGAGGTGATGAAGATCACCGATGACATCCGGGAGCTGATCCTGTCCGGCGCCTCGGCCGTGGAGCTGCGGCGTAAAGCCATGGAGGAGGGTATGATCGGATTGCGGCATTCGGGCCTGCAGAAGATCCGCGAGGGCATGACCACCATCGAAGAGGTGGTCCGTGAGACCGTCCTCTGACGAAGGGATCGGGGATGTCAGCCAGCCTCCATCAACTGCTCAAGACCATGGTCGAGAAGGGGGGGACCGACCTCCACATCACCACCAACTCTCCCCCCTCATCCGCATCGACGGCGACCTGGTGCCCATCAACCATCCGCCCCTGACGGCGGTCGACACCAAGAAGCTGGCGTACTCCATTCTCACGGATGCCCAGAAGCATCGCTTCGAGGAGAAGCTGGAGCTCGACCTGTCCTTCGGCGTCAAGGGGCTGGCCAGGTTCCGCGCCAACATCTTCGTGCAGCGCGGCGCGGTGGCCGGCGCCTTCCGGCGCATCCCTTACGAGATCCTCGGTTTCCGCGAGCTGGGTCTGCCGCCGGCCGTGGAGTCGCTGTGCAATCGACCACGCGGGCTGGTGCTGGTGACCGGACCGACCGGTTCTGGAAAGTCGACGACCCTCGCCGCCATGATCGACAAGGTCAACCGCGAGAAGCCGGTCCACATCATCACCATCGAGGATCCGGTCGAGTACCTGCACAACCACAAGAAAGCCCTGGTCAATCAGCGGGAGCTCCACTCCGATACCCACTCCTTCCCCAACGCGCTCCGCTCGGTGCTGCGCGAGGATCCGGACGTGGTGCTGATCGGCGAGATGCGCGACCTGGAGACCATCGAGTCGGCCCTGCGCATCGCCGAGACCGGTCACCTCACCTTCGCAACCCTGCACACCAACTCGGCACCACAGACCATCAACCGCATCGTGGACGTGTTCCCGGAGCACCAGCAGGCGCAGATTCGGGCCCAGCTCAGCTTCGTACTCGAGGGCATCGTCTGCCAGACCCTGCTGCAGCGGGCCTCTGGCAAGGGGCGGGCGCTGTGCACCGAGATCCTGATACCCAACTCCGCTATCCGCAACCTGATCCGCGAGGACAAGATCCACCAGATCTACTCCACGATGCAGTCCGGCCAGCTCAAGCACGGCATGCTGACCTTCAACCAGTCCCTGGCCGGCCTCTACCACCGGCGTCTCATCACCCTGCAGACCGCCCTGTCCTACAGCTCCTATCCCGACGAGCTGCAGGACATGATCAACCGGGGGGTCGGCATGCCCAGCCCACAGGCTGAGGTGCGCCGGACCGGGGAGGGCGTAGCCATGCCGAGCTTCGAATGGAAAGGCCGCGACCGCGAGGGCAAGCCCCAGACCGGGGTCCTGATCGGCGACAGCAAGGACGCGGTGATCGCCGCACTCAGGCGGCAGCAGATCGTGGTCACCACGGTCAAGGAGAAGGGCAAGGAGATCGCGCTGCCCAAGTTCGGCGGGGGCATCAAAGCGAAGGACATCGCGATCTTCACCCGCCAGTTCTCGGTCATGATCGACGCCGGGCTGCCGCTGGTGCAGTGCCTCGAGATCCTGGGCCAACAGCAGGAGAACAAGGCCTTTCAGAAGGTCATTCTCCAGGTCCGCCAGGACGTGGAGGCCGGCTCGTCCCTGGCCGAGGCGATGCGCAAGCACCCCCAGGCCTTCGACGACCTGTACGTGAACATGGTCGCGGCCGGCGAGGCCGGCGGTATCCTGGACACCATCCTGCAGCGCCTGGCCACCTACATCGAGAAGATCGTCAAGCTGAAGAGCCAGGTCCGGTCGGCGCTGATCTACCCGGTGGCGGTCATCACCATCGCGGTGGTCGTGGTGTACGTCATCCTGTGGAAGGTCATCCCCGTCTTCGCCACCCTCTTCGAGGGCCTCGGCGGCCAGCTGCCGTTCCTCACCCAGATCGTGGTGAACCTCTCCAACTTCATCGGCAACTTCTGGTGGTTGATCCTCCTCGTCGTCGTGGGTTCGGTCTTCGCGGTCCGCCGGTACTACAAGACCGACGCCGGGCGCTACCAGATCGACAAGCTCATGCTCAAGTTGCCGGTGTTCGGCGGTCTGCTGCGCAAAATCGCGGTGGCCCGCTTCTGCCGTACGCTCGGGACCCTGCTCTCCTCGGGCGTCGCGATCCTGGAGTCTCTGGAGATCACCGCCCGCACCGCCGGTAACGCCGTCATCGAGGAGACCATCTTCAAGGTCCGCAAGGAGGTAGAGGAGGGCAAGACCCTCGCCGAGCCGCTGGCGCGGTCGGAGCAGTTCCCGCCCATGGTGTGCCAGATGATCGGGGTCGGCGAGCAGACCGGCGCCATGGACACCATGCTGAGCAAGATCGCGGACTTCTACGAGGACGAGGTGGACGCGGCGGTCGAGGGCATGATGTACCTCATCGAGCCGGTGATGATCGCCTTCCTCGGCGTCGTCATCGGCGTCATCGTGGTCGCCATGTACCTGCCCATGTTCTCGCTGATCAGCCAGATCGGTTGATGAACCGGGCGTGGTCGACGTCCATCACCGGCGGTCGCGCTCCGGCGGTGATGATGCCGTCGGTGCGGGCCCTGCGCTGGCTGCTCGGCATCCGCCTGGTGGTGGTCTCGACCCTCTTCCTGGGGGTCCTGGTCATCCAGGTCGACGCCGAGCTGGTCCTGGAGCTGAGGTACTTCTACGGGCTCATCCTCGCCTGCTACGGCCTGTCGCTGCTCTATCTCGTCCTCTACGTGCGCTCCGTGTCGACCCGCCTGCAGGCGATGGTGCAGCTGCTCGGGGACATCGGCATCGTCTCCGGCTTCGTCTACCTGACAGGGGGCCTGTACTCGCCCTTCTCCTTCCTCTACCTCACCGTGATCGTGGTGGCC
The DNA here is from genome assembly GCA_963844865.1 of uncultured Holophagae bacterium. Classification (GTDB taxonomy): domain Bacteria; phylum Acidobacteriota; class Thermoanaerobaculia; order Thermoanaerobaculales; family Sulfomarinibacteraceae; genus CAWJPY01. The sequence goes on from CAWJPY010000001.1 coordinate 336,176, forward strand.
GCCACGCTCCTGCGGGGGGGGGGCGTCATCGTCGCCGGGCTGTCGGCGGTGGCGTACGGGGTGCTCGTGGACCTGATGGTGTTCCGGGTCCTGCCCGTCCCGCCCAACCTGGCCGGCTTCGATGTGCCCCTCCAGACCTCGCACGTGCTCTACCAGCTCATGATCCACGTGGTGGGGTTCGGACTCGTGGCGGTGCTCGCCTCCTATCTGAGCGAGTCGCTGCGCACGGCCCACACCCGGCTCGAGGAGCAGAGTGAGCGCGCAAAGCAGTTCGTGGCCCTCACCGAGCACGTGGTGCGGTCGGTGGGCACCGGCATCCTGGCCACGGACCTGGACGGTGGGCTGCTCCACCTCAATCCCGCCGGAGCGCGCATCCTGGGCGTGGGCGAGTCCGACGAGCTCACGGGGCACCCCCTCGAGGAGATCATGCCGCTGGCCGGAAAGGACTGGACGACCCTGCGCGACCTGGCTCGAGAGCGGCCCCTGCAGCGGCTGAGCGCCGCACTGGCAACACACCCGATCAGCCTCGGCCTGTCCGTGGGCCCGTTGCGCGACGAGCGCGGCACCCTGGTCGGCTTCATCGTCAACTTCCAGGACCTGACCGAGCTGGAGGCCGACACCGAGCGGCGGCGACTGCAGGAGCGGATGGCGGCGGTGGGCGAGATGGCGGCGCGCATGGCCCACGAGATCAAGAACCCCCTGGCGTCCATCTCCGGGTCGGCCCAGATGCTGTCCTCCCTGGCCACCGCCGAGGACACGGGCCGGCGCCTGCTGCGCATCGTGGTCGACGAGTCGCGCCGGCTGTCCGACATCCTCGACGACTTCTTGGAGTACGCGCGCCCCGAGAAGGGAACCCAGCAGCCCTGCGATCTGCCCGCCCTGCTGACGGACTGCGTCGACCTGCTGCGCCGCTCCCACGAGCTGCGCGACCACCACCACGTGCGTCTTCAGGCGCCCGCGAGCCTCGTCATCAACGGCGAACCGCACCTCTTGCGCCAGCTCTTCTGGAACCTCTCCCGGAACGCTCTCCAGGCCATGCCCGAGGGCGGCGAGCTGGAGATCTCCGTCGAGCGGGGAACGGACTCGATCTTGTTGCGGTGGCGCGACACAGGGGTGGGCATGGACGAGGACATCCGGCGGCGTGCCTTCGAGCCCTTCGTCACCACCCGCCCCGACGGTACTGGCCTCGGCCTGGCCGTGGTGTACGCGGCGGTCCAGAGCCACGGTGGCACCATCGCCATCGACTCGGCCCCCGGACGAGGCACCAGCATCGCCATCGAGCTCCCCCTGCGCCGGGAGGTGGCCGCGTGAGTGCCCCCCGGGTGCTGGTGGTGGACGACGAGGCCTCCATCCGTGAGTTCCTGACCATCCTGCTCGAGAAGGAGGGCTACGAGGTCGCCACCTCCGAGTCGGTGGCGGGGGGCAAGGAGAGGCTCCTGGCCGGGCGGTACAACCTGGTGATGTGCGACCTCAAGCTGCCCGACGGCAGCGGGCTGGCCGTTCTCGAGGAGGCGCGGCGCCGCGAGCTGGACTGCCCCTTCATCATCATCACCGCCCACACCACGCCCCAACACGCCCTGGACGCGCTCCGGGCCGGCGCTGCGGAGTACCTGTCGAAACCTTTCAACGTCGACGACCTCAAAGTCATCGTGGCGCGCCTGCTGAGCCGTGGCACCCGCGAGCAGGAGCCCTTCGCGATCCCCGAGTTCATCGGCTCCTCGTCCGTGATCCAACGCATCCTGGAGCTCGTGCCGCGGGTGGCGCAGACTCCGTCGACGGTGCTCATCACCGGGGAGAGCGGCACCGGCAAGGAGCTCTTGGCGCGGGCGATCCACGCCCACTCCAGCCAGGCCAAGGGCCCGTTCCTGACCGTCAACTGCGGCGCCCTCCCCGAGGGCCTCCTGGAGTCCGAGCTCTTCGGGCACGTCCGGGGTTCCTTCACAGGGGCCGTGCGGGACCACACGGGGCTGTTCGAACAAGCGGTCGGCGGCACCATCTTCCTGGACGAGGTGGGGGAGCTCACGCCTGCCATGCAGGTCAAGCTGCTGCGAGTGCTCCAGGAGCACGTGGTGCGCCCGGTGGGCGGCAGCAAGGAGATCACCGTCGACGTACGGGTCCTGGCTGCCACCAACCGTGACCTGAAGCGGGACGTGGAGGGTGGCGACTTCCGAGAGGACCTGTACTACCGGCTGAACGTGCTCCACCTCCACCTGCCGGGGCTCCGCCACCGCCTCGGTGACATCCCGGAGCTGGCACGCCACTTCGTCGCCCGGACCTGCGAACGCTTCAGGGTGCCGGTCAAACGGCTCGCACCGGATGCGATCCGGGTCCTCCAGGCGTACCCGTGGCCGGGCAACGTCCGCGAGCTGGAGAACGTGATCGAGCGGACCGTGGCCCTGGAGCCCTCCGAGCTCCTGTCCTCGGGCAGCCTGCCGGAACACCTGCAGGGCGAGGCCGGGGACATCGGTGCCGAGGCGCTCACCCTACCCGAGGAGGGCGTCGACCTGGAGGAGCACCTGGACAACGTGCGACACAGCCTGATGCGCCAGGCGTTGGAGCGCACGGGGGGCCACCAGAAGCAGGCCGCCGATCTGCTGCGCCTGTCCTACCGCGCGTTCCGGTACCATGCCCACAAGTTGGAGTTGATCCGAGATGACGACACCACCGGCAAAGACGACAAGGAGTAGGAGCTACCGTCTCGGAGGCGCCTCCGGGGCGGGCCTGGCGATGGCCACGACCGTGGCCCTCATCCTGGGGGTAGGCTGCTCCCCGCGGCAGGGGCCCGCCGCAGGCGGGGCGGCCACTCCGACCCTGACGGTGACGACGCCCGCGTCGGCTCCCCCCACGGCCGTGCTGCCCGACGGCAGCGCCATCCGCCTGGAGCTGGCCGTCACCCCCGAGGAGATCAGCAATGGGCTCATGTTCCGACCGACATTGCCCGAGGACAGAGGCATGCTCTTTCTGTTCTCCGTGGCGCGGGTGCCCGCCTTCTGGATGAAGAACACCCTCATCCCACTGGATCTGGTGTTCTTGAACGGTGCCGGCACCGTGGTCGACCTGATCCGAGACGTGCAGCCGTGCGCCGTCGAGCCCTGCCCCCAGTACGTGCCCGAACATCCCGCGCGGGCCGTGCTGGAGCTCGCCGCCGGCGTCGCGGCGCGACACCACCTGGTCGTCGGCGACACGATCCACTTCGAGCACGTGGAAGGGTACCCGGTCGAGCAACCCCCTTCCTAGCCCCTCAGCGGAGCTGTGACAGCGGGCAGCGACAGCCATCACCGGGCCCGCGAGCGTTGACGGCGAGCAGCAGCATGCTTGCCTCCGGATCGCGAGAGTCCAGCGCTTCGCGATGTCCAGAGGGGGTGTCAGGCACCGCCGGAGATGAAGCGACGGAGTGTTCCGACGTGACGTCGACGGTGCCTGGCGCCCAGTCTGCTCCTCCCAGAAGGTTCTGTGGGTCGTGAATGGGGCGCCGGCGGAACGAGGAACGGCGGAGGTCAGTCGCCCTTGGTCGCGGAATCGGCGGCCGTCTTCGCCGTCTCCTCCTTGGGGGGGGCCTTGGCGTCCCCGGTCTCGGAGGCTGAGGGCCCCTTGCCGTTGCCGCCGCGGGACCCGCTGCCCTTGCCGTAGTCGGTCACGTACCAGCCCGAGCCCTTGAACTGCAGGGCGGGGGCGCTCAGCAGGCGGTGCACCTCTCCCCCGCACACTGGGCAGGAGGCCACCGGATCGTCGGACACTCTCTGAATGCGCTCGAACCGATGAGCGCAGACCACGCACTCGTACTCGTACAGCGGCATACTCGATCCTATCTCTGACCCGTTCTAGCCGGGCGCGCTCCTGACCTGTATCTTGATGTGGCCGGTGTCGCGCCCGATGAGGCCCAACTCCGAGAACGCATAGAGGACGCGGGCGTTGATCCCCGGGCTCATGGGTCCACCTTGGCACAGCTCGAACAGGGTGCGCTTCCCGTCCACGAGGTCGAGCAGGCTGCGCTCCCCCGACTCAAGGCGAAACCCCCCGAGGTGCTCCGGCCATTCCTGGCGCTGCAGGACCGTCTGCCGGCCGCCGAGGCGCGCCGTCGCCACTCTGACGTCGGAGATGCGCTTGCAGCCGGACAGGATCACGCGGGGGATGGGCAGATTGAGGGTGCGGGCACCGGAGCTGGTCCGGCCGACTCGGCAGACCACCCGGCCGCGCTCCCAGTTGAAGAGGTTCCAGAGAATCTGCCGATTCTGCTCCCGAACCGCCGCCGCCAGGTCCTCCGAGCTCAAGAAGCCCATCTGCACCAGCACCGCGCCGTGGCGCAGGCCGGGGGCCGAACGCGCGAGCTCGCCGGTGGAAACCTCGTACTGGGCGCGGGAGACGCGACCGCTCCGGAGCAGAAACTCGCCCAGTGACTCGGAGCGGTCGGTGGAGGCGGCACCGACCACACAGCCGTCCGCGAAGGAAAGCAGCCGCCGTTCGCCGTCCCGCTCGATCTCCGTCTCACCAGGCACCTGATAGCGTCCCACCGTGGCCAGAAGCCGCGGCAGTGGCATCGCCGTCAGGTCGCCATGGTAGGAAAAGTCAGCCTCGCCCATCGCCCTCGCTCGCCTGATGTCCGAAACGACGTGGCGGAAGCGCAAGGGAATCGAACCCTCCGACCGACCCCACGAGGGCCGGCCCAACGGATTTGAAGTCCGCGGAAGCCACCAGGCCCCATGCGCTTCCGGTTCGGATCATAGCATCGCGCTCCCCGCGGGTGCCCCTGTGCACGGTCGACGATCTCTTCGGGGGTCGTGACGAGCATCTGGACCGGCTCGGCTCTCGACTTGACCGGTGGTGCCGGAAGCATCATATTCAGCAGGAACAACACAGGGAGCCGACGATGAGCCATCTCCCCAGGATGTGTCTTTGGAGCTTCCTACTCGCGGCCTCGTGGGCCGGCGTCACCGCCGCGGAGCCGGGGTGGCGGACCTTGGGTCCCGCCGGGGGTCGCGTTCTCACCCTCGCCGTGAGCCCAGCCGACGATGCCGTGGTCTGGGCCGGCACCCCCCAAGGCGTGTATCGCAGCGAGGACGGGGGAGTGTCGTGGCGGTTCTCGGGCCTCCTCGACGAGGAGGTCCTCGCCCTCGCCGTGGACCCCACGACTCCCGACGTGGTATATGCAGGCGTTGCGGCTCGGCGGCTCGGGACCGGTGGCGTCCTCGTCACCCGGGACGGCGGCGCCACGTGGGTCTCCGGCCGCTCGGGGCTGGAGGATCCCCGTGACGCCTCGGAGAGCCCTCCCTCCCGGTATCTGCCCGTGAACGCGTTGCTCGCCGACCCCTCCACGCCGGGCGTGGTGTGGGCTGGCACCGGGGGGCATGGCGGCCTCTTCCGCAGCATCGACGGGGGCGCCACGTGGACGTGGCAGGCGTTCATCCACGACGTGCGAGGCCTGGCCACCCATCCGACGCTGGGGGGGCGCCTCTTTGCGGCGGCCGACTACGCCCTGCGCCGCTCGGAGGACGGCGGCGCCACCTGGTCGTTGCTTCACGACGGGATGCCCCTGCCGGTGACCATCGACCACCTGGCCGTCGCGCCGTCGAACCCCGACGTGCTGTATGCCGCTTCCTCGACCCTGATCTTCACGAGCGGTGACGGCGGCGACCACTGGCATGCCGTTGCCGACACCTCCACCCACGACCTGGGCCCGTCCGGGATCACCGCCCTGGTGATCGACCCCCACGACGCCGAGCATGTGCTGGTGGCGACCCGCCTTCACGGCGTCTACGAGACCGACGATGGGGGAGGGGCCTGGCGACAGGCGGGGGACGGCCTGGAGTGCAGCCCGGGGGACTCGGCCGTGACCCACCTACGCCCCACGGCCCTGGCCGTCTCGGCGTCGTCTGGTCGGCTGCTCGCGGGCACCGAGCGCGAAGGAATCTTCGTGCGCTCCCTCGCCGGCGGGAGGTGGACGCCCTCCACCGATGGTCCGTCCGCTGTGTCAGCGACCGGCATCGCCCTCGATCCGGACGATCCGGGCACCCTCCTGGTGACCACCGCCGGCCGCGGCATCCAGCGCAGCACCGACGGTGGCGCCACCTGGGCAGACGCCAACGCCGGCGTCCCCGGCGACTGTGGTCCCTGGGACTACCTTCCGACCGCGTTGCCCGTCCCGTTCTGCCGCGCGTTGACCGGTCTCCTGTGGTCGCGGTCGGGCGACGCCGTGCTCGCAGCCTCGGAGTGCGGGGTCTTCGCCAGCTCCGACCGGGGTCGCTCGTGGACCGAGGTGCCCGCGCCGGACTGGATCGACGTCCTCGCCCCCAGTCCGAGCGATGACGACATCGTCTATCTGATCGGCGGCACGGGGGACCGCCGCGGAGTCTCTCGGAGTGCGGACGGGGGCTTCACCTGGACAGCGTGCGCCGCGGCGCCCGACGGGGTGAGGCCGAGCTGCCTGGCCGTCAGCCCGGCCGACTCGGACATCGTGCTGCTCGGCACCCACGCGGGGCTCTACGTGAGCCAAGACGGCTGCTCGAGCTGGGCGGGGCCGGGGGCCGTCTTCGATGCCCCCTGTGGGGACTGGCGGGACGACACCGTACACGTCCTCGGATGGATGCCTGCGGGATCAGGCCGAGCGTTCGCCGGCACCGAGTGCGGCCTCCTGCTCAGTGACGATGGCGGTGAAACCTGGGAGGACGCCGGACTGCCGGGCGCCGTGGTCACCGCCTTCGCCATCGCCGGGGCGTCTGTCGTCGCCGGCACGTGGGGAAACGGCGTCTGGGAGAGTCGCGACCAAGGCACCACCTGGTGGCCCGTCGATGACGGCACGCTCAAACCCTTCGTCCACAGCCTCACCTTCGACCTGCTCCATCACCGCCTGCTCGCCGCCACCGAGGGCAGCGGGGTCTTCGCCCTGCGGGTGCCGCCGGCCCCCCGGCGGCCGTTGATTCGGCGGGAGCCAACCACGGTCGAGGATTGCCCGCTCGCCCTCCGCCGCGAGCTGCGCTGATCGTCGGGATCGCCACCGGCACCGGAGTCGTGCCGGCACGGCGTCACCCCCCCCCCGCCCCTCAGAGCCGCTCGGTCATGATCCGGTGCAGGAGGGCGGTGTCGATGTTGCCTCCGGAGAGCACGCAGGCCACGGTCCGCCCGGCGAGGTCGGGCCCGCCGTCGTAGCCCGGCGCCGGTCCGGCCAGCAACGGCGCCGCCGCCGCCGCCCCCGAGCCCTCCACCACCTGACCGCAGCGGTCGAGGAGGGTGAAGACGGCGTCCGCCAGGGCCCGCTCGCGCACCACCACGATCCCGGCCATGAGCTCGCGCGCCACCTGGAACGGCACGACGCCGTAGCCACCGGTCAAACCGTCTGCAATGGACGGGTCGGCATCCCAGCTCTCCCGGCAGCGACCATCGCGGAAGGAGTGCCACGCGGCCGGCGTGGAGTCGGGCTGGACCCCCCACACCTCCACCTCGGGGCGCAGGGCCTTCGCCGCCACGGCGATGCCCGCCGACAGGGCGCCACCGCCCACGGGAACCAGGATCACGTCCACCTGCGGCAGGTCCTCCACGAGCTCCAGGCCCACCGTGCCCTGGGCAGCGATCACGGTCTCGTCGTCGTAGGCGGGGACCAGGAGTGCGTCATGTGCCGCAGCCCACGACGTCGCCAGCCGCGCCGCGTCCTCGTAGCTCGCGCCCTCGATGTGGACGTCGGTGCCCAGGGAGGCCAGCTTGGCCAGCTTGGTGGCCGGCGTGGTCCGCGGCACGAAGACGGTGGCCGCACGGTCGTCCAGGATGCGCGCCGCCCGGGCCACCCCCAGGCCGTGGTTGCCGGCCGACGCGGTGACGAGACCGCGGGCCCGCGCACCTTCAGGCTGCGCCGCCGCCCACACGAAGGCGCCGCGCGCCTTGAAGGAGCCCGTCACCTGCAGGTTCTCGAGCTTGAGAAAGACCCGGCACGACGCCTCGTCGCCCAAATCCGGCGCCTCCACCACAGGCGTCCGGAGCAGCCGCGCCCGTTGCCGGAGCACCTCGGCCGCCCACCGCACGTCGTCCACGCTCACCGTCATCGGGCCTACCGTAACAGGGAAACGCCTCCCGACGCTTCGCGGCCGTCCGTGACGGCCCGAGGACATGCCACTGCAGCCCGCCCATCTCGGCGGTGCAGCCGTCTCAGGCTTCTCTGAGGTTCATGGCCGCGTCGCCGACCACGCCAACGCGTTGCCCGACTCGAAGTCGTCGGCGAAGATGATGAACCCGCCCGGGCTCACCTTGGCGACGAAGCCGTCGTTGTAGCCGCCGTTGTACGTGAGATCGGGCCCGCCCGCCACCGGGAAGCTCGACTCATCGGAGGAGGTCTCTCCCGTCACGTAGGTCGCGCCGGCGACATCAACGGCAACGCCATACCCTGCATCGTTGCTCGATCCGCCGATGTAGCCGCAGTAGGAAAGGGCGCTGCCGGCAGGGTTCACCGCGGCCACGAAGGCATCCCGCGTCCCTCCGTTGTAGGTGAGATCAGGGCCGACCGCCACCGGGAACGTCCCCTCCGTGGAGGCGGTCCCGCCTGCCAGGTAGGCGACGCCGACGCCGTCGACGGCCACGGCGTAGCTGGAGTCGGACTCCGAGCCGCCGACGTAGCCGCAGTACACCAGCGCGGTGCCCGTGGCATTCACCTTGGCCGCGAAGGCATCAAACGTCCCCCCGTTGTAGGTGAGATCGGGGCCCACCGCCACGGGGAAGTCCGCCTCGGTGGACGCGGTCTCGCCCGTCACGTAGGCGTTGCCCCCATCATCAACGGCGATCGCCCACCCCACCTCGTGCCCCGATCCCCCGATGTAGCCGCAGTAGGTGAGCGCGTCGCCGGCGGTGTTCACCTTGGCCACGAATACGTCCCAGGGGCCTCCGTTGTAGTCGAGGTCCGGGCCTCCCGCCACGGGAAAGGTGGTCTCGGTGGAGCGGGTCTGTCCTGTGAGGTAGGCGTTGCCGGCGGAGCTGACGGCGATGCCGTAGCCGCGGTCCAGATCGGAGCCGCCGACATAGCCGCAGTACGTGAGTCCATCCCCCGCGGCGTTCACCTTGGCCACGAACGCGTCGCCACCTCCGTTGTACGTGAGGTCCGGGCCCCCCGCCACCGGAAACGTCGTCTCGTCGGAGTAGGTGTAGCCGTTGACGTAGGCGTCGCCGGCCGAGTCGACGCCGATGCCGTACGCCCCGTCCTCCGCATCGCCACCGATGTAGCCGCAGTAGGTGAGTCCGTCGCCGGCCGCGTTCACCTTGGCCACGAATGCGTCGCCACCTCCGTTGTACGTGAGGTCCGGGCCCCCCACCACCGGAAACGTCGTCTCGTCGGAGTAGGTGTAGCCGCTGACGTAGGCGTTGCCGTCAGCATCGATGGTGAGGAAGCCTCCTCCGTCGTCATCCGCACCGCCGATGTAGCCGCAGTACACCAGCGCGGTACCCGCCGCATTCACCTTGGCCACGAACACGTCACCGGTGCCGTTGTAGGTGACCTCCGGACCCACCAGGACCGGGAATGTCGTCTCCGTGGAGCTCGTGGCGCCGCTGATGTACATGTTCCCGGCGGCATCGACGGCGACGTCGTCACCGTAATCGTTGTCCAGCCCACCGATGTAGCCGCAGCTCACCAGGGTCACCGGGTCCACCACCAGCTCGTGGCGCGGATCGTAGTCGCCGAGCCGGAACCCGTAGACCCGCCGTCCCTCACCGCCGGGGCCTTCGAGCGTGAACGCCACCGGCACCTCGACACGGCGGCCGTCGATCTCCTGGTAGGCGACGGGCGCCTCCTCGCGAAGGCCGCCGAGAGGCGTCTCGACCACCAACGACCCGTCAGCATCGCTCCTGACGGCGGTCGCCCCGCGGTAGGCGAGGCGGATCGCGCTGGGGTCGGCTCCGGCCCGCACCACGAAGTGCGACTTCAGCTCGCCGGCCATACCACTCACGACGAGATCGACACCGGGCCATGGCTCGTGGTAGACGACCGACCCGAACGCGGGCACGCCGGTGCGCCACGCCGTCCTCGGCCCCACGAAGTAGCTCACACGCGTCGGGAGAGGATCCTCGCCCACCGGCGCCCGCGGGGTTGCGTCCACGAGGTCGAGGGCGACGGCCCAGCTTCCTGCGTCCCCGGCCCGGCCGCCGCCAGCGACGGGGTGGAGTCGATATCTCAATCCTCCCGCAGTCAGCCAGACGCTGGCCTCCCGCCCGCGCACCGCGTAGGAGACCACATGGTCTCCGGGCGCCTCCTCGGGGACGAAGAGCAACGGCAACTGGTCGAGCCCGCTGACCGCGGCCCGCGCACCTCCATCGTGATGTGCCTCCCGAGGAGGAGGCGAGGTGTGCGCTGGAACGGCGAACATGCCCACCGCGATGACACCGACGACCACTGCCGATCGAACCACGAGTACACGGTGCTTCATGGTCTCAACCTCACGAACTCGCCTCGTGTCTGGACGGGTGACTGGGCCGGCGATCACCCAGCACGCTCTGTCTGTCGACTGGTCACCTCGATCGATTATCGCACCGATTCGCCCGAAGAGACATCTCCCGACGTCCCGGCAACGACGATCACCCGCCCACTCCTCGGTCGTACGGCCGCGGACCCGCGTCGTACGGTCTTGCGTGGATCCAGTTCTCTACGGTCGATGCGGCCGTACCCAGGTGCCTCCCGACGACCGTCGGACGCCCCCGCGGTCTTCCGCCCTGGACATCGATCCAAGGCGGGATGCGCGCCAGGGGAGCGCTATGCGTGCTCGGTGCGCGTGATGATCTCCTCCTGCAGCGCCTCCGAGAGGTCGCAGAAGTAGTCCGAGTAGCCGGCGACGCGGACGATGAGGCCCGGTAGGCGTCGGGATCGGCCTGGGCCTTGCGCAGGGTGTCGGCGGTGACCACGTTGAACTGGACATGGTGACCGTCAGCCTTGAAGTAGGTCCGGACGAGCTGCGCGAGCCTTTCGATGCCCTCCTCCTCCGCCAGCAGGGCGGGGGCGAACTTCATGTTCAGCAGGGTGCCGCCGGTCTTGACGTGGTCCATCTTGGCCGCGGAGGCAAAGACCGCGGTGGGACCCCGGCGATCGGCGCCCTGCACCGGCGAGATCCCCTCCGACAGGGGCATCCCCCGTCGCCGGCCGTCGGGAGTGGCGCCACACACCGAGCCGAAGTAGACGTGGGAGGTCGTGGGCAGCATCTCGATCCGGTGCACCCCGCCCCGCGCGTCGGGGCGGCCGTCGATGAGCTCGAAGGCGGCGTCGAACACCCGGCGCATGAGCTCGTCGGCCTCGTCGTCGTCGTTGCCGTACTTGGGCATGCGGTTGACCAGGCGGGCGCGCAGCGGCTCGGCGTCTGAGAAGTCGGCGTCCAGGACCGCGACCAGATCCGCCAGCGACATCGCCCCGTCCTCGAACACGTGTCTCCGGATGGCGGCCAGGGCGTCGGTGATGGTCCCGATCCCCACCGCCTGGATGAAGGTGTTGTTGTAGCGGGCGCCACCGGCGTTGTAGTCGCGGCCTTGGGCGATGCAGTCGTCGATGAGCACGGACAGGAACGGCGCCGGCATGTCGGTGGCGTAGAGGCGGCCGACCAGCAGGTTGCCGCGGATCTTGACCTCGAGGAGGTGGGCGAGCTGGCGCCGGAAGGCGCTGAACAGGTCGTCGAAGGTGGTGAAGGAGGGGGCGTCGCCGGTGGCGGGACCGAGCCGCACCCCCGTGCCGGGGTCGACGCCGTCGTGGAGGGCGAGCTCCAGCACCTTCACCAGGTTGAAGTAGCCGGTGAGGATGTACGCCTCCTTGCCGAAGGCGCCCACCTCCACGCAGCCGGAGCAGCCGCCGGCGCGGGCGTCCTCCAGCGTCTTGCCCTGGCGGAGCTGCTCCTCCACCACCGTGTCGGCGTTGAACAGCGAGGGGAACCCGTAGCCGCGGCGGATCACCCGCAGCGCGTGGGCGAGCAGGGCGTCGGGGGTCTTGCGCGACACCTGCAGGTTGGAGGAGGGCTGCAGCAGGTGCATGTCCTCGATGATGTCCAGGAGCAGGTGGGAGACCTCGTTGGAGCCGTCCGAGCCGTCGGCCAGCAACCCGCCGATGTTGATGTTCGCGAAGTCGGTGTAGGTGCCGCTCTCCTCGGCGGTAACCCCGACCTTGGGCGGCGCCGGGTGGTTGTTGAACTTCACGAAGAAGCACTCGAGCAGCTCGCGGGCCCCTGCCTCGTCGAGGGTCCCTTCGCCGAGCCCCTGGCGGTAGAAGGGCAACAGGTGCTGGTCGAGGTGGCCGGGGTTGAAGGCGTCCCAGCCGTTGAGCTCGGTGATCACGCCGAGGTGGCAGAACCAGTACGACTGCAGCGCCTCCCAGAAGTCCCGCGGAGCGTGGGCCGGAACGCGGCGGCAGACGGCGGCGATGCGCTCCAGCTCGGCACGACGCCGAGGGTCGGCTGTCGTGGCGGCACGCTCGGTGGCGAGGTCGGCGTGTCGCTCGGCGAAGAGGATCGACCGCATCCGACGCGATGGCCATGGCGGTGAGGGCCTCGCGCTTGTCGAGGGCATCGGGGTCGGCCCCGAGGTCGAGGGAGGCCAGCGCGCGCTCGATGTCCCCCTTGAGGTCGAGGAGGCCGCGGGAGTAGATCTTGCCGTCGAGCACCGTGTGCCCCGGAGCGCGCTGCTCCATGAACTCGGTGAACACGCCCGGCGTCGTAGGCGGCGTGCCACTCATCAGGCAGCAGCTCCATCATGCGGTCGCGCAGCGAGCGTCCGCGCCAGTACGGGATCACCGTCTCGCGGTAGGTCGAGAGGCACTCCTCTGGCACGCGGTACGCGGTCTTGGGGCGCCCGTCGAGGATGCGAAGGTCCTCCAGGCTGTGGCAGGTGAGCTCCGGGTACGTCGGCGTCGCCTTGGGCCGCGGACCGCGCTCGCCGACGATCAGCTCGCCCGCGCCGATCCAGATGGTCTTGTGGCGGCACAGGTGTGCGAACGCCCGGGCGCGCATCACCGGAGCCGACCAGCGCCCCAGGTTCTCCTCGTAGAACCGCGTGATCAGCTCCGCGCGCTCGGCCGAGATGGAGGGCACCGCCTCCAGGCTCTCCCGCCGCAACGCCATGGTGCGATCATTCATGCCTTCACCCTCCGATGACAGCGTTGATCCCTGCCTCGATGAACATCCCCGCGACGGCCTGCATGCGCTGGAGCGAGGGCGGTTGAAGGCCCTCGGGGCCGGCCTGCCGACCGAGACGCACCGCCTTCCCGGTGCCGGTGCGATGGTAGGCGAGCAGGCTCACCCGCTCGACCCCCTCGAGCGCCGTCGCCAGGGCCACGGCGGCGCGCAGGTTGGCGGGGTCGTCGTTGACGCCCGGGATCAGGGGAATGCGCAGCCAGATCGGCACCCCGAGCCGCGACGCCTCCTCGAGGTTGGCGAGGATGGGTGCGAGGGGCGCGCCGGTCAGATCGTGGTGGCGCGCCGGGTCCAAATGCTTGAGGTCCCAGAGTAGGAGATCGGTGGAGCCGGCGACCTCCGCCACGACCTCGGGCCGCGCGAGGCCGCAGGTGTCCACGGCGGTGTGCACCCCCTCCCTCCGGCAGGCGTCCAGGCAGGCGAGGAGGAAGTCCGGCTGGAGGAGCGGCTCGCCCCCAGAGAAGGTCACACCGCCGCCGCTGGTGTCGTAGGCCAGGCGGTCGCGCAGCACCTCGACGAGCACCTCGGCGACGCTCCACTCTTCGCCGACCCGTTGGCGCGCCCGGGCGGGGCAGACATCGAAGCATCGGCCGCAGTCGAGGCAGCCTGCGGTGCCCACCGCCTCGCCGGAGGCCAGAGGCCCGCTCGGAAGCAGGCAGGCGTCCGTGCACGACCCGCAGTGGACACAGCGCGCGGCGTTGACGATCACCTGCGGCCAGGGCTCGATGCCCTCCGGGTTGTGGCACCACCAACAGCGCAGCGGACAACCCTTGAGGAACACGGTGGTGCGCACACCGGGGCCGTCGTGGAACGACGCGCGCTGCACGTTGAACACGACCCCCTCGGGCGCCTGGACCGGCTCGATGACCATGGCGGCTCCCATCATCCATGATGGTCCGATCCTCGCCTCCGGTCTTGTAGAATCGGCCAGCCATGGCTCGATTCTCTGCACAGCTTCGGCGGACATGAGGCCGGGGTGAGCGAAACGGCCCTCGGCGCGGCGGTCCGCCAGGCCGGCTTCGTGCTGGCGCTCTTCGACCACCTGCCGGACGTGGTGTTCTTCGTCAAGGACCTCGAGGGACGGTACGCCGCCATCAACGACACGCTGGTGGAGCGGCTCGGTCGACGTCGCAAGGAGGAGGTGCTGGGACGCACGACGCGCGACCTCTTCCCCGCCCCCCTCGGCGAGGCCTACCTGCAGCAGGACCTGTCCGTGCTCGAAAGCGGCCGACCGCTGGTGGACGTGCTCGAGCTCCACCTCTACCCAGGCGGCACGGAGGGCTGGTGCATCACCCGCAAGACCCCTGTCCGCACGCCGCACGACGGGATCGTCGGCCTCGCCGGCACGTCCCGCGACGTGCCCGGTGCCGCGATCGAGGGGAAGCACCTCGCGGGGCTCGCCGAGGCGGTCCGGCTGATCCGCACCCACTACGGCGAACCGCTGCGCATCGACCGTCTCGCTGCCGCCTCCGGGATGTCGGTCTACCGTTTCGGCCGCCGCATCCGCTCCCTGTTCGGGCTCACTCCGGCCCAGCTCGTCGCCCAGACCCGCCTCGACGCGGCCCGTACCTTGCTGGACGGGGGCAGCGCCCCGGTGGCCGAGATCGCCCTCGCCTGCGGCTACTCGGACCACAGCGCCTTCACCCGCCAGTTCAAACGGGCAGTGGGGCTCACCCCCACCGAGTACCGCCGGCGGCGCCGGCCGCCGCCCATCTGAGGCGGGAGCGCTGCCAGCTGCCGGGCGGACGGCGACCCAGGGGCCATGCGAGGGCCTCGACAGGGGATGGTCCTCCTGTGCCTTCCACGTTCCCCATCCTCATGATCACCGTTCGCGGAGAGGCCCGGGCCCGCCCGTGTCCTAGCCTCCGATTGACGCCATGGGCAGCGTGGACGCCATGCCGGCGGCGGGCACCTTCGCCGCCAGGTAGTCTCGCAGCGTGGGCGCCACCGAAGCCCCGGAGGTGGTGCGCAGCAGCTCTGCCAAGGGCAACAGTGTCGGGTCCATGAGGCAACGCCGCAGCCGGCCGCGGGAGTCCAAGCGCAGGCGACGGCAGCCGGCACAGAAAGGTCGCGAGCGGGGGGTGATCCAGCCCACCCGAACAACGCTCCCTCGCCATGGGACCCAGCCGCCCCGTGCCGTGGTCGTCCCCTCGCCGTTACCGATCTCGGGCAGCTCGAGGCCGCGGCGGACCTCGGCGGCCGACACCAGCTCGCGCTCGCACCAGGCCGCCTCCGTGCCGGTGCGCATGAGCTCGATGAAGCGGACCTCGAGGCCGCGTTCGCCCGCGAAGTCGAGCAGAGCGGGCACGTCGCGGCGCCAGCTCGTGGCCATGAGCACCGCGTTGAGCTTGACGGGCCGCAGGCCGGCGGCACGGGCGGCGTCGATGCCGGCCAGGGTCTCCTCGATGCGGCCACCGCGGGTCAGCTCGGCGAAACGCTCGGGATCGAGGGTGTCCAGGGAGACATTGACCCGACGCAGGCCCGCCTCCGCAAGGGCGTGCGCCAGATCTGGGAGCCGGACGCCGTTGGTGGTGCCCGACACCTCGTCCACGGCGTCCGAGGCCGCCAGCTCACGGACAAGCCCGACGACACCCGCCCGCACGAGGGGCTCACCGCCGGTCAGCTTGACGCGGCGCACCCCAGCGGCGCGGCACAGCCAGAGGGTGGTGGCGGTCAGCTCCTCCAAGGTCAGCAGCTCGGCGCGGGCGATCTTGGGGACCCCGGAGACCGGCACGCAGTAGCGGCAGCGCAGGTTGCAGCGATCGGTTATGGACAGCCGCAGGACCGCGTCGGAGAGAGGCACGGTCGGGCCCGGCGCGGACTCTCCCATGTGGTCTCCTTTCCCCGCCGGGAAGGCGCCGCGTTGCCACGCCGATTCTCGGGGCTCCGGAGCCCGTAGACTCCGCTCACCGCTCGCCGGGCCACGGGATCCGCCCCCGCAGGTCCACCGAATCGGAGACGCCCATCCTATCAGGCATCCGCCTGACCGCTCATGCCCACATCTCATCGCGGGACCATGTCCGACCGGTGCGGGCGGAGGAAGGGGGCTGCACTGTCCGGCGTGCTGCCTCCAACGCATCGGACTGGAGATCCCCAAGATCACACACCTCGGCAACCCGGGCGAGCCTATCGCTCCAGGGGGTAGCACGGCACGAGATCGCCGGCCCGGTGGGCGCAACCGCCCTCGATGCGGGCGAAGGCGTTCGCGGCGGCGGCGCTGCGCAGGTCATGGGAACCCTTCCACTCCAGCACCCGCACCGTGGGCGGATCGCCCGGACCCAGCACCGCCGGGCGGAGCACCGTCCGCTCGCCGCGGTTCGCCACCGGCCCGAGGAGGGCGGCACGTCGCGGCTCCTCGTCAAACGCGCTCCCGTCCCCGGCGAGCGCCGCCGCCAGGGGACGGGCGAACATCCACCAGCTCGCCAGCACCGAGACAGGGTTCCCCGGCAGGCCGAGCAACCATCCGTCGCCGAGGCGCGCCGCCAGGACCGGCTTGCCGGGCTTGACCGCCACCCGGTGGAAGAGGACGTGGCCGCCGAGCTCGGCCACCGCGTCGGGCACCAGGTCGTAGTCGCCCACCGAGACGCCGCCCGAGGTGAGCACCAGGTCGGCGCCCGCCGCTGCCTCGCCGAGGGTCGCCGACAGGCCGGCGAGGTCGTCAGCCGCCCAGAAGTGCGTCGGCGGGGCGAGGCGTGCCGCCCACGCCAGGGCATCGAGCGTGGGACCGTTGGAATCCCGTATCTGGCCGGCGTCCGGGCGCTCGGTCGGCGGTACCACCTCCGAGCCGGTGATCACCACAGCCAGGCGTGGGCGCGGCACCACCTGGACGTGGTGGGCGCCTGCCGCGGCCAGCAGGGCCACCCCCTGGGGGGTCACCACGTCGCCCGCCGTCGCGACCGGCTCCCCGGCCGCCAGAACCTCGCCTCGGACGCGAACGTAGCTGCCCGCGGCCAGGGGTTCCAGGACCACCGAGCCGCTCTCCGTCCGCAGGGACTGCTCCTGGGGCACAACGGTGTCGGCGCCCACGGGAAGCAGGGCGCCGGTGAAGATGCGGGCCGCGCAGCCGGGCGGCAGCGTCTCGGCCACGACCCCCGCCGCCACCTCGAAGACCACCGGCAGCGGCCGACCCGCCCTCAGGTCGGCGTGCCGCACCGCGTAGCCGTCCATGGAGGAGACATCGCCAGGCGGCAGGTCGACGTCCGAGCGCAGCGGCACTGCCATCCGGTGGCCGACGGCGGCGGCGAGCTCCATCTCCGCCGGGGGCAGGGGGGACACATGGCGCAGGAGAACGGCGCGGGCCTCGTCGAGGGTCAGCATGGGGGCAGGATACGCCACCGCGGCCGCCGTCCACCTCCCGCGATCAGGTGCCACACCTCCTGGTGGTGGCGGGCGGTGCCGACGCTGCGCCAGCATCGGCGGGGCTTCGAAGGGCCCTGAGGACCGTGCTGTTAAGATCACCTGCCATGTTCGCCTTCTCGCTCTGCGGGCTCGTCGTGAGCCTCCAGCACGGGTGCTGAGGAGATCATGGCGCGCCGCCTCGCGCTGCTCTTCGTGGCCGTCGCCTCGCCGCTCATCCTGCTTCTGTTCGCGCTGCCGTGGTCCGGCGCGCAGGCCCTCTTTGCCGTGCTGGTGACGGCCTACCCGGTGGCTCTGATCGTGGTGGCGGTGTCGCGCCGTGGCCGGGTCGGACCACTGGGAATCCCTCTCCTGCTGCTGCTCGTGCTGCTCGAAGCGTCCACCGTCGCCATGCTCGCTCTTCGAAACCGGGTGCTGGACGCGCCCTGGGTGGCAGGCCTCCCCCTGGCGGCTGCCATCCAGCTCTACGGCGTCTGGCTCGCACCCCTGCTGCTGGTGGTGCTCGCCTACGCGCTCACCTTCGACCGCTACGAGATGCGCCAGGAGGATCTCGACCGGTTGCTCGCCTCGACGCGGCACCGGGAGGACCCTCCATGATGCCGATCCTGGCCAAGCCGGCGATCATGTGGTCCGCGCTGGCCTACCTCTTGGTCGTCGTCGTCATCGGCTGGTGGGCGGCGCAGCGGACACGGAACGCGAAGGACTTCTTCATCGCCGGTCAGGGGATCGGCCTCGTGGTCACCGGCCTCGCCACCATGTCGGCGGCGTTCAGCGGGTTCGTCTTCATCGGCGGGCCGGGGCTCACCTATCGGATGGGCCTGGCATCCCTGTTCATCTGCATCCCCGTCAGCTTCACGGCCGGGCTGCTCTGCTGGGTGGTGGCCAAGCGACTGCGGCTGCTGGCCGGGGTGCGGGAGATCTACACCGTCCCCGACGTGATCCTCTGCCGCTACCGCAGCCGGCTGGCGTCCGGCCTCGCAGCGGTGGCTGTGATCGCCGGCACGGTCGGTTACCTCGGCGCCCAGCTCAGGGCCCTCGGCATCATGATCGAGGCGATCTTCGGCACCCGCAGGCTCCTCGGCCCGTGGAGCCTCGCCATCGCCATCGCCATCGGGCTGGTGATCGTGGTCTTCTACGCCACCGCCGGCGGCATGGTGGCGGGCGTCTACACCGACGTCTTCCAGGGGGCTCTCATGGTGGGCGCCGCCATCGCCGTGTTCACCGCGGCCCTCGCCTCCGGCGGCGGCCTCGGTTCGATCGCCCACAGCATCGCGGGATCGCACCGCTTCGGCGCCGGCTTCCTCGACCCTCTCGGTGGTGGCGTCCCCATCTTCACCGCCATGGGCTTCTTCATGGTCTTCGCCATCGGCAACCTCGGCCAGCCGCACATGCTGCACAAGTTCTTCATGCTCGACGACCCGCGCAAGCTGAAGTGGATGCCCCTGGTCCTCGGCGTCACCCAGACGCTGTGCCTGCTGATCTGGCTCGGCATCGGCCTCGCGGTCCCCGCGCTGGTGGCCACCGGCCGGCTCGCGCCCCTCGCCAACCCCGACGACGCGTCGCCCCAGTTCCTGCTCCACTTCGTACCGGAGGCGCTGGCGGGTGCGGTCTTCGCCGGGATCCTCGCGGCGATCATGTCCACCGCCGACTCGTTCGTGAACATCGGCTCCGCGGCGTTGGTGCGCGACCTTCCCAAGGCGTTCGGCCGTCGGCTCCGGGATGAGCTCAGGTGGGGACGGATCGCGGTCGTCGGCGTCGCGATCGCCGCAGCGGTCTTCGCCTATCTCTACGGCGACCTCATCGCACTGCTCGGGACCTTCGCCTTCGGCACTTTCGGCGCGGCGCTCGGTCCGGCTCTCGCCATTGGCCTGAACTGGCGACGCGTCACCGCGGCTGCCGCCGCAGCGTCCATCGCCACCGGCATGGGCGTCAGCCTGGTGCTCGAGTTCCTCGCCAAGCAGACCACCTTCCCGGCCCTGCCCAAGCCGCCCTTCGCCCCCGGCGTACTGCCCGCGGCCGTGTCCCTCGCCGCCTCGTTCACGGTGCTCTTCGCGGTCACGTGGGTGACCGCGCGCAGGCAGCCGCCGGACATCGACGACGACGTACAGCTGGTCATGGACCTCTGACCCCCGGACGGACCGCTTGCCAGGGCGTCGTCGCGCAGGGAGGTGGTGAGGGACGAGGCCCGGCTACGCCTTCGGCTGCGCCGTGGCAGGCTTCGTTCGAAACTGCGTTATTCAGAGGCTGGCTCGCCAGGGCGTAGTTCGAAACGCAGTTTCGAACGAAGCCTGGTGGAGCCGATCGGGATCGACCACGCCGAGAGGAGCGGCCTGCGGATGTCGCCGGGGGGATCCAGCGGAGGGTGGGGGGCGGCCTCCATCCGCCCGCTCCCTCGGCGGGGCACCGCGGAGGGTGGTCGGGCGGGGGCCGCGAGCAACGTCACGAGAGCGAGCGTCCGGTGGGCGTGGTCGGGGGGGTCGGTACGAGGGCGGGGGGCGGCCTACGCCCACACGCTCGCTCCGGGGCGTCACCGCGGAGGGAGGTCGGGCGGGGGCCGCGAGTAACCGAAGGTGAGATGGCGATCGGCACAGCCAAAGACGAGAAAAGCCGCCCTGCGGGCGGCGAATCGGAGTCTTTGGTGGACGCGATCGCGAAGAATTCGAACCACGGCCGCAATCGGCCTCGACGTGCCGATCCTTGAGATGAGAGAGCTGCCCCTTTATCAGCGAATCGCCAAGAGAGCTTTGCACCTTCATCAACTTGGGATGACCTACGCTGACATCGGGCGCCGACTACACGTGGACCGGTGGACGGTCGGCAAGGCCATTCACTGGCTCCGAACTACCCCAAAAGAGGCGTGACCTCTATGCTCTAGGCGCTTGAAATCCCGTTCTCAGTTTCTACTCGTCTACTCGTCTGTGAGAGGGCGCGCAGAGAGCAATCTAATCCTTGTGGTCAGTGATAGTTGCTGCGTTGCTGTGGAATTACACTTTGTCGTCTTGAACAGGTGGCGCGTTTCACGACGGTCCGGCCGGCTTGCAGATCTCGGAGAGCCGACCGAACCGTCCATCCCCCGGGCAAAGCGCAGCTTCGTCTGCCCCTCAGTACCCGGCCCTGTCCCTGTTTGATTAGGTGCCGACACTTACCTCATCTGTACCTGGGTGTCGCCACCGGGAGGGGCAGGGTCGGGGCGTCCTGCCTCGCACTCAAGGTCCAGTAGAGGGTCTTTGCGAGCCATCCCTTCGGGTTGGTCGGTAAGTGCGGGTTTCTTTCCGGTTCGACGCCCTCCCCCTTCGCCAGGAACGCATTCTGGCGCTGCCACAGTGTGTAGAACATGTCGCAGGCTTTGTTCCGGGAGTAGTCGATGGGGTTGCGCTCGCACGCCTGCCGGACACGGTCGGTGATTATGTGCGCGAGCAAGTCCTCGGTATTCGCCCGCTCGTGGAGCTCGGCGCTATCCATGGCCAGGAGGTGGTCGGCGGTCTTTACGTACACGTCCTCCCGGTTCCGAGCGCCCTTCCCGAGCTCAAACTCCAGCCAGAACTTCTCCAGGGGATACGACTCCTGGCTCTGCGGGCTCAGCGTTGGATACGATTGCTCCGCCAAGGCCCGCAGCTCCGTGATCCCCTCCCGCCCTACCCAACGGATAGCGCTGTTGCGATCCAATGGGCGCCCATGAGGCAACTCGATTCTATCCTCCACGAGCGCACGTTTCAGCGCCGTAATGAGTTTTCCCCTGTCGCCGAGCATCAGGTCCTGAATGTCGAGCATATAGACGAGCGTCCAATTGCCGTAACGCTCTAACGCCTGGTAGAAAACGCTCTCATGGGGGCGAAAGTCATACCATCGCGAAAGCCTGAGGATGTGGTCCGTGGCCGCAAATCGCGTCTGGGCATCGCCCCGCACGAGGACCTCATGCAGGACATCGTCCACGGCGAGCGTTCTCTCCTGGGGATCCTCGATGCGCATCGCGGCCAACAGCGCCTCTCTCTGCGGAAACGGAACGGTCTCGAAGGAACCCTGTGCACTGCCGATAGGCGCCACACACAGCAGGGCGCACACGAGCCCGATGGTCCTGATCATGACAGCCTCCTCGTCATTGCGGTGTCACCGTGAAGGTGACGCCGCCGGTGAGGTCGTTGCATGGCCCGGGCGGTGCCATGGGAGGCACCACCTCCGCGAGAATCGTGCACTCCACCGAGCCGACTCTGACCTCGACGCCCGCAACAGGCGACGGACCTCCCTGGGTCATAGACCAAGCCTGGGCACTGCCGTCCACCTGAGCATCGCAGCCTCCCAGAACGGAGAACCTGACAGTCACGCCCGCGCCGGCAGCACTGTCTGCCGGCAAGGGCCCGGTCTTCCATTTCGCCCTCACCTCGATCGGGTCTGGGAGATACTGGCCGGCAGGCCCGGACAGGGTGGTGTTCCCGGCGGCCTCGATGCTCGAGTAAGCGCACTCGAAATCGCTGTCTTCACCCAACCGATGTGTGAACCGCATCGCGTTGTGCTCATGCATGGTCTTCACGGCTTCGTGATCGTCGCTGACGAGGTCGAGGAGGAAGTGCCCGTCCCCGCTTTCGCCCTGGCCCGAGTCAACATTGAAGTCATCGAGAAGATCCGCCGAACTTTCTGGTAGTGGCCCGGGTGCAAAGACCCCGTCCTGGTCCGCGTCGCCCACGCCGTGGTTAGACAGACTGAGCTGCCAGATGTGACGCAGCTCGTGGAGCACGCCGTTTTCAACGCCATGCACTGTTTCGAGATAGAAGCCACGATAGTAACCGAGCAGATTCGGCGATCCATCGGCGTACAGAAATCTTGCCACTCGCCAGGGATTCAGATTGATCACGCAGGTTGCCTCATCGCAGTGGACGTATCCTACTGGGTCATCTGTCGACATCTCAGTCGTCTGGAGGATCATGTCCAGGTCTCCCAACGCCTGGTCGATCTCGCCCGTTCCGTCGTCGAGTCTGTCGGCCAACAGGTCCCAGCTCCACTTCTCGAACCAGTCAATCATTCTCAGTTCCTGGGCGACCTGCGGGCCCCATATCGGGCTCGGGTCCGCCTCTCGCGGGCGCCGCAGGTAACTTCTCTCGTCTACCCACTGGCTGACCAAGAAGACATCACCGTCCAGCGGGGGGAAGGGTCTGAAGACGACCCAACCACGGGCTGAACAAGAGCGCCCTCGTTACCAAGATAGCTTGATCGGACGACCACCCCACTTTGTGTGCGGCGCAGCGCGGTGCTCTTCAAGACGACTGTGCCCCTCCCCCCTGTGATCGGAAGAAAACGCGGGTGAGCTTCGCCAGGAAACCACAGCATGCCGTCCGGCCAGGGGGCGCCGCCCATCCAGATCGCCGTTGCCCCCGTATCCTGGCGATCATAAAATTGAGCCTCTTGGTAAAGGATGTTTGCCTCTTCCTTGATACCCACCTCCAAGTCGATGTTACGGGGTGGGTCAGTGGGCGCGAAGGGGTTCCTGACGCTGATCTCGAGGCATACCGCCTCAGCATAGTTGTCGCTGCTGTCCCCGATCTCGGTCTCCTGAACGGTTCCTGCTAGATCCGGATTCATCGGATCAGGCGATGGTGTGAGCTGGCTGCAGTCGCGGGTCATGAACCCGAGTTTGAGCTGGCCACGCATGCCGAACGCGGTCTGAGCCAGCGTCGTCAGAGAGTTCGGCAGGTTGGCTTCCACTCTGCCAACACCAAGATTTGCATCGACACGTGGACCGCTCAGATCGAGCACCTTGGCCCCTGCCGTACCGCTCTTGGCGATCTCGTACCCCGACGGGTAGGCTGCAATGTCACCCACCAAGTGGGTGGCCGCGGCGTTCGGGGCGAGAGAAATCGGGACTTCGAAGGAGAGCGAAGAACCGTCTTGGGCGTAGCTACTGACCACAACCTCCGAAACGCCCTCCGGCATGCTACTGACGGGGGCGAGAAAGTGAACCTGAGTTGGCGAGTCAACCATCAATGGGTCGATCGGCTCCCAGTTGCTGTCAACGAACAATCCACCACCGACATCGAACTCGACGAACGCGTCGGGCACGAGGTAGTTGTCGATCTTCCATGCATCGTTCCGGCGAAACTCGGGATGCGCCTCATCAACCGGCTCGACCACCAGGGCATACCGCCCGGGTTGGTCCGGTCCGCGCATCAGTCCTACACCCAGCCCCATGGTCAGCCAGCTGTTGGGCGAGCCCGGCGGGGGATCCGGCGTCGCGTCGCCAAGGGCAACCGTGTCCCAGGTGGTGTCGCAGGTGGTCCGCACCGGGGAGTTCCAGTTGAAGTACCCGGACGCGTCGGTCAGCTTCTGCACGACACCGGTGCACAGCTCCACGCCATCGACGGGTTCAAAGTAGGTAGAGTCGGGGTTCCCGTCGTCGTCGAAGGAGACCTTGGACAGGTCCACCACGTAGAGCTTCACTGCCACGGACGAGTAGCTCCCGTCGCCCTCAAAGTCCCAGTCAAGCCCGCCATCATCGAATGCCGGCACACGCCAAACGCCGACAGCGCCCACCGCATCTCGCAAGGCGGACCCCGGCGAAATCAGCTCATCTTCCGGCTCTGGACCCCGCGGGCTGCTGGCTGAATCCCAATCCCACCACAGGACCACTTGAGGCAGGCCGATTTCCGTCTGCACGCTATAGGTGCCTGTGATCACTCCGCCGGCGCTGCACTCCGGGCTATCCGACGTCACTTCCAGATTGATGTCATAGGTCGAATCGGGAATCGGTTCGGAGATGGAGGAATTTCCCCAGAGGGTGACGTCAAAGCTCCACTGATCAGGGTTCGATTGAGCCGTCGCCCATACGCCGGGGACGGGGCTAGGGTTGGTTGGGCTCGTGATTCGAAACTCGTCGCCGGGTTGATCGTGATCCGGCGAGTCCAACAGCCCCACGCCGTGAACGACGTTGCCGCAGGCGTCTGCGATGTAGAGCGCCCCCGCCGGAAGCCTCGATGAGTAGTAGCGGTAGGCGGCGAGCTGCGGCGTGCTGCTTTCGAGCGGCCTCACCTCGCAGGGGTCGGCAGGACGTGGGATGGACCGTACCTCGGCCTCCGCCCGCTTGGCCACGCGCGTGGTGCCACCCGCGCCGTCGTCCACCTCGACCTCCGCGACCACACCGGCTTTGATCGCCTCGGTGGGCTCCCAGCAGCACGGCGCGCCGAGCTCGTCGGTATAGGCATGCGACATCGTCGCCCGCTCCCCAACCAGATAGTCGAACGCCCCCGGCGTCACGCCCAGAGAGCTGCAGATGTCGCCTCCCACTGCGAGGGCTGCGCCGCTCTGCTGTGTCACGGATACTGCCACGGGGTCGGTGATGGGGATGTCACGCTCGTTGTCGAGATCGTCCCGCATCCTTGCCACAGCTTGGAGAGTCAACGGGATGGTCGAAAGTACCTCCTGCCCGTCGAGCTCGTCTACCGGGCTGCCGTCCTGCAGGATCTGCAGGTTCACTGAGACGATCTGCTCGTTTGCACTCGCGGGAAGCTGCGCCGCTCGGAACGCGGCGATCCCTTCGATACACGTGAGGGTGTGGCTCGAACAATGAACACCACCCTTGGCCGTGGCCGCCTCCGCGGCTGACGCGCGGCGCCGGGCAATCGCCGCCATCTGTCGTGCCCGGACTGGATCCGGGATGTCAGCCGAAATCACGGCGCTGCCGCTGACCGATACGAACCCGAGCACGGGCTCGGCGCGCGCAGCCTGCCTGGCTTTCTGCACCACCTCCTCCCGCGCCGCGAGTGAGGCGGCCTTAGCACCAAACGACGACACATATTGCGCGAGCCACAGAGGTGAGCCACCCGGCTGTGGTGTGATCGTCTTCGCAGCAATACCCGCGACCGATGTGCGGGTCGGCTCCGCTGACCCGGTGGCGCAGAAGCTTCCTTCGCCGCAGAAGTCGCCCGGCAACCACATCACACGGCCCGCCGAGACCGGGTGGCCGAACAGGTCGAGCACAGGCGCTTCAAGTGTTGTGAGAGGGTCCGCCGGGGTCGTGATGTGGGTTCCACCCAGGACGTACCCGACTCCGGGCGCGCCGGTAGCCCTTTCCGATACCTCGGCGAGCGCGACGAGGTACTGGCCCGAGCCCTTCGGGGTGGTGACGCCGACAAGGTAGCGGCCGTCCATCGTGAGAGTTACAGCAAGATCGGTGCCGGTGGCGTCGAGCGGCAATGGCTCGGAAGCAGCGACGATGACGCCGTCAGGCCGGGCCAGGAAGATCTCGGGCACCGGTGCGTCGGGGTGCTGGGGCGGAAGCGTGGTGTCGACTCGCTCAAGGGTGACGCGAACCTCCGCGCCCGAGCCGGCGATGAAGTCAAAGTAGTCGACGTCCCCCGCTTCGCCCCACTCACCGCGCCACGTCTGGCCGGGCAGGATTGGGTGCGTGCACTCCGTCCCGGCGCCTCCGCAGGAGACGTCCTCCTCGTTCGGCACCACCAGCGGCGACTCAGCGTCTCCGGCGGTTACCACCTGGAGTGCGTTCGCCCAGAGGCTGTGGTGGGACCCATCGGTGTCCAGCGCTATGCTGACGTAGCGCGGTCCGCCACTCGCAGGGAGGTCCATCGGGTCGGGATCGACCTGGATATACCCACCTGCCTGCACTGTACCCGGGTACGCCAATGGGGCCTCGACATCCAACGGGTCGGCATCGACGAACACGACACCCGGCGTTCCCTGTTCCCAAAACCCCGAGTACACCCGGAACGTAGCGCCCTCAACTACTGTGCCCGGCGCTACGCCGTCCAGCGGGAGTGAGTTGCCAGCCCAAGCAGATGTGTCCCCGGGCTCGAACCCGTCGGTGAACACGAGGGAGATAGGGTCGCGTCCGAAGGAAGACGCGAAGTCGTCCATAGCGAGTGTTCCTTCCACCCCCGGCGTGACGCCCACAGCACCCCAACGCACGTACTCGATGCGCTGCGAATGGGTGTCGATGCCTCCGACCTGTGAGGGCGTCCCGTCGTTCAGGGTGACCGAGACCTCGGTCTCGCTTGCGGCCTCCCAGGAGAGTGCAACCTTGTTCCAGCCAGAGGAGAAGGTAACCGGAGAAGTTGCGTGAAAGACGCCAGTGTCATCACGAACCTCGAGCACAAGCGTGGACGGGCTACGCACGACCAGGCGCAGCTCAACTGACCCGTCGCTGGAGTACGCCACGAAGTGGTCGAGCTCATCTTCCCCAGCCACCGTGACGTTGTCGAAGTTGGAGTAGAACTCCACTCGGTAGCTCACCTCAGAGTCCGGCGAGCTGTCCTGCACGTAGGCGAACGCGGCCAGCTCAGTGTCGATGACTGCCGTGAATGCACCGCCAGAGTCCACGCCGAATCCGTTCTGCAGCGTGATCAGACTGCCGGCGGTGAACGTCGCATCCCCACCGCTCGCGACAACGAAGCCCGAGCCCGAGGTGATGGAGTTGCACGCTTCGAACGCCTCGATGCCCGTGACGGTGTGGCTGTTCAGCACAATGTCATCTTCCGAAGTGCACAGAGTGCCGGCGGTCACCTCGAGGCCATAGTTCCCGCTGTGAGCGGCCGACGCCTTCACCTCAACGCCGCCGCCATGTGCCAATGAGGGAAGCAGGAGCGCGGCCGCGATCACCACGCCGGCCGGGAGCTTCCGCAGGTTGCACGGTTTGTCGACAGGGGTGGGCTGCGAAGCTAGCGGATGCACCCTCATGGCCTCAGTGCCTCCCAACACGGTCTACCTACATGTGTTTGCCGCTAGTCAGGAGCATATGTGGTAGCCATAGTTTTGTCAACGATTTCGAGAGACCGGTTTGATCCAAGTCACATATGGAGAGATCCGAGTCGTCCGCAGAGGTTGCTGCTATGTTCTCAATCGGGCTCGGCCCTACCCCGTTCCGGTCGTCTCGTTTGCGACCGGGAACCGTGAGCCCGCGCACGTGGGGCCCTGACGGCGCGGGCATACCCGGACGAGCGCTCGCTGGCAGTGGCGATGGAGGGCGGCGCCTTGAGGCCGCGTTGTCGGGGCCAGGATGGCCGTGCTGTCGAGGCTGCATATGCGTCTCTCTAATCTGGCTCTTCAGTAGGTAAGTACCCGGAGATGCGGATTGGTCACTGGATTTCGTGTAGAGAGCCGCAAACCCGATGCCGGGTGGCCACACACCTCGCTTGGGCGAAGGCGAAACACCGTGAGGCCGGAAGGGGTTAGACTGGTCTCGAAATGCTGAGCCACATGGTGTACAGAGCCATTGTTGCCGCCGTGACAAGCGGCCGCTTGCAGGAGCCTTTCAGGAAGGCGAGCTTCCAGGAAGCGTGCCCAGGATTTGTTGCGCGCACGTACAACACCTTCCTGAGCAAGCATGCTGAGGGAAACCCCGGCGATAATACCGAGCTGTTTGTCCGAGTGTCCCGCGGGCTCTACCGATGTGGTCGCCCGTTTCGGTACGGCCTGTAGCGACCAGCGCATGCGTCTGCAGGGCACCGGGCCCAGCGTGGCTGTCGGGAGGCTGTCGGGGGATTGGCGGGCTGACGTCGTGGCCTGTCCACTCTCTGAGAGCGAGCATCCTCGATGTGAACATGAGGAGGATGTGAAATGGCTACTCCAGAGAACATAGGCGCGAAGGTGCGGGCGGCCCGCGAAGCGAGGGCATGGACCCAAGAGAAGCTGGCGGAGGTTTCAGGCGTAAGTGTTCGCACGGTGCAACGCGTGGAGGCGAACAGCATCGCGTCGTTCGACACTGTCCATCGGTTGCGGGCCGCGCTGGGTCTACGCTCGGAGGAATTGCTCAAACCTGCTCCAGGCGGGGATGCCAAGCTCGAGTTTACGTTCCTTCCGCGCCTGGATACTGGCACCGCCGTTACCGCCATCATTGATGGAGCTGAGGCATACCTGCCGCGTCCCGACGAGCCAGAGAACGAGGCAGAAGCGGAGCTCATGGGTCGGTTTCTGGATCAGGCTCATGACTGGGGCGAGATCTGGGACGACATCTCGCCAGGGGAAAGGGTGAAGGTGGCCCTGTGGTTCAAGGCCACGTCCAGTCAAGTGGTGTATGAAGGCCTCAAGCACGATCCGGCCTCGATCACGGGATTCGGCGAATGCAGGGGCACCTCCTTGTCGGGGAGCTCGAGCTCCGGTGATGGGTTTGGCGGGTTGATGATTTGCGAGATGACGCCGAGGCTCATGTAGCGCCTGGCGATGCACCACTCGTCGTTTTGCTCGCACAGGAGGGCACCCGTGAGGCGGATGACTGCCGTGCGGTTGGGGAAGATGCCGACGACATCGGTACGCCGGCGGATCTCGCGATTGAGCCGCTCCTGGGGGTTGTTGGACCAGATCTGGCGCCAGACAGGCTGCGGGAAGCCCGTAAAGGCAAGCAGACAGCCCTCTGCCTGCTCGAGGATCTGTGCAGCGTCTGGGAAGCGCCCCTCGAGCTGGCTCAGCACGATGTTGTACTGGGTTTTCACCTTGTTGGCATCTGGTTGGGCGAAGATGGAGCGCACCAGCGTGGCCACCAGGGTCTGCGCCTGCTTGGGCACCTTCGACAGCAGGTTGGTCATGAAATGGGTGCGGCAGCTCTGCCAGGAAGCGCCGAGCAGAGTTGTCTGCACGGCCGACACCAGGCCTTGGTGGGCGTCGGAGATCACCAGCTTCACTCCGGAGAGGCCTCGTTCGACCAGCCCACGCAAGAAGGCCAGCCATGCCGCTTCATCCTCGGACGTGAAGGTGTCGAGGCCGAGGATCTCTCTGTGACCGTCACTGTTCACACCGGTGGCGATCACCACCGCGATGTTCACCACCCGGTGCTCTTCTCGGGCCTTGATCACGAGCGCGTCCAGCCAGATCACGGGATAGGCGCGCTCGTCGAGTCGGCGACTTCGGAAAGCTTCCACCATGCCGTCCAGGCTCTTCGCCACCTCCGAGACCTGGGACTTGGAGATGCCTTCGATGCCCATGGCCTGGACCAGGTGCTCGACTCTACGAGTCGACACACCCGTCACGTATGCCTCCGCAATCACACTCACCAGAGCCTTTTCGCTTCGCCGCCGAGGGTCGAGCAGAAACTCCGGGAAGTAGTTTCCCCGGCGCAGCTTCGGGATCCCCAGGTCGATGCTGCCGACCCGCGTGTCCCAACGGCGCACCCGGTACCCGTTGCGATGATTGACTCTTTCGGGGCTGCGCTCACCGTGTACCGCGCCGCACAGCTGGTCGGCCTCCGCGCCCATCAGGGTCTCGGCGAAGATGCGCACCATCTCGCGCAGCATGTCGGTGTCCCCACCCTCCAGGCACTTGCGAATGTCGTTGATGAGCTTCACTCTATTGGTGGTCACTGCTCTGCTCCTTGTTCCGGCTTCTTGGTCGGTTGCCGACAAGGATCATGCAGTGGCCTTCTTCTTTCCGCCACCTGTGGAAAACTCTCCACAGCCGGCGGCGCCGCCCACCCTCCCGCCTGTGGGTTTGTTGAAAGCTGGCCCCACCCACCACCCTCCACCTTCCAACAAGCCCCACAGGCTCTACGACGACGAGCAGCTCTTACACCACGTCAGTGGACTCTACTTGGGCGGCGCAGTTGCAGGCTGGACAGGCGTCAACAGAACCACTTGGTCGTGAGCAGATGGCCCGCCGCTGCTACTATCGATGTGGACATGGCTCAACTGACCGAAGCCGACACATGCCGTCGATTCATAACTCCAGCGCTCGTTGAGGCGGGCTGGGACATCCACCAGCAGATCCTCGAGCAACGGACGTTCACCGACGGCAGGGTGATCGTGGTCGGTGCGAACGCGCGCCGCCGGCCCGGCAAGCGCGCGGACTACATCCTTCGCTACACCCGGGACTATCCCCTCGCGGTGGTGGAGGCGAAGCCATACGACGCCCCGAAGGGCACTGGCCTTCAGCAAGCCATGGAGTATGCGGAGATCCTCGACCTACCCTTTGCCTATGCCGCGAACGGCAGGCACGTCGTCGAGCACGACTTCTTCACCGGCGTCGAGCGCGATCTGGACCGTTTCCCCGAACCCTCCGAGCTGTGGGCGCGGTGGAAGGCGGGGCAGCACATCGACCCTGGCCTGGAAGAGGTCGTACTGACACCGAGCTTCGCCGACCCGAGCCGCCCCCTGCGCTACTACCAATCCCTGGCGGTCAACCGCGCGTTCGAAGCCCTTGCTCGGGGGAAGGAGCGTGTCCTCCTCACCCTCGCCACGGGCACAGGGAAGAGCTACATCGCCTTTCAGATCTGCTGGCGGCTGTGGAATGCCCGGTGGAACCGCAAAGGCACCCACCAGCGCCCCAAGATCCTCTACTTGGCCGACCGTAACGTGCTCCTAAGCCAACCCATGCTCAGGGAGTTTGCGCCCTTCGGCGAGGCACTCCACCGCATCGCAGGCGAACCGGTCAAGAGCCGTGAAATGTACTTCGCCACCTATCAGCAGATCGCGCGCGACGAGTACCGCCCGGGGATGTACCGCGAGTACGACCCGGACTTCTTCGACCTCGTCATCGTGGATGAGTGCCACCGCGGCAGTGCCCGCGACGACTCAACTGGCGCGAGATCCTCGACTACTTCACGGAGCAGCCTATAGCTCGGCATGACGGCCACGCCGAAGCGGGAGGACAACCGTCGACACCTACGCGTACTTTGGCGACCCCCTCATCGTGTACTCACTGGCCGATGGCATCGACGACGGCTTCCTCGCGCCGTACAAGCGTGCGGCGGGTGGTCGACCGATGTGGACGCACTCGGGTGGCGCCCTGAGGCGGGCGAGCTCGACCGCTACGGTAAGGAGATCCCCGACGACCTCTACGTGACCAAGGACTTCGAACGGCTCGTGGTCCTCGCCGAGCGGACCGAGGCGATTGCGCGCTACCTCACCCGCTACCTCCAGAAGACGGACCCCTACGGCAAGACGATCGTCTTCTGCGTCGACCAGGAGCACGCCCTGAACATGAGGAATGCCCTGGCGCGCCTGAACGTGGACATGGTCCGAGAGCACTCCGACTACGTCTGCCGCGTCACTGCGGACGAGGGCGATGTCGGCAAGGGGCACCTCGACGACTTCCAGGACGTGGACAAGCCGGCGCCTGTCATCCTCACCACCTCGGAGATGTTGACCACGGGAGTGGACGCGCCAACTGCGAAGAACATCTGCCTCTGTCGCGTGGTGAACTCCATGACCACCTTCAAGCAGATCATCGGGCGCGGTACGCGTCTGCGCACGGATTACGACAAGTGGTTCTTCACCATCCTCGACTTCACCGGCACGGCGACCCGGAACTTCGCCGACCCCGAGTTTGACGGGCCTCCGGTCTCTACCACGGAGCAGACGGTCGACGATGTGCCGTCCGTGTCTGACGAGGTTCCGGAGGACGTGCCGGGGGATGGTGGAGACGGGGAGGTCATGGTCGACTTCGAGCCTCCCGAAGGCGATGGTATGGAAGGTGTGCAGGGGCGCACCGGGGAGCGTCGGCAGAAATACTACGTGGACGACGTCCACGTGGAGGTGGTTGCTGACCTCGTCTACGAGCTCGACGCCGATGGGAAGCGCCTGCGAACAGTGCGGTACACCGACTACGCCGGGGAGAAGGTGCGTTCCCTCTACCGCTCACCCGCCGAGCTCCGTGCGAAGTGGATGGAACCCGGGCTCCGCGCCGAGGTGCTCGAGGAGCTGGCCGGACGCGGCATCGATGTGACCGAGCTGGCGGAACGGAGCGGCCATCCCGACTCCGACCCGTTCGACCTGCTTTGCCATGTCGCCTTCAATGCACCCCTGCGCACACGGCGGGAGCGCGCCGATGCATTGCGAAGGAAGAGCCCTGACTTCTGGCAGCGCTTCACACCGGAAGCCCGGGAGGTGCTCTCTGCGATCGTGGAGAAGTATGCGGAGTTCGGTATCTCGGAGTTAGCCTTTCCAACAGTGTTGGAGGTGCCCCCGATCTGCGCCCTGGGCAATGTCATCGAATTGTCCACGCGGTTCGGCGGCGCAGCCAACATGCTGGCTGCTTTCAACGATCTGCAGGAGCGCTTGTACAGCGCTTGAGAACGGGACGGGAGCTGAATGGGGAGGAAGAAGAAGACCGCTACACCGCTGACCACGGCCCAACGCCTGGGCAGCCTGGTGAAGTCGTGCCGCGACATCATGCGCAAGGACAAGGGCCTCAACGGCGACCTGGACCGCCTGCCACAGCTCACGTGGATGATGTTCCTCAAGTTCCTGGACGACCTCGAGCAGCAGGACGAGACCCGCGCCACGCTGGCCGGGAAGACCTACGTCTCTCTCGTTCCCGAGCCCTACCGGTGGAGGGATTGGGCCGCCCAGGACGACGGGCTCACGGGGGATGAGCTCCTCGCCTTCATCAACAACGACGAGGTCGAGCTGCCAGGGGGCAGCCGCGGCCCTGGCCTGTTCGCCAAGCTACGTAGCCTTGAGGGGGGCGAGGGAGGGGACCGCCGGGGCGTGATCGCACGGGTGTTCTCGGGCACCGCCAACCGCATGCTGAATGGGTACCTCGTTCGGGATGTCCTCGACAAGCTGGACGGGATTCACTTCAGCTCATCAGATGAGCTCCACACGTTGAGCGCGCTGTACGAGGGGATGCTGCGTGAGATGCGGGATGCGGCCGGCGACTCGGGCGAATTCTACACGCCGCGGCCTGTGATCAAGCTCATGGTCGAAGTCACTGACCCCAAGCTGGGCGAGACGGTGCTCGACCCCGCGTGCGGTACAGGTGGTTTCCTGGTAGAAGCGTATGAACACCTCGAGAAGCAGGTCCACACCACCGAGGACAGAGAGGTCCTGCAGAGACGCACACTGTCTGGAGGCGAGGCCAAGTCTCTTCCCTACCTCCTGGGCGAGATGAACCTGCTCTTGCACGGCGTGGAAGTGCCCAACATCGAGTATGGAAATAGCCTCGCCGTCAAGCTCACAGAGATCGGCGACCGCGACAGGGTGGACGTCATCATGACCAATCCACCCTTCGGCGGCGAGGAGGAGACAGGCATCAAGGCTAACTTCCCCTCCGACAAGCAGACCTCGGAAACGGCGCTTCTCTTTCTTCAGCTCATCATGCGGAAGGTGCGGCGTCCGGGGCACCAGGGGAAGCCGGCGGGGCGGGCCGCCGTGGTCGTGCCCAACGGCACGCTTTTCGGAGACGGCGTCTGCGCTCGGATCAAGGAGCAGCTCCTGAAGGAGTTCAACCTTCACACGGTGGTGCGGCTCCCGAATGGAGTCTTCTCCCCATACACGCTGATACCCACGAACCTCTTGTTCTTCGACCGCACCGGTCCCACCAAAGAGATCTGGTACTACGAGCACCCTCTGCCAGAGGGGCGGAAGAACTACACCAAGACCAAGCCCCTCAGGTATGAAGAGTTCCAGCCGCTACTGGGATGGTGGCAGGCACGCGAGGAGAACGAACACGCCTGGAAGGTGAATGCAAGCGACGTCCTGCAATACGACGAGAACGGCACCCTCGTCGCGAGTAACCTCGACCTCAAGAACCCACAATCGTCGCACGTGCTGGAAGACCGTAGCCCAGAGGAGCTCGTGGGATCCATCATCGCGATGGAGCGCGAGATTCTGAAGCTGATGGCGGAAGTGAAGGCGACAATCCAGGGAGCAGGTCTTTGACCCTGTGGCCGACGGCCCGTCTGAAGGATGTTCTGGCGCAGCGGCAGGACGTTGTCCCGGTAGACCCTGCCGCTGAGTACCCTATGGCGGGTGTGTACAGCTTCGGCAGGGGCGTCTTCTTCCGTGGTGACCAGTTGGGGCAGGAGACATCGTACAAGGAGTTCTACCGCCTACACGCTGGCGATCTTGTCCTTAGCCGGCTATTCGGATGGGAGGGAGCCGTCGGCGTCGTGCCCGAAGCGCTGGACGGCCACTTCGTATCCAAGGAGTTCCCCAGCTTCTTTCCGGTGGATGGTCGCGTGGATGTCCGTTTTCTCCTGTGCTTCTTGTCCTCACGGTCGGGCCAGAGCGCCCTGCTCAATGCAGCGGCAGGACTGGGGCAGAGAAGGAAGAGGGTAAAGGAGAAGGAGTTCCTCCAGATAGAAGTGCCGCTACCTCCCCTCGACCATCAACGGCGTGTGGCTTCACGAGTTGATCGAACGCGAAGACTGCTAGAAGAGGCAACTAAGAGGCGCGAACATAGCTCCAGACTTGTCGGGCAGCTGCCAGGGGCATTTCTTCGGCGAGGTTATGAGGCGATGCTGAAACGGTACAGGGGAGAGCCTCTTGGGTCGTTGGTAACCATGTCAGGAGGGGGAACTCCTGATCGATCTCGAGGTGACCTGTGGGACGACGGCAGTATCCCCTGGGTCCGGCCCCAAGACATGAAAAGCTTCTGGATCGAGGGGGCAACGAGCTCAATCAACGAGGACGCGATCAAGAATTCGTCTGCCAAGCTCATTCCTGCGCCCGCCGTACTGGTTGTCGTAAGAGGCATGATTCTGGCGCGCACGTGGCCAGTGAGTGTAAGTCGCGTCGACGTTACCGTTAACCAGGACATGAAGGCAATGATCCCGACGGCCATGGATCCGGAATTCCTGGCGCTCATGTTGCTGGGGAAGAGCGGGACAGTCATTCGAGATATTCAAGAGTCAGGCCACGGCACGAAAAGGCTGCCTACGGCATACCTGAAGGCGATGAAGGTACCCACACCACCATTGGGAGAACAGCGTATGTATTGCGAACGCACTTGGGCGTTCCTCAGGATGGCTGAAGACCTAGGCTCGCGTGTGAAGAAAGGTGTCGAAGAACTTGCCGCGTTAGAAGCTACGGTATTAGACACCGCATTCTTGCCTTGGTGACCCAGCGACGCGGAAGCAACGTAATGAGTGATGTGGTAGGGGGGTCGCAGCCATGTGCGCTCCAGATGTGATCGATGCAGGCGCAGGCCGCGGGGTGCATGATCATTCCCCAGGCCCAGTGCTGGTTCTCGCCGGCCCCGGGACGGGAAAGACCCACGCGCTAGCGAAGCGGGTGAAGTGGTTGATAGAAGAGAGGCTCGTCTCTCCGGATGACATCACAGTCATTACGTTCACACTTGAAGCTGCTCGCAACATGCGTGCGCGACTGAGCGACAAAGAGAGGAAGGACGTCTACTTGCCCAGGGCTCGCCAACCTCGGATGATCAGCACCATGCACAGCCTAGGCCAAAGAGTGGTAGCCGAACGTCTCAAGCAAGTGGGGCTCCAAGAGGGATTCCGGATTGTGCCGAAGCGCCTGCGGCCCATCGTGTTCGAGGATGCCAGCCAACTCGTTGGCATGACGCGCAAAGACGGGAGACAGGTCGATCAGCTGAAACAGCGAGCCGCGCTCCGTGATGTCGATGAGCTTCTCCGTCAGATCGCGCAGAAGTATGATCAAGTCTTGCGGGCTAGCAATGCGATTGACTACGACGATCAGATAGTCCTTGCGAGCCGGCTCCTCAATGACGATGCTGACCTTCGTGCAGAGTACCAATCGCATGCCCATCACCTCTTGGTGGACGAGTACCAGGACATAAACCCAGATCAGTTCGAGTTCGTTCGAGTGTTGTCAGCGGGCAACCCAGAGGGCCTGTTCGCGGTCGGGGATGACGACCAGAGTATTTACGGTTTCCGCGGGGGATCGCCGGTCTTCATGCAGGAGTTCGCGGAGCACTTTGGCGTGAATGCTTCGATCGTGCAACTTGGTCACTCATGGAGGTGCCCAAGAAAGGTCGTAGAAGCTGCACTATGCATAGTTCAGGAATTCAATCCGCGGCGCTTGCCAAAACTCGATTTTACATATGAGCGAGAAGAAGAGGGGGAAGTAAAGGTCTGGGATCTACCCAGCGAAAAGGCCGAGGCCGAATTGGTAACTCGGATTGTGACAGACACTGACCCTGCCAGCAGCGTTCTGATCCTCGCACCAGCGCTCGAGTATGTCGACTCGATTCGGAGCGCGCTGCGGCGTGCGCGCGTGCCATACGAAGTCGTGGGCGACCGGCACCGCGGCGGGCTAGAGATGTTTGAGACGCTCGGCGATTGGGTAACTAGGCCAGACGATAATCTAGCTCTGAGAGGTCTGCTGCAGGAGATCGTGGACGGGGGTTCCGTCGGGGTACCTGGGCCGAGGGTCAGGAAGGACCAACGACTCAAGGAACGAGAAGAGGCGCTGGCACAAGTCGCATCCTTGTGGGAAGACGTGCTTCTCGAAGGCGTCTCCCTTTATGAGGCATTGACAACAGCGGCAGGGCCTTCCAACCTCGCAGCGCTTCTCCTCGAAAGGCTGGAAGAACTCAATAGCGCTTATAGAGCGAGCGTGGAGAGCTTCGCCGCTGCTGCCTGCCGAACTCTAAGCCCGTGGGCAAGACCGGCGGCGATGCTAGAGGAGATTTCGCGTGCTTTGGACGAACTTGGTGGCAGGGGTAGGGCGACCTCCGAAATGAGCGTAAGAATAATGACGATGCGCATGGCCAAGGGCATTGAAGCCGATACTACGATTATCGTGGGGTTAGAAGACGGCGGCTTCCCCAGGAAACGGGGCAGTGTTAGCGAGCAAGCTCGGCTTCTGTACGTATCGATGACTCGGGCGAAGGCCGAGCTTCACCTGATGCACGCCAGAACGAGAGAGGCAAAGGCTACCCACTTGCCAGAGTCGTTCGCCCTGAAGGCCTCGCCGTTTCTCAAAGCCATTGACAACTCTCGTTGCGACCGAAAATACCTACCAGCTCCTGGAAAGCGGACCCGAAGACAGCGGACGTCAGGTCACTAAGTGCAAACCTCCAGACACGGCGTGTGTCATTCTGTGGTCCTCTCAGGGACTACAACCCTCTGTGCGGAGTTTGATGCGAGCGCGACCCTTACGGGTTCGGCGGATCTCTCACCCGATGTGAAGAGGTCTGGGCTCTGTCAAGACCTCAGATAGGGTTTTGCCTACAGGGAACTGAAGTTCGGCGGAAATAGCTTCCAGAGGCCACTCATCATGGATGACCTCGAGTGCGCGAGCCACGAGGAGGGGGGATTCGCGCGGCGGTTCGTCTGGTTCTTCTCGTCGTTGGCCGGTGCTGTTGAGAAACGTGAACGCGCGACGATAGCTCGCGTCCGACAGGCGCCCAAGGTCTCTGCCCCTTCTCACCAGCGCGGCGAGGGACACGCGCCACCGCCGCTTGAGGTCGAGCAAACAGGGCCAATTAAGGCGCGTCGGGCATTCGCGGCCGTAGGTTTCTGCCGGCATCAGGAAGGCGGCAGCAAAACGATCCGCTTGGCGTTCGGCAGATGGGTCGCCGGGGGAAGCATCGTTGTGTAACACGAGATGACCCAGCTCATGTGCCGCATCAAAGCGCGAGCGGCTGGGGGATTTCTTGTCTAGGACGAGCATCACGAGGGCTCTGCCTTCGAACCAGAATGAGAACGCATCGACCGAAGCACAATTCGCCTGGATTGGGGCGACTATGACGCCGCGCGACTCCAACAACTTCACCATGTTGGGGATCGGGCCGGAGCCTAGCCCCCATTGCCGCCGCACCTCTGCAGCGCAGGATTCGATATCGGTGTCCGCAAGGCCGCTCAAAGGACTGACGGCGTCCGGGGGAAAATCGACATATTGCTCAAGAAAGGCTACCAGCTCGCGCACCATGGATCCCGAGGCAAGCAGTCGCCGTCGGTCTCTCTGGCTTGCCGATCGAAGACTTCGAAAGCTGCAACTATCAAGCGGGATTACGAGGCGGGACCCCTCTCGGGCAAAGAACTGCACCGGGAATCCAAGGGCGAGCGCCAGTGCACTCAGAGTTGACCCATCTGGCCGGACCTGCCCCATCTCGAACTGAGTGAGTGCACTTGGCGTCTTGTCGATCTTTCTTGCGAGTGCCGTCTTCGTCAGGCCACGGAACTCGCGCGCTAGCGTGAGGCGTTCCGGATTGAACAGCTGGGCGGCGAGATGGCCACCGCTCATTGCTCCTTCTTCCTCTCCTTGCGTCGGACAGTTGGCTCAACCTCCGGCTCCACTGGATGAGGCTGCGGTGGTGTGCCTTGCGCCGCGTGAGGGGCGAAGCCATCGGCCCAGAGCTGGTGAGTGAAGCCCCACTGAACGATTTCGCCGTTCTCCTCCCTGATAGGGATGGCCAGGTAGACCGCCGTGAGACCGTCGTCTCGATTTCCGAAGTGAGCCAGTACGACACTTCGGGCGCTACTAAGATCATGCGGCTCCTGATCTTCCGGTGCTGGAAATGGCAGGGACATCTGGTCGTTCACCATTCGACCGGCACCATTGCGGTTCTTGGGGAAGCTGCTCCAAATGTCCTGACTCGAGAACTGGCCCACTCGATAGAAGCCAACCACGTAAGGGCCGATGGACAGCCGGAACAGCGGGAACTCTGAGTGCAGGTGAATCTGACCCGCGGCGAGGACCACTTTCTTGAACTCACGCTTCGCGCAGTGGTAGACAGTCGTGCCGAAGAGCTGCTCACAGCTTCCCCTGCCGGAGAGCAGGAGGTCAGACTCGCACGCGGACTCGTAGGCCGCGCGCAGCGCATCCACCAACCGTTCGTTCACGGCGGGAGTGAAAGCTCCGAAGAAATCGTCGCCAGGATGTCCAGAGTTCATCGTGCCTCCGAGCGCCGGGCTGCAGCGCTCCCTGTATTTTAAGTTATGTGCGCGAGAACTGCAAGAATTTTAAGTGATCGTCGATCGGGCTGAATCGGACACACAGAGCAACCCGACAAGGCTCGTCAATCCTATGCGCCCGTGGCTTCCGCGTTGAAGCTGACGCGGGATTGACAGCGAAGTTCCTATGATAGACAATGGCTATCATGGTAGGTAGGGGGCTGCACGAATGGTCGCTGACAGAGGCGGCTCGACTGCTTGGGGAGCCTCAGCACCGCTTGATCTACCTGTGTGAGAAGGGTGTCGTCCAGCCCGACCTGCAGGATGCCGAGGGGCGTGGGAGCAGCCGGCGGTTCTCCGGCCGGAACCTGCTCGAGTTCGGGGTGGCCCTCCGGCTGCGGGCGTTGGGGATACCAGCGTCAGTCATCCGCGCCGCGCTGCACGTGCTGCGACGATTCGAGAGGGAGGTCGCGAGACAAGCGCCTGGCTTCACGTTGCCGGGGGGCCTCGTGGGCGCTAAGGCGCCAGAGCTCAAGATCCTGATCGGTGACGATCGGCGCTTGTACTTCACGCTCAGTGTGAGTGGATCACGGACGAAGACCTACGGCGGCATTCCGCTCCAGGATCTCGCGGAACCGGAGGCGGGGGGCGGTACCTCAGGTGGTGGGAAGCGACGCCTCCGCGCCGTCGGGAGTGAGGTGGAGAAACCTGCCACCAGGGCCAGAGTCGAGGTGAGCGTGACCGGAATCGCGCAGGACCTCCGGCTGGAGGCATGAGTTTTTTTGAGCACGATGATAGTCAATGTCTATTATTCTTGGGGGCCGCCATGAAACGTGAACAGGCTCAACCACTCATCAAGCCGGGGCAGGATCCCGACGCGGAATGGCGGCCGGGTGTAATCGAGCTTCTGGACCACCTGGCCAAAGAGCTGGCGCTCGAGTACGTGCGGCTGATGGAACAGGCGGCCCAAGATGGCCCATCAAACCCGCCGGCACCCTTGAAAGAGGAGGACTGACATGCGTGCAGCGATCTATGCACGGTACAGCTCGGAGAACCAGCGACCCGAGTCTATCGAGGACCAGGTGGCGGCGTGCCGCAAGCTCGCATCGCAGCAAGGGCTGAGCGTGCTCGACGCGCATATCTACACCGACGAGGCCCAGTCCGGGGCGCGCTCGGATCGCGGTGGCCTCAACGCGCTGGTCGAGGCGGCGCGGGCAGGGCACTTCGAAGCGGTGGTTGTGGACGACCTCTCGCGACTGGCGCGTGACAACTACCTCATGCTGTCGGTCCTCGCCGAGCTTCACTTCGAGGGGGTGCGGGTCGTGTCGGTGGCCGATGGCCTGGACAGCGGCGACGAGGACTCGACGCTCGCCATCCAGATCCGGGGGATCTTCAATGAGCTGCAGCTCCAGGACCTCAAGAAGAAGACGCTGCGCGGCCAGATGGGACAGAAGCAGCGAGGATTCGCGGTCGGCGAACGGACCTTCGGCTATCGGTCGGTTCCCGTCGGCGAGGTGCGAATGGACAAGAAGGGGCGACCTCGGCCTGAGGGGTATCGGATGGAGATCGAGCCGCGCGAGGCGGCGGTCGTGCTGCGGATCTTCAAGGCGTACGCAGAAGGTGCTTCCCTCACGGGGATCGTTCGGGCGCTCAATGCCGAGGATGTTCCTGGCCGTTACCGGACCAAGAAAGGGTGGTCGCCGGGCACGGTCGGCCGGATCCTGGACAACGAGAAGTACCAGGGGCGTTGGGTGTGGAACAAGACGGGAACTCGCCGGGACCCCCGGACCGGCCGCAGGCGCAAGTTCGTCAAACCGGAGTCGGAGTGGGTAGTCCACGAGGAGGAGGGCTTGCGGATCGTGCCAGCCACACTGTGGGAGCCCGTGAGGGCACGACGCAAAGAGGTGCGGCGAAGCTGGCCCGGCGGAAAAGGTAAGAGAGGCTTCTCGAAGGAGCAGGGGAGCCGGCAGCAGCAGTTCCCGACTCATCTCCTATCCGGGGCGATGGTGTGCGGGAGCTGCGGCGCCGCCATTGCCCTCGTGAGCGGCAAGGGCGGCGGGTACTACGGATGCCTCGGGGCAGCCAAGGGTGCCTGCGAGAACAAGATGCTGGTGCGCCGCACGCTGATCGAGAGGCTCATCGTGGATGCCGTCCGGGAGCGCATCTCCTCACCCGATCAGATCACCTACGTACTGCACCAGGTCGAGGAGGAAGTCCGGAAGCTCTATGCGCACGTCCCGGAGACAATTCTGCTCAAGGAAAGCGAGCTGAGCGCAGAGGAGCGGCGGCTCGAGAACTTCATCGACTTCATCGGTGAGGGACGCGGCAGCCAGGCCCTGGCCAAGGCGCTCACGGAAACCGAGCGCAAGGTGGAAGCGTTGCGGGAGGAGCTCGGCGGCCTTCGCCGCAGCGGTGAGAAGGTCTTCCAGGCCCCGCCGGCGGAGTGGATCGAGGAGCGGATGGAGCACCTCCGCGATGTCCTCGAACGCCGAACGGGTCGGTCTGCGATAGTGCTGCGCGGTCTGCTCGGGAAGATCAGGCTGGAGCCGACCCAAGGCGACATCGGCCGCCCGTACTACGTGGCCAAGACCTCTATCGATGCACTCGCGGTGCTGGAGCCCCCAAACGAAGAGAACCGCCGAGACGGCGGTTCGAATTCTTCGCGTTGGTGGAGCCGATCGGGATCGAACCGACGACCTCTTGAATGCCATTCAAGCGCTCTCCCAACTGAGCTACGGCCCCACCTGGGAAGGCACGTTGTAGCAAAGGCGGCCCCGCCTGTCAATCGAGGCCGGGCGACCGGGACGAGCCGATGGGGGTCGAGCCGCCCCCGATCACCCGCCGCGGGAACAGAATCGCCTCTCAGCTCGCTACCCGCCGGTGGAGACGTCGACGGCTGCAGAGACGAGACCAGGCTGGAGCGGTGATGAAGAAGAAGCTCCTCATCGGGATCGGCATCGTGATCGTGCTGGTGGTGGCGGCCGCGGTGGCGCTCCACGTCGCGGTCGACGCGTCCGGCTTCCGGAAGCTCGTCGAGGACCGTGCCGGCGCCGCCCTGGGCCATCCGGTCAGCGTGGGTGACCTCCGGTTCTCGATCGTGCCGGTGCTCGGGCTCGAGGCCGACGACGTGGTCGTGGCGGCACGCCCGGGCCAGGGCGCGGCGACGGTGGCCTCCCTGAAGCGGCTGCGGATCGGGGCCCGTCTCCTGCCCCTGCTGCGCGGACGGCTCGAGGTGACCAGGATCGTCCTCGTCGAGCCGTCCGTCGACATCGCCCGCGACGCCCACGGCAACTGGAACTTCGATGTCGGCGGCGCGGGCGGCTCGGGCGGCCCCGCGCCGGGCCCCTCATTCACCGTCGGCGAGCTCCGTGTCGTTCGTGGCCGGCTGCACGTTCGCGACGCCTCACGATCCGCCTCGGCACCCCTGGAGGTGACCCTCGACGACCTCGACCTCACAGCCAGCGGCCTCGGCAGCGACACCTCCCGGGTCGAGATCTCCAGCGGCCATGTCGTGGTCAATGATGCCGCGCTCGTCCCGGTGCCCCTTGCCGTCGACATCGCCGCGGCCCGGCTGGACGTGGAGGGCGCCGGGAAGAAGATCGAGCTGTCGAAGCTGAATCTGCAGGCGGGTCACACCACCTTCGCCGTCTCCGGCGATGTCGCGGAGCAGGCGCGCGGGCGCCGCGTCGACCTCGAGCTCGCACCGACCAGCGTCGCGACCGCCGACCTCGGAGCCCTCCTGGCCCGGCTCACCGGCGATCGTCCCGTGACCCTGAGTGGCAAGCCGATCTCCGTGGAGGGCGGCGTGCACGGACTACTGGCGGCGGGTCAACTGCCCGCGGTCAAGGCGCGCGTGGTTGTCGACGGGATCACGCTTGAGACCGCAGCCCTCACGCAGCCCCTCGCCGACGTGCACGCGGTCGCGACCTTCGATGGCTCCGAGCTGG
Source organism: uncultured Holophagae bacterium (assembly GCA_963844865.1). Classification (GTDB taxonomy): domain Bacteria; phylum Acidobacteriota; class Thermoanaerobaculia; order Thermoanaerobaculales; family Sulfomarinibacteraceae; genus CAWJPY01. The sequence continues at coordinate 379,141 of CAWJPY010000001.1, forward strand.
CGGTCGACAAGCTCGGGGCGCGCGTCGGTGGAACCGACATCAGCGGCGGCCTGCGGCTGGAGCTCGAACCTCATCCCACCCTTCACTTCGACCTCAGCTCACAGCACGCCGACGTCGACGAGCTCATGGGGCTCCCGGCAACGAAGGAGAGCGAGCAGGGGCCGTCTTCCGCGAGCAGCCTGATAGCCGGTGCCGTGGCTGACGGGACCGTGAGGGTCGCTGACGGAACCGTGGCCAATTTCCAGTTCCAGGACCTGTCGGCCCAGCTCCACCTGGAGCACGGGGTGGCGACGCTGGACCCGGTGACCACGAAGCTCTACGGCGGCGGGTTCCAGGGACGTCTGGAGAGCGACCTCACGCGCTCTCCCCAGACCTTTGAGGTCACGGGCTCGGTGAACGGCGTCGAGGTGGGGACCTTCACGGCCGCGGCGACGGGGACACGCAATCTCCTGGAGGGGCGGGCCAGCGGCCGCTTCTCCGCCCGCGGCGCCGGGACCGACCCACAGGCGATTCTCGCCGACCTGGAGGGGAAGGGCACGGCGGAGATCGTGGACGGCCAGCTCGGCCGCCTCGACATACTGGGCGAGATCGGCAAGGTGGTGGGGGTGCTGGGCCAGCAGACCCTGGCCAAGCTGGCGGAGGGCGCGGCGCCCGACGCCACCCGTTTCAGCCGACTGGCCACCACGTTCACCGTCGCCGGCGGGCGGATGCAGCTCGAGCGGGTCGTCCTCCTCTCCCCCACCTTCGACCTCACGGGCTCCGGCGCCCTCGACCTCGAGCATGCCCTCATCAAGGGCCGGTTCGACATCGCCTTTTCCCCCCAGGTGAGCGGCTGGATGAAGCAGGACGGCAGCCGGGCCGCGGCGCTCTTCTGGGACCAGGGCAGCGGGCGGATCACCCTGCCGGTCCAGCTCGACGGGCCGCTCAACCACCCGGGAGCGACCGTCGACTGGGGGGCCACCGTCCGGGACCTGGCCCGCCGGCCCGTCCAACGCGAGCTCGGCAACCTCCTGGGCAATCTCCTCGGCCAGACCCCCGGGAACGAGGCGACCTCCGGGCCGCACCCGTCCCCCTCCACCCCTTCGGGGGGCCCGCCTGCCACGAACGAGGAACCGCCCGCTTCATCGCGGCCCTCCGGCACCCGGGCCCAATCGCCGTCGGGCAAGCTCGCCCTCGAGGTCGCCAAGACCCAGTGGAGAGGCTCGTTCCTGGCCAAGGACTTCACCATCCAGCTCGAGGTGCGAGGGTCCGCCGCCGAGCGCGTGGTCATGAGAGCGGTGGACTCCGCCGGCCGCGAGGTTCAGGAGCGAACCGTGGATCTCGCGGGGCGAATGGGAGGCGGCACGACGTCCCTCGAGCTGCGGATCGACGGTAAGCGCCTCCTGATCGCCGCCCGGCCGGTGACCGTCACGATCACCGCCACCGGCGGCGGCGAAACTGCCGCCCTGACCCTGCAGATCCCGGCCGCCGGGCGGTAGAACGGGAGACGATCGCCCCCGCTGCCCGTGGTGCATCCGCGCGGCCCCTGTCCCTGCCGCAATGGATCGATGCACCACCGCAGCGCGTCCCGGCAGCGGAGAGATTGTCTCGACCTCCTGGCGCGACACAGTCGCACTTGCTATCCTGGGGCGTACCACCCCCCAGGGAGGAGCACCATGGTCAATCCTGCACGGCATCACATCCGGTCGGCCGCAACGGCCGCTGCCGTTGCCGCCATCGTCGCGGCGGGCGGCTGCACCATCAACCCCGCCACCGGCGAGCGCCAGCTGACCCTGATCGGCGAGCAGCAGGAGATCGCCCTGGGCCGTGACGCGGCCAAGGACGTGGCGGCCTCCATGGGCCTCTATGATGACCCGGACCTCGTCGCCTACGTGCAGGGGGTGGGCGCACGGCTCGCCGCCGACTCGGAGCGCCCCGACCTGCCATGGTCCTTCCAGGTGGTGGACGACCCGGTGGTGAACGCCTTCGCCCTGCCGGGCGGCTACATCTACCTCACACGCGGCATCCTCACCCACTTCAACTCCGAAGCCGAGATGGCGGCGGTGCTGGGGCACGAGATCGGGCACGTCACCGCCCGGCACTCGGTGGAGCAGATCAGCCAGGCGCAGCTCGCCACCCTGGGCCTCGGCGTCGCCACCATCGCCAGTGAGGACTTCCAGCGCTACGCCGGCCTGGCCAGCCAGGGCCTGCAGCTCCTGTTTCTGAAGTTCAGCCGCGACGACGAGCGCCAGGCCGACTCCCTGGGTCTGCGCTACATGGTGCGCGCCAGCTACGACCCGCATCAGATGGTGGACGTGTTCGACACCCTGGCGCGGGTCAGCCGGGCCGCGGGCGGCGGACGGATCCCCGTGTGGGCCTCCACCCACCCCGCCCCGGAGCGGCGAGCCGAGACCATCAGCGAGCGGGTGCAGAGTCTGCCGCCTGCCGAGCGGGAGGGCAAGGTGGAGCATGCCACCTACCTGAACCACCTGGAGGGAGTGGTCTTCGGGGAGGATCCCCGCCAGGGGTACGTGGTGGGGGCCGCCTTCTACCAGCCCGAGCTCGCCATCCGGCTTGACTTCCCCACGGGCTGGCAGATCAACAACCAACGCCAGGCGGTGAGCGCCACCAGCCCGAACCGGGACGCGGTGGTGGTGCTGACCCTGGCCGACGAAGCGAGCCCCCACGCCGCTTCGCAGGCCTTCTTCGAAACGAGCGGGATCGAGGCCGACGGGACGGGGCGCAACGGCCTCTACTACTTCCACACCACCCCCACGAGCCAGCAGCCCGAGACCCTGCGCGGGGTGGCCGGCTTCCTGTCCGAGGGCGGCCACGTGTACCGCCTCCTCGGGTACACGGTGGACAACCGCTGGAACGAGGTCAGAGTCGAGCTCGAGCGCTCCCTGGCCAGCTTCACCAAGCTCACCCAACGCCGCTACCTGGACGTGAAACCGAAGCGGGTCCAGGTGGTCACCCTGCCCCGGGCCATGACCATGGCCGAGATCGCCCGCCGATTCTCCGCCACGGTGGACGTCGACGAGCTCGCCATCGTCAACGGGGTGGAGGTCGGAGAGACCCTGGAGCGGGGGCGGCTGGTGAAGGTGGTGGTCGGAGGCGAGCTCCCCACCTCGTGACGCCCGGGACTGATATCCTTGCCGTGATGGCCGCCTCATCCACCAGCGGAGAGCTCGAGGGCAAGCGGGTCCTGCTCATCATCTCGGGGGGCATCTCCGCCTACAAGTGCCTCGACCTGATCCGGAGGCTGCGCGAGCGAAGCTGCCGGGTGCGCTGTATCCTCACCGAAGCCGCCAGCCACCTGGTCGCGCCCCTCGCGGTGGCGACCCTCAGCGAGGACCGGGTCTATCGGGACCTGTTCTCCCTCACCGAGTCGTCCGAGATCGGGCACATCCAGCTCTCGCGGGACGCCGATCTGGTGGTCGTGGCGCCGGCCACCGCCAACATCCTGGCCAAGATGACCGCCGGCATCGCCGACGACCTGGCCACCACCGCCCTGCTCGCTACCGACAAGCCGATCCTGGCCGCACCGGCCATGAACGTGGTGATGTGGGCGCACCCCGCCACCCGTCGCAACGTCGCCGAGCTCGCCCAGCGCGGCGTGCACTTCGTGGGGCCCGGCTCAGGCGATCTGGCCTGCGGCGAGGTCGGCGCCGGGCGCATGGCGGAGCCCGATGAGATCCTGGAGTCCGTCGCGGCGCTGCTGGTGGCGAACCATCCCTTGGCCGGGTTACGGGCGCTCGTCACCAGCGGACCCACCCACGAGCCCATCGACCCGGTGCGCTTCCTGGGGAACAGGTCCTCGGGGAAGCAGGGACATGCCATCGCCGGCGCGTTGGCTCGGGCGGGCGCCCGGACGGTGCTGGTCAGCGGCCCGACGGCACTTCCAGATCCCCCGGGTGTGGAGGTCCATCCCGTGGAGACGGCCCGCCAGATGCTCGTCGCCTGCCAGCAGGCCCTGCCGGTGGACGTGGCGGTGTTCGCGGCCGCGGTGGCGGACTGGCGACCCGAGGCGCAGGCGGACGGCAAGCTCAAGAAGAGCGGGTCCCCGCCTCGCCTCGAGCTGGTGGAGAACCCGGACATCCTCGCCACCGTGGCGGCCCCCGGCCCTGAGCGCCCTCGCCTGGTGGTGGGCTTCGCGGCCGAGACCCAAGACCTGGAGAAGCACGCGCGGGCCAAGCTGGAAGCCAAAGGCTGCGACTGGATCCTGGCCAACGACGTGTCGGCGTCGTCGGGCACGTTCGGCGGCGATCACAACACGGTCACCCTGGTGAGCGCGGAGACCGTCGACGGCTGGCCGACCATGACCAAGCACCAGGTCGCGGCGCGCCTCGTGGAGCACATCGCTCGCCGGCTCGGTGCCGCGTCCGGGTCGGAGGAGACATGAAACCGGCGCGGCTCCGACGCCGAGAGTTGCGCAAACGGCAACTTCAATCTAAGCTAGCTGTGGTTGCCGCGGGACGATGACTGCCCGCCGCGCGGGCAGGCGTCCGACTCTGAAGCCGGAGAGGACGTGGTGTTCCGCACGCGGCAGTGGGCCGAGAGCGACCGGTGAGCGTCGCCACCCTGCCGCCCCCCCTCAGCAGCACGAGGAAAGGCATGAGCACAGACACAGAAGACCGACAGGCGCAGCAGCGCAAGAGTGGTGGCAGGCGCCGCCGACGGCGGCCACGGCGCCGCCACGCACGGGGCCCTGTGACGCAGGTGGAAGGCTACCTGTGGATGAGAGACAACGGCAGCCCCCTGATGGTGTCGGCCGAACGCAACTTCGTCAGCGACCGCAGCGACCCGGTGGTGCCCACCGAGCTGGTCACCCCCATCCACCTGGAGAGCGGCGTCTTCTTGACCGGTAAGGCGCGCGGAGGCGACCGGCCCCGGGTGGTGGAGATCGACAGCGTCGAGGGCATGCCGCCGGACGAGTACCGCAGCCGGGCCCTGCCCTTCACCGAGCTGGTGAGCATCGACCCCGAGGAGCGCTTCCACCTGGAGACCGTGCCCGGGATCCTGGAGACCCGGGTCGCCGAGCTCATCGCTCCCCTGGGCAAGGGTCAGCGCTGCCTCATCGTGTCGCCGCCCAAGGCCGGCAAGACGACCCTGCTGCAGCAGATGGCCCACGCCATCGCGGTCAACCACCCCGACGCCACCATCTTCGTGCTCCTGGTGGACGAGCGGCCGGAGGAGGTCACCGACTGGCGGCGCAGCATCGCCCGCGGCGAGGTCTTCGCGTCCTCCTCGGACCAGTCCCTGGAGAGCCACGTCCAGGTCTCGGAGATGGTGTTCGAGCGCGCTCGGCGGCTGGTGGAGATGGGCGAGGACGTGGTCGTCTTCATGGACTCCCTAACCAGGATGTCGCGGGCTTACAACAACATGCAGAAGGGCTCCGGCAGGATCCTGTCCGGCGGCATCGACGCCCGCACCATGGAGAAGCCGCGCCGTTTCTTCGGCTCGGCGCGCAACGTGGAGCACGGCGGCAGCCTGACGGTGGTCGCCACCTGTCTCATCGACACCGGCTCACGCATGGACGAGGTCATCTTCCAGGAGTTCAAGGGCACCGGCAACATGGAGCTCGTCCTCGACCGGAAGCTCTTCGACAAGCGCATCTTCCCCTGCATCAACATCCCCCAGTCGGGGACCCGCAAGGAGGAGAAGCTCTACCCGCCGGAGCAGATCGAGAAGCTCTACCTGATGCGGCGCGCCCTGTCTTCCCTGTCCCCGACGGCCGCCATGGAGCTGCTCCTGCAGAAGGTGCGCGAGTTCCCCTCCAACGCCGACTTCCTGGCGTCGCTGCAGCTCAAGTAGAACGGGCCTCGGTCACCGCGCCCGGCTGTCCGCCGACGCCGGTTCTGCAGCCGGACGGCCGGCCTCGGCGCTGCTCCACAGCTCGAGCAGACGCGGCGCCAGCAGCGAGCGCTCGGACCAGGACCGCCAGGTCGGCGACAGACGCACCGCGGAAGTCAGGAACAGCGCGAGGAGGATGCCTCCGACCACCGCGGCCAGCCCGGCGCCGCAGAGGCGGTTCAGCCACCCGAGGTGGAGCGCCTTGAGGGTGCGCTCGATCCCCCAACCCGCCGCCAACGCGGCCAGCACGCAGGCGACGAGGGGGAGCACCCTCCCCAGCACCGCCGCCACCCAGGGCCATCCCACCAGGGCCTGGAGCTGGATCGCGACCTCGCCCCCGACCGCCACAGCCAGCCACAGCCCGGCGATCAGCCCGCCGCCCCCGAACACCAGACGCACCGCCCCCTTCCAGAAACCACTGAGGGTGACGCCCAGCCACACCAGAATCAGGGCCCAGTCGAGCAGGCTCACGACAGCATGTTTACCGTCAGCCGCAGGAAGTCGGCCTCGGTGAGGATCCCCACCAGGTTGTACGATTCGTCCACCACCGGCAGGCAGCCGTACTTGTTCTCGAGCAAGATGGTGGCGGCCTGCTTCACCGGGACGTCGGGGCCCACGGTGACGACGTCCCGGTGCATGGCCTCCACCACCGGTACGGTGACGAAGATCCGCCGCTGCTCGAAGGCTTCCACCTCGGCGAAGATGGAGAAGGCGGCCGCGAGGAGATCGCGGTGGGTGAGTAGTCCGACCAGACGCTGACCTCGCACCACCGGCAGGTGGCGGATGCGGCCACGGGCCATGCAGCGCTGGGCATGGGCGAGGGTGTCGTCCTCGGTCAGCGTCACCAGCTCTGTAGCCATCAGGTTGCGGACCAGCATCGGGTGTACTCCTCGCAACAGTGTACCCTGGAGGGAGCGCCATGGCATCGGACGTCGCCCCTCCCGCTCCCCCGGCCCTCAGGCTCCTCGTCGAGGCGCCGCCGGACCGCGTCTTCCTGCCCCTGGTGGAGACCGCTGCCCGCATCTTCGCCGGCTCCCTAACCGACGCCGGGGAACTGATTGGTGAGGTGGAGAGACAGCTCACCGACGCCTTCCGCGGAGCGCTCCGCGATAGCCCGGAGAGCGTCTCGATCACGCTCCTCTTAACGCCTGGCACCTTGGAGGCGACCATCGCCCCCGCCGGCGGCGAAGAGGTCATGCTCCGCTTCGCCACAGCGTAGGTGGTCCCTCGCCGACCCTCAGCCCCCTCAGTGGTGGCTTGCGGCATCGCGGTTGGTGCTCCGGACCTCGGGAGCACCAGAGCGGGTGCCAGGCATCCCGTCGCGCGCTGCGATCCGCTCAGTCGCTTCGGTCGAAGAGGGTGCCTGGCATCCCATCCGGCCTGCCCAACGCCCTCAGGATCCGAGGTTCACGACGCACGTTGGTGCTCCCGGAGCGAGGGGCCGCGTCCTAGATGTACAGGCCGCCGGAGACGTTCAGCACCACGCCGGTGATATAGGAGGCGCCGGGGCCGGCCAGAAATGTCACCGCCTCCGCCACGTCGGCAGGGGTCCCGAGCCGCCGGATGGCGAGGGCCGAGATCATGGTCGCGCGTTGCTCCTCGTTCAGGACGTCGGTCATGGCGGTCTCGATGAAGCCCGGCGCGATGGCGTTCACGGTCACGTTGCGCGAGCCCAGCTCGCGGGCCAGGCTCTTGGTGAAGCCGATGAGCCCGGCCTTGGAGGCGGCGTAGTTGGCCTGGCCGGCGTTCCCCATGAGCGCCACCACCGACGCGATGTTGACGACCCTCCCAGAGCGTTGGCGCATCATGATCTTGGCCGCGGGTTGGGTGACCTTGAATGCTCCGTCCAGGTTGATGTCCAGCACCCGCCGCCAGTCCTCGAGCTTCATCCGCACCAGGAGCTGGTCCCGCGTGATGCCGGCGTTGTTGACCAGGATGTCGAGGCGCCCATGGCGCGCGGCGGCATCGGCGACCACCGCCGCCGCGCCGTCGGCATCGGTCACGTCCAGGGCGACGGCCTCAGCCGTGCCGCCCGCAGCCTCGATGGCGCCCACCGTGTCCGTCGCGTCGAGGACATCGCCGCACACCACCCGGGCCCCGTCGGCCGCCAACCGCTCGGCGACGGCACGGCCGATGCCGCGCGCCGCCCCGGTCACGAGAGCTACCTGCCCGTCGAGCACACCCATGGTTCGCCTCCCGCTGGGGAGTCTACCGCGGACCGCGTCGGGCGCGATCCGTCTCCGGGGACGGGCGGCGTTCTGATCGGGAGGGGAGCGCACCACGCAACCACGGTGCCAGAGATCGGGCCGACGGCGGGAGGTCAGCCCACGATGGTGGCCAGGACCTCCTCGACCTGCGCCACCGTGCCGGCGGGATGGCAGACCGCGTCGCGGTCGATGCGCCGCACCAGCCCGGAGAGGACCGTCCCCGCCCCCACCTCGAGGAAGGTGTCGAAGCCGTCCTCGCGCATCCTGGAGATGGTCTCGGACCAGCGGACGGGCGCGTCCACCTGACGGAGCAGGCCGTCGCGCACCTCCCCTGCGCTGCGCACGGGCTCGGCGTCCACGTTGCGGTACACCGGCACGTCGAGGTCGTCCAGATCCAGGGCCGCGAGCACCGGCTCCATGCCTGCTCGCGCCGGTGCCATGAGCGGCGAGTGGAAAGGCGCCGACACCGGCAGCTGCAGTGCCCGTCGAGCGCCCCGGGCGCGACTCAGGTCCACCGCCACGTCCACGGCGCCCGAAGCTCCCGCGATCACGACCTGGCCGGGAGAGTTGAAGTTGGCGGCAACCACCTGTCCCGAGCCGCCGCTCGAGACCTCTCGGCACAGCGCGACGACCTCGTCGTCGGCGAGACCGAGGATCGCGGCCATCGCCCCCTCGCCCACCGGCACGGCCTCCTGCATCAGACGCCCCCGGGTGCGCACGGTGCGCACCGCGTCACCGAAAGCGAGACCACCGGCGGCCACCACCGCCGAGTACTCACCCAGGCTGTGACCGGCCACCGCCGCCACCCTGAGGCCGCCAGCCGCGAGCACGCGCCACGCGGCCACCGAGTGGGTCAGCAGCGCCGGCTGGGTGTTCTCCGTGAGGCGCAACGCCTCTTCCGGTCCCTGCCAGCAGAGCCCGGAAAGAGACATGCCCAGCGCCTCGTCCGCTGCCCGGAACACCTCGGCCGCCTCGCTGAAGCGTTCGGCGAGGTCCGAGCCCATGCCCACCGCCTGGCTTCCCTGGCCCGGGAACAGGGCCGCCACCTTGACCATCCCCGCGTCCTCCCCTCAGAACCTGAAGAGCGCCGAGGCCCACGTCAGGCCGCCCCCGAACGAGGACACCAGCACGAGGTCGTCCGGCTCCAGCCGCCCCTCGTCCCGGGCATCCGCCATGGCCAGCGGGATGGAGGCCGACGACGTGTTACCGACCCGAGCCACGTTGCTGTAGACCTGCCCATCGCGGAGGCCGAGGCGCTGGCCCACCGCCTGGATGATGCGCTGGTTGGCCTGATGGGGGATGAAGAGGTCGACCTCCGAAACCCCGATCCCGGCCTTGTCCAGGACCGCCAGGCTGATGTCGGTCAGGGCCCGGACCGCCACCTTGAAGGTCTCGTTTCCCCGCATCTTGATGTACGGCAGGCGTTCCTCGATGGCCGCGCGGCTGTGCGGAGGGAAGCGGCAGCCACCACCCGGCATGGCGATGATATCGGCCAGGGAGCCGTCCGTCCGCCACTCCACCTGCAGGATCCCTTTCCCGGGCTCGGCGGGTTTCAGGACCGCCGCGCCGGCGCCGTCGCCGAAGAGGACACAGGTCGACCGATCGCTCCAGTCGGTGTACCGCGTGAGACACTCGGCCCCCACAACGAGCACCGTCTCGGCCTCGCCGGTGGCGATGAACTGGCGCGCGACGTTGAGGCTGTACGTGAAACCGGAGCAGGCGGCAGAGAGGTCGAAGCAGGCCGCGTTCACGACTCCGAGGCGAGGTTGGGCGATCGCCGAGGTCGCCGGGATCGGCTGCTCGACGGTGGCGGTGGCCACGATCAGCAGGTCCACGTCTTCCGGCCGGACGCCGGCGTCGGCCATGGCGGCCTTGCCGGCGCGCTCCACCAGGTCGACCACGGCCTCCCCTTCGGCCACCATCCGTCGTTCCCTGATGCCGGTGCGGGTCACGATCCACTCATCGGAGGTGTCGACCAGCCGTTCGAGGTCCCGGTTACTCACCACCCGCTCCGGCAGGTAGGCGCCGAGACCGACGATCCTGGCGGTCCGCGCGAGGTGGTCATGCACGGGGGCGATCCCCCCCCTGGGCCGGCTGGTCCATGACCTGGTGGATCTTGTCCCGGATCCTCCGGATCACGTCGCTGTGGGCGTAGGAGTGGGCGAACCGGACCGCGTTGCGCAGCGCCCGCGGGCTGGACCGGCCGTGGGCGATGAGACAGGAGCCGTCCACCCCGAGCAGCGGGGCGCCCCCATACTCCGTGTAGTCCACCTTCTGGCGCAGACTGCGGAACGCCCCCTTGGCCATGAGCAGGCCGGCTCCGTACATGGGCGAGTGCCGCGCCTCCTCCATCAGCATGCCGATCACCATTTCACCCAGACCTTCCGCCACCTTGAGAATCACGTTGCCCGTGAAGCCGTCACAGACCACCACGTCGACATCGCCCAGGAAGACGTCGCGACCTTCCACGTTGCCCACGAAGTGAATGCCGGCCGCGGCCAGGGCCAGGTGCCGCTCCCGCACCCGCGGCCCCCCCTTGTTCTCCTCCTCGCCCACCGACATCAGGCCCACCCTGGGAGTGTCCACCTCGAGCACGGACTCGGCATAGAACGAGCCCATGAGTGCGAACTGCAGGAGCTGATGGGGCTTGCACTCCACGTTGGCGCCCACATCCAGGAGCAAGGTCTGGCCCTGTGGCTTGGGCAGGATGGCGGCCAACGCCGGCCGATCCACGCCCGCGATCATGCCCAGTGCCGAGCGCGCCGCGACCCAGGCAGCACCGGTGTTGCCGGCGGTCACCATGGCTGCCGCCCGTCCCTCTGCCACCAGCTCGGCGCACACCGTCAGCGAGGAGCGGCGCTTGGACCGCAGAACGCTCACCGCGGGCTCGTCCATCGCGACCACGTCCGGGGCATCCACCAGCTCGAGGCCGCTGGGCAGCGGCCGGAAGCGGCCGATCTCCCGTCGGAGCCGCTTCATGGGGCCCACCAGGATGACGGGGATCCTGAGCTCCGAGATGGCCTGCAACGCCGCCCGCAGCCCGACCTGGGGCGCTCCATCACCCCCCATGGCGTCGAGCGCTATGGACTCGTGGTCCACGACCGCTCACCCCCGTCATCCGGGTCGTGCGGGCGACACCGCGCTTGCCTGCAGAGCATGGCGGCTCAGTCGAGCTCCTCGACCTGAACCACCTCCCGTCCCTTGTAGCTGCCGCAGTGAGGGCAGACCTGGTGGGGCGGCTTGGGCTCGAAGCAGGTGGTGCAGAGGCTCCACCCCGGGGGAACCAGGGCGTGGTGGGAACGCCGCTTGTTGCGACGGCTCTTGGAGTGCCTGTGTTTCGGGTTTGGCATCGTTCGCTCCGCAATTTCAGTGGTCAGTTGGTGGTGTCCTTCGCCAGCTCGCGGAGGGCCTCCCATCGGGAGTCCGTCTCCGGCGCGCAGGCGCAGGCGCCCTCGACATTCCGATTGGCGCCGCAGCGCGGGCACAATCCAGCGCAATCCTCGTCGCAGAGGATGCGCATGGGCAGCGCCAGGATCACCTGCTCCGCCGCCAGGTCGTCGAGGTCTAGCTCGTCGTCCTCCAGGAAGCCCACGTCGAGCTCGTCGTCCCCGAGCTCGACCTCCGCCTCACCGGGAGCGGTCTCTGAAAGCCTGTACTCCACCGAGAAGCTCTCCTCCATCTGCCAGGGCACCGGCTCCAGGCACCGCGAGCAGAGCAGCCTCCCCCTCGCGGTCACCGTCCCGGTCACAACGTACCCTCCACCGGCGGGAAGAACGACGCCCACCACGCGCACGTCCAGTGCGGCGGCCACGGCGCGCTCGTCCACCCGGTCCGGCGTCAGGACCAGCTGGTCGTCGAAGCTCAACGGCTCCTCGGTGATGGCTTTCAGATCGATCTTCACCCGTACCCCTCCCGTACGAGGGGAGCGAGTATAGCAAACCCCAAGGTGGAAGTTCTTAGTTCTTGATTCTTCATTCGTAACGCCGCCCGGTCACCAGGGCCTGTGGGCGCCGCGGTCGCCGCAGACGCTTCTTTCGCGGCGCCCCGAGCTGCCGCGGGCGCCCGACGCTGATGACTGCCCCGAATCGCGGTCGCCGGAGATCGTCGGCGCGGTGCTCAGGAGCGGGAGGCGCGAGCGGCGCTGAACTCAGGGACGAGCGCCAGTGTGAAAGCGGCGGCGCCGAGGGACACGATCACGGTGAGGGTCCACAGGGGCTCCCCGAGCACGGGCACGAGCCGTGCCAGAAGAAGCACGGCAACCCCCACGAAGACCTCGACCGTCAGCGGCCAAGGCCTACTCCGCAGCGTCCCCAGCGCCCGACCGCCGAGCACTCCGCCGAGCACCGTCAGACCGAGCGCCTTGACGGCCAGGAGGACCACCCCGATGGTCACCACCAACGGCAGGCCGATGGTCGGTCCCAGGCCCGTGACCGCCACCAGAGCCGCCACCAGGGTGATGGCGACCAGCACGCCCAGGACCAGGCTCTTGAAACCCGTCCGGCCCACCAACCAGGTGCCGAAGCGGACCCGACCGGGCGCGAGAAAGGCGATCAGCGAGGTGATGAGCAACCACCCACCCATCATCAGCAGGCGAAGGGCGAGCTGCAGGTGGGGCTCCTCGGCTGTGCCCATGGGCACCAACCGTACCTCGGCGAGGGAGCCCACCGCGATCACGTGCCCGTCGACCTGCGCCGTGGGCGCCGCCTCGATCGTGCCGAAGAAGGTGATCACGTCTCCGCTCACCCGTGCCTCCGGGCCGAGCACGACGTCACCCCCCATGACCACGACGTCACCGTCCACATGCTCGTTCACGCGCAGCTCGGACAGCGCCGCGACCCGTCCGCCTCCGGCCGAGGCCACACCGGCCACTGCGAGGAGCAGGCAGGACAGCACGGCCGTGCGCATCACCGCCTACCGGAATGGTGCACGGTCCGCCATCGCCGGGCCACTCCCAGCAGCGCCAGCAGCCCCGCAAGGCTCACCGCCACCGCTGCGATCGGCACCAGCGGCGGCAGGAGGGCCATCGCCCGGCAGGTGGCATTCACCGCGATCATCCACTCGTGACCGGTTGCGGCCAGGGCCGCCCATCCGTGGGAGGACCACACCGGCACCTGGGCGAAGAGCCCACCCCCCGGCACCCCGCCCAGCAGCACGGTCCCTGCCAGGGTGAGCAACAGAGCCGCCGCCGCGGGCAGGAGCGCCAGCGCGCGACGACGACGTCGGCGAGGCGCCAGCGCCGACATCACCGCCTCTTGGAACGAGGCGTCTTCCGGAGGCAGGGCGGTCTCGAGCAGGCGGGCCAGCCGGACCTCGCGCTCCCGGGCCGCCGAGCATGCCGCGCAGTTGTCGAGATGGGCACGCTCACCGGCGGACAGCTCCGAGGTTTCCCCGCCGGTGGCCGCCAGCAGCTCCTGGACCGATGTGCAGATCTTCGTCACCACGCTCCTCCCGGATGTGCGGAGCCCTCTACAGGAACTCCTTGAGCGCCTCTCGTAATACGCTGTGGGCTCGGAAAAGTTTGTTCTTCACGGTGCCCAACGGCATGTCCTTCAGCTCGGCGATCTCCTGGTAGCTGAGCCCGCCAAAATGGCGGAGCAGGACCAGCTCGCGGTGCTCCGGCCGCAGGTCCTCGATGGCCCGGCGCAGGCTCTGGGCGAGCTCGGTGTTCTCGCAGTGGCCCAGGGGGTCCTTGGCGGCATCCGCCACCACCACCTCGGACTCCTCGCCGTCGGCGTCACGACGGTACATGGAGACCGTCGACAACCGCCGTCTCCTGAGGTGGTCGATGCCGAGGTTGTGGGCGATGCGGAACAGCCAGGTGGAGAATCGGAAGCGGGGGTCGAAGCGATCCAACGCCGTCCACGCGCGGATGAACGTCTCCTGCGCAAGCTCTCGAGCGAGCTCGGAGTCTCCGACGAGCTGGGCGAGAAATCCCCGCAACCGCCGCTCGTACCGACGCACCAGCCTCGCGAATGCCGCCTCGTCGCCGTCCAGGGCCAGCACCACCAGCGACTCATCGGGGAGGCGCACTCCGGCGTCAGCCACCGCGGCCCTCCGCGGCACGCCGCCGCCAGCCTCCACCGGGGAGCGGTCGCGGCCGTCGGCCCGCTGCCGCCGCGCCCCCTTGATGGGGGCAACCTGCGCCGTCCCTCTCGAGGTCATCTGCCTCCAAGCTCGAAGGGAATCCGGACATCGCTCTCGACCAGATCCATGCCCAGCACCCACCGGCCCGCCTGCACCCCCCCCGGGATGTTGAAGAAGAAGCGCTCGGTGCACGCTCGACGGTCATTGAGGACGACCTCGTCGAAGGTGATCCCCGTCCCCGGAGCGGCGAAGAAGTGGAAGCCGCACAGGGCACGGGTCGCCGGGAAGTAGAGCACTGGATTCCTGACGATGTCGGCGCGCACCAGGCGCGAGCGCAGGTCACGATACGCCTGGCTGAACTCCCGCTGGGAGGCCAGCGGGACCCTGGCGCCTCCGGGGGTGCGCACGAAGACCGCATCGCGCTCGATCGTCGCCGTCCGCCCCTCGGCCGCGGTCGCCGCCACGTCGAGCATCAGCCACTCCTCCCCCAAGCTCATGTCGGCGAACTGGTACTCCACCACGACCCAGAGATCGGAACCACCGTAGCGCTCCACCCCATCGCCGATCCGCTCCACGACCGGGGTCGCCTGCGGCGCCAGCGTCGACGTGGCGCAGCCCGCCAGCCCCGTCGCCGCCAGGACGGCGAGCACGGGCGCCGCGGCCCCGAAGCCCGGCCGACGACGGCCGGCAGAGCGGGCCGGCATCCTCGTTCCCGCCCGCATCGACCTCGAGGTAGGGCACGTACTCCTCAGCATCGGGCACGTCTCTCCCATCCGGCTCCCGCTTCAGACAGATCTCCGAGTCTCACCGGTCCGCCAAGCTGCCGCCGAGGCTCAAATCTACCAGGCCACGGAAGTCATCGGGCTCGGAAGCGGTCGGGTCCAGCACGA
Source organism: uncultured Holophagae bacterium (assembly GCA_963844865.1). Classification (GTDB taxonomy): domain Bacteria; phylum Acidobacteriota; class Thermoanaerobaculia; order Thermoanaerobaculales; family Sulfomarinibacteraceae; genus CAWJPY01. Next base: position 394,154 of record CAWJPY010000001.1, read on the forward strand.
GGACCCCATCCCGCCATGGCTCGGTGGCATCCGGGCGCCCCTGATTATAGTGCGTCACCGCAACGCCGATCGTGGTCGTGAGCGGCGCCCGGGGATGCCGCGGTCATCGAGGAGCCGAAAACGGACCGTGGTCCCACCGAGGACCGCGCCTTCGCCGCCGGTGGCGGCCCCCCCGCACTCGACCGTTCCCGGTCCACTCCTCTTCGGCCACAGAAAGCGCCGGCCCGCCGGGGACGGCGGTGATCGGCAGGCGCGCCAGGAGAACCCTCACGGCCGAGACCTCCTCGGCCCCCCCGTCGCAGCCCACTCGGCACCGACGCTTGACGGGGGCGATGTCACGGCGTGCGACCCGGTTGGGGTAGACTCGGGCGCTGGAGGTGACATGGTGAGAGCGGCAGGCACAGCATGCATCCTCGCCCTCCTGTGGGCGGCGGGGGCTGCGACGGCTCCCCAGGAGGAGCCGACCCCGACCGCCCAGCCCGTCGGCGGGCTGGCCTTCAAGGAAGAGGTCCAGGTCACGGTGGTCAACGTCCCGGTGTACGTCACGGACAAGCAGGGCAACCCCGTGACGGATCTCACGGCCGAGGACTTCAGGATCCTCCAGGACGGGCAGGAGCGGCCCCTCTCCAACTTCCAGCTCTACACCAAGGAGTCTGTCCGCGACCACTACCAGGAGCCGGCGCCGCCGACGGTCCTGACGCGGCGGACGGACCACGAGGTCGCGTCCGTCCCCCCCGCCGGGATCAGGCCCAGCTTCATGACCATCTACGTGGACCACGAGAACCTCCGCCCGTTGGACCGCAATCGGGTGCTCAACCAGCTCACCTCGTTCGTCCGCGACAATTGCCGCCCGCCGGTGCAGATGATGGTGGCCTCCTACAACCGGTCGCTGGTCATCGACCAGGAGTTCACCAGCGATGCGGACCTCATCGTGCGCACCCTGCGGGGCATGCTGCGCACGACCGGGGGCCGCACCAGCCGCGACGACGACCGCAAGGAGATCTTCGAGTCCATGGCGCGCGCCCGGCAGAACGCTCAGAGCAGCGTGAGCACCGGCGCCGGGATGGGACAGGACGACTACCGCACGGTGCTGGGGCAGGTGGACAGCTTCGCCGAGGAGGAGGTCAACAGCCTCCAGTTCACCATCGGCAGCCTGCGCGAGATGATCGGCATGATCGGCGGCCTGCCGGGCAAGAAGTCCATCCTCTACATCTCGAACGGCCTGCCCATGAGCCCCGGCCTCGGCATGTACTACGGGATGGCGAACACCTACGGCGACACCAGCCTCATCACCCAGGCGTCCCGCTTCAACGAGTACCGCCTCTTCGACTCGCTGGTGGCGCAGGCCAACGCCCAGGGAGTGACCTTCTACACCATCGGGGCCGGCGGACTGGAGGTCGTCGGCATGTCGACGGCCCAGTACGCGACGCCCCAGGACACCGTGGCCGCCACCATGGACCACGACAACTACCTGAACTCGATCCGCCACATGGCGGAGGGCACCGGGGGCGTGGCGATCGTCAACACCAACGACGTCGAGGAGGCGATGCAGCGGGTGGCCCACGACTTCTACACCTACTACTCCCTGGGCTACACCCTGCACATGACCGGGTCTGACCGGGTGCACAAGGTGGAGGTGGAGATCCCGGGTCATCCCGAGTACAGGCTCCGCTACCGCCAGCGTTTCGTCGAGAAGTCGCTGCCCAGCAGGGTCCAGGAGCGAGTCCTGACGGGCCTCATGTTCCGCCTCGACGAGAACCCCATGCAGATCGCGTGCGAGACCGGCCCGCCCGCCGCGGCCTCCGAAACTCGCTGGATGGTCCCCTTCGAGGTGTCCTTCCCCCTCGACAGCGTGGCGCTGTTCCCGCAAGGCGATGACTATGTCGGCAACATCACCATCTTCATCGCCGCCCGGGACCAGAAGGGGCAGCAGTCGGATGTGGTCCGCCAGGAGCACGAAGTCCGCATACCCGCCGCCCGCTACCAGGAGGCCCGCGGCGAGCGCTTCACCGTCGCCACCAACCTGCTCATGGAGAAGGGGACCTACCGGGTGGCGGTGGGAGTGCTGGACGCGGTCACCCGCCAGGCCTCCTACGAGACGCTGAGCGCCACCGTCGGCAGCTGAGCCGTAAGCCCTGACACCGCGGGACCAGCGGTAAGGACAGCGTCCGTGGCAGGCCTCGAAACGCCACTGAGAACAGCCCGTGCCGCGGGCGTGCCACTGGTGACACTTTCACGAGGTGGGGCGGCCCAGTCGTGCTGGCCGTGCGGTCGCGAAAGTGTCAGCGGTGGCAACCACGGGGAACGCGTCGACAGAATCGGCCCGCCGCGAGAGGCGTCGCTTCGGATATGCCAGAGTGGTCTCGAAGCGCCGTCGCTCGATTCGGGTGGGCCAGAGCGGGTGCCAGGCACGCTTTCGAATGAAGCGATCCGCGTCCTGTCGAATCAAGACGGCGTGCCAGGCACCCTCTTTGGTTCTCCCGAAGCCTCTCGCCATTGGACGAGCGCGGTCGCCGATCGCTGAGGCTGGTCGCCGCCGCTGGCGACTGCGCCTGGCCCCGGGGCGGGTGCTACTCGAGCTCGACCAGGAGGGAGCCGTTCTCGACCGTGTCGCCGGGGGTGACGTGCACGGCGGCGACCCGCCCCTCCCCCTCCGCCACCAGCTCGTTCTCCATCTTCATGGCCTCGAGCACCACCAGGGACTGGCCGAAGGTGACCTCGTCCCCCACTGCCACCTTCACCGCCACCACCTTGCCGGGGATGGGAGCGAGGAGCCGGCTGGGGCCGCGGGCGGTGGCGGCCGCCGCCTCGTCCACCGCCTCCAGAGGGGTCTGCACCACCAGGTCGAACTCGCGTTCGCGGACCGCGACCCGCCACTGCCGGTCGCGACCACGGTGGTAGGCGACCTGGAAGCTGCGGCCATCATCGGCGAAGCGCAGGGAGGCCATGGATCCGTCCAGACAGATGAGATCGATGGCATGGCGGCGCCCGTCAACGGTGACCACGAACCCGTCTGCGGACCGCTCGACCTCCACCTTGTGGTTGCCGCTGGCGCCCCGCACCACCCATCTCATCGCGCCCACCTCCCGTGGATGTCACGAATCCCCTGCTGCCACCACTGGTTCCCAGCAGCGTGGGCGAATGGGTCCGCGGGCAGGCGTTGGGCGCGCATGGTGGCCAGGCAGGCAGCCGCGATCACGGCCGCCTCCTCCGCCTCCGGGTCCTGTTGGCCGTGGAGCTGCTGCAGCTCGCGCGACGCCAAGAGCTCGTCCAAGAAACCCGTGTGGTAGTGGGCCTCGCGGAAAGCATCCATCTCCACCAGGGCCCGGAACAGCGTCAGGGTGGTCGCGATCCCGTGCACCTGGTACTCGTGCAACGCCCGCCGCAGCCGGTCCACCGCCGCCATCCGATCCGGCGCCCACACCACCAGCTTGGCCAGCATCGGGTCGTACTCCAGGGGCACCACGCTGTCACTGAGCACCCCCGAGTCGACGCGGACGCCGGGCCCGCCGGGGCGGATCAGCAGCGTGATCCGGCCTGGAGAGGGGGCGAAGTTGTGGAGCGGGTCCTCGGCGTAGACCCGGCACTCGATGGCGTGGCCGCGGGGGATGAGCTCCTCCTGCCGGAGGCTGAGGCGGTGGCCGAGGGCGAGGTTGATCTGCTCGCACACCAGGTCGACGCCGTAGACCTCCTCGGTCACCGGGTGCTCCACCTGGAGACGGGTGTTCATCTCCAAGAAGTAGAAGCTCCCGTCCGGGGCGAGCAGGAACTCCACGGTGCCCACCGACTCATAGGACGAGGCGCGGACCACCGCCAGGGCCGCCTCTCCGAGCTGCGCCCTGAGCTCGGGAGAGACCACGGGCGACGGGCACTCCTCCACCACCTTCTGGTGGCGGCGCTGGATCGAGCACTCGCGCTCGCCCACGTACACCGCCGAGCCATGGCGGTCGGCGGCCACCTGGACCTCGATGTGGCGCGGGGTGGTGATGAGCCGCTCCACGTACACCCGATCGTCGCCGAAGTACGCCTTGCCCTCGGAGCGCGCTCGATCGAAGGCCGAGGCCACATCCTCCCGGCGTCTGATCTCCCGCATGCCCTTGCCACCGCCTCCGGCGACCGCCTTGAGCAGCACCGGCAGCCCGTGCTCGGCAACGAAGGCCTCCAGCTCGGCGAGATCCGCGAGGGGCTCCAGCATGCCCGGGATCACGGGCACCCCAGCCCGCTCGGCGAGCTGGCGGGAGGCCGTCTTGGAGCCCATCACGCGGATCGCGTCAGGGGGTGGGCCGACCCACGTCAGCCCCGCTTCCTGGACGCGGCGGGCGAAGCCCTCGTTCTCGGCCAGGAAGCCGTACCCGGGGTGCACGAGACGGGCCCCGGAGCGCTCGGCGGCGGCCAGGAGGGCGTCGATGGACAGATAGCTGTCGCGGGCCGGAGCAGGTCCGATCTCGAACGCTTCGTCGGCCATCAGGACATGGGGCGACACGCGGTCCACGGTGGAGTACACGGCTACCGTGTTGATGTCCATATCGCGACATGCACGGATGATGCGCACCGCGATCTCGCCGCGGTTGGCGATGAGGAGCTTCATAGGGGGATATTTCCGTGCTTCTTGGCCGGCATCCAGTCCCGCTTGCTCCCCAGCAGCGCGAAGGACGCCACCAGCTTCCGGCGCAACAGCCGCGGCATGATGACCTCGTCCAGGTAGCCCCTCTCGGCGGCGACGAAGGGGTTGGCGAACTTCTCCTGGTAGGAGTTCACCAGCTCATTCCGCGCCTTCTCGGCATCGTCGGCGCGTTCGATCTCGTGGCGGTAGAGGATGTTGACCGCTCCCTGTGGACCCATGACCGCGATCTCGGCGGTGGGAAACGCGAGATTGATGTCGGTGCGGATGTGCTTGGAACCCATCACGCAGTAGGCCCCGCCGTAGGCCTTGCGGGTGATCACCGTGACCTTGGGCACCGTGGCCTCGGCCAGGGCGTACAGGAGCTTGGCGCCGTGACGAATGATGCCTCCCCACTCCTGGGCCGTGCCCGGCAGGAACCCCGGCACGTCCTCCACGATCCACAGCGGAACGTTGAAGGCATCGCAGAAGCGCACGAACCGCGCCCCCTTCACCGAAGCGTTGATGTCCAGCACCCCGGCCAGGTGGTTGGGCTGATTGGCGATCACGCCGACCGGCCGGCCGCCCAGCCGGATGTAGCCGATCACGAGGTTCTTGGCGAAGTGCTCCTGGACCTCAAGGAACTCGCCGTCATCCGCCGCCCAGCGGATGACGGACGTGATGTCATAGGGCTTGTTGGGGTCGGCGGGAACGAAGCCGTCGAGCTCCGCGATCTCCCGGTCCAGGGGGTCGGAGCAGGATTGCGCCGGCGGTTGCTCCGCGTTGTTGGCGGGCAGGAAGGAGAGCAGCCGCCGGATGAGCGCCAGGCACTCGGTGTCCGAGCGGGCGGCGAAGTGGGCCACCCCGGACACCGAGTTGTGGCTCATGGCCCCGCCCAGCCTCTCCTTGGTGACCTCCTCGTGGGTGACGGTCCGGATCACCTCCGGGCCGGTCACGAACATGTACGAGGTGTTCTCGACCATGAACACGAAGTCGGTGATGGCGGGCGAGTACACCGCCCCCCCGGCGCAGGGTCCCATGATGGCGGAAATCTGGGGCACGACGCCGGAGGCCAGGGTGTTGCGCAGGAAGATGTCGGCGTACCCGGCCAGGGAGGCCACCCCCTCCTGGATCCTCGCCCCCCCCGAGTCGTTGAGGCCCACGAGGGGTGCGCCCACCTTCATCGCCAGGTCCATGATCTTGCAGATCTTGGCGGCGTTGGCCTCGGACAGGGAGCCGCCGAAGACGGTGAAGTCCTGGGCGAACACGAAGGTCGGACGGCCGTCGACGCGGCCATGGCCGGCGACCACGCCGTCGCCCGGGACGCGCCGTTCGGCCATGCCGAAGTCGGTGCATCCGTGCTCGACGAGGGCATCGATCTCCTCGAAGGTGCCCTCGTCCAGGAAGAGCTCCACCCGCTCGCGGGCCGTGAGCTTGCCCTGCTCGTGCTGGCGTTCGATCTTGTCGTTGCCGCCGCCGACCCGATTAGCCGCCAGCCGCTTCTCGAGGCGACGCTCCACCTCTGAGCCCATGCCCTATCTCCTCGCCCGCAGGCGTCTCTCCGCCGTCCCGCCACGATATCAGATCGCCACGGGCTGCCACCACTGCCGGCCCCGGGACGCGGAAGTGGGGCCGGCCGGGCTACCATGGCGGCATGGTCGGTCGGACCCCTGCTGAGCCCCCCTTCGACCCCCGCTGGCTGGAGGAGCTGACGACGCTGTGCCGCCGCAGGAGCCTCAGCAACCCGCGCCTGGAGGACCTCTACCTGGAACGCCGCCTGGAGCTGCGGTTCGGCACCGCCTCCTCCATCGCCCAGCTGCAAGAGTGCCGGACCGACGGCGTCGCGGCCCGTTGGCACTTTCCCAATCGCACGGTGCTGACCGCCTCGAGCGGCGTGTCCAACCAGACCGTGACCGATCTGCTGTCCCGCTACGCCGATCGCAGCCACACGCCCGCCCACCGCCCTGCCCCGGCGCCGGACCTGGACCCGCCGCGAGGTTGGCGCGCCTGGGCCGAGGAGGTGGCCGGTCAGGATCGAGGCGCCGAGCTGCAGCTCGTCTACCTGGAGCGTCAGGCGGTGGTGGTGCGCAAGGATGGCTGGACCGTGGTCACGGCGCCCTCCCTGGTGCGGGTGCAGCTCCGTACCGAGGAGGAGACCAACGCCCTGCTCGCGGTGTGGGGCCACCCTCGGCTCGGGCAGTGGCTCGCCGACCTGCGCTCTCCGCCCCCGTCGCGACGGTGGTGCCCGCCGTCCGGTCTGCGAGTCCCGGTGCTGCTGACTGCCGGTACCGCCGGAGTGCTCTTCCACGAGGTGGTCGGCCACCCGGCCGAGGCCGACCTGGTCCTCTCGGGAGGCTCTCCCCTGGCCGGTCTCCGCCACGCCACCGTGGCCGCACCGACCGTGGGGGTGGTGGACGACCCTTCACGCTTCGACCTGCCCGGCGCGTTCTCCAGCGACGACGAGGGCGTGTCGACGCGGCCCCTGGAGATCATCCGGGGCGGTCAGCTCGCCACCTGGCTGTGCGACCGCGACACCGCACCACGCCTGGACGCCGAGCCCGGACGGGGTCGGCGCGCCGCGTGGGATCGAGCGCCCGCACCCCGCGTTTCGAACCTGGTCCTCGGGGCGGGCAACGAGGACCCGGCGGCCATGGAGGCCAGCCTGCGGCGCGGCCTGGTGGTGACCCGGTTGGGGGGCGCCACCGTGGACCCCGTGTCGGGCAGGCTGGTGCTGCGCGTGGAACGCGGGTTCGAGGTGGTCAACGGCCATCGGCGCCGGCCCCTTGCCCCCTTCGAGCTGATCGGTGGGGCCCTCGAGGTGATGGCTCACCTGGACCCGGCGCTGGGATCAGACCCGACCTGCGACTGGCGGCTCGGCTGGTGCATCAAGGACGGAGCCGGGCTGCCCACCGGATCCCAAGCGCCCTCGGTCCTGGCACAGCGGCTGGAGGTCCTGTAGTGGCGGGGCCCGACCTCGACCGGGAGCGGCTCGAGCACTCCACCACCATGGCTCGGGAGCTCCTCGGGCTGGCCGGGGTCGAGCGCTGGGAGGCCTTCGCGAAGGTCGCCCTCAGCCGGCGCGTCGAGACCGTGCCGGGCACGCCGCCACGGGTCGATCGCGTGGAGGAGATGGGCGTCGCCGTCCGCACCTACCGGCGTGGCCGCAGCGGCTTCGGCGCCGCCTCGGGCAGTCACGGGGAGGCAGCCCGCCGCGCCGCGGAGGGCGCCATCGCGGCCGAGTCTCCCGCCTCCTTCGACCCGCTGCCTCCGGCCCGCCTGCTCGGGGCCAGCGACCCGACCCCGGCCCCCGACCTCGCCCCCAGGGGTTGGGCCGCCCACATCACGGACCAGCTCGCCAGCCACCTCGGTCGCCTGTCGTCGGCGAGGCTGGCGCTGCGCCGCGTCGTGGTCCAGCAGGGCTCCTTCGCCTGGCTGCTGACCACGGCCGAGGGCTTCGTCGCCGGTCACCAGGGAACCTCCACGTCGCTGCTGGCCGAGGTCCAGGTGGCCGACCACGGCGCCGGAGTGTGGCGGGAGTGGGTCCACATCCCCGATGCCGTGACGTTCGAGGTGGAGAGCTTCGCCCGCCGCATCTCGGATCGCGCGCTGCTGTCATGCAACCGGGTCACCACCGACTCCGGGCTCTGCGATCTCATCCTCGACCCCGAGGTCAGCTGCCGCCTGCTGGCGGCCCTGTCACCCCTGTTCGTGGCTGCCCCCTCCGGCGATGACCGTCTCTCCGGCCTCCTCAGCCGGGAAGGTCTGCTGGCCGCTCCCGCCGTCACCGTCGTCGACGACCGCACCGACCCCATGGCGCCCATCACCGGTCCGTGCGACGGCGAGGGGCTGCCCGCCCGGCGCATCCTGCTCCTGGACGAGGGCGTCCCTCGTCATCGCGTCGCTTCCTATCGCGACGCGGTGGCGTGGGGAGAGACGCCCAGGGGCGGCGCCCTACGACTGTCCTATCGGGATTACCCGGCCACGGGGCTCGCGAATCTGCGCCTCCTCGCCACTCCCGGCCTGCCCCCCGCGGAGCTCCTGGCCGCCACCGACCGCGCCCTGTACCTGATCAGGCCCCTCGCGCCCACGGTCGTGGACCCTGCGGCCGACGCCTACCGCATCGTCGCGTCCGGCGTCTGGATCCGTGAGCACAGGATCGGTGGCTGGCACCCGGTGGTCGAGCTCAAGGGGAGCCTGTCGCGCCTGCTGCGCCGCATCGAAGCCGTCGGCACCGATCTCTCCTGGTTCCAGACCGAGCACGGCTGCGTGGGCACGCCGTCCGTCCTGGTACGGCGTCAGCCGGTGGTGGGGTAGCTCGGAGGGTCCGCTACCGGAGGTGTGCCTCCCCGGACACGTTGCCCACCTCCGGCATCCCCCACGGAACCTCCTTCTTGGCGCCCTCGCCAGGAGAGGCGGCCGGCGTCGGTGGCGGCAGCCGGGGCGTGGGGACGGCGCGCGTCACCGGTGGGCGAGGCGGAGGCGGTGCGGGTGCCGGGGATGGGGACGGAGCCGGGACCGGAGCCGGTTCCGCCGTGGGCGTCGGCTGCGCGCCCGCGGCCTCAGCGTGAGCTTCGCGCTGGTCCTGCTTCGTGAACCGCTGCTCCACCGCCGCCACCTTCTTCGGCTCGAGGTAGCTCATGGGGGCGGTTTGCGTGAACTCCTCGCCCTCGGAGTGCCGGATCAGCGCGCCGAGCTGGAGCTTGGACGAGAGCACCTCGGGGTTCACGGCCGGGTCCGCCAGCTCGGGGGCGAACTTGTAGGCGCGCTCGAAGTAGTGGAGCGCGCGGGAGGCATGTCCCGTCTGCTCCTCGAGCAGACCCAGGTAGAAGTTGCACCAGCCGTGGCCGGTGAGGAGCTTCAGGCAGCGCTTGTACGCGCCGCGGGCCGCATCCACGTCGCGCTCCCGCTGCTTCACCAGACCGATCCGGAACCACGCCTCGTACAGCCGTGGATCCTCGCGCAGGGCGTCGCGATACACGCGCACCGCGTCCTTCGGCCACCCTCGTTCGAACAGCATGGTGCCCAGGTCCACGAGCTCGAAGGGCGTGAGCTTGTCCTGCTGGGCAAGCTCCCAGTAGTACCGGATGGTCTGATCCTGGGGGTCGTCCGGGTTCAGCCAGCGCATGAAGATGGGCTCGCCGGCCTCCCGTTCGGCCGGCGCACCCATGGTGTTGCCGCCCGCCGCCATCACCCCCAGGCAGCACAGGACAACGCCGATGTGTGCAACCCGTGCCCTCATCTCTCACTCCTCTCTCTTCGCCGTCGGTCCCTTGCGGGCCGCGAGCCTGACCTTGCCGTCCGTCACGAGGATGTCGAGCTGGACGTCCCCCCCGAGGCGTTTGGAGAGCTTGGCGCGCTCCGCGGCGACGTGCTCATCGAATGCCTGTCGGTCGAGGCCGACCTGCTCCCCCTGGGCCCGCTTGGCGGCCACATAGTGATCATAGAGCGCCGGTTCCTCGCCCGGTGATACGGACGCAGCGGACGCCGCGTTGGGGGGGCCCGGTCTCGTCCTCCCTTCCTCGGCGGGCGCTGCCTGGCGGATCCGACCCTCCTCGCGCGCTCTCAGCATGCGGTTCCAGTTCTGTGTGTAGGCGGTGAATCGGTGCTGGAGCTGCTCGACTTGGAACCGCTCGGCCCGCTGCCGGGACGGCTGCTGGGTGATGGTGCGCAGCCGGCGCTCGATGCGCTCCTGAGCATCCAGGGGAGGCACCCTCAGGTCCCCCGCAAAGTACCGTTCCCAATCCCGGATCAGGTCGCGCAAAGCCTTCTCCAACAGCGCGATCTGCCCACCCACGCTCATCACGCCCCCCTGTTACAATGGCCCCCGTGCCACCATCCGTGAGCCACATACCCGCGATCCACAAGGTGCTGGCGCGGCCCCCCGTGCGGGATGCCGTCGCCACCTACGGCCGAGCCCGCGTCACAGCCGCCTGCCGCCAAGCGGTGGCCAGGCTGCGCCGCCGCGTGCTCAACGAAGAGCTCACCGGAAAGGCATTCGAGGCGGCCTGCGCGCACTTGGATGAAGAGATCCTCCATGATCTGATCGCCACCACACGCCCCGCGTATCCGGAGGTCATCAACGCCAGCGGAGTGATCATCCACACCAACCTGGGGAGGGCGCCGCTGCCCCCGGATGCGCCGGGCTCCCCAGCATCATACCTCGCCCTGGAGTACGACCTCGAGCGTGGCGTGCGCGGGCAGCGCCTGGCACCCCTCAGAGCGCGCCTGGCCCACCTGTGCGGGGCCGAGTGGGCGGTGATGGTGAACAACAACGCCGCCGCGGTCCTCCTGATCCTGAGCGCCCATGCCTCCGGTCGAGAGGTCATCGTCTCCCGCGGGCAGCTCATCGAGATCGGAGGCTCCTTTCGGCTCCCGGACGTAATGAGCGCCTCGGGCTGTCGGCTGGTAGAGGTCGGCTGCACCAACCGCACCCATCTCGCCGACTACGAGCGTGCCGTCACCTCGGAGACGGCGGCCATCCTGGTGGCCCACCACTCCAACTTCCGCATGCTCGGGTTCACGACCTCGCCGCCCCTCGACGACCTGGCGGCCCTGGCGCACAGCTTCGAGCTGCCCCTCGTCGTGGACCAGGGCTCCGGCTGCCTGTACGACCTCAGGCGCTGGGACCTGGAGCCCGAGCCCACCGTCGTCGAGCTGCTCGCCAGGGGCGTCGACATGGTCTGCTTCTCCGGCGACAAGCTGCTGGGCGGCCCCCAGGGGGGGATCGTGGTCGGCGCCCGGCGTTGGGTCGAGCCCCTCGGCGCCCACCCGCTGTACCGGGCCCTCCGACCGGACAAGACGGCGCTGGTCACCATGGACCGGGTGGTGGAGGCCCATCTCGCCGGCCACCTCGACGACCTGCCGCTCTACGCCATGCTCTCCACCTCCGAGGCAGAGCTGGGCCGCCGTGCCCGGCGGCTGGCACGCCGGCTGCGCTCCCACGGCGTCGAGGTCGAGGTGGTGGCCATGCGCGCCACCCTCGGCGGCGGCACCACCCCCGCCGAGACCATCCCCAGCCGCGGCCTCGCCCTGGCCGGAGGACAGGCCCTCGCCGACCGGCTGCGGGCCGGGGCGCCGCCGGTGATCGGCCGCCTCGAGGAGGATCGTCTGCTCCTCGACCTGCGGACCGTGCTCCCGGATCGAGACCGTGAGCTGGAGCGCACCTTGCTGGCAGCCCGCCAGCCTGCCCCGCCCAGCTCGGGTCCGGGATCAACCCAGGGGTGAGGCCCCCAGAAGAGCCACCCACCCCGCCGGGAGAATGAGGTAGATCCAGAGCAGGGCGGCGGCCGCCAGGAAGGTGCCGAAGGGCAGCGCCGTCTTGCCGCTGCCCCGTCCCGCGGCGATGAGCCCCAGGCCCACGATGGCGCCGAGCAGGGCGGCGATCATGAGGACCCACAGGCAGCCCTGGAGGCCGACCACCGCGCCGATGGCGGCGAGGTACTTCACGTCCCCCCAGCCCATGCCCTCGACGCCCCGCCACAGGCGGTAGAGCACGATCACCAGGGCGGGCAGGGCAGCGCCCACGATCGCTCCGGCCACCGAACCGCCGAAGGAGGCGAGCCCGCCGAACCAGGAGCAGGCGAGCCCGAGGAGGATCGCCGGGTAGGTCATGACGTCGGGCAGGAGCTGATGCTCCAGGTCGATGAGGCCGAGGGCCAGGGAGAGCCAGGCGAAGAGGAGCACCTCGAGGCCGACCAGAGTGAGCCCGTACTCCAACAGGGTGAGGACGGCCAGGCCCGCCGCCGCGGCCTCCACCAACGGGTAGCGGACCGAGATGGGCGCCCCACAGCTCCGGCAGCGCGCCCGCAGCAGGAGCCAGGACAGGATCGGGATGTTGTCGTACCAGCGGATCGGCGCCCCGCACGCCGGGCAGGCGGAGCGGGGGCTGACGATGGACCGGCGCCGGGGTACCCGGTGGATCACCACGTTGAGGAAGGACCCCACCACCGCGCCCACCGCCAGGGCGTACAGGATCAGGTAGGGACGCATCCAGTCAGCCATTCGTAGAGCTCCTCCTGGCGACGCACCATGTCCTCGATGTCGAACTCCTCCAGGTGGTCCGGCGCCGCCGCCGCCAGCCGCCGCCTGAGCGCATCGTCGGCCAGCAGCGCCACCACCCGATCGGCCAGGCCCTCGACGTCCCCGGCCGCGACCAGGAAGCCGTTCTCCCCGTCACGGACCACCTCGACCGTCCCGTCGACGGCGGAGGCCACCACCGGCACGCCCGCCGCCAGGGACTCTACCACCGCCCGCGGCAGGCCCTCGTGGCGGGAGCTGAGCACCGACACCCGGGTCGCCGCCAGGAGGGCGGGCACGTCGTCCCACCAGCCGGGAAAGCGCATCCGCTCGGCCACGCCCAAGCGGCCGGCCAGCTCCTCCGCCGCGGGGCGCAGGGCGCCGTCCCCCACCATCACGAACCACGCCTCGGGCACTCGTGAGGCCACCAGGGCGGCCATGCGCACGAAGTCGAGCGGCGCCTTCTGGGGCTTGAAGTTGCCGATCTGCACCACGAGCGGCGCGTCCGCCGGCACCCCCAGCCGCTCGGCCACGCCGGTGGGATCACCGTGACGGACGCGATCGAGCTCGACGCCGGAGCGGATGAGCGACACCCCGTCGGCCGTGAACAGGCCCAGCTCCACACCGCGACGCCTGTCGGCCTCCGAGACCGTCACGAAGTGATCGGTCCAGGCCGCCGCCAGCCGTTCCGCCGCGAAGAAGAGGGCCCGCACCGCCACCGGCTGCAGGGGCGTGAAGCCGAAGCCGTGGATGGAGTGGACCACCACCGGCACCCGCTCCAGACGCGCCGCGAAACGGCCCACGATCCCCGCCTTGGAGGAGTGGGTGTGCACCACGCGCGGGCCGAAGGCCCGAATGGCGGCCCGCAACGCTCGGACAGCACCCACGTCACGGACCGGCGCGACCTGGCGCACGAGCTGGGGGACCGGCCGCAGCCACACGTCCCGCAGGCCCGCGACCTCCCCGTCCAGCACCGCCCCCGGGCCCCAGGCCAGGCCGGGCGTGAAACGGTCCCGGTCCAGATGCTCGACCGTGTAGAGCGTGTTGCGCTGGGCGCCGCCCAGCTCGAGGCGCGTGATCACGTGCAGGACCCGGGTCCGGCTCACCCCTGGTCCTCGCGCCGGAGCAGACGGCGCGCCGCGCTCATGCCATCCAGGATGGCGTCCTCCATGGCCGAGTACTTCCACTCCGCCCAGCGTCCGGCGAGCACCACGTCGTGTGACCGCACAAAGGACCGGAGGGTGGACACTGCCTGGCGGCGACGGAGGTCGAAGACCACGTAGGCCGGGTCCAGCACCTTCAGCACCCGGACCCGCACCCGGCCGGGATCGAGCAGCCCGCGCTCCTCGAGTGCCCGCTCGGCCGTCGCCGCCAGCGTCTCCAGATCGCCACCGTCCGGCTCCAGGCTGATCTCCACCGACACGGTGTGGCAGCCATCGGGGGCCACGCGACCGTGGTTGGAGGGGAAGCCGACCCGGTAGAACGGCAGCTCCGCCGCCGGGTAGTACAGCCAGTGCTGTGTCGAGGGCGGCGCCCCCTCGACGCCCAGCGCCAGGTTGAGCACCCGCACCCAGCGCAGGGCGCGCCTGGCCGTCGCCGCTTCCTCGGGCAGCTCGCCCACCACCAGGTCCAGCAGGTGGGGGAGCGCCGTCGTCGCCACCATCGTCGAGTAGGGCAGCGTGTCGCCAGCAGCGGTCTCCACCCAGCGCTCGTCCAGGTTGACGGCCACCACCTCGGCACCGAGGCGCAGGCCCGCGACCCGCTGCGCCACCGCGTCTGGCAACATCCGGATTCCGCCCTCGGCGGGATAACGGAAGGTGGCGTTGTATCCCACGGCGGCGGTGTGCAGGCCGAGCGCACCGTCCACCACCTCCTCCAGGCTCGGCTTGGGCACGTATCGCCCCACCCAGTCCAGGCTCAGCTCCTCGGGCCGTGCCCGGTAGAGCTTGCTGTTGTACGGGAAGAAGAAGTGACGCGCCAGGCCCTCGCCGAACCGGTCCAGGACCCAGTCACGGAAGTTCTCGGGCTCGTCCCCCGGCCCGCGCGCCCAGGCCTTGATGAAGCCGAGCAGGCAGTCGCGGCGGACCACGGGGTCGAGGTCCGCCGTGTGGATCTGGATCGGGTAGGGCGCTTGCCGATCCCCGACCACCACCGCCGCGCGCCGGCGGTGCTCGGCCAGGCGCTCCCACACGCCGAGCTCCCGCAGCCACACCTCCGTCTCGGGTCGCGCCACGTGCAGCAGGTGGCCCGTGGAGTCGAAGGTGAAGCCGTCCCGGCTCTCGCTGCGGCAGGCGCCGCCCGGCTCGAGCTCCCGCTCCAGCACCGGGGCCTCGACCCCGGCGACGGCCAACCGCTCGGCGGCCACCAGGCCGGTCAGCCCGCCGCCCAGGATGAGGGGCGTCCTCATCGACGGTCCATGGCGACGCGTGCCAGCCAGACCAGCACCGCGAGCGTGACCACCGCGACCACCGCCGTCGTGATGATGGTCTGCCTGGGAGTCATGAACATGACCGCCAGACCCAGGCCGCCGAACGCCAGCGCCGCCCCGTAGGTGATGACCACCGTGGGCACCGTGCGGCCCCCCAGTCGCTTGCGCAGCCTGAGGGGGAAGTGGTCCGGGCTGCCGTGGTAGATCTTGCGGCCGGAGCGCAACCGCAAGAGGGTGACGTAGCCGGTGTCGATGATGGGCAGGGCGAGGATGTACAGGGGGGCCAGGAAACCGAGCTCGTTGTGGGCGGTGTAGTCCATGACCATGGCCAGAGCGCCCAGGGTGAGGCCCAGAAAGAGGCTGCCGCAGTCTCCCAGGTAGATGGTGGCGGGGTGGAAGTTGAAGCGCAGGAAGCCGAGGAGGGCGCCGATGAGGGCGACCGTGAAGGCGGCCACCACCCAGCGGCCGTTGAGCACGGCCACCGCGAGCAGGAAGGCGGCGGCGATCATCCCCACGCCGCTCGCCAGGCCGTCCATGATGTCCATCAGGTTGAGGGCGTTGGACAGTCCCACGAGCCACAGGATCGTCACCACGTAGCGCGCCCACCAGGGCAGGAACACCAGCTCGACGATGACCCCCGCCTTGAGAAGCACGAACACCGCCACCACCTGGCCGAGCACCTTGGGCTTGGGGGTCAGGACCCCGAAGTCGTCAATGAGGCCGATGGCAGCGACGATGGTGGAGGCCAAAAGCAAGGCGAGGAGCTCGCGGTCGAAGTCGGCCGTCATGCCGAGGGCGAGCAGGAAGCTGGTGAACACGGCCAGCCCGCCCAGGTAGGCCACCGGCGCGCGGTGGTTCTTGAGCTGACCGTCGGGGGCGTCGATCACCCCGAACCGCAGCGCCGCCTCGCGAGCCATGGGCGTGCCCACCCGCGAGAGCAGGTAGGCCAGAAAGAAGCCCAGGACGAGACGAATCACCACGGCAGCTCGACCAGTCGCCTGCGAGGAAACTGTCCCCGCCGCCGCCACTCGCGATACACCAGCGGCCAGCGGCGGCGCAGGTGGCCGACGAGTCGGGGGCGGCGCAGCGCGCCGAGGACCACCATCCCCAAGTCCCACGGCAAGAGTACGGGAGCGTGCAGGAGCGCATCAACCGGATGCAGGTGGCGGATCAGCGTCATCCAACGGTTGCTGATGACGCACGCTTCCAGGGCTTCGGACCGGCGCCAGCGCAAGGGGCCCGATCCCTCGTCGGCGCCGGCCCCTCGGGTGTGGACCGCCACCGCCGTCGGCTCGGTCACCACCTGGAAGCCACGGTTCGTGAGCCGCCAGCCCAGCTCCAGGTCCTCCCAGAAGCAGAAGTAGTGCTCCGCCCACGGACCGTGATCCTCCGCCACCTGCTCCAGCGCCGAGCGACGGAACACCCCGAGGGCGCCGCACGCCGCCAGTACCTGTCGCGGCGCCAGCAAATCGGTATCCAGGGGCCCGCCGTAGCCGCGGTCGCGCACCTCCAGGGTGGGCGCCCGCAGCACCTGCCCCACACTGTCCACCGTCGCTCCGTCGGGCCGCATCAGCCGCGGCGCCACCGCCGCCACCTCCGGCCGCGCCTCGAGCACCTCCACGCACCGCTCCAGGCAGCCCGGCTGCACCACCACGTCGGGGTTCATGAAGGCCACATACGGGACCTCGCTCGCCACCGCGGCGAAGCCCCGGTTGCAGCCCCCGGCAAAGCCGGTGTTGGTACCCACCGTGACCACCTCGACTCCCTGCTGACGGTGATCGCGCGCGATCCTCACCGACCCATCCCGTGACCCGTTGTCCACCACTACCACCGGCACCCCGGCGCGGCCCAGACCCGCCAGACACCCCGGCAGGTCCGAGGCCGAGTTGTAGCTGATCACGACAGCGGTGAGGGGTGCTGTGGACTCCACGACGTCTACGACGCGTCCCTCCTGAGGACACTCCCATGATGGCACAGTGGACAAGCGCATTGTCGCTCCCCGGTGTCGATCTCACGCAGGAGATAGGTGCGCCCTCCCCCAGCCGACCACGACCCCACCATCGAGACCGGATTCACCGCTGCGCCCTCGGCGCAGCCCCTCCGTGACCGCGCCAAGCGAGGCGCTCCTCGGCAACCTGAGGCTCCCATGGGTCCGCCTTTGCACCTCGTCGAGGGCGTCCAGCGATGAGAGCCGAGACTTCGCGGTCTTCAGGGCACGACGCGTGACCCCCCCGAGTTCGACAGTTGCGCGCGTAAGTTACTGATTCTAATAGTGAGCGTTCCGAAAGATGCCACTACACGGCTGCGTTGAGCCGTTTGAGGGTCGGCAGCGGCACGCCGGCGGCGTCAAACATGGAGCGCTGCTCAGGGGAGATGGCCGACAGACCCTCGAGCTCCTTGCCGGTGGCGAGGCGGACGCTGTGGCGCTGCACCGAGCGGAGCCGGTAGAGCATCTCCTCCGGTGACATGGCGAGCGCCGAGCGATGCAGTCGACGGCGAAGGGCGCGCTGGATGACGAGTGCCAGGAAGCAGATGAAGGTGTGGGCGCGGATCCGGTCGGGCAAGCCGGTGGTAGACGGGACCGAGCTCGAGCTGGTTCTTCATGATCCGGAAGCCCCGCTCGATGTCGGCCAGGTCCTTGTACTGCGCCACCAGCTGCTCGGCGGTGAGGTCTCGCACGTTGGAGAGGATCACGAGCTTGCCGTCCAGCTCGAGGTCCCGCTTGAGCTCTTCGACGTTCCAGTCCCACCAGAAGGTCTCGTCATCGGTTTCGATCTCGATCAGCCGGGTCAGCTTCAGCTTCGACAGCTCCTGGCCGAAGGTGATCTTCGAGCCCGCGTCCGTCAGGCGCCGACCCCGGTGGGGGGCGCCGTCCGCCTGGTCGTTGAGCTTGCCGGCGAGCCTCCGCGCCAAGGCCAGCGCCTTGACTGCCCGTTTGGCCCGCATCCGCCGCGCGCGCCTGGCGATCCTCGGCGAGTGCGCGACCACCAGCCGCCGCCCGTCGACCTCTGCCTCGGCCACCGCCTCCTCGTCGCTGACCTTGGTCGCCTCCATGAGCTTGCGATGCAGCTCGGGAAGGTCCTCTGTCATCTTCCGGTAGCGCCGAGCCGGTACCGCAAGGATGTACTCCACCCTGTGTCCGCCCGGCAGCTCGATGGCCTCGAGCTCCGCCAGGTTGTCGAGCGAGATCATCGCCCGATCGGCGACGAACACCAGGCGCCGGATGGGGAAGCGCTCTGCCAGCCCCGTGACGACTCCCTGCACCGTCGTGGTCTCCGAGATGTTGCCCTTGAAGACCTCGTGGGTCACCGGGAAGCCGTCCGCCGTCTGCACCACTCCGACCGCAAACTGGCGCTCCACCCCGTCAAAGTCCTTCGACTTCCCGTGCTCCCGCAGGTCGTCGTCCAGCTCGGTCTCCCCTTCGACGGAGATCGTCGTGATGTCGTAGAACACGATCTCCATCTCGGTGTCGAACAACGGCAGCAGCGTCCCGACCAGCTCGTCCTCGATCTCCTGCTTGTGCTCGAGCAGCACGTCCATCGCCCGCAGCAGGTGCTGGTGCTGGACCGACTCACGGTCGACGCCCGGAAGATAGACCTGGTCCAGCCACCGCAGCAGCCCGAGCTTCGACTTCGGGTCCGACAGCCGGTTCATCACCATCACCCGCACCAGCTTCTCGACGTCGATCTGCCGCCTGCTCTGACTGACCGCCTTCGTGATGGTCTGCGCCAGCTTGAGCTGATGCCAGATGCCCAGGATTGCCCAGATGTCGCCCACCTGGAGGGCCGGGCGGAAGGTCGTACCCTCTGACGTCACTCTGGAGTCGAGCTCGCCCAGGGTCGCCCGGTTGGTGAACTTGAGAAGTCCGTTGATCAGCGTGTCGAGGTCGCTCTCACCCAGCTGGTCGGCACGGCCGAGGTTGGCGATGTGGCGTTGCTTGGGCCGCCCGGTCTCCTCGTCCCGATAGGCCTGGACGATCTGGAGGTAGGTGCGGGGGCCGGAGCGGGTGACCTTCAACTGCACGCCATGACGCTATCACACTACAAGAACTTCTATCAAGTGTTGCAATACGCCACACGTGCCATTACACGACCCCCCGCCAGCCACCTGCGCAACTTGTTGATTCCACGCAACCGCTTCCCAGCATCGACCCGGAATCCCGCCCTGAAGTGTCGAACTCGGGGGCCCCCACCGACTTTCGACTGCGGTCTCGCCGTTCTCGGGCGTGTTTATGTGGGCTGCCAGCCCGCACCGACTGCAGGAAGGCGTGCACGATACTACTTACGTGACGCGACGCCGTTCCATGGGAAGCTCGACACACCGCACGAACGAGGCTCCCTTCAGTGTCAACTCCGGGTCGCTCTCACCCACAGAGTTACCGTCGAGCGTGACCCACGCGTGCCCCTCGGCGGTTCTGTGGCCGCGGTCGTTCCCGCTCCGAAAACCGATGTGAATCACGACCTGTTCGCGGTCGGAGATGAGGGTTGCGAACACCAGCGAGCGAGTGATGCAGGTGTTCTGAAACGCTGGGTAGAGGCGAGACACCAGTCGGCAGGCGCGGTATGCGGCTTGCCGTGCCACCTTTACGGGGATCCTCGACGGGAGGAGGGGAAGGGCGAGCAGCCCTTGCGCGAGAGTCTGGATGGGGCGGATCCGTGCATCCCTCAGCCACCATGCCAAGCGGGCGGCGTGAACGTGCGCCGACAGCATGGCTCCCCCGGACGGGCGCTCGCCGTCTGGGAAAACGGCGCCGCCATCGGGCGAGATGGGAACCGGGATCGTATGGCTCGGCGATCCCCGGCGTAGGATCCGGAGCAATGACATGTCGGGAATCATAGCAGTCATCCTGTGCAAGTCCGGACCATCTGCAGGAGAGGTGGTGCGGGAGATGGCGCGTGCAGCACCGCACCGGGGCGCGCTCGAGGTTCGCGGAGGAGACAGCTTCGCGATCGGCATCCAGAGCACGGTAAAGAGTGCCTCCATCGCCGAGGACGAACGGTGGCTCGTCGCTCTGCATGGGCATGTCGGCAACCGTGCCGAGCTTGCGGCCGAGTTCACGGTCGGTGAAAGTGAGGAGTCTGACGCACGGTGGTTGCTCCGGTACTTCGACCTCAGGGGCATGAACACCGCGCTCTCTTCCCTCCGCGGCGGATTCGCGCTGATCGCCCGCGACAAGGTATCCGGGACCGTGCTCGCAGCTCGAGATGCGACGGGGCTCTGTCCCCTCTTCTTTGTACGCACCGCGAAGTCCCTCGTCCTAGGGAGCGAGATTCGCCAGATCGCGCAGGGCGCGGATCTTCGGCTGATTCCGGATACCGGCTTCCTGGTCGACTTCATCGCGTTCCAACTGCGCCCGACGGAACACACCGCGATGCGAGGCATGTCGCGGCTCGTTCCGGGTGAGGTCTATACCTGGAAGGGCCCCTGCTTCGTCCCACACGAGAGGAAGAGTTACTGGTCTCCCCCCGCGACCTGCGCCGCAGCCACGACGACCGTGGAGGCGACTGTCGCAGATCTCCGTTCTCGCCTGGAGCGCGCGGTCGCGAGGACTTGCCAAAGGCATGTCTTCGGGGTCGGCCTCTCCGGAGGGCTGGACTCCTCCTCCGTATGGGCTCTGGCATGTTCCGATAGGGGCCTCCGCCAGCGGGCTCGGGCCTACTCGATCGTGTTTCCGGGCGCCGACGACGACGAGTCCGCTTACATGAGGGCACAGGTGGAGCACTCGGGTCTCGACGCGTGGACCAGGATCGACGGGCTCGAACGCAGCCCACTGTCGGACTGCGGCGAGATCGCGGCTGCAGTCGACTCGCCGTGGGTGAGGTCCCTGCAGCAGATCCTCTTGATGGGGGAGGCGCTTCGCGCAGACGGGAGGAGAGTCTTCTTGACCGGCCTGGGAGGAGATGAGTGGCTGGACGGGAGTATCCGATACCTCGAGGACGAACTGGCGTCCGGTCACTACCTTCGGGCCGCGTCGGACTGCTTTCGGATTCGCGCGCCCCATCTGCCGGATTCGGCGTGGTGGCGCCTGCGCTACCTTCGTGGCAACTGGGTGCGCTCCCGGCGCTGGGCGGACGCCCCGTCGAGCCGGATGAGGCCAGACTGGCTTGCATCAGGACCCTGGACCAGGCAGGTCGAGGAGGCGCAGGCGCTCGCCGAGGAGGTCTGGAGGGAACCATCGCACGCGAGAGCTGATCTCCTGCTGCGGCTCATGTGGCACCGGGGGGGCCATCCCATGGAGCCTCTGGAGCAGCTCGCCGCGGCGGTCGGGCTGGAGCTCCGGCATCCGCTGATGGACCTCGACATCGTCGAGTTCGCTTTCCGGACCCCGGCGCGGGAGTTCTACTCTGGTGCACGTCCGAGGCACCTGCTCCGTCTGGCCCTTGACCGGGACCTCGCTCCAGAGGTGCGTGACCGGCTCGACAAGGGACGGTACAGGGTCCACGAAGCTGAGGATCTCGCCAGGGTTCTCGACAACTGGCGAGCGAGTTCTCTGTGGCGCTTGGTGGAGATCGGGATCGTCGATCCGAACGGGCTCCGCCGGCTCGTGGCGAGGGCCGAACAGGGCGACCGGTCTGCAGCGCTCACCTTGCTCGACCTCTTTCCGGTGGAAGTGTGGCTGAGGCGGCGATTCACCTGACGTTCCGGGATCCTGCGCCCCCCGGGATCGTCGCCATGTGTTCACCGTCTGACGGGGATCGAGGAGGCTCAGCCCATTCTGATAGCGTCTGCCAGGTCGCCGAGGAAGTCGCTGATGTCCCGCCGCGCCTGGCTTTCGCTCACCTCGAACTCCCGTGTCAACAGAGAAACGAGCTCGGCTTCCGAGATCGCACTGCCGCTCTCGATCGCTTCCAGCAGGAACAGGCCAGTGTCGTTGAGAGTGAACACCAGCAAGTCATCCGCGCTGAGGAGCACTCCCGACTCGTCCTGCAGTCGGGTGATAGCGTACTTCTTGGTGCGGAGCCACTGAGCGAGCCCGGAGATGTCCATTAACCTACCTCATCTAGCAGGCATTGTGCCCGACAACTCGCGACGAGGTCAAGCTGGTGAGGCCGCGAGAAGGATCAGCGGCCCTGGCGCTCGTGGGCTAGTGGCTCCAGTAGACGTCCCCTGGTAAAGATCGCGTGAGAGAGACTCTTGGATCTCGCCCGCGGACGATCCGCGAGGTTGCCATCAGCCGTGTGCAGAACGGGCCTGACGAGACGAGTCTGCGGAGTTACAATTCCCCCGTAATGAGGGCTACTGCAGTGGGTATTTTCCAAGCACTTGAGAATTACGCACCGGGTCAACACCGGTTTGCGACGGCAACGTAATGATGGGGCAGCAAACATCCGAAGGAGACGCACAGCTTGTGAAACGACCCGCTTGGGTCCGCTACTTCAGCCGACGTCTGCAGTACCTTCTCGACCTCTCAGTGCTCGTGACGGCCTTCCTGCTGGCGTACGGGCTGCGATTCGATTTCGCGCCGTCTCACGACGTGCGGATGCGGGCCCTCAGCCAAGTCGCCTATATCGTCCTGCTGCAGTTTCTTGCACTCCACCTTTCTGGCGTGTACTCGTTCGTGTGGCGGTACGTGGGCCTGCGTGAGGTCTCGGCCTTCCTTCGCGCGGCGCTGTGGTCCTTTCTGCCGGTCATCGTGCTGCGGTTCGCCCTGCCGGCGAGCTACGGCACCTGGAGGGTGCCGATCTCGGTCGCGATTATGGACACGCTCCTCGCCTTCGGGGGCGTGCTCGCAATTCGGGTATTCCGCAGGGTCGTGTTCGAGCGCTACGAGCGCGGCCTGCACGCCCATGACGGCAGCGGGCACGCGGCGAAGAGGGTGCTGCTGGTCGGTGCCGGGCGGGCGGGTAACCTCGCCGCCAAGGAGATCCAGGACCGGGTCGACCTCGGCCTGTCCATCGTCGGCTTCGTCGACGACGACGCCGAGAAGCACGGCTCGGTGATGCAGGGCGTCAGGGTCCTGGGCGCGACCGCCGACCTGCCGTCGCTGGTTGCCGACCTCGAGATCGACCACGTCATCATCACGATCGCCCAGGCCACGCGGGAGCAGCTCCGGCGGATCGTCGAGGTCTGCGAGAGCATCCCGATCAAGATGCGGATCATCCCCGGCCTGTACGAGATCCTCGGCGGCAAGGTCGAGGTCTCGAGGATTCGCGATGTCGAGATCGAGGACCTTCTCGGGCGCGAGCCGGTACAGCTCGAGGAGAGCCAGATCCGCGACGTTCCTGGCCGGCAAGACGATCATGGTCACCGGCGCCGGCGGCTCGATCGGCTCGGAGCTGGTGCGCCAGGTCGCGCGCTTCGGCGCCGGCCGCGTGCTCCTGGTCGAGCGGGCCGAGAACGCCCTGTTCGTGATCCACCGCGAGCTGCGTGAGCACTGGGAGCAGCTCGACTGCGTGCCGCTCGTCGCCGACGTCTCGGACCTCGAGCGGATGCGCCGCTTGTTCGCCGTTCACAAGCCGAGCGTCGTCGTGCACGCCGCCGCCCACAAGCACGTGCCGATGATGGAGTCCAACCCCTGCGAGGCGATCAAGAACAACAGCCTTGCGACGGCACGGCTCGGCGAGCTCGCCGGAGAGGCCGGGGTCGAGGCGTTCATCCTCATCTCGACCGACAAGGCGGTCCGCCCGACCTCGGTGATGGGCGCGTCGAAGAGGCTCGCGGAGATCGCCGTCGAGCGTCTCAACCAGCGCTTCGCGACCCGGTTCGTCGCGGTGCGCTTCGGCAACGTGATGGGGTCCGCGGGATCGGTGATCCCGATCTTCCGCGACCAGATCCTCCACGGCGGCCCGGTGACCGTGACCCACCCGGACATGGTGCGGTACTTCATGACCATCCCCGAGGCGTCGCAGCTCGTGCTGCAGGCCGGAGCGATGGGCAACGGCGGCGAGATCTTCATCCTCGACATGGGCGAGCCGGTTCGGATCCTCGACCTCGCCCAGGAGATGATCCGGCTCTTCGGCCTGCGTCCCTACGAGGACGTCGACATCGCCATCACCGGCATCCGGCCCGGCGAGAAGCTCTACGAGGAGCTCGAGACCGCCGGTGAGACGATTGCCAAGACCCGACATCCCAAGATCTTCATCGGAAACCTCACGCCGAGCTGGAGCGGCGACTACGAGGACTCGCTGCGACGGCTCGAAGAACTTGCCGTGGACAGCCAGGAGGGCGCCCTGCGCCAGCTCCTCAACTCGCTGCTGCCGGAGGCGCGGATCTACCTCCCGCCGACGGTCAAGCGGTCGGGGTCGACGCGGATCCCGGAGGAGCTGCGGCCCGCAGAGCGGGCCGGGTAAGACGCGAGACTCGACACGCCCGACGGCGCGGTCGTAGGAGCGGAGCTTGCAGGCTGTCTCGGAACCCGGGGAGATCCCCCTCGACTTTGACACCACGACACGTATTGTGAGCGAGCCCGGTGAGTAGATTTAGCAGCTTGCAGTTTTTAGGGGCGAGGATTCATGTAGTACCGGAAGACTCTTGACATCGATAGAGTTTTGGGCAGGCCATCTACTGACATGTACTTCCGAAACTCGATCCGCCGCTACAAGGACCGCGAGTACCATTCGGTGCAGCTGGTGGAGCGCCATCGGCACGTCGAGACCCGACGCCCGACGACCAAGGTGGTTGCTTCGCTCGGCGACCTGACCGAGCTGCTGTGCAACCGGTTGGATGATCCGCGATCCAAGCTCGGTGTGCTGGAGTGGCTGCAGACTGTCGTGATTCCGGGAATCGACCCGGATGGCATCACCTACCAGGGCCTGCTGCGGACCATGGACGTGCTGATCGAGCACAAGGACGAGATCGAGAGGCGGCTGGCTGATCGGGTGCGCACCCTGTTTGACACCGAGCTCCACCTGGTCCCGGTGGAGGTGACGTCGGTGTCGGTGACCACGAGGCACAGTGAGCACCCCCTGTTCGAGCACGGCTACGGCCGGGACGGGCATCCGGAGCGCAAGCAGTACGTGCTGATGATGGTGACCACGAAGGACGGGGTGCCGGTGTATCACGACGTGCACCCCGGCAGCACAGCGAACGTGACCCTGGTGGATGCGACCATGAAGCGGGCGAGGCAGCTGTTCTCCGGCGTCGACCGTTGCATGGTGGTCGCGGACCGGGGCATGTTGTCCCAGGGCAACCTCGAGGCTCTGGCGAAGCTGGGGTTCGAGCACCTGGTGGCGCTGCCGCTCAAGCGGGCGACATCAACCCGGGAGCTGATCGAGAGCACGCACGACGAGCTGATGCAGAAGGCTCGTGACGAGGGCGGGGTCAGGGACGAGGGCGAGCGAGCCCCGGAGGTCGTGATCGAGGCGCCGGCAGATGACGGCAGGTATGTCGTCCCGTTCTCGATGGACGTGGCGAGGACGAACCGAGCCGGTCGGGAGCGGAAGCTTGACGAGTTCGACGAGAAGGCCGCCTTCGTCGAGGCTCGGCTGCAGGGCAAGGTACCGAGCCGAGGCCGTCAGCTGACCGACCAAGGCGCATTCAAGCAGCTGATCAAGGAGGCACTCTAGCACAACGTTGCGGCGTACTTCCACGTCGAGCTTTGCGGTGATCTGCTGTGGGTGGAGCCCGTCGAGGCGGCGATCGAGTGCGCGGAGAAGTGCGACGGCAAGTTCGCCCTGCACACCGACACGAGCCGATTCACGGCCGATCAGCTGTACCGAATTTACAAGGACCTGCAGGAGATCGAGCGGTCCTTCCGAGTGCTGAAGTCCCACATCGCGATCCGTCCTACCTACCACTGGACGGAGCGTCGCGTGCGTGCTCATGTCTTCCTGTGCGTGCTGGCCCTGGTCGTCGAGCGCATCATGCGGCTGCGGCTGAAGAGCGCCGAGTCCGCCCTGTCTCCTCAGAAGGCACTCGACGAGCTGCGGCGGCTGACGCACGTCCACCTCAGCCTGCCGACTACTGGCGCCGAACGCGAGATCCTCGCCAACAAGTCACCGCTCCAGCTCGAGATCTTCGACCTCCTCAAGGTCGAGCCTCTCACCGACGCCCGCCTCAAGAAGCTCGTCGCGTAGTACGAAAACTACCAGACCACCAAGCTAAATGATGGTCCTGCGAGACTTCACATTTTCAGGTGTCAAAGTCGAGATCCCCCGGCCCTTGCTCGGCAATGCCTGTTCGGGCGCGTCCGAGAACGTGAACCGCGAAGACGCAAAGACCGCAAAGTAGTACTTATGGATACTCTTGGCTTCGGCGATTGCGGGACAGGCGGACGTGTTAGTAACAGAGGAGTCCTGGGCGCAAGATCTTCTCTTTGGCTCATCTCACGAATGCCGGGGTGGTGAAGGCGAGGGATGGGCACCCATCCACGGTTCCACCTTCACTCCACGCCCACCGGTGCCTCCTGGCTGAACGCAGTCGGTAGCTTGGTTCTCGCAGTCGGCGCGCCGTGCCCTCTACCGCGGAGTCTTCACAAACGTCACCGAGCTCAGGAACGAACTCCACCGCTTCATCTCGGTCCACAATCAGGAGCTGGTAAGATCGTTTCGCTGGATCAAGAGCGCCGAGTCCATCATCACTACTCAGCAGAAACTCGCCTCTGATTTATGACATGGAACTTCGCAATCAAGACACTAGGAAGCGAGGGGATGTGATGAGCCATGGTCCTGTCGCGCTGGGTTGTGTCTATACGACCCATCCACTCGATCTGACAGCTAGTGCTGCAGTGCCAAGACTGACGTCCGAACTGCTGGTACGACTTGCACAGGTCCATTCGAGCTGGAGGGTAAGTGCTGCGTCGCCGGAAGCTGTGGCGCTACCAGAGGTGCGGACCGTTTCACTGGGCCGCAAGCCTCGGCCGCGACTGGCGCACCGGGTCAGAAGTAAGGTCACGGGTAAGGCGTACAAGCCCTATCCATTTCTCGCGAAGATCCGTGCGTATACCCAAGACTTTAGGGATGAGAGTGTCATGCTGAGTATGCGTCCCCAAGATATAGAGGCGGTGCGGAAGGCTGGCTTCAGCGGTAAGGTCATATTCTGGATTCGAAACCATCCCTTCTTCACCGGATCTCTGGATCGAGTCACTGACATCCTGCCGTCGTGTGATCTCGTCGTATTCCCCGTCGCTTCACTTGCCGAGATGTCTTTGAATTATCGCAATTCAAAGGGTTTACTGTTCCTTCTCTCGTCATTCCACACGCTCAGAACCTCGACAAGTTTCGCCCAGCATTGTCGGGGCAACGGATCTCAGCCCGGAGCACTTTCAATGTGGATCCGGACGCTCTTGTTCTTGCACACGCCGGAGCTCACCAACCGCATAAAGGTTTTCAGATTATCGAGAAGGCTCTTCGCCTCTTGCCGGAGGGTGGGAGGGATGTAGTCCTGCTCGGCGCCGGTCCGGTGGCACCTGCCAGGCGCGAGATTGCGCTTGGCCGCCACATTATCTTCACCGGAAAACTGGGCCATGAAGGGATGGTCAGCCTGTACCAGGCGTCCGATATTGGTATCGCCTCCAGCCTACTCAACGAGCTGCCTTCAGCTTCGATTGAGATGATGGCCACAGGACTGCCGGTCATCGCGTCACGTCTCGGGGGTCTTCCCGAACTTATCGCCGACGGAGGTGTGCTGGTGGAACATCCGACGAACCCGGAAGATTGGGCAAGGGCGATCGAGACGTTGAGAACTAATGACTTGCGGCGGAGATCGTTGGGAGAGACTGCCCGTAGAAGGGCTGTGAGCGCTCACAGCCCTCAGGTCCAAATCCAGCGGTGGACAACCGCCATTGAATTGCTGCTCTGACATGTACGTGGCCCGTTGGCACTGCAGGCGCCCCACTGCTTCCGGCAACCCGCAACGGTTGGTGGGGTGCTGCGTATGCTCTAAATAGGCCGACTCTGCGCAACAGACGGTCCAGGGTACAGAGGTTTGAGTGGAAGGGCTCCTCATCGTGTCCTCGGTGTTTTCTTGAGACGGCATTTGCGGCCCTCAGGGGCGGTCGATGCGGCCAGGTCTCAGTTGGGCGGAGGCTCTCAGCTCCTCGACGAGAGCGTTTGCCGCCTCGATGCCCGGGGCGAAGGGGCGGTCGTTCGTGAGGGCCGGGACCACCTTACGCAGCTTCTCGACCACGGCTTCCAGCGCCTCGGAGGTGCGCAGCGGGCGGCGGCACTCGAGCGCCTGCGCGGCCGCCAGCAGCTCTATCGCCAGGACCTGACCGAGCATCTCGACGATCCGGGTCAGCGTACGCGCCGCCTAGGTGGACATCGAGACGTGGTCCTCCTGACCCGCCGAGGTCGGGATCGAATCGACCGACGCCGGGTGCGCGAGGGTCTTGCACTCCCTCACCAGCGCCGCGGCGGAGACCTGGACCATCATGAAGCCGGAGTTGAGGACCGGTGTCAAGGGACACCCAGTTTCCCGCATGGTTCCCCGGGGTCGTCTGGGGCCGGGCTCGGGGACCCATGCGCGACCTTCACTCCTGACTCCTGCCTGGACTGCGATCTGCGCAGAACCGGCATCGAGCCGGCCGCGCCGACTCCGCGCTGTCACGACGGCTCTTCGGTGGGCTGACTCGTGCGGCAGGCAGCCACATCGCCCATCGTCGCGCTGCTCTGCAACGTCGGGTTCGGCAGTGCACTGGTGATCCTGGCGGTGGCTTCGCGCCTGCCGGTCCTTCCCGAGCCCCTCACTGACCTCGATGCCCACGCTGTGGCATGCGGCCTGGAGGCCGTATGCCATGCCGGCTCGCCTGCTCCTGCGGGTCGAGCCGTATGAAGTGACCGGTGCGCTCATCCACACCCTCTCGGCACCCCGACTTCG
Organism: uncultured Holophagae bacterium; assembly: GCA_963844865.1. GTDB lineage: Bacteria > Acidobacteriota > Thermoanaerobaculia > Thermoanaerobaculales > Sulfomarinibacteraceae > CAWJPY01. The sequence continues at coordinate 422,953 of CAWJPY010000001.1, forward strand.
ACAGTTGGCACCCAGAATCAGTAGTTTCAAAGAAACACGGTTGAGTATCTTCAACAACTTGCGAGTCTGGGGCGCCTGAGGGCCTGTAATGGCATGCATGTGATGTGATAGCTATTGACAGTGGATAGATGACTGCAGTAGAGTCGTGGCGTGCAAGTCAAGATCACTCGCTCCGGCCCCCGCAGCTACCTCCAGATCGTCCGGGCCTACCGTGACCCTGAGACTCGAAGGCCCAAGCAGGAGCACATCGCCAACCTGTGCCGGCTCGACCAGCTCGGCGAGGCCGACCTGGACACCCTCATCAACGGTCTGCTCAGGGTCACCGACCGGCCCTCGCTCGACGAGCTCACCCGTGGCATCACCTCTGACAACACCACGTTCGCCCCCGCCGAGCAGCTCGGCGACGTTTGGGCCGTGATGGACATCTGGCGCCAGCTCAAGCTCGCCCAGGCCGTGCTCAAGTCGACCCGAGGCCGCCGCCACCAGATCGACATCGAGAAGCTGGTCCGGGTCATGGTCATCAACCGTCTGTCGGACCCGCGCTCGAAGCTCGGCATCCTGCGCTGGATCGAGCAGGTGTACCTGCCTGGCATCGACCGCTCTCAGGTCACCCACCAGAACCTCCTGCGGGCCATGGACGTCCTCGTCGAGTACAAGGACGCGCTCGAGCGGGAGCTGGTCGGGACCCTGCTGCCGCTGTTTGACACCGAGATGGAGGTCGTCTTCTACGACATCACCACGATCGGGGTCGAGGGCGAGACGGAGGTCGAGGACGACCTGCGGCAGTGGGGCAAGTCGAAGGACACCGACGGGACCGCACGGCAGTTTGCGGTCGGACTCGTGCAGACGGCCGACGGCTTCCCGGTCACCCACGAGGTCTTCGAGGGCAGCATCTCGGAGACCACCACGGTGCAGGGCATCGTGACCCGGCTGTGCGAGCGCTTCCCGGTCAAGCGGCTGGTCTTCGTGGCCGACCGGGCGATGATTTCGCTCGACAACCTCGCCGAGCTGGAGAGCCTGCAGGTCAACGGGCGCAGTGTCGAGTACATCCTGGCGGTGCCGGCGCGAAGGTACCGGGAGATGACCAAGGACCTCGCCGAGCTGCACCGGGACCTGCTCGAGGAGAGCCGGGAGTCCGGCGAGGAGAGCGTGCGCGAGGCGGAGGTCGATGGGCGCCGCCTCGTGGTGGCGCACTCTCCGGAGATCGCAAAGCGGGCGCGCAGGATGCGGGCGGAGCGGATTGCGAAGGTGCTGCACAGCACACGGCAGCTCGCGGGCAAGCTCAACGCACAGGAGGACGGCACTCCCGGTCGGGGGCGGCGGCTGACGGACAACGGCGCCAGGGTGAAGATGCATCACGAGCTGGTGGAGGCGAGGCTGACGCGGCTGATCAAGCTGGACCTGGAGGACGAGGTCTTCAGCTGGTACTGGGACGTCGAGGAGCTGAAGCGGGATCTCGAGCTCGACGGCAAGCTGGTGCTGATCTCCAACGTGCGCGACATGTCGGCCGAGGAGCTGGTGGCTCGGTACAAGGACTTGGCGGACATCGAGCGCGGCTTCCGGGTGATGAAGAGCCAGCTCGAGATCGCGCCGGTGTACCACCGGCTGCCGGATCGGATCCGGGCGCACACCTTCATCTGCTTCCTCGCACTTGTGATCCAGAGGGTGATGCGCTTGAGGCTCAAAAGGTCGGGGCTGAGCATGTCGCCGGAGGAGCTGCTGTACCGACTGCGGGCGGTCCAGCGTCACAACGTGAGGCTCGCGACGGGGACGACGCTGACGGGGGTCTCCTCGATGACACCTGAGCAGCGCGCGCTCTTCGAAGCGATCGAGGTCCGCCAGCCGACCCGGAAGGCCGTCGAAGCCGCAGCGTAGTGGCATTTCTTGGAACTCGACCTCATAGAATCAATACCTTACGCGCGTAACTGTCGAACTTGGGTGAGGTGTGTCTCTACAGGTACACTTGGCGCATCTCTTTTGAGAACCTCCTCCACACCGGGTCCGCCATTTTCGAGCCGGAACGCAAGCGGATGTGAGCGAGGACCACCGGGAGGAACTCGGCCGTGATGTGGCGGGCGATGCGCAACCAGTACTCGTAGTCGAGGGTGAAGTACAGCGACTCGTCGAGATAGCCGAACCGATCGAGCACCGAACTGCGAAAGAACACCGCCGGCTGCTGCACGAAGCTGGTGAAGCGGTACAGGTCCGTGAGCTGTGCCCGCGGCAGCGCCTTGTTAGCCTTTTCTTTTGGTGAGTATTATCATGGGATACTGAAAATATTTCACAAAGAAACCAGGGAAACGTTCTTCGAGATTGAATAATAGACTAAACACAAGACCGCCTACTTTGCTATTTGGTATTAGTCTTTTCTGAATATTTGAATCAAACGAACGCCAAGGCAAGACCCGTACGTGAGCAGCATCACTAAATCTATACCACCATTTAATCGGATGTGCTTGAAAATACAGGCTCATTCCTTGCCATTTCTGCGCATCTTCCTCCGTCGTTTTTAGGAGCTTCCTTGCTCTTCTTAAGGCGCGAAGAGGTAGGAATGATCTTAAGGAGGAAATAAATGTATTTGGATTGCTATATACAATAATTACTGGCTTTCCCGGCTTAGTAACTTTGATCAATTTGCGTACTGCCTCCTCTTGCCTGTCTTTATCGATATGATAGATGGTATGAAGACTAACCGTGCAATCGAAGAAATCCTCTTCCAAGGGAATATCGAAAAAACTGCCATGCAAGAATACTCCGTGATCTCCGATCTTCTCTTTTGCACCTTCAAGCGCACTTGAAGATAAATCAACACAATACCTTTTTTTGAAGTTCCTTGAATACTCCAAATACTCTCTATACTGTATGGGGCCAGATGCCATGTCGAGTAAATTTTCACCACTTTCCGGTATGTGGCTCAAAACTCTCAGTCGGCATTTCCCAACATATTCTCTGGCATATTCTCTTAGGTCCTCCCACCTTTTCGCATCTTCTGTAATTCCCCCTTCTGTTTCCCAGCCCACGGTATTATAAAATTTTGAAGCTTGTTCTTCTGCGCTGTTCATCATAACACTAACATCTCCTGTGGATAGATGATTTCTAAGAGCTAACAGTGTCCA
>CAWJPY010000002.1:0-141738 GCA_963844865.1 uncultured Holophagae bacterium
CACCGAGATGCCGAACTCGAGCCCACCGGCTGGCCCCAAGAGGTGACCGGTCATGGACTTGGTGGAGGACATCATCAGGCGCCGTGCGTGCTCGCCAAACACCGCTTTGACGGCAGTGGTCTCGACGCGGTCACCCAAGGGCGTCGATGTGCCATGCGCGTTGATGTAGTCGACAGCATCGAGAGGCATGAGAGCGTCGTCCAGCGCCGCCTGCATCGGCCCGGATTGCCCCGTCGCCGTCCTCAGCAGGTGCAGAGATGTGGTAGGCGTCGGCGGACATGCCGGAAGCCGAGCGCCTCGGCCAGGATGGGCGCCCCCCGCCGCCGTGCATGCTCCAGCTCTTCCAGCACCACGATCCCGGCGCCCTCCCCCACCACGAACCCGTCGCGATCGCGGTCCCAGGGACGGGAGGCCCGCTGCGGTTCGTCGTTCCGGGTCGAGAGGGCCTTCATCGAGGCGAATCCCGCCACCGCCATGGGCGTCACCACCGCCTCGGAACCACCTGCGATCACGGCATCGGCGTACCCGAGGCGGATGTCGAGAGGACATCGCCGATGGCATGGGCCGAGGTGGAGCACGCGGTGCAGGTGGCGCTGTTCGGCCCCTTGGCGCCGGTGCGGATGCTCACCGCCCCGGAGCACATGTCGATGATGGCGCCGGGGATGAAGAAGGCGGACACACGCCGCGGGCCCTTGTCCCTGAGCGCATCGTGGGTGCGTTCGATCAGAGGGAGACCACCGATGCCGGATCCGATCACAACGCCGACGCGGTTGGCGTTGGCGGCGGTGATCTGGAGTCCCGAGGCCTCGAGCGCCAGGTCGGTGGCGGCGATGGCGTAGTGGACAAAGAGGTCGTACTTCTTGATCTCCTTGACCTCGAGCCAGCGCGAGGAATCGAAACCGTGGACCTCGGCGGCAATGCGCACCGGGAATTCAGAGGTGTCGAAGCGGGTGATCGACGGCACCGCTGCGGCCCTCGACGAGGCCTGCCCAAGTGTCCTCCGTCCCGATCCCGAGGGGCGAGATCAGCCCGAGCCCGGTGACGACCACCCGGCGCGACACGTCATTCTTCCATGTGCTTCTTCAGAAAGTCGATGGCATCCTTGACGGTGGCGATCTTCTCCGCGGCCTCGTCCGGGATCTCCACCCCGAACTCCTCCTCGAAGGCCATCACCAGCTCCACCACATCCAACGAGTCCGCACCCAGATCATCGACGAACGAAGCATCCGGTGTCACCTTGTCGGCATCCACTCCGAGCTGCTGAACGATGATCTCCTTCACCTCGGCTTGCACGTCCCCTGACGAACCTCCTTGGCTGATGTCGAGCGTCTCTCCACCGGGAAACCCTCGCGTGGGCCGAACTCCACAGTCCTCTCGCGAACGAGGGTCGCCGTGGGTTGTGGCGCAGCGGTGAGTCCTCCGGGCGGAACCGTGATAGCACACAGCGTTGCGCCGCGCAAGCCCACGCAATTGCCTTGACAATCGCACAAGGAAGGAATATTCAGCCCAAGAGGTCGAACTCGGCCTGATACAGGAAGGCACCATGGAAGCGTGCATGACGGCAAAGGAAGCGGCCGAGTATCTGAAGCTCGCCGAGCGCACCTTGGTCCGGCTGGCGCACGAGGGCCACATCCCGGGAGTCAAGATCGGCGGTCAGTGGCGCTTCCGCCGCGCGCTCCTCGACGAGTACCTGGACACCCTGGCCTCGGAGTCGGTGGCCACCGCCGGCAGCTCGCCCGCCCAGGCCGTGGACGCCCCTCTGGACGAGATCCTCACCAAGGACCAGATCTTTCCCGACCTCGCGGCCGGCGACCGGGGCGAGATGATCCACACCATGGTGGAACGGGTCACCGAGCTCGGCCTGGTGAAGGACCGCAAGTGGTTGGAAGCGGCCCTGGCGGCCCGGGAGCGCCTGGTGCCCACCGCCGTCCCGGAAGGCGTCGCCTTCCTGCATGCCCGCCGGCGTGCGGCTGACAAGTTTCCCAAGCAGTTCATCGCGCTCGGGCGCTCCAGAGAAGGTGTCGTGTTCGGCTCGCCCGACATGGGCAAGACCCATCTCTTCTTCCTCCTCGCCCTGCGCAATGACGCGCTCCACCTGCGGTGGCTGTCCCGGCTGGCCTGGATCGTGCGCAACCCAGGACGGCTGTCCGGGCTGTTGGAGGCCGGTACGGCGGGAGATCCTCGCCATCCTGCTGGAAGCGGCCGGCGGCCTCCCCGCCTCGCTCCGACCCTCGGGCAAGCCCACCCGCCGCTGACCCGGCGATCGGCGAGATCCCCGCGCGTCGGGGGAGGTCGGAGGGGGGTGGCAGGAACCCCTCGGCTCGAGGTGGGCGAGAGACGGTCCTGGCGCCATTTCCGATGGAGCGGTAGACGTCCCAGCGAAGCACGACGGGGTACCTGGCGCCGGCCGTGACGTCGCGTCGTCCACCATCGTGACCGAGACCTTCTCCGTTGGTCCCAGAGCACTCGGCCTCGATTGCGGTTTGACACCAACCACACGCCGATGGGAGACGTGGTGTGAAGCCGGCAGTCGACCTGCACGTGCGCGGCGGGACCATCGTGCCGATGGTCCCCGGCCGGCCGCCCTTCGACGGCGATCTCCTGATCCATGGCCGCCACATCGCCGCCGTGGTGCACGGCTCGCCCGACGACATCTCCGCCCGACAGGTTCTGGACCTACCGACGCCCTGGTCGTACCGGGTTTCACCCAGTGCCATGTCCACGTCGCCCAGTCGCTGTTCGTCACCAGGCGGATGGCCTGACGCTGCTGGATTGGCTGCGGACGAGGACGTGGCCCTACGAGGCCGCCTTGGACGGCGATGCCACCCGAGCCGCCGCCGAGCTCGGCATCAGCAGCTCCTCGCCGGCGGAACCACCACGGCCCTGGACTTCGGCGTGGTCCACCATCAGGACCGGGCGTCCAGGCCGCGGAACGTCTCGGTATCCGCATGGTGGCCGGCAAATGTCACATGGACATGGGTGAGGTGGTGCCGCCTGCGCTCGTGGAGGACCACGACCGTTCCCTCGCCGACGCTCACAACCTCGGGCGCCGCTGGCACGGGGCGTCATCGGGGCGGATCCGGTACGCGGTCGCTCCGCGCTTCGCGCTGTCCTGCACCCGAGGCATGCTCAGCGGCTGCGCCGAGCTCGCCCGCAGCGCCGGGTGGCTCCTGCACTCCCACAGCAACGAGAACCGGGATGAGGTGGCGCTGATCCGCAAGCTCACCGGCCTCCACCCGATCCACTACCTGCACGAGGTGGGGCTCACGGGCGAGGACGTCGTCCTCGCCCATGGGGTGCACCTCGAGCCCGAGGAGATCCAGCTCCTGGCGACGACCCGCACCAGCGTCTGTCACTGCCCCGGAGCGAACCTGAAGCTCGCCTCCGGCATCGCCGACGTGCCGAGGCTGCGGATGGCGGGGGTGACGGTGGCATTGGGGGCGGACGGCCCCCCGTGCAACAATCGTCTTTCCATGTTCCAGGAGATGAGCCTCGCGGCCACCCTGCACGGCCTGCGCAACGGCGCCGGCGCACTGTCGGCTCTGGACGTGCTCGCCATGGCGACCAGGGAAGGCGCCCGGGCCCTCGGCCTGGACCACCTCACCGGCACCCTCGAGGAGGGGAAGGCGGCCGACGTGACGGTGATCGGCCTCGAGGGGATGGGCCCTGCAACCCGGCGGGGAACCCCCGTCGCGCGTGGTGCACGGGGCCACGGCGAGAGACGTCCGCCACGTCGTCGTGGACGGCCGCGCGGTGGTCGTGGACCGCCGCCTGCAGACGGCGCGGGAGGAGACGGTGCGGGAGCACGCCCAGAGCGCGTGGCGGGCGACCGCCGCCCGCATGCGGGAGGAACGCCGACCATGAGGAGGACACCCTTTCCCCGGACCATCCTTGCCCAGGTGGGGGATGAGCCATCATGACGGAGCGATCCATTCTGATCTATGGCGACCCCCGGTTGCAGGGCGTCAACGATCCCGTGGAGCGGTTCGGCCCCGAGCTCGAGGAGCTGGTGACGGATCTGTTCGAGACGGGCTGGCGTGCTCCCGGCCTCGGCCTCGCGGCCCCACAGGTGGGCGTCAACCTCCAGGTCGCGACCATCGACGTGTCCGTCGGCAAGGACCCCACCGCCCGCCGCGTGCTGGTGAACCCGACCATTCTGTGGAGCGAGGGATCGGTCACCGTCGAGGAGGGCTGCCTGTCCTTCCCCGGTCTCTACACCTCCTTCGTCCGACCACGACGGCTCCGGGTCAGGGCCCAGGACGCCGCCGGGGCATGGTGGGAGGAGACCGCCTCCGACCTCCTGGCCCAGGCGGTGTGTCACGAGCTCGATCACCTGGCCGGCATCCTGATCGTCGATCACCTGAAAGGGTTGAAGCGACAGATGTTCCTGCGCCGCGTCGCTCGCGCCCGCAAGCTCGGCGTGTGGCGCGGCTCCGCCTGACGATCTTCAGGCCCCTTCCAGTGGCGAGAGGCTCCAGGAGCTTCAGAGCGGGTGCCAGGCACCGCCGCACATGAAGCGAGCGAGCTTCTCGAGCCCTTTTCGACGGCGCCTTGCGCCCGCTCCGGCCAACCCAAAGTGCGGGACGAACGCGACGCGCGGTTCTCTCGGAGGCCGCTGCTCCGCGTCAGTGGGTCGTCACTGCTCAGCCGATGCTCGCCGGCGCTGCCCCTGCCACCGATCACCGATCGCTGTCGCTGACGCGGGTGCGGAATCAGAGACCGCGCGGTAAGGACTCTCGGGGGTTGCCCTCGTACAGCTCGCCGACGCGGCGAGCCGCCTCTTGACCGGCCGGCGACATCACCTTCGGCACCACGATGTGGACCTCGTACAGGTGATCGCCGTACGCCCGGGTCCTGACGTTGCGCACGCCCTTCCCCCGGAGCCGGAAGACACGGCCTGAGTTGGTCCCCGGAGGGACCTTGGCGCGCACGGGCCCGTGGATCGTGCCCACCTCGATCTCGGCCCCCCGATAGGCCTCGGTGAAGGTGAGAGGGACCGAGGTGCGGATGTTGTCGCCCTCGCGTTTGAAGAAGGGATGGGGGCGAACCCGCACTCTGACGTAGAGATCGCCGGCCCGGCCGCCCCGGGCGCCCTCGGCGCCCTTGCCGCCGACCCGGATGCGCTTGCCGTCGGCGATCCCCTCCGGGATCTTGACGCGGAGCCTCTCCGTGGCGATCACGACGCCCGCCCCATGGCAGGTCGGACAGGTCATCGCACCTTTCCTTCCACTCCCACCGCACTCCGCACAGCTCACCTGACGCTGGACAGGCAGCGTGACCGTCGCTCCGCGAACCGCTTCCTCGAACTCGATCTCGACCGTCGCTTCCTGATCGGCACCGCGGGTCTGCCGAGGACGCCGCCCGGGCGTTCCCCGACCTCCCCGGAAGACCTGGCCGAAGAGATCGTCGAGGTCGGCCATGCCGCCCAGATCCCCGAAGCTGACGCGGTAGCCGCCCACATCCTGCCACGCGGACTGCCCCGCGGCCCCCCGTGACCTGGCCCATGGAGCCTCCGGGATGCCATCCACCCGACCGAAGGTGTCGTACTGCTTCCGCTTCTCCGGATCCGACAGCACCGCATAGGCCTCCTGGATCTCCTTGAAGCGTTGCTCCGCGTCGGGGTTGTCCGGGTTCACGTCCGGGTGGTACTTGCGCGCCAGCTTTCGGTACGCCTTCTTGATCTCGGCGGCGTCGGCGTCCCGCTTGACATCGAGAACCTCGTAGTAGTCACTGGCCACGCATTCCTCCCGATGGGCTGGCTCCGGCGGTCGCGGGCCCCGGGGCCGACGGCCCGAGCAACCGCCTATAGAAATATGAGCGAACTCTTGTAAAATTTCAACACTCCGAGGTGGACTCGATGGGCGGCGTGTGGCCCGATCCCACTCCAGCCAACGCCGGCTGCGTCGCGATAGAATGGCAGGGTGGATTGGGTGTCCATACCCTCGACAGTCTTCATGCTGGCCTCGGTCGCCACACCGCGTCGGCGCCTGGCGCTGCCCTTCGTGCTCGCTGCGGTGGTCGCCGCGCTGTTCAACCTCCCGCACATCGTCCCGGAGAGTGCCGGGATCGAGCGATTGCCCTACGTGTCCCTCCTGGCCTCGCCGGCCCTGACGTGGGTCGGCAACACTGCGGTGGCAGTCCTCGCCCTGTGGGGCCTGCTCCGGCTCCTGAGCGCCACCTCGGGGCCCACTCGTCTCGCCCATACCCTGGAGCGGAGAAGGGACTACATCGGCGCCGCCGAGGTGTACCTCCAGGCCAAGGATCCCAACCGTGCTCTCCGGCTCTACCGCAAGGCCCGCGCCTGGGAGAAGGGCGCCAAGGTCGCGTTGGCGCTCGGCCGCAGGGAGGAGGCCGCCGACCTCTTGCGCCGCGCCGGCGGGCGGGAGCTGGCCGAGGCGGCGCGCCTGTACCGCCAGCTCGGTGATCGAACGGCAGCCATTCGCTGCGACCACGACCTCGCGGAGTGGCTGACGGCCCAAGGGCGGGTCGAGGAGGCCATCGAGGCCTGGCTGCGGGCAGGTCAACCGCAGCGCGCCGTGCGTACGGCCGCGCTCGGGCTGTCCGAAGGCCGCCTGCAGCCCTCCAACCCGGGTTTCGTGGCCGCCAGGCGCGCCGCCGAGGAGATCCAGGATCACCCGACCCTGGCCCGTCTGTACGAGGCCGAGGGCAACTGGCGCGCAGCGGCGTATGCGTGGCGGGACGCCGGTGAGCACGGCAAGGCGGCAGAGAACTTCCGGAAGATCAGCCAGTTCGAGGACGCCGCAGCCGCCGAGGCCGCTGCGGGCCACCCGCGCCAGGCCGCCGAGCTGCGCCTCCAGCAGCTCAAGCGGATGGAGCAGAAGCTGCGCGTCACCCATCCGCCCGGCACCCCGGAGACGGCGGACAGCACCCGGATCCGGGCCCAGCTCAGGCAGCAGACGGACAGCCTCATTCCCGAGCTCCGGACCCTGGGCATGAGCACCGAGATGATCGACCTTCTCCGCTCCACCGGCCGCACCGAGGAAGCCGTCGCCAGGCTCATCGCGGAGAACGAGGACTCGGCCGCGGCCGACCTCGCTCGCGACGCCGAGGAGTGGGAGCTCGCCGCGCCGATCCTGGAGCGCATCAACCGCTGGTCGGAGGCCGCGGACGTCCATGAGCTCGCCGGGAACCTGAAGGCGGCCGCGCGTTGCGCGGAGCGCGCCGGCGAGGACGAACGGGCTCTTCAGATCTATCGTAGCCTCGGCATGATCGAGCAGGCAGCCGGGTGCCTCGCGCGGCTGGGCGGTCTTCAGGCGGCCCTGCGCGAGCTGCACCGCGCCGGCAAGCTGGAGGAGGCGTGCCAGGTGCTGCAGCAGAATCCGGGGCCCGTGCCGGACGTGCCGGAGGTCGTGCTGGACATGGCCGAGTGGTCGCACCGCCAGGGCAACCCCGCACGAGCCATTGCCTGCCTGCAACGGGCCGTGGTCGGGGTCGCACTGCGAACGGGGCGCCTCGACCCGGCGGTGGCCTTGGCCCGGCTCCTGCACGAGGCCGGGGAGGGGGACGCCGCTCTGGCCCAGCTGGATCGGGTCCTCGCGGCCGACTACTCCTACGAGCCGGCCCAGACGCTGCGACAGCAGATCCTCGCGTCCCGGAAGGACCCCGTCAAGACCCACCCGTCCCTCCTGGGGGAGGCTGCCGAGGCGGCGTCCGCAGCACCGCAGCGATACGAGATCCTCACCGAGCTCGGCCGCGGCGGAATGGGCGTGGTGTACAAGGCCCGCGACACCAGGCTGGAGCGCGACGTCGCCATCAAGGTCCTCCGCACCACCTCGCCCCAGGAGGTGGCGCGCCTCGAGCAGGAAGCCAAGGCGGCGGCGACCCTCAATCATCCGGGCATCGTGGTCATCTACGACTTCGAGGCCGGGTTCGACGGCTACTTCATCGCCATGGAGTACGTCCCCGGCGAAGGCCTCGACGAGCTCCTGCGCTCCCAGCCACAGCGGATCCGGACCCACCTGGTGGGCATCATGGTCCGGCTCGCCGACGCCATGGCGTATGCCCACAGCCGCCACGTGATCCACCGGGACCTGAAGCCCGGCAACATCCTGCTCACGCCGCTGCAGGAGGTGAAGATCCTGGACTTCGGCATCGCGGCGCGCCTGGACACCGTGAGCCCGTCCACCCCGTCCGTGTGCGGCACCCCCTACTACATGGCTCCGGAACAGATCCGCGGGGAAGCGCCGACGCCCGCCACCGACGTCTACGCGTTCGGGGCGACCACCTTCCACCTCGCCACCGGCTTCCCTCCCTTCAGGGAAGGCAACGTCATCGAAGCCCACCTGAAGACGCCTCCCCCGGATCCCAGGGAGCAGGCACCGGACCTGGACCCCAAGGTCGCCGCCATCATCCTGCGCTGTTTGGAGAAGGAGCCCGGGGGTCGCTTCACGTCGGCCCACGAGCTGCGGGACACGTTGCTGGCCATCCGAACGTCGTAAGCGGTGAGCCGATCACGCGTGGGTTAAGATGACACCTCAGAGATGGAGGCTCGTTTCATGGATCTGAAGCGTCTTTGGACACGACCTGAATCGCGCTTCCTGATCCTGTTCATCGCCATCCTCACCGTCAGCTTCACCGTGATCGCCCTGCAGACCGTCAACGACGCCGTCGTCGATCCCTACACGTCCTTCGTCGCCAGAATGTCCGGCGGCGTGCTGCGCCTCCTCGGGGAAGACGCCAGCGTCCAGGGCTGCATGGTCCGCTCCCCCCGCTTCGCGGTGACCATCTACAACGGGTGCAACGGGCTCATCACCAGCCTCATCTTCATCTCCGGGGTCCTGGCCTTCCCCGCCCGCTGGAGGGCCAAGGCCGTCGGGGCCATCGGCGGACTGGTCGCGATCCAGCTCATCAACCTCGTCCGCATCGTGTCGCTCTTCTACATCGGGATCTACCTGCCCAGGTTCTTCAGCGAGTCGCACATCTTCGTGTGGCAGTCGCTGGTGATTCTGGCCGGCGTCAGTCTCTGGGTGGTGTGGGCGCGCCACGCCAGCACGGCCCTCGAGGACAATCGATGACCACCGGCCCCACGGGCCATTCGCCCGGATGCTGATGGGACAACCGGGGAACCCCTATCGCACGTTCGTCCGGCGGCTTCCGCTGAGCCTCGCCGCAGCCATGCTGCTGTGGCTGCTTCTCCTCCGGCCCGTCCTCGACCGGGCCGTGCCCGCCAGCTCGGAGCTCCTGATCCGTGCCTTCGAGTACCCGCGGGTCACGCGGCTGGTCACTGCCGGCCACCGGGTGGAGGTCCGGCGCGCCGACTTTCGCTCCGGTTCCGCCATCCCCACCATCCCCATCACCGAGGTCCACTTCAACACCATCCTGCTGCTGGCCCTCTACCTCGCCACTCCCAGGCCGTTCTCCCGCACGCAGCTGGAACGCCTCTTCATGGGATGGTGCGTTCTGTTCGCGATCCAGACCCTCAACCTGACCTTTCACGTCAAGCTGATGTATGCCATGGGCCTCGGCGAGTGGAGCCTGCAGACCTACAGCGACCTGGCCCGGGACGTGTACTCCTACCTGCAGTACTTCACCGATCTCCCGGCGCGCTTCGCCGCGCCCTTCCTGATCTGGTTGGGCTTCAACTGGGATGTGGTGATGCGCATCGTCGGTGCACAGCGGGCGGATGACGCACCTTCCGGGCGCCGCACGCGGAGGACCCGCCGGACCTGACGGCGCACACTCGATGGCCCGACGTCAGGAGCGCTTCAGGTAACGGTAGTCGGGGATGCCGTACTCCTTGATCTTGGCGATCAGCGCGCCCCGTGACAGGTGTAGGGTACGGGCCGCCTTGCTCTGGTTGCCCTTGACCTGGCGCAGCACACGGTCGATCACCATCTGCTCCACGGCCGGGATCACCACCTTCAGGTTGTCATTGGACAGGACGCCGACGGGCACGGTCTCCGCCACCTCGGCCTCCCCGGTCGCGCTCTGGACCGTGACCCAGCCGGGACGGTGCCCGGACCATCTCTCCCTCCGGGGTCGCCGACACCAGTCGGCGCAGCTCGCCGATCAGCTCGCTCATCTCTCCCCGGAAGGGGTGGTTGAGGAGCGAGTTCAGGGCTTCGAGCTCGATCCCGCGGATCTCCTTGCCCTGCTCCGCACCGACCTCGTCGAGGAGACGGACCACCAGCAGGGGGAGGTCTTCGCGGCGCTCGTCAAGCGCGGGGATGCGCATGATGTGGCGCTGGAACATGTTGAACAGGTGGGCATCGAGCTTGCCTTCGTTCACCAGCGCCATGGCATCGGCCTCGGTGGTGGCGACCCAGCGCAGGCTGGGTCCGTAGCCGGTCTCCACATCGTGGGTGATCGCGGCCGCGATCTCGCGCTGCAGCCCCTGGGACAGCAGATGGACGTCCCGCAGGACCAGCACCATTCCTCTGGCTCGCTGAGCCAACGCCTCGCCGAACCCGCCCTCCGACTCCGGTCCGAAGAGCTCCATGCGGAAAGTGGCTTCATCGCCCGAGCGTGCCTGGATCGCCCGTACCGGCAGCTCGCCGGTCGGGTGGAGGGATGCGATGAGTGTGGCCACGGTCATGCGACCCGACCCCGGTCGTCCGCACAGCAGAACCGGCTGCGTGGAGCGAGCCGCACGGACGACGCTGTCCCGCAGCACAGAGATCGCCTGCGATGTCCCCGGGAGGGCCTCTCCCACGCGCTTGCGGGCAGCCGCTTCCCACGGCCCGTAGAGAGAGCTGGAGTTCTCCACCCGCTCCCAGTGCACCGCCAGCATGCGGGCCAGCTCGGCGACGAGAATCTGATCGTCGTCCCGCCGGCTGTCCGACGTCTCCACCATGAGGTAGGCCCGTGTCTCCAGGGCGCCGGACTCGATGGGGTAGATCAACAGCTCGCGCTGGGCAAGGCGCAGCAGCGCGTACCTGCCTCCGCCGCCGAGCTCGTCGAAGGTGCGGGCCGGCAACCTCGGCACCTCTCCCGTCCACTGGGACACGATGGGCTGGAAGCGCCCGTCCTCGTCCAGCCAGGCGAGCATCGCTTGCCGGTCGCCGAAGAAGTGCTCCCAGAAGGTGCGCAGGGAAGGCACGAGATCGGACCGGACGCCGGTCCGAAACACCTCCACCATGTGTTGCCGGGCCTCGGCGACCCGGTGCGGTTCGCTGTACAGCACCACCTCGGAGCGGCCGCGAGCGGTCGGCTGCACGGGCTCCGCCGGGTCCGCTGGCGCCGACTGGCGGACCTCCCGGGAATCTTCGCTGACCAGCGTGATGTCCGTCTCGTCCTCGCCGACACCCTTGAAGATCACGGTGGCGGTTCCGATCCGGATCCGATCACCGACCCGCAGCACGCCGCGGGACCGACGCTCCCCGTTGAGCACGACCATCTGGCGCGGCTGCGCGAGGAAGGTGTACACACTGTCGTTGCGCTGGATCACCAGGTGACGAGGGGCCACGCCCGGAGATCGCAGGACGATGTCGTTGTGGCTCGACGCGCCGATCGAAATCGACGCCTTCGCGAGCTGGTAGGTCAGCTGGGACCCGCCGCTACCTTCGATTGCCAAGGTCACCATGGCAAGATCCTCCATGCCCGTGCAGCCACATCCGGCTGCGGCACCATACCCACGCGAGTGATCTGGAATTCGTCAGGTGTTTCCACGCGGATCATGAGTCGTCTCAGTGGTGGCATCCGGTTGATCGGCGCTCGTGTCGTGCGCTCCGGTGGGACGGCGCACCGAACATTCAGATTATACCAGCGGAAGCATGGTGTCAATCAGTCGAACAAGTGTCTCGGGTCACACCGGGGGTTTCCCCCGGGTTGTCCCCCAGGCGAGCACCTGAATGTGTGCAAGAGCTAGGCGTCGTGTCGCTGCACGATCCCACCCAGGCAACACGCCAACAGGGTGAGGTCGCGGAGATCCGGCAGCGCCTCTCCTTCACGGTCCAGAATCAGCACGGCGCCCACCGCCGCACAGGTGCCCAGGGGACAGGACAGCAGTCTGCGCCGGCAACCGATCCACACCCAGCGTCCGAGCCAGCTGGTGCGCGCCGACGGACTCGGGGTCGATGCCCACCACGCCTTCTCCGCTGCGGATCGCCTGCTAGGAGGCCCACTCGCGGGCATGGCGCCTCTCCCGGGTGAGGGGATAGCCGAACCCTGCGCGGCAGCGCAGGGCTGTCTCTTCCACCATCAGGACGGCGCCGCGGTGAAACTCCTCGGCGGCAATCTGGAGGAGTGAGCCCAGTGCGCCGTCCACGCCCGCGTCGTCGAGGAGGCTCTCCACCAGCTCGCACACCGGCTTCGACGACGTCGGTTCGGCCGCTCTCTGGCGCACGCGGAGCTGGCGCTCCAGAACCACCGCCAGCGTGTCCGAGAAAACGGTCCACCACGCCGCCGGAGCGCCCCTGGGGCACCGGCAGGAGGTACGCCGCGCCGGCGTCCACGAGCTGGTACACCCATGCGGAGTCGAGCAGACGACCGGCCCAGACCACAGGCACCGGCGGTACGCTCCCGGCGCAACGGCCGATCAGCTCCAGCCATCGCGCCTGTGCGGCGGCGTCCTCGATGGGGTGTTGCTGGTGCAGTAGCAGGACGTCCAGTCGCTCCGGCTCCACATGCTCCGGACCGGTGGCCACCACCAGCCGCCAGCCGCGGCGGCGCCAGCCGCTCTCCAGGGACCCTCGCCAGAGACGGGGGTCGTGGGTCAGGACACCGACCTGAGCGAAGAGCAGCTCCCCCGGGGCGGTGTCCTCGAGCCCATCGAGGAGCTCGTCGAGGGGGTTGGCGAGCGGTGCTCGCGGGAGCACGTGGATGTTGGCCGGGCTCGCGGGTCGTGCCAGATCGACGATGTCACCGCTCAGCAGCCGATCCACGCCCACCTCGTTGCCGGCAGGAGCTGCCACCCGCTCGGAAAGCAGGGCCGCTTCCACGAACGATGCCAGAGTCAGCCCGTCACCGTCCAGCGGCCGCAGAGGAGTCGGAGCTCGAACCGGAATCCACCGTGGACAGCGCAGCGGAGCACACTGCCCGCATGGCGAAGCTCCTCGTAGGTAGGGATCGCCACCCGTCCACGCGCCACCACCAGGTGCAGGGAGCCCGCCCGGTACCAGCTCCAGCTCGCCGGTGGGCGAGGCAGCGGACATCAAGCGCAGGAGGTTCGCCGGTGCGAGGTGCTTCAGGCTCCCACTGAGGATTCGTTTCACAGTCCCACCTCGCCAGCATGGTCTGGCAAATGGGAGCGCGACGTTGAAGGTGTAGACCTGGTCACTTGAGAGCAGTAGCGCGCGGTTTTCGACCATGCGTCCGTCGGCCATCACCACCAGCCGCCACCGGCCGGGCAGCAGGAGCTCGAAACGCGCCTCCGGGCCGAGGACGCCCCGGTGGACCTCCCCGCCGGCGCCGTACAGGACCGCGACCACCGAGGTCGCCCGTCTTCGCTCCCCCGACGAGCCTTCACACCAGCTCCGAACCGAGGTTGGGCCGCAGGGGACGGTTCCGCCACATCACCTTCGCCGACACAGTGACGAGCCTCCCCAGGTCATCCCCCAGGAGTCGATGACGAATCTGCTCGGGCGCCTGCCGACGTGGCGGAACCGTCCCCTGCGGCCCAACCTCGGTTCGGAGCTGGTGTGCAGACTCGTCGGGGGAGCGAAGACGGGCACGTCGGTGGTCGCGATCCTGTACGGCGCCGGCGGGGAGGTCCACCGGGGCGTCCTCGGCCCGGAGGCGCGTTTCGAGCTCCTGCTGCCCGGCCGGTGGCGGCTGGTGGTGATGGCCGACGGACGCATGGTCGAAAACCGCGCGCTACTGCTCTCAAGTGACCAGGTCTACACCTTCAACGTCGCGCTCCCATCGCCAGACCATGCTGGCGAGGTGGGACTGTGAAACGAATCCTCAGTGGGAGCCTGAAGCACCTCGCACCGGCGAACCTCCTGCGCTTGATGTCCGCTGCCTCGCCCACCGGCGAGCTGGAGCTGGTGACCGAGGCGGGCTCCCTGCACCTGGTGGTGGCGCGTGGACGGGTGGCGATCCCTACCTACGAGGAGCTTCGCCATGCGGGCAGTGTGCTCCGCTGCGCTGTCCACGGTGGATTCCGGTTCGAGCCGACTCCTCTGCGGCCGCTGGACGGTGACGGGCTGACTCTGGCATCGTTCGTGGAAGCGGCCCTGCTTTCCGAGCGGGTGGCAGCTCCTGCCGGCAACGAGGTGGGCGTGGATCGGCTGCTGAGCGGTGACATCGTCGATCTGGCACGACCCGCGAGCCCGGCCAACATCCACGTGCTCCCGCGAGCACCGCTCGCCAACCCCCTCGACGAGCTCCTCAATGAGCTCGAGGACACCGCCCCGGGGGAGCTGCTCTTCGCTCAGGTCGGTGTCCTGACCCACGACCCCCGTCTCTGGCGAGGGTCCCTGGAGAGCGGCTGGCGCCGCCGCGGCTGGCGGCTGGTGGTGGCCACCGGTCCGGAGCATGTGGAGCCGGAGCGACTGGACGTCCTGCTACTGCACCAGCAACACCCCATCGAGGACGCCGCCGCACAGGCGCGATGGCTGGAGCTGATCGGCCGTTGCGCCGGGAGCGTACCGCCGGTGCCTGTGGTCTGGGCCGGTCGTCTGCTCGACTCCGCATGGGTGTACCAGCTCGTGGACGCCGGCGCGGCGTACCTCCTGCCGGTGCCCCAGGGGCGCTCCGGCGGCGTGGTGGACCGTTTTCTGGACACGCTGGCGGTGGTTCTGGAGCGCCAGCTCCGCGTGCGCCAGAGAGCGGCCGAACCGACGTCGTCGAAGCCGGTGTGCGAGCTGGTGGAGAGCCTCCTCGACGACGCGGGCGTGGACGGCGCACTGGGCTCACTCCTCCAGATTGCCGCCGAGGACTTCCACCGCGGCGCCGTCCTGATGGTGGAAGAGACAGCCCTGCGCTGCCGCGCAGGGTTCGGCTATCCCCTCACCCGGGAGACCGGCGCCATGCCCCGCGGGGTGGGCCTCCTCGAGCAGGCGATCCGCAGCGGAGAAGGCGTGGTGGGCATCGACCCCGAGTCCGTCGGCGCGCACCAGCTGGCTCGGACGCTGGGTGTGGATCGGTTGCCGGCGCAGACTGCTGTCCTGCCCCTGGGCACCTGTGCGGCGGTGGGCGCCGTGCTGGTTCTGGACCGTGAAGGAGAGGCGCTGCCGGATCTCCGCGACCTCACCCTGTTGGCGTGTTGCCTGGGTGGGATCGTGCAGCGACACGACGCCTAGCTCTTGCACACATTCAGGTGCTCGCCTGGGGGACAACCCGGGGAAACCCCCGGTGTGACCCGAGACACTTGTTCGACTGATTGACACCATGCTTCCGCTGGTATAATCTGAATGTTCGGTGCGCCGTCCCACCGGAGCGCACGACACGAGCGCCGATCAACCGGATGCCACCACTGAGACGACTCATGATCCGCGTGGAAACACCTGACGAATTCCAGATCACTCGCGTGGGTATGGTGCCGCAGCCGGATGTGGCTGCACGGGCATGGAGGATCTTGCCATGGTGACCTTGGCAATCGAAGGTAGCGGCGGGTCCGAGCTGACCTACCAGCTCGCGAAGGCGTCGATTTCGATCGGCGCGTCGAGCCACAACGACATCGTCCTGCGATCTCCGGGCGTGGCCCCTCGTCACCTGGTGATCCAGCGCAACGACAGTGTGTACACCTTCCTCGCGCAGCCGCGCCAGATGGTCGTGCTCAACGGGGAGCGTCGGTCCCGCGGCGTGCTGCGGGTCGGTGATCGGATCCGGATCGGAACCGCCACCGTGATCTTCAAGGGTGTCGGCGAGGACGAGACGGACATCACGCTGGTCAGCGAAGATTCCCGGGAGGTCCGCCAGTCGGCGCCAGCGGACACCGGCGGAGCCCGTGCAGCCGACCGCTCGCGGCCGCTCCGAGGTGGTGCTGTACAGCGAACCGCACCGGGTCGCCGAGGCCCGGCAACACATGGTGGAGGTGTTTCGGACCGGCGTCCGGTCCGATCTCGTGCCTTCCCTGCGCACCTTCTGGGAGCACTTCTTCGGCGACCGGCAAGCGATGCTCGCCTGGCTGGACGAGGACGGGCGCTTCCAGCCCATCGTGTCCCGTGGACGGGAGAGGTGCCGAGGTTGCCGGCCCGCACCTTCGACGAGCTCGGCGGCGGAGGCAGGACGCGCTGCTGCGCCTTGCCCAGCGCGAGCTGTTGATCTACCCCATCGAGTCCGGCGCCCTGGAGACACGGGCCTACCTCATGGTGGAGACGTCGGACAGCCGGCGGGACGACGATCAGATTCTCGTCGCCGAGCTGGCCCGCATGCTGGCGGTGCACTGGGAGCGGGTGGAGAACTCCAGCTCTCTTACGGGCCGTGGGAAGCGGCTGCCCGCAAGCGCGTGGGAGAGGCCCTCCCGGGGACATCGCAGGCGATCTCTGTGCTGCGGGACAGCGTCGTCCGTGCGGCTCGCTCCACGCAGCCGGTTCTGCTGTGCGGACGACCGGGGTCGGGTCGCATGACCGTGGCCACACTCATCGCATCCCTCCACCCGACCGGCGAGCTGCCGGTACGGGCGATCCAGGCACGCTCGGGCGATGAAGCCACTTTCCGCATGGAGCTCTTCGGACCGGAGTCGGAGGGCGGGTTCGGCGAGGCGTTGGCTCAGCGAGCCAGAGGAATGGTGCTGGTCCTGCGGGACGTCCATCTGCTGTCCCAGGGGCTGCAGCGCGAGATCGCGGCCGCGATCACCCACGATGTGGAGACCGGCTACGGACCCAGCCTGCGCTGGGTCGCCACCACCGAGGCCGATGCCATGGCGCTGGTGAACGAAGGCAAGCTCGATGCCCACCTGTTCAACATGTTCCAGCGCCACATCATGCGCATCCCCGCGCTTGACGAGCGCCGCGAAGACCTCCCCCTGCTGGTGGTCCGTCTCCTCGACGAGGTCGGTGCGGAGCAGGGCAAGGAGATCCGCGGGATCGAGCTCGAAGCCCTGAACTCGCTCCTCAACCACCCCTTCCGGGGAGAGATGAGCGAGCTGATCGGCGAGCTGCGCCGACTGGTGTCGGCGACCCCGGAGGGAGAGATGGTCCGGGGCACCGTCCCGGCTCGGGTCACGGTCCAGAGCGCGACCGGGGAGGCCGAGGTGGCGGAGACCGTGCCCGTCGGCGTCCTGTCCAATGACAACCTGAAGGTGGTGATCCCGGCCGTGGAGCAGATGGTGATCGACCGTGTGCTGCGCCAGGTCAAGGGCAACCAGAGCAAGGCGGCCCGTACCCTACACCTGTCACGGGGCGCGCTGATCGCCAAGATCAAGGAGTACGGCATCCCCGACTACCGTTACCTGAAGCGCTCCTGACGTCGGGCCATCGAGTGTGCGCCGTCAGGTCCGGCGGGTCCTCCGCGTGCGGCGCCCGGAAGGTGCGTCATCCGCCCGCTGTGCACCGACGATGCGCATCACCACATCCCAGTTGAAGCCCAACCAGATCAGGAAGGGCGCGGCGAAGCGCGCCGGGAGATCGGTGAAGTACTGCAGGTAGGAGTACACGTCCCGGGCCAGGTCGCTGTAGGTCTGCAGGCTCCACTCGCCGAGGCCCATGGCATACATCAGCTTGACGTGAAAGGTCAGGTTGAGGGTCTGGATCGCGAACAGAACGCACCATCCCATGAAGAGGCGTTCCAGCTGCGTGCGGGAGAACGGCCTGGGAGTGGCGAGGTAGAGGGCCAGCAGCAGGATGGTGTTGAAGTGGACCTCGGTGATGGGGATGGTGGGGATGGCGGAACCGGAGCGAAAGTCGGCGCGCCGGACCTCCACCCGGTGGCCGGCAGTGACCAGCCGCGTGACCCGCGGGTACTCGAAGGCACGGATCAGGAGCTCCGAGCTGGCGGGCACGGCCCGGTCGAGGACGGGCCGGAGGAGAAGCAGCCACAGCAGCATGGCTGCGGCGAGGCTCAGCGGAAGCCGCCGGACGAACGTGCGATAGGGGTTCCCCGGTTGTCCCATCAGCATCCGGGCGAATGGCCCGTGGGGCCGGCGGTCATCGATTGTCCTCGAGGGCCGTGCTGGCGTGGCGCGCCCACACCACCCAGAGACTGACGCCGGCCAGAATCACCAGCGACTGCCACACGAAGATGTGCGATTCGCTGAAGAACCTGGGCAGGTAGATCCCGATGTAGAAGAGCGACACGATGCGGACGAGGTTGATGAGCTGGATCGCGACCAGTCCGCCGATGGCCCCGACGGCCTTGGCCCTCCAGCGGGCGGGGAAGGCCAGGACCCCGGAGATGAAGATCAGGCTGGTGATGAGCCCGTTGCACCCGTTGTAGATGGTCACCGCGAAGCGGGGGGAGCGGACCATGCAGCCCTGGACGCTGGCGTCTTCCCCGAGGAGGCGCAGCACGCCGCCGGACATTCTGGCGACGAAGGACGGTGTAGGGATCGACGACGGCGTCGTTGACGGTCTGCAGGGCGATCACGGTGAAGCTGACGGTGAGGATGGCGATGAACAGGATCAGGAAGCGCGATTCAGGTCGTGTCCAAAGACGCTTCAGATCCATGAAACGAGCCTCCATCTCTGAGGTGTCATCTTAACCCACGCGTGATCGGCTCACCGCTTACGACGTTCGGATGGCCAGCAACGTGTCCCGCAGCTCGTGGGCCGACGTGAAGCGACCCCCGGGCTCCTTCTCCAAACAGCGCAGGATGATGGCGGCGACCTTGGGGTCCAGGTCCGGTGCCTGCTCCCTGGGATCCGGGGGAGGCGTCTTCAGGTGGGCTTCGATGACGTTGCCTTCCCTGAAGGGAGGGAAGCCGGTGGCGAGGTGGAAGGTGGTCGCCCCGAACGCGTAGACGTCGGTGGCGGGCGTCGGCGCTTCCCCGCGGATCTGTTCCGGAGCCATGTAGTAGGGGGTGCCGCACACGGACGGGGTGGACGGGCTCACGGTGTCCAGGCGCGCCGCGATGCCGAAGTCCAGGATCTTCACCTCCTGCAGCGGCGTCAGCAGGATGTTGCCGGGCTTCAGGTCCCGGTGGATCACGTGGCGGCTGTGGGCATACGCCATGGCGTCGGCGAGCCGGACCATGATGCCCACCAGGGGGTCCGGATCCGCTGTGGCTGGGAGCGCAAGCTCGTCGAGGCCTTCGCCGGGGACGTACTCCATGGCGATGAAGTAGCCGTCGAACCCGGCCTCGAAGTCGTAGATGACGACGATGCCCGGATCATTGAGGGTCGCCGCCGCCTTGGCTTCCTGCTCGAGGCGCGCCACCTCCGGGGCGAGGTGGTGCGGAGGACCTTGATGGCGACGTCGCGCTCCAGCCTGTGTCGCGGCCTTGTACACCACGCCCATTCCGCCGCGGCCGGCTCGGTGAGGATCTCGTATCGCTGCGGTGCTGCGGACGCCGCCTCGGCAGCCTCCCCGAGGAGGGACGGTGGGTCTTGACGGGTCCTTCCGGGACGCGAGGATCTGCTGTCGCAGCGTCTGGGCCGGCTCGTAGGAGTAGTCGGCCGCGAGGACCGATCCAGCTGGGCAAGAGCGGCGTCCCCTCCCCGGCCTCGTGCAGGAGCCGGGCGAAGGCCACCGCCGGGTCGAGGCGCCCGTTTGGAGCGCGACCCGGCCACGGCCCGTTTTGTAGGCAGGACTGGCTCGTGCGGGGTTGCCCTGGCGGCGCGACCACTCGGCCATTCGAGCACGACCTCGGGTACGTCCGGCAGGGCCCCGGATTCTGCTGCAGCACCTGGGACGCCTCCTCCAGCTCGCCGGCGCGGTGCAGCTCGCGCAGGGCCGCCTGAAGATCGCCCAGCCGCGCGAGGCACCCGGCTGCCTGCTCCATCATGCCGAGGCTGCGATAGATCTGAAGAGCCCGTTCGTCCTCGCCGGCGCGCTCCGCGCAACGCGCGGCCGCCTTCAGGTTCCCGGCGAGCTCATGGACGTCGGCGGCCTCCGACCAGCGGTTGATGCGCTCCAGGATCGGCGCGGCGAGCTCCCACTCCTCGGCGTCGCGAGCGAGGTCGGCCGCGGCCGAGTCCTCGTTCTCCGCGATGAGCCTGGCGACGGCTTCCTCGGTGCGGCCGGTGGAGCGGAGAAGGTCGATCATCTCGGTGCTCATGCCCAGGGTCCGGAGCTCGGGAATGAGGCTGTCCGTCTGCTGCCTGAGCTGGGCCCGGATCCGGGTGCTGTCCGCCGTCTCCGGGGTGCCGGGCGGATGGGTGACGCGCAGCTTCTGCTCCATCCGCTTGAGCTGCTGGAGGCGCAGCTCGGCGGCCTGGCGCGGGTGGCCCGCAGCGGCCTCGGCGGCTGCGGCGTCCTCGAACTGGCTGATCTTCCGGAAGTTCTCTGCCGCCTTGCCGTGCTCACCGGCGTCCCGCCACGCATACGCCGCTGCGCGCCAGTTGCCCTCGGCCTCGTACAGACGGGCCAGGGTCGGGTGATCCTGGATCTCCTCGGCGGCGCGCCTGGCGGCCACGAAACCCGGGTTGGAGGGCTGCAGGCGGCCTTCGGACAGCCCGAGCGCGGCCGTACGCACGGCGCGCTGCGGTTGACCTGCCCGCAGCCAGGCCTCGATGGCCTCCTCGACCCGCCCTTGGGCCGTCAGCCACTCCGCGAGGTCGTGGTCGCAGCGAATGGCTGCCGTTCGATCACCGAGCTGGCGGTACAGGCGCGCCGCCTCGGCCAGCTCCCGCCCGCCGGCGCGGCGCAAGAGGTCGGCGGCCTCCTCCCTGCGGCCGAGCGCCAACGCGACCTTGGCGCCCTTCTCCCAGGCGCGGGCCTTGCGGTAGAGCCGGAGAGCACGGTTGGGATCCTTGGCCTGGAGGTACACCTCGGCGGCGCCGATGTAGTCCCTTCTCCGCTCCAGGGTATGGGCGAGACGAGTGGGCCCCGAGGTGGCGCTCAGGAGCCGGAGCAGGCCCCACAGGGCGAGGACTGCCACCGCAGTGTTGCCGACCCACGTCAGGGCCGGCGAGGCCAGGAGGGACACGTAGGGCAATCGCTCGATCCCGGCACTCTCCGGGACGATGTGCGGGAGGTTGAACAGCGCGGCGACCACCGCAGCGAGCACGAAGGGCAGCGCCAGGCGCCGACGCGGTGTGGCGACCGAGGCCAGCATGAAGACTGTCGAGGGTATGGACACCCAATCCACCCTGCCATTCTATCGCGACGCAGCCGGCGTTGGCTGGAGTGGGATCGGGCCACACGCCGCCCATCGAGTCCACCTCGGAGTGTTGAAATTTTACAAGAGTTCGCTCATATTTCTATAGGCGGTTGCTCGGGCCGTCGGCCCCGGGGCCCGCGACCGCCGGAGCCAGCCCATCGGGAGGAATGCGTGGCCAGTGACTACTACGAGGTTCTCGATGTCAAGCGGGACGCCGACGCCGCCGAGATCAAGAAGGCGTACCGAAAGCTGGCGCGCAAGTACCACCCGGACGTGAACCCGGACAACCCCGACGCGGAGCAACGCTTCAAGGAGATCCAGGAGGCCTATGCGGTGCTGTCGGATCCGGAGAAGCGGAAGCAGTACGACACCTTCGGTCGGGTGGATGGCATCCCGGAGGCTCCATGGGCCAGGTCACGGGGGGCCGCGGGGCAGTCCGCGTGGCAGGATGTGGGCGGCTACCGCGTCAGCTTCGGGGATCTGGGCGGCATGGCCGACCTCGACGATCTCTTCGGCCAGGTCTTCCGGGGAGGTCGGGGAACGCCCGGGCGGCGTCCTCGGGCAGACCCGCGGTGCCGATCAGGAAGCGACGGTCGAGATCGAGTTCGAGGAAGCGGTTCGCGGAGCGACGGTCACGCTGCCTGTCCAGCGTCAGGTGAGCTGTGCGGAGTGCGGTGGGAGTGGAAGGAAAGGTGCGATGACCTGTCCGACCTGCCATGGGGCGGGCGTCGTGATCGCCACGGAGAGGCTCCGCGTCAAGATCCCGGAGGGGATCGCCGACGGCAAGCGCATCCGGGTCGGCGGCAAGGGCGCCGAGGGCGCCCGGGGCGGCCGGGCCGGCGATCTCTACGTCAGAGTGCGGGTTCGCCCCCATCCCTTCTTCAAACGCGAGGGCGACAACATCCGCACCTCGGTCCCTCTCACCTTCACCGAGGCCTATCGGGGGGCCGAGATCGAGGTGGGCACGATCCACGGGCCCGTGCGCGCCAAGGTCCCTCCGGGGACCAACTCAGGCCGTGTCTTCCGGCTCCGGGGGAAGGGCGTGCGCAACGTCAGGACCCGGGCGTACGGCGATCACCTGTACGAGGTCCACATCGTGGTGCCGAAGGTGATGTCGCCGGCCGGTCAAGAGGCGGCTCGCCGCGTCGGCGAGCTGTACGAGGGCAACCCCCGAGAGTCCTTACCGCGCGGTCTCTGATTCCGCACCCGCGTCAGCGACAGCGATCGGTGATCGGTGGCAGGGGCAGCGCCGGCGAGCATCGGCTGAGCAGTGACGACCCACTGACGCGGAGCAGCGGCCTCCGAGAGAACCGCGCGTCGCGTTCGTCCCGCACTTTGGGTTGGCCGGAGCGGGCGCAAGGCGCCGTCGAAAAGGGCTCGAGAAGCTCGCTCGCTTCATGTGCGGCGGTGCCTGGCACCCGCTCTGATGCTCCTGGAGCCTCTCGCCACTGGAAGGGGTCTGAAGATCGTCAGGCGGAGCCGCGCCACACGCCGAGCTTGCGGGCGCGAGCGACGCGGCGCAGGAACATCTGTCGCTTCAACCCTTTCAGGTGATCGACGATCAGGATGCCGGCCAGGTGGTCGAGCTCGTGACACACCGCCTGGGCCAGGAGGTCGGAGGCGGTCTCCTCCCACCATGCCCCGGCGGCGTCCTGGGCCCTGACCCGGAGCCGTCGTGGTCGGACGAAGGAGGTGTAGAGACCGGGGAAGGACAGGCAGCCCTCCTCGACGGTGACCGATCCCTCGCTCCACAGAATGGTCGGGTTCACCAGCACGCGGCGGGCGGTGGGGTCCTTGCCGACGGACACGTCGATGGTCGCGACCTGGAGGTTGACGCCCACCTGTGGGGCCGCGAGGCCGAGGCCGGGAGCACGCCAGCCCGTCTCGAACAGATCCGTCACCAGCTCCTCGAGCTCGGGGCCGAACCGCTCCACGGGATCGTTGACGCCCTGCAACCGGGGGTCGCCATAGATCAGAATGGATCGCTCCGTCACGATGGCTCATCCCCCACCTGGGCAAGGATGGTCCGGGGAAAGGGTGTCCTCCTCATGGTCGGCGTTCCTCCCGCATGCGGGCGGCGGTCGCCCGCCACGCGCTCTGGGCGTGCTCCCGCACCGTCTCCTCCCGCGCCGTCTGCAGGCGGCGGTCCACGACCACCGCGCGGCCGTCCACGACGACGTGGCGGACGTCTCTCGCCGTGGCCCCGTGCACCACGCGCGACGGGGGTTCCCCGCCGGGTTGCAGGGCCCATCCCTCGAGGCCGATCACCGTCACGTCGGCCGCCTTCCCCTCCTCGAGGGTGCCGGTGAGGTGGTCCAGGCCGAGGGCCCGGGCGCCTTCCCTGGTCGCCATGGCGAGCACGTCCAGAGCCGACAGTGCGCCGGCGCCGTTGCGCAGGCCGTGCAGGGTGGCCGCGAGGCTCATCTCCTGGAACATGGAAAGACGATTGTTGCACGGGGGGCCGTCCGCCCCCAATGCCACCGTCACCCCCGCCATCCGCAGCCTCGGCACGTCGGCGATGCCGGAGGCGAGCTTCAGGTTCGCTCCGGGGCAGTGACAGACGCTGGTGCGGGTCGTCGCCAGGAGCTGGATCTCCTCGGGCTCGAGGTGCACCCCATGGGCGAGGACGACGTCCTCGCCCGTGAGCCCCACCTCGTGCAGGTAGTGGATCGGGTGGAGGCCGGTGAGCTTGCGGATCAGCGCCACCTCATCCCGGTTCTCGTTGCTGTGGGAGTGCAGGAGCCACCCGGCGCTGCGGGCGAGCTCGGCGCAGCCGCTGAGCATGCCTCGGGTGCAGGACAGCGCGAAGCGCGGAGCGACCGCGTACCGGATCCGCCCCGATGACGCCCCGTGCCAGCGGCGCCCGAGGTTGTGAGCGTCGGCGAGGGAACGGTCGCGGTCCTCCACGAGCGCAGGCGGCACCACCTCACCCATGTCCATGTGACATTTGCCGGCCACCATGCGGATACCGAGACGTTCCGCGGCCTGGAACACCCGGTCCTGATGGTGGACCACGCCGAAGTCCAGGGCCGTGGTGGTTCCGCCGGCGAGGAGCTCGCTGATGCCGAGCTCGGCGGCGGCTTCGGTGGCATCGCCGTCCAAGGCGGCCTCGTAGGGCCACGTCCTCGTCCGCAGCCAATCCAGCAGCGTCAGGCCATCCGCCTGGTGACGCAACAGCGACTGGGCGACGTGGACATGGCACTGGGTGAAACCCGGTACGACCAGGGCGTCGGTAGCGTCCAGAACCTGTCGGGCGGAGATGTCGTCGGGCGAGCCGTGCACCACGGCGGCGATGTGGCGGCCATGGATCAGGAGATCGCCGTGGAAGGGCGGCCGGCCGGGGACCATCGGCACGATGGTCCCGCCGCGCACGTGCAGGTCGACTGCCGGCTTCACACCCCGATGCTCCCATCGGCGTGTGGACGGTGTCAAACCGCAATCGAGGCCGAGTGCTCTGGGACCAACGGAGAAGGTCTCGGTCACGATGGTGGACGACGCGACGTCACGGCCGGCGCCAGGTACCCCGTCGTGCTTCGCTGGGACGTCTACCGCTCCATCGGAAATGGCGCCAGGCACCGTCTCTCGCCCACCTCGAGCCGAGGGGTTCCTGCCACCCCCCTCCGACCTCCCCCGACGCGCGGGGATCTCGCCGATCGCCGGGTCAGCGGCGGGTGGGCTCGCCCGAGGGTCGGAGCGAGGCGGGGAGGCCGCCGGCCGCTTCCAGCAGGATGGCGAGGATCTCCTCCGCCGTACCGGCCTCCAACAGCCCGGACAGCCGTCCTGGGTTGCGCACGATCCAGGCCAGCCGGGACAGCCACCGCAGGTGGAGCGCGTCATTGCGCAGGGCGAGGAGGAAGAAGAGATGGGTCTTGCCCATGTCGGGCGAGCCGAACACGACACCTTCTCTGGAGCGCCCGAGCGCGATGAACTGCTTGGGAAACTTGTCAGCCGCACGCCGGCGGGCATGCAGGAAGGCGACGCCTTCCGGGACGGCGGTGGGCACCAGGCGCTCCCGGGCCGCCAGGGCCGCTTCCAACCACTTGCGGTCCTTCACCAGGCCGAGCTCGGTGACCCGTTCCACCATGGTGTGGATGATCTCGCCCCGGTCGCCGGCCGCGAGGTCGGGAAAGATCTGGTCCTTGGTGAGGATCTCGTCCAGAGGGGCGTCCACGGCCTGGGCGGGCGAGCTGCCGGCGGTGGCCACCGACTCCGAGGCCAGGGTGTCCAGGTACTCGTCGAGGAGCGCGCGGCGGAAGCGCCACTGACCGCCGATCTTGACTCCCGGGATCTTGCCCTCGTGCGCCAGCCGGACCAAGGTGCGCTCGGCGAGCTTCAGATACTCGGCCGCTTCCTTTGCCGTCATGTACGCTTCCATGGTGCCTCCCTGTATCAGGCCGAGTTCGACCCTCTTGGGCTGAGTACTCCTTTCTTGTGCGATTGTCAAGGCAATTGCGTGGGCTTGCGCGGCGCAACGCTGTGTGCTATCACGGTTCCGCCCGGAGGACTCACCGCTGCGCCACAACCCACGGCGACCCTCGTTCGCGAGAGGACTGTGGAGTTCGGCCCACGCGAGGGTTTCCCGGTGGAGAGACGCTCGACATCAGCCAAGGAGGTTCGTCATGGACGTGCAAGCCAAGGTGAAGGAGATCATCGTTCAGCAGCTCGGAGTGGATGCCGACAAGGTGACACCGGATGCTTCGTTCGTCGATGATCTGGGTGCGGACTCGTTGGATGTGGTGGAGCTGGTGATGGCCTTCGAGGAGGAGTTCGGGGTGGAGATCCCGGACGAGGCCGCGGAGAAGATCGCCACCGTCAAGGATGCCATCGACTTTCTGAAGAAGCACATGGAAGAATGACGTGTCGCGCCGGGTGGTCGTCACCGGGCTCGGGCTGATCTCGCCCCTCGGGATCGGGACGGAGGACACTTGGGCAGGCCTCGTCGAGGGCCGCAGCGGTGCCGGTCCGATCACCCGCTTCGACACCTCTGAATTCCCGGTGCGCATTGCCGCCGAGGTCCACGGTTTCGATTCCTCGCGCTGGCTCGAGGTCAAGGAGATCAAGAAGTACGACCTCTTTGTCCACTACGCCATCGCCGCCACCGACCTGGCGCTCGAGGCCTCGGGACTCCAGATCACCGCCGCCAACGCCAACCGCGTCGGCGTTGTGATCGGATCCGGCATCGGTGGTCTCCCTCTGATCGAACGCACCCACGATGCGCTCAGGGACAAGGGCCCGCGGCGTGTGTCCGCCTTCTTCATCCCCGGTGCCATCATCAACATGTGCTCCGGGGCGGTGAGCATCCGCACCGGCGCCAAGGGGCCGAACAGCGCCACCTGCACCGCGTGCTCCACCTCGGCCCATGCCATCGGCGATGCGGCCCTCTACATCCGCCTCGGGTACGCCGATGCCGTGATCGCAGGTGGTTCCGAGGCGGTGGTGACGCCCATGGCGGTGGCGGGATTCGCCTCGATGAAGGCCCTCTCGACCCGGAACGACGAACCGCAGCGGGCCTCCCGTCCCTGGGACCGCGATCGCGACGGGTTCGTGGTGGGGGAGGGCGCCGGGATCGTGGTGCTGGAAGAGCTGGAGCATGCACGGCGGCGGGGGGCGCCCATCCTGGCCGAGGTGCTCGGCTTCGGCATGTCCGCCGACGCCTACCACATCTCTGCACCTGCTGAGGACGGCGACGGGGCAATCCGGGCGATGCAGGCGGCGCTGGACGACGCTCGCATGCCTCTCGATGCTGTCGACTACATCAACGCGCATGGCACATCGACGCCCTTGGGTGACCGCGTCGAGACCACTGCCGTCAAAGCGGTGTTTGGCGAGCACGCACGGCGCCTGATGATGTCCTCCACCAAGTCCATGACCGGTCACCTCTTGGGGGCAGCCGGTGGGCTCGAGTTCGGCATCTCGGTGCTGGCCGTCGCCAAGGGCGTGGTCCCTCCCACCATCAACCTGGATCATCCCGATCCCGAGAACGACCTCGATTACGTGCCTCACACCGCCAGGGAAACCCCGGTTCGTTTCGCCCTCAGCAACTCCTTCGGGTTCGGCGGCACGAATGCGTGCCTGGTGGTCGGAAGGCCCGACTGAGTACTCGTCGGGTGAACCCGTAGGCATCGGATGGCGTCCTTCCTCCCCAAGGCTTGGATCGATGGAATCACCAGGTTTGCCACCCGCATCGACCTGTACAACTTCGGGCGTTGGCTCACCCTCGCAGCGGTGGTGGGGGTGGTCGCAGGGCTCGGGGCCGCCTTTCTGACCTGGGGCGTGCACGGCGTCAGCGGGCTGGCCCTGGACCGCATCGTGGGTTTCACGGAACCGGGCCACGGCAGCAACGTGGTGGAGATGGTCGAGGTGTGGGGCCACGGCGACCGACCATGGCTGCTGCTGGCGGTGCTGCCCATCGCCGGGCTCATCGTCGGTTGGCTGGTCCAGACCTTCGCCCCGGAGGCCGAGGGGCACGGGACCGACGCCGTGATCCAGGCGTTCCATCGGGAACGGAGCGTGCTCCGCAAGCGAGTGGCGCCCATCAAGCTGGTGGCGTCGATGCTCACCATCGGGTCGGGCGGTTCCGCGGGTCGAGAGGGTCCCGTCGCCCAGGTCGGCGCCGGATTCGCGTCCTACCTCGCCCAGGTTCTCCGGATGCCGGTGTTCGACCGTCGGACCCTGGTCGTGTGCGGCATGGCCGCGGGGATCGGCGGCATGTTCCGGGCCCCGCTCGGCGGCGCCCTGTTCGCGATCGAGGTCCTGTACTCGGAGAACGAGTTCGAGTCGGAAGCCCTGATCCCGGCCGTGATCGGCTCCATCGTGGCCTTCGTCGTCAATGCCTCCCTCACCGGCTGGGAGCCCATCTTCGCCGCCCACGTGACCCGCTTCGCGCGGCCCCGGGAGCTGCTCGCCTACCTCCTGCTGGGCGTGG
Organism: uncultured Holophagae bacterium; assembly: GCA_963844865.1. Classification (GTDB taxonomy): domain Bacteria; phylum Acidobacteriota; class Thermoanaerobaculia; order Thermoanaerobaculales; family Sulfomarinibacteraceae; genus CAWJPY01. The sequence continues at coordinate 28,029 of CAWJPY010000002.1, forward strand.
TGCTGGCGGTGGTCGGTTGGGTGTACGTGACCGTGTTCTACGGCATGCGGGATGCGTTCTTCCGGCCGCTCCCGGTGCCGGCGTTCGTCAAGCCGGCGGTGGGCGCGCTGCTGCTCGCCGTCATCGCCCTGTGGCTGCCCCAGGTGATGGGCGGCGGCTACGGGTGGGTCCAGCTCACCATCGACGGTCACCTGCCCCTGGCTCTCCTGCTGCTCCTGATTCCGGCCAAGATCCTCGCGACCGCCTGCTCGATCTCGTCCGGCGGCTCGGGAGGCGTCTTCGCCCCCTCCCTGGTCATCGGGGGCATGACCGGCGCAGTCTTCGCCCAATTGATGGCCGGGATCGCGCCGGCCATCGCACCGCCGGCCGCTTCCTGTGTGCTGGTGGGCATGGGAGGGTTCTTCGCCGGGGTCGCCAAGGTGCCCATCGCCTCCCTGATCCTCGTGGCGGAGATGAGTGGGTCGTACAGCCTGTTGGTTCCCATGATGCTTGTGGCCTCCATCGCTTTCCTGCTGACCCGCGGCGCCACCATCTACGAGGCGCAGGTGCCGGGCCGCATCGACTCGCCGGCCCACATCGGCGAGTTCCAGATCGACGTGCTGGAGCGCCTCACCGTGCGCCAGGTGATGAACGCACAGGAACAGGTCGTGACGGTGAGCCCCGGCGACCCGTTCTCCAAGGTGCTCAACGTCGTGGCCGAGAGCGAACAGCACGCCTTCCCGGTGGTGAACAACGAGGGCATCGTGGAGGGCGTGTTCAGCGTGACGGACGTCCGCCGCGTGATGGCCAGCCCCGAGGTGTGGTCGGTGCTGGTGGCGTCCGACCTGGCCATCGCCGCCAGCTCCATGGCGTTTCTGGAGCCGGACGACGACCTGCACACGGCGGTGCGGCGATTCACCGCCTTCCGTCACGAGAACCTGCCCGTGCTCTCGGGGCCGCCCCCGTCCAGGGTGCTCGGTCTGCTCGAGCACCACCGGGTGCTGGAGGCCTACGACCACGAGATCCAGCGCCTCCAGGCCCTGGGTGTGGACTGACAGCTCACCCATTCCCACTCCCACTCCCGCGTCTGCGTCCGCGCGCGAGGATCGTTCAGCGACAGCCACCGGCGACAGGGGCAGCGACCGGGGGCAGCCCCAACGGCAGCAATCAGTGACCGCGGCAGCGAACAGCGGCGGCGGCGGCGACCCGCGGCGGTGAACAGCGTCGGCGATCAGTGCTCAGTGCGCAGCGCACATGGGAGAGCGATCAGCACCCCCGGCACACCTCCCGCGCCGCGGGTCCCCGCCGGCGCCTTCCCCGTGGTTGCCACCGCTGACACTTGCACGACCGTGCCCCACGCACGGTCGGTCCGCCCCACGTCGTGAAAGTGTCACCAGTGGCACGCCCGCGGGGCGCGCCGTTCTCTCGTGAGTCGCTGGCCCACGTGATCGGGTGGCTGCCGCCGAAGACGAGCCGGTCTCCGCGGACCCCCGACGCCCCTTGCCGCACTGTGGCATGGACGGATTTCTTTGCTATACTCCCGGGTGAATGGCCATTCATTTTCGGGCCCCGTGCCAGCCACATCATCCAGGGAGGTAGGCCATGAACTGTGTCGTCTGTGTGACCTCTGTCCCGGACACCGCGTCGGTGATCAAGATCGGCGGGGATGGAAAGGGAATCGACGAGACCGGGATCAAGTGGATCGTCTCTCCGTACGACGAGTACGCCCTCGAAGAGGCGCTGCAGCTCACCGAGGCGAAGGGAGGCGAGGTCACGGCCATCACCTTCGGTCCGGCACGCGCCGAGGCGGCCCTTCGCGACTGCCTGGCGAGAGGCGCGCATCAGGCGATCCACATCCTCGGCGGGGAGGCCTCCCTGGGGGACAGCTACACCATCGCCAGGGTGCTCGCGGCGGCGCTCAAGGATCGCTCCTGGGACCTCATCCTCTGCGGCTTCAAGGGAGTCGGCACCGACAACGGCCAGGTGGGCCAGATGCTCGCCGAGCTGCTGGACATCCCCCACGTGGGGAATGTGACCGAGCTCGAGGTGGGCGACGGCAGCCTCAAGGCGGGACGCGAGGTCGAAGGCGGCCGGGAGCAGGTGAGCTCGAGCATGCCGGCCCTCCTGACCTGTCAGAAGGGTTTGAACGAGCCTCGCTACGCCGCGCTGAAGGGCATCATGGCCGCCAAGCGCAAGCCGGTCGACAAGGTCGAGCTGTCCAGCCTCGGCATCGACGAGGCCGGGGACCGCTCCTACGAGGTGCGGAAGCTCGAGCTTCCCCCGCCCAAGGAGGCGGGCACCATCATCCAGGGCGAGGACGACCCGGCCGCGGCGGCGCGGCAGCTCGTGGAGCTGCTGCGGACCGAAGCGAAGGCCATCTAGGGAGGCGGCCATGGCTCACATTCTGGTATTTGTCGAACAGCGCAACAATGAAATCCGGGCGGCGTCGCTGCAGGCGATCTCCGAGGCTCGACGCCAGGCAGCTGCCGGAGGCATGGAAGTGGCGGCGGTGCTGCCGGGGCACGGCGTGGCGGATGCGGCGGCCGGGCTCGGAGCCTACGGCGCGGGCCGCGTGCATGTGGCCGACGATCCCCAGTTCGAGCGCTACTCGGCGGAAGGCTACACCGCCGTGGTGGCCAAGGCGGCCGAGCAGGTCCAGCCCACCGCCATCTTCTTCCCCGGCACCGCCATGGGCCGGGATCTCGCGCCCCGGGTGGCTGCTCGTCTCGGGGTCGGCGCCCTCGCCGACGTGGTCGAGCTGACCCTGGAGGGGGATGCGTTCGTGGCCCGGCGGCCGGTGTACTCGGCCAAGGCCTTCGCCACGGTGGACACCGCCGGCAAGCGGCCACAGGTCATCAGCCTGCGGCCCAACGTGTTCGCTGCCGAGAAGTCGGACGGGGGCAGCGCCGAGGTGGTGCAGCTCGACGGGGTCTCGCCGACCATCCGCGCCGTCGTCGAGGAGCTCCGCGACACCGGCGGCGGCGAGCTCGACGTGGCCGAGGCGGACGTCATCGTGTCCGGAGGCCGGGGCATCAAAGGCCCCGAGAACTTCGAGCTGATCCGCAAGCTCGCCGACGTCCTCGGCGGGGCGGTGGGAGCGTCGCGGGCGGTGGTCGATGCCGGCTGGATCAGCCACGATCATCAGGTGGGGCAGACCGGCAAGGTGGTGAGCCCTTCCCTGTACGTCGCCTGCGGCATTTCCGGCGCGATCCAGCACCTCGCGGGCATGAGCTCGTCCAAGGTGATCGTGGCCGTCAACAAGGACCCGGACGCGCCGATCTTCAAGATCGCGGACTACGGCGTGGTGGGCGACCTGTTCCAGGTCCTTCCGCCCATGGTCGAGGAGATCGAGAAGCTCAAGGCCTGACCGGGTTCGATCCCGGTCCCCGGGGTGTGGGTGGCGGAGCGCGGCCGACGGGCCGCGCGCGTCGTCTCGAAGCGCCTTTCGACGTGTTATTCTTCGCGGTCGGAGCGGGGGACGACTCTGTGGACCTCCAGTCGATGATCCTGGCGTTGCTCGAGTACTGGTCGGGGTGTGGGTGCCTCATCCAACAGCCCTACGACCTGGAGGTGGGCGCGGGCACCATGCACCCCGAGACGTTTCTGAGGGCGCTCGGCCCGGAGCCGTACCGGGTGGCCTACATCCAGCCGTCGCGCCGCCCGGCGGACGCTCGCTACGGGGCGAACCCCTTCCGCCTCGGCCGTCACCTCCAGCTCCAGGTCCTCCTCAAGCCCTCGCCCGGGGACGTCCAGCAGGTCTATCTGGACTCGCTGCAGGCCCTGGGCATCGACCCTGCGGTGCATGACATCCGCTTCGAAGAGGACAACTGGGAGGCGCCCACCCTGGGTGCCTGGGGTGTGGGCTGGCAGGTGATGCTGGACGGCATGGAGATCACGCAGTTCACCTACTTCCAGCAGGCTGGAGGGATGGACCTGGCGCCGATCTCGGCGGAGCTGACCTACGGCCTGGAGCGGATCGCGATGTTCCTGCAGCGGCGCGACTCCATCTACGACATCGATTGGACGGAGGGCACGACCTACGGGGCGGTGCGCCTGGAGGAGGAGCGCGAGGCCTCCATCTACGGCTTCGAGGTGGCGGATGTGGACATGCTGCGCCGTCACCTGGACGACTGGGAGAACGAGGCTCGTCGCTGCCTGGCCAACGATCCCCCGCTGGTGATCCCGGCCCTGGAGGCCACCCTGAAGACCTCGCATCTGTTCAACCTGATGGATGCCCGCGGCGCCGTCTCGGTCACCGAGCGGGTGCAGCTCATCAACCGCATCCGCCGCCACGCGCTGGCCGTTGCGCGGGCCCATCTCGAGCGGCGCGCCGCCCTGGGCTACCCCCTCGGCAACGCCCTCGAGGGAAGCGGCACCTGATGGCGACCTTCCTGCTCGAGGTCCTCACCGAGGAGATCCCGGCCGCGGTCCTGCCTTCCGCCCGGACGCAGCTGAGGGATGGTTTTGAACGGGCCCTGGCCGATGCCGGCCTCGGCGGCTGCTCGGTGGTGACCACCTCCACCAGCCGTCGTCTGGTGGTCCAGATCGGCGGGCTGCCGGAGCGCCAGCCGGATCGCGAGGAGCGGATCACGGGGCCGCCGTGCCGCGCGGCGTATGCCGACGACGGGACCCCCAGCAGGGCAGCGGAGGGTTTTGCCCGCAAGCTGGGTATCGGGGTGCAGGAGCTCGAGGTGGACAGCACGCCCCGGGGCGACTACGTGGCGGCGACCGTGGTGCGCGTCGGACGCCCCACCGCCGAGATCCTGTCCGAGCTCACGCCGCCGGCGATCGGTGGCCTGCGCTTCCCCAGGATGATGCGGTGGGGGCGGGGCGATCACCAGTTCGTGCGGCCGGTGCACTCGGTGCTGGCTCTCCTTGAGGATCGACAGGTCGATCTCGAGCTGCTCGGGATCCGGTCCGGACGGAGCACCGTCGGCCACCGGGTGCACGCCCCGGAGCCCTTCGAGCTGGCACACAGCCGTAACTACGTCGCGGAGCTCCAAGAGAGGCAGGTGCTCGTGTCGCCCGATGAGCGCCGGGAGGCCTTCACCGCCCGCACGGTCGAGCTGGTCGCCGAGGCGGGGTGCCGCGTGCTGCCCGATGAGGCGCTGGTTGCCGAGCACGTGGAGCTCGTGGAGTACCCCGGTCTGCTCCTCGGGCGCTTCGATCCCTCCTACCTCGAGCTGCCCCGGGACGTGGTGATCACCACCCTCCGCCATCACCAGAAGTGCCTGGTGCTGGAGCGCGAGGACGGCTCCCTCGCGCCGTACTTCCTGGCCGTGGTGGATCGTCGAGACGATCCCGAGGAGCTGGTACGACAGGGCAACGAGTGGGTGATCTCGGCTCGCCTGGCCGATGCGCGTTTCTTCTTCGAGGAGGACCGGAGGCGGCGTCTCGAGGAGATGGTCGGGGCGCTGGAGCACGTGGAGTTCCACCACGCCCTGGGCTCCCTGGCGGACAAGGCCCACAGGGTGGGCGAGCTCGCGTCCGTGCTGGCGGCCGCGGCCGGCGTCGAGGCGGAGACGGAGGGGTTGGCACGAGCCGCGGCCCTGGTGAAGGCGGACCTGCCGACACACCTCGTGGGCGAGTTCCCCGAGCTGCAGGGCGTCATGGGCGGGCACTACCTCCGCCTGGACGGCGAGCCGGAAGAGCTCTGGACCGCGGCCCGGGACCACTACCTTCCGCAAGGTTTCGACGATCCCCTGCCCGAGTCGGGCCTCGGGCGGCTGCTGGGCGCCGCCGACCGCATGGACACCCTCGCGGGCCTGTTCGCCGTGGGCGAGATCGCCTCTGGGTCCAAAGATCCGTTCGGCCTGCGGCGTGCGGCCCAGGGGCTGGTACGGATCGCCGCCGAGTCGGGGTGGCCGGCGGATCTCGAAGAGGTCGCCCGACGCGCGCTGCAGCTCCTGCCGGAGCAGGCGCCGTCCCAGAACGAGGAGACCCGGGGCGCGCTCATGTCGTTCCTGGCGGACCGGGTGCGCCGCTACCTGGTGGAGGTGGTGGGCGTGGAAGGAGACACCGCGGACGCGGTCATGGCGGCGGGGTGGACACGACTGCCCGACGTGGTCGCCCGTGCGCGGGCCCTCGAAGGGGCCCGTCATGCACCGGAATTTCGCTCCCTCTCCCTGGCGTTCAAGAGGGTGCGAAACATTACCGATGGTCTCCCCGCGTCCGGCATCGACCCCACCCTGTTCGAGCAGCCTGAAGAGGAAGAGCTCCACCGGATGGCTGGCGCCTTCCACGACCGTCTCGACGCCGCTCTGGCCGAAGGGCGGTTCGACGACGCCTTTCGGGCCATGGGAGAGCTGGCGCGGAGCCTGGACCTGTTCTTCGACGAGGTCCTCGTGTTGACAGACGACCAGCGCGTCCGGGCCAACCGGATCGCGCTGCTGGCCGGTCTCGGGCGCGACTTCGAGCGCCTGGCCGACCTCTCCAAGCTGCAGATCGAAGGAGGCGATGAATGACCAACCACACAGCCGGCAAGCACGTGTACTCGTTCGGCGGCGGTTCGGCGGAAGGCCGTGCGGACATGAAGGAGCTGCTGGGCGGCAAGGGCGCCAACCTGGCCGAGATGGCGAACCTGGGGATCCCGGTACCGGCCGGCTTCACCATCACCACCGAGGTGTGCACCTACTACTACGAGCACGACAAGAGCTACCCCGGCGGTCTCCAGACCGTGGTCGACGAGGCCTTGAGGAGGGTCGAGGAGATCATGGAGGCGCGCTTCGGGGACCCCGACAACCCGTTGCTGGTGTCGGTGCGTTCCGGGGCCCGCAGCTCCATGCCGGGCATGATGGAGACCGTCCTCAACGTCGGGCTGTGCTCGCGCACCATCCCCGGCCTCATCGCGAAGACCGGCAACCCTCGTTTCGTCTGGGACGCGTACCGGCGCCTCATCACCATGTACTCCGACGTCGTGATGGAGAAGGCGGCCGGCATCGAGCCCGAGGAAGGGGAGGGCATCCGTCAACAGCTCGACCGCCTGCTCGAGGCGAAGAAGAAGGAGCGGGGAGTCAGCTTCGACTCCGAGCTCGCCGCCGAGGACCTCGAGGAGCTCACCGCGAGCTATCGGCAGAAGGTGCGCGAGGTGCTGGGCGCCGACTTCCCGGACGACGCCCGCGACCAGCTGTGGGGTGGCATCGGCGCCGTCTTCGGCTCCTGGAACGGCCGTCGGGCGGTGGCCTACCGGCGGATCGAGGGCATCCCCGACGACTGGGGCACCGCAGTCAACGTGCAGTCCATGGTGTTCGGCAACATGGGCGCGAGCTCGGCGACAGGCGTCGCGTTCACCCGCAACCCGGCCACCGGCGAGAACCAGTTCTACGGGGAGTGGTTGCCCAACGCCCAGGGCGAGGACGTGGTGGCGGGCATCCGCACTCCCAACCCCCTCAACGAGGAGGCCAAGAACGAGCAGAACCACCACCTCCCCTCCCTCCAGGAGGCGATGGGGGACGTCTACGGGGAGCTGGTGGACATCCGCAACAGGCTCGAGCAGCACTACCACGACATGCAGGACATCGAGTTCACCATCCAGGAGGGGCGGCTGTGGATGCTGCAGACCCGCACCGGTAAGCGCACCGGGACGGCGGCCCTCAACATGGCCATGGACATGCTGTCGGAAGGCCTCATCGATCAGCGCCAGGCGGTGCTCCGCCTGAAGCCGGCTCAGCTGGATGAGCTGCTCCATCCCATCGTGGACGCCGAAGCCGAGGAGGGGTTCGAGGCCCTCGCCAAGGGACTTCCTGCCGGACCCGGCGGCGCCCGCGGCCAGATCGTCTTCACCGCCGCCGACGCGGTCCGCTGGGCTGCGGAGGGCAAGCAGGTGGTGCTGGTGCGGGAGGAGACCAACCCCGAGGATGTGGAGGGCATGCGGGCGGCGGTCGGCATCCTCACCGGTCGCGGCGGCATGACCTCCCATGCGGCCCTGGTGGCCCGGGGCTGGGGCAAATGCTGCATCGTCGGCGCCGGGGCCCTGGACATCGACGTCAAGAGCAAGACGGTGCGGGCCGATGGCACCACCTTGCGCGAAGGCGACGTCGTCACCCTGAACGGCACCCGCGGCCTGGTGTACGCCGGCGAGCTGCCCCTCATCGACGCCACCGAGAACCCGCGCTTCCAGGAGTTCATGGGTCTCGCCGACGACATCCGAGCCATGGCGGTGCGCACCAACGCCGACACCCCCGACGATGCCCGCACCGCCCGTTCGTTCGGCGCGCAGGGCATCGGCCTCTTCCGTACCGAGCACATGTTCTACGGCGCCGGCTCCGAGGAGCCGCTGTTCGCCCTGCGCAAGATGATAATGGCCGGCTCCGAGGAGGAGCGGCGCGCCGCTCTGGACGAGCTCTTCCCCTTCGTCAAGCGCGACATCAAGGCCACGCTCGAGGTCATGGACGGGCTGCCGGTGACCATCCGCCTGCTCGATCCGCCCCTGCACGAGTTCGTGCCCCAGGATCCCGAGGGGCGCACGCGCCTGGCCGACGCTCTGGGCATCGACGGCGCGGAGCTCGACCGCCGCGCCGAGGAGCTGCACGAGTCCAACCCCATGATGGGGCACCGGGGAGTGCGCTTGGGCGTCACCTTCCCGGAGATCTCGGAGATGCAGATCCGGGCCATCTTCGAGGCTGCGGCCGAGCTCCTGAAGGTGGGTACGAAGGTCTTCCCCGAGATCATGATCCCGGTGGTGGGCCAGGTGTCCGAGCTGGACGATCAGCTCGCCATCGCCAAACGGGTGTATCGCGAGGTCTGCGACGCCACCGGTCGCAACGAGATCCCTCACCTGTACGGGACCATGATCGAGATCCCGAGGGCCTGCATCACGGCCGATGAGATCGCGGACACCGCCCAGTTCTTCTCCTTCGGCACCAACGACCTCACCCAGATGACCTTCGGCTTCTCTCGCGACGACATCGGTGGCTTCGTCCCCGAGTACCTGGATCGCGGCCTGCTGCCCGTCGACCCCTTCCAGGTGCTGGACCGGGACGGGGTGGGCGTGCTGGTGAAGATGGGCATCGACAAGGGTCGCACCACCCGCCCGGACCTGAAGGTTGGGATCTGCGGTGAGCACGGCGGCGAGCCGAGCTCGGTGGAGTATTGCCACATCGTCGGGATGGACTACGTATCGTGCTCGCCGTACCGAGTGCCGATCGCGCGGTTGGCGGCGGCGCAGGCGCAGATCAGGTTCCCACGGGAGTAGGAGGAGCTCGGCTCGATCGGCGAAGCCTGTCGCTGGTGGCCGCTGCCGATCGCTGACGCGGACGTTGTTGGCTGCCGCTGCCACCGAGTACTGCGACGCCGACGGGGGTGGCGGAGGAGGCGGTTCGGGGTAGGATGGCCGCGTCCCTGTGGAGGTTCGAGTGGCGGCAGCCAGCACACCCGGCGTTCTGTTCATCGTGTCCTCCCCCTCCGGGGGCGGGAAGACGACCCTGGTGCGGGAGGTCATGACCAGGTTGGCCGGGCGCGGCATCGTCGCCCACTTCTCCGTCTCCCACACCACCCGGCCGCGTCGTCCCGGCGAGACTGACGGCGTGGACTACCACTTCCTGGACCGGCCGACGTTCGAGGGGATGGTCCAGCGGGGTGACTTTCTGGAGTGGGCGGAGTATGCGGGGCACCTCTACGGCACGGCCCGCGCAGAGGTGGAGCCCAGGTTGGCCGCCGGGCAGGACGTGTTTCTGGACATCGAGGTCCAAGGCGCGAGTCAGGTCAGGTCCTTGATCCCCGACGTGGTCAAGATCTTCGTCTACCCACCGTCGTTCGAGGTGCTGAAGCGGAGGTTGATGAAGCGCCGGCAAGATGCGCCGGAGGTCATCCGGGATCGCCTCCAGTGGGCCATGCGGGAGCTCCGAGCCGCCGGTGAGTTCGACTATGCTATCATCAACGACCGGCTCGACGAGGCTGTCGAGGCACTCGAAGGGGTGTGCATCGCCGAGCATCAGCGCGCCCACAGGATCAAGGGGCGTCTCGACCAAATCCGCGAGGCGTTCCGCGCCGCTTTAGAAGAGGACATCACATGATTGAGCTTCCCGAAGGATTCGACTCGGTCTTCCGCTACATCGTGGTGGTTTCGCAGCGCGCCGAGCAGCTCATCAACGGCGCCAAGCCGCGCAGCGACGGCCGTCATCTCAAGGCCACCCTGACCGCCAAGGACGACGTGGACACCGGTCAGGTGCCATGGCGCGTGCTCACCCAGGAGGAGCTGGACGCGCAGCGGCAGGCCATCGTGGATCAGTTCCGTGCCGAGATGGCGGGCGAGGAGTTCGCGGCCGAGCCTGAACGCCCCGTGCGTGACGTCCTGCCCACATCCGCCGATCGTGAGCCTCGCCACGAGGAGATCGACGCCGGCGACCGGGACGACGAGCTCGCCCGTCTCCAGCGTCTTCTCGGTATGGCCGGCGGCCAGTCGGACGAGGAGGACGAGGAGGAGGGGAGCGCGGAGGAGAACGGGGACGGCGACCAGGAGCTCGCCGACATAGATGAGGACCTTGACCTGGACGAGGACGAGGACGAGGACGAGGACGGGGGCGACGACCTCGACCTGGACGAGGACGAGGACTCCGATCGCGGCGACTCCTGATCCCGCGATCGGCGCACGTTGAGCGCACCCGAGATGATGAGGTCACGCGACCTGATCCGCTACGTTCAGGAGCTGGGCTGGCGGCCGTCGCCGCCCCAGGCCTCTCCACCCCAGTTTGCCGCCGGTCCCGCGGCGGTCTCCGAGTGTCGCGACCTGGAACAGCTCGCGGTCTTCCTCGACGGATGTCCGCGTTGCCGGCTTTCGGAACGGCGCACCTCCATCGTGTTCGGCGAGGGTCATCCCCGCGCCGCGGTCATGTTCGTGGGGGAAGCGCCCGGCGCCCAGGAGGACCGCACCGGTCGGCCGTTCGTGGGGCAGGCCGGCCAGCTCCTGGATGAGATGATCCTGGCCCTGGGGCTCGAACGGAGCCAGGTGTACATCGGCAACGTGGTGAAGTGCCGACCTCCGGGCAATCGCGACCCTGAGGAGGAGGAGATGGCGGCCTGCTCGCCGTTTCTGGATCGGCAGATCGAGCTCATCGGCCCCCGGGTCATCGTCGCCCTGGGTCGGGTGGCGGCCCGACGCCTCACCGGTTCGACCAAGCCCATGGGGGCGTTGCGCGGCCGCTGGACCTCATACCGGGGCACTCCGCTGATCCCTCTGTTCCATCCCGCCTATCTGCTTCGCAACGCCCTCGCCAAGCGCTCGACCTGGCAGGACTTGAAGCAGGTGCGGACACGGCTGCAGACGGGCGACTGACCCCCCTCGATGCGGGGCGGCCGTCCAGACGACGAGAGGCGTGGTCCGTATACTGGAAGCGTGATGTGCCAACAGAGGGCGGAATTTCCGAAGGGACCGGAGTCGATGTCATGGCGATGACCGCCGTTGCCCCCGACGTGCTGGCACGGCTGGAGCGTCTGCACTCGTCCATCGTGCGCGTCATCCGCGGCAAGGCGGAGATCGTGGACGCCCTGATCGCCGCGCTGTTGGCGCGGGGCCACGTGCTGCTCGAGGACGTGCCGGGGGTGGGCAAGACGACCCTCGCCCAGGCCCTGGCGCGCTCCCTGGATCTGGAGTTCCACCGCATCCAGTTCACCTCCGACACGCTGCCGTCGGACATCATCGGCATCTCGGTGTTCCGCCAGCATCCCGGCGAGTTCCAGTTCGTCCCCGGCCCCCTCTTCGCCAACGTCGTTCTCGGCGATGAGATCAACCGGGCCGCGCCCCGCACCCAGTCGGCCCTTCTCGAGGCCATGAGCGAGCACGCGGTGACCGTGGAGCGGACGCGCCACCCCCTGGCCCAGCCCTTCCTGGTGGTGGCGACCCAGAACCCCATCGAGGCCACCGGCACCTACCCTCTGCCGGAGTCCCAGCTGGACAGGTTCCTGATGCGCCTGTCCATGGGCTATCCCGGCCGCGATGAGGAGCTGGCCCTGCTGCGGTCCGGTGGTGCCGAGCCCGAGCTGGAGCAGCTGGGCCCGGTGCTGAGCGCCTCCGAGGTGCTCGAGCTGCAGGACACGGTGTCGAGGGTCTTCGTCGCCGAGAGCCTGCTCGCGTATCTCATGGAGGTGGTGACATCCACGCGGACCGACCCGGCCCTCGCCCTCGGGGTGTCGACGCGGGGCTCGCTGGCGTGGCTCCGCGCCGCCAAGGCCATGGCGCTCGTGCACGGGCGCTCCTTCGTGGTGCCCGACGATCTGCAGGAGACCGCGGAGCCGGTGCTCGCCCATCGGGTGCTGCTCGGCGACGAGGAGCTCGGCGACGGCTGGGAGCGCAGCCGCCGCGAGCGGGCGGTGATTCGGCGCGTTCTCGAAGCGGTGCCCGTGCCGCGATGAGGGGACGGGGCAGGCCTGGCGCCGTCGGCCTCGGCGACCCGGTGTCTTCTCGGTGAGCTTCTCGAGCACCTTCCCTCAGCTCCGCCTCCGGCCGACGCGGTGGGGCCTGATCTTCCTGGGCGCCTTGCTGGTGCTCGGATTCGCAGCCGTCAACACCTCCAACAACGCGCTCATGGCCCTGCTCGGGTTCGCCCTGGCCAGCTACGTCGCCTCCGGTGCATGGTCGCGACAGGTGCTGGCGTTGGTCCACGCGCGCGTGGAATCGCCGCGGGAGCTGTTTGCGGGCCGGGCCGCCATGGTGGAGCTGGAGCTGGCCAACCCCTCCCGGTGGCTGCCCGCCTACGGATTGGTGGTGAGAGACCAGGACGATCGTCCAGTGCTCACCGAGGCGCTCCTCCCGAGCTCGGCTCGGCGACAGCACGGGGTCGAGGTGGTGTGCCAGCGGCGTGGCTGGAGAGAGCTCGGCCCATGGCGCCTGGAGGTGCTGATGCCCCTGGGGTTCTTCACCAAGAGCAAGCGCCTCCTGGCGGGGCGACGCGTGCTCGTGTACCCGAGCCTGCTTCCCGGCGGTGGGCCGGTGGCGGGCGTGGTGGCCGCCCTGCGCCGGGGGGATCACCTGAGAGCCCGCGGCCGGGAAGGTGACGTGCTGCAGCTCCGCGACTACCGTGCGGGTGATGACCGTCGCCAGCTGCACTGGAAGCAGACGGCGCGCCAGCAACGACCCATCGTGGTCGACCGCCAGCAACGGGCGGAGCAGCAACCCTTTCTGGTCCTCGATCCTCGCCTCTCCGATCCCTCCGATCCCCGGCTCCGGGAGCGGTTCGAACGGATGGTGTCGGAGGTGGCCACGGTGGTGGTCCGCAGCCTCAACGAGGGCTGTGCCGTCGGCCTCGTGATCGGCTCGACCGTGATCCCGCCCGTCGCTTCGCCCGGCCGGCGGGGGCGCCTGCTGCGACCGTTGGCTGAGGTGGAGCCGATGCCGACCGATGCCCCGCCGCCCCCGGTGGTGGCGGGGCGCACGATCGCCACCTGGCGTGTGGAGAAGGGCGGGTGACAGAGGCGGTCCGCTACCGGCGGCTGGCTGCCGTGCTCCTGCTGTGGGGGATCGTGCCCCTGCCCTGGTTGTACATCATTCAACCGCCGTTCTGGGGGGTGGCGGCGTTGGTCGGCGGGTGGCTCCTCATCAGGCCGCGAACGGTGCCCCGCCTGTCGCCGCTGACCAGCAACCTGATCGGTCTGGTGATCCTGGCCGTGGTGCTCCTCGTGGGCGGGGCGAGGGTGGGCCCCCTGCGACCCCTCGGACATCTCCTGCTCCTGGTGGCATCCGTCCGGGCGGTGGGCGTGCGTGACCGGCGCACGTTCCTGGGTCTGCTGCCGGCGCTCTTCCTGGTGTGGCTGGTGGCGCTGGCGTCCTCGACCCATGTGAGCGTGCTGCTGTACTTCGCGGTCTCCGCGGTGCTCTGGTGGTGGGTGGGCATGGAGGTGACCCTCCTGGGCGTGGTGCGCGCTCCAGCCGCCGCAGGAATGTCCCTGGTCCGACTCCGGCACGTCCTGCCGGCGGCGGCGATGGCCGTTCTCCTGGCGGTTCCCGTCTTCGTCGCCATGCCGAGGCTGGGGTCGCCATGGATCGCGGGCCGGGGCGGCGTGCAGAGCGTGACCGGCTTCTCGAGTCGGGTGCGGCTCTCAGGGGTGGGGCACATCCGGCGCTCTCAGGAGGTCGCCCTGACCATGCGTGCCCTCCACGGGCGTCCGCTGCGGCCCGAGTGGTCGCGTTTGCGGGCGACCGCGCTGGAGCAGGTAACCGCCGACTCCTGGGCGCCGCGGCGCCCGACGGGGCCGGCGACGGGCGCGGGCACCATGCTCTGGCTGCACGGAGAGCGTTCCCTGACGGCGACCGAGGAGCTCGAGATCACGCTGCTGCGTCCGCAGCGCTTCCTGTTCGTGCCCACAGCGGCGGTGGCGGTTCGGGTCCCGCTGCCGGTGACACGGGACCCTTCGGGCGGTCTCGTCGTGGACGGGGAGGAGCCGGCTTCCCTCACCTACAGCGTCTGGGTGAGGTCCGACGGCCCCCTTCCCTTTACGGATGCACCGCAACCGCGGGCGACCCGTCCGCCACAGCACCCGGAGGTCCGGAGCCTGGCCCGGCGCATCGTGGCCGGACACCGCGGCACGGCCGAGCGCGCGGCGGCCGTGGAGTCGTTTCTGCGCGCCCACTACCGGTACACCTTGGAGGGCACGCACCGCATCGGTCCTGACCCCATCAAGTGGTTCCTGCTCGAGGGGCGGCAGGGACACTGTGAGTACTTCGCCGGGGCCATGGTGGTGCTTCTGGAGTCGTCGGGTCTGCCGGCGCGAATGGCGGCGGGGTACAGCGGCGGGGAGGTGAACCCGGCAGGTGACGAGCTGGTGGTGCGCCAGGCGAACGCCCACACCTGGGTGGAGGCGTGGCTGGGACCGGCGGCGGGTTGGCAGGCGTTCGATCCGACGCCGGCCGCAGGGATTCCCGACTTCGCGACCGGCACCATGGGGGCAGGAGTGCGCGTGCTCTGGGAGCGGGTCCAGGCGGGCTGGGATCGCTACGTCCTCACCTATGGGCTGGGGGAGCAGCTCCTGGTGCTCGAGGGGCTCGTGACCACCATGGAAGGGCTGGCGCGCCGGCTCCATCCGGGCCCCCTGGCCGCGGCCGGAGCCGGCGTGCTGTTCCTGTGGTGGGTCCTCGCCGCGCTGCTCCGGCGGGGCCGACACGCGAGCCCCCGTCGGACGAAGCGTCGCCCCCCTGCGGCGTGGGTGATGGAACGTCTCCGGCGCCGCCTGGCCAGGCGCGGTGTCGAGGTGCCCAGCTGGGCCACCCTGCGCTGGGTGGCGGCGGCCGGGGTTCGCTGCTGGCCCGGGCTCGACGGGGAGCTTGCGGACCTGCTCGCGCGGGCGGAGGGCGAGCTCTATGGAGGCCGAGCTTGGCGGGCGACCGACCACCTGAGGGCCCGTCGACAGTGGGCGCGGGTGCGGCGACGGATGCGATCCGGCGGGGATGCCGGCCCGGCCGGGGAGATGGTCGCTTGTCGGAGGGGCGACACCCCCGTATGATTGGCTCGATGTCTCAAACCTCCACCGCCGTCGCCGCCGTCCTGACGGCCGTGTGGGCGCTGGCGTGTCCAGTGCGCGCGAGCGAGGTGATCAGCTTCCGGGTCGAGGACACCATCCAGCCGGCCTCCCAGAACTTCATCGAGCGCGTCCTGGAGGAGGCCCAGGCTCGCGAGGCCACCTTGGCGGTGATGGAGCTCGATACTCCCGGAGGGCTGCTCGATGCGACCCGGGAGATCACCACCGCCATTACCGGGTGCACGGTGCCGGTGGTGGTGTACGTGGCGCCGGCCGGAGCCCGCGCTGCGTCCGCCGGATTCTTCATCCTCATGTCGGCCGACGTGGCGGCGATGGCGCCCGGGACCAACACCGGCGCTGCCCACCCCGTCGGGGGGCAGGGGGAGAACCTGCCGGAGGACGTGCGCGCCAAGGCCACCGAGGATGCGGCTGCCATGATCAGGTCCTTCGCCGAGGAGCGGCAGCGCAACGTAGAGCTGGCAGTGCAGGCGGTGGTCGCCAGCAAGTCGTTCACGGCCCAGGAGGCCCTCAACGACGGCCTCGTCGACGTGGTGGCGGACAATCTGGACGACCTGCTCACCAAGCTGGATGGCCGCCAGATCCGCCGCATCGACGGCACCATGCAGACCCTCGACCTGTCCTCCCCGGTCGTGGTGCACATCACCCCAACCTTCGCCGACCGCCTGTTCTCCGTCCTGGCCAACCCCAACGTCGCCTACCTGCTGATGGCGCTGGGTGCGCTCGGGCTCTACGTGGAGATCACCCACCCTGGCGGCATCCTGCCCGGGGTGGTGGGCATCGTGTTCCTGCTCCTCGGCCTCTACTCGCGTGTCGGTGCTGCCGGTGAGCTGGACCGGTGTCGCCCTGATCTTC
Organism: uncultured Holophagae bacterium; assembly: GCA_963844865.1. Classification (GTDB taxonomy): domain Bacteria; phylum Acidobacteriota; class Thermoanaerobaculia; order Thermoanaerobaculales; family Sulfomarinibacteraceae; genus CAWJPY01. The sequence continues at coordinate 44,328 of CAWJPY010000002.1, forward strand.
GTGGCCGTGATCATGTTTCTGCTCGAGATCAAGGTGACGAGCTACGGCCTGCTCACCGTGGCGGGCCTCATCTCGTTCGTGTTGGGGTCGCTCATGCTGTTCGATGCGCCCATACCCGCGATGCGGGTGAGCCTCGCGGTCGTGCTGCCGACGGCCGTGGTGGTGGCCGCCGTGACCGTCTTCCTCCTGTCCCGGGTGGTGCGTGTGCACCGCAGCCGCGTGACCACCGGCGAGGAGGGCCTGGTTGGGGAGATCGGCAAGGCGCTCAGCGAGCTCGCGCCGGAGGGCAAGGTGCTGGTCCACGGCGAGTACTGGGACGCCCGGTCGGTCGGTCCGGTGATTCCGGCCGGCTCCCGGGTGCGGGTGCTGGCGGTGGGCCGGCGACTGATTGAAGTGGAGCCTGTCGAGCAAGGAGGTATGTGATGCCATTCATCGGATCGGGCCTCGGAGTCGCGGCCTTCATCTTCGTGCTCCTGCTGTTCAAGTGGATCAACATCCTCAACGAGTACGAGCGCGGGGTGATCTTCCGCCTCGGCCGGCTGCTCAAGGAGGCCAAGGGTCCGGGCCTGGTGGTCGTGCTCTGGCCCGTGGACCGGCTGGTGAAGATCGGCCTGCGCACGGTGGTGCACGACATCCCGCCCCAGGACGTCATCACCCGCGACAACGTGTCGGTGAAGGTCAACGCGGTGGTCTACTTCCGGGTGATGAACCCCAACAAGGCCGTCGTGGAGGTGGAGAACTACATCTACGCCACCTCCCAGCTGGCCCAGACCACCCTGCGCTCGGTCCTCGGCGAGGCGGAGCTGGACGAGCTCTTGATGAAGCGCGAGCAGCTCAACCTCCGCCTGCAGACGATCATCGACGAGCACTCGGACCCGTGGGGCGTCAAGGTGTCCCTGGTGGAGATCAAGCACGTCGATCTGCCGCAGGACATGCAGCGGGCCATGGCCAAACAGGCCGAGGCGGAGCGCGAGAAGCGGGCCAAGGTGATCCACGCCGAGGGCGAGCTGATGGCCTCCAAGAACCTCGCCAAGGCGGCCGAGGTGATCGCCGCGAATCCGATCACCATCCAGCTCCGGTACCTGCAGACGCTGACCGAGATCTCGACCGAGAACGCGTCCACGATTGTCTTCCCGGTGCCCATGCAGATTATTGAAGGGCTGTTCAAGGGGACCGGGAAGTGACGGCGATCTACCGCCGCCATCGCGTCGGCCGGACATGTGGAGCGCCGTCCCAAGGCGGCCGCTGAGGGGGAGTAGTGGCTCCTACCTACTACGTCATCGAGCTCAGCCCGCGCTGGCTGACCATCTTGCTGGTGGCGCTGGCCCTGGTCATGGTGCTGGCCTTCGCCTTCGGCTACGGCGCGGCATGGTCTGTGCTGTCCGCCTCGGCGCCTCCGCCGGGAGCGGGGCCGCTGACAGCGGCGGCTGCAACCGCCACTCCGACGCCCGCGGAGCAGGTGATCGAGACGGTGCCCGAACCAACCGCCACGGTGATGCCGACCTCACCGCCCATCGTTCCTCCTCCCACCCCGAGCGTGGTGCCGACCGCCCCCCTGGAGCCCACGCCCCCGCGGGCCGCTTCGAACGACGAAGCGTTCTGGGTCCAGGTGCTGGCATCCTCCAGGCGGGACAGCCTGGGCGAGGCGGCGGAGAAGCTGACGGGCCTCGGCTTCGGTCCCGAGCACCGGGAGGTCATCACCGCCAGGGTCGCCGGCGGAAATGTGCTCTACAAGCTGCGCGTTGGACCATTCCCCGACCGCGAGTCGGCGGACCGGGTGGCGAGCCGCATGCGCGCCTCCGGATATCCCGATGCATGGGTCGTGACGCCGTGAGCTTTGGCGGACACATTCCAGGGCCGGTTCTCCCGCCGTGGATCCGCGACCACAGGCTGCGCCTCGGTGATCTGCACCAGGTCAAGCGGCGGATGCGGAGCCGTGGGTTGCACACGGTGTGCGAGGAGGCGAAGTGCCCCAACCGGGGTGAGTGCTTCGGTCGCGGCACCGCCACCTTTCTGATCAACGGCAGGATCTGCACCCGCAGCTGCGCGTACTGTGCCATCGACCACGGTCGGCCCCGTCCCCTCGATGCCTCAGAGCCCGAGCAGCTCGCCGAGGCGGTGGTCGCCATGGAGCTGCGGCACGTCGTGATCACCGCCGTGGATCGGGACGACCTCGCGGATGGCGGCGCCTCCGGGTTCGTGGCGTGCATCCGCCGGGTCAAGGGCCTTCCCGATCCGCCGGCGGTGGAGGTCCTGACTCCGGACTTTCGCGGCGACATGGGAAGCGTCGATCGGATCCTGGAGGCGGCCCCTGACGTCTACAACCACAACGTGGAGACCGTCCCCCGGCTGTACCGGAAGGTGCGGCGGTCAGGTCGTTACCGGTGGGCGCTGGAGGTGCTGCGGCGGGTTGCGGAGCAGGCTCCCGACATGGTGGCCAAGTCGGGCCTGATGGTCGGTCTCGGTGAGACGCGGGAGGAGCTGCTGGAGGTGGTCTCGGACCTCGCACGCAGCGGCTGCCGGGTGGTGACCATCGGCCAGTACCTGCAGCCCACTCCGGCCCAGGTGCCGGTGGAGCGATTCTGGACCCCCGAGGAGTTCGCCGAGCTGGAGGAGCTGGGGCGGCACATGGGCCTGGAGGTGTTCGCCGGCCCCTTCGTGCGTTCCTCCTACCGCGCCGAGGAAGCGTACCTCAGGGTGCTGCCGGCGCGCGCGGCAGGGTAGCTCACACCGGGCAGAGCCGTCAGCGGCAGTGGCCGTACCCAGCGTCAGCGACCGCGACAGCGTCAGGTATTAGTGGCAGCGCCAGTATCAGCGCCAGCGGTCGGTGGCAACCAGCAGCGCCGACGGTCCGCGGCAGTCGTCAGCGGCGGCGCTCTGCGGCGGCGTCCCACGGCAGATATCAGATGCAGCGGCCGCAGCCGCCGATCGCAGCCGCCGTCGGCAGCGGTGCGCGGGCTATACTGCCGACCATGGCGCGGGGTTGGCTGATCACTTTCGAGGGTGGGGAGGGCACCGGCAAGAGCACCCAGCTCGCCCTCTTGGAGCGTCGCCTGGCGGAGCGGGGATTTTCCACCCTCACGACCCGCGAACCTGGAGGCACCGCGCTGGCCGAGGCGATCCGGGAGCTGCTCCTGGATCCTGAGTACGGCCCGGACGGCCTCACCGAGGCTTTCCTGCTGCAGGCCGCGCGCCACGATCTCGTCGAGCGTGTCCTGAGGCCGGCCCTGACGCGAGGTGCCGTGGTGCTGTGCGACCGTTTCAGCGACTCCTCCCTGGTGTACCAGGGCGTCGTGCGGGCGGTCGGGGTGGAGATCGTGGCCGAGCTCGACCGGCTGGCCACGGGCGGCCTCCGGCCCGACCTCACCCTCGTCTTCGACCTGGAGCCTTCGCAGTCCCTGGCCAGAGTGGAGGGCCGCAATGCCGGGCCGGCCTCGGTCACGAGCCGGTTCGACAGCGAACCGGAGGCGTTCCACCGGGCGGTCCGCGAGACCTACCTGGAGCTGGCTCGCCGGGAGCCGCACCGGGTCCGGGTGATCGCTGCGGCCGGGCCGACCGAGGAGGTGGCCCGCCGGGTGATCGCGGCGCTTCCGCGGGAGCTGCAATGACCTGGTGGGCGCCGGAGGTGCTGGATCGGGAACGCTGGGGCGCCCTCGTCGCCCCCGCCCTCGAGCGGGTACAACGGGCACAACGGCGAGGCCTGTTCCCTCACGCGCTGCTCCTGGTCGGACCGTCGGGCCTGGGCCGTGAGGTGGCCGCTGTGGAGATGGCCACCCTCCTGGTGTGCGGCGGCGGACCTGCCGGGGGAGAGGGAGGCGCGGACAGGGTGCGGCGCGGGGTGCATCCCGACGTGGTGGTGGTGGCTCCAGAGCCGCCCTCCGAGGCCATCAAGATCGAGCAGGTCCGGGAGGTGACGGCGTCGGTGCCAGGGCGGCCCTTCGAGGGAAGGGCGAGGGTGTGGATCCTGGACGGGGTGGAGGCGGGGCGCTTCGGGGCGGAGGCGGCCAACGCCTTTCTGAAGACCCTGGAGGAGCCGCCCGAGCATGTCCACTTTCTCCTTCTGGCAGCGAACCCTGCGGCGGTCCTGCCGACGATCCGTTCCCGATGTCAGACGCTCCCCCTGCCCGGCCTGGTGGCCGTGTCCAACCTGGTGGGGTGTGACGTGCCACCGGAGCTGGTGGGCCACCCTGGGGCAGCGGGAGCGCTCCTGGAGGCGGTTCGGCAGGCGCTGGAGGCGGCGATGGCGGGGGAGGTGCGCGGGCTCCTCGGCCTGCCCCGCCTCGGGGACGGACAGGCCGCCGTCTTCGAGGTGGTGGCGGCTGTCGCCCTGGAGATGGCCGGAAGTGCGCGATGGCAGGAGCACGCGCGCGAGCTGGTGGGTCTGGCCTCCGACCTCCTGGCGGTCGAGCGCCGCACACGGGCCCTCAACCTGAACCGGGAGCGCCAGCTCCTCTCCAGCCTGCTGGGGTGGTACCAGGAGCTCGGTGCGGTCGGCGCGCCCTGAGGCACTGACGGCGGCAGCGATCGTTCAATGATGAGAGGCTGCGGGGAGCACCAGAGAGGGCGCCTGGCACCGCCCCGCGGGGCGGGTACACGAGAGATGCTCGCTCGGGGTGTGCGACGCCCGCGCCCGGCACCCGCTCCGGCCTTCCCCACGGGATTTCACCGCCGTCGACGGGTGTTGTCCGCTGCGGAGGCACTCATGACGATCCTGGTCAAGCGGGTGTACGAGGACCCGGCGCCGGCGGACGGACAGCGGGTGCTGGTGGACCGGCTGTGGCCGCGCGGGGTGTCCAAGGAGCGGGCCGCTCTGGACGACTGGTTGAAAGAGGTGGCGCCCTCGGACGATCTCAGGAAGTGGTATCACCAGCACTCCGGGGAATGGGAGGAGTTTGTCAGGCGCTACAATGCCGAGCTCGACTCGCGTGGCGAGGACGTCGAACAGCTCCTGCGGAGGGCGCGCCAGGGCACCCTGACCCTTGTCTACTCCTCGAAGGAGACCGAGCGCAACAACGCCGTGGCTCTCAGGGATTACCTCGAGCGGAACCTGGAGTAGGCGCACGGAGTCCGTGTCGTCGACCGTTGGTGCCATCCCATGACGAGCTCGCACACGAGACGCCAGGAGATCGAGGCCCTCCTCGGTGAGGAGCGCTGGGACTTCGAGGATCTCCGCCACCACCTGGAGATCCCGGTGCATGTGCTCAAGGAGGATCTGCGCCACATCCAGCGCAGCGTGCGCGCCACCGGCGCGCGGCTGCATGCCTCGCCGCCCCAGTGCGCGGCGTGTGGCTTCCGTCTGCGAGAGGGGAGCCTGAGCCGGCCGGGCCGCTGCCCGCGCTGCCACGACCACCGCGTCCGTGGGCCCGAGCTGTGGATCACCCTGCCAGCGGCGCGCGCCGCCGATGGGGGTGGTTCGGGTTAGGAAACACGCTCGCGCAGGGTCACTCGGCGGCTTCCGGGGGCTGCCAGCGGACACGCAGGTTGCGGGCCGCACGCACCTCGTCGACCCTCCGCGCGGGAGCGTCGTGAGGGGCTCCCCGCACCAGCTCCGGCTGCTCGGACGCCTCGCGGGCGATGGCCAGCATGGCCTCGCAGAACGCCTCGACCTCCTCGGGTGAGGCACTCTCGGCGGGCTCGATCATGAGTGCACCGTGGACGATGATGGGGAACGACATGGTCGGGGGGTGGAAGCCATAGTCGAGGAGGCGCTTGGCGATGTTGATGTTGCGGACCTCGTGCTCATCCTGGACGGCGTCGTCGAACACCACCTCGTGCATGCAGGGGGCGTCGTAGGGAAGGTGGTAGGCGCCGCGCAGCCGGTGCCGGATCAGGTTGGCGTACAGGACGGCGACCTCCGACATCAGCTTCAGTCCACCGGCCCCGAGGCTGCGGATGAAGGCCAGGGCGCGGACCAGAACCAGGAAGTTGCCGTAGAAGCCGCGCATGGCACCGATGGAGGCATCGTCATCCCAGACCAGGTGAAAGAGGTCGCCGTCCCGGAGGACCCTGGGCACCGGCAGGTGCGGGACGAGGGCCTCGGAGACCACCACGGGACCGGCCCCGGGACCGCCGCCGCCGTGGGGGGTCGAGAAGGTCTTGTGGAGGTTGATGTGCATGGCGTCGGCGCCCATCAGGCCGGGCAGGGCGCGGCCCACGAACGCGTTGAGGTTGGCGCCGTCCAGGTACAGGAGGCCGCCCCGGGAGTGCACCAGCTCGGCAATGTCCACGATCCGGTGCTCGAACACGCCGAGGGTGTTGGGCACTGTCAGCATGACGGCGGCGACCCGATCGGTCATCAGCTCGTCCAGAGCGGCCATGTCCACGGTGCCCCGGTCGTTGGACGGGATCTCCACCGCCTGGTAGCCGGCGAAGGCCGCCGTGGCGGGATTGGTGCCGTGGGCGGAGTCGGGCACCAGGACGACGTCACGGGCGTCGCCACGACTCTCCAGCGCCTTGCGGATCATCAGGATGCCCGTCAGCTCGCCGTGGGCGCCCGCGGCCGGTTGGAGGGTGGCTCCCGCCATGCCGGTGATCGCCTTCAGGGCCTCCTCCAGCTCCCACATCAGGCGCAGCGCCCCCTGCACCTGGTCCTCGGGCTGGAGGGGGTGGAGCTGGGCGAGGCCGTCCAGACGGGCCACGACCTCGTCCACCCGCGGGTTGTACTTCATGGTGCAGGAGCCGAGCGGGTAGAGGCCTTCGTCGACGGCGTAGTTGAGCTGACTGAGGCGATGGAAGTGCTGGACCACCTCGAGCTCGCCGACGTCGGGGACGGCGGGGTCGGCGTCCCGCAGCTGATCAGCGGGGAGCACCGAGGCCGGGTCGACGTCGGGAACGTCGAGGGGGGGGAGGAGGACGCCCTGTCGCCGCGACCGGGTGGGGTTGCGCTCGAAGATGAGCGGCTCCTCGCGCAGGGCCCGCCTTCTCACGAGATCCTCCCGAGCGCCGCGCAGAGCGCGTCGAGGTCGGCCGCCGGGTTGCGCTCGGTGACGGTGACGAGCAGTCCGTCCGGCCATGAGCCGCCCCAGCGGCGCGCGGCCAGGCCCCCGAGCACGCCTTCGGTCGCCAGGCGACGCACCAGCTCTTCGCCGCCGACCGGCCCGACGAGCAGGAGCTCGTTGAAGGTGGGGCTGTCCGGGTAGGCCAACCGCCAGGTGCCTCCGAGGTCGGCCAGGCGGCGCTTCAGCTCCTCGGCGCGGGCCAGGTTGGAGCGCGCCAGCTCCTGCAGCCCGTGGCCGCCCACCAGCTCCAGCCACACCGTGGCGGCCAGCGCCATCAGGCCCTGGTTGGTGCAGATGTTGGAGGTCGCCTTGGCGCGGCGGATGTGCTGCTCCCTGGTGGAGAGGGTGAGGCAGAACGCCCGCCGTCCCTCCTCGTCCACCGTCTCGCCCACCAGGCGGCCCGGCATCTGGCGCAGGTTCTTCGCGGCGCAGGCGAAGAAGCCGAGGTGAGGGCCCCCGAAACCGGGCGCGATCCCGAACGACTGCGCCTCGCCGCACACGACGTCACACCCGTGGGCGCCGCCTCCCTCCAGCAGGCCGAGCGAGACCGATTCGGTCACCACCTGGACGGCGAGAGCTCCGGCCTCGTGGACCACCCTGACCAGGGCCGGCAGGTCCTCCACCACGCCGACGAAGTTGGGCGACTGGACGGCGACACAGCAGGCGCCCTCTGCCGCCACTGCCAGGCGTCCTGGATCCAGGCGGCCGTCGGCCTCCGGCTCCACCACCACCACGTCCAGCCTCTGGGCGCGGGCGTAGGTGTCCAGCACGCGCCGGTACAGGGGATGCAGGGTCTCGGCCACCACGACCCGGTCGCGCTTGCCGCGCTGCACTCGGTGGCAGAAGAGGACCGCCTCCACCAGGGCGGTGGCGCCGTCGTACAGGGAGGCGTTGGCGACCTCGCACCCGGACAGCTCAGAGATCAGGGTCTGGAACTCGAAGATCGCCTGCAGGGTCCCCTGCGAGATCTCGGGCTGATACGGGGTGTAGGAGGTGAAGAACTCGGCCCGGGAGAGCACGGCGTCGACCACGGCCGGTTGGATGTGTCGGTAGACGCCGGCCCCCAGGAAGCAGGGGCGGTTGTCCGGCACCACGTTGCCCGCGGCCAGCTCGGCGAAGGCGCGGCGGACGGCGTGCTCGTCGGCCGCCGGCGGCAGCGGGAGATCCGTGATCCGCACCGCTTCCGGGATGGCCGCGAACAGGTCGTCGATGGACCCGATGCCGAGCTCGGACAGGATCCGCGCGCGATCCTCGTCGCCGGCGCCGATCCAGGGGTGCATCAAGCGCCTTCCTCCTCCTCGAGGAGCCCGCGGTAGCCGTCGGCGGTCAGGAGCTCGTCCTCCTGCACCGACCCCGACATGCGCACCAGCCACCCGTCCCCGTAGGGATCCTCGTTGACCAGGTTGGGCTCGTCGGCGAGGCGCTCGTTGACCTCGATCACCTCACCGGCCACGGGAGCGCTGAACTCCGCCACCGCCTTGACGGACTCGATGGTACCGAGCTCGTCGCCGGCGTCGGCGGCGGTCCCCGCCTCGGGGAGCTCGACGTACACGACCTCGCCGAGCTGGTCCTGGGCGTACTCGGTGATGCCCACCACCACGCCGTCGTCGTCGACCCGTGCCCACTCATGGGAGCTGGTGTAGAAGAGATCCTTCGGTATCGCCATGGCTTCCTCCTCAGCCTCTCATCTGGACATCACGTCTTCGCTTTGGTCCGCGAGTAGAACGGCAGCTTCACCACCCGTGCCCGCGCCGGTCGACCGCGGATCAGGACCACGAACTCCATCCCGGGGAGCTCGCGCCCACCGGGAGGTAGGCCATGCCCGCCGCCTTGCCGAGGGTCGGCAGCTGGGTGCCCGAGGTGACCACCCCAGCCGGCTGGTCGGCGCCTGCGGTGAGCAGGACCGGAAACCCGTGCCGAGCGATGCCGCGATCGATCATCTCGAAGCCGACGAGGGTGCGCTCCACCCCCTCGCTCTTCTGGCGCTCCAGCACATCGCGGCCGATGAAGTCGCCCTTGTCGATCTTGACGATCCAACCCAGGCCCGCCTCATAGGGCGTCGTCGTGTCATCGATGTCGTTGCCGTACAAAGGCATGCCGGCTTCGAGACGGAGGGTGTCGCGCGCTCCGAGGCCCACGGGGACGAGGCCGTGGGGGCGGCCCTCCTGGAGGATCGAGCGCCACACGGCAGGCGCTGCGTCCGGGCTCAGGTAGAGCTCGAAGCCATCCTCGCCGGTGTAACCGGTTCTCGCCACCATGGCGGGCTGACCGGCCACCTCGCCCCACGTGAACCGGTAGTAGCGGATCTCTTCGAGGGCGAGCGGCGTCAACGGCGCCAGGATCTGCAGCGCACGGGGCCCCTGCAGGGCGAGCTGGGCGAAGTCCGGGGAGCGGTCGTGGACCTGGGCTCCCTCGAAGTCGGCGGCCAGCTCCGCGAGATAGGCGAAGTCCTTGGCGGTGTTGGCGGCGTTGACCACCAGCAGGTACTCCTCGTCCCCCATCTTGTGCACCAAAAGGTCGTCTACGAAGGTGCCCTGGGGGTACATGAGTCCCGTGTACTGGGCGCGCCCCACCGTCATCCGCGAGTGGTCGTTGCACGAGACGAGCTGCACGAAGTCGAGGGCCCTCGGCCCGACAACCGCGATCTCTCCCATGTGCGACACGTCGAAAAGGCCGGCCCCGGAGCGAACCGCGCGATGCTCCTCGCTGACGGAGGTGTACTGGATCGGCATCTCGAAGCCGGCGAAAGGCGCCATGCGCGCCCCGGCTGCCATGTGTTCTTCATACAGGGGTGTCGTGCGGGGCTCGGTGTGACTCATTCCCTCCGCTCCTCAACGTCGGACACGGTGCAGGGTACCATCACTTCCAGGCGGGAACCGTCAACGGTGGGTTGGATCAGGCAAATTCCTTCATCGCCCGCCGTCGGGCACGATCGCTGCCGCCCGTGCCTCGTGCATCGATCGCGTTGTCCCCCTCAGGAGCTCGAGAACAGCCTGTCGAGCACCTTTCGCGCCTTCTCCATGCCCTCCGACCGCTGCTCCACCTGCGACATGAGGTAACCGTACCCGTCCCGCAACGCGTCCAGGTCGCCGGAGCGGACCAGATCGAGGAGCTTCTCCACCGCGTTCCGGTCGTTGTCGGGCTGTCTGGGATGGCCGAGCTCGCGCTCCAGGATGACCCGGACAAGGGACAGCACCTCGTCCCGCTGCTGGAGCCGCTCCGAGTCGGTCTGAGGATGGTCGGCGCTCTTCTCGAGGTTCGGCGCCGCCTCCCGCTGCATCTGCGCCGCCTCCCGGTCCCGGCGGTCGAGGTTCTGGGGCAGGTCGCGAAGCTGGCGGCTGAACCTGCCGAGCATCAGGTAGAGCTCCTTCTCGGACGAGAAGTTGCCCACCAGTCGGGCGTTGCGGTCCAGCTCCAGCTCCTCCGACTCCTGGAGGATGATGTTCGCCTGCGCGCCCTTCTCCAGGGTGATCTTCCGTGCCCGCACCCGCCACGCCGTGAGCTCGCCGGCCACGAAGCAGGAGTCCGCCGCCTGCACCGACACCGCTTCGACCTTGACGTCGGGATCGATGCGTACGGATCCGTTGCCGGACTCGATCACCGAGTAGACGCCCGAGTTCTGGATCACCAGGTTGCCGGGGGTGCGGATCGAGAGCTGGCCCTGCTCGTTGACCCCGATGTCGGTGCCGTTGGGGATGATCATGGTGGGGAAGTTCTTGATCTCGTCCATCCTGCTCACCTCAATCTCAGACGTGACGGCAGTGGATCGAAGGCCGGAGCCGGGACCTCCCGCTGCCGGACCAGCAGTGCCTCGTGTCCCGACCACTGGTGATCGAGGATGTAGATGCGCGGGTCGACCGGCACCGGTTCGGAGCCGTCGTCTCGCACCACGCGCACTTCGTAGTGGAGATGGGGTGAGGTGCTCCAGCCCGTGTTGCCCACGGTCCCTAGCTGGTCACCGCGCTCGAGCTGCTGGCCACGGCGGACCATGATGTCCTCGAGGTGGGCGTAGATGGTGAGGTAGCGGCGGTCGTGGGAGAGGACGACGACGTTTCCGTACCGCCACCAGCGCACGTTGCGGCTCAGGGGGAAACGACCGGCGAACACCACCCGGCTGCTGCCGGTGGCCACGACGGGCGTGCCCTCTCGAGCCGCCAGGTCGAGCCCGGAGTGAAAGTCGGCGCTGTTGGTGAATGGAGACACGCGCTCGCCGAAGGGTGAGGTGAGCACGAAGCTCCCCGCCGGGACCGGGCAGATGGAGGGGACCGCGGCCGTCAGCTCCTGGTTGCTGCGGGCGAAGCTGGCCAGCTCGTCGGCCAGGGCGAGCAACGCCTTGCTGTCGGTGTCGAGCTTGAGCGACTGCTCCACGGCGGCTCGGGCCTCGGGCGTCGTGATCCGTCCCTCGGCCTGCTCCGGAAACCCGCCGAGCCCGTGGGAGCTCTGGGGGGCGCCCAGGATGAGGCTCATCTGACGTTGCCGGGTGCGGGCCGCGCCCACCGCTTTGGAGAGCTCGTCCAGGGATCGCTGACGCTGATGAAGGACCTCCCGCTGCAGCCTGTTCTGCTCCCTGAGGACGCGCAGCTTGCCGCTCAGGAGGAGGGCCTGCACACCGAGAGGAGACAGGGCTGCCCCGGTGGCGAGCAGCACTCCCAGGAGGATCGCCGATGCGACCGTCCAACGAAACGCCCGCCTGGACAGGAACTGGTAGCGTACCTGCTTGCGGATATCGGCGGGGTGAAACTGGATCTCGTACATGATTCCGTTCGATTATTCATCAGCCCCTGGGCGAGTCGTGTGAGAGTGCTCACGGGAGGCTCGAGATCGTGCCGGGGCCCTCCAACGGAGAAACTCTAGCACGCAGACCGCTATTCTCGCTCGCGGAGGCCCTTCCCGGCCCTCACACCGCGCGCAGGGACGCGACCGGGTCCTCCCGCGAGGTCCTGAAGGCCGGCCACAGGGAGGCGACGAACACCAGGAGGATGCAGACCCCAACCACCGCCAGGATGTCCACAGGTCGGGGTTCGAGGGGGATGTGGTCGACGCCGTACACCTGTGCCAGGCCCGGGGGAAAGCGGATCGCGCGGGTCAGCGTGAGCACCAGGCTGGCCAGCCACCCGACCACCACGCCCAGGGCGACGCCGGAGCCCCCGAGCAACAGACCCGACCACACCAGCACCCTCCGCACCATGGCCGGCGTCGCACCGAGGGCCTGGAGCATGCCGGCGGCACGTCGCTTGTCGATGGCGAGCACCACCAGCGCCGAGCTCACCTGGAAGGACGCGACGGCGACGACCAGGGACAGGACCACGAAGAGCGACAAGGTCTGCCAACGCAGGGCCGCGAACTGGGCGCGGTTCATCTCCCGCCAGTCCGTGAAGAGGAGGCTCGGCTCCGCGTCCTCCAGCCGGTGCCGCATCCGAGCCACCGCCAGCGGATCGGTGAGCATGACCTCCAGCCCCGCGACGCCGGTTCCCGGGACGGCCGCCGCGACCCGCTCGAGGGGCACGATGATCCAGCCCTCGTCGAACTCCGAGTAGTCGAGGCGGAAGGTCCCGGCCATCTCCAGGCGGAGGCCCGGCAGGATCCATGAGCTGCCCTGGGGCGGCAGGCGCACGGTCAGCCAGTCCCCCGTATGGACACCGAGGTCGTGGGCCAGCGCGACGCCGGGGACCGCCGGAATGCCCTCGGTGCTCGGCCAGACCTCGAGACCGGTGTAGGTCGGGGGCGTGGCCACCGCCTTGAGGGTGATGGGCATCGGGTTGGCCGGAGAACGGGGGTCCTCCACCAGCCCCATGAGGTACGTCACCGGAGTCACCCGGCGGACGCCGTCCAGCTGTTGCAGCCGCGCCGCGGCGGCCCGGGCGTCGTCCAGGCGCATGGGCCGTGGGGCGAACCCCACCATGTGCGCATTGGCGCGCTGCAGAGCGTTGGCGATGGCACTCTCATAGCCGTTCATCAGGGCCAGTGTGATGACCAGGGCGGTGGTGGCGAGAGCGACCCCCGAGAGGGCGGCCAGGGCCGTGCCCCGCAGCAGGAGCGCCGTGCGACGCCTCAGGAATCGGATCGCGAGCTCCAGCTCCAGTCTCACCGCGACAGTGTAGCGCGCCGGCGCGGCGGCCCCGATGGGGGTGCGGCGTGTAAGATGAGCGGATGGAGCGGCCTTCCTCTTCCCCGTGGTCGCCGTCGTCGTGGCGGACTCGTCCGGCCACCCAGCTGCCGAGCTACGAGGACGCGCAGGCGCTGCGGGCGGCGTTGGAGGAGGTCGCACTGCTCCCGCCCCTCGTCACGTCGTGGGAGGTGGAGCGACTGAAGGAGCAGTTGGCGGAGGCGGCGCAGGGGCGCCGCTTCCTGCTGCAGGGTGGCGACTGCGCCGAGAGCTTCGACGAGTGTCGTGCCGAGGCCATCGCCAACAAGCTGAAGATCCTGCTGCAGATGAGCCTGATGCTGGTCTACGGCCGCAAGCGGCAGGTGATCCGGGTGGGGCGCTTTGCCGGCCAGTACGCCAAGCCTCGCTCCGCGGACTCGGAGACCAGGGACGGCGTCACGCTGCCCAGCTACCGCGGCGACCTGGTCAACCGTGCCGAGTTCACGGCTGCCGACCCGCGCTCCGGACCCGGCCCTGCTGCTGCGCGGCTACGAGCATGCCGCGCTGACGCTGAACTTCATCCGTGGCTCTGGTGGACGGCGGTTTTGCCGACCTCCACCACCCCGAGTACTGGGACCTCGACTTCGTCGGCCACTCTGCCGCGCGCGCGCGAGCTACCAGCGAGATGGTGGAGTCCATCGCCGACGCCCTGCGCTTCCTGGAGACGATCGCCGGCACGCCGGGTGGGCGAGTTCACGCGGGTCGACTTCTTCACCAGCCACGAGGGGCTGCACCTGCCCTACGAGCAGGCGCAGACCCGCCGGGTGCCGCGCCGCGACGGGCTGGTACAACCTGGGCGACCCACTTCCCGTGGATCGGCGATGCGCACCCGCGCCAGGTGGACGGGGCCCACGTCGAGTACTTCCGCGGCATCGCCAACCCGGTCGCGCGTGAAGGTCGGCCCGACCATGACGCCCGACGAGCTGCTCGAGCTGCTCGAGGTGCTCGACCCCGACGACGAGCCGGGCCGGCTCACGCTGATCCACCGCTTCGGCGACCGGGCGGATCGCCACGATGCTGCCGCCGCTGGTCGAGGCGGTGCCGGCGTCCGGGCGGCGCGTGCTGTGGTGCTGCGACCCCATGCACGGCAACACCGAGACCACGGCCAACGGCCTCAAGACCCGCGACTTCGACAACATCCTCTCGCGAGCTGGAGCAGGCCTTCGAGATCCACGCGGCGCGAGGGCTCCTTCCTCGGCGGCGTGCACTTCGAGCTGACCGGCGACAACGTGACCGAGTGCATCGGCGGCGCCCGCGGCCTCAGCGAGGTCGACCTCTCTCGCGCCTACCGCACCCACGTCGATCCCCGCCTCAACTACGAGCAGGCCCTGGAGATGGCCCTCCTCATCGCGCGCAAGATGGCTAAGGCCAACGGGTTTCACGCCCAATCCTGAGCTGAACGCGGTTCGCGCCGCGTGGTCCGTCGTCGGTTGGTGTGGCCGCCGTCTTCTGCCCCGGTCGGTTCAGGGGGCTCCCTGACGAGCCGCGTCAGAGTCCCAACCGCCGCCGCGGTCGCGAGGTGCGTGGCTCGAGCCTGCCCGTCAGGTCGGGATCGAGGGTGGTGACGGAGAGCCACACCAGGGCCGCCCCCTCGCCGGCCAGTCGGGCCAGGAGGTCCGCGTCTCCGGTCACCGGGGCATCCTCGGTCACGTGCTCAGGGTATGCGCTCCGCCGGGCGCAGGGCAGGCACGAAGTCCACACGCCGCCTTGTGGTCCACCCGCGCCCCGTGGGAAACTGGCTCGAACCCTCAGGGAGGTGTGACATGCCGACGTTCGTCCTGATGACGCGGTTGGCGCCGGAGGCGCTGCGGGACGCCGAGGTCCGACGGGCCATGGGCCGGGCCTGGCTGAAGAAGGTCAAGGCCGCCTGTCCGGAGGTGAAGTGGATCGCGCATTACCACATCCTCGGTCCCTACGACTTCATGGACATCTACGAGGCGGACAGCGTCAACGTCGCCCACAAGGTCTCGGTGATCTCCCGCGCCGAGGGGGCCGTGACCGCCGAGAGCTGGCAGGCCCTGGCCTACGATCAGTTCCTCGAGCTGCTGGAAGAGGTGCAGCCCTAGCCTGGATTGTTCACTCGGCTTCGCAGCTCCCGTGCCCGTGCCCGCGCCCGTGTCCGCGACAGCGGCAGCAAACAGCGGCGGCGGCTGCGTCGGCGCTCAGACGCTGTCGACGGCGACAGCTCCAGTGCGGAGGCGATCGGAGACGGTCGGCCGCTGCAATCTCGCTGTCATCCTGAGCATCGTCTCGCCTCCTTCGCGGCGTCGCCGAATGGCATGAGACCAAGCGCCCATGGGGGCGTCCCGTCGGACTCGGACGCGGGATGCGGCACGGACGCGTGTGTCGTTGGGAGCGAGCGGAGGTCTTCCCGGGTCAGTCGTTCGACGAATCGAACAGGTCGCCCTGCGAGGCGGCGTCCGGCATCGGCTCGCTCTCCCGATCGGGCGTGGCCTCGGGCTCGGGGGCGCCGTTGCTGCGGACCCGTTTGAGCCGTGCGACCGGCTTGGGCGCGAGGCGCCGGCCGCGGGCTGACACCCCAGTGAGCGAGAGCTCCGAGAGGTCGAAGGCGGCCTCGTGCACCCGCTGGCGCTTGCGCGGCGCGAAGGTCATGTGCACGGTGTCGGCGACGTCGCCGGGGATGAGGAGATCGACCCGCCCGGCCCGGTCCTTCACCAGCTCGTACTCGCGATCCCGGATGAAGGCCTTGATGTGGACCTTCTTGCCCCAGACGATCCGGTCCTGGTCACGGTACACCACCGTGAAGGTGGCGCCCTCCTCGGGGTCGAAGACCTGACAGTGGATGACCTTGTCCGGGATGAGCACCTTGTCCTCGGGGCCGATGATGCGGTAGGAGCCGTCGCGGGAGACGAGCAGGATCTTGTCGTACTCGGACACGCTGAGCTGGTAGGCGTCGCCCTTGACCTCGGTACCGAAGAAGCCGGTGGCCGGGTCGTATGCCACGCGCAGGTTCTGGCGTGACACCGCCCGCACGTCGACGGTCTCGAAGGAGCCGATCTCGCTGCGCCGTGGGTAGCGGTCCCCGTACTTCGAGATGAGGGACTCGAGGTAGGCGATGGTGGTGTCGGTGAGTCGGCGCAGCTTGCCGCGCACCTCCTTGAGGGACTTCAGGGTGGCCTCGATGTCACGGCGGTTCTTGTCCAGGTCGAAGCGGGAGATGCGACGGATGGGCAGGGCGAGCAGTCGGGTGATGTCCCCCTCCTCCAGGGGGCGGTCCAGCTCCCCCAGAAAGGGTTCGAGGCCGGTCCGGACCTCGTCCCGCACCTGCTCGTCGCTGGTGGCCTCCTCGATCCGTTTGTAGATTCGGTTCTCGATGAAGATGCGCTCCAGGTCGAGCCAGTGCTTCGTATCCAGGAGTTGGTTGCGCTCCAGCTCCAGCTCGGCCTGGATGATGCTGCGGAGCTGGTCGGTGAGCAGGCAGAGGACCTCGCTGACCCCCATCTCCACCGGCCGGCGGTCCTTGATCATCACCATGTTGCAGGAGATGGAGACCTCGCAGTCGGTGTGGGCGTAGAGCTGGGGGATGACCTCTGTCGCATACACGCCCCGCGCCAGCCCCACCTCGATCTCCACCGCCTCGGTCGTGAAGTCGTTGATGGAGGAGATCTTGACCTTGCCCTTCAGGGAGGCCGCCTCGATGGAGGCGATGAGGCTCTCGGTGGTAGTGCCGTAGGGGATCTCGCGGATCACCACCGTCTTGTCCCCCCGCGCCTCGATGCGAGCGCGCACCTTCGCCTTGCCCAGGCCGTCGTCGTACTCGCTGACGTCCACGATGCCGCCGGTGGGGAAGTCGGGGAAGACCTCCATGGGCTCGTTGCGGAGGATGGCGATCTGGGCGCTGAGCAGCTCGGGCAGGTTGTGGGGGAGGATCCGGGTGGACATCCCCACCGCGATCCCCTCGGCGCCCAGCATGAGCACCACCGGCAGCTTGGCGGGCAGGACCTCGGGCTCGTCGGTGCGCCCGTCGTAGCTCGGTCGGAAGGTGGTGATGGCCTTGCGGAACAGGGTCTCCTTCGCCAGGTCGGTGAGCCGGCACTCGATGTAGCGGGCCGCGGCCGCCGGGTGGCCGGTGATCACGTTGCCGAAGTTGCCCTGTCTGTCGATGAAGTACTCCTTGTTGGCGAGCACGACCAGGGCGTCGGCAATGGAGGCGTCGCCGTGGGGATGCAGCTTCATGGTCTCGCCGATGACGTTGGCGACCTTGTGGTACTTGCCGTCCTCCATGCGGAACAGGGTGGTCAGGATCCGGCGCTGCACGGGCTTGAGGCCGTCGCGGATGTCGGGGATCGCGCGATCCACGATCACGTAGCTGGCGTACTGGATGAAGTTCTCACCCATCAGGGGTTCGAGTCGCGTCATGGTCTCTCCGCCTCCGACGCCGCCCTCTGCTCAGGGCGCACCAACCGGGTCGCGACCGCCCGGCGCCTCAGGCGATGTCCGCCACCAGGTTGTCGATGATGTAGGACCGCCGCTGCGGCGTGTTCTTGCCCATGTAGAAGTCCAGTGCCCGTTTGACGTCGCCCATGGACCCCACCGTGACCGGCACCAAGTGGTCGTCGGACGAGATGAACTGGCCGAACTCCTTGGGGCTGATCTCTCCCAGACCCTTGAAGCGGGTGATCTCGGAGGAGTGGAGGCGCGCGGCCGCCCTGTCCCGCTCGGCCTCCGAGTAGCAGTACACGGTCTCCGCCTTGTTGCGGACCCGGAACAGGGGGGTTTCCAGGATGAAGACGTGACCCTTCAGCACCAGCTCCTCGAAGTAGCGGAGGAAGTAGGTGAGGAGCAGGTTGCGGATGTGCATGCCGTCCACGTCGGCGTCGGTGGCGATCACCACCCGGTTGTAGCGCAGCCCGTCGAGGGAGTCCTCGATGCCGAGGGCGCGCATGATGTTGTACAGCTCCTCGTTCTTGTACACCGCCTCCAGCCCCAGGCCGTAGGTGTTCAGCGGCTTGCCCTTGAGGGAGTAGATGGCCTGGGTGTGGACGTCCCGGGACTGCACCATGGCCCCGCCCGCCGAGTCGCCCTCGGTCAGGAACAGGGTGGTGTCGTTGCGGCGCTTGCCCCGGGCGTCGTCGAGGTGGACCTTGCAGTCGATCAGCTTCGGGATGCGGATCGCCACCTTCTTGGCACGCTCGCGGGCCTCCCGCTTGATGGCGGACAGCTCCTTGCGCACGCGCTGGTTGTTGCGGATCTTCTCCAGCAGGCGGTCCGCCGCCGCGGGGTTCTTGTGCAGCCACAGCACCACCTGGTCGCGGACCGCGTTGACGATCCAGGTGCGCACCTCGGTGGAGCCCAGCTTGTTCTTCGTCTGGGACTCGAACACCGGGTCCTGGAGCTTGATGGCGACCGCGCCGATGATGCCGTCGCGGACGTCCTCCCCGGCGTAGCCGTTCTTGGCGAACTCGTTGATCCCCTTCAGGATGCCCTCTCGGAACGCGCTCTGGTGGGTCCCTCCGTCGGAGGTGAACTGGCCGTTGACGAAGCTGAAGTAGTTCTCGCCGTAGGTGTGGGTGTGGGTGAAGGCGAACTCCAACCGGTCGAGCCGGCAGTGGACGATGTCGTACACCCTGGGCTCGCTGCCGAGCTCTTCGTCGAGGAGGTCGGCGAGGCCGTCGCGGCTGGAGAGCTTGGCTCCGTTGTAGGAGAGCGTCAGCCCGCTGTTGAGGTAGGCGTAGTAGCGGAGACGATGCTCGATGTACTCCTCCCGCCACTCGTAGTCGCCGAAGATCTCCGGGTCGGGCACGAAGCGGATGTAGGTCCCATCGGGGGCCTTCGGGTCGGCGCCGCCCTTCTCCTCGATCTTGGCGCCGCGCGCGAACAGGGCGCGTTTGACCTTGCCGTCCCTGAAGCTGGCCACCTCGAACTCGGAGGACAGGGCGTTGACCGCCTTGTTGCCAACCCCGTTGAGGCCCACCGAGAACTGGAACACGTCGCTGTTGTACTTGCCGCCGGTGTTGATCTTGGAGACGCACTCCACGACCTTGCCGAGGGGGATGCCCCGTCCGAAGTCACGCACCGCGACCTCGGCGCCGGTGCGGGTGATCTCGATCCGGCGTCCGTGGCCCATGATGAACTCGTCCACCGAGTTGTCGATCACCTCCTTGAGCATCACGTAGATGCCGTCGGCCGGGTTGGACCCGTCTCCGATGCGCCCGATGTACATCCCCGTGCGGAGGCGGATGTGCTCGAGGGCGTCCAGGGTCTTGATCGACTTCTCGTCGTAGACGATCTTCTTCTTCGCCGTCATCGCCTCAGTTACACCCCCTCTCCGGGCCAAGGATATCACTGCCGAGGCACGCGGGCGGTCTTTCCGGGAGTGCGCCCGGGAGGGTGCCGGGCGGTCCCTTGGCGCCGCCGCGATCCGCTCTGGCGTTTTCCCGGGGATCGCGGAAAGATCGAACCGATGGACGGTGTTGTCTCAGGAGACCGACACGCCATCGGAGGGTGCGACCTTGACCCCACATCCTCGTCTCCCGCTGACGTTGATCGCCGTCGTGTTGGGCTTGTGCGCCACGGCGCCAGCCGAGGCGTCGGATCCGGAGCAGGGTCGAAAGGCGCCGTCCCGGATCCACTTCACAGGCAACCTGGACAAGGGGCTCGCCGAGGCCGAGCAGCTCCGGCGGCCGGTGTTCCTGGCCTTCGGCGCCACCTGGTGCGCCGTGTGTCGCACCATGGAGGACAGCACGCTCCTGGACCCACGGGTGCAGGCCCTGGCACCGGACTTCGTGTGGGTCAGGGTCGACATCGACCGTTCCATGACCCTGGCCCGGGAGTGGAACGTCGAGGCGACGCCCACCATCTACCTGCTCGCCCCCGACGGCCGGCGTCTGCGCACCATCGTCGGTGGTCCCACAGCCGGAGAGCTGGCGGACCTGCTGCGCGGGGCCCTGGCTGCGGTCTCCACGGGAGCGCCGGCGCGCGAGCCCGCGACCACGTACGCCAGCAGCGACCTGGTGTGGACCCCCAGCGGTTACCGATCGCGGGCGATCTGCTTCTCCCACGTCGGGTACGGGCCCCTGGCCATGCGCAGCCAGTCTCCGTTCCAGTCCCTGCGGATGACCATCGCTCCCCGCACGCCCTCCACCCTGGCCCGTGGTGAATGGCAGGCGCGGGTGATCGGCACCCGGGCCAACATCTGGGCCAACGACGAGGCCCAGTTCCATCCGGATCAAGGAGAGTACGGCCGCTACCTCCTGGACTACGAGATGACGCGCCTCGGTCTCGAGCTCGGCTACGGCGTGAGCGACACGCTCGAGCTGGACCTGGAGTACAACCAGCGCTGGCGCGGCGGGGGGTTCCTGGATGGGCTCATCCAGGACTTTCACCGCGCCTTCGGCATTGCGCAGAACGGCCGCGACGAGGTCCCGAGGAACCAGTTCCACTTCTACCTGAACCCGGGTGACGGTCGGCCGGTGGTGGACCTGGGTCGCATCGACGAGGGTTCCTTCGACCGCAATGTCCAGCTGAGCCTGCAGCACAACGTGACCTGCGGCAGCCAGCGCTGGCCGGCGTTCTCCTACGCGGTGACGGCACGCTGGGCGCTGCAGTCGCCGGACCTGGAGGGCAGCGACCTGGATGTGGCCGCTTCGGTGGCGGCGGCGCGCCGTTTCGGGCGCGTGTACACCTACCTGACCCTCGGCTATGCCTGGTTCGGCAGCGACTCCTTTTACGGCATCCCGCTCGACCACACCCAGGCGTCGTTGCTGGCCGCTGCCGAGTGGCGTTTCAAGCCGCGGATGTCGTTGGTGCTGCAGTACCTCTGGACGGAGGCCGCGGTCACCGACTTCGGTCCCTTCTCCAAGCCGTCGAACGAGGTGGTCATCGGCTGGAAAGGCGAGATCCGTCCCGCCGGTGTGCTGGAGGTCGGGCTGCTCGAGAACGTGATCACCTTCGACAACAGCCCTGACTTCGGGATTCACCTCGGGTACACGCAGCGCTTCTGAGCGTGCTGTCGCGGGCGGCTGCCGCTACCAGCCCCGGGCGGGACGCCATTCGTCCACCACCTCTGAGCCGCGGACCACGTGGAAGCGGTCGAAGCACGCCGCGGTGAGGCAGGAGTGGTTGGGCAGGATGCGGACCAGCTCCCCCGGGCGCCACCGTTCTTCGAGGAGGTCGTCGCTCGCGATCACGCCGTGCTCCTGGGACAGCGTCCTGACCGTGAGGGTGGGCAGGAGGCGCTGCTCGTCGGGCGTCACCACCGCCCCGTACCCGCAGCCGGGGTCGATGTGGACGGGACCGGGGTCCTTGCTCAGTGCCAGGGCGCCGGCGTCGACCACGAACTCGTTGCGCGCCGGGTAGACCCCGATGACGGAGGCGAGCACCGAGAACGCGGCCTCGTGGAGGTGGCAGCTGCCGATGGCGGCCTGGAACACGTCGAAGAAGAGGTAGTTGCCGGGGCGCACCTCGGTGACGCCGGACAGGTCGTCGGCGGCCACGACGGTGGGGGTCGAGCCGAGGCTGATCTCCCCCACCCCGACTCCGGAGGCGCGCAGGCGCTCGGCGAACGAGACCACCACGTGGCGCTCGTGGATGGCGACTTGGCGCACCTCTTCTCGGTCTTCGCAGCGGTACGCGTGGCCGGCGTGGGTCAGCACCCCGACCAGCTCGAGGTGCGGGGAGCCGTGGAGGGCCGCGGCAAGGTCCACCGCGGCGGCATCCTCGGGGTCGACGCCGACGCGGTGGAGACCGCAGTCCACCTTCACGAGCGTCGAGAAACGGAGGCCACGCGCGCCGGCCAGGCGCTCCAGCTCGGCGAGGGTGTGTGGATGGTCCACGAGGAGCGTGAAGCGGTCCACGCGCCGATGGAGGTCCGCCAGCTCGTCCAGGCGATCCAGGGCGGGTGGCACGGCGTAGGTGATGTCTGCAAAGCCCGCGTCGGCGAAGGCCCGGGCCTCGGCGAGGGTGGAGACCGTGATGCCCCCGAACTGCCCGGCGGTCTGGATGCGTGCCGCCTCCACGCACTTGTGGGTCTTGACGTGGGGCCTCAGGCGCACGCCCAGGCGCCGGACGCGCTCAGCCATGGCCGCCGCATTGCGCTCCAACCGGTCCAGGTCCACGATGGCGCACGGCGTCTTCAGATCTGTGAGCTGCATGATGGAGTCAGTCTCCTCCCGGGGACGCTGCCAGGTATCTCGTCCGCAGGCTCCGGCGCATGAGCTTGTTGGAGGCGGTGCGGGGCAGGGACTCGACCACGACGAGGTCATGGACCTTGAAGAGGGGGTTGAGGTGCTCGCCGATCAGCTGCGAGACCTCGTCGCGGAGCGCTTCGGTCTCGTGGTCCTCCTTCAGCACGGCGAACACCACCAGCCGATCGGCGCCGCCGTCCTCGGGTTGGACAGCCACCGCGGCGCACTCCCTGATGGCCGGGTGGCGGTCCACCGCCGTCTCCAGCTCCACCGAGGAGACCTTGATGCCGCCCAGGTTCATGGTGTCGTCGGCGCGGCCGTGGGCGCGGAAGGTGCCCCCGGGCAGCCGCTGCAGCTGGTCGCCGTGGCGCCGCAACGGCACGCCGCCGGGTCCCACGGGGCAACCGGCGTGGTAGATCTCTTCGTGGTCCCGGTTGAGGAGGGACTGGGAGAGGCCGATGGACGGCGGCACCAGGAAGACCTCGCCGCTCCCACCCTCCGGCACCGCCCTCCCGCGCTCGTCCAGCAGCACCAGATCGAGGCCCATCGCCGGGGTGGTGAAGGTCGCCGGCGCGGCGGGCTGGACCACCGTACCGGTGATGTAGGCACCCCCGATCTCGGTGCCGCCGCAGTACTCGACCACGGGCGCCCGATAGCCCGTGCGGCTCATCAGCCACAGGTAATCGCGACGGTTGGAAGGCTCGCCCGTGGAGCTGAGGACCTCGATGCCGCTCCAGTCCACGCCCTCGCACGCCCCCGAGCCGCGCCATGCGCGTACCAGCGACGGCACCACCCCGAGCATCGTGACCCCGGCGTCGCGCACGAACCGCGCGAATCCCGCGCCGCTGGGCAGACCCTCGTAGAGGGCCACGCAGCCACGGTTCATGAAGGTGGCGTAGATCAGCCATGGGCCCATCATCCAGCCGATGTTCGTGGGCCAGGCCACGACACTGCCGGGCCTGATGTCGTGGTGGAAATGGCCGTCCATGGCCGCCTTGATGGGCGTGAGATGGGTCCACGGGATGGCCTTCGGATCGCCCGTGGTGCCCGAGGAGAAGAGCACGTTGGTGACGGAGTACGGCGCGGCGGGCCGGCCGGTGGCCGTCGTCCGATCACTCAGCAGCCCGTCCCACGCCACGTCACCGTCGCGCAGGCGGAGGTCATCCCTGCGGGTACGAACCACGATTGCGCGCGGCGCGGACGCCTCCACCACCTTCTCGTAGAGT
The DNA here is from genome assembly GCA_963844865.1 of uncultured Holophagae bacterium. GTDB lineage: Bacteria > Acidobacteriota > Thermoanaerobaculia > Thermoanaerobaculales > Sulfomarinibacteraceae > CAWJPY01. Next base: position 67,843 of record CAWJPY010000002.1, read on the forward strand.
TCGATCCAGCGCTCTCCGCGCTGGAATCCCTCCACGGTCACGACGCCCACGGCGGCACCGATGTCGAGCCGCCGGCGCAGCTCCTCCGGCGCGAAGCTGTCGGCGATGGAGACCACGGAGCAGCCGGCCCTGATGGCGCCCAGATAAGCGGCGACGCACTCCAGGTTCATGGGCATGTACAGGGCGATGCCGTCGCCGGGAGCAAAGCCGTGCTCGCCGAGGCCGTTGGCGAAGCGGTTGACCAGCGCCTCCAGCTCGCCGTAGGTCAGGGTCTCCACGGTGGAGGATCCCTCACGGCCGAGGGCGATGGCGATGGTGCACGACGACGGCTTGAAGCAGCTGTCCACGATGTTGAGCTCGGCCCCTGGCAGCCAGTGCGGAGCCAAAGGGCCCCCGGCGGGATCCAGGATCTCCTCCGGCGGTCGGGTGAAGGAGATCTCGAGCGCTTCGATGACTCGGCGCCAGAACTCGACGCGGGCGGTGACCGACCATCGGTGGAGGTCGGGGTAGCGGTCGATCCCGACGTCGGCCATGAGGTGGCCGAGGTTGGAGCGCTCCGTCCGTTGCGGTTCGGGCCACCAGGCCGGCATGGGGCCGAGCCCTGGGGCGCGCTCACCGGAGAGTTGGGCGAACGTCCGCCACTGCTCCTCGAAGGGGAGCTGGGGGTCGGCGCGAACCCGCGCGACCAGCTCCTGCCAGGGGGCGCGCTGAGGATCCGGAGGTTGACGCTCGGGTCGACCCATCTAGCGCTCCAGACGCACGATCTCGGCCGCCGGCAGGAGCTCGACGAGCCGATCCACTGCGGCGTCCACGGTGCTGGCGCTGGCGCCCTCCACGGTGATCCAGAGTCGTGCCTCCTCGCTGTCCCAGCGCGGGTAGCTGCCGATCTTCGCCAGGGGGAACTCGTCGGCCACCTGCGCCAGGAGGGGGGCCAGCCGGCTCTCGTCCGAGTTCAGGAAGAGGTGGCGGAGGAAGGTCGGCTCGCCCTCCAGCTCGGCCTGCAGGGCGGCCAGCTTGGCGACGAAGAGCTGGGGGACACCCGGCAGGAGATAGACGTTGCGCACGACCACGATGGGCAGCAGCCGGTCCGGTGCGTGAAGGAGGCGCGCCCCCCGGGGCACGTCGGCCATGCGCAACGCCGAGGAGGTGCACCGCTCACCCCAGGCGCCCTCGATGAGGGCGACGAGCTCCGGGTCGCGGACCACCGGCACGCCGAAGGCCAGGGCCACCGCCGCCACGGTGCGGTCGTCGTGGGTCGGGCCCACGCCGCCAGAGGTGATGACGGCGTCGAAGCGCTCGGCGCACCAGCGAACCTCCGCCGCGATCTCCTCGATCTCGTCGCTCACGTACGCGATGCGCCGCAGGCCGACGCCGAGGTCGCGGAGCGCGTCGATGAGGGCGGGTGCGTTGGTGTCACGGACCTTGCCGCTGAGGATCTCGTCGCCGATGATCAGAGCCGCCACCTTGGTCATGGCGCCAGGATATACCTCCTCCTCATCGGTCCGGATCCTGTGGGCGCAAGGGTCGCTGTGCAAGGCGGGAGCCCTGGGCCGACCGTCACTTGGAGAGTGACGATCGGGACCCGGAAATTCCCCCGGGCTTCGCCCGGCCAGGAGAACGCGACGTCGCCGCCAGCGACCTCATCGCCCTTCGCAACGCCCTTGAAGCAGCCGGCACGGCGATCAGACTCGTCATGCTGGTGCCGACTCCACTCAAACCCATCGCCGACCAGGTCATTCGATCGGCAAGCTCAGTACCGGCGAACCTCGCCGACGGCCACGGCAGGTCCCCTGCCCCCTTTCCCACAGCCTCCACAGGCTCTACGACGACGAAAGCCGTCAAGTGTCCACCTTACCGGGGTAGGTCCACCACTGCCCACTGTCGCCGTGGCTGGTTGCTGCCGCGGACGCTGTCGCTGCCGCCGCTGCTGATGACTGCCTGCGTCTGCTCCGGGTCTGGAAATCCCCGAGAGGTGCAGCGCTCCCGCGCCTAGAAGAGGGAGACGCCGAACAGGCGGCCGTGGAAGACCACCAGCAGGATGTAGGCGACCACGCCCAGGGCGAGCATGGGGAAGGCCAGCTCACCGGGCTCCAGACGATTGCGGCCGCGGATGATGGCCGCGAACGGCAGGACCGAGGTCCGGCGGGCGAGCTCGCGATAGACCTCGCCCATGTCGCGGCGCTTGCGGGCGTCCTGGTGGTAGGCGCCGAGGACACCCAGGACCAGGAACTGGCCGAAGAACACGACGTCGCCGAGGACGCCGGTGGCGATCACGTGGGCCGCGCCGAAGAGGGCGAAGGCCATGTTCATGGGGTGGCGGGTGATGCGCAGCACCCCGCGTGCCTCCACCTTGCCGGGCACCATGGCGGCGGGGCTGGGCTGGGCCAGGGAGAGGAAGAGGAGGGGCAGGGCGAGGAGCATGAGGGGAAACGCGATGACCCGCGCCACCACCGGCGACAGCTCCCACAGCACCGGTCCCAGGCCGCGGTGGTTCCAGAAGATCACCACGGCCCCTCCCAGGGTCAGGACCGACACCAGGGAGTAGACACCACGGAACGGCCACTCGCCGTGCAGGATCCGCACCAGGCGATCCCGGATGGGCCCGTGGGACCCGACCATATGGGTCACGACGAAGAGAACGCTGAACGCGATCAGGAGTGTGAGGTACATGGTGGGGAGAGTATACACAGGGCTGGGCCTTGGGAAGGCCAGAGACGGCACCAGGCACCGTTGAAGATGAGGCGACCGCGGTGCTCGATCCGGTCGTGACGGTGCCTGGCGCCGGCCTTGGCGTGGTGGCGCGCTCCGAGTGGGTGCCTGCCACCCGTTCTGGTGCTCGTGAAGGCAGTCGCCCTTGAACCGCCCTGCCGCCGATCGTTGGGGCGGTAGGTGCCGCCGACGCCCTAGGCGCGGTCAATGGGGAAGGCGAGGACGTCTGCGATGTCGGACACCCCCAGGGCGAGCATGAGCAGCCGGTCGAGACCGAGGGCCACTCCGGAACAGGACGGGAGTCCCGCCTCGAGGGCCGCCAGCAGGCGCTCGTCCATGGGCACCGTGGGAAGGCCACGCCGGTGCCGTTCATCCAGGTCTCGTTCGAAGCGACGGCGCTGCTCGGAGGCGTCGGTGAGCTCCCCGAAGCCGTTCGCCAGCTCGATGCCGTCCAGGAAGACCTCGAAGCGCTGGGCGACGCGGGGGTCGCCGGCGTCGAGTCGCGCCAGCGCGGCCTGGGATGCCGGGTAGTGGGTGAGGAAGGTGGGGCCGGAGCGGCCCAGCTCGGCCTCCACGACCGTGGCCAACAGGAGATCCAGGAGGTCGTCGCGGGGCAGGGGCGCGGGATCGGCGAGCCCGGCCCTGGCAGCCGCCTCCCGCAGCTCGGCATCGCTGGCGCTGTGGGGGTCGAGGCCGGCATGACGCTGGAAGGCCTCTGCGTAGGTCACGCGCTCTCCCTCGGCGGCGCCCAACGTCGCCGCGAGCAGCTCCTGGACCTCGTCCATCAGGCGGAGGTGGTCCCACCCCGGCCGGTACCACTCCAACAGCGTGAACTCCGGGTTGTGGCGGCGGCCCGCCTCGCCGTCGCGCAAGGCCTTGCAGATCTGGAAGATGGGGCCGCTGCCCGCAGCCAGCAGCCGCTTCATCGCGAACTCGGGCGAGGTCTGGAGATAGAGGGTCACGCCTTCGCGGTCACCGGGCGAGCGCCAGCGGCAGGACAGGGAGTGGATGTTGGGGTCGGGGATGGTCGCCGCCGACAGCAGCGGCGTCTCCACCTCCAGGACGCCGCGGTCGGCGAAGAAGGCGCGGATGCGCTCGAGGAGATCGGCACGCGCCCTGAGCCCATCGACGGACGCCGTGGGCCGCCACCTGCCGGGGGCGGACGCGGTCACGGACGGCGGGCCCCCCCGGCGGCCCGGCAATCGGGTCGGCGGGCTTGCGAGGCATCAGGCCCGGGAGACGTACTCTCCGCTCCTGGTGTCGATCTTGACCTTCTCCCCCTGCTGGACGAAGAGCGGCACCTTGACCACCGCCCCGGTCTCCAGCTTCGCCGGCTTGGTGCCCCCGGAGGAGGTGTCGCCCCGCACGCCGGGGTCCGTCTCGACGATTTCCAGCTCGACGAAGTTGGGAGGGACCACCACGATGGGCGTGCCTTCCCACAGGGTCACCGCGCACAGGTCCTCCTCCTTGATCCACTGCACGGCATCGCCCACGGCGTGGGGATCGGCTGCGATCTGCTCGAAGGTTCCGGGGTCCATGAAGTACCAGTGCGAGCCGTCGCTGTAGAGGTACTGCATCTCCTTGTCGATGACGTCGGCGCCCTCGACGCTGTCCGCGGACCGCATGGTCATCTCGTTCACGCGGTCGGACTTGAGGTTCTTGTACTTGACGCGGGTGAACGCCTGTCCCTTGCCCGGCTTCACGAAGTCGGCGTCGACGATGATGCAGGGATCGTTGTCGACGATGATCTTCAGCCCCACGCGCACCTGGTTCATGTTGAAGGACGGCATGATGTTACTCCTCGCACTTGCGCTTGCAGTGGCAAAGCTGCGAGACTTCGGACCATGAGCGCCCACCCATGGCCGGCTGGATCCTGGCGAGCGGAGCTCGCGGACGCATTCACCGACCTCGAGGAGCTGCTCCGAGCCCTCGGTCTCGACCCGGCGAGCGTGGGGGACCTCGAAGCCGCCGCGCGCGCCTCCCGACAGTTCGGCCTCAGGGTACCACGAGGATTCGTGTCCCGGATGCGTCCCGGGGATCCTGAGGACCCTCTGCTGCGGCAGGTCCTCCTGGATGCCCGCGAGGCGGACGAGGTGGAGGGGTTCTCCGTCGACCCGGTGGGCGAGCTGAGCTCACCTCCCTCAGGGGGCGTGCTCCAGAAGTACGCGGGTCGGGCCCTCCTCATGACCACCGGCGCCTGCGCCGTCCACTGTCGCTACTGCTTCCGACGCCACTTCCCCTACGGCGACCATGCCAGCGTGGCGGCTCTGGGCACCGCGGCGGCGCGGATCGCGGCTGATCCTTCCGTGGAGGAGGTGATCCTGTCCGGCGGCGATCCCCTCACCCTTCCGGACGAGCTCCTGAGCGAGCTGGCGTGGCTGCTGGGACAGGTCCCCCACCTGCGGCGGTTGCGCATCCACACCCGGGTCCCCGTCGTCCTGCCCTCGCGGGTGGATGAGGCTCTGGTCGAGTGGCTGGCGGCCGACGGTCCGGCCCGGGTGGTGGTGGTGCACGTCAACCACCCCGCGGAGATCGACGGCGACGTGCCGCGGGCCTTCGAGGCGTTGCGCGCCGCCGGTGTCACCCTCCTCAACCAGTCGGTGCTGCTGAGAGGTGTCAACGACTCGGTGGAGGCGCTCGCCGAGCTCTCCCGCCGACTCTTCGATGCCGGGGTGCTGCCCTACTACCTGCACCTGCTGGACCGGGTCGCCGGCGCCGCCCACTTCGAGGTGGCCGAGGAGGACGCGGTCCGACTGCTGGCCGACGTGCGCGCCGCGCTGCCCGGCTACCTGGTGCCGCGACTGGTCCGCGAGGTGACCGGAGCTCCGGCCAAGATCCCGGTGGTCTGAGAGCGGCCACAGCGGCAGCGCCCGCTGGCAGCGTCGGGAATCAGCGACAGCGTCAGTAACCAGCGTCCGCGGCAGTTGGCAGGGGCAGCAGACAGCGCTCCCGGCCCGTCTCTGAACGGAGCGATCATCGTGCCTTCGGGTTGAGCAGGCGCCACGTCATCGCGCGCACGTCGGCTCGGGAGCACCAGAGGGCGAGCCAGGCACGGTCACGAACGCTCCGAGGAGCCCGTGCGCCGCATCTTCAACGGTGCCTGGCTCGCCCTTTGGCGAACCTTCCGCGAGATTCGCGGGCACCGGCTACGTTCTCAGACGAACGACCCGGAGTGACCAGGCCGCCGCTCACTGCCGCCGAACGCTGCTTACGAACCGGCGTCCTCCGCGGTCAGGTCCTCGATCCGCTCCGGCTGGGCGTGGACGGTCTCGAAGCGGGCCAGGAGCACCTGGCCCGGCGGCTGGCCGCGGCGCTTCGAGACGTCCCGCACCCGGGCCATGTGGACCGCCACCGTGCCGCCCCGGCGGGCCTTGGAGTGACCCGCCGCCAGGGCGGCGGCGAGAACCTTGGTGGCGCGGGGCAGGCGGAGAACGCGGTCCGGGTTGCGGACCACTACGTGGGACCCGGATTGGCCCGCCACGTGGAACCAGAAGTCCGACGGGTCCGCGAGCTTCAGGCTGAGGATGTCGTTGTCTGCGGCGGTGCGGCCGACGAGGATGGTCATACCGTCCGCCGAGGTGGTCCGGTAGGCCACCGACCGGCCCTGCCAGACCCCTGCGTCGGGGTCCGAGGGCGGCGGCGGTTCCCGGCGCTCACCCCGTCCCATGGCGGAATCCGTGGCGAAGCATGGTGGGGAGGAGACGCCCCGGGTCGTCGCTGATCAGGCCGGTGGCGCCATCCTCGAGCAAGCGGCTCGCCTCCCCGGGATCGTTGACCACCCAGTAGTCGACCCGCAACCCGAGGGACCGGCAGCGGGCGATGAAGCGCCGGCGGTCGAGATGCACGGGGCCATGGCGCGGCGGGATCATGGCCGCGTCCCCCCGCACCAGCCGCCGACAGAGGGCGGCCGGCAGAACGCGCAGGGCCACCACCTCGGACCGGGTCAGTGCGGTGGGTCCGGGGTAGCCCAGGCGGCGGAGGGCGAACAGCAGGCGGTCGTGGAAGCTGCCCACCGTGACCCGGGGGGCGGCCCCGGAGTCGACGAGCTGCCGCCGCAGGTCGACCATGGCCGAGCGCAGGTTCGGCTTGATGTCGATGCTCAGGGGGACGTCGGGGAAGGAGACCAGCACCTCCTTGAGGGTGGGCACGCGATGGACGGCGTCGGCGCCCGAGGGCAGACCGGCGCCCACATCCCAGGTCCGGACCTCCGCCAGGCTCAGGTCGGCGATCTTCTCCGACCGTCGAGCGGTGCGCCGGCCGTCGGGATCGTGGGCCACGACGAGGTGGCCGTCGCGGGTCCTCTGGACGTCCAGCTCCAGGGCCGAGGCGCCGTCCGCGAGGGCGCGTTCGAAGGCGGCGAGCGTGTTCTCGGGGAGTCGGGCCGAGCTCCCCCGGTGGCCGTAGAGCCGCAGCGGCTGGCGGGCGTCCGGTGCCATCGGCCGACATTACAGCACCGCCCCCGGCACGGCCACCGGCGCGGAGGAATACCGGTCTGGAGTGGATCGCTACCAGGGATGGCGGCACTTCGGACCCTGAAGATCGTCGAACACCCGTGGAGAGCTCGACCATGGAGATCACGCACGTCCTCGCCAAGGATCTGTTCGGGAACCGCACCGTGTTCATCACCGGCGGCGGCAGCGGCATCAACCTGGGGATCGCCCGGCACTTCGCCGCCCTCGGTGCCAATCTCGGCATCTGCGGCCGTACCCGGGCCAGGCTGGAGACGGCGTCCGAGGAGCTGCGCCAGCTCGGCGCGAAGGTGGTCACCGCCCAGGCCGACGTGCGTGACATGGAGGCACTGTCCGCCGCGCTGGAGCGCACGAGGGACGAGCTGGGGCGGGTGAGCTGTCTGGTGTGCGGCGCCGCCGGGAACTTCCCCTGCCCGGCCGAAGAGCTGACCGCAGGGGGCTTCAAGGCGGTGGTGGACATCGATCTCCTGGGCTCCTTCAACGCCTGCCGCGCCGCGTTCCCGCAGCTGCGGTCCACCCACGGTTCCATCATCCTGATCTCGGCGGGGCAGGGCCTGATCCCCCACTTCGCCCAAGCGCACGTGGGCGCGGCCAAGGCGGGGGTGGACAACCTGATGCGCAACCTGGCCTTGGAGTGGGGCCGCTACGGCATCCGCTGCAACAGCATCGTGCCGGGCCCCATCGAGGGCACGGAGGGCATGCGGCGCCTGGCCCCGGGCGACGACGCCCTCCATCACGAGCTGCGGGCCGCAGTGCCCCTGGGCCGTTTCGGCACCGTGGACGACATCGGCCAGGCGGCGGTCTTCCTCGCCTCGCCCCTGGCCTCCTACATCACCGGCGCCACGCTCGTCGTGGATGGGGGACAGACCCTCCCCGGCTCCGGGGTCTTCACCCGCCTCATCGCCGAGGGCATGGAGGGGGCCGACGAGGCGGAGAGGGAGGGGTAGCCACCGCCTCGCGGACGCGGGAGGGCTAGTACATCCCGAGGTCGAGCTTGGCGGCGTCCGACATCATGTCCGGGTCCCAGGGCGGGTCCCAGGTGAGCTCCACGTGGGCCGAGGTGACGCCCTCCACCGCCTCCACCTTCTCCTGCACCTCCCCCGGCAGGATCTCGGCCACCGGACAGGTGGGAGAGGTCAGGGTCATCACCACCCGTGCCTCGCCCTCGTCGCTCACCTCCACCTCGTAGATGAGCCCGACCTCCCAGATGTTCACCGGGATCTCCGGGTCGTACACCGTCTTCAGGGCCTCGACGATCCGGCTTCTCAGTGACACGGTCCCGTCCCCCTTCACTCGGTGCTCACGGGTCGGTCCTGGTCCTCGAGGGCCGCCTTGAGGGTGTGCCAGGCCAGGGTGGCGCACTTCACGCGCACCGGGTACTCCCGTACGCCCTCGAAGACGCGGAGCTTGCCGAGGCCGAGACCCTGCTCGCGGGCGACGCCGGTGAGCATGTCGTGGAAGCCCTCGAAGAGGGCGGTCGCCTCCTTCACGGTCTTGCCCTGCAGAGCCTCCGTCATCAGCGAGCAGGAGGCCGTGCAGATGGCGCAGCCCGAGCCCTGGAAGCTGATCTCCTGGATGACGCCGTCATCGATTCTCAGGTAGACCTTGACCGTGTCGCCGCACAGGGGGTTGTGGCCGTCGGCAGAGCGATTGGCGCAGTCCATCACGTAGCAGTTCCGGGGCCGTCGGTTGTGGTCTAGGATGACCTGCTGGTAGAGGTCCCGAGTGTCATTCATGGTCCGAACACCTCCCGCACCGTGTCCAGCCCCCGAACCAGGGCGTCGATCTCGCGGCGCGTGTTGTAGACGCCGAAGGAGGCGCGCACGGTGGCCGAGACACCGAAGCGCTGCATCACCGGCTGTGCGCAGTGGTGGCCGGCCCGGACCGCGACACCCTCGCTGTCGAGGATGGTGCCGATGTCGTGGGGGTGGACGCCGTCCATCACGAAGGACAGGACCCCGGCCCGTCGGCGGGCACCGCCGATGAGGCGCACGCCGGGAACCTCCAGCACCCGGGCGGTGGCCTCGTCCAGAAGCTCCTGCTCGTGGGCGGCCACCGCGTCCATGCCCATGCCCTCCAGATAACGGAGCGCCGCGGCCAGGCCGATGGCGCCGGCCACGTTGGGGGTCCCGGCCTCAAAGCGGTGCGGCGGTTCGGCGTAGGTCGTCTTGGAGAAGGTCACCGACAGGATCATGTCGCCGCCCCCCTGATAAGGGACCATCTCCTGGAGGTGGGACCGCTTGCCGTAGAGGACGCCGATGCCCATGGGCCCGTAGGTCTTGTGGCCCGAGAAGGCGAAGAAGTCGCAGTCCAGGTCGGCCACGTCCACGCCGATGTGGGGCACCGACTGGGCCCCGTCGATGAGCACCGGCACACCGCGGGCGTGGGCCAGCCGGATCATCTCCTTCACCGAGTTGACCGTGCCCAGGGCGTTGGAGACGTGCACCAGGCTCACCATCCGGGTGCGGTCTCCGAGGAGGCGCTCGTACTCCTCGAGGATGATCTCGCCGCGGTCGTCGATGGGGGTCACGACGAGCTTCGCGCCCTTGGCGGCGCACACCATCTGCCAGGGCACGATGTTGGAGTGGTGCTCCATGGCCGAGATCAGCACCTCGTCACCGGGGCCCAGGCGGGGGGCGACGAAGCTGTGGGCCACCAGGTTGACGGCCTCGGTGGTGCCCCGCACGAACACGATCTCCCGGCTGTCCCGCGCCCCCAGATGGTCCTTGACCGTTGTGCGCGCCGACTCGTAGGCCACCGTGGCCCGCTGCGACAGGGCGTGGACGCCCCGGTGCACGTTGGCGCAGTCGTGCTCGTAGAAGCTCTGAAGCGCGGCGATCACGGGCCGCGGCTTCTGGGTGGTGGCGGCGTTGTCCAGGTACGTCAGGGGGCGGCCGTGGACCTTTTGATGAAGCGCCGGGAAGTCCGCGCGGACCGCCTCCACGTCGAGGTGGGCGGCGGTGGGAACGGCGGTCATCACGACATCTCCGGGGACACGCTGCCGACGGCGAGGTGGCTCCTCAGGAAGCCCTCGGCGCGTCGGCGGGCGGGCGCGCTGGGGACCCGCTCCAGGACCTCGGCCGCGAAGGCGTAGGTGAGCAGGCTCTCGGCTGCCGCCGGCTCCAACCCCCGGCTCCGGAGGTAGAAGAGGGCGTCCTCGTCGAGGCGACCGATGGCAGAGCCGTGGGTGCAGCGCACGTCGTCGGCGAAGATCTCGAGCTGGGGGTTGGAGTTGACCATGGCGCGGTCGGACAACAGCAGGTTGCGGTTGGACTGCCGGGCGTCGGTCTTCTGGGCGCCGTGGTCGACCACGATGCGGCCGTTGAAGACCGCCCGCGAGCGGTCGTCCAGGACCCCCTTGTAGAGCTGGCGACTCGTCCCGTGGGGAGTGGCGTGGCGGACCAGGAGGTGGTTGTCCACGTGCTGGGTGTCGCCGGTCATGTAGAGGCCGCCGAGCTCCAGGTCCGCGCCCTCACCGGTCAGCACCGCCTGCACGTCGGCGCGGGCGAGCTTCGCACCCACCGCGACCCAGTGGGCGCTCACGGAGGCGTCGCCGCCCACGAGCAGTCGCTGCACCGCCACCTGGCTTCCGGCCGCGCCCTCCTCCTGGAGGGTGGTGTGCCGGAGGTTGGCGCTGGGCTCGACGGCGATCTCGGTCACCGGACAGCTCAGGTAGTCGCCGGCCGCGCCGGCGTGGGTCGCCACCACCTCGGCCGCGGAGCCGGCGCCGGCCACGATCAGGGTGCGGGGGAAGACCGCGACGGGCGCGGGGTGAGAAGTGGTCACGAAGACGAGCTGGATGAGCCCGTCGACGGTCGCACCGGGCGGCAGCCACAGGAACGCTCCGTCCTTGAACAGGGCCCCGTTGAGGTCGGCGAAGGCATGGGCTGGAAAGGGCTCGTCCCGCCCCAGATAGGGCTCCACCATCTCCGGGTGGTGCTGGATGGCGTCGGCCAACCCGGTCAGGATGACGCCGCCGGGGAGGTCTCCCGTGGTGGACAGCCCGGGGGCGAGGACCCCGTCCACCACCGTCAGACGGTGGGCCGCCGGCAGGCACCACTCGTCGATCGCCGCACTCACCGGGTCCGAGGAGAGCACGTGGTAGGGGGTGTCGGCGATGCGCTTGAGATTGGTGAACCGCCACTCCTCCTGGCGCGGCGTCGGGAAGCCCGTGCCTGCAAAGCCCTCGGCCCCCCGGCGCCGGAGGTCGCCGACGAACCGGGGTTCCTGCGGGTCCGCGACGGCGGCCTGCTCGAGGGCGGCCTCCAGGGAGCGTCCGTGGGCCGCGACCGTGCTCGTGGCGCTCGTCATCGGGCCTCCGCCTCGGCCGTGGTGACCGGTTCGTCGCCCAGCCACTCGTACCCCTGGCGTTCCAGCTCCAGGGCGAGCTCACGGCCCCCGGAGCGGACGATGCGGCCGCCCTTGAGGACGTGCACGAAGTCGGGCACGATGTAGTTGAGCAGGCGCTGGTAGTGGGTGATGAGGATGAAGGCGCGGTCCGGGCTGCGCAGGGCGTTGACGCCGTCCGCCACGATCCTGAGGGCGTCGATGTCGAGCCCCGAGTCGGTCTCGTCGAGGATGCCCAGCCGCGGCTCGAGCACCGCCATCTGGAAGATCTCGTTGCGCTTCTTCTCGCCCCCGGAGAAGCCCTCGTTCACCGGTCTCTTCAGGAGCTCCTCGTCCAGCTTCACGAGTTGCACGCGCTCCCGGATGAGCCCCAGGAAGTCCATGGCGTCCAGCTCCGGCTCGCCGCGGTGGGTGCGGATGGCGTTCAGGGCCGTGCGCAGGAAGTAGGTGTTGCTGACGCCGGGGATCTCCACGGGGTACTGGAACGCCAGGAAGATGCCGGCACGGGCCCGTTCGTCGGCCGCCATCTCCTCCAGGTCGCGACCCTCATAGAGGATGCGCCCGGCGGTGACCTCGTACTCCTCGCGGCCCGCCAGGGCCTGGGCGAGGGTGCTCTTGCCGGAGCCGTTGGGCCCCATGATGGCGTGGACCTCGCCGGCGTTGACCTCCAGGTCGAGTCCCCGGAGGATCTCCCGCCCGCCCACGGTCACATGCAGGTCCTTCACGTCGAGTACTGGGGTTGCGCTCATGCTGATGCTTCCTTTGCCCCTCCCCGGACGGGAGCGGGTTCGTGACGTTTTCGGCTTCAGCCGACACTTCCTTCGAGGTTGACGGCGAGGAGCTTCTGCGCCTCCACCGCGAACTCCATGGGAAGCTCCCGGAAGACCTCCTTGCAGAAGCCGTTGACGATCATGGACACCGCGTCCTCGGTGGAGATGCCGCGCTGGTTGCAGTAGAAGATCTGGTCCTCGCCGATCTTGGAGGTGGTGGCCTCGTGCTCCATCTGCGCCGTCGGGTTGGGCACCTCGATGTAGGGGAAGGTGTGGGCGCCGCAGTCGGTCGCCGATGAGCATGGAGTCGCACTGGGAGAAGTTGCGGGCGCCGTCGGCGCTCCGGCCCACCTTGACCAGGCCGCGGTAGGTGTTCTGTCCCCTGCCGGCCGAGATGCCCTTGGAGACGATGGTGGTACGGGTGTTCTTGCCGAGGTGGATCATCTTGGTCCCGGTGTCGGCCTGCTGGAAGCCCGTGGTCAGCGCCACCGAGTAGAACTCGCCCACCGAGTTGTCGCCCTTGAGGATCACGCTCGGGTACTTCCAGGTGATGGCGGACCCCGTCTCCACCTGGGTCCAGGAGATCTTGGAGTTGGCGCCGGCGCACTTGCCGCGCTTGGTGACGAAGTTGTAGATGCCGCCCGCCCCGGTCTCGCGGTCGCCCGGGTACCAGTTCTGCACCGTGGAGTACTTGATCTGGGCGTTGTCGAGGGCGACGAGCTCCACCACCGCCGCGTGCAGCTGGTTGGTGTCGCGCATGGGGGCCGTGCAGCCCTCCAGGTAGCTGACGGAGGCGCCCTCGTCGGCGACGATCAGCGTGCGCTCGAACTGCCCGGTGTTGGCGGCGTTGATGCGGAAGTAGGTGGACAGCTCCATGGGGCAGCGCACGCCCTTGGGCACGTACACGAACGAGCCGTCGGAGAACACCGCCGAGTTGAGGGTGGCGAAGAAGTTGTCGGTGTAGGGGACCACCGATCCCAGGTACTTCTTGACCAGGTCTGGATGGTTGCGGACCGCCTCGGAGAAGGAGCAGAAGATGATGCCGAGCTCGGCCAGCTTCTCCTTGAAGGTGGTGGCCACCGACACGCTGTCGAAGACCGCGTCCACCGCCACCCCGGCCAGGATCTTCTGCTCCTCGAGCGGGATGCCGAGCTTCTCGTAGGTGCGCAGGATCTCGGGGTCGACCTCGTCCAGGCTCTCCAGCCTGCTTCTTCGAGGGCGCCGAGTAGTAGGAGATGGCCTGGTAGTCGATGGGGTCGTAGTGGACGTTCGGCCACCGCGGCTCGTTCATGGTCAGCCAGTGGCGGTACGCCTTGAGGCGCCACTCGAGCATCCACTCCGGCTCCCCCTTGCGCTCGGAGATGGCGCGGACGACGTCCTCGTCCAGGCCGGGGGGCAGGGTGTCCTGCTCGACGTCGGTGACGAAGCCGAACTCGTACTCGCGTTTCGCGAGGTTCTCGAGCATCCTGGTGTCGCTCGTCATTCATGTCCTCCCGTCGTCCGCGCCGGTCCGCTCCCGGTCCGCTCCCGGTCCGCGACGCTGTCGGTCGCCACGGGGAGCCTGGGGCCGGACCCGCTCCGCCGGCCGGCGATGAGATCGGCCACCGTGATCCCGTCCAGAAAAGCACCCATCAGGGACTCGAGCTCCCGCCACACCGGCTTCAGGGTGCAGGTCGAGAGGTGGGTGCAGGCCTCCAGCCCCGGTGACATCCGATCGCAGAAGCTGCTGTCGTACACGTGGTCATCCATGGCGTCGAGGATCCGGGCCACGGTGATGTCCTCGGGCGCCAACGCCAGGGAGTAGCCGCCGTGGCGCCCGCGCTCGGCGGCCACGGCCCCCGAGCGACGCAGGCGCGAGATCACCTTGGCCACCGTGGGCTCCGAGATGCCCTCCCGCTCCGAGAGCTCGCGAATGGTGAGCTGGCCGCGCTCCAGGGCGAGCCGGATCGCCAGGCGGACCCCGTACTCCTCGGATCTCGTCACGCGCACCTCATTCCTCCAGTGCCTTCAACTGAAATACTTGAATTGGAATTCCAGATTTCTGCACATGGCTTGAAAGACATGCAAATAGAAGTATTTATAGACATTTAGCATCTGGTGAGTGAGCAGCTCCCGAGAGGCAACGCGACAGTTCGCCGAGATCGGTGGTGCGGCGCTGCCGCTGGCGCTTGGAGCGCGGCTGTGATGAAATCGTTGGTGTGAAGCTCTACCTGTCGCGGTGGCTGTGCCTGGACGTGGACGCCAACCTGGCGCGCTGCGTGGACGAGGCCCGCCGGGCCGTCTCCGGCGGCGCCGAGATGGTGGTCTTCCCCGAGCTCTTCCTCACCGGCTACACGCGCCAGCTCGACCTGCGCCGCGCTCGTGAGGCCTTCGCCGGCGTGTCGGGAGGCACTCCAGGGGTGCCCTTCGTGTTCGGGTCGGTGAGCGAGGAGGGTCGCAACCGGATGACGGTGTGGCTCGGCGGGGCGGAGGTGGCCCGCTACGACAAGCTCCACCTGTTCCGTCCCAACCGCGAGCATGAGCTCTGGGAGCGCGGCGATCGTTGTGTCGCCTTCCGCTGGCGAGACCTCACCGTGGGCCTGCTCAACTGCAACGACCTCCGTTTCCCCGAGCAGGCGCGCGCGCTGCGACTCGAGGCGCGCTGCCAGCTGCTGTTGGTACCGGCCTGGTGGCCCTGGCGCCGGGACCACGTGTGGCGGACTCTGCTGCGGGCACGGGCCATCGAGAATGGCGTCTGGGTCGCCGGCTGCGCCATCTCCGGCTCGGTGGACCCCGAGGAGTTCGCCGGAGCCGGCAACCACGTCTTCGATCCCTCGGGAGAGGCGGTCAGGACCCGGGACGACCGCTTCTACGACCTGGACACCGACAGCCCGCCGCCCCTCATCGTGGATCCCTTCGACGAGGCCGTTCCCATCGAACGCGTCGAGGTGGTGGACACGGAACAGGACGTCACGAGGCAGAGGTAGGGCGTCTCGCGTCCGCGATCCGCTGCCTCGGACGCGGGCGCGGACACGGACGGGGGGGAGTCAGATATCACGAGGCCCCGCCGGAGCGGGGCCTCGATGGTTCTGACGCGTCGGATCAGTGCCTGAGCGGTCGTGACTCGCCACGGCCGTGATCGGGCGCGCTCGCGAAGCGCAGCCTGCCCTCGTGGAACTCGCCGCCGCGCAGGGTGTGGGCCAGGGCCTCGCCGAGCTGCTCGACCAGGTGCACGGTGAGCTTCTGCCGAACCTCCTCGGGCAGGTCCTCGAGGTCGGCCTCGTTCTCCTTGGGCAGCACGATCGGTGTCGATGCCCGGCGCGCACCGCGCCGAGCACCTTCTCCTTGACCCCGCCGATGGGCAGCACCCGGCCGGAGAGGGTGATCTCGCCGGTCATGGCCACGTCGTGGCGGACCGGCCGGCCGGACAGCGCCGACACCAGCGCGGTGGCCATGGTGACTCCCGCCGACGGCCCGTCCTTGGGGATGGCCCCGCCGGCACGTGGATGTGCACCTCCTGCTCGAAGGCCTTGTCGGGATCGACGCAGAGCTGTCGGCGTGGGCCTTGGCGTAGGTCAGGGCGGCCCGGGCCGACTCCTTCATCACGTCGCCGAGCTGGCCGGTGAGGATCAGCTCGCCCTTGCCGGGCATGGTCGAGACCTCGACGAACATGATGTCGCCGCCCACCGGGGTGTAGTACATGCCGGTGGCGACGCCCACCTGGTCCTCGGTCGGCGGCGTGCTCGGGGTGGACCTTGGGCCGGCCCAGGAGCTCGCGCACCGCATCGGCGTCCGACCTCGGACCGTCTCCAGCTCGCCGGCGGCGATCCGGCGCGCCACCTTGCGGGCCAGCCGCCCGATCTCGCGCTCGAGCTGGCGGACGCCGGCCTCGCGGGTGTAGTCGGCTGATCACCTCTGAGACCGCGTCCTCCTGAACGCGATGCTGCTCGTCGGCGAGGCCGTTCTCCTGAATCTGGCGCGGGATCAGGTAGCGCTTGGCGATCTCCGGCTTCTCGCGCTCGGTGTAGCCGGCGAACTCCACCACCTCCATGCGGTCGAGCAGCGGGTCCGGGGATGTTCTGGATGAAGTTGGCGGTGGCGATGAACAGCACCTCGGAGAGGTCGAAGGGCACGCCCGAGGTAGTGGTCGGTGAAGGTGTCGTTCTGCGCCGGGTCGAGCACCTCGAGCAGGGCCGCTCGCCGGGTCGCCCTGGTAGGAGACGCCCAGCTTGTCCACCTCGTCGAGGAGGAAGACCGGGTTCTTGGTGCCCGCCTGCTTCATGCCCTGGATGATCCGTCCGGGCATGGCGCCGACGTAGGTGCGCCGGTGGCCGCGGATGTCGGCCTCGTCGCGCACGCCGCCGAGGGAGATGCGGACGTACTTGCGGCCCATGGCGCGGGCGATGGACTTGGCGACCGACGTCTTGCCGACGCCGGGCGGGCCGACGAAGAGCAGGATCGGGTTGCGCCGTACGCCATCCCGGGCAGGGTCGGGACGGCGCTTCGCCGGGGCCGGTCTCGTTCGACTCGTCCTCTGCCACCGGCTCGCTTACCGCCGCCGGCTCCGCCTCGACGACCGTCGGTTCGTCCTCCGCCACCGGCTCTGCCTCGACGGTCCCGGCTCTGCTTCCGCACCTCCTCGGCCTTCTCGGCTTCGCGGCGCTTGTGCAGGAGCTGCACCGCCAGGAACTCGAGCACCCGGTCCTTGACGTCGTCGAGGCCGTAGTGGTCCTCCTCGAGGATCTTCGGACGCGCGCTTGAGGTCGAGCCGTCGTCGGTGCGCGCGCTCCACGGCAGCTCGGCGATGGTCTCGAGGTAGGTGCGGATGACCTGGGCCTCCATCGCCTCCCGGCCCATCCGCTCCAGGCGGCCGAGCTCCCGGTCCACCTCTTTGCGCGCCGCCTCCGGCAGCTTCAGTGCCTCGAGCTTCTCGCGCAGCTCCTCGAGCTCCTCGCGACCGTCGTCCTCGCCCAGCTCCTTCTGGATCGCCTTGAGCTGCTCGCGCAGGAACATCTCGCGCTGGCGGTCGCCGAGCTCCTCCTGGACCTGGGACTTGATGTCCTCCTGAGCTCGATGACGGCCGATCTGGCGCTGGACGTGGACCAGCACCGGCGCAGCCGCTCCTCGACCGACAGGGCTTCGAGCAGCCGCTGGCTTCTCGTGCGTGAGGTCGATGTAGCCGGCCACCAGATCGGCGAAGCGACCCGGTTCCTTGGTCTCGGCCAGGAACTGCTGGATGGCCTCCTTGGGCATGCCGGCGCGGCGCCGAGCTCGGCCGCGCGCTCGCGAGCCTCCCGGTAGAGCGCCGTGAAGGTCGGGGAGTCGGGGTCGATGGGCGGCATCTCGTCGGTGACCCGGATGGCCGCCACGAGGTACTCATCCTCCTCGTCGTAGCGGACCGCGATGGCTCGTTGGAGGCCGTTGAGGAGCAGGCGCATGCCGGAGGGGCCCCGCTGCACCGGCCCGATGGATGCCAGGGTGCCCACGCTGTAGAGGAGATCGGAGCTCACCTCCTCCTTGTTCTCGCGCTGGGCCACCACGAAGATCTGCTTGTCGGTGGTCTTCAGAGCCGCCTCGATGGCCCGCAACGTGCCCGGGCGCCCGGCGGCGATGGGCGAGGTCACGCCCGGGAAGAGCACCGCCTCGCGGAGTGGAATGACAGGTAGCTGAATGACATCAGTCATGTCGTACGGTCTCCAGTCAGGTCGTCATGCTCGCCGCGACCTCCCTCCATTATGGGGTGCGACGGCATAGAGGGTAAACCTGAGTGTCAGACACTCAAATTCCCGCGCAGCGAAAGCTTCTCCCTGCTCCGGCCCGGACCCCTCCGCAGGGACGTGACGGCGGCTGCAGCGCCCCCGATCGCTCTGTTACGATGCCCGCGCCTGACCGCTCTTCGAGGAGGTGGGCCCGTGGCCAGCAGACATCCGTTTCAGCGGGGAGGAGGAGGCGGTCTCCCGGGCTCCGGGCTCCCGGCGCCCCGCGACCTCGTGATCATCCTCGCGGTCCTCTTCGCGACCTTCTCGATGCAGTTCTTCGCCTCCACGGCCTGGCTCATGGGTCTGCTCGAGCTCACCCCTCTGGTCCTGCGGGGCCTCGTATGGCAGCTGGCGACCTACCCCTTCATCGGCACTCGCGGGTCCGGGCTCTGGTTCCTGCTCGAGCTCCTGATCCTGTTCTGGTTTGCGCGCGACATCTACTGGCGCCTGGGTCGGCGTCGTTTCTGGCGGGTGCTGGGGGGCGCCGCGATCGCGGCCTCGGTGGCGGCGGTGGTGGTGGAGTGGGTGATCGTGATCCTGGCTCCCTCCTTTCCCCACCTGCCCTTCGTCACCATGCAGGGCCAGCGCATCCTGCTGACCATCACCATCGCGGCCTTCGCGACCCTGTACGGCGAGGCGACGATCCTGCTCTTCTTCGTGCTCCCCATCAGGGCGCGCTGGTTCCTGTGGCTGGAGATCCTGTTCGCGTTCGTGTTCGGGGTGCTGTCGGTCAAGGACGTGCCCGGCTTCGTGGGCGTCTGCGTGGCCGTGTTCACGACCTACGCCAGCCTCAGCCCCGGCGGACCGGGGCAGGTGATCCGCCGCTGGCGGAAGCAGCTGGAGATGCGCATCATCCAGTACCGACTCGACCGGATGCGCCGGCGGCGGCGTTTCGACGTCATCGACGGCGACCGCGACCGCGACCGCCACCGCGACCGGGATGGAGGCGGCTGGGTCAACTGACGCCGCACGCCACGATCAGCGGCAGCGTCCGCGATCAGGGTCAGTTGTCGGCGGCAGCAATCAGCGGCGGCGATCAGACGCAGCGGACAGCGGCGGCACCTGAACTCTCCGACGTCTGAGGATGCCGAGCACCCGCTCTGGTGCTCCCGAAACCTCTCGCCGGTGATCGGCCGGTGCTCGCCCAAGCAGAGAAACGGCCCGGAGGTGATCCTCCGGGCCGTCGTGATCGCGAGGAGCGAGGTGCCTACTGCGGCACCCTCCGGGCGCGGCTGCGCTGGGGTGCAGGGAGCTCGGACGGCGCCTGCATCTCGCGGAGTCGCTGCTTGAGGTGCGGCAGCATGGTGTCGATGAGGCGCTGGTGCGCCGCGCGCGTGAAGATGACCTCGTTCGCCTTGGCGCCGGCCACACCCTTGCCGGTGACACCCAGGCACGGGTTGTTGAACATGATGGGGTACATGTCGACGGTCTCGATGTCGGCCCCGAACTGCTCGTTGATGAAGTCCACCATCTGCATGGCCAGCAACGAGTAGCCGATCTGCTGCGGGTGGAGCCCGTCATAGCCGATGAACCCGCCCGTGAGGAAGTCCATGTTGATGTTGACGCCACCGAAGGTGTAGCCGGTGGTGGTCAGGGTCTCCATCGACTGGTGCGCGTCGAAGACCGGCGCCCCGACCGCGCCGGCGGCATCCGCGATCACCTGGTTGAAGGCGTCCACCTGCTGGCGGATGGCGGTGATCTCCTCGGGCCGCAGCACGTAGCCCGGCTGGCCGGTGGCCAGGTTCAGGTCCTCCGGCAGGGGTGGCGAGCCCGGAATGGGCAAGCCGTAACCCTGGGCGATGAGGGCCGAGGCGGGCAGGGTGACCAGGCAGTCCGCGGTGAGCGGGCCGTTGCTGCCCACCAGGGGGACCACTCCGAGGCCCGGGATGTTCACGAAGGGCGGGACGGAGGTCGCGAAGGCCGACCTGGTCGGGTCGGGCAGGTTGATGACCATGATCTCGGCGCCGGTGCTCGCCAGGGCGCCGAGGAGCTGCGGGTAGAGCTGGGCGAAGAGATCCACCGGGGTCATGGTGACCCCCGGGATCGCCGTGGCGGTGAGCACGGCGCCGAGCTCGTCGTTGTTGCCCGCCCACAGGGTCACGAACGTGGGCTCCAGCGCGATGGCCTGGACGACCGCGGGGAAGGGCATGAGCTCCCCGGTGGCCGGGTTGGGCACCTGCGGGGTGCGCAGGATCAGGTCGTACATGACGTTGTCGGTGTTGCCGGCCTGGAGGTTGGTGATGTCACCGGTGGTGAAGAGCAGGTCGTACACAGAGGCACCGGGAATGCCGAGGTTGTTGTAGGGACGGGGCAGCGTGGCGTTGATGGGGGTTCCACCGGGGCCTGGGACGGGTGCGAGGGTCGGCACCGGCGAGCCGTTCACCAGGCTCAGGTCCACGAGCTGGAGGATGTTCGGAATGCCGGGCGCCGACACCAGGGGCATCTCGAAGTCGGCGGCGCCGCCATGGCTGGCCAGGATCGCCGGCCAGCTGTGCTCCTGGTAGCACTGCTCCAGCGAGTTGCTGGAGAAGCCCGCGGTGAGCGAGTCGCCGACGGCGACATAGGTGCTGAGATCAACCTGTGCGCTGGCCGGGATCGCTCCGAGGAGCGCCAGGATCGCGACGGTAACAAGGGTCCTTTTCATTGGCGTCCTCCCTTCCTAGAAGCTGTAGCCGACCGACGTGGCGACCAGGTTGGCCGAGGCGTTCACGTAGCAGCCTTCGTACCCCACCAGGGCGATGCCGCGGGTACAGCGGTCCTTGACGTCCACATACATGTAGCTGAGATCGATGAACAGCTTGCCGCTCTTGAAGCTCACGCCCGCGGTGTAGTCCGTGCGGTTGGCGTCCCCGAGGAGGGGCGACATGGACACCCGGGGCTGCGGCGTCTCGTCGTAGGTGGCGCCGAGCTGGAACGCCCAGGCGTCGCTGGCGCGGTACTCCAGGCCGAGCCGATACTGGTCGGCGTCGTGGTAGTCCTCTTCCAGGGTCTCCGAAAACTCGGGGTAGTCGGGGAAGATGAGGGGAAGCTGTTGGAAGGAGCTCCAACCCATGCGCCCCCACTGGCCCGATACGGTCAGCTTGGCGCAGGTCCAGGCCAGGCCCACGCTCCAGAAGTCGGGGAAGTCGATGCTGGTGTTGGCGCGCGGGTTGTGGTCGAAGGGGATGGAAGCGGCCACCAGGGCGTCGTACTGCGGGTAGCCGGTGCCGTACTGGGTGAAGGATGCTTTGCCCTCGTAGTCGATCTTGATCTTGGAGCGGTAGAGCACGCCCACCGAGAAGCCGCCCCCGAGCTTGCCGAGGAAGCTCGCATGCCAGCCCCAACCGTCGTTGCCCGACCCCTCGGTGAAGAGGTGGACCTGGCCGATGTCCGCCACCTCCTGGGTGAAGGGGTTGACGCCGTTCTGCAGGTTCCGGGTGAGATCGATGGAGCCCATCATGTAGTCGGCGCCGATGGCGACGGCAAACGAGTCGCCCATCTTGAAGGCGAGCTGCGGGGAGATGTCATAGGTCTTGATGTCGACCCGCTTGGAGATGAAGCGGCCGGCGTAGTCGGCGGGCCACCAGGTGCCCAGGCCGAACGGGGTGAATGCTGACAGGCCGAAGACCATGGTATCGCTGAGGGGCGCCACCAGGTAGGCATGGGGCGGAAAGAAGGTCTGACTCTCTTGAGACGACCGGTAGCCGGCGCCGGGGTAGGGGTTGTCACCCCGGAAGTCCTGGGTGGGGAAGATGAAGGTGGCGCCCGCCATGACCTGGGTGCCCTTGTCGACCTGGAACGCGATGCCGGCCGGGTTCCAGAACAACGCCGAGGGATCGTCGGCGACCGCGGTGAACGCACCGCCCATCCCCATCGCCCGGGCGCCGTGCTCGAACAGGGCGAACCCCGCCCCCCAGACGAGCGACGGAGCCAGCAACAGTGCTGCCGCGACAGTCAGCAGTCTCTGCCTCATGACACGCTTCCTCCTTCCGTGTGGTGACAATGGGACGCCCACTGCTGGTCTGACGGCGGACCGCTGCGCTCTGCGTGACGGTGGGACATCCTTCTCATGTTGTGCAGCGTCCCTCATGGTATGTGGGTCCAGCGGGCAGGTCAATAAGCAAATCCCCGATGGAGCGACGGGGTGGCTCCGGGCCTGAGCTCGCGCCCATCGGCGCCGCTCCGGTGATCCGCAGGGGCCGTGGCTCGACGTCAGAACCTCGGGATCAGACCGCTCTCGAGTTCGAGCCGGGGCGTGACCTCGGACTGCACACGGGCTGGACCACGCCGAGGGCTTCGACGACCGCGGTGGTGTCGCTGAGGTCGGCGAAGGCGAGCGCGGCCCCTGCCGCCTCGAGGTCCTCCACCGAGTAGCTGCCGGTAGCCACCCCCACGGGCACCGCGCCGCTTGCTAGGGCGCAGGCCACGTCGCGGGGTGTGTCCCCGATGATCAGGACGTGGGGGCCCAGGCCGATGGGGTGGCCGACCGCCGCCTCGGCGCGGGCGAGGGCGATGGCGGGCAGACGGTTGCGGTCGCCGTCGTCGGAGCCGAAGGCGCCGAAGGCGAAGTAGTGGTTGAGGCCGAAGCGGTCCAGCTTGGTCCGGGCACCGCGTTCGAAGTTGCCGGTGAGGAGTCCGAGCCATATGCCGTCGGCGGCTGCGAGGGCGTCGAGCAGCTCGCGCACTCCGGGCATCAGCACCGCCGGTGAGGACGGCAGCTCCTCGGGCAGGAAGCGCTCGTACAGACCCTGCAACGCCGCGATGGAGTCCTCCTCCCGTGCGCCGTCGAGACGCTCCCGGCGGAGGATCTCGCGCAGGATGAGGGGGTCGGTCTTGCCGTGGGGCACGATGCCGCGGGTGGCGGCAGCGATACCGAAGAGCTCGGCGAAGGCACGGTCCATGGCCTTGAAGCCGGCGCCGCCGGACCGCATGAGGGTTCCGTCGATGTCGAAGAGGATGAGCTTCACGTGGTGTCGTTCCCCCTGGGCATCCTCAGGCCCATTCCGAGGGGTGCCGAATGGTATGACACCAGGCGCGTGGGGGCATCCCGTCGGACGCGGACGCGGACGCGGGGTGTGCCACAGACGTGCGGGTCATCGGTAGGTCCCATGGAGTGCACATGGTGATGACGGTCAGACTCCCTGCGGTGGTGACGCCTGCTCAGCGCCAATCCTGCTCCGGGGCCGGCCGGTTGTCCAGGATGGCCTCGATGCGCTCCATGACCTCCGGCGTGAGGCGCTCGACCACCTCGGCGGCGGCCAGGTTCTCCCGCACCTGCTCCGGCCGGGACGCGCCTGTGATCACCGTGCTCACCCGGGGGTTGGCGAGACACCAGGCGAGGGCGAGCTGGGCCAGGGAGCAACCGAGGTCGGCGGCCACCGGCTCGAGAGCTGCGCACCTTGTCGATGCTGGCCTTGGGCCCGCCTCGCCCTCGAAACGGGAGCGCAGCCACTCGTAGCCCGGCAGGGTCGCCCGCGATCCCTCGGGGATGCCCTCGTTGTACTTGCCGGTGAGGAGGCCGCCGGCGAGCGGGCTCCAGATGGTCGTGCCCAGCCCGATCTCCTCGTAGAGAGGGGCGTACTCCCGCTCGACGCGCTCGCGGTGGAGCATGTTGTACTGGGGCTGCTCCATGAGGGGCGGGACCAGGTGCTCGCGGCGGGCCACGTGGTAGGCCTCGCATGATCCGGGTCGCGCGCTCCACTCGCTGGTGCCCCAGTACAGCGCCTTGCCCTGGGTGACGAGGATGGTTCATGGCCCACACCGTCTCCTCGACCGGCGTGTGCAGGTCGGCCCGGTGGCAGAAGACGAGGTCCACGTAGTCCAGGCCGAGCCGGGCGAGGGCGGCCTCGGTGCCCTCGAGGACGTGCTTGCGCGAGAGGCCGCTGTCCGATTGGGTCCCTCTGCCGCCCCAGAAGATCTTGGTGGAGATGACCACGTAGTCGGGACGCGCCCAGCCGGAGGAGCGCAGGACCCGCCCCATGATCTCCTCGGAGCGACCGTGCGGCGTAGGCCTCCGCGTTGTCGAAGAAGTTGACGCCGGCGTCGTAGGCCATGTGCATGCAGTCGGCCGCCAGCTTCTCGTCGAGCTGGGTGCCGAAGGTCACCCACGAGCCGAGGGACAGCGCCGAGACCTCGAGACCGGATCGGCCAAGGTGGCGATACTCCATGGAACCCTCCCTCCTCACAAGAGGCGCGAGCGCACCGTCAAATTCCCGGCCCAGGGGCTCCTTCATTCACGAGCCTGATACCGAATGGCCCAGGAGGAGGGCGGGAGGTCAGCCCCCCGGTGGCACCCGAGCCTTCATCGGGGGTTGCGGAGTGTGGTTTACCCCGTGTTGCGCAGGCCGCGCGCGATGCCGCGCAGGGTCGTGAAGAGCGCCTCCTCCAGCTCCGGGTCCTCGCGCCCGCTCTCGCGCCACCGTCGCAGCAGGTCCACCTGGACCAGGCTCATGGGATCCACGTAGGGGTTGCGGAGGCGGATGGAGCGCTTGAGTATGGGCTCCCGGTCCAGGAGCTCGTCCTCGTCCTGCAGGCGAAGCACCAGGTCCCGGGTGCGTTCGAAGCGGCTCCGGATGTCGGTGAACAAGGCGCTCGCCGTCCTCCCCGGCCAGCCGCGCGTACTCGGCCGCGATCCCCATGTCGGCCTTGGCGAGCACCATCTCCACGTCGCCGAGGAGGATGGCGAAGAAAGGCCAGCCCTCGGCCATAGCGCGCAACGTGTCCTCGCCGTGCTCCCTGGACGCGGCCGCCAGACCGGCTCCGAGGTCCAACCAGCCGGGCAGCACGTGACGGCTCTGCATCCAGGCGAAGACCCAGGGGATGGCGCGGAGGTCGTCGATCCCACTCGTGGGTCCGGCGGGACGCCGGCCGCGAGCCGATGGGCATGCGCTCGATGACGTCGATGGGCGTGGCGGCGCGGAAGTAGGCGATAGAAATACGGGGTCGTCGTAGATGAGGCCGCGGTACGCGTTCTGGCCGTCGCGGCGATGGATGCGCATCACCTCTCGCCAGGAGGGTCGGACGGTGCTTCCACGCGGTCGCCGAGCGCGGTCGCCTCCAGCACGGCGCCGAGCATCAGCTCGAGAGTGCGCCGGGCGATGTCGGCAGGCCGTATCGGAGATTGATCATCTCCCCTTGCTCGGTGACCGCAGGCGGCCGCGCACCGCCCCCCAGGGCTCCGCGAGGATGGCCTCCCGGGGCTTGAGACCCGCCACGGCCGACGGTGCCGCCCGGCCGTGGAAGATCGTGAGGTCCACCCGCGTGCTGGCCACCTCGACCATGGACTCCTGAGCCTCGTAGAGCGCCCAGCGGGAGGCGGCGATGCCCGAGATCTTGCTCGAGTCGGAGTAGCCGATCATGACCACCTGGCGGTCGCCGCGCCCGCGAGGTGACGGACGGTAGGTGGCGTCGGAGAGCATGGCCTGCAGATAGGGCCCCGCCTGCTCCAGGTCGTCCACCGTCTCCACGAGGGGTGCGATGTCGAGGGGAAGCGCGCCGTCGGCGTCTCTGAGAGACCGGCGGCGCGGGCCAAGAGCAGCACCGCCAGGCACGTCGTCGGCGCCGTGGGCCATGGAGATGATGTAGGGGCCGATCGCCTCCTCGCCGTAACGAGGACTGGGCGGCGGCGATGGCGCGAAGACGTCGAGCGTGGAGCTGCACTCCTCGCTGAGGTCCGTCGGTGGTTCCACGGCGCCTTCGCCCAGGGCGGCCTGCAGCCGGTCGCGTCCGCTCCTCGCCGGGCAGGTCGGCAAACTCGTCCACACCCAGCAGCTCGCCCACCACGCGCCGGTGGACCAGGCTGTCCTGGCGCACGTCCAACGTCGCGAGGTGGAACCGAAGACGTCGAGGCGCCGGAGGAGGTTCTCCACCTCCGCCAGAGGGATGAGCGCCTGTGAGAGCGCAGGCTGGAGGAAGAGCTCCAGGTCGTCGGCGAGCTCGGCGGGTGACCCGTAACCCTCGACGGCGTCCTCCTCGGTGGCCTCCAGACGCGCCCACATGAGCCACAGCAACGTTCGGTAGGGCATCTGTCGGTAGCGCTGGGGATGTCCTGCCACACTCGGGCAAGAGATCGCGTAGTCCGCACCGCTGCTGCACCTCGTCGTCGATTTAGGGATGCGACTGGTGAGGCGGTGAAGAGCGGCGCACTGCGCGGTACTCTCGCAGGACAGCTCACGCTGCGCTCAAGCGTGGCGAGAGACGTGCTCCGCACGAGTTGGGGTTGCTATTATGTGCGCCACTAGCTGCGAAGCGGACACGGGGCCACGGCACGGCTCGGTGAGCGCGCCACGCGCGGCGCCGTCAGCGCCCGCTCCAGCTCGTCATGGAGGTCGCGGAGAGACGCCGTACACGCACGTCGGAGAGGTAGAACACCGACGTGCTCCACCTCGTCGGCGACGGTGGGCCGACCGGGTGGCTGCTCCTCGGTCTGCCAGATCAGGGTCACCGTCTCCCGCAGGAGATGCCTGGTCCGCCGCCTCTTCGGCGGGTGTGCGATCCGCGAGGGTGAGCTGCCGCACCAGCTCCTCGCGCCACCCGCTGCTCCTTGACCAGGATGGTGCGCCGCGTGGCCTCGGTGGGGTGCGCGGTGAGCACCGGCTCGACCAGGATTGAGCGTACGAGCCGGAGCTGCTGGTCGATGCCCACCCCGGCGGCAACCAGGTTGCGGCTGACCGCGGCAAGGCTGCCGGGTTGTGGGCGTTCGGGGTCGAGCGCGTAGTCACGGCGCCGCTGAACCCGGTGCACCTGCTCGGCCAGGTTGACCAGGGAGAAGTAGGCCGAGAAGGCGCGCACGAGCGCACGTGCCCCCGCCGGTTCCAGCCCGTCCAGCTGCCGCGCCAGCTCGTCCACCGGACCGTCCTCGCGGCGGCGGGCGATGGCCGCGGTGCGCGCGCTCTCGACCCGTACGAAGAGCCCCCGTCCGCCCTGCTCCTCCAGCACTGTCCCCGAGCAGGCGCCAGAGCCGACTGACGTCCCGACGCAGGGGCTCGTCCAGGTCGGAAAAGGAGATCGGGCGCTCCCGGGACATGGCGCGAGGCTAGCACGATGCCGGCGGCGCCCGGACCTTCATCGGGGGTTGCCCCATACACCCGAGCCGAGAAATGTGCCAAGCTTGCTGTTGTGCCTAAAATTCTGAGAATTCGTCTCTCATGTAACAACGCTATTGAAACCGGGAAAAGCAGATGATAGATTCTCATGTGCTCAAGCGTTGGAGGTTCTTCAAAGAAACCGCAGCAGCGGTGGCTCTACCGGAAAATACGAGCGAGGAGGAAGTTATGTGCGATTCGAGGTGTCGTCCAACCCGTTGGTTGGCGCTGGTAGCGGCGTTCGCCGCGGTGGTACTCGGGCCTGCGTTGAGCGCCGATGCGGCGGCGGTCGACGTCAGCTTCGAGGTGAGCGGGAACGCGGTGCCGGGCGGCACCGTGACCGTGGCTGCCACCGTCGACATCACGGACGGCTCGACCTTGCAGTCAGTGACCTGGAGCCAGGTCTCGGGCGTACCTGCGACCCTTTCCGGGGTGAACACCAACACCGTGACCGCGGTGTTGGGTCCGGAGAGCGCGTACAAGGCCAGACTCATCGAGGTCCTGTCCGAGCCGCCCATCGGGCCCGATCAGCTCCCCCCCAATGTCCCCGTCCCCCCGGCCGACGAGGAGTTCGTGGGCGGTCTCCAGAACCGCTTCCAGCTCGTGGCCACCAACCCCCTGGCCCTCGAGCACACCGCGGCGGTGGGCCTGCAGCTCGAGGTCGTCACGACTTCCGGGACCTATGACGTGGAGACCGACGTGGCCACCACCATCCCCTGGACGGAGACCAGGGGGATCCGCAACGTGCCGGTCGGCGTGCGGGTGCTACTGCACGGCAAGGACCAGGCGTCCTATGACTGGACCCTCACCCCTGCGGCCGGCTCCAGCGCCACGCTCGCGGATGCGACCACCCAGGACCCCGAGTTCACCCCTGACGTGGCCGGTGTGTACGAGGTGAACGTGACCCAGCTGTCCGACAGCAGCGTGGTCAACATGATCATCTACGCCGGCACCTGGAAGGGCGTGATCGTGGGCGAAGACGCCGACGGCCGGCCGATCGCCGACCCGGCATGCCTCAACTGCCACAACGGCAGCGTGGCTCCGGACGTGTTCACCCCGTGGGCCCACTCCGGGCACGCCGAGATCTTCACCCAGAACATCGATGATGCTGCGAGCACCCATTACGGGCCGAGCTGCTTCTCGTGCCACACCGTGGGCTTCAACCTGAAGGCGGACAATAACGGCTTCGATGACCAGGCCAACTACCAGGCCTTCCTCGACGCCAACCTCTTCAACAACGGCCGCACGGACAACTGGGCCACCATGCTGACCGAGTTCCCGGATCTCGCCCGGCTGGCCAACATCCAGTGCGAGAACTGCCACGGACCGCAGAACAGCCCCGCCCACGCCAACGGCGCGCCGCGGGTGAGCCTCTCCTCCGATCTCTGTGGCACCTGCCACGGCGAGCCGGCGCGCCACGGACGCTACCAGCAGTGGCAGCTCTCGGGCCATGCCAACTACGAGCTGGCCGGCGAGGAGGGGACGAACTCCAACTGCGCCCGCTGCCACAGCGCCAACGGCTTCATCCAGTGGGTGACCGACTTCGCCGCGGATCCCGACGCGAACGTCAACGTCACCTGGACCGCGGACGAGGTGCAGCCCCAGTCCTGCCAGGCCTGTCACCAGCCCCACGACGTGGGGACGACGTCCGGCGGGCCCGAGACCAACGCCAAGGTGCGCATCATGGGCAACACCCCCGTGCTGGTGGCCGGCTTCCAGGCCACCGACGTGGGCAAGGGCGCCGTCTGCATGACCTGCCACAACTCGCGGCGGGGCCTGCGCAACGACGCCACGTTCGATCGCTCGGACGCAGCCCGCGCGACCCATCCGGGCCCGCAGGCGGACGTCCTCATGGGCCAGAACGCGTACTTCGTGAAGGTCGGCACACGGGGCTTCCACTCCGAGGTGGAGGACACCTGCGTGGCCTGCCACATGGAGAAGACCCCGCCGCCGGCGTCGCTGTCCTATGAGCGTCGGGGGCACCAACCACACCTTCTACGCCAGCGAGACCATCTGCTCGGACTGCCACTCAGTGATCACCGCCGAGACCGTCCAGGGGCCGGTGGAGGCCAAGCTGGAGGAGCTGAAGGCGTCCGTCGAGGCGGAGCTGATCCGGCTCATGGGCCAGCAGATCGCCCTCGACCGGACCATCGATCTCGGCGGCCAGGCCACGATCGCCGATCCCTCGGACATCGTCAGCGTCGACTTCGTCGACTACCACGGTGGTCAGGGCATGTCCGTCAGCCTCAGTGACGGCATGGTGGTGGGTCCCGTGGGGATGACGAGCGTCAAGGTGACCCAGCCGAGTGGGGGCTCCTTCGGTCTCTACGACGTGGCCGACTCCAGACTGCCCAAGGCCGGCTGGAACTACCTCCTGCTTGAGGCCGACGGCAGCAAGGGCGTCCACAACCCGGCCTTCGCCAACGCCATCCTCGACGCCTCCGAGACGGCCATCAAGAACCTGGAGGCGGGCATCCCCGAGGCCGCCGCACCGCCTCAGGCCGGCGAAGGCGCGGTGGCGTGCATGTCCTCGCACGTGTACTGGACCGAGATCGCGGCCCACAACCAGGCGCCCGACGGGAGCACCTGGAAGACCGACATGATCACCAGGAACACGACCTCGTCGCCCGCGGACGTGGAGTTCATCCTCCACACGTCGTCCGGCGACGTCACGAACAGCCAGGGCGTCCAGGGTGGGGCCCAGGGCGTCTTCGAGGACGTGGTGGGAATGATGGGCGTGACCGGCAAGGGGGCCATGGAGATCTGCTCCGACCAGCCCCTCGAGGTCGTCTCCCGGATCTTCAACCAGTCCGACAAGGGGACCTACGGCCAGTTCATGGACGGCCATCGGGGCGGCACCGGCATGGCGGCGGGCGACTCCGCGATGCTCCTGGGCCTGCGCCAGAGCGCAGGCGCGTTCCGGACCAATATCAGCGTCACCAACACCGGCAAGGACGTTGCCCAGGTCCGGATAACCCTCTACGTCTCGGACGGCACCGAGCTCACCAGCTATGACCTCACGGTGGGGTCGGGGATGGTGGTCCAGGACCTGCAGCCGTTCAAGACCCGCGCCAACCGCCCGGACCTCGGCTTCGGCTTCGCACTGGTGGAGGTCGTGGACGGCTCCGGCGTGTTCACCTCGGCATCCGTGGCCGACGACGTCACCAACGACGCGACGACCATTCCCATGAAGCGGTAGGGCCACTCACCGCATACATCACGAGGGCGGCAGCTCCGGCTGCCGCCCTCCTTCTTTGTGGACGAGACAGCGTCGGTCAGCAATCCGCGAAGCCTCGCTTCGGCAGTGCCAGAGAGGGTGCCTGGCACGCCGTTTTGCTTCGATGAGGGGCGGATCGCTTCATTCGAAAGCGTGCCTGGCACCCACTCTGGCCTACCCGAAGCGAGAACCTTCGCAATACGCCGATTCTGTCGGCGCGTTCCCCGAGGTTGTCACCCCTGACGATGTTTCGGACCCTGTGCTCCCCTCCCGCGTGACGCCCCACCGCCGAAAATCGTCAGGAGTGGCACGCCCGGGTACGCGCCGTTCTGTCGAGGGCCGCTGATTCCTGCCGCGGAATGCTGCCGCGGAACGCGGAACACAGAATCGGACACGGACGCGGACGCGGGATGTGCTACCGCCAATCACGGATTGGATGCCATCAGTTGACGGCAGACAAGGAACAGGGGGCCTCGCGGCCCCCTGTGGATGTCGGTAGTCGTGTCGGGCGGCCTACATCTTGACGCGCAGGAAGGCGCCCCAGCGGGTGGCGTCGAAGTCGGCGAGGGAGAACAGGTCCTCCCGGTAGCGGTGGTCCTCGTACTCCACGGCAAGGCCGAAGGTCTCGGTGAAGTCATAGAACACCCGCCCGAAGACCCGCTTGAGCTGGAACGGGAAGGAGCCGTCGTTGTTGAAGTGCGAGTAGCCGCCGGTGACGCCGAAGCGGTCCTTCTGCCAGCCGATGCTGCCCTCCCACATCTCGCCGTCGTCGGCGTACAGGGACGGCGCGACGGTGAAGTCCTCGGGGTGGCGGATGAGGATCGAGGTGTCGGTCTTGTAGCGGTCCCAGGCCGCCCTCAGGGTCATGGGCGACACCGGGTGGACACCCACGTCCAGGGCGTAGTGGGTGGTCTTGCCGTCGTAGGCCACGCCGGAGCCGGAGTTGTCCCAGTCGATGCGCTCCGCGGTGGCGGTGAAGTCGAGCCACGAGGTGACGTTTCCGCCCAGGCGTCCACGGTAGCGGCTGCGGTCCAGGTAGTCGGTGCGGACCACGATCTTGTCGGCGTCGTCCCAGGAGCCGTCCAGGACGAGCTTGAGGGGGCCGAGGCCCACCTCGGCGCCGAGGCCGTACCTGTCGACGCTGCGCTTGAACGTCCCGCCCTGGCCGTCGGGAAGCACGATCTCGGCCGCACCCTCGGACACATCGAGGTCCGAGTCGGTGGTGGCCCAGTTCGCCCACAGGCGGAGGGGGCCGAGATCCCTCACCTGCACCCTGACATCGACGGTCTCGTCGTTGCGCTCGATGCGGTTGCGGTTCTCCACCAGCCGGCTGACGTCACCGGTGTCGATGCCGGAGAAGGTCATGGTCTCGAGGTAGAGGCTCGAGATCATGGTGAAGCCCTCGAGCTCGCGGTGGTGCTTCTCGTAGCCCACGTCGACGGTGAGCTGGTCGCCGAAGTCCCAGCCGACCTGCAGCCCGCCGCGCCAGTAGGGGTTGGACGTGTGGCTCGCCACCGAGTCGTCGAGCCCCTGGAAGTACTGCAGGATCTGGTAGGAGACGAGGCTCCCGGTCAGGCTTTCCTGGACCGAGGTGTCGGCGTCGTAGTCGGCGCGAGCGTAGGACAGGTCGACGCGCCCGTGGCCGGCGAAGCGACCGTTCACCTGCACCGTGGTCACCGGTGTGTCGGCGTCGGTGCGTACCGTGCGGTCCAGGGTGTCGAGGAGCTGCTCCTGACCAAGAATGGGGCCGGGGAAGTTGCCCTGCTCGCCTCCCGGTACGAGGTGCAGGCGCTCGCGGTCGCTGTAGTCGCGCCAGCCCTGGATCACGGCTCCGCGGAAGGTGCCGGCGTGGAAGGCGATCCCGGCCCGGAGCTCCTTCTCGGTCTGCTCGGACTCGGAGTTCAACCGGAACTCGTTCTGGCCCACGTGATAGGTGGTCTGCCGCGGCCCGTCGTAGCGGTTCCAGCGATAGCCCACGATGGGAGTGATGGCGTGACCGGGCAGGATCTGGAGCTCCATGTCCACGATGTCACGGTCGCGATTCAGGGTGTGCTGACCAGGTATGACGCCCTCGTCGGCGAACGGGTTGGCGAAGGCCGGCAGGGCGCTGAAGTAGGCGAAGTGCAGGTAGCTGAGCCTCAGGCTGTAGGCGCCGTCGAGGTCCGAGGTCAACCGGAAGCGACCGGTGGGGCTGCCGCCGAAGCCGGAGGCGTCGATGCGGAGCTGGTCGAAGACGCCGATCGTGCCGTCGGTGTCGAGGACCGCCAGGGACAGGTCGTTGAGCACGAAACCGTCCCGCTCATCCAACTGCGTTCGGTACATGTCCTGGTTGCCGGACACGTCCACCCACTGGTAGCCGAACTCCGCCTCACCGAAGGTGGACTGGGCGGCGGCTGGAACGGCGACGAGGACCACGCTCAGGAGAAGGGAGGCGGCGATCGAGATGCTTCGTGTGTTCATCGTCCCCTCCTATCTCTCGAGCAAGGGTGAGGAGTTGGACCCGTGAATCGCCACGTGGCACACGGTGCACTCCCGGAACCGTGGATCGAGGAGGTTGTGGAATGCCGGTGGCTGCGAGCCCAGGGTGGCTCCCTCGATGGGGCTGTGGCACTCCAGGCAGAGCTGATCGACGCGCGCGCGGACGAGCGCGTGGGGGTTCGTCGAGCCGTGGGGCTGGTGGCACTCCAGACAGTCGCCGACGACGTTGTCCACGTGGGGGAAGGCGAAGGGCCCGCGTTTGTCGGCGTGGCAGGAGAAGCACACCGGCTCGCCAGAGTCGTCCACCTTGAGGCTGCGTTCACCGGTGCCGGCGTGGGGGTTGTGACAGGACACGCAGTCCAACCCGGCGCGCCCGAGCCGGTGGCCGAAGGGGCGCTGGAAGTCCCGCGCCTGGGGCTCATGACAGCTCGCGCACAGCTCGTCGGGAGGTTGCCGCAACAGGGGCATGGGCCCCGGTTTGGACGGGTGGATATTGTGGCAGGTGAAGCACGACACGTCCGCACGAGAGTGGGCCTCACCGCTGGAGAATGCGTTGTGCACCATGCTCGCGTGACAGCCCAGGCAGAGCTGCTCGCCGCTGTGCCCGCTCGGCACCGAGATCAGGCTCGGGTCTCCGCCCTCGTCCATGTGCTTCTGGCCGTTGCCATGGCACGTGGTGCAGTCCGGTGCGTCCGGCCTGGCCAGGGCGTGAGGTGTCTGCTGGAAGGCCGGCACCAGGGTGTCGTGGCAGACCGCGCAGTCGGCGGCGACGCCGGTCGGTTCCGCGGCGGCCGCGGGCATGGTCGTCACGGGGAGCACAGCGAGCAGTGCGCCAACGCTCAGCAAGTGGATCAACTGTCTCATCCCCTTCCTACCTTTCACGATCCACCGCGGCCCCGACACCGGTGGGGTGCGGGGCCGCGGATCAAGCTCAGCTCGCGTCACTCGGCGTGCACCGCGTCGACCGAGAACTCGCGGTCATTACCGTGGCAGGCGGCGCATGCCTCTCCGAACGGCGTGGTGTTGGAGTACGCGTGGGCGGCCGCCGCCACGCTCGAGTGGCACGCCTCGCAGGCCGCCGAGTTGGGCGGGACCGGCGAGTAGTAGTTCCGGGGCGCGTCGGTCGGCAGCGCGTCCGAAGGCACCGGCACGGTGTAGGTCTCGTCCACGTGGCAGGTGGCGCAGTCGTTCAGGAGTCCCGGGAACCCCACGTCGTTGTAGTTGTTCACGCTGCCGTGGTACCCGTACACGGTGTAGTTCACGTCCAGGCCGGAGCCGCGATGGATACGGTGGATCATCCACTTGAAGTGGATGGAGGCTGGTGGATTGTCCTCGGCCGGCCGCTGGCTCTCGTCGGTGGCGAGCGGATTGTGGCAGATCAGGCACTCCTCCACGTTCTTACGCTGACCACCGTGCAGGGCGAGCTCCTTGTGGCAGACGTTGCACTTGTCCAGGGCCACCACGGTGCGCCGCGGCACCGGCTCGGGGTCGGTGACCGCCGCGTAGTAGATGGGGTTGAAGGCAGCCTCGCGGACCTCCTGCTCGTCGTCGGTGCCCGGGTAGAGGGTGACGAAGCGGTAGGCGTCGGCGCTGAACGCCCAGGTGCCCACGGCGGTGTCGGGGATCGGCTCCGAGAAGGTGTACATGTAGACGTCACCGGACACCACGGCGTCGGTGGCGCTCTCGCTGAGCTCCTGCTCGTAGTCGGTCGTGGGCCCACCCATGATGAGGCTCAACCTGTCCAGAGAGGACGGCAGCACCGGGGTCCCGTCGTTGTTGGTGAGGCGGAAGATCACGGTGGGGTGCGCGCCCGGGGCGGTGTCGGTGACCTCGTCGATGGTCATGTTCAGGCCCGCGAGCTGCTTCGACTGGGTGGGAACGGTGTGGGCGCCGACGATGGAGGGGTCGAACTCGGCGCCGCTGTCCGGCATGTGGCAGCGCGAGCAGTACTGATCGCTCTCCTGGGCGACGCCGTGGTGCCCCTCGCCGGTCATGAAGTCCACGTTGTCATGACATGAGCCGCAGGCCGCCCGGTTCGGGTCGGTGTACCAGATGTAGCCCTGGGGGGCGTCCTCGGCGTGGCAGGTCGTGCAGTTGCGGATGTCCTGAGGGAAGACCACGTCCGAGTAGTCATGGACCGACTGTCGGTAGCCGATGATCTCATACGGGGTGCCGGCCTGTACGCTGGGCAGATCGGCGCCGCGGTGGATCTTGTGGATCATGACCTTGAAGTCCACGGTGTTGCCGGTGTCCGGGTCGAAGGTCTGGGCGTTGTGGCACAGCACGCAGAGCTTGACGTCCTGGCGCACCCCGCCGTGGGCCTCGAGCTGGTTGTGGCAGGCGTTGCAGCTCGACTGCAGGAGCGCTCCCCAGCTGTCGGTCACCTCCGAACCGTCGGGCACGAAGTCCGGCTCCACGTTCGCGTAGTAGACGAGCGGCTCGTCGATCCCCGGCAGGTCGGCGATCTCGCGCTCCGCGTAGATGCCCAGGGTCGTGGTCACCGACGTCGGATAGTCCGCGGGCAGCTCGGTCCCGAAGCGGTAGCGCAGCTTGCCGAGGCCGAGATCGGTGTAGGTGCCGCCGGAGTCGGCCGACGCCTGGTCGGCGGTCACGCCGGTGATGGGGCTGGTCTGCGGGCGCTTGGTGTAGGCGTGGTAGTTGACGTTGTCCGCGTCGTACCAGGCCAGGATGAAGCTGAAGCTGATCTCACCGGGGGTCTGGACCCCGGCCCGGTCCAGGGGCTGACCGAAGTCGTCGACGTAGCTCAGCTCGACCACCGGGTGACGGTCGGCGGGGATGGTGATGCTGTCCACGGTGACGTCGAGGCCCGGCCGGATGAACTGGATCTGCTCACTGGTCAGGTAGTACTCTTTCTGACTCTTGGAGTAGACCTGAGTCGGGTCGACTCCCGGGTCGGCCGCGACCCTCCCGGTGGGCAGGCGCACCGCCATGGGCACCGCCGCGACCCCGGCCGTGGCCAATACTAGCAAGCTGCGGGTGATCGAGATCATGTTCCAACCTCCTTCCCTCGTGGGGGATAAATCTCTGCGTTGACGGCAATTGAAAGACCGTCGCCAGGCCTCGCCGGCGGTGTGGGAACGTGCGGGCGACTCACCTTCGGCCCACCTCCGGCACCCTTACGGCGGACGGCGCCGGTCGGGGCGGCGGCCGCATGGACGACGCCTCGCAGCGGCATCCGCCGCCGTGCAACGGGATCGGTGATGACATTCACCTCCCGCAGTGCCGGGGGGCTCGGCTCCAGTCTCATAACCTACGCAACTCGGACACACGATGCAGGATTCCTCTGCAAATGTCAACTCACTTGCTCAAACTCACAAATAGCAGACAAATGAGGGGGTTTGCATGATGCGGCGAGGTGCTGATGACGGCACTTTCACGGCGATCGAGCGGCAGATCGATGCCCTGGATCGAGCTCGTAATTGAGACTGTTTATCTCTCGGACACCGGTAGGGGTTACCCCGATGACCTGCGGTGATCGGGGGTTGCAGGGATATGATCACTGCGATGCACACTCCTCCTGATGCCGGCGGCGGGGCCTGGCGCGAGTTTCACGTCGCGCGCTCGGCCCGCGACTTCTACGCTTTCGAGCACTGGCTCTTTTCGTCCAACGGCAACGTGGTCTTCGCGGACTTCCACGCCGCCCGGGTGTTCGCTCACCGGATGAACGTCCGCCGTGACGTGGTGCGCTTCCCGGAGCGGGCCGTGGCCGCCGGCGAGCTCAACGCCATGGGCTTGATCGACGAGGTGCTCCACCTGCTCCTGGCCCACTACCGACGGAGCAACCCCGGCGTCCTCGCGGAGGCACTGACCGCGGTCCAGACGCGGCTCGGCAAGGACGCAGTCGACGCAATGCTGGCCGCCTTCTGCGACCGTTTCCCGCCCCTGGCCGTGTACCGTGGTGAGCTGACGGCGGCGGAGTATCTGGCGGGTTCCACGGATGGCGAGCCCCACCGCGAGGCCGCCCTCGAGGAGCTGCTGCTGCTGTGGCTGGCCAACGCCAACCCGGCCTTCGCACCTTTCCGGGAGCTGTTCGACGACGACCACCTCCGCCGGGCGACCGCCTACATGCAGGGGATCGAGGTCCTGGAGGAGTTCTTCGCTTCCCGACCTCCAGTCGCGGGCAGCGGCCGAAGCGTTTTCGACGAGCTCCAGGAGCCCATGCGCGCCTCGCCGCACTCCTTGGACGGGCAGCTCGACTTCATCCGCAGGGCGTGGGCGGCGTGGCTGGGGAGCGCGGTCTACCGCCTGCTCCAGAGCCTCGACTTCCTGACGGAGGAGCGCCGCCAGTTCGGCGGCTTCGCCCCTGGGCGGGTGGAGGTGCCGAGCTTCGCGGGTCTCGAGGAGGAGACGAGGGCCTACTCGCCGGACCGGGACTGGATGCCCCGTCTCGTGCTGCTGGCGAAGAACGCCTACGTGTGGCTGGACCAGCTGGGCAGGCGGTACGGCTGCCGGGTGACGACGCTCCGCGACATCCCGGACGAGGAGCTGGACCGGCTCGCCGGCTGGGGCATCAGTGGGCTGTGGCTGATCGGCGTGTGGGAGCGCAGCCGGGCGTCTGAGCGGATCAAGCGCATGATGGGCGACGAGGAGGCCGTGGCCTCGGCGTACTCCCTGCTGGACTATCGCGTCGCCGACGACCTCGGCGGTGAGGAGGCCTACCTCGACCTGAAGGAGCGCGCCTGGAAACGCGGCATCCGGCTGTCCACGGACATGGTGCCCAACCACGTGGGCATCGACTCCCGGTGGGTGATCGAGCACCCTGACTGGTTCATCGGCCTCGACCGCTCGCCGTTCCCCTCGTACTCCTTCACCGGCCCGGACCTCTGCGAGGACGAACGGGTGGGGGTGCACATCGAGGATCACTACTGGAGCCGCTCCGACGCCGCGGTGGTGTTCCGGCGCGCCGACCACTGGACGGGCTCGGAGCGCTTCATCTACCACGGCAACGACGGCACCTCCATGCCGTGGAACGACACCGCGCAGCTCGACTACCTCAACCCCGAGGTGCGCGAGGCGGTGATCCAGACCATCCTCCACGTGGCCAGGCTGTCCCCCATCATCCGCTTCGACGCGGCCATGACCCTGACCAAGCGGCACTACCGACGGCTGTGGTTCCCCGAACCGGGAAGCGGTGGTGACATCCCGTCGCGGGCCGAGTACGGCATGACGAAGGGCCAGTTCGACGCCGCCATGCCGAAGGAGTTCTGGCGCGAGGTCGTGGACCGGGTGGCCGCCGAGGCGCCGGACACCCTGCTGCTGGCGGAGGCGTTCTGGCTGCTGGAAGGGTACTTCGTACGCACCCTGGGCATGCACCGGGTGTACAACTCGGCGTTCATGAACATGCTCCGCGACGAGCGCAACGCCGACTACCGGCAGCTCATCAAGAGCACTCTGGAGTTCGACCCGGAGATTTTGAAACGCTACGTCAACTTCATGTCGAACCCGGACGAGCGCACCGCCGTCGACCAGTTCGGGTCCGGTGACAAGTACTTCGGGATCGCCACCCTGATGAGCACCCTGCCCGGCCTGCCCATGTTCGGGCACGGCCAGGTGGAGGGCTTTGCCGAGAAGTACGGGATGGAGTTCCGGCGGCCCCGCTGGGACGAGCGGCCGGACGAGGGGCTCATCGAGCGGCACCGCCGCCAGATCTTCCCGCTCCTGCACCGGCGATGGATCTTCGCCGAGGTGGAGAACTTCCTGCTCTACGACCTGTACACGGACAGCGGTGCCGTGGACGAGAACGTGTTCGCGTACTCCAATCTCGTGGACGGCCAGCGCTCCCTGGTGATCTACCACAACCGGTACGCGGAGACGCGTGGCTGGATCCGGACCTCGGCCGCGGTGGTGGATCGCGACGGCGGCGGGCTGATCCAGCGCACCCTGGCCGAGGCCCTGGAGATCCCCACCGGCGGCGACGACTACCTGATCGTCCGTGACGCGGCCTCCGCCCTGGAGCACATCTACCCCTGCCAGGACCTGGTCCGGCAAGGCCTGTACCTGGAGCTCGGGGCCTACGCCCTGCACGTCTTCGTCGACTTTCGGCAGGTCACGGACGACGCCAGCCAGCAGTACCGTCGACTCGCCGGCCTCCTCGGCGGACGGGGCGTTCCCAGCATCGAGGACGCCGCGGCGCAGCTCCTCCTGGAGCCGGTGCTGGAGCCCTTCCGCAGGCTGGTGGCCGCGCCACATCTCCGGACCCTGCTGGCCGCCCGCGCCGGGGGCGATGTCGGTGCCGAGGGGCGGGCCGCGATCCTGGACGAGATGGCCCCGGTGCTCGAGGACCTCTTGGCGGCGGTCCGCCAACGCCTGGGGGGCGACGGTCGTCCCCTCGAGGTCGCGCAGGCGGTGCGTGCCGATCTGGAGCGGCTGCTCGACCTGTCGGCGATGCCCGATGGCGTGGCCGGTGAGCAGGCCGCAGACGTCGTCCGCCGTCTTCTCGACGAGCTCGAAGAGGATCCGGCGTGGTGGCCGAGCGCCGTGGCCTGGGTGCTGGTGCGCCGCCTGGGCGCGATCGCGGACAGCGATGAGATCGATCGCGCCCGCAGTCTGTTCGACGGGTGGTTCCTGTCCAGGATCCTGCGCGAGGAGCTGGGGGGACTGGGGCTCGACGGGGAGGCGGCGCAGCGCGCGGTGGCCGGTGTGAAGGTGCTCATGGCGGCATCAGGGTGGCACCACGTCGAGGGGACCCCGGCGATGCACCTGCGCCGCGTCCTCGAGGAGCTGCTCACCGACCCCGCGACCCGCACTTTTCTCGGCGTCAACCGCTACCGCGGAGTGCTCTGGTTCAGCCAGGAGACGTTCGGCGGCTTGCTCTCCCTGCTCCTGCTCGAAGCGGTCATGGACGCCGGCGCCGACGAAGAGGCCCTGGTCCAGGCGGACGAGCTGCGCCGGGCGCTGGCCGCGGCGGAGGAGGCTTCCGGCTACCGGGTGGCGGATCTGCTCGACGCCGTCAGCGGGGAGGCGGGGGCGGCCGCTCCCTCGAGCCCTCGGTCGGACCGCGACGAGGGCAGTGGCGATCGTGACGAGGGCAGTGACGAGCGTATGTGAGCGTGGTACAACGACGTCCATGGGGCTCGGTCGCTGGCTGCCTCCCGTTCTGCTCGTCGTGCTCTTCGGCGGCGTCGCGGCGGTGGATCTGTACCGTGCCGTCCAGGCGCCGGCCGCGGACGGTCCCACCGCGTTGCCCCTGACCGCTGCGCGGTTCCTCCCCGACGACTACGTGCTCGATCTTCGGCGGCAGCCCCGGCGCACGGCGTCGCTGGAGGCGACGGCGCAGGTGACGGCGGTGAGCGGCTGGGGCGACGCGGTGCCGGGTGGACGGTGGACCGACAAGGACCATGCCTCCCTCGTGGTGAACCTGCCGGTGGGTGGGCAGCAGGTGCTGTTCCTGGACTGCCGCGCGGACCACCGCCGCGGCCCTCCGCCCCGGCTCGCGCTGACCGTCAACGGCACGGCCCTCCCACCCCTCGAGGTGAGAGGAGGGTTCGTGGTCCTGCGCCGCACCCTCGCTCCCGGTGTCCTCCGCGCCGGGGACAACCGCATCGAGCTGGCGCTGCGCTCGGGACGTGACGGTGGGCGGGCCGCTTCGGGCCGCGCCCTGCTGCTCCGCCGCCTGGCGATGGTCAAGGCCCCCGACAGCTCGTTCCCCGACGTCCTCCGCCGGCCGCGAGTGCGGCTGGACAAGGACCACGGGCGGCTGCTGATCAGGGCGCCGGGCCGCCTGGTCCTGCCGTTCGACGTGCCGCGAGCGGGAAGCTCCCTCACCCTGCGCTACCGCTTCCGGAACGGGGGTGCGGCGGGCGCGTGCAGGGCGGTCCTCGGCCGGACCTACGCGCGGCCCGAGGCCGTCGACATCATGGCCGAGGAGCCGCTCCGAGCGCGCCGCGGCGGCGCCGGCGTCCTCCACCTCTCCCTCGGCCATCACACGGGAGGCGCGGTGCTGTGGGTGCAGACCGACCGCGCCTCCGCCGCGGACGGAGTCGTGCTGCAGCGGCCCGTCCTCACTCCTCGGGGCGGTCAGGCTCCCGGTGCTTCGGCACGTAGCTGAAGTAGGGCTTGGGCTCCCCGCCGTACTCGCCGACCTTGATCACGAGGACCTGACCCGGCGGCATGATCTGCAGGCGGTGCTCCACGTCGGCGTCGAACTTGGTACGTTGGTAGCCGGCATAGGGGAGGTCGGCGCTCTCGAGGAAGCGCGTGAGGAGCTCACGGGCGTGGGGCGTCAGCTCGGTCTGATCCCTGACGGTCCGGAGGAGGGGCGTTTCCTCGCTGTCCTCGAGGACCAGACGCTCGGTCCGGGAGACCGCGTTCGAAGGACGCGGCGGGGAGGGAACGCCGATCTCCTCCCGCCGCCCCGGCGCCGCGTGGTCTCGGGCGGCCGGCGGGTTCGCGACCTGTGCCGCGGCGGAGGCGGGGATCGCCTCCCCCGCGGGTCCGCCCTCGGCCTGTTGTCCGGCGAGGATGGCGGCGACGACATCGCGGATGCCGATCACGGCGCCACAGGCCTCCTCGAGATGCTGAAGCCCGCCCTCACCCACCGCGCCGGCGGTGCGGGCTGCAAACCAATCCCCGAGCTGGTCGAGGAAGACCGCCATCTTGTCGAGTCGTGCCACCTCGAACTCGGCGGCTGGCAGGGGCTCGACGGCATGGGCTGGGTCGTCGGTGGCGCGGGTCTTCGGCGTGGTCAGGTGAGGGTCGAGGGCGTGGGCGATCCTGGCCGCCGCCCGGTCGACGGTCACCAGCGCCGCCACGGCCGCCGGGGTGGTGTCCCACCCGGAGCGCTGACGCAGGAAGCGCTCGATCCGCCCGAGGTTCTCGGCGGCCCGTTGCAGCTGGTCGCTCGTGAGCTCGGCTCCCACGTCCCTCTCCCGCGGCCCCTGTGGGGCCTGCGATCTCGACCGGGAGATCTGGAGGGTCCGTGCCTTCTGGAGACGACGGCGCGGTGCCGTCGCGAGGGGCGTCGCAGGGGATCCCTCGCCGCCCTCCTGCCTTCCTGTCGTACCGATAGGGTAGCAGCTTCCGAGTCGACGGGATGTGATGGATTCCTCTGTGCGATGATGGCCCCAGCATGACGGCGCGCTTCTCACTGGCTCGACCCTTCGACGGTCATCTCCACCTCCGTGACGGAGCTCAGATGGCCGATGCCGTCCGGTACAGTGCGCGGGTCTTCTCGGCTGCGGTGGTGATGCCGAACCTGGCGCCGCCCCTCACCACCACCGAGCAGGTGCTGGGCTACCGGAGGCGGATCCTCGCCGCGCTGCCGGCCGAGGCGGGCTTCGTGCCCCTCATGACCCTCTACCTGTCCGATGACACCTCGTCCGAGGAGATCCGTCGCGCGGCGGCGAGCGGCGTCCTGGTGGGCGCCAAGCTCTATCCCATGGGCGCCACCACGCACTCCGAAGCCGGTGTCAGCGCGCCGGAGCGGATCTTCGACGTGCTGGAGGCCATGGAAGAGCACGACCTCCCCCTGCTGGTGCACGGCGAGGTCAACGATCCGGACGTGGACATCTTCGATCGCGAGCGCGTGTTCCTCGAGCGTGTGCTCGGCCCGCTGGTGGAGCGCTTCCAGGGGCTGCGCGTGGTCCTCGAGCACGTCACCACCAGGGAGGGCGTCCAGTTCGTGATGTCGTCTCCGCCCAGGGTGGCTGCCACGGTCACCGTCCACCACCTCCTGCTCAACCGCAACGCCCTCTTCGATGGCGGCCTCGACCCCCACCACTACTGTCTGCCGGTGCTCAAGGGCGAACCCCACCGGCGGGCGGTGGTGGCCGCGGCCACCGGCGACGATCCCCGGTTCTTCCTCGGCACCGACAGCGCGCCGCATCCGCGCTCGCGCAAGGAGCGGCGGGGGGGCGCAGCCGGCATCTTCACGGCCCCTGCGGCTCTCGAGCTGACTGCGGGGGTCTTCGAGGAGGCGGGAGCGCTCGATCGGCTGGAGGCGTTCGCCTGCCTGCGCGGGCCCCGCTTCTACCGGCTGCCGCCGTCCACCAGGCGCGTCGTGCTCGAGCGGCGGCCATGGCGGGTGCCCGTCGGCTACCCCTTCGGTGACGAGGAGGTGGTCCCTCTGGGCGCCGGAACGATGGTGGCCTGGAAGCTGGACGAGGACGCTGCGACCTAGCCCGGCCCCTCCGGAAGGGGCGCCGGGCCCGGGAATCGGCGCGCCCGACGCGACGTCTAGAATAGACGGAGGAAACGCCCCATGGCCCACCTGAAGAAGCACAAGGGGACGATCGCGATTCTCACCGGCGGTGGGGATGTGCCGGGGCTCAACCCCGCCATCAGGGCGCTCACCGTGCGCGCCCTGCGTGAGGGCTACCGCGTGCTGGGCATTCGCCGGGGATGGGCCGGACTGGTGGAGATCGACCCGGATGTCAAGCCAGGACCGGACCTGGTCATGGAGCTGACCGAGGACGTGGTCAACAAGGTGGGGCGGACCGGTGGGACCTTCCTCCACACGTCACGCACCAACCCGAGCCGAATCCCCAAGGCCGGGCTGCCGGAGCACCTGCGCTCGCAGTACACCCAGGACACCAACGACCTGACCGAGGAGGTGCTGGCCTCCCTGGAGCGGTTGGGCATCGACACCCTCATCCCCATCGGCGGCGACGACACGCTCTCCTACGGCGTCCGCCTGCACCAGGAGGGCGTGCCCGTCATCGCGATCCCCAAGACCATGGACAACGACGTCCCCGGCACCGACTACTGCATCGGGTTCTCCACCTGCGTGACGCGCACCCTCGAGATGACCCACGCGCTGCGCACGTCGGCGGGCAGCCACGAGCGCTTCCTCGTGATCGAGGTGTTCGGCCGCTACGCGGGGTTCACCGCCCTGCTCCCCACCATGGCCGGCGCCGCCAACCGGTGCGTCATCCCCGAGCATCCCTTCGAGATCGGCCGCCTCTGTGAGCTGCTTTCGGAAGACCGGCGGAAGAACCGCTCCAGCTACAGCGTGGTCCTGGTGTCGGAGGGCGCCACCTTCAAGGGCTCGGAGAAGATGACCTTCGAGGGCCAGGAGGCGGACATGTTCGGCCACAAGAAGCTGGGCGGCGTCGGCGACCGGGTCTCCCGCGCGCTCAAGGACCTCTCGCCCGAGTACAACAACGGCGTCCAGGTGGAGACCATCAACCAGCGCCTCGGCTACCTGGTGCGCTGCGGCAACCCGGACGCCATGGACTCCATCGCGCCCATGGCCTTCGGCAACCTCGCCATGGACCTGATCCTGGAAGGGGTGTCGGGCCGCCTGGTCAACATCCGCAACGGCCGCTACGACCACGTCCCCATCGACGTGGTGACCAGCCGCAAGAAGGTGGTGGACGTGGGCAAGTTCTACAACACGGACCGGCTGCGCCCGCAGTACAAGCGATTCGCGGGATCGCCGCTGTTCATCATGACCTCCGACTTCTAGGAGCCCAGCATGAGGATCCTGC
This sequence comes from uncultured Holophagae bacterium, assembly GCA_963844865.1. GTDB lineage: Bacteria > Acidobacteriota > Thermoanaerobaculia > Thermoanaerobaculales > Sulfomarinibacteraceae > CAWJPY01. The sequence goes on from CAWJPY010000002.1 coordinate 112,080, forward strand.
ACACCATGATCCGAGTCGGCGACCTGGAGCGGTCGCTCTCCTTCTACACCGACGCCCTCGGTATGACGCTCCTGCGGCGCGCCGACTTCGAGGGGGGACGTTTCACGCTCGCTTTCGTGGGCTACGGCGACGAGTCGGAGAGCGCCGTCATCGAGCTCACCCACAACTGGGACACCTCCGGCTACGACCTCGGCAATGGCTTCGGCCACATCGCCGTCGAGGTGGACGACATCGCTGCGGCCTGCGACCGAGTCCGCGAGCACGGCGGCACGGTGACCCGCGAGCCGGGCCCCATGAAGCACGGCACCACCGTGATCGCGTTCGTCCAGGACCCGGACGGGTACAAGATCGAGTTCATCCAGGCGTAGAGCCTCACGCGATCGCCGGTGGATCGGGACCCGCGTCCGCGTCCTTGTCCGTCTGCGGACTCGACCGGCGATCAGCGACAGTCATGGAAGCCGGCGAGAGCCCAAGACGACCCGGAGATGAGGGTGCCGAGGATCGCCGCCGCTGTCGTCGGGCGAAGATGCCGCGGCCGGATCCGGGCGCGGGCTCGGACGCGGGCTCGGACGCGGGCGAGGGCACGTCTTCTCTCTCTTGCAGGACCTGGGCAGGGCGGTGTAGCGTGCCGGGGTGCTCGGCTACGACTCCCGTCCTGGACCGCTGGTCGCCACCTGCACCCGTGGCCTCGAGGAGGTGCTGGCCGACGAGCTGCGCGCTCTCGGTGCCGATGCCGTGGCCCCGGGTCGCGGCATGGTGAGCTGTACCGGTGACCTCGCCACCGTCTACGACGCCAACCTGCGCCTGCGCACGGCGATGCGGGTGCTGGTGCCCATGGCCCGGGGACAGGTGCGGCAGCGCAAGGAGCTGTACGACCTGGCGGCGTCGGTGGCCTGGGAGCGCATCCTGCAACGCGGTCAGACCATGGCGGTGGAGGTGGCGGGCTCGAGCCGCTTCTTCCGCAACACCGTCTTCGCAGCCCAGGTAGTGAAGGATGCCGTGGTGGACCGGCTGCGTTCACACTGGGGAGCACGCCCCGACGTGGATCGGCAGGACGCGGACGTCCGTCTCCACCTGCATCTCTCCGAAGGCGCTTCCAGCCTCGCCCTGGACAGCACCGGGGAACCCCTCTCCCACCGAGGCTACCGGCCCGCCGGGGGACCGGCGCCCCTGGCCGAGACCCTGGCCGCCGGCGTCCTGCTCCTGGCCGGCTACGACGGTTCCCTGCCCCTTCTGGACCCGCTCTGCGGGACGGGCACCCTGGCGGTGGAGGCCGCGCTCATCGCCACCGGCACCGCTCCCGGCCTGCGCCGGGAGTTCGCGTTCGAACGCTGGAACGTGCACCACCGGGAGCTGTTCGAGGAGGTCACACGCAGGGCGAGCTCGGGGCGCCACGACCCGGCGGCGGCCATCGTCGCCCGGGATCGCGATGAGCGCGCGGTGCACGCCACCCGGCGCAACCTGGCGGCGGCGTGGATGGACCGCTTCGTGACTGTGGAGCAGTCCGACGCCCTGGACCTGCGCTGGCACGACGGCGTCATCGTGACCAATCCTCCCTACGGCAAGCGCGTCGGCGACGTGTCGCGTCTGGAGGGCTTCTACCGGCGCCTGGGCGATCGGCTCAAGCGCCACGCTGTGGGGTCCACCGCCTGGCTGCTGGTCGGCAACCCCCAACTGGCCAAGCGCATCGGTCTCCGGCCGCGCCGGCGCATCCCGCTCTACAACGGTCCCATCGAGTGCCGGCTGCTGCGCTTCGACCTGTACGAAGGAAGTACCGAGCAGCGGAAGCAGTCAGTGGACAGCGACAGCGAACCGCGGCAGTAGCCAGCACACAGCAACAGCGACCGCGAACCGCGTCAGTGAACCGCGGCAGCGGCAGTGGACGGCGGTCAGCGTCCGCGGCGGCGATCAGCGGCAGCGACCGCGAACCGCGCTGGCGAAACGGCGAGGGGCTGTGGGAGCATCAGAGAGCGTGCCAGGCAACCCGTCTTGATTCGATTGTCCGCAGATCGCCTCATCCGAATGCTGCCTGGCACCGCCTCTCACCATCCCGAAGCGCGAGCTACCGCGACGCGCCGATTCCTTCGGCGCCTTCCCCGTGGTTGCCACTCTTGATGATCCTCGGACCTCACACCCCGGTCCACGTCGACCTCCCGCCCCCGAAGATCACCAGGAGTGGCACGCCCGAGGGAGGCGCTGTTTTCCGTGACGCCTCACGACCTCCCGCCGATGGAGACGGGGCTCACTGCGCCGGGTGCAGAAGACGCCACGTCATGGCCCGCACGTCATCGAAGCCTTCGATAGCGGGCTTCGCCGCCGACCAGCTGACGGCTCCTGTGGCAGCCAGCAGTCGCACGTGGCTGTCGACCTCCTTGGCCGAGGCATAGGCGATTCTCCACAAGTGCAGCCGGTCGCGACCGGTCCGTCCGTGACCTTCAGCGAGATTCGCGGGCACCGAGCTCGCGCAGCGAACCACCTGGTCGCCGATCGACTTTAGAGGAGCCGGGAGCCTCATCACGAGCTTGATGGCCGCGCCCGCAGCTTCGAGAGCCAAGCGATGGGCAGCCAGGCCGGGTTCGGGGGTCGCGTTGTGCATGGTCAGCTCCGGGTCGTTCATGCCCCCTCTCACGAGCCGGTGGCCGGTCCATGTCAAGGGTGCGAAGCACCGGGCTCCTAGCCCGGCTTGCCCTTGACCTGGGCCGGCCACCGGCTATGTTTCACCAGGAACGACCCGGAGTGACCATGCCGCCGATCGCTGCCGCCGATCGCTGCCGCCGATCGCTGCCGCCGATCGCTGCCGCCGATCGCTGCCGCCGATCGCTGCCGCCGATCGCTGCCGCCGATCGCTGCCGCCGATCGCTGCCGCCGATCGCTGCCGCCGATCGCTGCCGCCGATCGCTGCCGCCGATCGCTGCCGCCGATCGCTGCCGCCGATCGCTGCCGCCGATCGCTGCCGCCGCGGGCGGGCGGGTGGGGGCAATCAAGAATGACGAATCAAGAATTAGGAAATGCCCGCAAGAGCCCCGAGCTCGGTCTCGAGACGGTCGACCAGGGTGCTCATCTTCGCCACCAGCGCCTCCACCGGCTCGGGCGTCGCCAGGTCCACACCGGCACGGCGCAAGAGCTCCACCGGGTTGTCGCTGCCCCCGGCCGCCAGCAGCTCCAGGTAGCCGGCCACCGTGGCGCGGCGCTCCTCGGCGGACCCGTGGCTCATGCGGCTATGGAGGAGGCTGGCGGCGGCCTTGGACGTGGCGTACTGGTACACGTAGAACGGGGAGCCGTAGAAGTGGGGGATCCGCGCCCAGGTGTTGCGGTACCAGTCCTGGTCGTCCAGCGCGTCGCCGAAGAAGGCCTCCAGGGTGTGCAGGTACAGCTCCTGGAGGGCGGCCGCCGTGACCGGCTCGCCCCGCTCCACGCGGCGGTGGGCCGCGACCTCGAAGTCGGCGAACATGGCCTGGCGGTAGAAGGAGGCGGCCAGGTCGTCGATGGCGTGCTGGAGCAGGATCACCCGCCGCCTGGGGTTTTCCTCCCGCGACAGCAGGAGCTCGCCGAAGAGCTCCTCCGAGGTCATGCTCGCCACCTCGGCGACGAAGATGGAGTACGACGACGTGGCGAATGGCTGTGCGGCGCACGCCAGCTCGGTGTGCATGGTGTGGCCCATCTCGTGGGCCACCGTGAAGGCGTCGTTGACGGTGTCGGCATAGTTGAGCAACAGGTACGGGTGGACGCCGTAGACGCCGGCCGAGAAGGCGCCCGAGCGTTTCCCCTGACTCTCGTAGACGTCGATCCAGCGCTCGGCGAAGGCCCGGTCCACCGTGGCCTGGTAGTCCTTGCCGAACACGTTCACCGACTCCTCCAGCAGGGGCCGCACCTCATCGTAGGGCACGCTCCACGCCTCGTCGACGAGGGGGAGGTAGGCGTCGAAGTAGCGGTAGCGGTCGAGGGAGAGGACGCGGCGGCGGAGCTCATGGTAGCGGCGCAGGGGCCCGGTCCCGACCTTGGCGGCGGTGAGCAGGTTCTCCACGACGGCGGGGGGGATGCCGTCCTCGTCCAGGGCCGCCTCGAGGGTGGACGGGTAGCCGCGGGCCTGGGCGACGAACCAGTCGTTCTGCAGCACTCCGTCGTAGACCGCGGCGTAGGCGTTGGGAAAGCCGTCGAAGACGCTGAAGTGACCCCGGAAGAGGGCCTCCCGGTCGGCGGGGTCGCGCAGGGTGTGGAGGCCGTTGGAGTAGTTGGCGTGGGTGGCGCGGACCCTGTCCCCGCTGGACAGGGTCACCTCCGGGAAGCTGACATCGGCATCGGCGAGCATGCTGTAGGTGTGAGCGGGCACGCCGCCCAGTGGGCCGGCGTAGGCGAGCAGCCGTTCGCCGGACTCGTCCAGGACGTGCTGCTGCTTGCGATAGGTCTCCTCGATGGGGAAGCGGTACGGCGCGAGCTCCTCGGTCTCATCCAGCCACGCGTGCATGGTGTCCTCTGGAATGGCCAGCAGCTCGGGCACGTACCAGGCCGTCGCCTGGTGGAACCTGGCGAGCATGATGCGGACCCGTTCCAGGCGCGCCTGCACGTCGTTGTCCCGGGTGTCCTGGGCCAGCATCAGGGACGGGTACTGGTAGACGCGGTAGACGAGCTGGCCCAGCTCGTCGGACAGCCGGTTGGCGGACAGGATCTGCTGCGGTCCCGCGGGCCAGGGTTCCTCGGTAGTCCTGGTACGCCTCCATGAGACGGCCGAGCCTGGTGAGGGCCTCCTCCCACGCCGGCCAGTCCTCGAAGATGGGGCGCAGGTCCCACCGGTAGCGCTCGGGGATGGCGGACCGGTCGCCGCCGCTTGGTCGCGTCGAGGGCATCACCGACCTCCTCGTGCCCGGTCCATCCGCGAACCATTGGCGACGCGCGCGAGCGTCGTCCCATGGAGGCCCGGGGCCGGGCGTTGCCGAGTCACCGTAGCCGCGCGCCCTGATTCTGTCCATGAGGGGCGGCCCCATGAAGCGCTCCGGCCGTCCGCGCGGTGGCCGCACCGGCTGTCAGCGGACGTCGGCGCCCGGGGCGAGGCGCCGTGAGGGGCGCGCGATGGCCAGGCGCAACGCGATGTCCAGTGTCGTCTGGGGCGGAGACACGTCGACCGTTACCTCGGCGGGCGCGAAGCCCGGCGCCGTGGTGCGGAACGTCCACGACCCCGACGGGGCCCCATGGATGAAGTAGCGGCCGTCGCCGTCGGTGATTGCGCTCAGCTCGCTGCCCCGGACCTCGACGGTGGCGCGGGCCACGGGCTGCCCGGTGGCTGCCGCGGTCACGAGCCCCGCCACCGTGACGCCGCTCGCCGGCTGGAGCGCGACGTCGAGGGTGGTGGCGACCTCTGCGCTCACGCTGACACCGCCCATCTCGAGGGGCTCGTAGCCCGGCGAGGTGATGCGGACGGTGTAGACGCCGGGCAGCACCATGCGGTGGAAGTCGCCCACGTCGGGATCGGTCGTCACCCAGGAGCGGTCCTCCTCCACGTCGTGGTCCTCCAGGTGGATGGTCGCCGCCAGGGGTTGCCCCTCGGGCCCCCGGATCACACCGCGCAGACCGGCGCCGGCCGCTGCGATGAAGCCGCGCAGGGCGCGGCGGTTCGCATGCCACAGCGTCTCCAGGGAGCGGCCGTAGAGCGTCTTGTAGTGCGAGACCTCGACCGTCAGCTCCCGGGAGGAGTGGAAGAACGTCATGAAGTCGCCCCTCCCTCCGTGCACCGGGTACCAGGAGTAGCCCCGGGTGATGCCGTCGTTGAAACCTCCCATGTAGCCGGAGGGGCCGTCCTCGTGGGCGAGGTCCGCCCACGCCCGGGCCAGGGCGACGAGCCACGCATCGTCCGCGTGCGTCCGATCCCAGGTGTCCCACGGGTAGTTCACCACCTCGGCCCCGTCGTGCAGGTTGGCCGACAGGGAGATGGTGTGGTCGGACGCGAAGCGCATCCAGGCCCGGGTCTCCGGCCACCAGGAATGGCCGTCCGGATGGTCTCCGCCCTCAGGATCGGGGTCGGGGAAGTTGCGGTTCGGGTCGACCGTGGTGGCCCCGCCTTCGGCGGTGGTGTAGAAGCGGGTGGCGCCGACGACGGTGTCGTCGCCCGCGAAGTAGGTCCCGTCGGGGTTGGCGTTGGGGTTGATCCAGATCTCCGTGTCGTCGACCAGGCGGGCGCTCTCGGGATCGGAGCCGTAGCTCGAGAGGAGGTCGTCGGCGAGTCGCAGCAGGAGGATCATGCCGCTGGCCTCGTCGCCGTGCATGGTCGAGGTCAGCAGGACCTCCGGTTCGTCCTCCTCCCGTTCGGGGTTGTCGGTGATGCGCAGGGCCCACAGGCGGTGGGGCCGCGCTCGATTGGACGTCTCCCCCAGGACCTCCAACCGGCACAGCTCGGGATGGGCCTCGGCCAGGCCCTCCAACAGCCCGACGTACTGCTGGTAGGAGGGGTAGCAGTCCCAGGACCGGTCCGGGTCCGACTCCCAGCCGGTGGGACACATGGTCACAAGCGCCACCTTCGTCTCGGCGACGACGGTCCACGTGAAGCCGGCGTCGGCCAGCTCCCGGAGCTGGCCGGGCGACACCAGAGCGTGGACCTCGCTGTCGCGCACGTGGGTGATGCTTACCAGCCTGGAGAGCTCGTCCAGGCGCCGGTGGTCGGTCACACGGAGGCGGATCTCCACCGGGAGGTCACCATCCGCCGCCACTCCCGCAAGGGCTGCGAGCAGGCAGAGCAGGACCGAGGACAGTCGGAGGCGCACGTCCAGATTGTAGCCCCTCAGAAGAGGGCCTGGCTGGTCACCACCACGGTGTAGCCGGAGCCGTCGTCGGGGACCGCCATGTCCAGACGGAGCAGGTGGGTGATGCCGGAGGTGACGATGTCGGCGACGATGCCGATGCCCACGTCGGTCCGCACGCCTCGGGTGCTCCGGCCCACCCGTGGGTTCCAGGTGACGCCGGCGTCCGCGAACCCCACGACACCCAGGGACATGAGGTGCAGCACATCGCGTTTGACCAGCTTGCGCCACTGGACGTTGAGGACCGCTCGTCCGGTGCCGTCGAAGGAGTCGGGGTCCCATCCCCGCAGCCCGGTGTCGGCGCCCAGGGTGAGCTGGCGGTTGCGGTCCAGGTCGTGGGAGAGCTCGGAGCGGAGGCGCAGCTGCCAGCCGCGGTCGCCGACCCGGAATGCCGCCACCTGGCCGCCGACCACCCAGTTGTGGGGGTCACCCCGGTCCAGGCGTCCGCTGGCGAAGGCCTCCGACAGCACGAGCCAGGCGCCGCGCTGCCAGCCCACCGACAGGGAGCCGTCCACCAGCGCGCGTTCCTCGTCGCCTCCGGTCGGCGGCGTCGACACCGTGAGGCCGAGATCCAGGATGGGCCCCAGGGCCACGTCCTCCTGTCCGGTCCACCCCCTGACGCCGGTCAGCACCAGGTAGTTGTCGCGGATCTGCTCGTAGGCCAGTCGCGGGCCGGACACGAGGCGGTCCTCGGGAGGCGGGTAGAAGGGCAGACCGGGCGCCTGCTCCCAGTCGTCGAAGCGGTCGTGGCGGTACTGCCAGCCGAGGCTCAGGCGCCGGGTGGTGCCGTGGGCGGTTCCGAGGTGGATCCCGTACCAGGCCGACCACCGGTGGCTCGTGTGGTGCCCTCGGAGAACCGACTCGGACATCGAGTAGAGATGGTCGATGAGCCGTCCCGATTCCCAGTCCCCTCCCCATGCCCGCTGCGAGGCCAGGGAGAAGAACGGCCGTTCGACGCGGGCGAGGTCGCGGAAGCCGTCGGTGAGATCCTCGTGCAGGATGTCGGCCCGCCAGCGCGAGCCGAGGATGTTGGGGTCGACGTAGTGGTAGCGCCAGGTCTCGCGCTCGACGTCGGAGCGGTACTCGACCTCCACCATCTTGCCCCAGCCGAGCAGGTTCTTCTCCTGGAGCTGGAAGCTGTAGCCGCTGCGGCTGCCCGTGATCCCGGCGTTGAGGCCGAGGTTGAGGGTCCATCGGTCATGGGTGATCACCGTGACCTCGACGCCACCCTCAACCCGCCGAGCCGTGATGTAGACCGGGTTCAGGTAGCCCAGGCCGCGGAGGAGACGGGCGCTCTCCGCCGCCTTCCCCGGCGAGTAGGGATCGCCGACCTTGAACAGGATCATCTGGCGGAGGAAGTGCTCTCTGCTCACCACGTGCAGGGCGTTGGCGCTGCGGTACAGCCAACCCGAGGTGGCGGGCTCCGAGGTGTCGAAGATGTTGTTGCGCTGAAAGACGATGCGGACGATGGGCAGGCCGGCCAGCGGGGAGGCGTCCGGGGGGGTGGGCGACGCGGTGGCGGCCGGCTTCGACGTCAGCAGGACGAGCAGGGCGGCGCCGGCCGCGAGCCACCGCGAGCGCCTCCACGACATGGCGCATGGAGGCGCGGGCGGCCTCAACGGGTGCGCCGCTTGCGGGTCGCCTCCCGCTCGCGCACCAGCTCCGCCACCTGGCGGATCCGCTTGCGCTCCCGAGCCTCGCGCATCTTCTCCCGCCGCCGCCCGAGCACCTGGAAGAGCTCGCTGAAGCGCAGCATCAGGAGCATGTGCCCCATGTTCGTGGGCACCTTGGTGTTGCGGACCCGAGCCCCCCACAGCCGGGCGGTGGCCAGGTTGGCCTTGGTGAGGTCGGCGTTGCGGAGGTCCGACCACCGCAGGTCGGCCCGGTCCAGGTCGATCCCGATGGCGTCGGAGAAGCGCAGATCGGCCCCCACCAGCTTGGCCCCGGCGGCCGAGGCGAGGATCAGGTTGGTGCCCGACAGGTCGACTCCCTGGGCCAGCACGCCGGCGAGGTCGGCCTGCTTGAGGTTGGCGTGCCGGAGGGTCGCGTCCACCAGCTTGGCGCCCCGGAGCTTCGCTCCCTCCAGGTTGGCATGGCGGAAGTCGGCCTGCTCCAGGTTGGCCTCGTGGAAGTCCACGGAACGGAGCTCGCAGCGGGTGAACACCGATCGTCTCAGGTCGGCGGTGGCGAAGGACACTCGGCCCACGCTGGGCGAGCGGAAGTCCAGCTCCACGAGCTGGGCGCCGGTCAGGATGCACCCGTCCAGGATCGCGCTGATGAGGCTCGAGCCCCTCAGGTCCGCCTGGGAGAGGTTGGTGCCCTGGAAGCTGGCCTTCTCCAGGTCGGCGTGGCTGAGGCTGGCGCCGTCGCACTGGGCGTGGTCGAAGGTGGACTCCACCAGGCTCGCGCTGTGGAAGTTCGCGCCCCTGAGCACGGCGTCGCGGAAGTCCGCCCGGGCCAGCCGCGAGTTCTTGAACTGGGCGTTGCTCGCCTGTGCCCGGCGGAAGACCGCGGCCTCCATGTCCAGGTCCTGCAGCTCCACGCCCTCCAGGATCGCCGCCTCCGCCTGGACTCCGCGGAGGGTGGCGCGGGTGAAGCGGCCGCCGCGCAGGGAGGCGCCGCGGAGGATGGCGCCGGTGAAGTCGGTCCCGTCGAAGATGGCGCTCTCCAGCAAGGCCTGGGAGAGGTCGGCACGACGGAGGAAGGCGCCGGTCAGGTTCGCGCCCCGGAAGACGGAGCTGTGCAGGACGCTCCCCGAGAGGTCCACGCCCGAGAGGTCCAGGAAGTCGAGGTGGACCTGGTTCATGGTGACGTCGACGAAGCTGGCTCCGGCCACGATCGCCGAGTCGAGGCTGGCCAGGTTGAGGTTGGAGCCGTCGAGCCGCGCGCCGCTCAGGTCCGCCCCGCGCAGGTGGGCCTTCGACAGGTCCAGGCCGCGCAGGTCCATGCCCGCGAGCTCGGCGTCGATGAGGTCCGGCGCCACAGTGGGGTTGGCGGACCGCCACTCGTTCCAGCTCCCGGCCCGTAGCTGCTCGAGGTGGTCGGGATTGGCCATGGGCCTATTATCCCCGATCTTTGCACCTGCGAAAGGCGCCCGGGCGGACGGGCCACGTAAGATACTCGAGGAGTCGGAATGCAGAGTCTCCGAGCACGAAGTGGCGGGCTCGTCGCCGTGGTCCTGGTCGCGGTGGCGGCGGTTGCGAGTACAGCCGCCGACCGCTCCGACCGAGGTGTGGCTCCCGAGCGCCGCCAGGCACCCGCCACCCTGCGCCTGGTGCGCCTCGCCCAGGGGACGGGAGCCCGTGCCGTGGCCGAGCTCGAGGCCCGCGGCATGCGCATCATGGGTCACCTCGGCGGGGGCGCCCTCCTGGCGGCGTTCCCGCAGGGGTCCACGCCGCCTCCGCCCGCGGTGGCCACCCTCGAGGCGTGGTCGGCCGAGCGGGCCGTGGCCCCGATCCTGGCGCGGCTCGACGCCCGTGCCGCGGCCCGGATGACCGGCGGCGTCGGGTCGTGATCGGTCTCGCCCCCGGGGCCGACCCGTCATCCGGCACGCGCGATCCTCACGGACGCTGGAGCAGCGGTGTCGTGGACGGAGGCCGGTGCCGACGGTGCCCCAGCTCGGGCTGCGGGTTCCGGCGGCCCACCTGGACGAGGTGCTGGCGGCGCTGCGCCGCCTCGACGATCTCGCCTGGGCCGACCTCCAGCCCCCCATCCGGCTGCGCAACGCGGCCTCCGCGTGGCGTTGTCAGTCGGGGATGTCCGGCGCGACGCCGATCTTCGACCATGGTCTCTACGGCGAAGGCCAGGTCATCGCCGTCATGGACACCGGCATCGACATCGACCACTGCCAGTTCGAGGACCCGGTCCACGGCCTGCCCGCCCTCAACGACGACGTGACCACCGCCATCGACCCGGGTCACCGCAAGGTGCTGGCGGTGGACTTCTACTGGAGCCGCGACTGGCCGGTTCCGGGGCCGGAGTCGTGGGACGACCAGGGCCACGGCAGCCACGTGGCCGGCAGCGTGGCGGGGGACGAGGGCGCGAACGGTCGCCGCGACGGCTACGACGGCATGGCCCCCGCCGCCAAGCTGGTGATCCAGGACGGGGGCTTCACCACGGATCCCTGTGCCGACCTGCCCGGCCTGGGCTGTCCGGTACGCCCCCTGGGGCCGGTGCTCGCGCAGGCGTACGCCCAGGGCGCGCGGATCCACTCCGACTCGTGGGGGGACGAGGAGGACGTCGAGCCCTTCAACAGGTACACCGAGCGCACCGCCGACATCGACCGCTTCATCTGGCACCACCCTGACTTCCTGGTGTTGGTGGCCGGCGGCAACGCCGGACCGGGCGACAACACTATCGGCTCCCCGGCCACGGGCAAGAACGTGGTGGGGGTGGGCGCCACCGTGCACGGCGACCAGGAGCCCCCCTGCGTGGCCGTGTTCTCGTCCAGAGGTTGGACCCAGGACGGGCGCATCAAGCCCGACGTGGTGGCGCCCGGCGCCTCCGTGATATCGGCTGCCTCCGACCGCGCCATCGACACCTTCAACTGCGGCGTCCGAGCCCTCTGGGGGACCTCCATGGCCACGCCCACCGCCGCCGGACTGACCGCCCTGGTGCGCCAGTACTACGTGGACGGCTACTACCCGGCGGGGAGGCCGCTGCCGGGGAGCGGCTTCACCCCCAGCGCGGCCCTCCTCAAGGCCACCCTCATCGCCTCGGCGGTGGACCTCACCTCCCTGGGCTGCACCGGCATCGAGCCGATCCCTTCCCGGGACCAGGGGTGGGGCCTCATCCAGCTGGACCGGGCCCTGACGTTCCCTGGCGATGAAAGGGGGCTGTGGGTGGACGACGAACCGAACGGCTTCGCCACCGACCTCGACCCGGTGGTCACCCGGCGTCTCCGGCTGAGCGCCTCCGGCCCCCTGAAGGCGGTCCTGGTGTGGACGGACCCGCCGTCGAGCTCGGCCGCCGCGAGCAACCTGGTCAACGACCTCGACCTCGAGGTCGAGGGCCCGGACGGGACCTTCGCCGGCAACGCCTTCGCGGGTGGGGTCTCGGTTTCCGGGGGCATGGCGGACCGCACGAACAACGTCGAGGTGGTGTGGCTGCCCGCCGCCGCGGCCGGGGAGTGGACGATCACCGTCGCTGCCCACCGCGTCATCCAGGGCCCCCAGCCCTGGGCCCTGGTGGTGACGGGTGCCGTCGTCGCCCCCGCGCCCGCTCCGCGCCGCGGCGGCATCCGCCACGTCCCTGGAGGTTGACTACCCTCGAGCCTCCTCGATCAGCCGCCGCGCGAGCACCTGGAGAGGGTCCAGCCAGGGCACGGAGGGGTGACGGCGGGCCAGGGCCAGGGAGATCTCGGTGCAGCCGGCGAGCACCGCGCCGGCCCCCCGACGGACGACGTCGTCCACGGCCGGCGTGAGCACGCCGAGGTCCGCGGACTCGACGCCGTTCCGTTTCACGTCGCCGATCACCGCCATCACCGCCTCCTGGCCCTCCACACCGGGCAGGACGGGGCGCAGCCCGTGGCGGGCGAGGGCACGGTGGTAGATCTCGGCCCGGAGCGTGCCGTCGGTGGCGAGGACACCGATCGCGGCGTCTTCGCCGAGCTTGCCCCGGGCCGCCCGCGCCGTCTCGTCGGGCATGTCCAGAACCGGGACGCGGACGGCGGCGCGGATGTCGGCCAGAAAGGCGTGGGCCGTGTTGCAGGGCATGCCGATGAGCTCGGCCCCGGCGCGCTCCAGGTTGCGGGCCGTGGCGGTGAGCGCGGCGACCACCGCGGCGGTGTCGCCCGCGAGGAGGGCTTTGGTGCGGTCGGGCACCTTGGGGTTCGAGTCGATGAGGATGCGCAGGTGGTCCTGCTCGCGATGGATGGGCGTGCGCCGGATGATCTCCTCGTAGAGGGCCGCCGTGGACTCGGGGCCCATGCCGCCCAGGATGCCGATGACCTTCTCGCTCACGGCCGACGCGCTCCGCCGCGCCGCGCGGCGACGAGCGCGCGCAGCGGCTCCAGGGGGAGGGCTTGGCGAGTGTGCCCCTCGAAGCCGGTCACCGTGGTTGCGCGCAGCAGGGAGTTGTAGACCGCCTCCTCCACGGCCTCGACGGTGGCCAGAAAGAGCGGGCTCATGGCGTCGTTGGTGAGCATCCCGCGGTCGGAGACGGGCGCGCCCGGCTCATAGGGCACCGGGTTGCGGGTGGAGAAGGCGATGACGAAGTCGCCGGAGCCGTTGGCCATGAAGGAGCCCGTACGGGCCAGGCCGAGCACCGCCCGCCTCGCCATGCGCTCCAGGTTGCGGGCGTCCACCGGGGCGTCGGTGGCGAGCACGACCATGCACGAGCCGGGGCCGTCCGCCGGGGCCGGGGCTGGTCCTTCGAGCTGCTCTCTGAACGCGTACTGCCCGATGGCCTGGCCGAGGTGAAGGCCGTCCACGGTGAGGATGCCGCCGTAGTTGGTCTGGACCAGGGCGCCCACGGTGTAGCCGCCGAGGCCCTCCGGCAGCAGGCGCGACGCCGTGCCGATACCGCCCTTGAAGCCGAAGCAGGAGGTGCCCGTGCCCGCACCCACGGTGCCCTCCGCCACCGCGCCGGCGCGCGCGCCGGTGATGGCGTGGACCACGTGCTCGGCCCGCACCCCACAGTGCCTGATGTCGTTCAGGTAGCCGTCGTTGGTCTCGCCGACCACGGCGTTCACCGAGCGCACGTCCTCGTTGCCGGGCTGGGCGAGGGTCCAGTCCACCACCGCCTGCACCGCGGTTCCCACGCACAGGGTGTTGGTGAGCACGATGGGGGTCTCCACGTTGCCGAGCTCGTGCACCTGGAGGAAGCCGGCCGCCTTGCCGAAGGCGTTGGCCGCGTAGACCCCGGCCGGAACCTTGCGCTGGAAGAGGTTGCCGGCGTGGGGGAGGATGGCGGTCACTCCGGTGCGTACCGCCTCGCCCTCGATCAGCGTGGTGTGGCCCACCCGCACCCCGGCCACGTCGGTGATGGCATTCAGCGGGCCTGTTGCCAGGATCCCCGGCCGGATGCCCAGGTCCCGCGCCCGCGGGCGCTCGTCGGCCCTCGCCATGGCCACCGTCAGCACCAACGCCGGCGCCAGAGCCAGTGCCGCCGTCCGTCTTCCCATGCCATGCTCCTCCCCGATCTTCCGCCCCATGGCCGCACCCGAAGCGGTTCAACCACACCCGATGTGGTGTGTCCGAGCCCGGATCCGGACTCATCGCCGGACGGGGCGGGGTCCTTCATTATCCCCCGTCTCTCAGTCTCTGGGAGCTGGATCGCAGCGTCTAGCGGTTGAGCACCAGCAGCCGTTCCTCGGTCATCTCGCGGTAGGCGTACATCGGTCCCTCGCGGCCCACCCCCGAGCCCTTGGCGCCTCCGTAGGGCATGGGGTCGGTGCGCCAGGTGGGGACGTCGTTGTGGATGATGCCGCCCACCTCCAGCTTGGCCCATGCCTCCTGGACCTTGGTGGTGTCGTTGGTGAAGATCCCGGCCTGCAGGCCGTAGCGCGAATCGTTGACCATGAGCATGGCCTGGGCGAAGTCCTCGTAGGGATCGAGCACCGCCAGGGGTCCGAACGCCTCATCGCACACGGTGGGCTGGTCGGTTGGAACCTCCTCGAGCAGGCACGGGGTGATGACGGTGCCCTCGCGCTCGCCTCCTGTGAGGTTGCGGCCGCCCGCCTCCACCGCGCGGGCGATCCAGTCCGCCACACGCTCCACGTTGGCCTCATCGATGAGCGGACCACACACGACCTGCTGCTCGGCGGGGTCTCCCCGGGGGGTGGCCTCGGTGGCGGCCACCAGCAAGCGCCGCATCTCCACGTAGACGTCCTCGTGCACCAGGATGCGCTGCACGGCGATGCAGGACTGGCCGGCGTACCCGAACGCGCCCTTGGCGATGCGCTTCGCCACGTCTTCCAGGTCGGCGACGTCGGGCTCCACCACCACCGCTGCATTGCCCCCCAGCTCGAGCGTGACCCGCCGGCGGAAGGCGAGCTCCTTGAGCTTCCAGCCCACCGCCATGGAGCCCGTGAACGTGAGCATCCGCATCCGATCGTCGGAGGCCAGCTTCTCGGCGTCGGCGCCCCGGGCCGGGATCACCGACAGGCCCCCGGCGGGCAGGCCCGCGTCGGCGAGGATCTCCGCCAGGAGCAGGGCCGGCCCCGGGGTCTGGGTGGCCGGCTTGAGCACCACCGGGCACCCGGCGGCCACCGCGGGAGCGAGCTTGTGGGCCACCAGGTTGAGGGGGAAGTTGAAGGGCGTGATGGCGAGCACCGGGCCCATGGGGACGCGCCGGACGAGGGCGAGCCGGCCGGCGCCCGATCGGTACCCGTCCAGGTCCTGGGCGACGACCTCGGGCTGCCGCGCGACGCGCGCCGCCTCGGTGAAGGTGTCCAGGCAGCGCTCGGCCTCGACGGTGGCATAGCTGATGGGCTTGCCCGCCTCCTCGGAGATCACCTGCGCCAGCTCGTCCCGGCGGTTGGCGATGGCGTGGGCCGCCCGGCTGAGGATCTGGGTCCGCTCCTGGGCGGACAGCGCCGCCATACGCTCGGCGCCGCGGATGGCGGCTTCGGCGGCCGCCTCGAGCTCCGAAGGTCCGCCGCGAGCCACCTCGGAGACCGTGCGGCCGTCAAAGGGCGAACGCACCTCGACGCGGTCGCTGCCGTCCTGCCACTCGCCGGCGAGAAAGAGCTGCTGGGTACGCATGGGAACCTCCCGCAGGCCCATGCTAGCGGAGATGGGGGTGGAGGGCATGGGGCCTCGGCCCCATTCCGACATCCGAAACAGCCGGGAGGTCGTTTCGGTTGTACAGTTCCGATATGCGTCCGATCGTGCTCTGTACCGACTTCGGCCTCGAGGACCACTACGTGGGGGTGCTCCACGCCGTGCTGGAAAGGGACGCGCCGGGAGCCAGCCGCATCGACCTGTCCCACCTGGTGCCGCCGGGGGATGTCTGGGAGGCCTCTTATCTCCTGCGCTGCGCCTGGTCCCACCTGCCTCCGGAGGCGGTGGTCCTGGCGGTGGTGGACCCGGGGGTGGGTGGCGGCCGGAGGGCGCTGGCGGCTGCCGTCGGCGAGCGTCTCCTCGTGGCGCCCGACAACGGCCTGGCGGCGGCCTTGGGGCCGGTGGGCGCGGCGGTGGCCCTGGATTGGCAGCGGATGGGACTCCCAGAGCCCTCCCGCACCTTCCACGGGCGCGATCTGTTCTCCCCGGCCGCGGCGCGCCTGGCGCGGGGGGAGCGGCTCGAGGAGCTCGGCGAGCCGGTCTCCCCGGCGAGCCTGGTGTCGTGTCCGTTGCCCGCGCCGGAGCGCACGGCGGGCGGGTGGCGGGCGGTCGTCCTGCACGTGGACCGCTTCGGCAGCCTGGTCACCAACCTCGCCGCGCGGGACCTGGCGCCCGAGGCGCGCATCACCGCCGGCTCCCACCACGGCGTGCGCGTCGTCGGCACCTTCAGCGACGGGGGGCCGGGCGAGGTGGTGGCGCTGGAGGGCTCCTCGGGCCTCCTCGAGCTGGCGGTGAACGGCGGCTCGGCCCAGGCGGCGACCTCGCTCGGACGCGGCGATGCGGTGCTCGTCGCGGGTGGGTGAGGGCGGCCTGGCGCCCTCCTAGTCCGACTCGCAGGCCACCTCTTCCCAGCCCCCGCGAATCGTGGTGTTGCCGCAGTAGTCCTTGCCCATGCTGTTGGGATTGTTGAGGTAGGCGAGGACGCTGGCGCAGGTCTCGTCCCCCTCGGGGGTGACCTCGCAGACGCCGCTGTACCGCGGGTTGGTGAAGCAGCATTTGCCGCCGGGCTCGGATGTGGCGCGGCCGTTGGCGCCCGTGAGCAGCAAGGACGCGCCGCCTGCGAGGAGCAGCGCGACGCCCATGAGCACGACCCGTGGAGACCTTTCCATGGTGATGCCTCCCTTCCGGTTGTTTCCTGGCACTGAGTCAGTCAACATTGTCCCACGATTCGGTGCCCTCAGCAGTGGTCGGAGGTCGGCGCAGTGCGCCTTCTGGGAAGTGATGGTCTCCTTTCATCGTTGACCGTCGCACGTCGGGGGGAGCGTCATGACATCGAAGAGGAGTGGACCGCGGGGCTTCGTAGGCACTTTCGAGTGGTTCGTTCGCTCGGAGGTCTCCGGGAGCGTGCTCCTGCTGGCCTGCACGGTCACCGCCCTCGTCCTCGCCAACTCGCCTTGGGCGTCGGGCTACAGCAACCTGCTGCACGCCAAGATCGGTCTCGCCTGGCCCGACGGGGGCTTCAAGCTGAGCCTGCACCACTGGGTGAACGACGGCCTGATGGTGGTGTTCTTCTTCGTGGTCGGCCTGGAGATCAAGCGCGAGCTGGTGGTGGGCCGGCTGGCGTCCGCCCGCGAGGCGGTGCTGCCGGTGGCTGCCGCCATCGGCGGCATGGTGGTGCCGGCGGCGCTGTACGTGCTCGTCAACGCCGGCGGCGAAGGCATGCGCGGGTGGGGCATCCCCATGGCCACCGACATCGCCTTCGCCCTGGGGATGCTGGCGATCTTCGGGGCCCGGGTCCCCGTGGGGCTCAAGGTCTTCCTGACCGCCCTCGCCATCGCCGACGACCTGGGCGCGGTGCTCGTGATCGCCCTCTTCTACACGTCCACCATCCGGGTCTCGGCCCTGCTGGCGGCCGTGGGCTGCCTCCTGTTGCTGATGGCCGCGATCCGGCTGCGTGTGCGCCGGCTGGGTGTGTTGCTGCCGCTCATCGGCGGCGTCTGGCTGGGGGTGTTTGCCTCCGGCGTCCACGCGACAGTGGCGGGCATCCTGGTCGCCATGGTGATCCCGGTGCGGGCGCGCATCGAGCCCGCGCGCTTCCTGGCAGCGGCTCGCGAGCGCCTCGCCCATCTGGAGAGCGTGCGGTTCACCAGGGAGAGCATGATCGACGACCACGAGCAGCTCGACGCCATCGAGTCGCTCCACGAGTGCACCGCCGACATGCTCCCTACGGGTCTCCGCCTGGAGCACGCGCTGCACCCGGTCCAGGCGTTCTTCATCCTGCCGGTCTTCGCCCTCGCCAATGCCGGCGTCGCGATGGACCGCCAGATCCTGGAGGTGGCGAGCAACCCCGTCAGCCTCGGCATCATCCTCGGCCTCGCCCTCGGCAAGCCCCTGGGCATCACCCTGGCGAGCTGGGTCGCCGTGCGCTTCGCAGGCGGCGTCCTCCCCGATGGCGTGGGCTGGCTCCAGATCCTGGGCGCCGCCTGCCTGGCCGGGATCGGCTTCACCATGTCCCTGTTCATCTCGGGCTTGGCCTTCCTCGAGGACGCTTTCGTCGCCGACGCCAAGCTCGGCATCCTGCTGGGCTCGGCAGCGGCGGCGGTGATGGGCCTCGTGGTGCTGGCGCGGGCGTTGCCGGCAGGGCTGCCCCGTGCGTCCTCGGCCACCGACCTGTCCAGGCGGTCCGCGCTCGATCGCCCGTGAGACGGTCGGCGGCCCCCGCCCTGGCGGTACCCTCCGGCCTGTGCCACTATCTCTGGTCATGACCCAGAGCGATCACACAGCCGACCGGATCCCGACCTTCCACGACCTTGAGGCGGCGGCGGAGCGCATCGCCGCCCACGTCCACCGCACCCCGGTTGTCACCTGCGCCGGCCTGGACAGCCTGGCCGGCGCATCGCTGCACTTCAAGTGCGAGAACCTGCAGAAGGTGGGGGCCTTCAAGGCGCGGGGGGCCACCAACGCCGTGCTCGCCCTCGTTGACGAGGTCGCCGGGCGGGGCGTCGCCACCCACTCCTCCGGCAACCATGCGGCGGCGGTGGCTCGAGCCGCGGCCATCCGGGGCGTGCCGGCGCACATCGTGATGCCGGTGACCGCGCCGCGGGTGAAGCGGGCTGCGGTGGTGGGCTACGGCGGCGAGATCACCGAGTGCGCAGCCACGCTGGAGGCGCGGGAGACTACCCTCGCCGAGGTGGTGGCCCGGACCGGCGCCGCCTTCATCCACCCCTACGACGACCCGACGGTGATCGCCGGCCAGGGCACCGCCGGCCTGGAGTTGCTGGCCGAGGTGCCGGATCTCGACGCCGTCATCGCGCCCGTGGGGGGCGGCGGTCTGCTCAGCGGCACCTGCCTCGCGGCGGCCGGTGCGGCGCCCGACGTGGAGGTGCTCGGCGCCGAGCCGGCGGCGGCGGACGACGCCTTCCGCTCCCTGCGCGACGGCCGCCGCTATCCCTCCGAGGATCCCGACACCGTGGCAGACGGCCTCCGGACGGCCCTCTCCGACCTCACCTTCGAGATCCTGCGCCACCACGTGGCGGCCATCCTGACCGTGTCCGAGCGGGCTATCGTGGACGCCATGCGCCTGATCTGGGAGCGGGCCAAGCTGGTGGTGGAGCCGTCCGCAGCGGTGACGCCTGGCGGCGGTCCTGGAGAACCCCCAGCGCTTCCACGGGCGCCGGGTCGGCCTCATCCTGTCCGGCGGCAACGTGGACCTGGACCGCCTGCCCTTCTAGGCGTTCCAATGGCGAGAGGCGGTGCCAGGCACCGTTCGGGAAGCGGCGCACCACCGTCTTTGAGCGCACGACCCGGTGCCAGGCACCGGCCCGCGAGTTGGGTACGCGAGAGGCATTCGCTTCGGGAACACCAGAGAGGGTGCCAGGCACCGTCACGATCGAGCCGAGAACGGTAGGCGCCGCATCTTCAACGGTGCCTGGCTCCCACTCTGGCGAACCCGACGCGGAATCGGACGCGGAAGGCGGTCGGCGGTAGGCGCCCGACCCGATTCCTACTGGAGTGTGAAGGGGATGCGCATCTCCCCTTCCTTGAGGCCGACCACGAGCACGTACTTGCCAGGCTGGACGCCGCCCGGCACGTGGAAGTAGAGGCGCCCGAAACAGACCCGGTAGACGTTCACGAACGCCGACTCCTGCACCACGTGGGTGCCGCTGCTGAAGAAGTCCAGGAGGCACGGCCTGCGGCCACCCCAGTAGTCGAGGGGCTCACCGGCGATGTTGGCCCGGGCGATCTCCGCCCGGAGCTGGTTGTAGGCGTCCAGGAACTCCTTCTGGGTGGCCAGGGGAGCGGTCTTGCCGTCCGGCGTCTCAACCGAGATCTTGGTGCGGGCGATCGCCACCGACTCGCCCTCGGTGCCGGTGGCGGCGAAGTCCAGGAACAGCCACTTGGAGCCGAGGGTGTCATCGGCGAAGCGATAGCCGACGGCCGCCTGGATGTTCGAACCCTCATACTTCACCACCGCCGAGCCGACCTGCTCCACCTTGGACTCGGCCGCGAATGCCTGGGGGACGGTGCCTGCGGCAAGGAGCGCCACCAGTGCGAGGAACGTGAGCGTGTGCGTCTTTCGGGACCCTGTAACGAGATTCATGGAGTACCCCCCTTTCTATCCATTCCCTCAAACAGATTCCTGAAAAGGCCGATTCCTCGAATGGTGATGTCCGACCAGGCTCGGGTGACAAGGTGTGAGCGTGGATCCGGGGACAGGTATGATCGGGCCCTCCAGAGTGCCCGTGCCCCGGAACGATCGCTACTGGTCGTGCCCCGGGGGAAGACCGACCGCCGTCGGCACGGCAGGGGAGAGGAGGAGTGTGGTGGGAGACCGAAGGGCGATGTTGGGTGAGTGCCCGATCACGAACGCCGCCTCCCCTGCGGCGGGATGCAGGGCGGGCGCGGTGTTCTCCCTGGCGCTGTTGCTGGCCGTTGTCACCGCCGGCTGCAGCCCCGAGGCCGGCCCGCCCGATCCCTTTTCGGGCCAGGTCCTGTACGACGACATCGTCACCTACTGCACGTTCGGAGACCACCGAACGGCGTCGCCCGGGGATCTGCACGCCTCCCGCTGGCTCCAGGACCAGCTTGCGGCGGCGGGGCTCCAGACCGACCGTGTGCCCTTCACCGTGGAGCAGTTCCTCATCGATCAGCAGCAGGTCACCGTGGCCGGCGGCGTCATCGACGCCTACCCTTTGTGGATCCCCCGGGCGACCGGCCCGGATGGTGTGGAGGGCACGCTCCGGGTGGTGGAGCGCCCACCACCGTCGGGAGACAGCCTGGCCGGCGTCATTCCTCTCGTCCGCATCGAGTCGGTTCGCGACCGCTCGCTACCGATCATCGACGCCGTGGCCGCTGCCGGCGCGCCCGCGGTCTTGGCGGTGGCCCCCGATCCCAGTGGCGAGATCGTGGTCTGGAACACCCGCCGTCGGATGCCGCTGCCGGTGATGCTGGTCGCTCCCAAGGACGAGGCCGCCCTGCGCGCCGCCGCCGACCGCAGCGCCCGGGCGTCCGTGCTCTTGGACGGCCGCTTGGAGGAACGGGCGGAGGCCTTCGACGTCGTCGGCAGGATCGACGGCCCCGGGCCCCTGATGGTGGTGTCCACGCCGTACAGCGCATGGACCCTGGCGGCGGGAGAGCGGGGACCGGGCGTCGCGTACTTCCTCGCCCTGGCCCGCTGGGCGGGCCTGCGCCGGACTGACGCCCGGTGGCTGTTCGTGGCCACCTCGGGGCACGAGCTCTCAGACGCGGGTGTGCGCGCCTTCCTGGACCATGCGCCACCGCCTGCCGCAGTCGCCTGCTGGCTGCACCTGGGGGCTGCGATCAGCGTCTATGAGTTCGAGGAGACCCCGACGGGCATGGAACGGCGGGACCGGGCGTGGACAGGGACGCGGCTGCTCACCAACAGCGAGCCCTTCCTGCCGATTCTGGAGGAGGCGTTCGCGCCCGTCGTCCGTCTGCAGCCGCAGCTCGCGACCAGCGCCGGTGGCACCCTCCGGCTCCTGTTCGGTCGCGGCTACTCCGCGTTCGGCTTCGTGGGTGGCTTCCCCTACGCCCACACCCCCATGGACGTCCCGGCAGTGACGACGGGCCCGGACATCCTCGAGCCTATCGGGCGTGCTCTGCTGGCAGCGGTTCAGGAGATCATCGCCGAGGCCGCGCCCCCCGGAGGACATGGGGCGCGAGGTGGGCGGATCTGACGCGCGGGATTGTGTATGATCTCCCGCTGACGATCATGGACGGGATCCGGCCCTGGAGCGGATCATGCGAGGAGGAACGATGGCGCCACTGCCGGGCCGAGGAGATCCGCGCGACACGCCGGGCTCTGCGGTCGTGCTGTTCGTCATCCTCTTCGCGCTCTGGCTGCTCCTGGCCGGTCACTACACCGCCTTCCTGACCGGAGCCGGAGCGGGCTGTGCCCTGGCCGTCACCGCCCTGGCGTGGCGGATGGGCGTGGTGGACCCGGAGGGGGTCCCCATCCGGCTGCTCCCGCGCGCCCTGCTCTATGTGCCGTGGCTGGCCAAGGAGGTGGTCAAGGCCAACGTGGACGTCATCCGTCGGATCCTGACCCCTCGCGTCAGGCCCGACATCTCTCCCCGCCTCTTCGACGTCCCCACCAGTCAGCGCACCGACCTCGGGCGGGTGCTGTACGCCAACTCCATCACCCTCACCCCGGGCACCGTGTCGGTACGGGTGCACGGCCGCCGGATCCTGGTCCACGCCATCGCCGAGGACGTCGCCGACGCCCTCCTGGAAGGGGAGATGGACCGGAAGGTGACCTGGTTCGAAGGGGGGCGCGGATGATCGGCATGTTCGGCGCCGCCGTGGCCGGCCTCCTGGTGTGCATGGTGATGACGCTGACCCGCGCCATCCTCGGGCCCACCGTGTTCGACCGGGTCCTGGCCGTCAACAGCTTCGGCACCAAGACCGTGCTCCTCATCGCGCTGTACGGGTTTCTGAGCGGCCGCCCCGACTTCCTCGACCTGGCCCTGGTCTACGCCCTGATGAACTTCATCGGCACCATCGCGGTCATGAAGTACACCCGCTTCGGGGATCTCGCCGGCATGGAGGACGAAGGATCGGAGGAGAGCTTCTGATGACCGTCCTCGACGTCCTCAGCTGGGTCTTCCTGGTGGCCGGCGCCGTGGTCGTCATCATCGGGGGCATCGGGCTGCTGCGCCTGCCCGACTTCTACACCCGGATGCACGCCGGTGGGGTGATCGACACCCTGGGGGCGTGGCTCATCATCCTCGGCATGATGCTCCAGGCCGGGCTGAGCCTCGTCACCGCCAAGCTCGTGATCCTCCTCGTCTTCCTGGTGATGACCAGCCCCCTGTCAACCCACGCCCTGGCCAAGGCCGCGCTCCTGCGCGGGCTCGAGCCGCTGGAAGGCCGCGAGCTCGAGCGGAGGGGTGACGATGATTAACCTCATCCACATCGTTCTCTTCACCTTCCTGGCGGTGATCGCGATCGCCATCATCAGGCTCAAGGACCTCTTCGCGGCGGTGATGCTGGCGGGCATCTTCAGCCTGCTGTCGGCGAGCCTGTTCACGGTGATGGACGCGGTGGACGTGGCCTTCACCGAGGCCTCCGTCGGCGCCGGCATCTCCACCCTGCTCATGCTGGCGGCGCTGGCCCTCACCGGTCACCAGGAGCACCCGGAGCACAACCGGCCCAAGCTGGTGCCCCTGCTCGTGGTCGTGCTGGCCGGCGCCACCCTCTTCTACGGCACCCTCGACATGCCGCCCTACGGCACCGCCAACGCGCCCATCCACCACCACGTGGCGCCGCGCTACATCCAGGGCACCGAGTCGGAGATCGGGGTCCCCAACATGGTGACCGCGATCCTCGCCTCCTACCGCGGCTACGACACCTGGGGCGAGACCACGGTGATCTTCACCGCCTGCATGGGGGTGCTGTTGCTGCTTGGCGACCGCCGCCTGCTCCGGCGCAAGCCGCCGGGCGGTCCCTCCCGCTCGGGACCGCAGGGGGGTGGGACATGATCCGCCACGCCATCCTCCGCGTCCTCTCCAAGCTGCTGATCCCGCTGATCTTCCTGTTCGCCCTGTACGTCCAGTTCTTCGGCGACTACGGACCGGGCGGCGGCTTCCAGGCCGGGGTCATCTTCGGCGCTGCCGTGATCCTGTACGCCCTGATGTTCGGCCTGCGCGACGCCGAGCGCGTGTCTTCGCCCGCGCGTGCTGGAGATCGCAGTGGCGGCGGGCTCATGCTCTACGGCCGGTGGGGGTCCTGACGATCCTTCTCGGCGGCAACTTCCTGGACTACGACGTGCTCGCCCACCTCCCCACGCACGGCCAGGAGCGCGGCATCTTCCTGGTGGAGCTGGGGGTCGGCATTACCGTTGCCTCGGTCATGACGACCATCTTCTTCCAGTTCGCCAACCGGGGTCGGGACGATGATTGAGCACCGGGCTCTACAACTACTGGGTGGTCATCGTCCTCATGATGACCGGCCTTTACGTGGTGATCGCGCGCGGCAACCTGCTCAAGAAGATCATCGGCCTCAACATCTTCCAGGTGTCGGTGATCATGTTCTACGTCAGCATGGGCAAGATCAACGGCGGCACCGCGCCCATCGTCGCCAAGGGCTTCAAGGTCTACTCCAACCCCATCCCGAGCGTGCTCATGCTCACCGCCATCGTGGTCGGGGTGGCCACCAGCGCCGTGGGGCTGGCGCTTGTGGTGCGCATCCAGGAGGCCTACGGGACCATCGAGGAGGACGACATCAGGACCGAGGAACGGCAGGAGGAGATCTCTTGATCACGATCCTGCTCGACCGGATCGGGAGAAGCCTGCTGCCCCTCCTCGTGGCCGCGCCCCTGCTGTCGGCGACCGTGTGCATCCTGCTGCGCCGGGCCCGCTGGGCGTGGTCCCTGGCCCTGGTGGTGTCCTGGGGCGTGTTCGCGGACGCCGCCTACCTGCTCTACCACGTGGTGCACTTCGGTCCCATCAGCTACGCCCAAGGGGGTTGGCGGGCGCCCTGGGGGATCGAGCTCCGGCTCGACCTCCTCAACGCCCTCGTGCTGGTGATCGTGACCGGCATCTGCGCCGTTGTGGCACTCGCCGCGCCGCGCAGCCTCGCCCAGGAGGTGCCGGAGCGCAAGCACTACCGCATCTGGGCGCTGTACCTGCTGTGCATGACCGGCCTGGCCGGCATGACCATCACCGGCGACGCCTTCAACATCTTCGTGTTCCTGGAGATCTCGTCGCTGTCCTCGTACGTCCTCATTTCCCAGGGGACCACCCGGAGGGCGCTGACGTCCTCCGTCCAGTACCTGGTGATGGGCACCATCGGCGGCACCTTCTTCCTGCTCGGCATCGGCATGATCTACATGGTCACCGGCACCCTGAACATCGCCGACATGGCGGTGCAGCTCTCCACGGTGGGGCCCAACCGCACCGTCCTGGTCGCCCTGGCGTGCATCGGCGTCGGGGTGGGCATCAAGCTGGCGGTGTTCCCGCTCCACATCTGGCTGCCCAACGCCTACACCTTCGCGCCGGCGATCGTGACCGCGTTCCTCGCCGCCACCGCCACCAAGGTCGCGTACTACGTGCTGGTGCGCTTCGTGTTCTCCGTCTTCGGCGTGCATCTGGCGTTCAATGAGCTGCACCTGCACGTGGTCCTATGCCGCCTGGCCATCCTGGCCATGTTCGTGGGCTCGCATCGTGGCCATCTTCCAGTCCGACATCAAGCGCATGCTGGCGTACTCCAGCGTGGCCCAGATCGGCTACATGGTGCTCGGCCTCAGCCTGGCCTCGCTGCCCGGCCTCACCGGGGGCATCGTCCACCTCTTCAACCACGCCCTCATGAAGAGCGGCCTGTTCCTGGTCATGGCCTGCGTGCTCCTGCGCACCGGCTCCACGAAGCTCGAGGCGATGCACGGGCTCGGGCGCAAGATGCCCCTCGACCATGGCGGCGTTCGTGCTCGGCGGCCTCAGCCTGGTCGGGGTGCCCGCCACCGTGGGCTTCGTCAGCAAGTGGTATCCTGGTGCAAGGGCGCCCTGGAAGCGGGCTGCTGGCCGTGGCGGTGCTGGTCCTGCTGAGCTCGCTCCTCGCCCTCGTCTACATCTGGCGGGTGGTCGAGGTGGCCTACTTCCGGCCGCCCCATCCCGACGGGCCCGAGATCCGGGAGGCGCCCCTGAGCATGCTCGTGCCGACGTGGATGCTGATCGGGGCCACCCTGGTCTTCGGCCTCTACACGCCGTTCAGCGTCGGCGTCGCCCAGGCGGCGGCCAAGATGCTGCTGGGGATCGTCCTCGTGAGCGTCGAGGCGGCCCTCGCCCTGGCGGTGGCGTGGCCCCTGGCGGGGGCCCTGGTGGTGGGCCTGCTCGGTCGCTGGCCGAACCTGCGCGAGGCGGCCAGCCTGGTGACCGCCGGCGGCGCTGTTCACCATCGTCGTGACCCGGATCCTGCCCGTGGTCCTGGCCGGGGGCCGGCCGCGGCTCGGGCTGGTGGAGGTGGTGCCTGGCCTCGAGCTGGCGTTCTCCGCAGAGCCCCTGGGCGTGCTCTTCGCCCTGGTCGCATCTGGCCTGTGGATCGTCACCACCCTGTACTCCATCGGCTACATGCGCGGCCACCACGAGGAGCACCAGACCCGCTTCTACGTGTGCTTCGCCCTCGCCATCGCCGGGGCGATGGGTGTGGCCTTGGCCGCCAACGTGTTCACCCTCTTCCTGTTCTACGAGGCCATCACGCTGAGCACGTACCCCCTGGTGACCCACGCCGGCACCGACGAGGCCCGCCGCGCCGGCCGCGTCTACCTCGGCATCCTCATGGGCACCTCCATCGCGCTCTTCCTACTGGCCCTGGTGTGGACCTACGTGCTGGCGGGCACTACCGAGTTCCGGCCGGGGGGCATCCTGGCCGGCAAGGCGGGTCCCGGCACCATGGTCGTGCTGCTGGCCCTGTACGCCTTCGGCACCGGCAAGGCAGCCCTCATGCCCTTCCACCGCTGGCTGCCGCGCGGCCATGGTGGCGCCGACCCCGGTGAGCGCCCTGCTGCACGCGGTGGCGGTGGTGAAGGCCGGGGTGTTCACCATCCTGAAGGTGGTGATCTACATCTTCGGCACCGAGCAGCTCCTGGCCTCGGGGGCCAGCCGCTGGCTGACGTGGGTGGCCGCCTTCACCGTCATCGCCGCCGGCGTGGTGGCCATCTTCAAGGACAACCTGAAGGCGCGGCTGGCCTACTCCACGATCAGCCAGCTCGGCTACATCGTGCTCGGCGCCGCCCTGGCCACGAGCGCCGGGGTGATAGGCGGCGGCCTACACATCCTCATGCACGCCGTGGGCAAGATCACGCTCTTCTTCTGCGCCGGGGCCATCATGGTCGGGGCCCACAAGACCGAGGTCTCCGAGATGGACGGGCTCGGCCGGCGCATGCCGTTCACGTTCACGGCCTTCCTGCTCGCCTCGTTGAGCATCATCGGCCTGCCTCCCATGGGCGGGGCATGGAGCAAGCTCTACCTCATGCTGGGCGCGGCCGAGGCCCGGGACTGGCCCATGATCGCCGTCTACATGGTGAGCTCCCTGCTCGCCGTCGGCTACCTCCTGCCGGTGGTGGCGCGGGGCTTCTTCCGGCCCGCCCCCGCCGGGGAGCACGACAACCCCGGAGGCATCCACGAGGCGCCGTTGCTGTGCGTGCTGCCGCCGGTGCTGACCGCCATCGGCTGCATCTTCCTGTTCTTCTATGCCGACCACGTCTGGCGGCTGCTCGAGGGGTTGCTGCGATGAGAGATCCCGATCGCAAGCGCTGGTTGGACGACCCCAGGCACGTGGACCGGTTCGTCCATGTCGTCTACGGGGTGTGCGCGGTGGTGGGCCTGATCGACGTCTTCTCCTACAAGCACCACCTGCACTTCGGCTTCGAGTACTGGCCCGGCTTCTACAGCGTCTTCGGGTTCGTCGCCTGTGTCAGCCTGGTGCTCGCCGCCAAGCAGCTACGTAAGTTCGTGAAGCGCGACGAGGACTACTATGATCGCTAGCATCCCGCCCGGCATGATCCTGATCGGCGGCGGGCTGCTCATCGCCCTGCTGCCCCGGCGCTGGCGGGCCGTTGCCACCGTGCTGGTGCCCGCCCTCTCCTTCGCCCAGCTCCTCACCCTGGAGCCCGGCACCTCCTACCACATGCAGCTCTTCGGGGCCCAGCTCACCATGGTGCGGGTGGACCGGCTGAGCCTCCTCTTCGGCTACATCTTCCACATCGCGGCGATCTTGGGGGCCATCTACGCCGTTCACGTGCAGGACCGTCTCCAGCAGGTCTCCGTGATGCTCTACATCGGCACGGCGATCGGCGCCGTCTTCGCCGGCGACCTGCTGACCCTCTTCGTGTACTGGGAGCTGACGGCGGTCACCTCGGTGTTCCTGGTCTGGGCCGGGCGCACCGAGCGCGCCTTTCGCGCCGGCATGCGCTACCTCGTGATCCAGGTCGCCTCCGGCGTGCTCCTCCTGGCGGGGGCGGTCGTCCAGTACTGGGGCACGGGGTCGGTGGTCTTCGACAAGCTGATCGGCGCCGACGGCCTCCTGCGCTCTGCCGGGCCGGGAGTGCTGCTGATCTTCTTCGCCTTCGGCATCAAGGCGGCCTTCCCCTTGCTCCACAACTGGCTCCAGGACGCCTACCCCGAGTCCACGGCGACCGGCACCGTGTTCCTGAGCATCTTCACCACCAAGCTCGCCATCTACGCCCTGGCGCGCGCGTTCCCGGGGACCACGGTCCTGATCTGGATCGGCGCCATCATGGCCGCCTTTCCCGATCTTCTACGCGGTGATCGAGAACGACCTGCGCCGCGTGCTCGCCTACTCCCTGAACAACCAGCTCGGCTTCATGGTGGCGGGCATCGGCATCGGCACCGCCATGGCCGTCAACGGCGCCGTCGCGTACGCCTTCGTCAACATCATCTTCGAGGGCCTGCTGTTCATGGCCATGGGGGCGGTGCTCGACCGCACCGGCACCATCAAGGGCTCCGAGCTCGGCGGCCTGTACAAGTCCATGCCCCTGACCACCGCCTTCTGCATCGTGGGCGCCGCCTCCATCTCGGGCTTCCCGTTCCTGAACGGCTTCGTGACCAAGGGCCTGATCCTGGACGGGGTCGCGCTCGGCGGTTGGATCGGTCCCTGGGTCGTGCTCCTCTTCGCCTCCGCCGGCGTCTTCCACCACGCCGGCATCAAGATCCCCTACTTCGCCTTCTTCTCCCACGACTGCCGGCATCCGGGTCAAGGAGGCGCGCACCAACATGCTGCTCGCCATGGGGGCGATGGCGGCCCTGTGCATCGGCATCGGCGTGTATCCCAAGCCTCTCTACCATGTCCTTCCGTTCCCGGTGGAGTACCACCCCTACACGCTCACCCACGTCATCACCATGTACCAGCTCCTGCTCTTCTCCGCGCAAACTGGTAATAATTGGTGTTTCAGTAGATACTGATACAAAAAAAGATGTTGTTCCGTTTATTAAAAAAATGGGAATCAATTACCACGTAGCTTATGCAGACAACAACATTACACAGGCTTACGGCGGTGTGCAGGCTATCCCAACTTCCTTCGTTATAGATAAAGATGGAAATATAGTTAAATCGTTTGTAGGTTTCAATAGGACATCAGCACTTACCAGAGTTTGGTTACAAATTTATTATAATAATTTTCCCTGTAAAAAGTTAGATTGATAATTGAAACTCGGGCTTTTTATTTTTAAAATCGTAAGTATTACTTCCCTTCCCTCAAAAACTTGGGCTGTTCAAGAGTAAGAGTTAGTGAAATTCTGTGAGTATCGCCGAGTGTTTCATCCGAAGAGCCACTGAATTTTGCGAAAGAATAATCGATATTTAATTTTGGCAATTTAACTCCGGCGCCGATTGTAAACTGTCTTACATCATTATAACCGGCGCGTACCATAAAAATATTTTAAAATTATACTCAACCCCGTAATGCAAATCAAAACTAATCGGTCCCAAATTATAATTAGCAGAATACCTTCTACCTTCATATCTTATATCCATATCTATAGCCGGAAGAAAAGTCCCGCCTAAAAATTCAAACCTGTACGCCACACCGACTTTTGAAGTGGGAGAAATCAATTCATTTCTTCCCATCTCCAGGCAACAAGAGTGGTTGTTACATCCTGGATATTTGCGCCAAGG
>CAWJPY010000003.1:0-74638 GCA_963844865.1 uncultured Holophagae bacterium
CGGAAGAGATGAGCATGCTAACGTGGTAGTCGGACCTGCGAATCTGATCAATGGAGAGCGGGGTGGTTTCCGTCTCCCAGGTGTACGAGCTCTTGGATGCTGTCTATGCCGCCGCCGAGGACCCGGCATTGTGGCCTGCGTTCCTGGCGCAGATGTGCCCGCGTCTTCAACGTACTGCGGTATCAACCTCTGGTTCAACGACATGGGGCGAGGACCCGAACGGCATCACCGTGAACCATGGCATGGACCCCGAGGCTGGTCAGGCTGTACAACGAGCACTACGTCACCATCGATCCCCTGGTGCGGCCGGTCGTGGAGGCTCCCTTCTTCGGGACGCTCGTGGACTCCGAGGAGATGTTCTGCCCGACGCGGTGGTGGCATCGGGGCAGGCTCCGGTGAGCTGGTCAGCCCCTTTCGGGATCGAGCACATCGCGGGCGCCCCACTCCTGGCCTCGCAGAACGCCTTCGCTGCCGTCAGCATGATGCGCGGCCCGGGGGTCGGTCTCCCGTGACGAACGGACGCTCCTCGAGATGCTGCTCCCGCACATGATGCGGGCGTTCGCGATCCACCAGCGCCTCGGCGCGGCCGAGCAGCGGTCCTGCCTGCTCGGCGAGCTCATCGACCGCCTCGAGCTGGGGGTGGTCCTGGTGGACGACCGCGGAGGAGTGCTCCAGGCCAACGAGGCAGCCCTCGCCATCGCCCGTCGCGCGGGACGGGTTCGTCCTCGGCCGCGGCACCTTCGCCGCGGCCGGGAGACGACAGCGCGATCCTCGGCCTCGTCGCAGACGTGCTGAGACGGTGTGGCAGCCGCGGGCAGAGGCATCCGCCTGACGCGGCCGTCGGGTCGGCGGAAGCTGGAGGTGTTGGTCGTCATGCTGAGCTCCCGCGAACGGGAGACGCGAGGGACCGCCACCCGTGGCAGCGCTCTTATGACCGATCCGGAGGTCGAGCCGCGCCGCCGCCGAGGAGCTTCTGCAGGCCGCCTGCCGGGCTGACTCCCGCCGAGGCCCGCCTGGCCGTCCGCTGCTGGTGGGTCTGAGCGTGGACGAGGCCGCCGATCGCTACGCCATCACCACCGCCACCGTCCGGCGCAGCTGCCGGTGGATCTTCACCAAGACCGACACCCCGCCGCCAGAGCGACCTGGTGCGCGCCCTCCTGCGCAGCCCCGTCGGCGGCGCCGTGGGGGCGACGGAGAGCAACGGAACGCCGCCACCTTGAAGTGCGGCGTCGCGGGACGGGAAGATCCCGGCGCCCCGCAGGTTGTCCCATGGTGTCGCCGCCCCCGGCGGCCCCATTCCGGGGTCGCTGCCGCGGGCGGCCACGGAGGCCGGGGTGAAGACCGAGAAGATCACGTACAGGGACGGAGACACGAGCTCGAAGGGCACCTCGCCTGGGACGACTCGACGGACGAGAAACGGCCGGGGGTGCTCGTGGTGCACGACTGGATGGGCATCTCGGCCGAGACCGAGCGACGGTGTGGGATGCTGGCCGAGCTCGGCTACGTGGCCCTCGCCGCCGACGTCTACGGCAAGGGGGTCAGGCCCACCTCCCGGGACGAGGCGGCCGCGCTGGCGGGCTCCTACCGGGGAGACCGCGCCCTGTTGCGCCGTCGCCTGCAGACGGCGCTCGCCGAGCTGCAGGGCAACCCGTCGGTGGACCCGGCTCGCTGCGCCGTGATCGGCTACTGCTTCGGCGGCACCGGGGCGCTGGAGCTCGCGCGGGCGGGGGCCGATCTGGAGGGTGTCGTCACCTTCCACGGCGGCCTCGACAGCCCCCAGCCCGAGGACGGCAAGGCGATCAAGGCCAAGGTGCTGGTGTTGCACGGCGCGGACGACCCCACCATGTCCGCCGAGCAGGTGGCGGCCTTCCAGGACGAGCTGCGCAACGCCGACGTGGACTGGCAGATGGTCTCCTACGGCGGCGCCGTCCACGCCTTCACCAACCCCGGCGCCGGCGACGACCCCGGCCGCGGCGTGGCGTATGACGAGCGCGCCGACCGCCGCTCCTGGCAGGCCATGCGGGCCTTCTTCGACGAGATCTTCGCCTAGCCC
Organism: uncultured Holophagae bacterium; assembly: GCA_963844865.1. Taxonomy (GTDB): domain Bacteria; phylum Acidobacteriota; class Thermoanaerobaculia; order Thermoanaerobaculales; family Sulfomarinibacteraceae; genus CAWJPY01. Next base: position 2,054 of record CAWJPY010000003.1, read on the forward strand.
GACGCGCTGGAGCTCGCCGGCCCGCACGCGTCCCTCAGCCCTCCTCGTGGCCGACGGCATAGGTGACGCCGACATCGAGCGTGAGGGCGTCACCCTTCATGAATGGTTGCCACCCTGCAACCAGCTCCCGCTCCAGGGCGGTGCGCTGCCAATCATCGATGCCGGCAACGCATCCCTCCGGCCCGACTCGCTCGGCGGCGAGGCGCGCGACCACGCCGGTTCCACAGGCGACGTCGAGCACTCTCTCGCCGGACCGTAGCCCCGCGACCTCGACCAGGTCGGCGGCGAGCGGCGCACCGATTGCCGGGACGAAGTACCGTTCGTAGTTCTCTGAAGCAGTCGTCGGGACGCTGCTGGAAGAGGAATTCACGTCAACTCCTTTCGACGGGAGGTGAATGAAAGAGCCAATCGGGTTTTCAACGGTGCAAGACCAGCGAATCAGGAATAATTCCCAGGAAGATCCCCGCGCCAGCAGCGTTGGCGCCCCCCCGGCCGGTGGTCTCCGACCTCGTCGGGAGCTTCGCCCGCCTCGAGGATCCAGGCAGAACCGCGGGCCGTGAGCGGTCGTACCTCCAGGTAGCGTCACGCGATCCATCGGATGAGGCATAATCAGGGCACACGCTGATGACGAGGATCGGCTCCCGACACCCCGGACGCGGGGTGGGCGGCGCGCCAGAGCACGCTGGAGGTCGGACATGTTCATCGTCAACGTCGCGGGTGCGGTGGTCATCGCCGCCGTCATCCTCCTGTTCGGCTACGTGGTGGTGCGGTCCCGGTACAAGAAGGCCGGGCCGGACGAGGCGCTCATCGTCTTCGGGCGGCGCAAGCTGCTCGGAAAAAAGGTGCGGGGCGACAAGGGTGAGATCGAGGGCTTCCGGATCGTGCGCGGCGGCGGCACCTTCGTGTGGCCGGCCTGGGAGCAGTTCGAGATCCTCTCCCTGCGCATGATGACCCTGGAGATCGACCTCCGCCACGTCTACACGGTCCAGGGCATCCCCATCAACGTCAAGGCGGTGGCTCAGGTCAAGATCTCCGGCGACACCGCGAACATCCGGCGCGCCGCGGAGGGCTTCCTGGGGGTCAAGCCGGACGACATCCGGTCGACCATCAAGGAGACGGTGGCCGGGCACCTGCGCGGCATCATCGGCACCCTCACCGTGGAGGAGCTCTACCGCGACCAGAAGCGCTTCCAGGACAGCGTCCGCGACGAGGCCCACAAGGACCTGGAGGGCATGGGCTTCGAGTTCCGGTCCTTCGTGTTCCAGGAGATCCAGGACGACGAGGGCTACCTCAACGCCCTCGGCCAGCCCAAGATCCAGGAGGCCCTGAAGAACGCCCGCATGGCCACGGCGGTGGCCGACCGCGACGCCAAGATCGAGGAGGAGGCGGCGCGCCAGAACAAGGAGCAGAAGAAGTTCTCCGTGGACACCCAGATCGCCGACGCAGAGAAGGAGCTCAGCCTGAAGAAGGCGTCCATCCGCAAGGAGGTCGACGTGGCCAACGCCCAGGCGGTCAAGGCGGGCGAGATGGAGCTCAAGGTCCAGGACATCACCATCGCCGACAAGGAGGTGGAGCGTCAGAAGCTGGAGCTCAACGCCACCGTCCGGGAGAAGGCCGACGCCGCCAAGTACGAGGCGGAGCGGCTGGCCGACGCCGAGCAGTACCGCGTGGAGCGACAGGCGGCGGCGGACCGCAAGCGGCGCGAGGAGGCGGCGGCGGCCGTCAAGGCGGAAGGCGTCGCCCAGGCCGAAGCGGAGTCGGTGAAGCGGCGCGACATCGGCCTCGCCGAGGCCGATGCCATCCGCGCCAAGGGCGAGGCGGAGGCCGAGGCGCGCCGGCTGCTGGCGGAGGCCCTCAAGCTCTACAACGAGGCCGGCCTGTCCATCGAGGCGCTCAAGGTGTTGCCCGAGATCGCGGCGGCGGTGTCCGAGCCCCTGGCCCGCGCCGGATCGGCCACCATCATCAGCCAGGGCAACGGCGCGGGCGGCGGCACCGGCACCGCCAAGCTCTCCGAGGACGTGGTGCAGGTGCTCAGCCAGCTCAACCCGCTCATGCAGCAGCTCGCGGGCGTGAATCTCTCCACCTTCCTCCAGGACATCTCCAAGCTCCCCTCCGCCGTGGCCGACAACCTGACCTCGGTCGCCGACAGCGAGACCCCCTCCGAAAGGTCGAAGCCCACCGACGAGCCGTTCGGGCCGTAGGTCATGGCCATCTCCGAGGACCTGGTGTGGCTGCTCAACCAGCTCCGGAACACGTCCCGGCCGGTGGAGCGGCTGCGGCTCCTGGCCCGCGGCTGGCGGACCCTGCGCGAGCTCGACCCGGCCGACCGGCTGCGGGTCGCCCACGAGCTCGGCATCGACGGTGCCGAGGCCCTGGTGGAGCAGATCGCCCATCGTGGAGGGGCCTCTCCGGCGGGTCTGCTGACGGCCCTCGAGGCACTGCGGGACGCCGGACCCGAGCGCCTGCGCGAGGTCGTCCATCAGCTCGTGGAGCCGGAGGGTCGGAAGCAGCTCGTCGAGGAGATGCTGGACCAGGCGGTGGCCCGAGACACCGTTCCACTGACCGTGCCAGCTTCGGAGGCGCCGCCCGGGTCCGACGACGCGGCGGTGACGGGGGAATCCGCGGAGCCCGTCTTCCTGGAAGCGCCGGCTGACGACACCGCAGAGGAGGTGGAGCCCGCCGAGCCCGCCGAGCCCCCCGTTCCGCCGGAACCGCAGGCCGCGGCGGCCGTACCGGAGGAGCCGGCGACCTCTCCAGAGCCGACGGCGCCGAGCCCCACCCTCCCGCGCCCGAGCGGTGCGACGGACGCTGCCAGGCGACCTCCCGCCGCTCCGGGAGTGGCGGAGCTGGCGGGCGCGCTGGCGGCCGAAACGTCGCTGACCAGCCGCTCGAGGCGCCTCCGCGACGCCCTCCCACGGCTCGCGGACGCCACCGTGGAGCAGCTCCTCCTGCTGGTCGAGGCGTTCCCCGAGGGCTGGGCGCGCCGCCGGGCGGTGCAGGCGGTGCTGGAGGCCGGCCTGCCACGCGCCGCTCGGGATGCCATCGCGCTCGCCAAGAGGATGGAGGGCACCGAGCGGCTGTGGGCGCTCACCGCCCTGGCCGATCGCCGTGGCCTGACCGAAACCGATCGCCGGGCGCTGCTCGAGGCGGCGGAGTCGCCGCTCCTGGCACGGCGGGTGCGAGCGCGGCTGGCGCGCACGACGCGCCCCGGGTGAGGCCGGGACACCAGGCGTACCTTCCAGCGGACCTCGCGCCCGCGGCAGTCGCCCTGGAACTCCCGACTCCCTGGAGCCGGGTCCGGGTGTGATGCAGATCTCCAGCGCCGACGCCACCGGCACCCGGAATGGCGGAGCGGCTCCGTATCATGGTGGTGCAGGCTCTGGATCGGAACCATGGACCGTCGTGCCATCCCTCTCGTCGCCGCCCTATTCACCGTCGCGGCCGGTGTGTCGGCCGGCGCGTGGGCCGCACCTCCCTGCTCCGCAGCCGGCAGCACGGGTCCGGTGCAGGCGCCCGTGTTCGTCACCAACCTCTCGGGCAGTGCCCTGGGCTACCAGACCGGCTGGTTCGCGTCACCACTGGTGGTCGACCTCGACCACGACGGCGTCAACGAGCTCGTGGCTGCCCTCTACGACGTGTTCGTGTTCTCGCCCACCTACACCCGCCTGGATCGGACCTCTCTGGGCGCGAGCCGGGTGTACGCGCCCCACGTGGTGGCCGACCTCGACGGGGACGGCATCACCGAGGTGGTGATCGGCAACGGCGCGCTGGTCGACGCCTTCGAGTGGCGGGAGGGCTCCCTGGCGCCCAAGCCGGGGTGGCCGGCCGACACCACGTGCTTCGGCTCGGCGGCGGAGGTTCGCGGTCTGGCGGCGGCGGACCTCGACGGGGACGGCACGGTCGAGGTGGTGGCGACGACCACCCAGACCCTGTCCACCGCCGCCGGCGGCGCCCAGGTCTTCGTCTTCTCGGCCGACGGCAGCCTCTTCCAGCCGGCGGGAGGCCACGTGCCGGCCTGGCCGCGCTACAACAACCTCTCGGGCGCCGGCAACGACGCCGACCGCAACTGCCAGGGGCACTCGGGATTCGGGGCCTACGGCCTGAACGTGGCGGTGGGCGACATCGACGACGACCCGGACCTGGAGGTCGTGGTCACCTACGACAACCACGCCATCCAGGCCTTCGACCCCGACGGCGTGGCCCTCGACGCCTCGACCTACTTCACCAACCGCTCCAGCGAGTGCCTCGGCTCCCCCTTCACGTGGGGTCAGTTCATCCGCTGGGCCGACCCCGAGGTGGAGGAGGACCACTACCACCTGCACACCGGGACGTGGCCCAACCCGACCTTCGCCGAGTGGCTGCAGTGGACCGCCTCGCCGCCCAACGTGGTCGACCTCGACGGCGACGGCGCCAACGAGGTGGTCGCCGTGCCCAACGTGGAGCTCGAGGAGGCCACCGGCTACGTCACCCAGGCCTACGCCGTGATGGTGCTGGAGGGGGCCTACGGCGACGGCAGCCGCTCGGCCCGGCGCAAAGCCGGGTGGGAGGACCTGCCGCGGGGCGGGGCGCCCATCTCCGTCGGCGGCTGGTACCCGCCCCGCGGCGTCCCCGCCCCCGCCACGGTCGACATCCAGGGCGACGCGCGACCCGAGATCGTCGTCTCCCTCAACGACGGTTGGGTCCATGCCTTCGACGCCGACGCCACCGAGCTGTGGAGCGTCGACGTCCGCCACGGCAAGCCCATCATGTTCAGCTCCGAGGTCACGGTGGCCGACCTCAACCGGGACGGGACGCCCGAGCTGCTGCTGGCGACCTACGGTGACCCGGACACGACCGACTCCGGCCGCCTGATGATCCTCGGCGCCTCGGGCGCGGTGCTCCACGACGTCGCGCTGCCGAACCCGGGCCACAACGGCAACGGCAACGGCGCCCCGGCCGCCCCGACCGTGGGCGACCTCGACGGCGACGGCGACCTCGAGGTCTTCGTCCAGACCTTCGACCACGGCATCGACGTGTTCACCATCCCGGGCTCTGGGACCGACTGCCTGCTGTGGCCCACCGCCCGCGGCGGCCGCCTGCGCACGGGCCGGCCCAGCGGCTCCGCGCGCGCGGTGATCTTCGCCGACGGCTTCGAGTCCGGCGGCACCGCGGCGTGGTGGGCGACCACCCACTGATCGCCACGAAGGTCACGTTCGACGCACCTGCAGGCACATCGGCTCGCCGTTAAGATGCATCCGCTAGAATCGTTCACACTGTACGAGCGTCGAGCGAGGGTGCCCGTGCGGCTCCGTGGAGGTGAACGATGGATCTTCGAGTGTTGCGGCCGCTGATGGCCGTCCTGTCGTCGTCGGTGCTGATCGCGGCCTGCGGTGGAGCGCAACCCGAGGGCCGCGCGGGGGTCGGTGACGACGCCGCGCAGCAGTCCGGGGCCGTCCAGGCGATGGACGCCCTGGTGAGTACCCAGTGGCTGAACGCCCACCTCGAGGACCCGGACCTGGTCGTCCTCGACTGCTCGGTGCGCATCGACATGAATGGCGCCGGCGGATTCAAGCTCTCCTCCGGAAGAGCGGACTACGAGGCCGCCCACATCGCGGGCGCCGAGTTCGCCGACCTGCTGGGCGATCTGTCGGACCACGACAGTTCGCTGCGCTTCGCCGTGCCCCCGCCCGATCAGTTCGCCCGGGCCATGGCTTCCCTGGGTGTGGGCGACGACTCTCGCGTGGTGCTCTACGACGTGCGTAACTCGGGCTGGGCGGCGCGCGTGTGGTGGATGCTGCGCTGGATCGGCTTCGACCGGGCGGCGATCCTGGACGGAGGCTTCACGGCCTGGACCGCCGAGGAGCGGCCGGTCTCAACAGAGGTGCCGTCGAAACCCGCGGGCACTCTGACCGTGAGCCTGCGGCCGGACCTCATGGCCGACCGGGACGACGTGCTGGCGGCCATGAACGACCCGGCGGTGACGATCATGGACGTCCTCCCCGCGGCCCACTATCGCGGCGAGATGGTGATGTACGGCCGGCCCGGCCACATCCCCACCGCCGTGAACGTGCCCTCCACGGACCTGGTGGACGCCGCCGGGCGCTACCGGCCCCTGGAGGAGATTCGCGGCCTGTTCCCCGAGGACGGCGCCAACAGCGTCATCACCTACTGCGGGGGCGGCATCGCCGCGTCGTCCACCGCCTTCGCGCTGCATCGCCTCGGGTTCACGAAGGTGGCGGTCTACACGGCGTCCCTCGGGGAGTGGGCGGCGGACGACAGCCTCCCCATGGAGACAGGAGACTCGACTGCAGGCCCTTGACGCGAGGGGAGCTCAGCCGCCGAAGACGACGTTGAGCGGGCGGACGTTCCTGCGGGTCACGAGGCCGTTCTGCGCGTACGGGTCGGCGTCGACGAACGCCTCGACCACGGCGGGGCCGTCGCCGCGGAAGAGCAGCACGGCCCCCGCCGAGCCCTCGCTGAACGCCCCCGCCATGATGAGCTCGCCGCGCTCGTGGGCGGCCCGCGCCAGGGCCAGGTGCCCTTCGCGGTACGGCGCCCGGCGCTCGGCCATGTCCTGTACGTACTCGTACGACAGCAGGTAGTGCATTTCGATCCTCCGTGATCTCCGGCGAGGGGGATCTGCGACAAGGCGCGGGGCAGCGCGCCGTTCACATGGTCATCCCGGCCCATCGCCGCGTGGCTTCTCCGACCGTTGAGCCTACCTCACGCGCCGGCCGAATGCCCCCGTGCAGCCGCATCATGGTGGCTGCGGGCATGAGGAGGGGGCCCCGCAGGGCCCCCTTGACGCACCGTCTCGGCAACGTCTACTTGCAGAAGTTCTTCTTGGTGAAGCAGTTGCCCGAGCAGCAGTCGGCGTCGGTCTCGCAGTACTCCTTGAAGCCGGCGCACTCGCACGCCAGGTCGGCGCCGCTGCAGTCCTGGTCGATGCCGTCGTCGCAGATCTCGGGCGCCCCTGGGTAGACGGTCCAGTCCGTGTCGTCGCAGTCGCCGTCGTCGACGCACACGCCATCGCCGTCGTTGTCGGTGCAAGTGGCGCAGCCCTCGTTGACCTCGCCATCGCAGTCGTTGTCAATGCCGTCGCCGCAATCTTCGGTCGCACCGGGGTTGACCTCGGCGTCGCCGTCATCGCAGTCAACCGGGCTCTGGTTGGCGCAGTAGGAATCCCCGTCGGCATCGATGCAGGCTGGAGCCCCACCGAGGGCGTCGGCCGCCTGCACCAGGCCCCAGCCGTAGGTGCTGTCGTAGCCGGCCGTGCCGAGGTCGAGGGCGGTGCTGGTCAGGGCCTGCTTCACCGCGTCCGGGGTGGTCGCGGTGCCGCTGGCGTAGAGCATGGCCGCCACCGCCGCCACGTGGGGCGAGGCCATGGAGGTGCCGGTGAAGAAGTAGTAGCCCCACGCCCCGTTCACGTAGGTCTCCTGCAGGACGCCGTCCGGCTGGCCGTCGCCGTTGTTGTCGGAGGAGGTGCCGCCCGGCGCCATGATGTCCAGGCCGGTCCCGGAGTTGGAGTAGGAGGCGATGACGTTGTTGGAGTCGGTGGCCCCGACGGCGATGGTGGTCTCATAGATCGCCGGGTAGCCCACGTTCCGCGACCAGCGGTCGTTGCCGGCCGCGCACACCACCGTGACACCGTGGCTGTACGCGTACTCCAGCGCCGGGTCCACGATGGGATCGTTGGTGGTCCGGGACCTGGCGCTGATGCCGAGGCTCATGTTGATGACGTCGGCGCCACCCTCGTCTACCGCGTAGTAGATGCCCTCGGCGATGTCGGCGAAGGAGCCGGAGCCGCTGTCGTCCAGCACCTTGACGGGCAGCACGCAGGCGCCGTACGCCATGCCGGCGACCCCGACGCCGTTCCCGGTTTCCTGGGCGATGGTGCCGGAGACGTGGGTGCCGTGGCCGTCGCCGTCGGTCGGGTCGGGGTCATCGTTCACGATGTCGTAGCCTCCCGGGCAGACAGAGGCGATGCCATCCGGCCCCCCCTCTTTCAGCCCGGTGTCGAGCACCGCCACCACCGCTCCGGCGCCGTTTGTCACCTCCCAGGCAGCCTCGGACTGGATCGCCCTGAGGTGCCACTGGAAGCTGTAGTACGGGTCGTCCGGGGCGTAGAAGGCCTGGGCGATGAAGTTGAGGCCGGCGCGGTGGCCATCCGCGCGGAAGCGCTGGACCTGGCCCCACTCCCTGCCGGTCTCCACCTTCAGCACCGTCAACCCGGCGTGGGGAAGGACCTTGACGACCTCGAAGCCGGGGAAGTCGGCGGGCTGGCCCGCCACCACGACCTCGCCGGCGCGGAACGGTGGGCCTCCATCGCCGGGCGCGCCCCAGGCCATCCCGCTGCCGACGAGCACCAGACCGATGATCGCGATCAGATGGACCAATCTCTTCATCGCATCCTCCTTCTTGCGCATGATCACGACGGACCGGCCGCCAGATTGCCGACTGCAACTCGCGCGGCGACCGCCAGACGTCTCCTCGCCTTTGGGGCCGCGACTGCAAGACTTGAGCCAGTCGAGACGACCCGACGCCGGGGGGCGACGCAGCCGGTCAGGCCCGTGCGCGGCACGCCGGCCGAGACCTCCCCGGCAGCTCATCTGGTTGCCATAAGCTCCTTTTTACCTAGACATTTAAGGTGACGCTCACCGAGGTTCTGAAGAGGGCTCCGAGCCTGCCACGTGGCGTGCAGCACGGGCGGGACCACTCGACCCGAGGCCCGAGCGGCTCTGCCACCCACGGCAGCCTCGCCACCGGCGGCAGCCGAGGCCCGGTCAACGGCGGCAGCCGGGAACCGGCGCGGCCGGCGACCCGAGCCGGCCCGGGCCGGCCCGTCCTGCCCCACCGACCGGGGCGCAGCGACACAGCCCGTGCTCCCGGCGGCGCGATCTCCTGCTCCTCCGCTGGCAAAGCTCTTGCTCTGCGAGGAGGTCGAGCCCAACAGCGGGAGGTGCAGGAGCGGTCGGAGGACGCGATGTCTGCGGAACCCCCGGCGCCGTGTCGCTCGGCGCCGGCGGTGCCGGCGACCGGTCCAACCCGTGGTGGGATCCGCGGGCCGTGATGGTCCGGTCCGTGGCCAAGAGGGGGCGCAGCGGTCCGTGGACCGCCCCGCACCCCACGGTGGTTGAGCAACGTCTCGAGACGAAGGAGCAGACAGATGAAACGGAGCAACGGCAACGAACGGCGGCGACCGGCCGCCGGACCACTCGCAGCGTGGATCCTCATCGCGACGTCGGCACTCGTCATCACCCTCTCGTCCACCGCGGAGGCGGTGAAGGCGTACCCCAAGGTCTTCACCCGCTACCAGCCCGACGGCACCCCCGTGGCGGTCCGGATGATCGGCGACGAGCGGCTCGTCTTCCACGAGACCGCGGACGGCTACACGATCCTCCGCCGCAGCGACGGCTGGTGGGTGTACGCCGACCCCGCCTCGGCCGGGCAGACAGCGCTCCGCCCGACCGGGCTGCGCGCCGGTGTCGATGCCGTACCGAGCGGCTGGGCACGGCACGTCCGGCCGCTCATCGACCCCGGCGCCCTGCGCATCCCGTTCGACATCTCCCACGACGGGTCCATCGCGGACCTCTTCCTGGCCAACGGCTTCGGCACCGGGCCGGGGGCGCGACCGACCTCGTCCGACCTCGCCGCCACGATCCTGGAGGCGGCGACCCTCGACGTCCCGGTGCTGGTGATCCTGGTGGAGTTTGCGGACTGGCCGCACACCTCGGGCCGCGGCAGGTCGCTGGCCGACGAGCCCGACTACGAGCCCATCGAGGGGCGGCCCAACGACTCGGCCACGTGGTATGACCTGTTCAACGACGTCAGCGTGGTTGGAGGCCTCAACCACTACTTCAACGAGGCCAGCTACGGCCAGATGCAGTGGCGGGTGGAGGTCGCCGCCAACAGCTCCGCCGGCGGCCACATGGTCAACGACGGCTGGTACACCAACCCCGAGACCATGGCCTACTGGGGCACTGACAAGCTGCAGGGGTCGTACTGCAACAGCGACATGGAGAACGACCAGATCTACGACCTGGTGGCGTGGGCCATCGGCGCCGCCGACCCGGACGTGGACTACGCGAAGTACGACACCGACGGCGACGGCGAGATCAGCGACGCCGAGCTCATGGTGTTCGTGATCCACTCCCGACCGGGCCAGGAGTACTTCGGCGACGACTGCTGGGGGGCGGACCCCCAGCACCACATCTGGTCCCACCAGTGGACTCTGCACACGCGGGTCCAGACGGAGGACGGCGTCGCCTTCCCCGGCCGCCACAGCTACTCCCTGAACCCCGAGTTCGAGCCGGCCTTCGACACCCGCACGGAGCCCTGGTCGGTGGTGGACAAGTGGTTCGCCGTCGGCGTGTACGCCCACGAGGCGTTCCACACCCTCGGCGCCCCGGACCTGTACGACTACGGCTACGACGCCAACGTGGCGGGCGAGTGGGACCTCATGGACAACGGCAGCTACAACGGCAGCCCATCCAGCACCCGCCCCTCGCACATGGGCACGCCGCTCAAGCTCGACATCGAGCTCCGGGGGGGCGACGACAGCTACGGGTGGATCTTCGAGGAGGAGGTCACCGACCTGACCGTGGGCGGGGCGCACGATGAGGGCGGCTACCGGATCGACGCCCTCGGGGGCGGCTCCCACGCCAACGTGATGCACCGGCTGATCGCACCCACCGACGACCGGGAGTGGTTCGTGCTCGAGAACCGGGCGCCGGTGGGCGACTACGAGCCCTATCTGCCCGAGTTCGGCATCCTGGTCTGGCACCGCGACCTCGACGGCTCCCGCGACAACTGGCCGTACCGCGCCGCCGTGGAGCGAGCCGGGTGGGCGAACACCGCCACCGGCCTCAACACCGCCACGGCCGGGGCCGCGCTCTCCCTCGACGACGAGGAGACCGAGCTGACGCCGGGCTCCGACCCCGACAACGCCCTCAACGACGACACGCCGTCGGGCCTGCTCGACGTGCGCTGCGTCGGGGCCGAGACCTCGAGCATGCCGTACGCGTACGGCGATCTGAGCGGCCCGGACGTGGACTACGCCGGCAGCACGGTGAGCGACGAAGTGGGCGACCAGGACGGCTTCCTCGACAACGGCGAGACGGTGGAGCTCGGGGTCAGTGTGCGGAACTCCGAGTGCGCCACCGAGTCGGCCTCGGACGTCCAGATCGAGCTGGCCGTGGATGAGGCGAGCGACATCCCGGCGGCGGCGGTCACCATCGGGCCGACGAGCGTCACCCTCGGCGAGCTCGCGCCGGGCTCCACCCTCGAGCACCCCTTCACCGTCACCCTGGCCTGTGATCCCGACGGCTACCGGGGCCGCAGCATCACCTTCCGCTACACCCTCACCGGCAACTTCGAGCCCCTCACCGGGACCTTCGTCAAGGTGACCGACCGCGACGTCATCTTCTCGGACGACATGGAAATCAACCGGATGGGCACCCTGTGGTCGGGAACCACGGAGCGTGATGTGAGCGCCTGCATCGATGCCGGGGGCCACGGCGAGTGGACCTGGTCGACGGAGCGGGCCCACAGCGGCAGCCATAGCTACCACACGCCCGTGGGCGGCGACGGCCTGACCTTCCCCGACCCCGAGGAGTCCCTCGTGGGGCCCGCCATCACCGTTCCGCCGGGGGTCGGGCTCAGGGAGCTCAGCTTCTGGCACGCCGCCGACATCCCGTGCTCCGGCAGCACCCGCGCCCGGCTGTGGGTGTCCACCGACGACGGCCTCACCTGGTCCCGCGTCGAGTCGTTCTACAAGGACGGCGGCGACCTGGAGTGGGAGCAGACCCGCGTGCCCCTGACCGGGCTCGTGGGGGCGACGTCGCTGCGCTTCAAGTTCGTGATGTACACCTACGAGTGCTGGACCGACTGCGTGGGAACACATGGCTGGTACGTCGACGACGTCCGAGTGCTCGGCGACGAGCTCGACAGCTGCGGGGAGTGACCGGGAGCTCGCGTCATGTGACCCGACGAGACGACCCGCCCCGCCCTCGAGGCGCGGGCGGGTCGCACCGTTCCCCCCGCCCGGCAGCGATCCGTTCATGGGGTAGAATGCCGGGAAATCCGGGACCCCCATGTGCAGCACCGCATCGCCTCGCGACGTGTCGCGCTGGGCGTCGGCATCGGACGCGGGAGGACCCGAGGGGGAGGACATCGTGAGGGTGGTGATCTTCGGCTCCACCGGGGGAACGGGACGGCTCCTGGTCGAGCAGGCCCTGGATCAGGGTCACCACGTCACCGCGCAGGCCCGCACGCCGGAGAAGCTCGTGGGCCTCGCGCACCCGGGCCTGTCGATCGCCCGGGGTGACGTGCTCGACCCGGCGGACGTGGAACGGGCGGTGGCAGGGCAGGATGCGGTCCTGTGCGCCATCGGCGCGGGTGCCGAACGGACGACGCTGCGCGAGGACGGAACGCGCAACATCGTCGCCGCCATGGAGAAGGAGGGGGTCTCGCGCCTGGTGTGCCTCAGCTCCCTGGGCGTGGGGGACAGTCGCGCCAACCTGTCGTTCTTCACCAGGTACGTCATCGTCGCCATCTTCCTGCGCCATGCGTTCGCCGATCACGAACGCCAGGAGGCCGTGGTCAGGGGATCCTCGTTGGACTGGACCATCGTCCGGCCCCCTCACCTGAGGGACGGCCCGCGCACGGGGTCGTACCGGCACGGCTTCCCCCCGACCGACCACGACATCAAGGGCTGGATCTCGCGCGCCGACGTGGCCGACTTCATGCTGAAGCAGCTCACCGATGACACCTCCGTGCGCCGAGCCCTCGGGGTGTCGTACTAGGAGCGCCGGCATGATGGGAGGGACCGCCGTGGCGATCGTGCTCGCGGCTTGCGCCGGGGTCGCCGCCACGGTGACCATGGACCTGCTGGGCAGCGCCGCCCGTCGGGCCGGTCTCGTCAGGGGTGCGGAGGGGCGGTGGGTCGGCCGCTGGTACCTGGGCATCGCCCGAGGCCGACTCACCCATGCGGACATCGCGGTCGCCGACGGAGGGCCCCCCGGTTTCCTCACTCGGCGCGGAGGACCTGGTTGGGATCGACGCGAGCCGCACGGAGCGCCGGCACCGCACCGGCCACCACGGCAACGGCGAGCATGATCAGGGCGCTCGCGAGCACGTAGGCCGCGGTCAGCGAGCCGAGGCCGTAGAGCTGACTGGCGATCACGCGGACGGTGAGGAAGAGCAGCAGGGCGCCCCCCGCCAGCCCGAAGAGCACGAGCTTCAGCGCCTCCCTCATGACCAGCCCCACCAGGTCCCGCCACCTGGCGCCGAAGGCCACCCGCACGCTGAGCTCCCGCCGTCGTTGGGCCACGTTGTGGGACATGATGGCGAACACGCCGGCGGTCGACAGGAGCACCGCCACCACCGCGAACAGCCCTACCAAGAGCAGGTTGAACCGCCGCCCCCGCGTGGTGGCCGCCAGGAGGTCGTCCATGGTCTGGACGTTGGCGATGGGCAGCAGCGGGTCGACGTCGAGGACCAGCCTCCGGATGCCCGGCACCAGGGCCGTGGGGGCCCCCGCCGCACGCACCACCAGCTTGGAGTCGTAGTACGGAAAGACCTGGTACGGGAAGTACGCCTCCGGCAGCGGACGCCGATCCGGGCCCCACTGGCGCACGTCCTCCACCACGCCGATCACCACGGCCGACCACGCGGCCGGCGCGCCGTTCTCGCGGAACCCCCTGCCGATGGGGTCCTCCCCCGGCCAGTAGGCATCCACGAACGCGCGGTTCACGACCGCCACCCGCTCGCTGGAGGTCCCCTCGTCCCAGCCCATGGTGCGGCCGGCGCGCAGCGGAATGCCCATGGCCTCGAAGTAGCCCGGGCTCACGTAGGAGAACTCGGTCAACGGGCCGAGCACGTCGGGGTCGTAGTCCTGGCCGTCCACCAGGACCCAGCCGTTGGTGCCGCCGTCCAGCGGCAGCTTGGAGGTGACTCCGGCTCCCAGCGCCCCCGGCATGGCCTCGAGACGCTCCAGGAGGCGGGCCCAGAAGTCGACCTTCGCGTGGTCGTCCTTGTAGCGCGTCCCGGCCAGGGCGATGCCCGCGGTGATGACGTGATCCCGGTCGAAGACCTGGGGCGTCTCGATCACGTTCCGGTAGCTCGAGAGCAGGAGCATGGCGCCGTTGGTCAGCATGAAGGCCAGCGCGAGCTGGGCCATGGCCAGCCGCCGCAGCACCTTCTTCCGCGCCGCCCCCTGGGTGGTGGTGGCGCTGCCCTCCTTGAGGCTCGTGAGCGGGTCCGCATGGGACGCCGACAGGGCCGGCACGAGGCCGCAGGCGATCCCGGCCAGGACCGTGAGCACCACCGAGAACAGGAGCACGCCGTTGTCCAGGGCGATGCCGGCGACCCGCGGCACCTCCGGAGGCATGGTGCCCTTGAGCAGGTTGATGCACCAGCTCCCCAGCAGCACCCCGACGGCGCCCCCGAGCAACGCCAGCACCAGGCTCTCGATGATCGTCTGGGTGGCGAGGCGCGCCCGGCTGGCCCCCAGGCTGGCACGGATCGCCAGCTCCCGCTGCCGTCCGGTCCCCCGCGCCAGCAGCAGGCTGGCCACGTTGGCGATGGCGATCAGCAGCACCAGGCCGACGCCGCCGAACAGGACCAGGAGCTCCCCCGTGACGCGGCCCACGACCTGCTCCTCGAACGGCCTCAGCCAAACCTGGATCCGGGCATTGGAGTCGGGGTACGCGCTCTGCAGCCGGGCCGCGATGCTCCTCATCTCGGCCTGGGCGGCCTCGCGCGTGACGCCGCGGGCCAACCTCCCGACGGCCAGCAGGCTGTGCCACTTGCGGCCTTCGGGACCGAGCTGGTTCGGCGACGCGACCAGGGGGGCCCACAGCTCGAGGGAGCTGGCTCGCGCCCAGGGCGTGAGCTGCTCGAAGCGCGGCGGCATGACGCCGACCACCACGTACCGCTCCCCGTTGATGAGGATCGCGCGGCCCAGGACGCCTGGATCGGCCTGGTAGCGGCGCCGCCAGAGCCCGTCGCTGAGGACGACGACCCGGCTCTCGTTCCGGACCTCGTCGTCGGTGAAGAGGCGTCCGACGGCGGGCTGAACGGCGAAGGCCCGCAGCACGCCGGCCGTCGCCTTCACGCCCTGGACGCGCTCCGGATCGCCGTCCCCGCCCAGGTTGAAGGAGCCCGGCGTGTACGTCCCGAAGGCCTCGAAGCAGGAGCTCTGCTCCCGGTGATCGACGAAGTCCAGGTAGGAGTAAGGTCGCGCACGTCCGGGAACGGTGTCGGGCTCACTGCCGTTGACGTCCGTCTCCCACACCTGGACCAGGCGCTCGGGCTCGGGGTAGGGCAGCGGGTTCAGGAGCAGCGCCTTGACGAAGCTGAAGATGGCCACGTTGGGCCCGATCCCGACGGCGAGGGTCAGAATCACCACCAGGTTGACGGCGGGCCTTCTCACGACCTGGCGCAGGGCGTGGCGCCAGTCCCCGGCCAGGCCGCTCATGTGGAGCGATTCGCCTCGGGTGCCCGTCCGGTCGTGCCTGTCCGCCATGCGTCCTCCCCCTGGATCGTCGCCGAGCCACGTTCCGCACCGCCCATCTCGTCATCCCGTCGGCTCGCTGCCGCTGTTTGCAAGGACCACACCACCACTGGTGCACGCCATGTCGAGGCGAGACGGGTGCGCTGTCCGCCCCTGGGAAGGCCCTGTCCGGTTCCGCACATCCGGCGCCGGCCTTGTCCGCACCCCGTGTTCGGAGTACGAATCTCCCAGTGTCGGTCTCCCTCGCGACGCGCGCACGCTCTGCGTTCGACCTACGGGTCTGCGGCACCCGGGTTTTCGTCTGGGAAGTCGGTGGGCGTCTCCACGGTCCGGCTCGGCCACGCGGGGAGGCGCGGGGCCACCAGGGCCGTATCAGGGAGCCGCGGGCGCGGGCCGGAGGTGGCGGTCGAAGAAATCGGCGGCGAGGTTGTAGGCCTTCAACCACGAGCGGTGGAGGAGGAAGCCGTGGACCTCGTCCGGGAAGACGCACTCCTCGAAGGGTGTCCCCTGGGCCCTGAGCGCCGCCGCGAGCCGCACGGTGTTGGAGAACTGCACGTTGCGGTCGTCGTCGCCCTGGATGAGCAGCACCGGCGACCGCCAGGTCTTGACCGATGCGAGAGGCGAGGACTCCCAGGCGATGCGCGCCGCCTCGGGATCGGCGTGGGGGTCGTAGTCCGGCTCCCAGTTCTTCATCTCCAGGTTCCAGTCGTGAACACCGTGCAGGTCCACGCCGGCGGCGAACAGGTCGGAGGCGCGGGCCAGGGCGAGGGCGGTGAGGTAGCCGCCGTAGCTCCCGCCCCAGGCGCCGATGTGGGAGCCGTCCACGTCCGGCCGGCCGCGCAGGTAGAGCCCCGCGCCCTCGACGTCGTTGAACTCGCTGGCGCCGTCGGCCCCATAGTGGACGGCCTCGCGGAAGTCGAGCCCGTAGCCGATCCCGCTGCGGTAGTTCACCGACAGCACGACGTAACCGAGGCTCGCCAGGTACTGGTTCATGGCGTAGGCGTTGGAGTAGTAGCTCATGTAGTGCCAGCCGAGCAGCATCTGCCGTTGCGAGCCGCCGTGGAAGAAGACGACGGCGGGGTGCTCGGCGCCCGCCGCCGAGGACGCGGGCAGGAAGAGCTGGGCGTGGATCTTCATGCCGTCGGCGGCGTCGATGATCACCTGCCGCGGCACCGCCAGCTTCGCCGCGGGGAAGTCCGTGGGGATCATCTGCGGCGCCAGGTCACGCAGCTCGCCGTCGCCGGTGACGACGGCGGGGCGCAGGGGCAGCCGGGCATCCGCGTGGAGGACCGCGAGCGTCCCATCCGGTGCCAGAACGGGGATGACCTCGAGGCCGTCTCCACGGGTGAGCTGGCGGGGCGTGCCGCCGTCCGGCGCGACCTCCCACAGGTGCCGGCGGTCGATGTCTCCCTGGTTCGACGAGTAGACCAGGGTGCGGCGGTCGTGGCCGAGGGCGACGAAGTCCACCTCGAAGCTGCCGGGGGTGAGGGTCGTCGCCTCTCCGCCGCCCACCGGCACCGAGTAGAGGTGGAGCCAGCCGTCGCCTTCCCAGGGAAACACGACCCGGTCGCCGGCGGTCCAGAAGAGCTGGTGGTCCGACTCGATGTGCCGGAACACACTGCCCGGGCCTTCGTTGGCCCGCCAGATCTCGCGGCCCTCTCCGCTCGAGACATCGACGACGCGGATGGACCACGGCGTCCCCTTCCGTCTCGGTTTGAACTCGACTCCCGCCGTGTCCGGTGGGATGCGGAGGAAGGCGAGGGACCGGCCGTCGGGCGACCACACCGGCTCGCGATCGATCTCGGTGGAGGGGTCGAGGTAGCGCAGCGACTGCTGCGCGAACGAGTAGAGACCGATGAACCCGTGATCGCCGCGGTTGCTGGCGAAGGCGAGCGACGCTCCGTCGGGCGACCAGGCGAGCGACCCGGGGCGGCCGCGGCCGTGGAAGAGCTGCACCGGCTCGGCCTCGGCGTCGTCCAGCTTCAGAGTCCAGATCTGATCGTCCTTGATGAAGGCAATGGTGGAGCCGTCGGGAGACACGTGGGGTGCGCGCCCCGCGGCCAGCTTGCGCGCGTCGCCCCCATCGGCCGCGACGATCCAGATCTCCTGCTCCACTCCCGAGGGCAGGAGTGCGGGGTTGACGGGCGGTCTGTGGGGGAACTCGAGGTCGCCGCCGCGTACATACACGATCCGCTCCCCGTTCACCGCCCAGGAGACGTGCCCGATCTCGATGCCGTCGTCCGCGTCGTCGGCGGTGACGCGATGTGAGACGTACGCCCCGTCTCCGGGCTCCGCGACCCAGATGTTGCGCCGGCCCTCCCGGTTGGCGACCCAGAGGAAGCGGCCCCCCTCCGGCGCGGCCTCGAGGTCGGAGGCGAAGGGCGCGCTCATCACCTGCTCGAGCGTGAAGCTCGGCGCCGCGACGGAGGCGGCGGGCAGCAGAAGGAAGAAGAGTGAGACGACGACACACACGGCGGATCTCTGCTTCATGGACGACTCCGTCAGTCCGAAAAGACGATCATTGGAGGCGAGATGGAGTGTAGCAGGGGCGCCTGAGCCGCATGGGTCCCCGCCGCCCCGACCGCACCTGACCGCCCCTCCTCTCTCCGCGGTCGTTTGCGACCATCGGCCCCGCGACCTACATTCAACCCACTGACAACAGGCCAGAGGGCCCGGTGGTGTCACCGCGTGCACCCTACGGGCGGGGAGGTCAGCCATGCGCGAGCTGATGCGAGTCACTTACTACCTGGGGATCGTCCTCCTGCTGGGATCGCTGCCTGCGGCGGCCGCCGACACGCCGCAGGGGGTCTCGCCGGGCGGCATCGATCGTATTGCACCCATTCAGGGTCCGTGCCCGACCTTCAACTGGCAGGCCGCTGCCGACGCGGCCGGCTACGAGGTGGTCGTGTACCGGATCGGGAGGCCTGGCGAGGTGGATCCGGACCGCGAGCCCACCCTGTCCGAGGAAGAGCGAATCATGTCCCTCGAGCTTCCGGCGGGGGTCAACGGGTGGACGCCCGCCGCCGACGAGTGCTTCCAGCCCGACACGTGCTACGCCTGGTTCGTGCGCTCGCTGGAGGCGGGAGCGGGCGGCGCGCTCACAGCGGGAGCATGGTCCCGGGGCAGGTTCTTCCAGACCCCGGCAGAGCCGTCCCCCTCGGACATCGCTCGGGCAGCGCGGGTGCTCCGACGCTACCTGGAGAGGGGCGGTTCCCTCGATGCCCTGGAGGAAGCCGGCGTCACGTCCGCCGGCGACGAAGGCGCGCCAAGCACGGCGATCCGAGCACGGCCGCGGCTCGTGCCGGCCGCGACGGCCAAGTCGGTCAGCACGGGCACGACCGCCATCAGGGGCACGATCAGCGACGTCGTCGGTGAGACCTATGGCGTGGTGGGAATCAACAGCTCATCCACCGGGGCGGGGGTCGGTGCCGCCAACACCTCCGGCGGCGCTGACCTGGTGCTGGACGGCAGCGCGCAGGCGGCGGTCAGCGCACTCCTCACCGAGTCCACGCTGAACCGCCCGTCGGGTGCGGCCCAGACCTTCAACGTCCGCAACTCGACTGGGGGTGGGATGACGCTCCAGGTGGACGGCGTCGACGTCGTCACCACGCTGACCGACAGCGACACGACCTACTCCGCCGGCTACGGGCTGGGCCTGGCGGGAACCACCTTCCAGGTCGATGTCGCCGACTTCAGTGCGCCTCCGGTCATGGCGTTGGACTCCGCGCCGTTCACCCTCACCACCGACTACCAGGACATGCTGTCGGCGACCATTTCGATTCCTGCCAGCGGGCACGTGATCGCACACGCCACGGCGCAGTGCGACTTCCTCAATCCCGATCCGTCGACGAACCCGTTGGCCGAGTCCTTCAGCTTCCTGTGTCGCACCGCCGACACGAACGCCTCGAGCGAATGCACCGCGGCGCGGTTGTCGTTCGCCCTGAGAAACTGGGCGACCACGGGACCCGTCTCCAAGACCGTGGCGTTCACCAACCTGCTGCCGCACTACGACAGCGGCGGCCCCAAGACCGTCTACTGGAACATCAAGGTCTTCGGCCCGGAAGACACCGTCGAGTGCTACCAGCGGTCCCTGGTGTTGCAGTACGTACCCGATTGAGCGGGCACGCTCTGGCTACGAGGCGCGTGATCCACCGCGAAGCCTGCACGCGGCGGAACGCTCCGCGCAGCGGGAAGGTCGACGAGTCGGGCCACGGGGTGGGCGTAGACTCGCGTCATGAGCTCTCTGGCGGTGAAGGATGCGCACAAGCGGTTCGGCGAGGTCGTCGCTCTCGACGGCGTCTCGCTGGAGCTGCACGCGGGCGAGCTGCTGGGCCTGCTGGGGCCCAACGGTGCCGGCAAGACGACCCTGGTGCGGGCCATCGCAGGTCGGGTCCGGCTGGACGGCGGCACCATCGAGGTCCTGGGATCGTCTGTGGACGCCCCCTCGACCGGCGCCCTCGGGGTGGTGCCTCAGGAGGTCGCGGTCTACCCCCTGCTCACGGCCCGCGAGAACCTGGAGGTGTTCGGGCGTCTCCACGGGGTGAAAGGGGCCGCCCTCGGGGAGGTGGTCCGGTGGGCGCTGGAGTGGACGGGTCTCGCCGGCCGCTCATCGGAGCCGGTGGAGCGCTTCTCGGGCGGCATGCGCAGGCGGCTCAACATCGCCTGCGGCGTGCTCCATCGGCCGCGGGTGGTGCTCCTGGATGAGCCCACCGTGGGCGTCGACCCCCAGAGCCGGGAGCGCATCTACGAGATGCTCGGCGCCCTGCGTGAGGACGGCGCCGCTCTGCTGCTCACCACCCACCAGCTCGAGGAGGCCGAGTCGCGGTGCGACCGCGTGGTCATCATCGACCACGGCCGAGGTGTGGGCGCAGGGACCGTGGCGGAGCTGACCGCCGCGACCTTCGGCGATCATCACGAGGTGACGGTGGAGGTGGACCGCGTCCCCGACCCGTTGCCTGCCGGGCTCGCGCTCTCGGGCGACCACTCGCTGCACGCCACGGTGGCCGACGTGGCCGAGGAGGTGCCGCGCCTCCTCGCCGCGCTCGCCGCAGCGGGATCCGCCAGCCACGGCCTCCAGGTGCGTCGGCCGGGGTTGGCCGGCGTGTTCATCCACCTCACGGGACGGGAGCTGCGGGAATGATCGGCACCGTGATCCGCATCAGCCTCATCAACCTCCGCCGCGACCGGGTGGCGCAGGTCATGACCTTCCTGCTCCCCATCCTCTTCTTCTCCATCTTCGCCATGGTCTTCGGAGGCGCTTCGGGGTCCACCACCCCGAAGGTGAAGCTGGCCGTGGTGGACGAGGACCACTCCGAGCTGAGCCGGCGGCTCCTCGCCGGCCTCGAGCGGGAGACGTCCCTGGCCGTGCGCACCACGACCCGGGCGAAGGAGGGCGTCGAGCCCACACCCCTCGACCGCGACGCCGCCCGCGAGCTGGTGCGCACGGGTGCGGTGCCGGTGGCGTTGGTGCTGCCGGCGGGCCTCGGCTCATCCGGCATGACCTTCTTCGGAGGCGAGGCCAAGGTGCTCCTCCTGGCGGACGTGTCCGACCCCATCGCGCCCCAGGTCGTGAACGGGCTGCTGCAGAAGGTGGCCATGACCGCGGCCCCGGACCTGATGATGTCCTCCGGCCTCGACCTCTTCGAGACGAACGCCGGAGCCTTCACTCCCGAGCAGCGCGCGGCGGTGGACACCTGGCTCCCGCAGCTTCGGGAACGGGCCGAGGAGGACGTGTCGGGGCGCGACGGCGAGGCGACCGGCACGGACGGCGGAGCCATGCAGGGGATCATCGCCACCGACGTGGTGGACGTGATGCGCGAGGAGCATGAGAACAAGCCGATCATCGCCTTCTACGCCGCCGGTATCGGCGTCATGTTCCTGCTGTTCGCGACCGCCGGAGCCGGCGGGGCGCTCATCGAGGAGAAGGAGTCCGGCACCCTGGAGCGGCTGCTCTCGTCCCGCCTCGGCATGGGGCGGCTCGTGGCCGGCAAGTGGCTCTACCTCCTGCTGCTGGGCTCTGCCCAGCTCACGGTGATGTTCCTCTGGGGGCAGGTGGTGTTCGGCCTCGACCTGGCCGGCCACCTCGCCGGCTTCGCGATCATGACCGTCGCCACGGCGGCAGCCGCAGCCGCGTTCGGCCTGGTGCTGGCCGCCGCCTGCCGCACCCGCGGCCAGCTCGCGGGGATCTCGACCATCCTCATCCTCGTCATGTCGGCGGTCGGCGGCAGCATGTTCCCCCGCTACCTGATGCCGGAATCCATGCAGAGGTTGGGTCTGCTCACCTTCAACGGCTGGGCGCTGGACGGCTTCACCAAGGTGTTCTGGCGGGACCTGCCCCTGATTGCGCTGTGGCCTCAGGTGGGGGTGTTGGCCGCCATCACGGTGGCCCTTCTGGCCCTCACACGCATCCTCGCCAGAACCTGGGAGCGCATCTGACCGGCGGGGCGGCCCCGGCCCACTCCTATTTACTGCCGTCCCGCTTCGGGCGCGAGCCGTAGTCCGCGAAGGGATCGTCGCGACGGCGGACGGCCTCCCGGAAGCCCAGCTCGCGAGATTGCTCCACGAAGTCGAGGCCCTCCTGGGTGTGGCGCGCGACCCCGTCCAGGAGCATGTTGAGGGTGCGCAGGGAGGCGATGCCCATGTTCTCCGCCACCTGGTTGGTCGAGAGCTTGATCATCTGCAGCTGGTTGAGGGGCAGCTTCGCCATGCGCACGGCCAGGTCCATGGCACGCCCCTCGAGCTCGTCCTCGGGAACGGCCTCGAGGATGAGCCCGATCCGCGCCGCCTCCGGGGCGGGGATCTCGTCGCCGGTGAGCAGGTAGCGCTTCGCCTTCTCGAAACCGATGCGGTAGACCCACATCGCGGTGGTCGGCACGCCCCAGACCCGGGAGGCCGGGTAGCCGAAGACCGCCGTGTCGGCGGCCACGATCAGGTCGGCCCACAGCACGAGGTCGGTCCCGCCGCACAGGCACCAGCCCTGCACGGCCGCGAGGGTGGGCTTGGAGGCGTACCAGAGCTTCTGGTAGACGCCGACGAAGGTGGACATCACCTGGTAGTCCGCCACCGAGTCCCACACTCTTCCACTCTGCGCCTGCTCCGCCTGCAGCTCGGTGGACCAGTCGAGACCGTAGCCGGCGCAGAACGCCCGGCCCTCGGCGCGGAGCAGGATGACCTTCACCCCAGGGTCGGCGTCGGCCTCGTCGATGGCGGCGCCGAGCTCGTCCCGCAGCTCGGGCGTGATGGTGTTGTAGGCCTCGGGGCGGCAGAGCACGATCGACCGGACCTCGTCCCGGGTCTCGGTGCGCAACGTCGTCGCCATTAGGTTCCTCCCCTCCCTCAAGCGTCACCGCCGCTGGACTGCGAGCATAACCTGCGGGCGCTCCGAGCCGCACGCCTCCGATCGGCGTGCAGGCGACGAGGCGACCGGTTGTCGGACGAGGACCTTCAGTCGACGGAGCCGCGGAGCCCCTGGGGCAGGCGCCCATGGATGCTCTCCATGGGGGTCTCAGCGAAGGCGACGAAGTACAGCGCGGCGAGGTTGACGAACGGGATCCACATGATGATGGCGTACCAGCCCGGATAGCCCAGCTTGCGGCTGATCCTCCACACGGGAACGAAAATCACGAGCTGGATGAGGATCGTGAGGAACGTCAACAACACAGGATCGAGCTTCATGGCAGATCTCCCTCCGTTGCCGTGCCGGGTGCCCAAGCGGCGTGAAAGACCATCGCCCCCGATGATCGGGAATCCTATCTGGAGTTTACGAAAGTGGGCGTTCCATGTTCGCTGCACGTGCGGGTGGACATGCCGAGGCAGTGATCGCGACGCCGGACGCGGCCGCCATGGCTTCTTCCCTCACCCCTCGTTGCGGACCAGGAGCGCCACGCCCTGTCCGCCACCGAGGCACATTGTGGCCAGGCCGTGCTCCGAGCCCCGGCGACGCATCTCGTAGATCAGCTTGGTGAGGATCACGCCGCCGGTGGCGCTGATGGGGTGGCCGAGGGCGATGGCCCCGCCGTTGACGTTCACGCGCTCGAGGTCGAGACCCAGCTCCCGCACGCAGACCAGGGTCTGCACCGCGAAGGCCTCGTTGAGCTCGACCAGGTCGACGTCGTCGAGGGTCATCCCCGTCGCGGCCAGGAGCTTGCGAGTCGCGGGCACCGGCCCGATGCCCATGATGGCGGGCTCCACGCCCACCGACGCGTACCCGACGATGGACACCATGGGCGTCAGCCCGAGGGCGTGAGCCTTCTCCCGCGAGCAGACCACGTGCGCCGCGGCACCGTCGTTCATGCCACTGGAGTTGCCGGCGGTGACGGTGCCGTCCGCCTTGAAGACCGGGCGCAGGCGGGCCAGCTTCTCCAGGGTGGTGTCGGGGCGCGGGTGCTCGTCCACTGCGAAGAGCCGGGGCTCGCCCTTGCGTTGGGGGATCGGCACCGGCACGATCTGGTCGTCGAACAGGCCCTCTTCGAGGGCGTGGGCCGCACGCTGCTGGCTGAGCAGCGCGTACTCGTCCTGGTCGGAGCGGCTCACCCCGAAGCGGGTCACCAGCTCCTCGGCGGTCTGGCCCATGGTGAGCCCGCTCAGGGGGTCGAAGAGGACGAGCTGGTCCTGGAGCGTGCCGTGCCCCAGTCGTTGGCCCCAGCGCGCCGTGGGCAGCAGGTAGGCCGCGTTGGACATGTGCTCCACGCCGCCCGTGACCAGGACCTCTGCGTCGCCGGCCCTGATGGCCTGGGCGGCCAGGAACACGGTCTTCAGGGAGCCTCCACAGGCCTTGGCGATGGTGTAGGCGGGCACCTCGATGGGGATGCCGGCGTCCACCGCCACCGGCCTCGCCATGGTGGCCGGAAGCTGGCCGGTGCGGTACTGCTGGGCGAAGATCACCTCCTCGACGGCCGACGGCTCGATGCCGGCGCGCGCCATCACGTCCCGGATCACCAGGGCCGCCAGGTCGCGGTCGGTCACGCCCCGCAGGGAACCGCCAAAGGTGCCGACGGCGGTGCGCGATGCGCCGGCGATGACCACATCCGTCGGCTTCCTGGCAGTCATGGGCCGCTCCTCTCTCGCTCCCGCCGAGTGCCGCAGCCGGGCGTGGGTCGAGCTTCGAGATCGAGCTGCGGCCAGATCCGGGCCCGGCGGACCACTGGGGTGCTGAGAGGCCATGCTACGGCGGCGGCCAGCCGCGGTCAACGACGCCTTCGTGTTGACAGCCCCCAGCCAATCAGCTACCAATGAGGTGGTTCCAGTCCTCATGTCCGCACACCGGGTGCCCGGTGGGTGGAACGTTCGTGAGCGCAACGCGGAGCGGTCGTCGTCTCGCGCCGGCAGCTTCACAGGTGATCGCGGGGTTGCGAGCGGACATGGGCGACCGTAGCACCGGTCCGATCGGAGAGGACCGGAAGGTGGAGGGGGCATGACCTTCGATCCCACAGAGTGGGCCTACGACACCTGGCGTCTGTTCTTCGCCGGCATGGCCCTGTGGAACCTGGCTCTGGCCCTGCCCGGAGTGATCGCACCGCGAGCCGGGGTGCGTGCCCTCTACGGCGTCGGCTCTCGCGACTTCCACACCTGGTTCCAGCACTGGATGGTGAGCACCATCCTGCTGTTCCTCGGCGCAGGCTACGGGCTGGTGGCCTGGGACCCCGCCGCCAACGTCGGCCTGGTCGCGCTCGGTCTGCTGGTCAAGGTGTACCTGGCCCTGACCCTGGTGGCGCTGCACCTGGGCGGGAAGGCCACGACCGGCGCCGCTCTGGTGGGTGTGACCGATCTCGTTTTCGCCGGCCTGTTCGCCGTCTACCTGTTCGGCGGCGCCAGGGCGGGATAGGACGCGACGACCTCGGGAGGTGATGCGATGTCCAGATGGAGTCTTTCGGCCGGCGCCCTGTGCGGCGCCCTCATCGTCCTCGGAGGATCGGCCGTCGCCTCCGGACCGGAACCGCTGAGGCTGCCGGCGCCCCAGAAGGCGGGGGGCAAGCCCCTGATGCAGTGCCTGGCGGAACGCCACTCGGAGCGCGCCTTCGCGGACAGGCCGCTGCCCGACCAGGTGCTCTCCAACCTCCTGTGGGCTGCCTGGGGCGTCAATCGGCCGGAGGCCGGCAAGCGCACCGCTCCGTCGGCCAACAACCGCCAGGAGATCTCGGTGTACGTCGCACGCGCCGACGGCCTCTACCTTTACGATGCGACGGACCATGCTCTGGAGCGGATCCTCTCCTCCGACATCCGCGCCGCCACCGGGAAGCAGGAGTATGTGGGGGAGGCGGCAGTCAACCTGGTGTACGTGGCCGACACCACGAAGATGAAGGCCACCACCGAGGAGCAGATCAACCTCTACGCGGGCGCCGACACCGGCTTCATTGCCGAGAACGTGTACCTGTTCTGCGCATCGGAGGGTCTCGCCTGCTGCGTGCGGGCCATGATCGACCGCGACGCCCTGGCCAAGACCATGGGCCTCGGTCCCGAGCAGCGCATCGTGCTGGCGCACTCTATCGGCTACCCGGCGCCCGCCGCGGAGGAAACCCACTAGGCGCGGACGCGGCGCTCCCATCAGTGGCAGCGGCAGGAGACGGCGTCCGGGGCAGCGGCTGCGATCGGCGGCAGGGATCAGCGTCCGCACGCACCAGCGGCCCGCGACAGTCCACCGCGGCAGCGACTGGCGGCATCATCCCGCTCACGCGGACCAGCGGCCCGCAACAGAACGGCGCGTCGCGCTGGCGTGCCACTGCCGGCGACACGTTCATTCGCTGTCATTGTGAGCATGCGTACGCCCCTTCGGGGCGGTGTCTCGTGCTATGACCTGGAGCCACGAGGAGAAAGCCGGCCAACCCTGCCCTGTGTCATTCTGAGCACGCCGCTCGGTCCGCCGAGCGGCGCGCGAAGAATCCCCCGAGAGGACCAGACCCACCCCTGTTGAGTCGTCACACGGGCCTTGAGGGGACCCTTCGACTCGCCGCGGCCCTCGGCGGACCGAGTGCCGGGCTCGCTCAGGGTGACAGGAGAAAGACATGTCATTGGAAGCGAGGAGCTCACCGTCCGCGACGAGCGACGAGTCGAACCATCCCCCGAAGGCCCGTGGGTCGTTGCATAGGGATGAGGCTGGTGCTCTCGGGGGATCCTTCGACTCGCTCCGGCGGACCTGCGCTCGCTCAGGATGACACGTGGAGTGCGGCGCCCGGCCGCCTCTCAACGGCACCCGGCACCGTCGAAGCCGCATCGCAACTCTCGATTGCTTCCCGTGCGCCGGTGCCCGGCGTCGTCTCTGTTGCTCCCGGAGCGAGGCACCTCGAATCACTGTCGCCGTCGCTGACCGCTGTCGTTGTCCCTGTCGCCGATCGCTGCTGCCGCCGCTACTTCTTCATCGCCTTCTTGATGGCCCAACCCAGGAAGGTGTCGCCCTCCTCGGCCAGCTTGCCCAGCAGCGGGGCGGGCTCCCAGTGCTCGCCATGGCGCTCCCGGAACGCGCGGATGGCGTCGTAGACCTTCTTCAGGCCCTCCTGGTCCGCGTAGTACATCGGGCCTCCCCGGTAGGGCGGGAAGCCGTAGCCGTTGATCCAGACGACGTCGATGTCGGAGGGCCGGATGGCGATCCCCTCCTCCAGGATGCGGGCGCCCTCGTTGACGAGCGGGTAGACGCAGCGGGTTACGATCTCCTCCTCACCGAGCTCCCGCCGCGCGATCCCGAGCCTGGCCGCCTCCTCCTCGATGATCCGCACCACCTCGGGGTCGGGGACCGGCGCCCGCGAGCCCTCCTCGTAGCGGTAGAAGCCGGCGCCGGTCTTCTGGCCGTGGCGGCCCCCCTCCACCAGGCGGTCGGCCACCACCGACGAGGGCTCGGACCCGGGCTCGATGCCCCGCTCCTTGCGCACGCGGTAGCCCACGTCGAGGCCGGCCAGGTCGCTCATGGCGAAGGGCCCCATGGGGAAGCCGAAGCCGTACATGGCTGCGTCGACCTCGGCTGGCGACGCTCCCTCCAGGAGCATCAGGCCCGCCTCCCGGAGGTAACCTTCGAGCATGCGGTTGCCGATGAAACCGAAGCAGACCCCGGAGACCACCCCCACCTTGCCGATGGCCTTGGCCATCTTCATGCAGGTGGCGAGCACGTCCTTGGCGGTGGCCGCTCCGCGCACGACCTCCAGCAGCCGCATCACGTTGGCGGGGCTGAAGAAGTGGAGCCCGATGACGTCCGCGGGCCGCGAGGTGGTGGCCGCGATCTCGTCCACGTCCAGAGTGGAGGTATTGGTGGCCAGGATCGCCCCCGCCTTGCAGACGGCGTCCAGCTTGGCGAAGACCTCCTTCTTGAGGCCGAGGTCCTCGAACACGGCCTCGATGACGAGGTCCGCGTCCGCCAGGTCGCCGAACTCCAGGGTGCCCCTGATGCGACCCAGGCGCTCTTCGACCTGGGCCTCGGTGAAACGGCCGCTCGCGAGGCTCCGCTCGTAGTTCTTCTTGATGGTGGCCAGGCCCCGGTCCAACGCACCCTGGTCGGCCTCGACCATCGTCACCGGCAGGCCGCTGTTGGCGAAGGCCATGGCGATGCCGCCTCCCATGGTGCCGCCGCCAACGATGCCCACCTTGTTGATGCTGCGCAGGGGTGTGTCCTTGGGGACGTCCGGGATCTTGGCGGCCTCCCGCTCCACGAAGAACACGTACTGGAGGGCAGCCGCCTGGGGGTTTCTCATGCACTCGACGAAGATCTCGCCCTCGCGCTGGATCCCCTCATCGAAGGGCAGGTCCACGGCCGCCTCCACCGCCTGGATGCACATCTCCGGCGCGAAGTAGCCGCGGGCCTTCTTGGCGATGCCCTCGCGGTACGCAGCGAAGAACCCCTCGGGCACCGCCGATCGGTCGAGGGAGATGTCCCGCGTCCTGCGCACCGGCGCCCCTTCATCCACGAGCCGACCCACGTACGCCAGAGCCCCTTCGAGCAGGTCACCCTCCACGATCTCGTCGATGATGCCCAGCTTCTTCGCCTTGGGGGCAGGTACCGGTTTTCCGGTCACGATCATGTTCACGGCGGCCTCGACTCCGGCCAGCCGCGGCAGGCGCTGGGTGCCGCCGGCGCCCGGGATGATGCCCAGCTTCACCTCCGGTTGACCGACCTTGGCGGATGGAACGGCGCAGCGGTAGTGGCAGGACATCGCCGTCTCCAGCCCACCCCCGAAGGCGGTGCCGTGGATCGCCGCCACCGTCGGCTTGGGCGAGCCCTCCAGGGCGTTCGTCACCGCCAGGAATCCCGGCTCCTTGGGCCGCTTGCCGAACTCCGAGATGTCGGCGCCGGCGATGAAGGTCCTGCCGGCACAGATGAGGAGAATGGCCTCGGCCTCGTCGTCGGCCACCGCCCTGGCGACCTGCTCCACGAGGCCGCTGCGCACCGCTTGCGAGAGGGCGTTCACGGGCGGACTGTCGATGGTGATCACTCCGATCCGACCCTTGCGCTCGTACCCGACCACGTCGCTCATCTGACGCCTCCTTCCGCGACACTCACGTCCCGTCCCTGGTCATGCCGCAGCGTTCCAAAATGCCGGAGCCACGGCAGTGTACCACCGCCCCCGGGGGCCCACGGGAGCGGCAGCACGTACAATCGGGCGGAGACGACATGGCTTCGACCGCCACTCCGACGTGCACGGTGACCTTCCAGCCCCTGGGCAGGCGGGCGCGGGTCGCCGTCGGCGTGACGCTCCTCGAGGCTGCACGCCTCGCCGGGGTCGGCCTGAGCGCGGTGTGCGGCGGCACGGGGACCTGCGCGACGTGCCGGGTGCGCGTCCTCGCGGGCCACGTGTCACCACCCACCGCCAACGAGCACACCCTCGGAGAGGACGGGCTGCGGCTGGCGTGCGAGACCAGGGTGCAAGGCGACGTGGAGGTGGACGTGCCGCCGGGCTCCATCAGCGCTCCCCAGCGCGCCCAGGTCGAGGGCCGGGAACCGGCGGTGGAGCTTCGCCCCCGCCGTCCGAAGCCGCGACGTCACCATGGCGCCCCCCGGCCTCGACGACCTGCGGTCCGACAGCGTGCGGCTGCGCGAGGCGCTCGAGCAGCAGCACGGGGTCACGGTCCGGCCCCTGCATCCCACCGCCGCGCGCCAGCTCGCGGGCGTGGCCCGCGCGTCGGGCTGGCAGGTGCGGGCCGTCACCAGGGCCGATGAGGTCCTGGCCGTGCTCCCGCCCTCCTCCTCGCCCCTCGGCCTGGCGGTGGACCTGGGCACCACCAAGCTCGCCGGGTACCTGGTCGACCTCTCGAGCGGCGAGACCCTGGCCGCCGCGGGGGCCATGAACCCCCAGATCGCGTACGGCGAGGACGTGATGGCCCGCATCGGCCACGCCATGGCCGACGCCCTCCACGCCGCCGAGCTGCAACGAGTGCTCGCCTCGGGCATCGACGAGCTTGCCGGCGAGCTCTGCGCCGCTGCCGGCAAAGACCCCTCCCAGGTGGTGGAGGCGGTGCTGGTGGGCAACACCTGCATGCACCACCTCTTCCTCGGCCTGCCGGTGCGCTCCTTGGGAGCCGCTCCCTACGTCCCCGCCCTGTCCGAGCCCTGCGATCTGGGGGCCGCCGAAGCGGGCCTCCACCTGTCCCCCGGTGCCCGACTCCACCTGCTGCCGGTGATCGCCGGCTTCGTCGGCGCCGACCACGTGGCCATGATCCTGGCCACGGACATCCACGAGAGCAAAGAGGTGACCCTCGGCCTGGACATCGGCACCAACACCGAGATCGTGCTCGCCGCGGGCGGCCGCATGCTGAGCTGCTCGTGCGCCTCCGGACCGGCCTTCGAGGGCGCCCACATCCGCGACGGCATGCGCGCCGCACCCGGGGCCATCGAGCGGGTCCGTTTCGTGGCCGGTCCCGACGGCGGTCTCGAGGTGCAGTACCAGACCGTCGCCGATGCGCCTCCGGTGGGCGTGTGCGGATCGGGCCTCGTGGACGCCGTCGCCGGCATGCTCGGAGCAGGGATCCTGGACCGCTCCGGCTCCCTGCGCGAGGGGGCTCACCCGCGGGTGCGGACGTCGGCGGCAGGCCCGGAGCTCGTGCTGGCCGAGAGCGGCGAGCGGGGGGCGCCCCGGGACGTGGGGATCAGCCGCCGTGACGTCGGGGAGCTCCAGCTGGCCAAGGCGGCCATCCGCGCCGGCGCCCAGGTGCTCCTGGGGCGCGCCGGGCTCGCCGAGGGGGACATCGAGCGGGTGATCGTGGCAGGGGCCTTCGGCACGTACCTGGACGTGGGCAGCGCCATCGCCATCGGCATGTTGCCCCCCGTTGCGTCGGCGCGGTTCCAGCAGGTGGGGAACGCGGCCGGCATGGGCGCCAGGCTCTGCCTGCTGTCGGAGCCCCACCGCGCGGCCGCTCGGCGGATCGCCGCCGCCATCTCCTACGTGGAGCTCGCCGGGAACCCCGACTTCACCGACGCCTACACCTCGGCCCTCATGTTCCCCACCGTCGCCAGGCAGGAGTGAGACGGGGCGAACGGACTTCGCGAGAAGAGCGCGTCCCTCGGGCGTGCCACTGCTGACACTTTTCCGGAGCGACGCGTACCGGCCGTGCCTCGCGTGGGGACCGGAAGAGTGTCAGCGGTGGCAACCTCGGGGAGCGCATCGACAGGATCGGCGCGTCGCGAGAGGCGTCACTCCGGACAAACCAGAGTGGGAGCCAGGCACCGTTGAAGATGCGGCGCCTACCCTTCTCGGCTCGATCGTGACGGTGCCTGGCACCCTCTCTGGTGCTCCTGGGGCGAGTGCCTCTTGCGAACCCGACTCACGGGCCGGTGCCGGGCACCGGGTCGTGGCTCGGGCGGGCGTGCGGTAGACTGCGCGTCATCCCCCTCGAGGAGGCGCACCATGAGCGACGACGTCGTCCGTTTCGAACGCAGACAGCACGTGGCTCTGATCACCCTCAACCGTCCCGAGGCCCGCAACGCCTTCAACCCCGAGGCCCTGGTCAAGCTCGACCAGGCCTGGACCGAGGTCCGGGAGGACGACGCCATCCGGGTGGCGGTGATCACCGGCACCGGTACCGCCTTCTGCGCCGGCGCCGACCTGGGACGTCTCATCCCCCTGTTCTCGGGCGCCCGCCAGCCGGAGGACGAGTGGGACCAGGCTCTGGTGGCCGACCCCGGTCTGGCGGGCAGGGCGATCCTGCGCGACGGGGACGCGGTCAAGCCGGTGATCGCGGCCGTCAACGGCTTCGCCATCGCCGGCGGCATGGAGCTGGTCATGGGCTGCGACATCCGGGTGGCCGCCGAGGCCGCCCGGTTCGGGATGCAGGAGGCGAAGTGGGCGGTGTTCCCCGCCGGCGGCTCCACGGTCCGCCTCCCCTACCAGATCCCCTACGCCAAGGCCATGGAGCTGCTGCTCACCGGCGACCTCATCGACGCCCACCAGGCGCTCGCCCTGGGCTTCCTCAACCACGTGGTGCCGCCGGACGAGCTCCTTCCCCTGGCCCTGGAGATCGCCGGCCGCATTGCAGCCAACGGGCCCCTGGCGGTGCGCGCCATCCGCGCCTCCATCCGACAGGCCATCGGCGTGCCCGAGGCCGAGGCGCTGAAGCGGGAGATGGAGCTCGCGCTGCCGGTGTTCGCGTCCGAGGACGCGCAGGAGGGGCCGCGGGCCTTCATGGAGAAGCGCCCCCCGGTCTTCAAGGGCCGCTGACCGGCGGCGAACAGCGACGGCGACCGCATCGGCGGCAGCGGCAGTCACCTGCGGCGACCAGCTCACGCGGGCCAGCGACCGTCGGGAGAAGAGCTCCTTCCTCGGGCGTGCCACTGGTGACACTTTCACGAAGTGGTACGGACCGATCCTGCGGGGACTGCGGTCGTGAAAGTGTCAGCGGTGGCAACCACGGGGAACGCGCCGACAGAATCGGCGCGCCGCGGGATGCGTCACGCCGGGTAGGCTAGAAGCCCAGCTCCTCAAGCTTCGCAGCCAGCTCCTTGCCGGCCGTGGTCGGGTCCACCTGGCGGTCGATGGCCTTGATGACGCCGTCGCTCCCGATGTAGAAGGTCCACCGGTGTGGGTACTTGCGTTCCGGTGTGACGACCCCGTAGGCGGTGGCGACCTTGTGGTCGGGGTCGCTCAGGATGGGGAAGTCCAGGCCCAGGTGCTCGGCGAACTTGCGGTTGGTGTCCACGTCGTCACAGCTCGCCGCGAAGAACGCCACGTCGTGCTTCCGGATCTCTTCGCCGCTGTCCCGCAGCGACTTGCACTCCGCCGTTCAGCCGGCGGTGAAGGCCTTGGGGAACCAGGCGATCACCACCGGGCGTTCGCCCCGGAACTGCTCGAGGGAGTAAGTCTTCCCATCGGTGCCCTCGAGCGTGAACTCGGGCGCGCGGTCCCCGACCTCGAGCCCCCGGGCCGTCGGCACCGCGCCCGCCGCAACCCCCAACATCACTCCCATTGCCGCCAGCCATCCCCACGTCGGGTTCATGGCGCCACCTCCCTCTTCCGCATCGTGTCTCCTGGCCCACAACAGCGACGGGGTCCCATCCCTTCCAGGAGGCCGTTCCCTGGTGCTTGTGATCTTTCGCACAAGATAATATAGTCCGAGCGTGCGGACGAATTTCGACCGGAAATCATGCTCGTGAGCGAGCCGTTACCCCGTGCAGAGACGACCGCGCTCGCACCGCCAGGGGGCCGCCGGGAGACCCGTCGAGGGGTTTCTTTTCCCCGAGAATGGCCCGGTGGCACCCGCTCGACGAGCCGTGGAGGAGGTGTCCGATCATTCAGCTTCCGCAAGGCCAGAGACACGCAACGATACCTGAAAGGGGGAGAGTGACATGCGCGACGTCGTGATCGCGAGCTACGTGCGGTCCGCCCAGTCCCGTTGCCGGCCCAACGACCCCGGCCGTGACTGGCTGTTCAAGATGCGCAGCGACGACCTGCTGGCGAGGCTGCTGCCCGAGGCCCTGAAGAGGGCCAAGGTCGAGCCCAAGGAGGTGGACGACTTCACCATGGGCTGCGCCCTGGCGGTGAACGAGCAGTTCTCCATCGGCGGCCGCATGCCGCTGCTCCTGGCCGACCTCGACCAGCGCACCTCCTGCAAGCTCCTGGACGAGCAGTGCGGCTCCACCATGGCCGCCTTCCAGATGGGCTTCATGGAGATCGCCCAGGGCTTCGCCGACGTGGTGCTGGTGGGCGGCATGGAGCACATGGACCGCGTGCCCATGGGGGGCGGCGGATCGATCGAGCTCAACCTGCGCATGTTCCAGGACCCCAAGCTCGCCCACTGGGACTTCTTCACCGCCATGAATATGGGCTGGACCGCCGAGAAGATGGCCGGGCTCGGCTTCAAGCGCGAGGACATGGACGCCTGGGGCGCCCGCTCCCACCAGCTCGCGTATGCGGCCCAGCAGGAGGGCTTCTTCGACGGCGAGATCCTGCCCATCGAGGTGCGCCAGGAGGACGGCAGCAAGATGGTGGTGGACAAGGATCAGGCGGTCCGCTCCGACGCCACCGCCGAGGGCATGGCCGACCTGAGGCCCGCCTTCCGCAAGGACGGCACCATCACCGCCGGCAACGCCTCGCCCCTGAACGCCGGCGCGGTGGCGCTGGTGCTGATGACCAAGGAGCAGGCCAAGGCCAAGGGCATCGAGCCCCTGGCCAAGGTGCGCTCCATCGGCTTCGCCGGGGTGGAGCCCGCCATCATGGGCAAGGGCCCCGTGCCGTCGTCCCGACGTGCCCTGGAGGCCGCCGGCCTCGACGTCTCGGACATCGACTACTGGGAGATCAACGAGGCCTTCGCGGTGGTGGTGCTGTACGCCATCCGCGAGCTCGGTCTCGACCCCGACAAGGTCAACGTCAAGGGCGGCGGCATCGCCATCGGCCACCCCCTGGGCGCCACCGGCGGCCGCATCATCGGCACCCTGGCCCGCATCCTCAAGGAGAAGAAGGCCCGCCTGGGCTGCGCCACCATGTGCTGCGGGGGCGGCCAGGGCACCGCAGTCATCATCGAAAACGAAGCGAGCTGAAGGGAGGAGGGCGACCATGAACATCGACGACGTCAAGACAGTCGCCATGATCGGCGCCGGGGACATGGGCCACGGCATTGCCGAGGTGGCCCTTCTCGGGGGATACAACGTCAACCTCTACGACATCAAGGAGGAGTTCGTCGAAAAGGGCAAGAGCCGGATCTTTCAAAGCCTCGACAAGCTGGTGGACAAGGGCAAGGTCAAGGCCGAGCACGACCAGGCCATCCGCTCCAAGCTCCTGAAGACCACCACCGACCTCGACGAGGCGGTAGGGAACGCCGACCTGGTCATCGAGGCCGTGCCCGAGAACATGGACCTCAAGAAGAAGGTGTTCGGCGACCTCGACAAGCACGCCCCCAAGCACACTCTGTTCGCCTCCAACACCTCGACCATGAGCATCTCCGAAATCGCCGAGGCCACCAGCCGCCCCGACAAGGTGCTCGGGCTGCACTACTTCAACCCGGCGGTGCTGATGCGCCTGGTGGAGGTGATCCGGGCCGACAAGACCTCGGACGAGACCATCCAGATCGGCATGGCCTACGTGGAGAAGATCAAGAAGCTCCCGGTGCTGGTCAAGAAGGACTCCCCGGGCTTCATCGCCAACCGGGTCAACCAGGCCCCGGCGGTGCTCTTCATGGAGATCGCCGAGCGCGGCGAGATCGAGCCCGAGGCCATGGACGCGTTCATGCGCCTCATCGGCTCCGCCATGGGGCCGTACGAGCTCACCGACTACGTGGGCGTCGACGTGGCGGTGGACGTCAGCCGCTACTTCGCGAAGACCCTGGACCCCGAGTACGGTCCGGCGCCGCACCTCGTCAAGATGATGGAGGAGGGCAAGCTGGGCAAGAAGAGCGGCCAGGGCTACTTCACCTGGCCCAACGGCGAGCGGCCCAAGATCGACCTGGCCAAGGCCACCAACAAGTTCAGCTTCTTCTGGCCGGTCTTCGTGCAGATCAACGAGGCCACCAAGCTCATCCAGGAGGGGGTGGTCGACACGCTGAACGACGTCGACCTGGCGCTCATCAACTCCTCGGGCAACCCCATGGGGCCCATCAACCTGGGCCGGTCCATCTCCAAGTGGGACCTCACCGACGGGCTCAACATGCTCGCCGCCAAGTACGACAAGGAGATCTTCAAGCCCACCCGACGGGTGCTGGAGGGCGGCCACAAGATCTAGCCACTCCCGCTTCGATACGCACACGAGGGGCCCGTCGACGGGCCCCTCTTTGTCAATCGGAAGTCCTCGGCACGTCCCGCTTCTCGGGTCGCATCCACGATCGACGCGCTCGACGCACACGCTTCTCGCGACGCGATGTTCTCTCGGAGACCGCTCGCCCCGTCGCTGCCGTTGCGGACCGTCTGGTCAGCGGCCGGTGTCGGCTTCGGGATGCGCGGTGTCGCCGCGCAACATCTGGACGGCGTGAGGCAGGGTGGGCAGGATCGCCTCCAGATTCTCCACCGCCGCCTTGGCGCTGCCGGGCAGGTTCACGATCAGGGTGCGGCGGCGGATCCCGCACACCGCCCGCGACAGCCAGGCGTGCGGCGTGATCGTCGACGAGGCCGCCCGCATGGCCTCAGCGAGCCCTGGCACCTCGCGCTCGACGACCCTGCGCGTGGCCTCGGGGGTGACGTCCCGCTCGGCCAGCCCGGTGCCGCCCACGGTCACCACCAGGCCGAGGTCGCGGTCCGCGAGGTCGACCAGGGTGGCGGCGATGGTCTCCTCGTCGTCGGGCAGCACCCCGGACCAGGCCGAGCGGGCGCCCAGCTTCGTCTCGAGCAGGCCGGTCACGGCGGGGCCGGCGGTGTCCTTCGTCTGTCCGGCCGCGCAGCGGTCCGAGACCGTCACCACCGCCACCTGGATCACGTCCGGACCCACCACCTCCAGCACCTCGACCGCGTCGCCTGTGGCCACCTCGCCGCCGTTGACGACACGGGCGAACAGGCCGCGGCGGGGCATGATGCAGTCCCCGGTCCGGACGTAGATCGCACACCGGCTGTGGCAGACCTTGCCCACCTGGCTGATGACGAGCTCCGCCTCCCCCACCGCCAGCCGGCTGCCCACCCCGAGGGCGGCCAGGTCGAGGCCGCTCACCACCAGGTTCTCGCCGAAGGCCCCCGGTTCCAGCTCGAGCTCTGCGGAGCGCATGCCGTCGATGTCGGCCGCATCCAACAGCGACACCTGGCGGTGCCAGCTCCCGGCGTGGGCGTCGCCCTCGATGCCGTGGTCCGCGACCAGACGCGCCCCCTCCACCGCACGCTTGGGGATCCCGCGGCGCTCGGAGACGCAGACGAAGGCGACGACGCCACTCACTCCGCGCCCCCTCCGGCGTGCCAGTCTCCCGAGCGACCGCCCGACTTGGCGAGGAGGCGCACGCCCTCCAGGACCATGCCCTTGGACAGGGCCTTGAGCATGTCCACCAGGGTCAGACCGGCCACCGTCGCCGCGGTGAGGGCCTCCATCTCGACGCCGGTGGCCGCCCGAGTGGCGGCCTCCGCGCGAATCACGATGCGGTCGGAGCGGGCCTCGAAGTCCACCTTCACGTGGTCGAGGGGGATGTTGTGGCACAAGGGGATCAGCTCGGAGGTGCGCTTGGCGGCCATGACCCCGGCCAGGCGGGCGGTCTCGTAGACGTTGCCCTTGGGAGTGCGGCCCTCCCTCAGGGCGGCCATCACCTCGGGGCCCGTCACCAGCACGCCCTCGGCCACCGCCCGGCGGGCCGTGACCTGCTTGTCTCCCACGTCGACCATGCGGGCGGCGCCCTCGTCGTCGAGATGGCTCAGCTCGCCCACCCTCAGCCTCCGATGGCCCGCATGGGATCAGAGCTCCTCATGGCGCCTTCCTTTCGATCCGGGAGGCCGCCGGGCATCCTGAACATCACTGTTCCCGCGTGTGACCGCCCACCGCGCGACCCCCAGCCACCACCAGGGTTCCGGCTGACGGGCCGAAAGCCACGGCAGTATCGGTCCCCCACCCGCGCATTGCAAGCATGCGCCCGGCGGCAGCGTTCGCACGGACCAGCGACTGTCCACTAAGCAGCGTGCCAGGCACCCCTCTCTGGTGCTCCCGAAGCCTCTCGGAGATCATCACGGCCGCCGTCGCTGTCGCCGCCGTCGCCGTGGGGCTCATCCCACCGTGCCGCGGCCGCCCACCCAATCCCCTTGTCATCCTGAGCACGGGGCTCGGTCCGCCGAGCCACGGGCGAAGGATCCCCCGACAGCACCAGACTGGTACCTGCGCTGCGTCCCACGGGCCTTCGGGGGATGGTTCGACTCGTCGCTCGCCGCGGACGGCGAGCTCCTCGCTCACCATGACAGCAACTGGGCACGTGGTGGAGGGCGCTGGCCGCTGCCCGCTGCCCCAGTTCGCTACCGCCGTCGCTGTCGCCGCCGCGGACGCTGTCCGCCGACGCCGTCGCCCAGGTTCGCGCTAGTGGCTGCCGGCCGCCGTCGGTGTCGTGTCCTGGGCAGCCGCCGCCAGGGCCTGCTGACGGGCGTGCTCGAACTCGTCTCCCGGTTTCCACGCCGGCATGGCGTCGGCGTCGGCCACCATCAGCCCCGCGTAGAAGCCGAGCTGGGCGTCCTGGATGAGCCCCGAGAAATCCCAGTCCGGCTCCAGCTCGTCGCTGGGCCGGTGGTAGTGCTCGGCCAGCCACTGGTCGGACCTCTGCTGCCCCCAACCCGCCGGACGGCCCACGTAGTCACGCCCCGAGCTGAAGTACAGGGCCGGGACGCCGATCTTGGCCAGGCTGAACTGGTCGGAGCGGTAGAAGGCGCCCTTGTCGGGCTCGGTCTCGCCGGTGACGGTGCGACCCTGGATGGCGGCCGCGGCCCGGGCCACGTCGTCCATGGTGGACTTGCCGTTGCCCACCAGGGAGATGTCGGAGGTGCGGCCGAAGATGTTGGCACCGTCGAAGTTGATGCAGGCGGCGATGCGGCCCGCGGGGAACGTCGGATGGCGCGCATACCACTCGGAGCCCAGCAGCCCGGACTCCTCGCCGGTGAAGAAGACGAACAGCACCGAGC
This sequence comes from uncultured Holophagae bacterium, assembly GCA_963844865.1. GTDB lineage: Bacteria > Acidobacteriota > Thermoanaerobaculia > Thermoanaerobaculales > Sulfomarinibacteraceae > CAWJPY01. The sequence goes on from CAWJPY010000003.1 coordinate 40,516, forward strand.
GTCGGGGGCGCTCCGGCAGCATGGTGAAGGCGCGGGCGATGGCCAGGAGCTGAGCGCACCCGGTGGCGTTGTCACGGGCGCCGTTGTAGATGGTGTCGCCGGTCTCGTCCGGGGCACCGACCCCCAGGTGGTCGAAGTGCGCGCCGTAGATCACCACCTCCTTGGCGAGCTCCGGGTCGGACCCCCTGAGCAGGCCCAGGACGTCCGCCGTCTGGCCGTGCTCGATCCGGCTGGTCAGCGCCAGGGAGGTGTGGATGCCCAGGGGCACCGGCTCGAAGGAGCGCTCGTGGGCCTTGGCCACCAGGGCATCGAGGTCGAACCCGGCCGCGGCCAGCAGCTTGCGGGTCGCGTCCTCGGTGGTCCAGGCCTTGACCTGGAGGCGCGGCTCGGCTCCCGCCGGCAGCTCGTACTGCTCGCCGGTCCACGAGTTCTGGACCACGCGCCAGCGATAGCCCGCCGACGGCGTGGTGTGGATGATGATGGCGCCGACCGCGCCCTGCCGCGCGGCCTCCTCGTACTTGTAGTCCCAGCGGCCGTAGTAGAGCCGGCGGTTGCCGGCGAACAGGGCCGGGTCCCAGTCCGGGTCGTTGTTGAGCATCAGCAGGATCTTGCCCTTCAGGTCGGCGCCCTTGTAGTCGTCCCAGTGGTACTCGGGGGCCTGGATGCCGTAGCCGACGAACACCACCTCGGCGTCGGCGACGCCGGCGTGGTTCGCCTGCACGCCGGGAGCGGCGATGAAGTCGTCCCAGAACGCCAGGTCCACGTCGCCTCCCTTGGCGGCGAAGCGCCAGGTCTTCGGCACCTGTGCGTCGATGCCCACGATGGGGAAGCGCTGCTCCCATGAGCCGTCGGGGCCACCCGGCTCGAGACCGAGGGACTCCAGCTCGCTGGCCAGGTAGGCGCGCGCGAGGAGCGCCCCCGGCTTCGACGGGGCCCTCCCCTCGAGGAGATCGGACGCCAGGAAGCGCACCTGTCCCCTGATTGCGGCGGCGGTGATGGCATTGGCAGCCTCGCTGGCCCCCGAGGGCAGCGCAGCGGCGGGCGGTGTCGCCGCAGCGGCGGCGGTGGCGGCAATGGAGAGCAACGTGGTCGCGACCCAAGAGAATCTCACGAACGTCCCCCTTTCGTCCCGGCCCACAACTCTAACGCAGCGTCGAGACAAGGTCGACCCGTCCGGTGAGAAGAATCAATCCTCTCGTCAAGGTTGCGAAAGGCTCTCGGAGAGGTATCTCGCAACCGAGGCGCGGCCGGCGACGAGTCCCTCGCACCGTCGTGCTGCCTACGCGCTGCCAACGCCGACCTGTTACACTCCCCGCCCAGATGGGCGCCGTCGGGCAGCGGCGACCACCCCCATGCCAACCCCAGGAGGCACCGGTGCGCCGCGGGCGACTCAGACTTGAGGACGGAACCGTACTGGAGGGTCTGGCCTTCGGAGCCCAGCACCCGGTGGCTGGGGAGGTGGTCTTCAACACCGGCATGGTGGGGTACCCCGAGTCCCTCACCGACCCTTCCTACGCCGGGCAGATCCTGGTCCTCACCTATCCCCTGGTGGGGAACTACGGCGTGCCGGCGGCGAGGAGGGATGGGTACGGGCTGCCCGTCGGCTTCGAGTCGGAGCGCATCCAGGCGGCCGGGCTCGTGGTGTGGGAGCACTCGGAACGTTACAGCCACCACGGCGCCGCCCGCAGCCTGGACGCGTGGCTGGCCGGGGAAGGCATCCCTGCCCTGGCCGGGATCGACACCCGCGCGCTCACCAAGCGGCTGCGCGCCAAGGGCACCATGCTGGGCGCCATCGAGCTCGAGGACAGCGAGCCGCCGGCCCTGTCCGACCCGAACGCCACCGACCTGGTGGCGACCGTCAGCGTGCACGAGGTCCTGCGCTACGACAGCGGCGGCCCCGACGCGCCCACCGTCGCTCTCCTGGACTGTGGCTGCAAGGCCAACATCATCCGCAGCCTGCTCGAGCGCGGCCTGAACGTCGTGCGGGTGCCCCACGACCACTACTTCCTGGGCATGGACTTCGACGCCCTGGTCATTTCCAACGGGCCCGGAGACCCCCGGATGTGTACGGCGGCGATCCGCAACGTCGAGCGGGCCCTGGCCCTCGACGTTCCGATCCTGGGGGTCTGCCTCGGCAACCAGCTCCTGGCCCTGGCCCTGGGTCTGGAGACCTTCAAGCTGCCCTTCGGGCACCGCAGTCAGAACCAGCCCTGCATCGAGCTGGACGAGACCGGGCAGGGTGAGAAGCGATGCGTGATCACCTCCCAGAACCATGGCTTCGCGGTCCGGCCCGACGGCCTGCCCAGCGACTGGAGGTTGTGGTTCGTCAACGCCAACGACGGCACGGTGGAGGGCATCCGCCACGTCTCCAGACCCGTGCGATCGGTCCAGTTCCACCCCGAGGCCACCCCGGGGCCCGTGGACTCGGCCTGGATCTTCGACGACTTCGCCGACCTCCTCAAAGGAGGACGCCGATGAGGAGCGAGCCGCCGCGGACCGTCCTGGTGCTCGGCAGCTCGGCGCTCAAGATCGGCGAGGCCGGGGAGTTCGACTACTCCGGCAGCCAGGCCATCAAGGCCCTCAAGGAGGAGGGTGTCCGCACCATCCTCATCAACCCCAACATCGCCACCATCCAGACGTCGGAGCACCTGGCCGACGAGGTGTACTTCGTCCCGGTGACACCCTCCTTCGTGGCCAGCGTGATCGAGCGCGAGCAGCCCGACGGCATCCTCCTCGGCTTCGGCGGCCAGACCGCCCTCAACTGCGGCGTCCAGCTCTACCGCGACGGCACGCTGGAGCGACACGGCGTGCGCATCCTGGGAGCGCCCATCGAGTCGGTGCTGCGACACCGAGGACCGGGAGCGCTTCGTCGGGCCGGCTCGCGGAGATCGACGTCCAGGTGCCGCGCAGCCTGCCCACCACCAGCATCGAGGAGGCGGTGGCCGCGGGGAGGAAGATCGGCTTCCCGTGCATGGCCCGGGTGGCCTTCGCCCTCGGCGGTCTGGGCTCGGGCATCTGCCGCGACGAGGCGGAGCTCCGGGCCCTCGCCCAACGGGCCTTCGCCCACACCGAGCAGGTGCTCGTCGAGGAGTACCTGGAGGGTTGGAAGGAGATCGAGTACGAGGTGATGCGCGACGCGCTTCGACAACTGCATCACCGTCTGCAACATGGAGAACATCGACCCCATGGGCATCCACACGGGCGAGAGCCTCGTGGTGGCGCCCAGCCAGACCCTCGACAACCAGGAGTACCACCTGCTGCGGGAGATCGCCATCCGGGTGGTGCGACACCTGGGCATCGTCGGCGAGTGCAACATCCAGTACGCGCTGTCGCCCACGGGCGAGGGCTACCGGGTGATCGAGATCAACGCCCGCCTGTCCCGCTCCTCGGCCCTGGCGTCCAAGGCCACCGGCTATCCCCTGGCCTTCGTGGCCGCCAAGCTCGCCCTCGGGAGGTCGCTCACCGAGGTCGCCGAACTCGGTGACCCGGTCCACCTGCGCCTGCTTCGAGCCCGCCCTGGACTACGTGGTGGTGAAGATGCCGCGCTGGGACCTCAAGAAGTTCCCCGGCGTCAACGAGCGGATCGGGTCGGCCATGAAGTCGGTGGGCGAGGTCATGGCCATCGGCCGCCGCTTCGAGGAGGCGCTGCAGAAGGCGCTGAGGATGACGGACACCGGGGCGCGGGGGGTGGTGCTGAACAACGGCATCCGTTTTGCGGACCTGCGCACCTCCCTCGCCGAGCCCACCGAGCGTCGCATCTTCGCCGTGGCCGAGGCGCTGGCGCAGGGCATGTCCACCGCCGAGGTCGCCTCCATCACCCGCATCGATCCCTGGTTCATCGACAAGATCGGCCGCATCGTGGGAACCGAGAAGCGCCTCCGGGAGGCCGGCGGACCAGCGGTGGAGGCGGGGCTGCTGCGGCAGGCCAAGGAGCTCGGCTTCTCCGACGCCCAGATCGCGGCCGCCACGGGAGCGGGCGAGGACGAGGTGCGTGCCCACCGCCAAGGGCTGGGCATCCACCCCTGCTGCAAGCAGATCGACACCCTGGCCGCGGAGTACCCCGCGGCCACCAACTACCTCTACCTGACCTACAACGGCTCCGAGGACGACGTGCCCTTCGATCAGGAGGGCACGGTCATGATCCTCGGCCCCGGCGCCTACCGCATCGGCTCCTCGGTGGAGTTCGACTGGTGCTGCGTGAACGCCGTACGCACCCTGCGCGACCTGGGCTACCGCACCCTCATGGTCAACCACAACCCGGAGACCGTCAGCACCGACTACGACGAGTGCGACCGCCTGTACTTCGACGAGCTCAGCTTCGAGACGGTGAGCGAGATCTACCGCAAGGAGTCGCCGCTGGGGATCATCCTCTCCATGGGCGGGCAGATCCCCAACAACCTGGCGGTGCGCTGCGGTGAGGCCCAGATGCGGGTGCTCGGCACCTCGCCGCGATCCATCGACCGCGCCGAGAGCCGGCACCACTTCTCGAGCCTCCTCGAGTCCCTGGGGGTGCCCCAGCCGTCATGGCAGGAGGTCACCACCGTCGAGGACACCTACCGCTTCGCCCGCGAGCAGGGCTACCCGGTGATCGTGCGTCCCTCCTACGTCCTGTCGGGCGCGGCCATGGCCGTGGCCGCCACCGAGGACGAGCTGGGCACCTACCTGGAGAAGGCCGCGGAGGTGTCCCACGACCACCCCGTCGTGGTGAGCAAGTTCATCGAGAACGCCAAGGAGATCGACGTCGACGCCGTGGCCCGGGACGGCGAGCTGGTGTGCTCCGCGGTCTCCGAGCACGTGGAGAACGCCGGCGTCCACTCCGGCGACGCCACCCTGGTGCTGCCCCCCCAGCGCACCTACCTGGAGACGATGCGCCGCATCCACCGCATCACCACCCAGGTGGCGCGCTCGCTCAGGATCACCGGCCCGTTCAACATCCAGTTCCTGGCCAAGGACAACCGGGTCATGGTCATCGAGTGCAACCTGCGCGCCTCGCGCAGCTTCCCCTTCGTGTCCAAGGTGCTCAAGCGCAACTTCATCGACGCCGCCACCCGGGTCATGATGGGGCGCCCCGTGGCCACCGACGACCGCTCCCACCTGGACCTGGACTACGTGGGCGTGAAGGCGCCCCACTTCTCGTTCACCCGCCTGGAGGGCGCCGACCCGACCTTGGGGTGGAGATGGCCTCCACCGGCGAGGTGGCCTGCCTGGGCTGGGACTTCGACGAGGCCTTCCTGAAGGCGCTCATCGCCGTGGGCTACCGTTTCCCCATCCGGCGGGCCCTGCTCTCCACCGGTCCCATCGAGTCCAAGGCCGCCTTCCTGGACGCCATCCGCCGCTTCTCCGAGCTCGGCGTCGAGCTCCTGGCCACCCAGGGGACGGCGGACTTCCTCGCCCGCAACGACGTCCACACCCAGGTCGTGCGCTGGCCCCTGGAGGGCGGCTCCCCCAACGCCGTCGAAGAGATCACGAGCCGCCGGGTGGACCTGGTGATCAACATCCCCAAGCACTTCCAGAAGGAAGAGCTGACCAACGACTACATCATCCGCCGCACCGCGGTGGACTTCGGCGTGCCGCTGATCACCAATCGCCAGCTCGCCGAGCGCCTCGCCGAGGCCCTGGAGCGGGTCCCCATCGACCAGCTCGCGGTCCGCCCCTGGAGCTCCTACGACGGCTGACCCGGCACCGGGAGCTGATCGCGGCAGCTGCGGCGTCGAGGGCCTTGCGGTGAGCGATGAGGCCGGTGCCGGCGAGGACGTTGCGCATGGTCACCTCCGGGTCGTTCATGCCTCCCGTCCGAGCCGGTGGCCAGTCACCGGCTATCCCTCTAACCGAACGGCCCGGAGGTGACCATGCCGCCCTTCGCCGTCTGATGGTCGCAGCCCCTGTCGCCGCCACTGACTCTGTACCTGCCGCCGTCACCGTCACTGCAGCTGCCGCCATGGCGCTGTCACGAGCCCGCCGCTACCGGCGGTGCAGGGCGGCACCGAGGTCGGGCGAGTCGAAGGCCGGCCGGTCGCCGCGCAGCCACGTGTCCAGATCCGGTTGCGGCAGCCGGAAGCCCGCCCCGGCCAGGTAGATGGCGACGCCGAGGAGGGTCATGAAGCCGGTGATCAGCACCGTCGTCCACAGCCCGTACCGGAGGCCCTCGACGGTGAGGCCGTCGCTTCCGGAGGCCGTCTCCGCGACCTTGGCGATGACCGGGGCGAGGATGAAGTCGGCCTCCGAGCGGACCAGCTCCACCAGGGCGAAGATGCGGCCGATGATGTGCGAGGGCAGAGAGAAGCCCGCCATGAACAGGCCAGGGGCCACAGTGGCGCCGGCTCCGAGTCCGAGCAGACCGGTGGCCGCCAGCAGGAGATGGGGCTCGGAGTGCCCCGGATCGAGCCCCAGCAGCAGCGCACCGCCCGCCAGCAGCATGAGCATGCCGCTGAGGGTCAGCAGCGGCAGGAAGCGGGTGGTCACCGCCGCCCGCAGCAGGCCGACCGTGACCAGCACACCCAGCACCTGCGGCCAGAAGGCGAGCCCGGTCGCCAGCGGCGTCCGGTCGGCGATGAGCAGCTGGTACCGCTGTACGAGCTCCAGGAGCGCCACGAAGGCGCCGCCACCGAACATGGCCGCCAGCGTCCCCACCACCGGGTAGGTGTGCCACATGCCCTTCACAGGCGACATGGGGTCGCGCTTGTGGTACTGGCTGAGCAGCAGGGCGAGGAGGCACACGAGGCCGATTGCCAGCGGCACCACGAAGCGCAGCGAGGAGAAACCGTGGCCGGTCAGCTCTCCGGCGGCCCAGAAGGGCAAGGCGGTGGCCGCCAGAGCCAGCACCAGGGCCGACCAGTCAACGGGTCTGCCGGGGTTGAAGGGCTCCCGGTCGGGCAGGGTGAACAGGGCCACGCTCACGGTGACGACGCCGATGACGGCGAGGCCTCCGTACAGCCAGCGCCACATGCCCCCGTACGCCACGATGCCCCCCAGCAGGGGACCTGCGGCCACCGCGCCGAAGAAGCCGAGGTTCACCACTGCGGCGGTGACGGGCATCTTCCGAGGCGGAAAGTTCTGGATCACCGGCGGCAGGGCCGCCACCAACAGCAGGCCGGTCCCGAAGCCGAGCAGCACCCGGCCGGCGCCGTAGGTGATGACCCCCTGCCCTCCCGCCGCCAGGAGGCAGCCGACCACGAACAGGCTCTCGCAGATGAGGAAGAGGCGGCGCTGGGGGAAGCGCTGCACCAGATCGCCTCCGAGCAGGGCACCGAACGCGTAGCCGGCGATGGCCAGCCCCGAGATCACCGCCAGCCCGGTGAGGCTCGCCCCGAGCTCGGTCGCGACCTGGCGACGGAACAGACCGGCCGCGGTGGTGACCACGATGAAGGGGACGATGGCCACGATGGCGACGGTGAGGTTCACCGCGTAGCTCGAAGCGAACGGGCGAGGAATGTGCAGGTGCGCCATCAGACCTCTGGTCGAGCGGGAAGCTCCTCGTGCGGCGCCACAGGCTACCACGGTGCGCGTCATCGCCAACGCTCGAGGCACCGTCCTCCGCGGCGCCTCGGCGGTGCTGACCACTGATCGCCGCCGTCGCTCGCTGTCGGTCCCGCTGACACCGCCACTGATCCCTGACGCTGGCGCTGTCGGGCCCACCCGTGCTGTCACAGCCTGCGACCCCGCGGAGCGACGTCTTGCGTGCGTTCGGTTGCAGCTCCGGCGCGCTAGAATAGTGCGCCGCTGATCGGCGCCGCAGCGCGGCCGCTACATTCCCGGAGGTGAGCACGCCATGAGCACCACGAGTCCCGAGCCGACGTCCTCACCATCACCCGCGGCCAGCGGCGCGATCATTCTCCTGGCCCTGCTGCTGGTCGCGGCCGCGGCCATGGGGCAGGAGGTGCCGCAAGCGGCGCCTCCCGCTAGCAGCTCACTGGCCGGTGGGGTCCCTGGCCCGGCGCCGGCGGGTCCGATCAACCTCACCCTCGCCGAGGCGGTCCAGCGTGGCCTCGAGCACAACCTGGCCATCGTGCTCGGCCGCGAGCAGGTACGGACGGCCGCCGGCGCACGGGCAGCTGCGCGGTCACGCCTGTTCCCGGACCTGGAGGCCTCCGTCGCCGACAGCCGCAACACCATCAACCTGGAGGCCTACGGTTTCCCGGTCGCGCCCGGCGAGTCACCCCTCATCGGTCCCTTCGACGTCTTTGACGCGCGGGCGTCGCTCACAGGCCCTCTGGTGAACCTCAGCCTGTGGGCCGAGAACCGGTCCGCCGCGCACAGTGCCGACGCCGCGAACGCCACCCTTCAGGACGTCCGCGACCAGGTCGTGCTGGCGGTGAGCAGCTTCTACCTCCAGGCGGTGGCGGCTCGGAGCCGCATCGCCGCCGCCCGGGCCGAGGTGACGACGGCTCGCGCGCTTCACCGCCAGGCGGTGGACATGAAGGAGGCCGGGGTGGTGCCCGCCATCGAGGTGCTGCGGGCCGAGGTCCAGCTCGCCGCCGAGCGCGAACGGCTCATCGTGGCCACCAACGACGCCGCCACCAGCAAGCTGGCCCTGGCCCGCGCCATCGGGTTGCCCATGGACGCCGAGCTCCGCTTGAGCGAGGACCTGGAGTACTCGGCGCCGCCGGCCATCGGCGTCGACGAGGCCCTGAAGCGCGCCCTCGGGCAGCGGGCCGACTACAGGAGTGCCCGTGCGGCCGTGGATGCCGCCCAGGCGGCTCTGGCCGCGGCGCGCAACACGGCCCTGCCGTCCCTCGGGATGCAGGCCAACTGGGGCAAGATCGGCCCGGATCCCGACAGCGCCCTGACGACGTACACGGTGGGCGCCATGGTGAGCGTGCCCATCTTCACCGGCGGGGCGATCAAGGCACGCACCATCACCGCCAAGGCCGGCCTCGCCGACCGCCAGGCCCGCCTGGCCGACCTGGGGGCGAAGATCGAGTACGAGGTCCGCTCGGCCCTCCTCGACCTGGCCGCCGCCGATGAGCGGACCCAGGTCGCACAGGACGCGCTCCGGCTGGCGGAGAGTCAGCTGGAGCAGTCCCGTGATCGCTTCGCGGCCGGCGTGGCGAGCGGGGTCGAGGTCGTCCAGGCCCAACAGACCCTGGCCACCGCCCACGACAACCAGATTGCGAGTCTCCTCGCCTACAATCTCGCCGAGGTCCGGTTGGCGCGCGCCCTCGGCGTCGCCGCCGAGGGCCTCCAGCGATTCCTTGGAGGAAGCCGTTGACCGCAGACCGACCCAATCCCGAGACCCTGCCTGCTCCCGAGGCGGCGCCGACCGGCAGGCGTGCCTCGGGGGTCCTGGAGTTCCTCCGTCGCCGACCGCGCGCCCGGAGGGCCCTGATCATCCTCGCCATCGTGGTGGTGGTCGCCGCGGGCTTGTTCTGGTTCCTGGAGCACGGCAAGGTGTCCACCGACGACGCCCAGATCGACGGCCACATCCTGCCCGTGGCAGCGCGCGTCGGGGGCAGCGTGCTGTCGGTGGAGGTGGAGGAGAACCGGTGGGTGGACCCCGGCACCGTGCTCGTGCGCCTCGATCCCACCGATTACGAGGTCGCCCTCAAGCGCGCCGAGGCCGACAAGGCCGTTGCCGCGGCCGCCCTCACCGGCGCCCGGTCCGGCGTGCCCATCACCTCCGCCAGCTCCGGCGGCAAGCTGACCTCCGCCCAGGCGGAGGTCCGCCGTGCCAAGTCCGCTGCTGCCGCCGCCGAAGCCCAGCTCGCCGCGGCCCGGGCCCGTTTGCGGGAGGCCCAGGCCAATGCCGAGAAGGCCGCGCGGGACAGGGAGCGCCTCCAGCAGCTCGTGACGAAGGACGAGATCTCGAAGCAGCAGTTCGACGCCGCCGTGGCGGCCGCCACGGCCGCCGAGGCCTCGGTGGAAGCGGCCCAGGCCGGCGTCCACCAGGCCGAGCAGGCACGCCATCAGGCCGAGGACGGCGTGGCGCAGGCCGAGGCCGACCTCCGCGCGGCGCAGACGGCGCCGCAGCAGGTGAAGGTCACCAAGGCCCAGGTGAGCGCCGCCGAGGCCAGGCTCCAGCAAGCAGACGCCGCCATCCAGCAGGCCCGTTTGGCGCTCGAGTACACGGTGGTGAAGGCCACCATCGCCGGAATCGTGAGCAAGCGCTCGGTGGAGCCGGGGCAGGTGGTGCAGGCGGGCCAGCCGCTGTTCGCCCTGGTGGACATGGAGAACATCTACGTCACCGCCAACTTCAAGGAGACGAAGCTCGAGAACATGGAGCCCGGCCAGCGGGCGGAGATCTCGGTGGACGCCTACGGCAGCACCTTGAAGGGACACGTGGACAGCATCGGACCCGCCACCGGCTCGCGCTTCAGCCTCCTGCCGGCACAGAACGCCTCCGGTAACTTCGTCAAGGTCGTACAGCGGGTCCCGGTCAAGATCGTGTTCGAGCCGGGTCAGGACCCCGACCACAAGCTGCGACCGGGGCTGTCGGTCGTCCCCACGGTCTACACCCGGTGAGCCCATGACCCAGGAAGCGGCGGCCGCCCCGCCGCAGGTCAACCGCTGGATCGTCGCCATCTCGGTGATGGCCGGCACCTTCATGGTGGTGCTCGACACCACCGTGGTCAATGTGTCCCTGCCCCACATCGCCGGCAGCCTGTCCGCCAGCGTGGAGGAGGCGACCTGGGCCCTCACCACCTACCTGGCCGCCAACGCGGTCATCCTCCCCATCACCGGCTGGTTGGCCAACTTCTTCGGCCGCAAGCGGCTGCTCATCGTGTCGGTGATCAGCTTCACCCTCGCCTCCCTGATGAGCGGCCTGGCGCCGTCCCTCGGCTTCCTCATCATCTTCCGCATCATCCAGGGGATCAGCGGCGGGGTCATGCAGCCCCTCTCCCAGGCCATTCTGCTGGAGGCGTTCCCCCCGGAGGACCGCGGCAAGGCCATGGGGTTCTGGGGCATCGGCATCGTGGTGGCGCCCATCCTGGGACCGGTCCTGGGCGGCTGGCTGACCGAGAACATGTCCTGGCGCTGGGTGTTCTACATCAACCTGCCGGTCGGCATCGTCGCCCTGGCGATGATCTGGCTGTTCATCTTCGACCCGCCCTACATCCGGCGCGGCGCGGGAGGCATCGACTACTGGGGCATCGGCATGCTCGCGGTCGGCATCGGCGCTCTCCAGGTGGCCCTGGACCGCGGCCAGGAGTACGACTGGTTCGCCTCCAAGATGGTCACCACCCTCATCGTCATCGCCGTCGCCGCCCTGGCCGCCATGTTTTTCCGAGAGCTCGTGGTGCGCCACCCGGTGATCGACCTCAGGGTGTTCAAGAACCGGACCTACAGCACGGGGGTGTTCCTCATCACCCTCATGGGCGCGGTGCTCTACGGGAACCTGGTCCTGCTGCCCATCATGCTGCAGACCGTCATGGGCTACCCGGCGTACCAGGCCGGCATCGTCATGGCGCCGCGCGGCATCGGGACCCTCATCGTCATGCCCATCGCCGGCCTCCTCATCGGCCGCGTGGATGCACGGAAGATGCTGGCCGCGGGCTTTCTGCTCGGGGCCTTCTCCCTGTTCTGGCTGTCCTGGCTGAACACCGACGCCGGCTTCTGGGACCTGTTCTGGCCCCAGTTCGTTCAGGGCATGGCCTTCGGCCTCCTGTTCGTGCCCCTGACCACCGTCACCATGGACCCGATCTCCAACGAGGGCATGGGCAACGCCACCAGCCTCTTCAACCTCATGCGCAACATCGGCGGCAGCTTCGGCATCGCCCTCATCCAGACCTTCGTGGTCCGCCAGCGCCAGTACCACACCACCGTCCTGACCGAGCACATCAATCCCTACAGCCCGGCCACCCAGCTCATGATGGCCCGGCTCAAGGCGGCCTTCATCGCCGCCGGTTCCGACGCTGTCACCGCCGCCCATCAGGCCACCGCCGCGGTGTGGGGGATGGTCCAGCAGCAGGCGTCGATCCTCTCCTTCCTGGACTCGTTCCACGTGCTCGGGCTCGTGTTCCTCGTCATCGTGCCCCTGGCGTTCCTGATGCGCAAACCGCGCGCGGGCCGGCGGGTGACGGCGGCCCCGGAGTAGGCCGAGCCCGACCCGCGTCCCCGCCTGCGCTCGGCGGCAGCGCTCGGCGGCAGCGCTCGGCGGCAGCGCTCGGCGGCAGCGCTCGGCGGCAGCGCTCGGCGGCAGCGCTCGGCGGCAGCGCTCGGCGGCAGCGCTCGGCGGCAGCGCTCGGCGGCAGCGCTCGGCGGCAGCGCTCGGCGGCAGCGCTCGGCGGCAGCGCTCGGCGGCATGGTCACTCCGGGTCGTTTCGTCGGGAACGTAGCCGGTGGGCCAGGCCATGTAAAGGGAAGCCGGACCTTCGGTCCGGTGCTTCGCAGCTGCTCCACAGCTGCTTCGCACCCTTGACATGGCCTGGCCCACCGGCTCGTGGGGAACCCATGAACGACCCGGAGGTGAGAAGCGCAACGCGATCGCCGAACCCGGTCTGGCTGCTCATAGCGAAGCTCTCGTGGCTGCGGGCGCCGCCATCAAGCTGGTGATGAGGCTCCCTGCTGCTCTGAAGCCGATTGGTGATCAGGTGGTTCGCTCGGCGAGCTCGGTGCCCGCGAATCTCGCTGAAGGTCACGGCCGGTCGGGTCGCGACCGCCTCCAGTTCTGGCGCTACGCGTACGCGTCGGCCAAGGAGGTCGACTCCCACCTGCGGCTGCTCGCCGCAACAGGAGCCGTCAACCGTTCCGCCGCTCAGGCTGCCCTGAATGCGTTTGATCGCGTGCGGGCGATGACGTGGCGCCTCCTCAACCCGGAGACATGACAACCGCCGGCATCCCCGGCAGGCCGCGAAACGCCGCTGAGAACAGCGCCTGCGGCGGGCGTGCCGCTGGTGACACTTTTCCGGAGCCACGCGTGCCGGCCGCGCCTCGCGTTGGGACCGGAAACAGTGTCGGCGGTGGCAACCTCGGGGAGGGCTTCGACCGCATCGACGCGTCGCGACAGGCCTCACGAGACACGGTCTGGCTGACCGCTGACACCGTTCACCGCCGCTGCCACTGCTCGCGGTCGCCGTTCTGGGACGCGGACACGGCCGACGGGGTATCATCTCCGTCGGGAGGCGACACGATGCACCACCTGCTCCTCCTGATCATGGTCGCGGTGGGAGTGGCCTTCTTCTTTCTCCTGCCCTGGCCCCTCAACCTGATCCTGTACGCCCCCCTCTTCATCGCCGCCGCCATCGCCTACGGCAAGGCGCTGCGTGCCCAGGGGCTGCCCACGCAGACCGGAGAGTCCGTCATGGTGGGCGCCACCGCGCGGGTCATGAAGGAGGGAGATGGAGCGCTGGAGGTCATGTACGAGGGCGAGATCTGGCGGGCGGTGTCGGCCGCCCCGGTCGCCACCGGAGACGAGGTCGTCATCCAGCGGGTGGACGGCCTCACCCTCCACGTGGCCCCCCTGCCCCCGACGAGGACACCCACGCCGTCCGACGCACCGTCCTGAAGCCCGTCACCCGCGGCGGGCAGCGGGCACACAAGAAACGACGGGGGCCTGGGAGCCCCCGTCGTCGTAGGCTGTCACAGGGTGGCTACTTGCAGGTGTGGCGGCGGGGGTGGCACATGCCGGAGCAGCACTCGTCGCTCGAGGTGCACGCCTCGCCCGACTCCAGGCACAGGCTGCAGTCGGGGTCGGCGAGGCCGCTCAGGCCGTCGCAATCATAGTCGACCCCTTCCTCGCACTGCTCTGGCGCCCCAAGGAAAATGTCCGCGTTGCCGTCGTCACAGTCGGTGCCACCGCAGGCGGCGTCGTTGAACCCGTCGAGGTCGTTGTCCCAGCAGTCACCGCCCCCTCCGAGCCACGGTGCCACCTGGCTGAAGTAGCTGGCGAACGCGCCGTCCACCGTCGAGTTGTTGATGTTGTCGCAGGTGTCGTTGACGTTGGTGCCGCAGGCGCCGGAGAGCTGGCCCACGATCTGGCCGTCGGCATTCACCACCGGCGAGCCCGAGGAGCCGCCCTCGGTGGCGCCGAGGACGTCGTGGCTGTAGATCCAGCTCCCTTGGGGCCAGGAGCTGCAGATGGCGGGGGGAAGCTCGGTCACCGTGTGATTGGAGTAGGCCTGGGGCGCGCCGCCGGGGTGGGAGATGCGGTGCAGCTCGTACCCATCGGTGAACGCCACCGGCTCGGCGTACCAGCCCAGGAACTCACTCCCGGGTGGCGCAGATTGCGCGAGCAGCAGCAGGGTGTAGTCACCAGTCTTGTTGGTGGCGACGATGCTCGCGCCCAGGGTGTTGGGCGTGGTGATCTGGTTGTACTCGGGGCACTCGGGGTTCTGGCAGTCTGTCCAGAACTGGAAGAAGGCCTCCATGCTGGCGGCGTCGCGGTCGCGGCTGATGCAGTGGTTGGCGGTCAGGAAGTAGGCCGTGCCCGGCGCCGCGAGGCTGTTGACCAGGCCTCCCGAGCAGAAGTAGATGAAGGCCCCCTTGATGAACTGGTAGTGGGCGATCGCGAGCCTGGCGTCCGCTACCGCCTGCTCATTGACGCAGGCGGCGTTGACGACACAGTCGGCGTTGAAGTCGCACAGGTTGCTGGCCTGCGGATCCCTGGCCTTGGCGTGCATCTGCGAGCCCACGTGGCCGAGATCGGCGATCCGGAACAGGACGCGGTCCCTACTCTGCACCGCGGCCGGTCCGTAGCGCCGCAGCTGGACGACGGCCTCGGGGCCGCTCACCATGTTCGACCAGAACTCGCCGGTGCCGAGGGGGCCCGCGTCGGCGTAGGGACCGGCCACATCACCGGCATCGGTGTAGAGGTAGACCTCGTAGCCCCGGGGCAGATAAAAGTCGGTGAAGTGCACCCTGAGGCCGGCCGCGGCCGGCGAGCGCACGGCGCCGCTCCACACGATGCCGCCGTCGGCGGTCCAGCTCTTGGCGCCGAACGAGGAGCGCTCCGAACCGACCTCGGCAGCGGCCTCCTTGACCATGCCGGCGAGCAGCGCCCCCGAGCGCGTGCAGCCTGGGCACATCCCGCTCTCCACGGTGAGCAGCTCCTGGTCGCTGAGCCGGATGGTGAGGGGCTCCTCAAGGGCGCCCACCACCTGCTCCGACATGAGCCAGGCGTGCAGCTCCTGGATGCGCCGGTGCTCGGCCGCCCGGTCGAAGACGCCCGGCGCCCTGTACATGGGCGCCTCCATGGCGGGGGCGAGGGTGGGGGTCGACGGGGCCGCCGCCGGCAGCACGCCTGCCACCAGCAGCACGCCGATGATGAGGGACGTGACTCGTCGCATCGCGAAACCTCCTTGCCGCAGAGAGCCGAGATCGGAACGCATGACACGTCGACAGACCTGTTGACTTGGTGTGGGAACTCTAGCACGTGACGGGTGCCGTCACCGCCGGTCGCCGGGAGGCTCTCTGTGACCGGAGACACCGTCCTTGACGCGAGGGCGCAGCGCCGCACCGGCGACGAGCGCCACCGCCGCGGCCGAGCCGACACCCAGACAGGCGAAGCAGGAGGTGCAGGACCCGCCGGGGCAGAACACCGGCGGCAGCACCGCGCCGAGCCCCGCGGCCACCCCGAACACGCCCGAGACGACGCTAGACCTTCGGCTTGCCATAGGAGATCGCTCCCTGCGTGCACGCCTTCTCGCACAGCCCACAGGGCATACACGAGAGCTGGTCGATGGCCGGTTTGCTGTGGGGCGTGATGGCCCAGGTCGGGCATGCGCCGACGCACTCGCCGCACTCCGTGCAGCGCTCCGGGTCGATGCGGAAGCGACGCGACGAACGCAGGCCGAAGCGGTTGGCGAGCGCGTCCAGCGCCCCGATGGGGCAGAGCAGGTTGCAGTAGGCCCTGCCGCCCCGGGCGAAGAAGCCGAGGCCCAGGAGCAGGCCGAGGTTGACGAGCCCCTGGGCCCTGAGGAAGTACGACAGGTCGGCCCCAGAGAACGGGGCACCCACGAGCCTGGGCAGGGCGGCGAAGTTGCAGTAGTTGCAGCACAGGCTGCCGACGCCCAGGGCCGGCGCCACCATGAACACGGCCAGGAAGCCGTAGCGGAAGGGCGCAGCCGGGACGCGGCTCAGGTCGACCTTGAGGAACGACGGCACGAGCCGGCTCCCCAGCTCGAGCGCGCCGCCCACCGGACACAGGTGGCTGCACCAGATGCGGCCCAGCCACAACGTGGTCAGGAGCACGGCACCCACGAGGACGACCCCCATGAAGGCGCGGCTCCAGCCGGCAAGGAACTCGGACAGGGTGCTGCCCTGGCGCCACACGAAGAACATGCGCGGGCACCAGGTTCCGCAGAAGTCGCTGTCTCCGGTGAGCTGGAAGAGCGCCGCCAGAGGCGGTAGGAAGAGCACCGCGGCGACGCCAAGGACCCAGGTGCGACGGCGCAGCCAGAACGAGGGACGAGGGGCGTCAGTGCGCATGGGACTCTCCCCCGCCTCCCTCGCCCAGGACGAGGGGGATCTCCAGAAGCGGGCGACTGGTGGTGGCGTCCCGGAACGCCACCTGATAGCGCCCTCCGAGATGCCCAACCACCAGCGGCCGATCCGGATCGGCCACGAAGGTGTCCCGGCAGGTCGTGGAGCAGAAGCGGTATGTCTTCGAGCCGCGCCGCGCCGAGATGAAGCCCGGCTGGACGGCGTGCCCGCAGATCGGGTCCACCTCGGGGGGCGCGATGCGGAGCCACAGCGCGAGCCGGTCGCCGGGCTCGACGCCGCGGAAAGCCTCCTGCCGGAAGTGCGGCCAACGTCTGAGACCGAGGTCGATCACCGGCTCGCTGGCGTGCACCACGAAGCGGGGCGCAGGATCTCCCTCCACCGCCACCGTCACGTCTCCACGATAGGGAGGGACGACGGCGGCGGTCACAACCAGGACGTAGCGCTCCCGGCCCGCCGGCAGATGAACCCCGTGGCGCGCTCTGCCGCCCTTCGCGGAGATCACGCCCATGGCATGGGCCGAGTCGCCGAAACGATGGGTGGCGGCCAGCACCGAGAGCGCCGCCGCCGCGGTGAAGGTCACGATCGCTGCACGCCGTCGGTTCATGCACCCTCCTCAGAAGCGGAACGTGGCCCGGGCGCGCACCGAGCGCGGCATGGCCGGGGAGTAGTCCAGGGTGCCGTACAGGTCCTTCTGGACCTCCACGGCGTAACGGTCGTCGAACAGGTTCTGCACCATCAGCATCACCTCGATCCAGCGCCACCGACAGCCCACCGCGAGGTCGGTGACCAGGGAGTAGCCGTCGTAGGTCTGTGAGTTGGCGTTGTCCACGAAGTAGGAGCCCCAGGTGTTGGCCGACAGGCGCGCCGTCAGCCCCGAGGGATGCTGGTAGGCCGCGAAGACGGAGTACTGGTGCCGTGGGATGTACGGCAGCCGGTTGCCGCTGCGGTCGACGTTGCGGCCGTACGCCGGCTCGGAGAAGTCGACGTAGGTGTAGTCGGAGTAGGCATAGCCGCCGCCGATCGCGAGGCCGAGCCAGGGTGTCGCCGTCAGCGAGAGCTCGAGGCCGTTCTTCTCGGTCTCGCCGGCGTTGACGTACTCGGTGTAGCCGAAGCCCTCGACCACCTGCACGACCTCGTTGGTGACGACCGCGTGGTAGGCCGCCGCGTCGAAGGTCAGGAAGGAGGAGCGCCCCTTGAGGCCGAGCTCGTAGTTGACCACCCGCGTCAGGTCCAGGTCGGGGTTGGTGGTGAGCTCCGACGACGTTGGCGTCTGGGCGCCGGTGGAGATGTTGCCGTAGAGGTGGAGATCGGCGCCGAGGGCGAGCACCGCCGCCACCCGCGGGCTGAGGGCGGTGTAGTCGCGCACGCTGTCGATGTCCCCCACGCCCTGCACGTACTGGCCGGAACGGTAGTCGAAGGCCAGCAGCTCCACGCCGGTCACGTCGAAGCGGATGTGGTCGACCCTCATGCCCAGGTCCACCAGCCAGCGCTCGGAGAGCCGCGCCGACTCCTGGGCGTAGACGCCATAGAGCATCGTGTCCTGGGACGTCGACTCCATCAGGTCGCCACGCCGGTCGGACTCGGTGTGGAGGATCCTGCCGTCGGGCAGGGTCACGACGTCGGCGTAGGTGTACGCCTCGCCGTCCTGCATGTCGAAGCGCGCCGTGAGGCCCCCGGTCAGGGCCCCGCCGCCGTGCTCCCAGATCACCGGCACGTCGATGCCCCCGACCAGGGTGTCGGCGACGTTGATCTTGCCGGTGACCGGGTGGTCGTGGTTCCACGAGTTCACGAACAGGAGCGGCTCGACGCGGAGCGCGCCGAGCTCGGTGCGCAGCCGTGACGCCGCGAACAGGATGTCCGAGGTCCGGCCGCTGTTCCGCCACGGGTCGGCGGTCACCTGCACCAGGCCGCTCTCGAGGTACGGGGTCCACTGGTCGACGCCGCTCCGCGGGCTCACCACCAGCGATCCGGGCAGCTCGATGTCCGCCTCCGTGTAGCTGACGTAGTTCTCCAGGACCATGCCGTCGCCGAGCGTGATCCAGGGCTGGAGCGTCAGCTGCGTGGTCTCGAACCGGTTGTGAGGGCGCCAGTCGTTGACCGCCTCGCGCCGGCTGGCATCGACGCTCAAGAAGTGTCGGCCCGAGATGGCGCCCGAGTAGTTGAGCTGGAAGGCGGAGGCGCCGTAGCTGCCCACGTCCCCGGTGGCGCTGCCGCCCCACTCGTGGCCGGGGCTGCGGGTGATGACGTTGACCGTGCCCCCGGTGGCGTTGATGCCCCACAGCGTCGAGTTGGGGCCGCGCACCACTTCGACCCGGTCGATGAGCTGGGTGTCGATGAAGTCGAGACGGGTGAAGCTGTCGGGATCGGTGAGGGGAATGCCGTTGAGCAGCACCATGATCTCGCGGATGCCGTAGCGGGCCTTGAGGCCGGCCCCCCGGATCAGGAGCCGGGCGTCGTAGCCCTGGTTCTTCGAGCCGATCAACGTGCTCGGCATCCCCTCCAAGGCGTCCTTGATGTTGGTCATGGGCGTCTGCTCGAGCTGCTCCCGGCCGACCACGCTCACCGCCGCCGGCACCTCCTCGGTCCTGCGCTCGCTGCGCGTCGCAGTCACCGTGATGGCGTCCGCGAAGGACGGTTCGAGCGCCACCTCCATCTCCACGGCAGCACCCGGTGCGATCTCGACGCGCTCGCGGTGGGGCTCGAACCCGGGATGCTCCGCGGTCAGCACGTAGCGGTCAGGCGCCAGGTCGGTGAAGGCGAACCGCCCCTCGGCGCTGCTCACCACGCGGAGGCCCGCCGTCCCGTCTCCGATCCTGCCCAATCTCAGCTCGACCCCGGACAGCCCACTCCCGGCATCGGCCCCGGAGACCAGGATCCGGCCGATGATGGAGCCCGGGGCTCCCACCAGCGGCGCCATCGCCACCGCCTGCTCCGGGCTCGACAACAGGAAGCAGAGCGCCACCCAGGTGGCGACGGCGAGCCTCCCAGCGGGTGGTGCAGCGCGCGATGCGTCACGTCTCATTGCTCCTCCAAGGTCGGGGAGTGATCCCATCCATCGGCCATCTGCGCCCTCGCGGACGACAGTCCGTGAACGGGGCGGTCCCGCGGGTATGGGCCAGGCTCAGCCGCTGGTACGGCGGCCCTCCGCACGCCGGCGGGAACGCCCTGTGTGGGCTCTCGGAGAAGGAACCTAGGGGGGGTTGGGGGGATCGAGGCCCAGGGCCGGATCGGTCGGGAGCAGGACGTCGGCACACACGCGGGCACCGTCGCCAGGTTCCCGAGGCGTGGGGCCGTCGACGAGGGTGGCCTCGAAGGGAGCGGCTGGCGCATCCGCTGACGCCGGGCCCCCGCCACAGCCACACCGGGCCCCCAGGCTCACGGTGGCTGTCCGGCAGGTGCAGTGGCCGCCGCCGTCACGACACACACAATCGGCAGGACAACCGCAGCCATCACGGTGGGAATGGGACGGGATCAGCAGCATCCCGGGCTGGGTGCTGTAGACGGCGAGGAGCAGGCCCAGCAGGCAGAGCGCGAGGCGATCACCGGCGGCGGCAGACACCCCGCCCACCCGGACGCCCTCCGGCAGCGTTCTCCCGCGGATCGAGGCTCCCGCCATCGTGCGCGTCACTCCCCGTCTCCGCCCGGCGCCACACCCTGGTCACCGCTCCTGGCTTCACATCGCGCCGGGCTCCCACTGCCCGGCCACGGCCGATGCAGCGTCCGTGCCAGCGCGCGATCCGGTGTGGCTCCGTCCGGGGGGCCGGTGGACAAGTTCGGATAAATCAGCATGATAGCTCGGATGCCGGGCCACGAAGAGTGGTACGGCGCCGCGCCCGACTGCCGCAGGCGGCAGGAGTCGGCCGCACGGACTGACATGCCGGCGTCGTCCTCGCGGAGCACAGCACCGACACCGTCCCACGCCACGTCACATCACCTCGAGGAGAGTGGCCGGATCCCGTGCACGCTTCGGACACTGCCTGTGCGTGAAGGGGACCACCGCGAGCACCTCACCGCTCTTCATCCACCGACCGTTGTCCCTCTATGAAGCACTGACCACGTGTTCCCGGCAATGGGAGGATCTCCGGCCAGGTGTTCCAGGTTTCCCCCACACGCCGGTGCATTTCCCAGGGTGAACCATCCCGGGATCACGTGAGGTGGAGGCCTCCGTCTACGGGGATGACCGTGCCGTTGACGTAGGCGCCCGCCCGGGAGGCCAGGAAGATGGCGATCCCGGCCATGTCCGTGGGAACGCCGACCCGGCGCAGGGGACACTTGGCCTCGATCTGCTCCTGGAAGTTGTCGAGCAGCCACTCGGTCATCTTGCTCGGGAAGGGCCCGGGGGCGATGGCGTTGACCGTGATCATCCTGCCCGCGAGCTTGACCGCGAGCACCTCGGTCAGGTGGTGGACCGCCGCCTTGGAGGCCGAGTAGGCGTAGTTCTCGTACGCCGGCACCATGATGCCGTCGATGGAGCCGATGTTGATGACCCGCGCCGGGTCACCGACGGTGGCGGCCTTCTCGAGAAGGGGCAGACACTCCTTGGTCAGGTAGAAGAGCGTCTTCACGTTGAGCTCCATGACCTTGTCGAAGCCCTTCTCGGGGTACTCTTCGAGCGGGGCCCCCCAGCTGGCGCCGGCGTTGTTGACCAGGACGTCGAGACGCTCCTCGCGCAGCGCGAGCTCCTGGGCCATGGTGCGGCAGGCCTCGACGCTGGACAGATCGATGGGGATGGCCTCGCAGGAGCCGATCTCCGACAGCTCCTCGGCCACCGCCTCGCAGACCTCGCGCTTGCGGGAGGAGATGTAGACCCGGGCGCCGGCCTCCGCGAAACCGCGGGCGATCATGAGCCCGATGCCCCTCGAACCCCCGGTCACGAGAGCGACCTTGCCGGTGATGTCGAACAGCGTGTCGGCGCCCACCGGCTCGCTGTGCCTCGTCTGATCCGCCATGGCGTTCCTCCATCTTCGTGGCACGACTGCGATGGGACGATCATGCCACACCCGGCGCTGACCTCGGCACGTGAACGGGGCGCGGCGCATTGGGAGTACCAGAGGGGGTGCCAGGCACGCCGTCTTGCTTCGACAGTACGCACATCGCTTCACTCGAGAGCGTGCCTGGCACCCGCTCTGGCCTCCCCGAAGCGAGAAACGGCGCATCTCCAAAGCCGGAGGCCGACTCCTCGAGACGGCGCTATGATGCGAGGGTCGGGTGGAATTGGAGGACAGAGTGATCAAGGTGCTCGGGATCTGCGGCAGCCCGGTGGAGGACTCCAACACCGAGCTCCTGCTCCGTGAAGCACTGACGTCGGTGGCCGGCCCCGAGGTCCACACCGAGACGGTGCTGCTCCACCACCTCGACATCCAGGACTGCAAGCAGTGCGACTGGTGCCTGGCCCACCAGACGCCGGAGACGGCGTGCCAGGAGCGAGACGATCTGCCCGCGGTCATGGGGCCCCTGCTGGAGGCCGACGCGGTGCTGGTGGCCTCGCCGGTGTACATCGCGCGCATGACCGGCCGCCTGGCCGCGCTCTTCGACCGCCTGCGGTGCACGGTCTATGGCAAGGCCCACCAGGGAGCGCTCAAGCACAAGGTCGGTGCGGCCCTGGCGGTGGGCTGGTTCCGCAACGCCGGCATCGAGACCACCCTGGCCAGCATCCACTGGGCCTTCCTCACCTTCCAGATGGTGATCGCGGCGCCGGGGCCGCCCGCCACCTTCGGCGGCGGCGCCGTGTCCAGCATCGGTGGCAGCGGCCGCTACGATCCCGACGACTACCACCCCGTCGCCGGCGACGAGCACGGCCTGGAGACCGCCCGCGCCACCGCCCGCGCCATGGTGGAGCTGGCCCGCATCATCAAGGCCGGCCGCGGCTGACGGCGCCGGCGTCAGGGGCAGGTACAGCGAACAGCGTCCGCGGCAGCCACCAGCGTCGGCGATCGGCGGCAGCGATCGGCCCGAGCCCCGCGACACGTCAGTGAGCGTGCCGATCATCAGGGCTTGGGGTTGAGCAGACGCCACGTCATCGCCCGCACCTCGTCGAAGCTCTCGAGCGCAACAGCGGTTTCGGATGGATCAATGGCTCCCGCCGCAGCCAGGAGCCGCAGATGGCTGTCCACCTCTTTGGCCGAGCCGTACGCGATGCGCCAGTACTGCGCGCGATCCCGGCCGGACCTGCCCTGGCCTTCGGCCAGGTTCGCCGGCACCGAGCTTGCCGAGCGGATGGCCTGGTCAGCGATCGGTTTGAGTGGAGCCGGGGCCCGCAGGACGAGCCTGATCGCGGTGCCGGCTGCTTCAAGGGCCTTGCGATGGGCAATGAGGTCGCTGGTGGCGAGAACGTCAGGCATGATCACCTCCGGGTCGTTCATGCCTCCTCTCGAAGCCGGTGGCCAGCCCATGTCAACGGGGCGGAGCACGCCGGTCCTCGACCGGCTCGCCCTCGACGAGGGCGAGCCCTTGACATGGGCTGGCCACCGGCTATCTTCCCTGCTCAACGACCCGGAGGTGACCATGCCGGCGTCCTTGCACCGGCCATCCGCCCGGTAGTACGCCCCAAGCTGGCGCTGACACTGCCCCTGCCACCGCCACTGATGCTGTCACTGGCTCTGATGCTGCTGCTGCCTCTGTCGCCTGCCACCGTCCCCGCGGCTGGTTGCTGCCGCTGCCGCCGTCACTGCCGCCGCGTCAGGCTTCGGCAGTAACCTCGGCGGCGGCGACGCGGCGCGCCCGGCGCTCCTCGATGATGGTGTAGAGGGTGGGCACCAGCACCAGGGTGATCAGGGTCGACACCGTCAGGCCGCCGATCACCACCCGCGCCATGGGGACCTGCAGCTCGCTCCCCTCGCCGAGGCCGATGGCCATGGGGGCCAGGGCGAGGATGGTGGTCAGAGTGGTCATGAGGATCGGGCGCAGCCGCCGGCGGCCGCCCTCCTCCACCGCCTCGTGCAGCTCCAGACCGTGCTTGCGGCGCAGCATGTTCACGTAGTCGATGAGCACGATGGCGTTGTTGACCACGATGCCGGCAAGCATGATGACGCCCATGATGCCCTGCACGTTGAGGGTCGTGCCGGTGACGATGAGGCCGAGGATCACCCCGATGAGCGCGAACGGAATCGAGAACATGATGATCAGGGGGTGGATGAGCGACTCGAACTGGGAGGCCATCACCATGTACACCAGCAAGATCGCCAGCATGAAGGCCATGGTGAGCTCGCGGTAGGACTTCACCTGGTCCTCGTACTCACCGCCGTACACGAACGAGAACTCGCGGGGCAGGGTGATGCCGCGCAGCAGTGGCTGGACGTCCCGCATCACGTTGCCCAGGCTGTAGCCGGGGGCCAGGTTCGCGTTGACGGTGATGTTGCGCTCCTGGTTGATGCGCTCGATGCTCATGGGGCCGGTGCGCGACACCAGGTGGACGAAGTTGGACACCGGCACCCGCTTGCCGGACGGCGTCACCATCCACAGGTTGCGCAGGTCGTCCAGCCGCAGGCGGTCGCGCTCCCGGAACCGCACCCTCACGTCGTACTCGTCTCCGGCATCCCGGAAGCGGGTGGCGACCTCACCCCCGAAGGCAGTGCGGACGGTCTCCGCGATGTCGCTCACGCTCAGCCCCACCTCGCCCGCCTTGCGGCGGTCGATCTCCAGGGTCACCTCCGGCCGCCCCTGGGTGCGGCTGAGCCGGGTGTCGGTGACCCCCGGGTACCCCCGGAGGAGCTTCTGCACCTGCTCGGCGATGCGGGTCGCCTCCGCCCGGTCGTGTCCCCGGATGTCGATGCCGACGTTCTCCCCCTGCTCCGAGAGGTGACGCATGATGAAGAGGCCGCCGCTGGCCCGGGTGCGGACGACGATCCCCGGGATGTTGCTGAGCTTCTCCCGGAGGAGCTCGGCGATCTGCTTGCTCGAGAGGTCGCGCTTGTCCTGATCCACGAGCTTGATCCGCAGGGAACCTCCGGTGGTGCCTGAGCTGTGCCACCGGGAGCTGCCGCCGAAGCTGGTCCGGATCGCGGTCATGTAGGGCCCGATGGTCTGGTGAACGCGCTCCTCGATCCCCCGAAACGCCTCGGCCATGGCCTCCACCCGGGTCCCCGGCGCCATCTCCACGTACACCCGGACCTCCCCCTCGTCGGTGGCCGGCATGTACTCATACCCGATGAGCTTGACCATGGGCAGGACCAGCACGAGCAGTGCGATGCTGCCGACCACCACCAGCTTGCGATGGCCGAGGGCGAAGTGCAGCACCTGCCGGTAGAGGTCGTCGGCCCGCTGGAATCCCTTCTCGCTGACCCTCCAGATGCGGTGCAGGCGCGACTCGGAGGCGCCGGCCGCGACGTGCTCCGGGTGCAGCGTGGTCCGGCAGAGCATGGGGATGAGGGTGATGGCCACCAGCAGCGAGCAGGTGAGGCTGAAGGCCACCACGTAGGCGAGCTGCCCGAACAGGATGCTGGACTGGCCGGACAGGAAGATCATGGGCAGGAAGACCACCAGGGTGGTGAGGGTCGAGGCGGTGATGGCCGCCGACACCTCGCCCGCGCCCTCCAGGGACGCCTGGCGTGCGGGCTCCCCGGCTTCCAGATGTCGGAAGACGTTCTCCAGCACCACGATGCTGTTGTCCACCAACAGCCCGATGCCCAGGGCGAGACCGCCGAAGGAGACGATGTTGAGGGTGAATCCCCCGAAGTAGATCAGGGAGAAGGTCGCCATCACCGAGATCGGGATGGCGGTGGCGATGATGATCGTGGAGCGCACGTTGCGCAGGAAGAAAAGGAGCACGATCACCGCGAGCAACGCACCGTAGGTGGCCGCCGACTTGACGTTGGCGATGGACTGCTTGATGAAGTGCGCGGAGTCGAACAGGGGCACGATGTCAACCGCAGGCAGGTCGCGCTTGATGCGGCCGAGCTCCCCATACACCGCGTCGGCCACCTGCACGGTGTTGCTGCCGGACTGCTTTTGCACCCTGAGCGTGATGCCCGGCTGGCCGTTGATCCACTCCTCGGACCGCTGCTCCTCGAAGCCGTCCTTGATCTCGGCGACGTCGCGCAGGTACACCGGCACGCCGTCGCGGGTCACCACCACGACGCGCCCGAGCTGGTCCAGGGAGTCGAGCTGGCCCCGGGTGCGGACCAGCAGCTCCAGCTCTCCCTCGTCCACGTTGCCGGCGGGCAGGTCCAGGTTCGCCGTGCGCACCGCCTGCACCACCTGCCGCGGGGACAGGCGCAGCGCGTCCAGCTTCTCCCGGATCAGGTTGACCTGGATCTCCCGCCTCAGGCCACCGTTGACCTCCACCGAGGCGACGCCGGGCACCCGCTCGAGGCGGTACTTGAGGGTGTGCTCCGCCATGTACCGCAGGTCGACCTGGTCCATCTTGCCGCCCACCCCGAGGAACAGGATGGGGATCATGCTGGGGTCGAACTTGTAGAGCACCGGCGGGTCGGCGTCCTCGGGGAGCACGTCACGGATGCGGTCCAGCCGCTCCCGCACGTCGTTGGCGGCGGCGTCGATGTCGGTGCCCCAGGTGAACTCAAGCTGGACCCGTGACGTCTCCTGGTCCGAGTCGGACTCGATCCGCTCGACGTTGTTGATGGACCCCATGACCTCCTCGATGGGGCGGGTCACCAGGGTCTCCATCTCCTGCGGGGCGGCGCCGTCGTAGGTCACCACCACGTTGAGCACCGGGAAGACCACGTCGGGCATCAGGTCGATGGGGAGCCTCACCAGCGACACGGTGCTGATGACGATGATGATCAGGAACACCATCACCGTGGTGACGGGACGGTCGACGGCGATGCGGGTGAGCTTGTGCACCAGCCGCTCCTCAGGCCGGCGTCTGGACGCGCACCGGATCGCCCTCGTTCAGCAGGTACTGGCCGCGCACCACCACCGTGTCGCCGGCCGCCAGGCCGTCCACCACCTCGGCCTTGCCGTCGGCGGTGACTCCCACCGTCACCTGCACGTTGTGGGCGACGCCGTCGGTAACCGTGAACACCTCGGTGCGGCCTTCACGACGCACGATGGCCTGCTCGGGCGCCAGCACCACTCCTGCCTTGTTCTCCAGGAGGATCTCGACCTCGGCATACATCCCCGGCCGCAGGGCGCCGTTCGAGTTGGGCACGACCACCTCGGCGGTCATGGTGCGGGTGGCGGGATCCACCGTGGGGGACACCCGCTCGACCCGGCCGTGGACCTCGACGGTGCCTGCGGCGGCGGTCACCAGTGCGTCGCTGCCCACATGGAGGGTCTCGATCTCGGCCTCGGGGATGTTGAGGATCACCTTGGCGGGGTCGGTGCGCACGATGGTGCACAGCGGCGTCGCCGGGGACACCAGAGCGCCGGCATCCACTCGGCGGTCGTCCACCGAACCGGTGAGACGCGCGGTGATCTTGGTGTTCTCGTAGTTGATCTGCGCCTCGTCGTAGGCTGCGCTCGCCCTCGTCACGTCGGCCTCGGCGAGCTGCACGTCCGCCTTCGCACCATCGCGCTTGGAGGTGGCCTGGTCGAGCAGCTGGTCCGAGGTCAGTCCCTGGGAGGCCATGGTCTGTACGCGCCCCAGCTCCCTTTCGGCGAGATCGAGGTTGATCTTGGCGCGCTGGAGCTGCGCCTGGGCGAGCTGCAGGTTGGCCTGGGCCTGGTCCAGGCGCTGCTTGAACTCGGCGTCGTCGATGACCGCAATGGGCTGGCCCTGGGTGACCTCGTCGCCGATCTGGATGGGGAAGCTGGTGAGGATGCCGGTCACCTTGGGCAGGATGGTCACGGACTCATAGGCGTGCACCGAGCCCACGTACTGGACGGTGTGACGGATCGAGCCCAGCTCGACGGGGGCCACCTCGACGCTGACCGCGAACGCGCCTTCGCCGTCGCCGGCGGCAGGGTCGGCCCCTCGTCGCACGAGGCCGACAACGCTCACCACAGCCAGCAGCCCGATCACTGCGGCTGCGATGACCACCAGTCGTTTGAACGGCACACCCATGCTCAGCCCATGCCCCTCCGCCCGCGCCATCGACCGTCGCGAAGCCTGCTCATGGTCCCAGGATCGGGCTCGAAATTCAACACGGTTCCGCGGTGTCTCAGGACACTATCTTGTAAAGAAGTATCTGTTTCCGTAAAGGTTGCCCCCCTGCGACGTCGGCCGGCATCCGTCCCCCGGCACGAACCGTCTCGCCCCGCTGACGGGGTCGTCGCTTCCGGTCCAACCCTACGACGAGGAGCCTCGCCCTCCGCACACCCCGGGGCTCCGCTATGCTGAGATGAGGTCACACGGCGAGGGTGTGAGGAGGGCGAACCACCATGCCGAGTCTCCACAACGACCGTGCAGTCATCTCCCTGGGAATCACCGTGCTGGCGGTCCTTGTGGCGCTCGGGTTCTACGCCGTCGCCTACTCCCGGAAGGAGGCGGCGCGCCTGGTGACGGCGCCCGCCTACGCCTCGCCGCGGGACGGCATGGACCGGTGGGAACGCGATCACGGCGCGATCCGGGTGGAGATCACCGACGCCGGCCAGGAGTTCCCGCTGTTCCGCAGCGTGTGGTTCGTGCGCGCCGACGTGTGGTCTGACGAGCATGACGGGCCTGAGACGGCCACCCGGTCCTTTCTGCGCACCCCGCGCGGCTGGGTGCTGATACCGGAAGGTCGCCACGCCGGCGTGATCGCGCTCGGTCAGGGACTCCTGTCCCTCGTCGGCCCACGCCCGGCTGCACCGGCCATCTCGCGCAGGGCGGTGGACACACCGCCCCGCCCGCGGGCTGACTCGTGACGAAGTCTCTGGGATGGCCGATCCGATGAACATCCGGTTTCGGCCAGCTCCTTTCTTCCCCTACCCCGCTGCCGGGGGTGATCAGCGGCCTGCAGCAACCTGGCCTGTCTTCGTCAGCAGCGCCATCGTCACGACCGCCGTTACCGGGTCGCTGCGCCATGGAGAACCCCATCCGCGGATCTGCGTTCAACCTCATGGAGGGACGGCGCCATGAACCAGGACCTCGAGCACCTCAGGATCCTCTCCATTTTTCACTACGTGGTGGGCTGCCTCGCCGCCGTGTTCGCCTGCTTCCCCTTGCTCCACTTCTTCATCGGCCTCGCCATGTCCCTGGGCTGGTTCCAGGACCAGGACCCCGTGCTTCCTGCAATCGGCATCTTCCTCATGGTGGTCGCCGGGATCGTCATCATCATCGGCTGGGTGTTCGCGGTCTGCCTCATCATCGCCGGCCGCCGCCTGGCAGCCCAACGCAGCTACACGTTCTGCCTGGTGATGGCGGGTGTGGCCTGCATCTTCGTTCCCTTCGGCACGGTGCTCGGCGTATTCACGTTGATGGTGCTGCTCAGGCCCTCGGTACGGCCGCTCTTCGCTCCCGCACCGACCCCAGCGGCTGGGGAAGGAACGGCCGAGTAGGGACCCACACTCCTGAAACGCCGCGGCGGCGGCGACGACCCCGGTCGTGGACCGGGCCGCATCGGGTATGCTCGGGAGAGACCGCCGGTCGCGGCCACACGCCCGTTCCCACGGAGGTTCGCCCTTGTCAGGATCCGTGATCAACCACCCCCTGGTGTTCCTCCTCGCCGCCATCGCCGGCCCGTTCGTGGCCGTCGCGGTGGCCCTCGCCCTGGCCGGTGCACTGGGATGGATGGCGGAGGATCGGCGTCGGGCCGCGCTGGTGGTGGCCGCCATCGCCTGTCTCTACTTCGGCCTCGCAGCATACGCACTCGGGACTGCAGCGCCTCCGAGGGCGGCCATCATCTACGGCATCCTGGGCGTGGTCTGGGGTGGCCTGGCCTGGTACAACCGGCTCGGCCCGGGCTCACGCTCGTAGCCCGGCAGGGAGCTCTTTGCAGGTCCACACCCCGCCGGAGGACACAGAGCGGGTCCCGCCGGTCTGGGAGGTGCGGTACAGTGTGGCCATCGGCAGGCGGATCGCGTCAATCAACAGGATCAGGCCCTTCCCTGGAGGATAGCGCATGGGACCGACTCGCAACCCGCTCTGGAGGTACGGCCGACTCCTCCTGGCAGCGTTGCTGACCGTCGTGCCGGCGGGTGTCACGGCGGAGGAGCCGGCCGCGGCCGCTCCCAGCCGCGATGACCTGGTGGCCGCGGCCCGGGAGGTCATGGACGCGGCGCGGTTCTGCGCCCTCGTCACCATCGACCAGGCGGGGCTCCCGCGGGCCAGGACGATGGACCCCTTCCCGCCGGACGACGACATGGTCGTGTGGCTCGGGACCAACCCGAGGAGCCGCAAGGTGGAGCAGATCCGCGCCAACCCCCACGTCGTGCTCTACTACTCGGATCCCGAGCGGATGGCCTACGTGACCATCGCGGGGACGGCGCGGCTCGTGGAGGATCCGGAGGCGAAGGCCAGGCGGTGGAAGGACGAGTGGGCGGGCTTCTACCCTGACCGCGAGCACGGCTACCTGCTGATCCAGGTGACTCCCGACCGGCTCGAGGTCTTCAGTGCCGCCCACGGCATCGAGGCGGACCCTCGGACCTGGGCGCCGCCCTCGGTTCGCTTCGACCACGCGGCTGGAGACAGCCGGCCGCCGGGTTGACGGTATCCATGCGGCACCAGAGGCTCGATCACCACGACTCAGCAGCGTCGGACAGGGGACGCTGCCGCGAGGCCCTGTCGTACGCGCCTTCGGTCGCGGCGCTCTCGCGGTGGACTGCACCAGCCGCAAGGCGACGAGGAGCCGACCCATGAGCAAGGCACACCGCGCCGTGTTGGCGGTCGACGCGGCGGTCAACCTCATCCTGGGGGTGCTGCTCCTCCTCTTCCCGACTGGGTTGGTGGAGCTGCTCGGGATGCCGCCCGCGAGCCCGACCTTCTACGCCTCCATCCTGGGAGCGGTGATCTTCGGCATCGGGATCGCGCTGGCGGTCCAGCTCCGCGGCGCCCCCCACGGAGCCTCCGGGCTGGGGCTCGCCGGCGCCATTGCGATCAACCTGTGCGGTGGGGGGGCACTCGTCGCGTGGCTCCTCTTCGGGCACCTCGCCATCCCCGCTCGGGGCGTGGTGATCCTGTGGAGTGTCGCGGTGCTCGTGCTCGGTATCGGTGTGGTGGAGCTGGCGAGCGGGTCGTGGAAGCGCGACCCCGATGGAAAGTAGGGGAAGTCGACCGACAGGATCCGCCGGGCGGAGCAGGAGGGACCATGGAGACCACGAACGACGACACGTTCGAAGGGGCCTGCACCTGCGGGGCCGTCCGCTACCGGCTCACCAGCCGGCCCCTCTTCGTGCACTGCTGTCACTGCCGGTGGTGCCAGCGCGAGACCGGATCGGCCTTCGCAGTCAACGCGCTGATCGAGGCCGACCGGGTGATCCTGCTGCAGGGTGAGCCCGAGGTCGTGCTGACGCCTTCCGCCAGCGGCAAGGGCCAGCGCATCAGCCGCTGCCCTACCTGCCGGGTCGCCGTCTGGAGCAACTACGGCGGTGCGGGCGACCTGGTGAGGTTCGTCCGCGTCGGCACCCTGCTGGAGCCGGACCGCCTGCCCCCGGACATCCACATCTTCACGTCGTCCAAGCAGCCCTGGTTCCTCCTCCCGCCGGACACGCCCGCGGTCCCCGAGTACTACCGTCGCAGCGAGCACTGGCCGGCCGCCAGCCTGGAGCGCTGGCAGGCGCTCATGGCCCGGCGTCCGTCACGCTGAGCCCCGCCGCGCCATCGGCAGCGACTGGAAGAGCGGGGCGTCGTCGATCCTGTACGCCATCGCCATCCCAGCCGCCTTCTGGCGCCGGTGGATCTCCCTCGGAATCTACGTGCTGGTCGACCCGGTCTGGCGGATCCCCGACCGCCGTATCGAGCGGGCACACGGCCGCCGGGGACCGTGATCGGGGCTATGATGGTCCTTACCATGAAACTGCTGGTCGTGCTCGTGGTCATCGTCGGCGGGCTCTTCGCGCTGGACCGTTTCGCCCTGTGGATGGAGAGCAGGGGGTGGATCTACTACCGGAGGAGGAAGCCGTCGACCTCGACTCTGGGTAACGCATTTCTCCAGGTCCAGTCCCTGCTCGAGCCGGAGAAAAGGACGCTCCTCGAGGTCAGGCGGGAGGAACAGGTCGAGGAGGACGAGAGCGGAGAGCCTCCCGAGCCGCCGACCACGGACGAAGATGCCGAGAGGGCTTGACCTCTGGACCCTCAAGGCCTCCCTGCTCGCCAAGCCCGGCGTCACCGAGGAGGTCCCCTTCGGACCGCAGGCCCTCGTCTACAAGGTGATGGGGAAGATGTTCGCCCTCCTCGCGTGGGACGAGAACCCCATGCGGGTGTCTCTGAAGTGCGACCCCGACCGGGCCGAGGAGCTGCGGAAGGTGTTCCCCTCCATGTGCGGCGCCCCCTACTTCAGCAAGCGCCACTGGAACGCGGTTCCACTTGATGGCTCGGTTCCCCAGGTGGAGGTCCTGGGCATGATCGACGACTCCTACGACCTCGTCGTTGCAGGGCTGTCGCGCCGCGCACGGGACCACCTCGCCACGGACGGGGACTGCAGGACGCGCCGGCGATGACCACGAGAGAAGCCACCTGCGGCGGCGACAAGCTCCGTCCCACGGTCGCAGGTGAGCCGCCTCGTCTGAACCCCATCCGTGGAAAAAGTCGACGCCTGAGGGAAGCCCGAGCCGGCGGAACCGGTTGACGAGAGCAGGCGTACCCACGCAAACCCCTGAGCCGAAAGGACGGCAGCCATGGGCGTGACCAACAGCGAGTCCGGGACGCGCATCGACGAGGTCGCCGACGGCATCTACCGGATCAGCACCCCGTACACGGACGTACCGGGAGGGTTTTCCTTCAACCAGTACTTGATCCGGGACGAGCAACCCCTGCTCTTCCACACCGGGCCGCGAAACATGGTCGCCCTGATCCGCGAGGCCATGGCCAGTGTCATGAATCCGGAGGAGCTGCGCTTCGTCGGCTTCTCCCACTACGAGTCCGACGAGTGCGGCGCCCTGGCCCAATTTCTGGCGCTCGCTCCCAACGCCGTGCCGGTGTGCGGGCAGATCAACGCCATGATCAACGGCACCAGCTTCGACCGCCCGGCGAAGGTGCTGGCGGACGGAGAGGAGCTGTCTCTCGGCGCCCACCGGGTGCGCTGGTTCGACACCCCCCACCTGCCCCACGCCTGGGAGTGCGGGTACCTGATGGAGGAGAAGACCGCCACCCTGCTGTGCGGCGACCTCTTCACCCAGGGCGGCGCCGACAATCCCCCCCTCACGTCGGAGGACATCCTGGAGCCGAGCGAGGGCTTTCGCAAGCAGCTCGACTACTACTCGCACACCAAAAACGTGCATGCGCTCATGGCCCACCTGGCGGCCGCCACGCCGACCACCCTGGCCTGCATGCACGGCAGCGCCTGGCAGGGGGACGGCGCCCGCCTGCTCACCGCCCTCGCCGAGTCGCTGGACACCTGAGCTCCAGAGAGGGAACCCGGGCGGGACAGAGGCCTTCCACAGAGCAGCGGGTCCCTCGGGCGTGCCACTGGTCACACTCTCCCGAGACGACACAATCCGCTGGAGTGTGGCGCGGGGTCGGGAACGTGTCAGCGGTGGCAACCACGGGGAACGCGTCGACAGAATCGGCGCGCCGCTGGCCGAGGAGTCTCGGGAGAACCAGAGCGGGTGCCAGGCACCGTCGCGACAGCCCCGAGAACCCGGCTCGCTCCATGTTCAACGGTGCCTGGCTCCCCCCTCGCCACCCCGAAGCGACGGGCAGACGCTGGACGTGTCACCGCCTGGTGACCCGCACCCCCCACCAGACCACGCCCCCCACCACACCCAGGAGCAGGAGCACCAGCAGGCACATACCGAGCCAGTTTGGGGGCGCCACCACGTGGATCCGCGCCGACTGGTCGTGGGGCTTTACGCGCCGGTTGTCGGAGTACGCCTCTGTGTGCAGAAGAACCGGGTAGTCGCCCACCGCTACCGGCGGCGGCGGGGCCAGGTCCACCGCCATGCGCACCTCGGCGCCAGGATCCAGCCGCTCGGCCATGGACGGGGTGACACTGACCCGCCAGTCCGACGGGGCGTCGGCGTGGAGGCGCACGTTGTCCACGCGGCGGATGCCGATGTTGCGCAGGGTCACCTCGAGTGCGGCCGGCGAGCCGCGCCGCACCTCCTCGAAGAGGCTTGGGGCGGTGTGCCCACGCCGCGCGGCTCCAGCTCCAGACGCACCGAGGAGGCGCGCACCGCCGCCTGCTCGGCCTCGTCCAGCTGCCGCCCCGCCTTCCACGGGGCACGCGTCCCCCTCCCTGTCGAGGAGGAGGCAAGCACGGAGGAACGTCCGCCCAGCGACGACGAGAGGGCCGAGATGAGGCGCGATAGGTGGGTGAGGGGTCCCTTCTACGCCTACAGGCCCTCCGGCAGGTTTACTCTTCGGACCGGCGGCGAAGGGAGTCGAGGGCGCCACAGGAGGGCCTGGTCGGACACAAGGAGCCGCCGCTTGGAAGATTGGCTTTACTCGTTTGCGCGAGCTCTTCTGTCTTCGGCTCCGTCGTCGGGGAGGGTTGTGAGAAGACCGAAGGTTGACGGAGTGACAAGACGGCGAGACCAGCATTGCCTGCCATTCGCGCCGATTTCCTGCCCGCGACCGTGTGGCGGCTATGCCTCAGATGTGAAGCCGCTTCGGCCGGGGGAGTCCGTGCCCCTTGGCAGGGTTGACCGTTAGGCACCGACAAACCGCAAACCCGTGAGGTTGTCCATCACCTAGGGAGAATCCGTCACGCGTTTGGGTCAAGTAGACATAGCGACGCGGCCGCGACGTTGCACCTCCGCGATCACCACC
>CAWJPY010000004.1:0-177549 GCA_963844865.1 uncultured Holophagae bacterium
CCGAGGGATAGGAAATTTCTTTCGTTCAGGGCCAGCCTGGCGCGGGGTTGAGGCGCCTATTCGGGACCTGGGATGGGCTCGCATGCCCCGAACGGTCTCCTAAACGGCAGAAACCGGCGGTCGGGAGAGCGCGTTCCAGGGCAACACGCTTCAAACCTCGGCCCCCCGTCCGACCGCCGCCTCAATGAACACACTCTGCACGGACGGCCGCGGCCGAGATGGAGTCAGGAGGTGGCGGGGAGGGTGGCGGCGTCCGGCGGGCCCTTCGTGGCGGTGAATTGCGGCGCCGTGCCGCCA
Organism: uncultured Holophagae bacterium; assembly: GCA_963844865.1. GTDB lineage: Bacteria > Acidobacteriota > Thermoanaerobaculia > Thermoanaerobaculales > Sulfomarinibacteraceae > CAWJPY01. The sequence goes on from CAWJPY010000004.1 coordinate 298, forward strand.
ACCCTCATGGAGGACAACTTCTTCGGCCACGTGCGCTGCGCCTTCACCGACGCCCGCGCCGAGCGCGCCGGCCTGCTCGAGCAGGCCGCCGGGGGCACCCTCTTCCTGGATGAGGTCGGCGACCTCCCCCTGGAGTCCCAGGCATCTCTGCTGCGAGTCCTGCAGGACCGCACCTTCACCCGCATCGGCGGACAGCGCCAGCTCGAGGCCGACTTCCGCCTCATCGGCGCCACCAACGCCGACCTGGAGGAGGCGGTGGCCGCGCGCCGCTTCCGGGAGGACCTGTACTGGCGGTTTGACGTCATCACCATCCGGGTACCGCCCCTGCGCCGCGTCCTACGGGCCTTCGGGGGATGCTTCGACTCGTCGCTCGCCGCGGAGGGCTCGCGTCTCGCTCACCATGACAACGAGGAAGCGAGACGCAGAGCCGCCGCCCTCCAAAGGAGAGGAATTCAACGCAGAGACGCGGGACTCTGCCGCCGCTGCTGCCGCCGTCGCTGATCACGGTCGCCGCTCGCTGTCGCCGTCGCGGCCGCTGGTCGCCGACGGGGGAGTCGTCGGGTCGAGGAGCCAGCTCACCCCTTGACAGCCGGGCGGTGGGTGTCTATATTCACTAATCGTGATTGAATATTCAGTCGCCTCCCTCCGACGATGCAGGCAAATCTAGCCTGCTAGAGAAACTTTTAGCTAACAGAGCGAGATTGAGTGGGCGCGTCGAGGAACGAGTTGTCATGAATAAAGATTCACATAGCTCGGGAGGCACTCCCAAGCCGGAACGACAGGTGGCGCTGCGGCGGATCGTGCAGACGGAGCCCCTGGCCACCCAGGCGGAGCTGGTGGAGCGCCTGCGCGCGGAGGGCATCGAGTGCACCCAGGCCAGCGTGTCCCGGGACCTGCGCGAGCTGGGCCTGGTGAAGCGGGGCGGCGTGTACCGGCCCTCCCCCATGGCGGCGGTCCCCGACATCGGCGACTTCGCGCACAAGGTCGGCGGCTTCGTGCGCTCGGCCACGGCCGTGGGTGAGCACCTGGTGGTGGTGCACGCCCTGCCCGGCACCGCGCACAGCGTGGGCGTCTACCTGGACAGCGTCGGCTGGCCGGGGGTGGTGGGCACGGTGGCCGGCGACGACACCCTCTTCGTGGCGGTCTCCAGCCTCCCCGACGGCAAGCGCCTGATCTCCCGGTTGCAGCGGATCCAGGAGGAGAGCGAATGAGCCCGAAACGGATCGCGGTGGCCTTCTCCGGCGGCCTCGACACCACCTACTGCGCGGCCTGGCTGCGCGCCACCACCCAGGCGGAGGTGGTGACGGTCACCGTGGACACGGGCGGCTTCTCCGAGGCCGAGCTGGCGGCCATCGCCTCGGCGTCCCTGCGCGCCGGCGCCCACCGCCACCTCACGGTGGACGGCACCGGCGAGGTCTTCGACCGCATCGTGACGCGGCTGATCCAGGGCAACGTGCTGCGCGGCGCGGTGTACCCCCTGTGCGTGTCGGCCGAGCGGGTGATCCAGGCCGAGATCCTGGTGCGCACGGCCCGGGAGCTGGGCGCCGATGCCGTCGCCCACGGTGCCACCGGCGCCGGCAACGACCAGGTCCGCTTCGACGTGGCGTTCCACACCCTGGCTCCCGAGCTGGAGGTCCTGGCTCCGATCCGCGACCAGGCCCTCAGCCGCGACCAGGAGGCCACCTGGCTCACCGAGCGTGGGATCCCGGTGTCCGACATCACCCGGACGTACTCGGTGAACGCCGGGATGTGGGGTGTGACCATCGGCGGCGGGGACCTCCACGACCCGTGGAAGGCGGTGCCCGAGGAGGCCTTTCCCAACGTCGGTCTCCCCCGAGCGGGCCCCGGAAGAGGGGGTGGTGGTGGAGATCGGGTTCGAGGGGGGCGTGCCCACCACCGTGGACGGGACCTCGCTGCCCGGACCGGAGCTGGTGCGCCGGCTCAACCGGCTCGGCGCGGTGCACGGCGTCGGCCGCGGCATCCACCTCGGCGACACCATCCTGGGCATCAAGGGGCGCATCGCCTTCGAGGCGCCCGCGGCGGCCATCCTGATCCCCGCCCACCGCGAGCTGGAGAAGCTGGTCCTGACGCGCTGGCAGCGCTTCTGGAAGGACCACCTGGGCGAGTTCACCGGCATGCTGGTGCACGAGGCGCTGCTCCACGACCCGGTGTTCGAGGACATCGGCGCCCTCATCGCCTCCAGCCAGCGCCGGGTCCGGGGGACGAGCCGGATCCGGCTGCGGCGCGGCCTGCTCCAGGTGGAGGGGGTCCGCAGCCCGTACTCGCTGATGGACAGCGCACGGGCCACGTACGGCGAGACCCAGTCCCTGTGGTCGAGCCGCGACGCCGCCGGCTTCTGCCGCATCTACGGTCTCCAGGGCGCCCTCGCCGAGGCGGCCCGTGACGGCGCCGGGAGCGACGGGCCATGATCCGCATCGCTCTCGACAAGATCGCCTCCGCCGCCAAGAGCACGCCCATCAGCCACGACGCCTACATCTCCGACGAGCTGGTGGCGAAGGCGGGCTACGTGGTCGCCGTCCGCATCGTCACCGACAAGGCGGTGTACAACCAGCTGGAGAACGTGGAAGGCCGGATGACGAGGCTGAAGCCCGGCGACGTCGTCGCCGGCGTGCTCGGCCACCGGCGGGCCCTGCGCGGGTACGTGGGCGACGTTCCCGCCACCCTGGTCCCGGGCGACACCATCAACGTGCTCAACCTGGGCGGCGTGCTCGGCCGCTGCACCTCCTACGCCCCCGACGTGGGCAAGCCCTTCGACGCCGAGGTGCTGGGGGCCGTCCTGCACTTCCCCTACCTTGGGCAGCGGGTGGGCGTGCCGGCCACCATCGCCGCCCACGCGGTGGGCTCGGACGAGCAGGTCTCGGGCTCGGCGCCGGTGGTGGCCATCGTCGGCACCTGCATGGACGCCGGCAAGACCGTGGCCGCGTGCGAGATCATCCACGGCCTGACACGGCGGGGAAAGGCGGTGGCGGCCGGCAAGCTGACCGGGGTCGCCCTGCAGCGCGACGTCCTCGGCATGCGCGACCACGGCGCGGTGGAGGCCCTGTCCTTCATCGACGCCGGGGTGGTGACCACCGACCCGGCCTCCGCCCCCGGGGCCGCCCGCCGCATCCTCCACCAGCTCAACCGGGTGCGACCCGACGTCATCGTCCTCGAGCTCGGCGACGGCCTCCTCGGGGAGTACGGGGTACAGGCCATCCTCCAGGCGCCCGACCTGGTACGGCCCATCGCCGCGGTGGTGCTGGCCGCCACCGACCCGGTGGGTGCCTGGGGCGGCGCCCGCCTCCTGCGCGAGGAGTACGGCCTCGAGCCCCACGTAATCACCGGCCCGGCCACCGACAACGAGGTGGGAGGCGCCTTCATCCAGTCCTCCCTGGGCACGCCCACGGCCAACGCGCTCACCTCACCGGCGCGCCTCGTGCACCACGTGTGGAGCAAGGTGTTCGGCGATGACGACTGAGGCACGGCAGGTGGTGATCCTGGGCGCCGGCGGCTTCGTGGGCCGGGAGCTCCTCCGCCTGGTGCTCACCCACCCCCGCCTGCGCCTGGCGGCCGCCTTCTCGGACAGCCACGCCGGGCGCCGGATCGGGGACGCCCACCCTCAGCTCGCACCCTTCACCGACCTCGCCTACCGGAGCTCGGGCGACCTGTCGTCGGCACCCCTGGATCACGGGTCGTGGGTCGTGCTCGCGGCCCTCGACCACGGCGTGAGCCTCCAGACCCTGCCCCGCCTGCTCGACGACACGGCCGCTGCCGACGTCCAGGTAGTGGACATGTCCGGGGACTTCCGGCTCCGCGACCCCGCACAGTACGAGGACGCCTACGGTCGGCGGCACGCGGCGCCCGCTCTCATCCCCGACTTCGTCTACGGCCTGCCGGAGCTCCACCGCGACCTCGTGGCGGGGGCGCGGCGGATCGCCAACCCGGGCTGCTTCGCCACCGCCGCCGCCCTCGCCCTGCTGCCGGCGGCGGCGGCCGGGTGGCCGGTGGCGGGGGTGGCGCTGGACGGGATGACCGGCTCGTCAGGGGCCGGGGCGGCGCCCCGCGCCACCACCCACCACCCCCTGCGGGCGTCGAACCTCCAGGCCTACCGGCCACTGGCCCACCGGCACCTGCCGGAGATCGTCCAGAGCTGGCGCCTGGCGGGGGGCGACCGGGAGACGACCATCTCCTTCGTGCCCCACATGGCGCCCCTGGTGCGGGGCATCGTCGTCTCCGCCCACCTCTTCCTGGGGCACGGCGTGCGCACCGAGGAGGCCGCCGCCACCTACGAACGCTTCTACGAGGACGCCCCGTTCGTCCGGGTCCTCGGCGAGCCGCCGGCCCTGCCCACGGTCTGGGGCAGCAACCGCTGCGACGTGTCCGTGACGGCCCGGGGGCGGGTGGTGGCCGTGTCCACGGCCCTGGACAACCTGGTCAAGGGGGCCGCCGGCCAGGCCCTGCAGAACGTCAACCTCATGAACGGCTGGGACGAGACCACGGGTCTCCTCGCTCCCGTGCCGAGCCCGGTGTGAGCGCCTTGGGGATGCTGTCCAACGCCGCCGTCCGCGCCCTCGAGGACCGCTTCGCCGTTCCCACCTACGCCAAGTGGCCGGCGGCCTTCGTGCGCGGCCGGGGCTGTGCGCTGTGGGACGCCGACGGGCGCCAGTACCTGGACCTGTACGGGGGTCACTGCACCTCCGTCGTGGGGCACGCCCACCCGCGCTGGGTCGCGGCGATCTCGGAGCAGGCGGAGCGCCTCGGCTTCATCTCCAACGTCGCCTCCAACGACGTCCGGGCCCTCTTCCTGGAGCGCCTGATCGCCTTCTCACCCGACCACATCGCGCGGGCGTTCCTCTGCAACTCAGGCGCCGAGGCCAACGAGACCGCGGTCAAGCTGGCCATGCAGGTCACCGGCCGTGACGGGGTAGTGGCCATGACGGGCGGCTTTCACGGTCGCACCGCCGGGGCCCTCTCGTTGACTCACCTGGGCCACTACCGGGAGCGCTTCCCGGCGGTGGTCCGCGACGTGGCGGCGGCGCCCTTCGGCGACCTGGACGGGCTCGGAGAGCTGCTGGACGACGACACCGCGGCGGTGATCCTGGAGCCCATCCAGAGCATGGCCGGGGTGCGGGTGGCTCGGGACGGCTACTACCCGGCCCTGGTGGACCTCTGCCACTCCAACGGCACGCTGGTGATCTTCGACGAGGTCCAGACGGGGATGGGCCGCCTCGGCGCCTCCTTCGCCGCCGAGCTGTGGCGGGCGCCCGCCGATCTCCTCACCTCCGCCAAGGGGCTGGGCAACGGCTTCCCCATGGCGGCCGTGCTCACCACCGAGGAGGTCGCAGCTCACGTGCGGGTGGGCGACCACGGGACCACCTTCGGCGGCGGCCCCCTGGCCGCGGCGGCCGGCCTGGCGGTGCTGGAGGTGCTCACCCAGGAGGGCCTGGTGGAGCACGCCGCGGCCATGGAGGTGGCGGCGCGGCGCCTCCTGGTGCGGGGACCGGTGACGGGGATCCGCGGGCGCGGGCTGCTCCTCGGCCTGGAGACCTCGATCCCCGCCGCGGATGTCGGCCGCGCGCTGTTCGCGCGGGGCATCCTCACCGGCACCTCGGCGGACCCCAGCGTGCTGCGCCTGATGCCACCCCTGGTGGTGGGTGAGGCCGAGCTCGAGCGTCTGGCCGCGGCCCTGGACGAGCTGGATGGAGGCTGAGATGGAGCACTTTCTGAGCACCACGGACTGGTCCCCCGATCGGCTGGACCGTTTCCTGGCCACCGCCGCCGAGGTCAAGGCCGGGCGCGACCGCCGCCGCCTCGACGGCAAGGTCATGGGCATGCTCTTCTTCAACCCCAGCCTGCGCACCCGGACGTCGTTCCAGGTCGCCGCCTATCAGCTCGGCGGTGAGGCCGTGGTCCTCACCGTGGGACAGGGGATGTGGGACCTGGAGATCGCCGACGGGGTCGTCATGGACGGCGCCGCCGCGGAGCACGTGCGCGAGGCCGCGCCCGTGCTCTCCCGCTACCTGGACGTGCTCGGGGTGCGCGCCTTTCCCCGCGGCCGGCGCTGGGCCGAGGACCGCACGGACCCGGTGCTGGCCGCCTTCGCCCGCCACGCCGCGGTCCCGGTGGTCAACATGGAGTCCTCCGTCTGGCACCCCTGCCAGGCCCTGGCCGACGCCCTCACCTGGCAGGAGCTGGGCCTCGGCGCGGGCGACCGGGTGGTCCTGTCCTGGGCCTGGCACCCCAAGCCGCTGCCCCTGGCGGTGCCCCTGTCTATCATGGCCGTCGCCGCCCAGCGCGGGCTCGACCTCACGGTGCTGCGCCCGGCCGCCTTCGCCCTCGACCCCGAGCACGTGGCGGCCGCGGCCGCGGTCGCGGACGGCACGGGGGGCTCGGTCACCGAGACCGACGACCTGGCCGCACTGGAGGGCGCACGGGTCGTGTACGGCAAGTCGTGGGGGAGCCTCCAGGCCTACGGCCGGCCCGAGGAGGAGGCCGGGCTGAGGGCCGGCCTGCGCTCGTGGCAGGTGACGCCGGAGTGGATGGCGCGCACCGCCAACGCCCGGTTCATGCACTGCCTGCCGGTGCGCCGCAACGTGGTGGTGGCCGACGCCGTGCTCGACTCCCCCTCCAGCGCGGTGGTGGACCAGGCGGAGAACCGCCTGCACGTGCAGAAGGCGCTGCTGCTCGAGCTCCTGGGAGCGACGTCATGATCAACGGACGGATCGCGGGCCTGCGCACGGCGGTGCCCTACCTGCGCATGTTCAAGGGTGCCACCTTCGTCATCAAGCTCGGCGGCGGGGTGCTGGCGGACGAGCTGGCCCTGGCCGACCTCTCCGACCAGCTGTCCCTCCTCCACCAGCTCTCGATCCAGGTGGTGGTGGTGCACGGCGGGGGACGCCAGACCAGCGAGCTGTCGGAGCGGCTCGGGCTGCCCGTGGAGACGGTGGGCGGGCGCCGGGTCACCGACGCCGACACCCTGGAGGTGGCCAAGATGGTCTTCAACGGCAAGCTCAACACCGACCTCCTCGCCGCTCTCCTGCGGGCGGGCGTGCCCGGGGTCGGGCTGTCCGGGGTGGACGGAGGCACGATCCGCGCCCACCGACGGCCGCCGGTGGAGGTGGCCGACGAGGAGACCGGAGCCACGAGGACTCTCGACTTCGGCTTCGTCGGTGACATCGACGCGGTGGAGCCCGCCCTCCTCCAGCACCTGCTGGCCGGCGCCTACGTGCCCGTCGTGAGCGCCATGGCGGGGGGTGAGGACGGCGCCGTGTACAACGTCAACGCCGACACCATCGCCGCCCGCCTGGCCGTCGCCCTGGGGGCCGTCAAGCTGATCATGCTGAGCACCGTGACCGGCGTGCTGGCCGACCCCACCGACGCCTCCAGCCTCATCTCGCACATGGACCGGGAGCGTCTGGAGGAGCTCCTGGCCGGCGGCGCCGCAGGAGGCATGAAGGCCAAGCTGGAGGCCTGCCGGGAGGCCTTGGACGGCGGCGTGCCGCGCACCCACGTCATCAGCGGGCTGAGGCCCGACGCACTCCTCACCGAGATCTTCACGAACGAGGGGTCGGGCACCTTGATCGAGCGCGCTCCGTCGGCGCACGTCCCTCCCTCGCCATGAGCGCCCCCGACCCGGTCGAGCTGCTGAGGGAGCTGGTGGCCACGCCGAGCCTGAGCGGCGCCGAGGAGAGCGTCGCCAGGCTCGTCGCCAACCGGGCCTCCTCCTGGGACCTGCCCACCGAGCGAGTGGGGCGGAACGTCGTGATCCGGGTCGGGCACGGGCGAGGCCCGCGCCTGCTCCTCAACTCTCACCTGGACACCGTCGCGCCGGTGGCCGGCTGGTCTCACGACCCCTTCGCGCCCACCGAGCTGGAAGGTCGCATCAGCGGCCTCGGCGCCAACGACGCCAAAGGCTCCGTGGCCGCCATGGTGGTGGCGGCGGCCTCGCTCAACGCCGACGCCCTGCCGGGCCAAGTCGTCCTGGCGCTCACCGTGGACGAGGAGATCGGCGGCGGCGGCGACGGGCTGGAGCGGCTCGTCGCGGCTCTCGGTCCCCTGGACGCGGCGGTCATCGGGGAGCCCACCGGGCTGGACATCTGCTGCGCCCAGAAGGGCCTCCTGATCCTGGAGGTGGAGACCTCCGGCGTCGCCCGGCACGCCGCCCACGCCCACCGTCTCCCCGGGGCCAACGCCATCACCGAGGCGGCCCGGGCCATCCTCGCCGTGGACGGCTGGCAGCCCGGGCCGGAGCACCCCCTGCTGGGACCGCCCACCTGTCACGTCACCACCATCGAGGGCGGCACCCGGCGCAACGTGATTCCGGATCAGTGCACCTTCACCCTCGACATCCGGACCGTGGACGCAGGCGCCACCGACGACATCGTCGCCGAGGTGGCCCGGCGGACCGGCGGCGAGGTGCGGGTGTGGTCCGACCGCATGCGCCCCTTCGACACCGACCGCGCCTCCCCCCTGGTGCGCGCCGCTCAGCGCGCGCGCCCCCAGGCGCGGCTGATCGGCTCCGCGACCATGTCCGACGCGGTGTGGACCCGCCACCTTCCCACGATCAAGGTCGGCCCGGGCGCCACGGAGCGTTCCCACACCGCTGGCGAGTACATCACCCGGGAGGAGCTCGCCGACGGCGTGCGCTTCTACCGGCGCCTCGTCGAGGAGCTCTTCCGGCGGGCCGCGGACGAGCCCTCGGCGAAGGGCGTTATCATCGGTCATCGACTCGCGGGGGGAGGCCGGCAATGATCGGGTACGTGACGCTCGGGACCAACGACATCCAACGCGCCGCAGGGTTCTACGACCAGCTGCTGGCGGTGATCGGCGCCTCGAGGACCATGCAGTCGGACAGGTTCATCGCCTGGGGCACGTCGCGGGCCGCGCCCGCCCTTTCCCTGGTCAAGCCCTACGACGGCAAGGAGGCCACAGTGGGGAACGGCGTCATGATCGCCCTCGTGGTGAGGGACCGCGACCAGGTCGACGCCCTCCACGCCAAGGCCCTGGAGCTGGGGGGAACGGACGAGGGCGCTCCCGGCCCGCGCGGGACCAGCGGCTTCTACGCCGGCTACTTCCGCGACCTGGACGGCAACAAGCTCAACGCGTTCTGCATGAGCTGACGAGACAGCGGCAGCGATCAGTGGCCGCCGAGGGGCGCTCCCGCACGGGGCGACCGCTCGGCGAGGAGCCGGCGGGCGCGCTCGAGCTTGTCGGCAAAGTGGCTCCTCTTGAGGTCCTGGGTCCAGTGCTTCAGAGTCCGCCAGCCCACGAAGCGGATGATGCTGTTGCGCCAGTGCCGGTACCAGCGCAGCCACCCGGCGTGGAGATCGGTCACGGAGAGGCCGATCCACGGGAAGATGAGGGTGTGGAGGCCCACCGCGAACATGTACCGGAAGCGGTAGAAGCGGCCCATGATGCGGCACAGTGCGGCCTGCATCTCCTGGGGGCTGACCTGACCGTCGGGCTCGAACAGGGGGAAGTTGCCGTCGTAGTACTCCCAACCCAGGGTCTCCACGGGAAAGACCCTGTTCTGCATCCTCAGACGGGCGGTCATCTCGGTCCCCGGCAGCGGCACCGGCAGCAGCACCTGGACGGTGTCGAGACGGGCCTTCTTGATGAACCTCCGGAAGCGTCGGACCCTCTGGCTCGTGGGCAGGTCGACCGTCGGCCCCGCGGCCAGGGGATAGCCGAAGATGAACATCCCGTGGACGAAGAAGCCGGCCTCGTGGAAGGTGCGGGTCAGGTCGCACCATCTCCTCCGGCCTGAGCTTCTTGTTCATGGCCTCCAGCTCCTCCTGGATGGGCGACTCGAAGCCCACCGCCAGCGAGTTCATGCCCGCCCGCCGCATCGCCGCGAGGAGCTCTGCGTCCCGTGCCCGGTCGAGCCGGATCTGGACCGTGAACCAGAGGCGCAGGTGGTTCTCCTCCTGGTAGGAGGCCAGCATCTCGCACAGCCTGAGCGCCTGGCCGCGGTACTGCCCGAACAGGTCGTCCACCAGGAAGAACTCGCGCGCCCCGTGCCTCTCCACCAGGGACGTGACGCACTCGAACACCCGCTCCGGGCTCTGCGGCCTGGGCCTGCCCTTGACGGTGCAGAACTCGCAGTCCATGCCGCAGCCCCGGGTCCAGCTCACCGGGAACACCTTGACCCGGGCGTAGCGCAGCAGCGAGAAGTCGGGCTGTGGCAGGGCCGCGAAGTCGGTGAGGGGCGGCCGCTCCGGGGTGTGGACGAGACGGCCTCCGTCGAGGAACGCGATGCCGGCCACGTCGCCGCGCGGCCGGCCATGGCGGAGGGCGGGCAGCAGCTCTTTGATGGTCGCCTCGCCCTCGCCGATGGCCACCACGGTCACGTGGTTGGCGAGGGCCTCGACCACGTTCTCCCCGATGAAGTGCTGACCGCCGGCCACCACGGGCACCCCGGCGGACGCATAGGCTGCCGCCACCCGGTACAGCCTGGGCACGGTCGAGGACAGCCCCCCGTAGAGGCCGACCACCGCCGCCGGCCGCAGCTCCTGGAGACGCCGGTGATCCGGCATGCCTCCTTCGTCCCTGGGGCCCGGCGCTCGGTAGTTGTTCTCGTCGATCACCTCCACGTCCCAGCCTGCCAGCTCACGGGCCGCGGTGGCCACACACAGCGGGCCCAGAGAGGTCGTCTTGCGCGCCACGTGCGAGTAGATGTTGAACGCCGGGTAGGCGGGGATGATCATGCGGAAGAGCGGCCGTCGATCTTCCGCGCTGGATGGCCCTGTCACTGCTGCTGCCATGGAAAGCTCCTTCACACACCCGGCGGCCGGATGCCGCCAGCACGGATCGATCCATCGGGGACGCCGCCCGGTCCCCGAAATGGGGGGTCGCTGACCCCAACCATACATGGAAACCCCGTGACCGGCACAACCGGCCCGGAGAACGCCCCACGTCTCGACCTCCTAAGATCTGGCTGGTAGCTGGAAGTGTGAGGAATTCCAGTATTACGTCTCAGGACGGCAGCTCTTGTTGTGGTAGCCTGGTGACAACGATCGGGGCGAGCCAAGAGAGCCGGGAGCTCCACGTGTCGGACGGGTGGCACGGGAGGTGGGCGTCATGGGCGGGCACAGGGTCCTCATCAGGCGTTGCGAGTCCTACGACCCTGCACGGATCGCCGCGATTGTCGGTGACGGCATGGCGGAGCTGGGGTTCGCGCCCTCGGGAAGGACCCTGCTCAAACCCAACTGCGTGCTCGCCCATCCCACCTACGTCCCCGACGCCTGCACCAGGGCCGAGTTCCTGGACGGGGTCCTGGTCGCCTGCCGCGCCCACGGGCGGGGGGTGGAACGCCTCACGGTGGGCGAGAAAAGCGGCCTCGCCGTGCCCACCCGGTGGAGCACTGCCAACGCCGGCTACCCCGAGGTGTGCGCCCGTCACGGGGCGCGCATGTCCTACTTCGAGGAGACCCGCCAGGTGCCGGTGCGCCTCACCGCGGAGGGCCGGCTGCGGGACCTCGTGTACGTGCCCCGGCCGGTCGTCGACACCGACTGCCTGGTCAACCTCCCCAAGCTCAAGGCCCACCCCTGGACGAGGATGACCGCCAGCCTCAAGAACTACATCGGGCTCCAGGACGACCGCCACCGCATCGTGGACCACGACGGCGAGTTGGAGCACAAGATCGCCGATCTCCAGGAGGTGATCCAGTCCCGGTTCATCGCCGTGGACGCCATCGTCGCCGGGGAGCTGATGATGGTCTGCACCGAGCCGCGCCCCCTCGGCGCCATCGTCATGGGCACCAACGCCTGCGCGGTGGACACCGTGTGCGCGCACATCCTCCACCTCGATCCGGCGCAGGTCGTCCATCTCCGCCTGTGCTCGGAGCGGGGGTACGGTCCCTGCTCCCTGGGAGACCTGGAGATCGGCGGCGACTACCCCCTGGACGAGGTGCGCACGCGCAGCGCGGGCTTCCGGGTCCTCCACGAGCGCATCGACGAGCACTTCGCGGAGGGCCCCCTCACGTGCACCGTGGGCGACTTCCCGGGCGAAGGGTGGAGGGACTACTGCTGGGGCGGCTGTCCGGGGGTGCTCCAAGAGGTGGTGCACCTGTGTCGGCGGGTCTTCCCCGGGTGCGAGAACCGCATGAGGAAGGTCCGCTGCGTGGTGGGCCGGGTGGAGGGGCCCCTCGACCTCGCCCCGGACGAGCGCGCCCTCTTCCTGGGCGACTGCGCGGGCTGGGAGGGTGAGATCGGCGGCGAGCCGGTCACCGTCGAGAGCCGCTACGTGAGCCACCGCGACCTCCACGCCCACGGTCGCCAGTCGGTGGATCCCCTGCGCGGCAGGCTCCGCCTCGCCCGCCAGGCGAGGCGCGTCAAGGGAGCCCGCTGGTATCGCCTCAAAGGCTGTCCCGTCCCTCAGGCCGAGCTGCAGCACCATCTCGCCCTGCTCGCCGGCATCCCCGACGTGGGTGAGCACCCGGCGCTGCTCGCCGGCCGCAGCAGCCACGTCTACCTGGACTACCTCAAGATGCGCACGATGCGCCTGCTGCGTCACGTCGTGGGGTGAGGCCCTCCGCCCACCCTCTTTCGTGAGGGGCAAGGCCACCCCCCCGCCGCGAGAGAGGTGGGAGTGAGCGGCGGGCAGCACGACGCGAGGATAGCCGCCGCCGATCGCAGACGCTGCCGCGGACGCCGTCGCTGATCGCAGCCGCTGTCCCTGCCGCTGCAACACCGAACTCGGCGAAGCACCGCCTCGACTCTTCGGACCTCTTTAGTCGTCGGTAACGCGCCCCTAACCCATGACTCCTCACCCCTCACCCCTCACCCCTCACCCCTCACCTCCTACGGACCACCCGAGGGTCCCGTGGGGTATGCTCGGTACTCGGCACACACTGGGAGCGAGACGAGATGGGCGAGAAGCTGTGGAGCAAGGGCGAGGGTGCGGGACCCGACGAGGCGGTCGAGGCCTTCACCGTGGGTGACGACCCCGAGGTCGACGCCCACATCCTGGCCGACGACTGCTGGGCCTCCATCGCCCACGCGGCGGCCCTCCACCGCGCCGGCATCCTCGCCGCCGAGGAGCTGGCGAGCTTGCAGGACGCGCTGCTGGCGCTCATCGATCTCCATGCCCGGGTCGGCGTCCCCATCGCCCGCTCCCAGGAGGACTGCCACACCGCCATCGAGCAGCTCCTCGTGGAGCGCCTCGGCGCGGTGGGCAAGAAGATCCACACCGGACGTTCCCGCAACGACCAGGTGCTCACCGCGCTCCGCCTGTACGTGCGGCGGCGACTCATGGAGATCGTGGGACGCCTCCATGCGCTGGCGGAGGTCCTGCTGCACCGCGCCGAGGCGGGGCTCAAGACACCCATGCGCGGGCTCACCCACACCCGGCCCGCCATGCCCACCACCCTGGCCGTCTACCTCGGGGCCTGGGTGGAGGCGCTCCTGGACGACGCCACGCTGCTCCGCACCGCCTTTGCGCTCAACGACCGCTCGCCTTTGGGCAGCGCCGCCGGCTACGGCTCGCCCCTCCCCCTGGACCGCGAGCTGACCCGCGAGCTGCTCGGCTTCGCCGACCTGCAGGTGAACGCGCTCTACTGCCAGAACAGCCGCGGCAAGGTGGAAGGCACGGTCCTCTTCGCCCTGGAATCGGCGCAAGACACCCTGGCCAAGCTGGCCGGCGACCTGATCCTGTTCTCGGCCCCCGACCTCGCCTACCTGTCCCTTCCGGTCCAGCTCACCACGGGCTCCAGCATCATGCCCCAGAAGCGCAATCCCGACGTGCTGGAGCTGGTCCGCGCCCGCGCCGGCGTGGTGACGGGCGCCGCCGCCCAGGTGCGGGCCATCGCCGGCCGCCTCATCTCCGGCTATCACCGCGACTATCAGCTCCTCAAGGCGCCCCTCATCCGCGCCCTGGCCACGGTGGCGGAGAGCCTCGACATGATGGGCGGGGTGGCGGACGCCATGGTCTTCGACGAGGAGGCCCTCGCCGCGTCCTGCAGCTCGGCCATCTACGCGGCCGACCTGGCCCTGGAGAAGGCCAGGGAGGGGACGCCCTTCCGGGACGCCTACCGCACCGCCATGGCCGAGCTCGAGGGCCTCACCGTGGACCGTGCCTTCGTGCTCTCCCGCATCGCCGCCTACCAGACGCTGGGGGCCATGGGCAACCCCGGTCTGGACAGGTACCGCGGCCCCCTCGACGACCTCGCGCGTTGGCTGGCCGACGGCAACGCCCGGCTGCGGGAGGTCGAAGCCCGGCTCCGCTCACCCCTCGAGTAGGCGCCACCGGGGCCGCAGGGGCACCGTCGCGTCTCCGCTTACTGGTGGTCGCCCGTGCCCGAGGCGCCCGCCGGCTCGGCGTCGTCTTTGACCAGGGTGAAGGGGATGGCGACCCTGGTCTCGGCGCCGTCCGTGGTCTGGATGAGCTGGACCTCGAGGGTGTAGTCACCGGGCCGCGGGATCACGCCGAGCTCGACGCCGCCGCCGTACATCCAGAGGCCGGAGGTCACCTGTGACAGCTTCGCCGGCTCCGGAGGGTTCTCCACCAGGCGTTTACCGGCCTGGGAGAGAGAGACCCGGACCTCGATCTGGGGCTGGCCGTCGTCCCCCAGGTCCGGCTGCAGGACGTACGTCAGGTAGTTGAGGGTGTCCCCGGGCTCGTAGGTCGCGTCCGTCCGCGGAATGACATGCCACCCCCCCACGCTGAAGGGAGCGTTGATGGTGGGGTGTGCCAGCTGCACCACTCGCCCGCCCCACAGGAAGGGCGCGAAGACCGTGGTGTCCAGCGGCACATCGGTGGTCTCCAGCTGGACCGTCGTCACGGCCAGGGGCGACTCGTCCCGGGCGATGGCCACGTCGAGGGCCCAGGTCCCGGGGGAGACCGGCACGGACAGCTCATACGCCCGTCCCGCGGGGACGTCGAGCGCATTCACCTCGTCCTGGAAGCTGCCCACCGTCTCGCCCGTGGCGGTGCTCCGCAGTCGGCCCACCACCAGGGCCGTCTCGGGTCCCGAGGCCAGCTCGATGTGGGTCCAGATGAAGTGGCTGGAGGCGCTCACGAGGCCTTCCTTGGTGAGGACCGCGGCCGGGGAGGGCGCGCCCTGTGCGCCGCCGCTGAACCACGCGAGCTGCGCGGCGGTGGCGGGCTCGGTGCCCTCGATCAGGCCGTAGCGTGGGATCTCCTCCAGGTCCGGGTGGCGAACGAGAATCTCGGGCACCTGGGCGAGCAGGTGCAGGGCCACCCGGTTGCGGGGGCTGCCCCTGTCCAGGAGGAAGTCACCGCTGCCGGGCCTGGTCTCCTGGAAGACCACCCACACCTGCTGGTCCTCCGTGATCCCCTGGGGGAGCGACGTGGGGTCGTAGACCCAGGCCTCCACCGTCCCGCCCCCGCGCATGGTGTCGATGCCCAGGCTCGGCGCCTCGTGCTGGACCGATCCCATGGCGCCCGATCCCTCCTCGATGCTGGGAGCCTCCGAGCTCCTCTCCGCATGTCGCGTCGGCCGTCCGAGCAGGATGAGCACCTTGCCGCGATCGGTCATGGCGCCACGCTCGCGGTCGTTGCTGAAGTTGGCGTCGGCCGCCTTGACCCTGAGGTCGAAGGCCTCCTTGAACTCGTTGAGCGGGGTCGCCAGGTTCGGGTCCCGCTTCGCCCAGAAGAGGTCGATGAACTGCTCCGCCTGGGCGGGCGTGTCCACCCTCTTCCACTGCTTCCTCTCCTTCCTCGTGATGAGGTAGCCGGGAGGGCCGTCGAAGTAGTCGCGCCAGTTGTCCGGCAGCGCGGCGGAGCCGATGCCCGCGGTGAGCATGACGGCGGCGAGGACGATCAAGGGACGAGCTCTCATCGAACGCTCCGTTCAGAGGTTTGGGAGCCGGGCCGACCGGTCGGCTTCCGGGCCGCGGGGCGGTCGGCGGCGCGTGGCGTCGCATTGTACCCTCGCCCGACCGGGCCGGTCACATCTCCTCGACCAGGTCCGGGATCCGGCCCCGGGCGACATCGTCGAGAAGCTGCTCGCCGGGCTGGCGAACGCACGGATGAGCCCGGGCTCCAGGCCTCGCTCCCGAATCAGCCGGAACGCCTCTCCTCCCGCTCGGTATCGCAGGGCACCGCCGTCGGGCATGGTGGAAGCGTACCCGGCCCGCGCCGGTGTCGGAGCCGACGGCATGGGATAGAATCGAGGTCCACGACAACGGAGGGCACCATGGGCGAGCACGACGATCACGGCGCGGGCACGGGACGGCGCGACTTCTTGAAGCTGGGGGCCGCGGTGACCGCCGGGGCCTTCACCCAGGGCGCCTTCGCGGTCGGCCCCGAGACGAACCGCGCGGCGGCACCGGTGCCGACCACCATGCCCACCCGCAACCTGGGACGCACCGGCCAGCGGGTGGGGATCTTCAGCCTCGGCGGTCAGGCAGCCGTGGAGCAGCCCGACAACCTGGACGAGGCGGTCCCCATCATCGAGCGCGCCCTCGACCTCGGCGTCAACTACATCGACACCTCGGCCCGCTACGGCGGCGTCGAGGAACGCTGGAGCGAGCGCTACATCGGGGAGGTCATGAAGCGGCGGCGCGCCGAGGCGTTCCTGGCCACCAAGACCCACGACCGCACGCGCGACGGGTCGCTGCGCCTGCTCGAGCGATCACTGGAGCTGCTTCACACCGACCACGTGGACCTGTGGCAGGTCCACAACCTGTCGCGGATGTCCCAGGTGGACGAGATCTTCGCCGAGAACGGCGCCGTGAAGGCCATGGTGGAGGCGCGCGATCAGGGTCTGGTCCGCTTCCTCGGCGTCACCGGCCACGCCGACCCCGAGGTCCTCATGGCCGCCATCCAGCGCTTCGACTTCGACACCGTGCTCATGGCCGTCAACGCCGCCGACCGCCACAAGCTGAGCTTCCAGGAGAAGCTCCTGGACCTGGCGGTGGCCAGGCACATGGGCATCATCGGCATGAAGATCCCGGCCCGAGGCCGCATCCTCGCCAGCTGGACGCCGCCGCCCCTGCAGGAGCAGCAGTCCTACGCGCGAGCCTCCCGGCCGGGCACGCTGACCATGTCCGAGGCCATGGGCTACGTGCTGTCCCTGCCGGTCTCCACCGTCATCGTGGGCTGCGACTCCATCGCCCAGGTGGAGGAGAACGTGGCCATCGCCCGCGCCTTCACGCCCCTTGGCAAGGAGCAGCTCGCGGCCCTGGAGGCCAAGACCGCCCCCATCGCCGACCAGGCCCTGTTCTTCAGGGGTCTCTCGTAGGGAGCGGGGGAGGACGCCATGGCCCTCGTCACCGCCCAGGTCCACGACGGAGTCGCCACCGTCACCCTCGACGACCCGAAGCGCCGCAACGCGGTCTCTCCTCCCATGGTGGAGGAGATCCTCGCCACCTTCGACCGGTTGGAGGCCGATCCGGCGGTCGGCGCCGTGGTGGTGACCGGTGCGCCGCCCGCGTTCTGCGCCGGTGCCGACCTGTCGGAGCTCACGGAGGCGGTGCGGCCCGGCCTGAAGAAGATCTACGACGGATTCCTGCGCATCGCCCGCTGCCCCCTCCCCACCATCGCGGCAGTCAACGGGCCCGCCGTGGGCGCCGGCGTCAACCTGGCCCTGGTGTGCGACCTCAGGGTGGCGGCCCGCTCGGCCCGCTTCGAGGGCCGATTCCTGGACATCGCCCTCCATCCCGGGGGCGGCCACACCTGGATGCTGCGCCGCCTGGTGGGCCCGGAGACCGCCGCCGCCATGGTCCTCTTCGGTGAGACCCTCGACGGCGAGGAAGCCGAGCGTCGGGGCCTCGCCTGGAGGTGCGTGGACGATGAGGAGCTGCTTCCCACCGCCACGACCCTGGCCGGCCGCGCAGCAGCAGTCCCCCGCGAGCTGCTGCGCCGCGCCAAGGCCACCCTCAAGGCCATGACCCGCATCCACGAGCACACCGTGGCCGTGGACATCGAGCTCGAGCACCAGGCCTGGTCCATCCGGCAGCCCGAGTTCGCCGAGCGTCTCGCCGCTCTCAAGCGCAAGATCGGCACGAAATAGGCCAGCTTCTCGCGGTCGCGTGCCCCAGCTCTTCGGGAATACGCGCTCCAGTGTGGACATGCGCATGGGGGAGACATCATGTTGACGCCCGTTTCGCTGCCCATCCCCCTGTGGTGCCTGCTCGCCTTCGCGGCGTGGACCCTCCTGGTCCTCGGGCTCACGATCGGCGTCCATCGCTGGAGCCACATCCTGACCCGGCGCGCCAGCTTCGCCACCTACGGCGAGTACAGGATCGAGGGCGGAGGATTCTACGCCCGGGGCATGCGGGCCCACGCCAACTGCGTCGAGAACCTGCCCATCTTCGCCGCCATCGTCCTCGTCATCGTGGCCGCCGGATTGCGCGGCCCGACCCTCGACGTGCTCTCCCTCGTGGTGGTTTGCGCCCGCGTCCCCCACACCTTCGTGCACGTGGCCTTCGACCAGAGCAACAACGTCGTGGTCGGCTTCCGCTCCATCCTCTACATCATCCAGTTCCTGGCCATGCTGGCCATGATCGTGGTGATCGTCGTACAGCTCCTGCCCTGACCTCGTCTCCTTCCCCGACACAGTGTTGCCTCCGAATATCAGTCCGGCGCAACCTGTTCTCTCTGGTAGACATCGGCAAGACCACAGACGCGGCTCTGCCGGTGACGAAGGAGGGTTTCATGCAGGTCCCGCTCGCGCTCCAGTTCAAGGACGTCACGGCGACGCCAGACATCGAGGAGCGGATCCGGTCCAAGGTCGACCGACTCGAGCGACACTGTGACCACCTGATCTCCTGTCGGGTGCTGGTGGAGCAGCCCCACAAGCACGCCTCGTCGGGCAGTCCCTACCGGGTCCGCATCGAGGCCTCGATCCCCCCGGGCCACGACATCGTCGTCGTCAAGGACCCCCAGGACAACGACCTGTCCGACTCGCTGGTCACGGTCATCAACGCGGCCTTCACGGCCGCGGAGCGCCAGGTCAAGGAGCTCGTGGAGCGCCAACGTCACGAGGTGAAGGTCCACCAGGTGCCGCGGGCGGTGGTGGTGCGCGTCGACCGCGAGGAGGGGTTCGGCTTCCTCGAGACAGCCGAGGGAAGGCAGATCTACTTCCACCGCAACGCGTTCCTGGATGGAGGGTTCGACGACCTCGAGGTGGGGACCGCGGTGCGCTTCGCCGAGGAGATGGGCGACGACGGGCCCCAGGCGACCACGGTGCACGTCGTGAGCAGCCCGGACGTGCACTGAGCCCGGGCATCTGCCACGGGGCCCCGATGACCCCACCCGACTGAGGTCGACGGCTACATCCCGGCGGCCGGATCCCGGACCATCCCCGGGTCTCGCTGGGATCGCGGTTGGAGCCACAAACGGGTCTGCGCGCGCCGCGGAATGGGGTTCTGGAAACGTCCGTTGCTTGATGCTGAACCCCGACAGGCGGGTCGAGACGCCCGCAGGAGGTTGACCACATGGCCAAGCGGAGCGTGCGGGACGTGGAGGTGGAGAACCACCGAGTGCTGGTGCGGGTGGACTTCAACGTCCCGCTCAAGGACGGCCAGGTGGCGGACGACACCCGGATCCGGGCTGCGCTGCCGACCATCACCTACCTCATCGAGCACGGGGCCCGGGTCATTCTGTGCTCGCACCTGGGACGGCCCAAGGGATCGGTGGTGAAGGAGCTGCGGATGGCGCCCGTGGCGCGGCGCCTGTCCGAGCTCCTCGACCGCGACGTGCGCACCACGTCGGACTGCATCGGCCCCCAGGTCGAGGAGGCGGCCAGGGCCCTGGCCCCGGGGGAGGTGCTCCTCGTCGAGAACACGCGCTTCCACCGCGAGGAGAAGGCCAACGATGCAGCCTTCGCCGCCCAGCTCGCAGCGCTGGGCGAGATCTATGTCAACGACGCCTTCGGCTCGGCCCATCGCGCCCACGCCTCCACCGAGGGCGTGGCCCACCACCTGCCGGCGGTGGCCGGACTGCTCATGGAGCGGGAGCTCGAGGTGCTCCA
The DNA here is from genome assembly GCA_963844865.1 of uncultured Holophagae bacterium. Lineage (GTDB taxonomy): Bacteria > Acidobacteriota > Thermoanaerobaculia > Thermoanaerobaculales > Sulfomarinibacteraceae > CAWJPY01. The sequence goes on from CAWJPY010000004.1 coordinate 20,234, forward strand.
CGACCTGCTCTCCGATCCCGCCCATCCCTTCGTGGCCATCATGGGCGGCGCCAAGATCTCGGACAAGATCGGGCTGGTGGAGACGCTCCTGGACATGACGGATCGGTTGCTGGTCGGCGGCGGCATGGGCAACACCTTCGCCAAGGCCGCGGGCCAGGAGGTTGGCCAGTCCCTGGTGGACGAGGACGGCCTGGAGGCGGCGCGCGGCTTCCTGGAGGCGGCCGGCGACCGCATCGTCCTGCCCGTGGACGCCATTGCCGCCGAGCACCTGCGCGCAGACGCCTACAACCTGCAGGTGACCCCGGACGAGATGCCGCCTGAGTGGAGGATCGTGGACATCGGACCGCGCACGGTGGAGCTCTTCCGGGCGGCGGTCCGCGACGCCCGGACGGTGGTGTGGAACGGTCCCGTCGGGGTGTTCGAGATGGAGCCTTTCGCCAAGGGCACCTTCGCTCTCGCCCACACCCTCGCCGGTCTGGACGCCGTCACGATCATCGGCGGAGGCGACACCGCCGCCGCCGTGCAGCGGGCGGGTGTGGCCGGCAAGATGACCCACGTCTCCACCGGCGGAGGCGCCTTCCTGGAGTACCTGGAGGGCCGTGAGCTCCCGGGGGTGGCGGCGCTCCAGGACGCCTGAGGTCCCGTGGACCGGCGCACCACTCGATCGGAGGGACTGTTCACGTCATCGGGCCGTCGGGCATCCCCGGCTCCTCGGCCACCCGGCGGCGCGGCGAGAGGAGGAGCGTCGTGGAGACCGCATCGGTGACGCCGTCCCACGACTGGCTGTGGATCCTGGCCTCGGTGTCCCTGCTCATCTCCGCCTTCTGCGCCCTGAACATCGTGGTGGACATCCTCGCCGGCCGTCGCCAGAAGATGTGGATCATGAACGTGGTGTGGCCCATCACCTCGCTCTACGCCGGCCCTCTGGGGCTGCTGCTCTACTACCGGCTGGGACGGCTGGCCACCACGCGCAGGGTCCGCCAGGCCAAGCGGCACGACCAGGAGCCGCAGCACAAGGCCAAGCCGTTCTGGCAGTCGGTGGCGGTGGGGGTGACTCACTGCGGCGCAGGCTGCACCCTCGGCGACGTGTGCGCCGAGTGGACGATGTTCGGCGTGGCGGCGGCCATCGGCGCCGGTGCGAGCACCTGGTTCGTGTTCGCCACCTGGGGGCTCGACTACCTCCTCGCCCTCCTGTTCGGGATCGCGTTCCAGTACTTCAGCATCGTGCCCATGCGCGGTCTCGGCTTCCGCCGCGGCCTCATCGAGGCCTTCAAGGCCGACTTCCTGTCCCTCACCTCGTGGCAGGTCGGCATGTACGGATGGATGGCGATCGCCCTCTTCGTCGTCTTCGGCCACGACAGCGTCGCCATGCAGAAGACGAGCCCGGTCTTCTGGTTTCAGATGCAGGTCGCCATGCTGGCGGGGTTCGTGACCGCGTACCCCGTGAACTGGTGGCTCCTGCGGCGAGGCATTAAGGAGGTGATGTGAGCGGCGCCACCGTCAGACGGCTCGCACGGTCGTCACCACCTCGCTCTCCACGACCCGGAGCCACTCCTCGAGGAAGCGCCTGGCCAGGTCCTCGGCCCGCGCCGGATCGAGGCGGTACTTCTCGGGGATCAGGTCGAGGTTGAAGACGTAGACGCCGTCGCGCTGGATGACGAAGGGAGCCTCGTCCAGCGCCTGCGGGCCCAGGTGGAGCAGCCGGCACCAGGCCCGGTTGAGCACCGGCTTGAGCCCCTTGAGCTTGCGGTTGGACGCGAAGTTGTTGGCCAACCTCAGCACCCGTCCCTCGGGGAGCACGGCATCGCGGAGGAGGAAGTAGGGGCCCACCACGCCCACCGTCCCGCACCCGCCGTCCCGCGTCTGGCGCAGGACCTCGAGCTCCAGGGCCCGTCGCAACGCCCCTGGAGCGTGATCGGCCACCACCACCCGCTTCGCGTCCCCGACACGCTCGCGGACGCCCTCCTGAGCGTCCTCAGCCGCGACGATCACGCAGCGCCCGCAGCCACAGCAGACCGTGGAGTCGAACTGGTCGGCATCGAGCTCCTGATCGCTCTTGACGCTCAGCATCAGGGGGCACGGGCGGGCCGACAGCCCCGTCTCGGCCAGGCGCTGCGCCGCGGCCGCGGCATGGCGGGCGAAGAGATCCGCGACGCCGGCCAGCTCCTCTTCGTTCACCTGAGCGACCCGCCAGGCGTCTGCAACCCGTCCCACGGCCACCACCTGGATCAGTTGCCTGGCGGCATCGAAGCCGGTGTCGTCTCCCCGCCAGTCCTCGATGTCCAGGACCTGCAGCTCCTCCCGGAGGGCGTGGGGGAACGCTTCGATGCCATCGGGCCCGTGCAGGTTGTCGCGGGGCATGATGAGCGTGCGGCAGCCGGCGTTGATGGCCGTCTCCAGCTTGATGTCGAGCCCGCCCACGCCGCTGATCCGCCCCTGGGTGTCGATCTCGCCGGTGATGGCCACGTCCCGGCGCACCGGCCGCCCGATGAGCATGGAGGTGAGAGCGATGGCGATGGCCGCCCCGGCCGACGGTCCGTCCTTGCGGGTCGCCGCGCCCATGAAGTGGAGGTGGACCGGCTGCGAGACGGCCCCCGGGTCCAGGCCGAGCTCGTCGGCGCAGTAGAGGATGCCGGTGGTGGCCACCTTGCGGCTCTCGTCCATCACCTTTTCGATGTTGCCGGTGGCGTGGATCATGCTCAGGGTGGGCCCACCCTGGCCCCGGGGCCCGACGATGGGCGTGGCCTGGATGGCGATGGTGGTGCCCACCGAGCGCTCCACGTCGACGCCGATGCCCAGGCTCTCCCCCACCCGATCGCTGTCGTTGATGGTGGGACCGCGACGGGGCTCATCCAGGCGCTGCTTGATCAGCTCGCGGGTGATGACGACCCGCTCCCGGCCGGCCTCCAGAAGATCACGGCGTTGCACCCGCAGGAAGAGGTTGCGCAGCACCAGCTCGAGCTGCCGCACCCCGGCCTCGTTGGTGTAGTGCTCGACCAGGAAGCGCACCAGCTCGGCCGCCTCCTCCTCCGGCAAGGCGATGGCCTCCTCGGGCAGGCGGTGCTTGTCGCGCAGCCGGGGGATGATGTGGCGGAGGGCGATCTGGACCTTCTCTCCCACGGCGTAGCGGTCGAGGCGCACGACCTGGCAGCGGTCGACGATGGGGGCCGGGACCGTCTCCAGGGTGTTGGCCGTGAGGACGAAGTGGCTGTTGGACAGATCGATGTCCACGGTGGTCTGGGTGTACTTGTCGTGGAACAGGTGGTTCTGCTCCGGGTCCAGGATCTCCAGCAGGGTCGAGATCGCGAAGGACTCGGTCTTGTCCACCTCGTCCAGGATGAACATGCCGTTCATGGCGCCCATGCGGATCAGTCCCTGCACGATGGCGCCCGGACGGGACCCCTCGTAGGTGAAGCCGTGGCCCCTCAGATCGGTGTCGTCCCGCATGCCGCCCAGGGACACCTTGTGGTACGGCAGGCCCAGGTTGCGGGCGATGGAGGTGGCCAGCGACGTCTTGCCCACACCGGGGGGGCCCACGAACAGGAAGGCGCTCCCGCTGTGTCGCCAATCCCCCGGCCGTTGGGGGTCGAAGTCCCGGTAGCGCCAGATCAGGTTGGCGAAGAAGTCGCTCACCAGCTCCTTGGGCCGCTCCAGACCGTAGTGGCTCGCGTCCAGCCCGGCGGTGAACTCCCGCGGACCGACGTGGATGGGGAGCACCTTCCCCCAGGGAACACTGAGCAGGGTGTCCACGAACTCGGTGTACTTGGCCTTGGACTGTCCCGCCAGATTGAGCTCGTTGCGGTCGATGGCCTCCAGCACCGCTCGCGGCACCAACGGATTGTTGCGGGCCGCCTCCACCCGTTCCTGCAGCGTGCGGCGCGGCTTCTCACCCATCAGGGTCGGGCTGTCCAGCGATCGCTCCACGGGCTGGGAACGCCCTTCGTCGTCGCCTCGGGGTTCCTCCGAGAAGATGTCGCCGAGGCGCTCCCCGAACCGGCTCGTGAGCTCTTCCGGGGTCTCGTCGCCGGTGATCTCGAGGCCCGCCTCCGCAGCCAGCGCCGGCATCCGCCCGTCCTGGAGGAACCCCTGGAGGAGCGTCCCGAGACGCCCGTCTCCGCGGATGCGCGCGCTGTCGAGGATGGTCAGCACCCTGGTGAGGAAGGCCGCGCGCCGGCGCACCGGCAGGGCGGCGTCCTGGGCGCGCATCCAGCACCGGTCACAGAGCGCGAGCACGAGGTCAAGACCCAGGGTCGGCACGGCTCGCCGGACGAGCTCGTCGTCGAGCTCGCTCAGCGCTCCGGCCTCCAGCCCGATCAGCTTCCCCAGCAGCGCGCCGTCGTCATCCGAGCCGTCATCACGTCGACACAGGTCCAGGAGGGTCTCGCCGTGGAATCCGGAGCTGTCGTCCGACAGCGCTGCGGACAGCGCGGCGAAGAACCCCTCCTCCTTCCCCCGCCGGTGGAGGGCGAAGCGTCGGTCCCCCGAGAGGACCTGTGACTCCGGCCGCTCGGGGTTGATCATGCCGTCGAACTCGTGCCGGAGGAGGAGCTCGGCCAGAGCCAGCGTCTTCCTCGCCTCCACGTCGCCGCTCAGGTCGGACGCCGCCTCGGACGGCAGGGTGAACGCCAGGTAGTCGAAGACGCGCTCGTGGATGTGGATGGTCCACATCTCCTCGGCGAAGGTCAGCAGGCTGACCACGTCGTTCCGGCCACCGGCGTCGGCCAGGCGCACGATCTCGAAGCGCTCCGAGACCCGAGCGAGGCGGACGGTATCCACGCCCTCGACCTCGGAGAAGTACGGCAGCACACGCCGGTTCGCCAGCGCGGCCAGCACCGACTGGATGCGCCGTCTGGTGGCCGCGTCGGGCAGCGGCAGTGAGCCGAGGGCGGAGCGGTCGATGGTGATGGGCAGCATCGGCACAGTTCCCGGCGGGTCGGCGGTCCGATCCCGCCTTCATGTACAGCGAACCATCACCGGACGGGGATTCTTTCCCTCCACTCCTGAGATGTCTCGAATGCGACCTTCCTCTTGATGGAGCGTGGGATCGAGCGCGTCTTGCCAGGAACCGATGGTCCGGAGCCCACGGAGGGACGGGCCTCCGGCCAGCCCACGACCCACACCCCCACGCGACCTTTGCCACCCTCGCCCCTGGCCGATAGACTCGCGCCATGGAAGGACCGACCCGCTCCCCCACCCGACCGCCTCCCGAGTTCGAGGTCGGGCGATATCGGCCGCCGAGCGAGGGCGGCACTTACTCCCTGCTGATCCGCGTCACCCGGAACTGCCCGTGGAACCGCTGCACCTTCTGCGGGATGTACAAGGGAGAACGGTTCACGCCCCGGTCCACCGCCGAGGTCATGGCCGACATCGACACGGTCGCGGCCATCTGTGACCGCCTCCTCACGACCTCCCACCGCCTCGGCCACGGCGGTCAGCTCACCCGGGAGGTGGTGGTCGAGCTGCTGCGCTCCGAGCCCGAGGTGGCGGACGTCGTGGGCCTCGACATGGTCATCAACTGGCTCGCCTCCGGGGCGCGCACCGTGTTCCTGCAGGACGGCGACAGCCTCGCCCTGCGCCCCGACCGGCTTGCCGAGGTCCTCCGCCACCTCACGCGCACCTTCCCGTCGATCCGCAGGATCACCTCCTACGCCCGCGCGAAGACGCTCTTCAAGCGCGAGCCGGACGACCTGCGCACCCTCCGAGAGGCCGGGCTGACGAGGCTCCACGTCGGCCTGGAGAGCGGCGACGACGAGCTGCTGGCTCGGATCGCCAAGGGCGTGACCGGCGCGGAGCAGATCGCCGCCGGTCGCAAGGCCATGGCGGCCGGCTTCGAGCTCTCCGAGTACTGGATGCCGGGCCTCGGAGGCCGCGAGCGCTCCGCGCAGCATGCGGACAACACCGCGCGCGTCGTCAACGAGATCGGCCCCCACTACCTGCGGTCGCGCCCCTTCTTCCCGTGGCCCGGGACCCCCATCGCGAAGGAGATCGAAAGCGGCGAGGTTCACCTGCTCGCCCCCGTCGAGCACCTCGCCGAGGTGAGGTCGCTCATCCGGCTGCTCCGGTTCGACGGCCGGGTCTGCTTCGACCACGCCGGCAACTACTGGCGGGGGCCCGAGGGCGGCCCCCTGCTCCGCCTGGACTCCGAGGGCTACAAGCTGCCTGAAGAACGGGCCGACCTGCTGGATCGCGTCGAGGAGGGGCTCGAGCTGCTCCAGCGTTTCGGTCGGGACGCGTAGCGGACCCCTCAGAACCTCGGGGAACCGCCCCTGAGCAGCGTCCGACGCACGATCTTGCCGGCGGCGACCGTGGGCAGCTGCCAGACGCCGCGCAGCCCCCAGATGGTGCGCAGGTAGACGGGAAAGCCCAGCACGCGCCGCGCCGCTGCTACCGGAGGGCGCCGGACTCCATCACGGCGATGCCCATCCCCTCGAGCTCCGAACGCACCTCGTCGTCGCTCGCAGGATCCACGGGCCGGGTCAGATCCCAGAGGACCGTCACCTGGAACCCGTCCTCGACCGCATCGCGGGCCGTCCAGCGAACACATACGTCCCGCGCCAGGCCACACAGCCAGACATGCTGGATGCGCCGCTCGTGGAGGAGGCCGGCCAGACCGGTGGGAGGGCGCTCGCCGTCGGCGTCCCAGTTGTTGCGGAATGCCGAGTAGGAATCACAGAGAGGGTTGGCCCCCTTGCGCACGATGGCCTGCACGTGCCGCCACGGCAGGTTCGGGTAGAGCTCGGCCCCGTGGCTGTCCTGGACGCAGTGGTCGGGCCACAGGATCTGCTCGTGGCCGTACAGCTGGATGGCGTCCATGACGTCGCGCCCCTCATGGCTGGAGGCGAAGGAGATGTGTCCCGGGGGGTGCCAGTCCTGGGTGGCGACCTGGATGGGGAACCGCCTCGACTCCATGAGGGCGGCCAGGGGCTTGAGGATCGCGTCCCCCTTGGGGACGCCGAGGGACCCCCTGGGCAGGAAGTCGAACTGCACGTCCGTGATGAGGAGAGCAGAGTGATCGTCGTCGTTCATGTCGAAGCTCCAGTGTCCACGGCGTTGGACCGTGGGCGGCAGCACGCCACCCGCTGCCCACCCCGGTGCGCTCCAGTGTGGCAAATCGCCCCTTTCCCGGGCATCGAGGCCTCCCCCCTGTCACCCCCGGACCCGGCCCCAGAGCGCCCTTCCGGCGGCCGGCCGTCCTCCGCCCGGCACCGGCCGGCTCATGACATCGGCGTCGCCATCCCGCGCCGGCGGGCGCCGAAGAGTGCGCGGTCCAGGGAGAAGCGCCCCGGCCCCATGGCGAGCAGCAGGACCGCGACACACAGGTAGATCGCCGGCAGCTCCGACGCCGGCCCACCCGACAGGGAGACGAAGGGTGCGCCGAGGGCGAAGGTCATGAAGGAGAACGCGACCACCATGGTGGATGCGATGCCCAGCGCTGCCAGAGGGGTCAGCAGGCCCAGGATCCACGCCAGGCCGCCCCCGAACTCGGACAGGGCCGCGAGGCCCTGGAGGAAGCCGGGGGCGAAGCCGTCGGGGCCCATCCAGCCGAAGGGGTTGTGGATCTTCCCCCAGCCGTGGAGCATGAAGGCGGCACCGGCGGAAACTCGGACGAGGAGCAGGGCGGCGTCGGCCGAGATCGGATGCTCGGGGACGGCGTGCAGCCTCTTCATGGTCGTCATCTCCTCTCGCGAGGGGGCCGCGCACCATGTGGTCGTGCCCGCACCCCACGCAGATTCGGCCGGAAGCGGGTGACATCGAGACGTCGTCTCCAGCCCTGGCCATGTATGCACCGCAACGACGCGGAGCCTCTGTCTATGCCCACCCGCACCACCGAGCTTGCCGGTCTCCGGCCGAGTGGGTACGGTGAGTCGCAGACATCCCCCGCCACGAGACGCCGGTCGCTGACGGCGGGAAGCAGAGGAGTGCGTCATGGTCGTGTTCTCGGACAACACTCCCGTAAAGGTGGTCGAGGCGGCGCGGGAGGGCACGTCGTGAGGCCGACGCCGGACCTGTCCCTGTACCTCGTGGTCACACCGCAGCTGTGCCGCGGGCGACCGGTGGACTGGGTGGTGGCCGAGGCCGTGGCCGGGGGCGCCACGCTGGTCCAGCTCCGGGACAAGGAGGCCGCCACCGCCGCACTGGTCGCCACGGCCGGACGGCTGCAGGAGCTGCTCACCGCGCAGGGCGTCCCGTTCCTCGTCAACGACCGCCTCGACATCGCCCTGGCGGTAGGGGCGGCCGGGGTCCACCTGGGCCAGAGCGACATGCCGGCCCTCACGGCGCGCCGGCTCCTCGGCCCCGACGCCATCATCGGTCTCTCCGCCGAGACCCCCGACCAGGCCGTCGCCGCCGGCCAGCTGGACGTCGATTACGTGGGCGTCGGTCCGGTGTACCCGACCACCACCAAGACCGACACCCGGGCCCCCTGGGGCGCCGACATCCTGCGCGATCTGCGGCCTCGGTGCACGCATCCCCTCGTGGCCATCGGCGGCATCGACGCCGGCAACGCGGTGGAGGTGGTGGCCGCGGGGGCGGACGGCATCGCGGTCGTCAGTGCCATCTGCTCGGCCGACGACCCCCGCCGTGCCTCGGCCGAGCTGCGCGAGGCGGTGGAGCGCGGCCGTGCTTCACGGAGGTCGTGACCGGCGAGGGGGAGAGTCGACGCGGAGTGGAGCGCCCCCTCCCACCCGGGGAGCCCACGTCAGGGGCGCACGCGGTGGACGATTTCACCGCGGCGGAGCACCACCACCTCCCCCTCCTCCAACGGGATCCACCCCTCGTCCGTGAGGGGCACGCTCGCCGCCAGCACCACGTGCTGGTCCTCCATGGAGATGGTGAGACCGGGAGTCTCGATGGTGCCGCCCGCGACCGCGCAGGAGCGACTCAAGAGATGGAGCCCCGGCGGGCGGATGGCGTCGTCCGCAGGGTCCTTCCGGCGGTGTCCATGGACGAACACCGCGTCACCGTCGCTGTAGATGAAGTTGGCCGGGCCGAGGCGGCGGACGGCAGCGGCGAACTCCACCACGACGTCGAGGCGGGCCGTCAGCTCGGGCGCGCCCCTGGGCCTGCCCCACAGGTGGCGGAGCCGGTGCAGGAGCACGCAGAAGGCGTACTCCGAGTCGCTCTCTCCGATGGGCAGGTGGTGACCGAGCTCGAGCCCGGCCTCCTCGATGCGCTCCAGGTCGCCGTTGTGGATGAAGAGGTGGACGCGCCCGCCGAGCTCCCGGGTGTAGGGCTGCGTGTTGCGGAGGGCCACCTCGGCCTGCGTCGCCCGGCGGATGTGGGAGATGACGATGTCGCTGCACAGCTCGAGGCCGGAGACCATGCGCAGCAGGGGGCTGTCGGCGGCGGCGTCGGTGTCCCGGAAGAGCCGGATGTCCCCTCCCTCGTAGTAGCCGATGCCCCAGCCGTCGGTGTGCTCCGCGGTGAGCCCCCCGTGACGCGCGAACTCCCGCAGCGAGTACGTCACCGTGGCCGGTTGGGAGCTCGACATGGCGAAGAGCTCACACATCAACCCACTCCCCGGAGCACAGCCCCCGAGAAGGCCCGGCGGCGCCTCCCGTCGGTACATTCACCCTCTTGCCTGTCGGTGCTCTGCCGCTCGCTTCGTGCCGCGTCACCGTCTCCCTCACATCGCTATGTCCAATTCCATCTCCCCCGAGTTTGATTTCCACCTCGCGTGCGAGCCCGGACGCTCGAGGAGGAGGGTCGCGTCGCAGAGCGCTGCAAGCACCGCTGTAGAATTCCCCAGGCGGCGCGGCAGACGCGTCGCGTGGAGAAGACAAGGGAGCTCACCATGACCAGACCGGTTCGCATGGAGGAGATGACCTGGCCCGAGATCCGAGCCGCTATCGACGACGGGTACACCACCGTGGTGGTCGGCATCGGCTCCACGGAGCAGCACGGGCCACACCTTCCTACGATGACCGACGCCCGGATCGCGGACGACCTGTGCCTCCGCGTCGCCCGCACACTCGGCAACGCGCTGCAGGCGAGGACGATCGACATCGGCGTCTCCGAGCACCACCTGGCCTTCGGTGGGACGGTGTCCCTGCGCCCCGAGACCCTCCTCATGGTGCTGCTCGATGTGGTCCACAGCCTGGCCCGGTGTGGGTTCGAGCGCATCGTCCTGCTGCCAACCCATGGCGGCAACTTCGACACCGTGCACCGGGTGGTGGAGCAGGCCGGCCCGGACCACCCCGCCGTCGAGATCGTCGGATACACGGATCTCATGGCGTTCTCGGGCTACCTCAACGACCTGTCCGCCGAGTTCGGGGTCGACGCCGCGGCCTCGGGCGCCCATGCCGGCGAGAGCGAGACCTCCATCATGCTGGCGCTGGAACCGGACCTCGTCCACAGCGACCGCTTCGAGAGCGGGTACCTGGGGCCGGTGGGCGAGGCCGAGGCGAAGATGGTGTTCGAGAAGGGGATGAAGGCTCTCACGGCGAACGGCGTGCTTGGCGACCCGCGGACCGCGAGCGCCCAGAAGGGCCGGGTGTACCTGGAGCGACTGGCCGAGATGCTGGCTGCCGCCGTCGCTCCCTGAGCGGCCTCACGCCCGGCGCCGTCATGCGCCGGCCCTCCCCGTGGTCCGGTTCGGGCGTCAGTCGCCGACGACCCGAGCCACAGGGTAGAGGCGGTAGGTGGCGTCGAAGAACGGTGACCGCCGGTAGAACCAGTCCAGGCGCATCCGCTCATCGGCGGCGAAGCCGGGATCGCTCGCCAGCTTCTCCCGGAACCGCGCCGCCAGGTCCGGGTCGGCCTGCAGCATGCTCCGGGCAAGGGGCTCCATGACGTAGGGCTCCGCGTACTCGGTGCGGCTCAGGATCTCGAGGAAGTAGCCCCACTGGAAGAAGGAGTCGGGAGAGTCGGGCTCCAGCAGGAGCACGGCGAGAGTCCCCAGGGGCTGGTCGGTCGCGACCCGGAAGGAGCCGGCGGGGAGGTCGAGAGCTCTGTGCTCGCGCACGATGTGTCCCGGGCGCACCCGCACTCGCCCCTCGTAGACGGCGCCGCCACGGTCGAAGTCGGCGCCGCCGTCATCCAGCTCCGCCTCGGGAAGACGGTACACCTCCGCCTCCATCGAGGTCGGTTCCGTCAGGGTCTCCACCTCGATGCCGTGCTGGCGCAGCTTGTCGGCGATGTCGGACCAGGCGGCCGGGATGTAGTACGCGGCAGGACGCGAGGCCACGGCGGCCGGAACGTTCTGGAAGGAGAAGACCACGTCCTCGTCCACCGGCTCGCCGGTCCAGCGCACGACCTCCCCACCGGTGACGGGCGATGGCACGCGCTCCGATCGAATCCCCTTGAAGACGTGGGTTTCGCGCCGCGCCCCCTCGCCGCCTCTCCAGGACAGCACCACCGGATCCGGCCGGCTGGCGCGGTCGGCGCGGTTGGCCTCGCGCAGCTCGGGTCCGTGCTCGCCCACGACCCTCAGCGTCGCGTCCAGGAAGACGTAGGTCCCCAGCACCCGGCGGTCGAACGGCTTCAGTGAGTGGTTCTCCACGAGCACCGTGGCCAGGTGGCGGGCGGCGCCGTAGCCGTTGGAGAAGCGAGCTCCCGGCATCCACACCCCGTTGCCGCCCGCAGGGTCGTCGCCGTCGATCGCGAACACGAACGGACCGGGTGCGTGGCCCTCCTCCTCGAGCTCCCGGTTCACCCGGGGCGCCATGGTGTCCTCGATCCAGCGGCTGGCGCGGGGCGACCACCCGTCGTCGGGAACGGCGCCCCAGGTCACGTCGTACTGGTAGTCGGCGCCGTCGGTGACGTGGATGTCCACGTAAAGGTCGGGCCGCCAGCGGTTGATCACGGCCACGATGGCCCGGACGCCTTCGGTCTCGAGCTTGGTGTAGTCCCGGTTCAGATTGAGGTTGCGAGCGTTTGCGCGCCACCCCATCTCGACGGGCCCGCGCTGGTTGATGCGGTTGAAGGCCGAACGCCGCTCGTGTCCGTCCACGTTCAAGATGGGCACGAACAGGAAGCTCACCCTGTCCAGCACCTCGGATCTCGTGCCGAGGACCGTCATGTCGCGCAGCAGCATCATGCCCGCGTCCTTGCCGTCGATCTCGCCCGGGTGGATGCCGGCCTGGACGAGCACGAGAGGGCGCCCCGAGGCGAGCAGGGCCGCGGGGGTGTGCTCCACGCCCCGGGCCGCCACCACCATGACGATGTCCCGGCCCTCGGCGCTGCGGCCGATCACCTCCAGACTGACGTCCGGCGTCGCCGCCGCCAGCCGCCGCAGCCAGGCCACGGTGTCGACGTAGCTCGGCGAGCTCTTCAAGCCGGACATCTCGAACGGCGTCGCCCAGGGGTTGTCGGGGGGCAGCACCAGCCTCTCGCTGGCCCCGTGCCACGGCTGGAGGGGAGGCAGGAGGTCGGAAGGCCGGAGGCCGCCGGGCAGCTCGCCGGCGGTGCCGGGCACGGGAAGCGCCACGGCGGCCAGGAGCAGCGCCGCGATGAGGATTCGTGAGGCCAAACATGCATCCAGTGAGGTCGTACGTCGCATGCCTCAGGATACCCCCACCGCGCCGGCCCGCCGACACGGCATCGAGGTTGGTTGACCGAGGTCAAGGCAGGGCCCTCGAGCGCGACCTAGAGTCGGACGTCGACACGCGAGCGGGCGGGATCCCGCCCCGGGAGGAGGGTCGCATGCCAGTCCGAGACATCGTGCACATCGACCAGGATCTCTGCGACGGTTGTGGCCAGTGCATCACGGCCTGCGCCGAGGGCGCCATCCAGCTCGTCGACGGTACGGCGCGGCTCCTCGGCGACAGCTACTGCGACGGGCTCGGCGCCTGCCTCGGCCACTGTCCCCAGGGCGCGATCACCATCATCCGCCGGACGGCGACCGACTACGACAAGGAGGCCGTGGCCCTGCACCTCGCCGCCGGGCACCGGCAGGCCGGGCCCGTTCTCCCGTCTCTGCCCCTGGCCGGCCACGCGGGAGGCGCCTGTCCGGGATCGCGGGTGGAGCAGTTCTCCCGTCCTCCCGTGCCGGCCGCTTCCCGGCCCGGGGATGCCCCCACACCCTCCGCCCTCGGCCAGTGGCCCGTCCAGCTCCACCTCCTGCCGCCCGTGGCGCCCTTTCTCCAAGGCGCCCACCTCCTGCTCGCCGCGGACTGCAGCGCGTACGCGCTCGGAGGCTTCCACGAGCGCCTGCTGGCCGGGCGGGCCCTCGCCATCGCCTGCCCCAAGCTGGACAGCCACCAGGAGGTCTACCTCGAGAAGCTGACCGCCATGATCGACCACGCCGCGCTCGAGAGCATCACCGTCGTCGTCATGGAGGTCCCGTGCTGCAACGGCCTAGTGCGGCTGGCCGAGCAGGCTGCTGCGGCTGCCGTGCGTGCGATCCCCATCCACGTCCAGGTCGTGGGCGTGCGGGGCGACGTCCTGTTGGAGGAGGGCGTCTCCGCCTGCTGAGCGCGAGCGCCGCCAGCCCACGGAAGAAGACGCCGTCGCGGGCCGACACCCCACTGGCATCAAGGAGAGGTGGACGGATCCATACCCGCGGCCGTAACCTGTTAATGGCGGCACCTTGGGCACACGCGCGCCCGCCGCCCATACACCATGAGACGAACATTGCTCCTCTGCCTCCTCTCCGGCTCGGCCCTCGCCCTGACCACGGGGTGCGGCGGCAGCGTCGCGGTCGACCGGCCCGGCACCACACACGGATTGGCGGCACACCAGGGCACTCTCCACCACCGGGTGCTGCTCACGGGTGAGATCCACCCGGTGGAAGCCCTGCAGGTGCGCGTCCCAGAGACCCCCCAGTGGCGGGTCAAGATCCAGTGGCTGGTGGCGGACGGCACGCCGGTGAAGGCGGGCGACACGTTGGTCGAGTTCGACAACACCGCCTTCGCCAGCAACCTGGAGGAGCAACGTCTGGCGGTGCTGCGCGCCTCCCAGACCCTGGACCGTCAGCGCGCCCAGAACCGCGAGACCCTGCTCAAAGCGGAGATCGAGGTGGAGCGACGCCGGGTGGCGCTGAAGAAGGCCGAGCTGGACGCCGGCATCCCTGCCAGCATCGTCAGCCGGCGCGATCTGGACGAGCTCCGCCTCGCCCTGGAGCGCGCCCGGTCGGAGTACGCCAAGGCCACCGCCAGCCTGCAGGCCGCCCGCACCACAGCCGCCGCCGACGAGCAGGTCGCGCAGATCAACCTGGCCAAGGCCCGGCGCGCGGTGGAGACGACCGAGACCGCCATCGCGGCCCTCGTGATGCGGGCGCCGCGAGACGGCATCGCCGTCATCGCCGACCACCCCCGGGAAGGACGCAAGCTGCAGGTGGGCGACACGGTGTGGGTCACCCTGCCGGTGCTTTCACTCCCGGACCTCTCGAGGGTGGACGTCGTGGCCGGCCTCTCCGATGTCGACGACGGCCTGGTGGAGGTGGGCATGCCCGTGCGCTGCACGCTGGACGCGTATCCAGACACGGCGTATCCGGGGCGTGTCACCGCGATCGGGCCCGTGGCCCAGGAGGCGGCCGGGAGCTCCCTGCGGCGGGCGTTCCCGGTGACCGTCGCCCTCGACGACGCCGATCCCCAGCGCATGGTGCCGGGGATGTCGGTGAAGGTGGAGGTAGATGCCGGCGCGGAACGAGGTGTGCTGCTGGCCCCCCGCGCCGCCCTCGACCTCGCGTCCCGTCCCCCCCGGGCACGCCTGGCGGGGAGCGGGTGGCGGGACCTGGCGATCGGGCCCTGCAACGCCCTGGAATGCGCCATCACCGACGGTCTCACAGACGGCGACCTCCTCGCTCCGGCCGGCGGTGCCCTGCCATGAGACGACACTCGCGGTGGCTGGCCCTCGCGGGAGCCGCGGTGCTCACGGCTCTGGCCGGGTGGCGCATGGTGACTGGCGGTGACGAGCTGGTCCGCGCCGCGCGCCGCGACCTCATCCTCACCGTCGACATCATGGGCGCCCTCGAGGCCGTGGACCCCGTGGCCCTCGGCCCTCCCCAGGTGGCCGACACCTGGACCTACAAGATCTCCTTCATGGCGCCCGAGGGGAGCTCCGTCAAGGCCGGCCAACCGGTGCTCGCATTCGACGACTCCGGGCTCCAGCAGCGGCTCCAGCAGCGCCTCGCCGAAGCCGAATCGGCGCGGACGGAGCTGGAGAAGAAGCGCTCCGACCTTGCCGTCGAACGCGCAGACGACGCCCTCCGCCTCGCCGAGGCCAGGGCGAGCCTGCGCCGCGCCCGGCTCAAGGCCGCAACCCCCGACGCCCTCGTGGCGGCCCTGCAGCGCGAGAAGAACCGTCTCGACGAGGAGCTGGCCGCCAAGGAGGTGACCTCCATCGAGCGCCAGATCGAAGCCGCCGACCAGGCCGGCCGCGCCGACCTGGCCTCCCTGGAGGGCCTGGCCACGCGCACCCGGCAGAAGGTGGAGGAGCTCCGCGCCGGCATCGCCAAAATGCGTGTCGCGGCGCCGCGGGATGGGATCGTGGTGTACACCTCGGACCGCTCGGGCGACAAGAAGAAGGTCGGCGACAGCTGCTGGTGGACCGAGACCATCCTCGAGATTCCCGACCTCGACGCCATGCGCGGACGTGCCGAGGTCGAGGAGGCTCACGCCGGCAGGATCGCCGCCGGCCAACCGGTGATCCTGCGCCTCGACGCCCATCCGGACCTGGAGTTTCGGGGCCGCGTGGGCGAGGTCTCGCGGGCGGTTCAGCAGCGCTCGCCGGGCAATCCCGCGAAGGTGGTGCGCTTCGAGGTCGTGCTCGACCACCCCGACGCCGCCCGCATGCGGCCTGGCATGCGCTTCCGCGGCACGGTCCAGACCGACACGCTCCGAGATGCCCTCACCCTTCCCCAGGGCGCGGTCGTCGTGACGCCAGCAGGACCGGTGGTCTATCGGCACACCGTAACCGGCGCCCGGCCCGCCCCCGTGACCCTGGGACGCCGGAGCGATCAGTACGTCGAGGTCACCGACGGTCTCCGAGAGGGCGACGCCGTGCTGGCGTCGCCACCCGGTGTGGAGGAGGTTTCGTGAGGGTGCGCCTCGCGGCCGGCGGCGCCGTGCTCGCCACGGTGTGCGTCCTGCTGCTGGCGGCCCGCCGCGGCGGCCCCGACGTCCCCACCCTCGTCGTCGACACCGGGCCCTGGGTGCACCGGGTGGTGGCCGAGGGCAATCTGCGCGCCGTCACCAACACCCGCTTGACGGCCCCGACCCCCGCCGGCTGGCGCACCTACACCATCGCCAGCCTGGTGGACGACGGGACCTGGGTGCGCGCCGGCGACGTGGTGGTGCGCTTCGATCCCAGCGAACTGGAGAAGGACCTGGCCGACGGCCGCGCCGACCGCGCCGTGGCCGACGCCAACCTGGACAAGGCCGATGGCCAACGGGAGGCCAGCATCGCCAACCTCGAGCGCGACGCGCACGTGGCGGAGCGTGAGCGCGAGCATGCCGAACGCTTTCAGGCCGTCGACACCGACCTCTACTCGCGCAACGAGATCATCGACTCCGAGCTCGACACCGAGCTGGCGCGCGCCCGCCAGACGCACGCCGAAGCCGCTCGTCGCGTCACCGAGGCGCAGTCCGGCTCCGCGCGCCAGCTCCTCGAGATCGAGCGCCGCAAGGCCGAGCTCACCGTGAGCCAGGCCAGAGAGGACCTGGAGCACCTGGAGGTGGCGGCCCCCCACGACGGCATCGTCGTCCTCGCGAAGGACCGCCAGGGTGAGGTCTTGCAGGTGGGCGACACCGTCTTCCGCGGCCAGATGATCGCCACGCTCCCGGACCTCGAGGCCATGGAGGCGGAGGTCTACGTCCTCGAGGCGGACGCGGGGGGCCTCGGGCCGGGCCAACGCGCCACGGTGGTGCTGGAGGCCCACCCCGACCGCACGTTCGGCGGTGTCGTGGCCAAGGTGGAGCCCATTGCCCAACCCCGCCAACGAGGCACGCCGGTGCAGTACTTCCGCACCGTCATCGTCCTCGACACCACCGACCCGTCCCTCATGAAACCGGGGCAGCGGGTACGGGCCGAGATCGTGCTCGACGAGGCCTCCTCTGCGGTCGCCGTCCCACGCCAGGCGATCTTCGAGTCCAACGGGGAAAGCATCGTCTACCGCCGCGCCAGGAGCGGCTTCGAGGCGGTACCGGTCACCCTGGGTCGGAGCGGCATCGGGCGGGTGATCGTCACGTCGGGGCTCGCCGCCGGTGACGAGATCGCCCTCGTGGACCCGACCCTCCCGGGACGGCGGGAGGCCCCCACCGCATCCGGACCCCTGCCCCCGTCGGGGAACACCCCGTGAACCTCCGCGACGTCCTCCGCAACGCCGCCACCAACCTGGTGGACCACGCGTTCCGCTCGACGCTGACGATGCTCGGCATCATCTTCGGAGTGGGCGCCGTGATCTCCATGCTGGCCATCGGGGCCGGTGCCCAGCGCCAGGCCATGACCATGATCGAGCGCCTGGGGCTGCACAACGTCCTGGTGCGGGACGCCGGACTCCGCGACGAGGAGTTGGAGGAGGTGCGCCGCAACTCCCTCGGCGTGTCGCCGCGGGACGGACTGGCGATCCAGGACGCGGTGCCGGGAGTCGAGCTGGTGGCCGGCCGTGTGGACATCAACAGCTACCTGGTCCTGGCGGCCGGAGTCACCACCACCGCCGATGTCCGGGGGGTCTCCTGGCACCAGCGGGTGCTGGCCGGCCTCGCCCTCGCCGAGGGACGCTTCCTGGACGCCGCCGACGAGCGCGACCACGCCCAGGTGTGCGTCATCGGCCCCGGAGTGCGCCGCGACCTCTTCGGCTACGGGCCCGCGGTGGGTCAGGACCTCAAGGTCAATGACGTGTGGTTTGAGGTGGTGGGCGTGCTGGCCGGCGGTGGGAGCGGCGCCGGGGCCTTCCAGGGCGTGGCCGTCGCGTCGTCCGACCGCGCCATCCTGCTCCCCGTCACCACCGCCCTGCGCAAGCTCGATCGCGAGCCTCTGGACGCCCCCCTGGACGAGCTGGTGGTCCGGCTGGACGATGCGCAGCGACCCACCGTCGCCGCCGGTCTGATCAGCGCCCTCCTGGACCGGCTCCACGCCGGCGCCCACGACTTCAAAGTGGTGGTCCCCGAGGCCCTGCTGGAGCAGAGCCGAAGGACGCAACGGCTGTTCGCCATCGTCATGGGCTGCATCGCGGGGATCTCGCTCCTGGTGGGCGGCATCGGGATCATGAACATCATGCTCGCCACCGTGCTCGAACGGACCCGGGAGATCGGCATCCGTCGCGCCCTGGGCGCCCGGCGCCACGACATCCTGGCCCTGTTCCTCGTCGAGAGCTTCTCCATCAGCCTGGCCGGAGGCCTCACCGGGGTCGTCCTGGGGGTCGCCATCGCCAAGATCATCGCCGCGTCCGCCGGCTGGCCGACGGTGGTCACCGCCTTCTCGATCCTCCTGTCCACGGGCGTCGCCATGGTGGTAGGTCTGGCCTCCGGCATCTACCCCGCCATGCGCGCCGCCAGGCTCGACCCCATCGAGGCCCTGCGCTACGAGTAGACGGAGCACGACGTCTCGCCCCCTGTGCGACTGAAGGACACTTCAACGCCGAGAATACGCCAGAGAGGTGCCGGTCACGCTGCTCCACGGGGCGTCCGCCCGGACGCCACAAGGTGCACACGGGCGCGGAGCGGTCCGGCCCGGTCGTCGAGCCCGCCTCTTCGCTCGACTCCGCTGTGAGACGGTGACACTTGAGGAACGAGGTGCTTCGCACGGCTCTGACACCGTTCCGCGGCGAGTGGGTCCATCACCGGCCGTGGGAAGCAGATCCCTCGGCCGGGTTGCCCACAGGGTCCAGGCGCGACAGGCGCAGCCCGTTGCCGGCATCCAGTACCGCCCGCTCCCGCGCCGTCCATCGAGGGTCACGGAAGGGGCTGTCGCGCGTCAGGAAGGCGACCTCCACCAGCCAGAGCGACCGCCCTGACGACACGGCCCGCCCACGCGTGGCGCCGGCTCCGCCGGAGGGCCGGACATCGGTGCCATCCGGGCGCTGGGGGCGCTCCCCCGGCAGCTCCGCCACGACCTCCCAGCGCGGACCGGGGAGCTGCCGGCGCAGCACCGGGACGTAGAACCCCGGACGCACCACGATCGTGGCTCCCCCAGGCTCCGCCCGGCGAAGCGCGGCCCCCGCTTCCCGCCAGGACGTGGTGCCGGCGTCGGGAGCCGCCACCTGCGCGACCGCCCCGGCGACGAAGAGCCCCACCGCGAGCATCTGCACGGGCCGCCAGCGCCGGCCGCCCGGCGCCACGATCCCGAGCACGCCGAGGACGAGCACGAAGGGGAAGCTCACCGCCAGGTAGCGCTCGTCCAGGGAGGGCACCATCATGCCGACCGCCAGCGCCAGGAGAGGTGGGCCCGCCGCCAGGACGACCACCAGGCGACCGGCGAGCTCGGGTCTGTAGCCGCCGTCGATCACCGGGCTCGGCCGCCACGCCGCGCGCAGTCCGAGCAGCAAGGCGGCCCCGGCGCCGAGGCCCACCACCAGGAGCAGGGGAAGATGGTCGAGCACGGTCGCGCCGAGGTTCTGCTTGCCGGTCCAGGTCGTGGGCAGGATCGAGAACCCCACCGCGAAGCGGAGCACGGAGTAGGGCAGCACAGCCAAACGAAAGACGCGGAAGGTCTGGCCACCCCCTGTGATCAGCCGGGCAACCACCGGCAGCCAGGGGAGGAAAGCCAACGCCGCGCAGCCCATGGCCAGCCACCAGCGGCGGCACGCGACGCGGTCCCCGTGCAGGTGCCAGGCCATGGCGACGTGGAGCACCAGAAGCGGCAATGCGGCGTAGTAGTGGGTGTACAGAGCGGCAGTGGCGACGGCGGCGGCAGCCACCGCCGGCCACAGGCGATCCCGCCGGCGATCGACCTCCAGGGCGAGGGCGAAGCTGCTCACCACCAGGAGCATGAGCAGCGAGTACATACGGGCTTCCTGAGCGAGGCGAACGGCGAAGGGCGCGACGGCCCAAGCCGCAGCGACGGCGGTCCCGGCGCGGCGCCCGAACGCGCGCCACGTGACCAGGCTCAGGAGCGCCAGGCAGACCAGGTCGGCGAGGACGGACGGCAGGCGTACGGTGAGGGCGCTCTCGGGAACGAGTCGCAGCCACGGGTGCAGCAGCAGGTAGTAGAGGGGCGGCGTGTGGTTGTCGAAGACCTGCCCGGTCACGATGGCGGACACCCGGTGCGACGCCACCTCCACACTCACGACCTCATCCAGCCACAGCCCCCTCGTCGTGAGGCCGACCAGGCGGACGCCGAGACCCAGGAGCAAGATACCTCCGAGAGCCACAGCCAGGCGGCGGGTGCGCCGGGGGCGCTCGGCGCCGGCATCGGCAGCCAGCGGAGCCGCGGCGGAGCTCACGAGGATCCCAGCGCGCGCAGGTTCCAGAGCACGCTGATGCCCGCGGAGACGACCGTGACCATGAAGATGGTCAGCACGAGCATGGCACGGCGGCGTGGGAGCGAGGGCGCGAGGGCCACCGCCACCGCCGGCAGCGTCGGGACCAAGAAACGGGCGAGGCACTCGAAAACCCAGGCGCTGGGCAGCAGGAGGTAGAAGAGTGTCTGGGAGCCGAGCCAGACGAGCCACTCTCCAGAGGCAGGATCAGCGTGTCGCCATCGGCGAGCCAGAAGCCAGGCACTGGCGAGAACCAGCCCGAGCACCACCACGTTCTGGGCGGTCTTCAACGGATCCAGAAGCGGCGAGGTGAACCCGGAGAGGAGACTGGCCGCCGGCATGGCGAGATCCCGCTGCAGGTAGGCCGAGGCCTGAGTCGCGGGCCCACGCACCCAGCCGGAGGTCGCAAGCCATGGGATGCCGACCATGAGGAAACCGGCCGCCGAGGCGAGCCCGCCGACGGCGCTCCGCCGCCGATCACTTCGCGTGCCTTCCAGCACGCCTGACATGCGCGCGACCCACAGAGCGGCGAACAGGATGCCACCAACCGGTCGCACCATCGTGGCGCCTGCGAAGATCGCTCCGGCAAGCACCTGGGCGACTGCGCCCCGCCGGCGCCAGATCAGCAGCCCGAGGAGGGCCATGGCCGTGAACGGGGCCTCGGACATGGCGGTCGCGCTGAACGCCACCCAGGAGGGGGTGAGCACCGCGAAGAGCGCTGCTCCTGCCGCTGGAACCCCCAGCAGGTAGACGAGGGATGTGGCCACTCCGGCGGTGACCGCGGACACGCCGAGACCGGCCACCGGCGACGGAGTGACGCTCTCGGCGGCGCGCACCATCATCGGGTAGCCGGGCGCCAACCGTCGCGAGCCCGGATCGAGCTCCGCCATTGCCTTCGGGGACCCCAGGGCCGCTGCGGTCGCCAGGTACTCCCGGCCATCGTGGAGGCTGGCGATGTCTGCCAGGGCGACCCGCGCGCCGTGACCGCCGTCTGCAGTGGAGGCCGGGACGTCCACGGGTGTCTGGCCGAGGAGCAGCGTCAGGCCGATGACCCCCAGGCGCACCGTCAGGGCGAACCCCCCGAGCCCAAGCGCCACAACCCAGCGCGGACACGCAGCTGCCATGTCGTCCTCGGCACCTGGCACGGGCCGGCATTGTACACCCGGCCCACACCCCACCGGGGCCTTCCCACGACGGCTCGCCGAGGTGTGCTCGTCACGGTGCCGCGGCCGCCTTCCGGGTGGCATGTTCCAGGCTGCGGCGACCAGCCGTCGCCGCAGCGCACTTGCCGCGGAAGGTGTAGGCTAGCGGGGCGCCCGCCCGTTTCAGAGCGGGCTCGGCGGGGCCGCCCCGTGGGCGTTCACACTCCTTCGGAGACAGACAACCGGATCGCGATGGGAGGGAAGACGTGAAGACGAGGTCGATGAGCGTGCTGGTCGTGACGCTGTTCCTGTTCGCCGGAGTCCAGGCCTACGCGGCCGACGCCAACCAGTCCACCACAGTCAAGGAGAAGGCCGAGACCGAGGCGCCGAAGCCCGAAAGCTCGGTGACCCATCACGCCATCGTCATCGACGGCACGCGCATCTCCTACACAGCGACGGCGGGCACCCTGATCGTCAACAACGACAAGGACAAGCCGTACGCCAGCATGGGCTACGTGGCGTACACCAAGGACGGCGTCACCGACCCCAGCCAGCGGCCCATCACCTTCGCCTACAACGGCGGGCCGGGCTCGTCGTCGATCTGGCTCCACATGGGCGCGCTGGGACCGCGGCGCATCGTCACCAGCGACGCGGAGGCCACGCCCCCGCCGCCGTATGAGGTCGGTGGACAACGGCTCGAGCATCCTGGACGTCACCGACCTGGTCATGATCGACCCGGTGGGGACCGGCTTCTCCAAGGCCGTGGGCAAGGCCGAGGACAAGGACTTCTGGGGCGTCGATGCGGACATCGAGTCGATGTCGCGCTTCATCGTCGAGTTCGTCAACGAGAACAACCGCTGGAACTCGCCCAAGTACCTCCTCGGCGAGAGCTACGGCACGACCCGCTCCGCCGGCATGGTGGACTACCTGCAGTCCAAGGAGGGAATGCAGTTCAACGGCGTGGTCCTGGTGTCGTGCGCCATGGACTTTCAGACCATCGTCGACCGCGGCGGCTCAGACCTGCCCTTCGCCCTCTACCTGCCCACCTACGCCGCGGTGGCCTTGTACCAGAAGGCGCTTCCGGAGCAGCCTCCAGACCGGGACGCGTTCCTCGACGAGGTGCGCGCCTTCGCCCTCGGCGAGTACACCCACGCCCTCGCCCAGGGGAATCAGCTCTCCGCCGCCGAGCGGGAGAAGGTGCTGGCCAAGCTGCACCGCTACACCGGTCTGTCGGTCGAGTACCTGGACCGGGCCGACCTGCGCGTGCAGGAGGCCCAGTTCACCAAGGAGCTGCTGCGCGGCAAGCGTGAGACGGTGGGCCGCCTCGACGCCCGCTTCGTGGGCTTCAGCTTCGACCAGCTCGGGGAGCGGGCCTCCTACGACCCCCAGAGCACCGCCATCGACGGGGCCTTCACCGCCGCCTTCATGGATTACCTCCATCGCGAGCTGAAGTTCGGCGCGGACAAGCAGTACGTGACCAGCGCATCGTTGTGGGGGAAGTGGGACTACAAGCACCGCGCCCCCGGCTCGCGCTTCCCGCAGCCCGTGGTCAACACGGCGCCGGACCTCGCCCACGCCCTGGGCACGAACCCCTACCTGCGCGTCCTTGCCCTGCAGGGGGACTACGACCTGGCGACCCCGTCCCTGGCCACGGACTACGTGTTCTGGCACATGAACCTGGATCCCGAGCTCGCCTCCCACATCACGGTGGACACCTTCGAGGCCGGCCACATGATGTACCTGCACGAGCCGTCCCTGAAGAAGTTCAAGGCCGCGGTGGCCGCCTTCGTCAAGGCCACCGACCGCCTCTGACCGGCTAGATCGCGAGCTCGCCGCGCAGCACCGTGACCGCCTCCCCGGCGAGGACGGCGCGGTCTCCCGCGTCCCGCACGTGGACCACGCCGCCGCGCTCAGACGCCTGGTAGCCCACCAGCTCGCTGCGCCCGAGCCGCGCCGCCCAGAACGGCGTGAGAGCGCAGTGGGCGGAGCCCGTCACCGGGTCCTCGTCCACTCCCACCGCCGGCGCGAAGAAGCGCGACACGAAGTGGTACTGCGGGCGGTCGGAGGGGGCGGTGACGATGATGCCCCGCACCTTGATCGTGCGCAGTAGCGCGAAGTCGGGGCGCACAGCACGCACCGCCTCCTCGCTGCCGAGCAGGACCAGGTAGTCGAGGGCATTGCGCCCCAGGTAGACCGGAGTGACGCCGAGGGCCCTCTCCAAGTCGGGAGGCGCTTCGGCGGGCTCCTCGGGCGTGGACGGGAAGTCCATCTCGATGAGCTCGCCCCGCCGCGAGGCGCGCAGCTCGCCGCTGGCCGTCTGGAAGCGCGCCGTCCCGGAGGCGTCCACGACGCCTTGCTCCCACAGGATGTGGGCCGAGGCGAGGGTGGCGTGGCCGCACAGGGACACCTCCACGGCGGGGGTGAACCAGCGCAGGCTGAACCCCTCCCCCGCGGGGTGGAGGAACGCGGTCTCCGAGAGGTTCATCTCCCGCGCCACGCCCTGCATCCAGCGCTCATCCCGCGGACCGTCGAGCAGGCACACGCCGGCCGGGTTGCCGGCGAACGGCTCCGCTGTGAAGGAGTCCACCTTGAAGATCCTGGTCCCCATATCGGCCACCTCACCTTCTCGGCATCGCCCTCGAGCTCCCGGTGCGGGCGGCGAGCGTACCACCTTGTCGGGACGGTTGTCGCCATGCCGCACCCCTCGGTCATGCCGCTCGGCCGAGGGGCCGTTGTACAGTCGGGTCGTGGCCAGGCCGCCGCGCGCCGGCTGTCGGGTCCACGGACGCGGGGGGACGCCCCGTGAACGGAGGGACGAGATGACCATGAAACGGCTGACCGCCGCGTGCTCCCTGGCGCTGGCTCTGCTCCTCGTCGGCGTGCCCGCGGACGCCTACGCGCCTCCGACCGAGGGGGACGCGATCCTCAAGGACTTCCACTTCTCGGACGGGGAGACGCTCCCCGCGCTCCGCATCCACTACCGGACCTTCGGCCGACCGCAGCGGGACGCGCACGGCGTGGTGACCAACGCGGTGCTCATCCTCCACGGGACCACCGGGAGCGGTGGCCAGTTCGTCCGTCCGGAGTTCGCCGGCGAGCTCTTCGAGGCCGGCCAGCCCCTCGACGCGGCGCGCTTCTACATCATCCTGCCGGACGGCATCGGCCACGGCGACTCGTCGAAGCCCAGCGACGGCCTGCACGCCCGCTTCCCCCACTACGGGTACCGCGACATGGTCGAGGCGCAGTACCGCCTGCTCACCGAGGCGCTCGGCGTCGACCACCTGCGGCTCGTCATGGGCACCTCCATGGGCGGCATGCACACCTGGCTCTGGGGCGAGCTCCATCCCCGCTTCATGGACGCGCTGATGCCGCTGGCCTGCCTGCCGGAGCAGATCTCGGGCCGCAACCGGGTGTGGCGGCGCGTCGTCATCGACGCCATCCGCGGCGATCCCGCCTGGCAGGGCGGCGACTACACCGTCGAGCCGCCGAGCCTGCGCACCGCCGCCGAGATGCTGTTCCTGGTGTCGTCGAACCCCGTCGTCCGCCAGCGCGAGATGCCGACGTTGGCGGCGAGCGACGAGGTGCTCGATGCGTACGTCGCACGCGTCGAGAAGCTTCTCGACGCCAATGACGTGCTCTACGCCGTCGGGGCCTCCGAGGACTACGATCCCGGCCCGGGATTGGAGAAGATCCGGGCGCCGCTCCTCGCGCTCAACTCCGCCGACGACCTGATCAACCCACCGGAGCTGGGCGTTCTCGAGCGCGAGATCCGCCGCGTGCCCCGCGGTCGCGCAGTGGTCATCCCACGGTCCGAAGAGACCCGCGGCCACGGCACCCACACCCTGGCGGCGGTCTGGAAGCCCTACCTCATCGACCTTCTCGCGGAGTCGGGAAGCCACGAGTAGACCGAGCCCTCCATCTCTTGCATCGAGAGGGATGGGGCTGCCGCTGGCCGTCGGACGCGAGGCGCCGATTACCAGGACCGAAGACGCACTGGAAGGTGGGTGTCGGGAACATCCACGGCGCAGCGTGCGCTACCTCGAGATGGACGGCAGGTGAGTGATGGGGCCGACCGGCAAGGTACTCCTGCTCGCAGCCCTCGCAGGGGCCGCGGTGGTGGCGGTCAGGGCACGCAAGGCGCGCGCCCAGGAGCCGGAGCCGCCCGATCCGCAGCCGGCAAGCAGCGGCGAGACAGCGGCCGAAAGCGACTTCCCCACCGTCACGGTGACCCGCGAGATGCGCTCCCATCAGCGCTGGATCGACGCCCTCTACTTCGTCGGCGCCGCGTGGGGCGGTCTGACGCTCCTCGGCGTGCTCTCCTCCGGCCTGTCGCGATGGCTGCGCGACCTCGCACGCCGCCTCGCCCGGTGGCCTCCCCTGTCGGCGATGCTCTCCTTCGCGCTGCTCTCGGTCGCCCTGACCATCCTCAGCTTGCCCGTGGACCTCGTCTCCGGGTTCGTCGTGCCCCACCGCTTCGACCTCTCCAACCAGTCCCTCGGAGCGTGGGCGTGGGAGCATGCGAAGGGGGTGCTCCTGGGCATCGTCCTCGGCGCCCCGCTGACCGCTCTCGCGCTCGTAGCCGTCCGCCGCGTGCGCAGGTGGTGGCTCGCGCTGTGGCTGGGCACGGTCCCCGTCGCGGTGTTCCTCCTGCTCATCGCCCCGGTCCTCCTGGAGCCGGTGTTCAACACGTTCAGGCCTCTTCGGGACCAGGAGCTGAGGTCCGAGATCCTCGACCTCGCCTCCCGGGCCGGGATCGCGGGCGGGCGCGTCTGGGAGGTCGACAAGTCGAAGCAGACGAAGACCATGAACGCGTACGTCAACGGCCTCGGTCCGACCAAGCGGATCGTGCTCTGGGACACCACGATCCAGGGGATGAGCCGCGACGAGGTGCGCTTCGTGATGGCCCACGAGATGGCGCACTACGTGCTCCATCACGTGTGGAAGGAGCTCGGCATCACCTTGGGGCTGTTGTGCGGGGTGTTCTGGGCGAACCAGCGGGCCCTGGAGTGGGCCACCGCCCGCTGGGGGCCGCAGTGGGGGTTCGACGCGCCCCATGATCCGGCGGCCGTGCCTTTGCTCGCACTGGCGGCGAGCGCAGCCGGCTTCCTGCTCACCCCTGCCGTCAACGGCGTGTCGCGCCACTTCGAGCACCAGGCGGACACCTTCGCCCTCGAGCTCACCCACCTCAACCGCGACGGCGCCCGGGCGTTCGTCAAGCTTGCCGAGAACAGCAAGACGCTTCCCACGGCCTCGCCCTTCATCCGCTTCTGGCGCTACTCGCACCCGCCGCTTTCCGAGCGCATCGCGTTCTGCCGCGACTACCACCCCTGGACGCAGGGACTTCCGACGCGCCTGTGGCGCAGCACCGCGGAAGGAAGGGCCGGGGAGTCGTGAGGGATCGTGGACCGCCGGCCAGCTACCGGTGGTGCTGCCGGAAGTACCTCTCGGCCGGGCCCCAGCTCGCGGCGAACCGCGGCAGCCGGTCGAGGGGATCGGGCAAGGGGCCGCTGACGTGGAGGTCCCTGGTCGTGGTGCCGTCGTACACCACCACGTGAACGGCGGTTGGCGCCTGAAGCATGCCCCGCGACCCGAGCAGACCCGGAGCTCGCGGCTTGAGAATGTTGATGGCATCGTCGAGGAAGATCAGCCCGCCGACCGCATCCTCTCGCGTGGGGATGAGCTTGAGCATCGTGCCTCGCTCGGCCACGGTCCGCGCCAGCCGGACATGCGCATCCCTCGGTGAGATATCGAGCACCACCAGGCTCTCGTTCGGGCCCAGGGCCGCGACCGGGACCTCCAGCGCCTTCAGGCAGGCTTCATACGGCGCCGCCAGCAGGTCGTAGTCCGTGATCTCCCTCTGGACACCGACCGCATCCGCCACGAGCACCATCGCGAGGAGCAGGCCGAGGAGGCCGGCGGCGACGCGGCGGAAGCCCGGGCTCGAGCGGCGTCGAGCCGCCAGCCCCAGCAGGTCGGCCATCACCAGCGCGTAGCCGACCGCCGGAAGGTAGAGGTAGCGCGACGACAGCTTGGGCAGCAGCACGATGGGAAGGGTCGTCAGGAGCACCCAGGCCAGCCCGGTCAGGGCGAGCGGGCGCTTCCGGAGGAGGACGAGGAGCGCGGCGGCGACGCCGGTCAAGGCGACCAGCTCGAGGACGGAGAAGCCGTAGAACGACGCCAGCCCCGTGGGACGGAGCAGGACATAGGGGGCCTTGATCAGGAGCGCTCGGATGCTCTCGTGGCTCATCCCTGTCCCCGGCTTGACCGCCAGGTTCAGCAGCACGAACACCCCTCCGAGCCCGCCTACGAGCCAGGCCGTCGTGCGCCTTCGACCCTCGGGCGCCAGCAGTGGCAGCAGCGGCAGGGCGAACAGCGCGGTCTCCTTGCTCATCAACGCCAGTACCAGCAGCCCGCCGACGGCCGGCACGCCGACCCCAGCCTGCAGGCAGACCAACGCTGCCAGCAGCCACAGCGTCGCCAGCGAGTGTCCGCGCGCCGCGGGCCAGATCACGGTCTCGGAGAGCTGGACGTTGAGGCTCCACGTCAGGGCCGTCACCGCAGCGATCCCGGGCGCCGTCCACGCCGGCAGAGCCGCCGTCTGCCGCCGCTGCAGGAGCTGCCACAGCAGCACGGCCAGCAGCGCCGTACAAGCCAGGTGCACCGCCAGCGAGCCCGCGTGCAGGCCCCACGCGGCGCCGCGGCCGGCCAGCCAGTCGAACAGCAGGCTCAGGTGCAGCACCGGGTTCAGGTCGCGACCAAACACCGAGAAGATGTACAGCGGACGCTCGAGGACCGGCGCCATCTTGGCGGCCCAGGTGTAGTCGTCCGAGTAGAGCCCGACGCCCAGCGTCCGGACGTACACGCCTGCCGTGACCAGCGTGACACCCGCCACCATGGCGGCCATCCAGCGGCGTCTCGCGCCGGATGGCCGAGCAGCCGCAGCCGCGGCTCGCTTCCCGGGCACCCACACCTCTATGGCACCCCCGTTGCGGCGGTGCTCTCAGCCACCCTCCGGGTCCGTGGGCGGCCGCCGACGGTCTTCCTCCTGACGGCGCTCCTGGTGGCGCCGGTCGACTCCGGAGCGGCGCTCCTTCTCGGCAGGCCACGGGCCCGCATCCTGGCGCCGCCGGTCGACTCCGGAACGCCGGTCCTTCCCGCTGCGACGGTCCCCACCGGATCGCCTCTCCACCATGCTGTCCTCCCGCGATTGGTGAAACGAGAGTACCGCCCTCTGGTGCGAACCACAAGGCATCCGGGCGGCCCGCCCGCAGGCTGCCGACACGACCGCCGTCGTCGGATCGACTCCGGCCGGCGCCTCCCGCGAGCTTGGGCGCGCCTACACCTCGTAGACGGTGTCCGAGTCTGTGATCGTGAACTCAGAGAAGTCGCGCGCCTTCACCACCTTGAAGCCGTCCCACTCGTAGAAGCCCTTGCCCGCCTTGACCCCGAACTCACCGCGCTTGAACATGCGCGCCAGGATCGCCGGGGGGTACAGGCGGGGGTCCTGGGTGGCCAGGTACATGGCCATGCCCACCCGGTACATGGTGTCGTTGCCAATGAAGTCGGAGAGCTTGAAGACCCCCTGGGGATGGCCGAGGCTGCCCTTGAGCCCGCGGTCCCCGTCCTCCACCGTAATCTCCCCCCGCTCCAGGGCCCGATAGGCCTCCATCATGAACGGCACCAGGTGCTTGTTGACCCAGAAGCCGGCCACGTCCGAGGCCACGAAGGGCTTCTTGCCGATACCCTCCAGGATCTCGAGGGTGACCGCCAGCGTCTCCTCGTCCAGCTCGTCGTGGCGCACCACCTCCACCGCCGGCATCTGGTAGACCGGGTTCATGCCGTGGGTGCCGATGAAGCGCTCCGGTCTCCCCGACGCCTGGCCCATGGTGCCCACGCTCAGGGAGGAGGTGTTGGTCCACACCATGGCGCCTGCGGGCAGGTGGGGGACCAGACGCCCGAGGACCTCGCACTTGAGCACCATGTCCTCGATGATGACCTCGAGGAGGACCTGGCTCGACGCCAGCTCCCGTGCGAACTCCTCCTCCGAGCCCACGACCCGGAAGCGGGCGGCTGCCGTCTCCGCGAAGCCCGGCTCCTCGGCGTGGCGGTTCTTGGCGATCCACCGCAGCCCTTTGGCGAGGGCCTGGGGGGCCTTGTCGCGGGCGGCCTCCGAGACGTCGTAGCCGACGACCTCGTATCCGCCTTCCACCAGGTTGGCGATCCAATCGACGCCCATCTTGCCCAGTCCGTCCACCGCGATCCGCTTGACATCACTTGCTTTCATGAAGGTCCTCCTCCCGAATCCCCAGGTGGCTGCCCGCCCCGGGGGACCACCATCGACCTCGACTCGAGACCGCGAGCGCCACCGTGTCTCCTCGTGGTGCCTCCGGGACGCCCCACCTTAGCAGAGGCGATTCACGGCGGCGACCACCCACCGCGCGCCCTCCCACACGTCTTCGACGGCGCTCTCCACGGGACGCCGGCGGCCGCGCTGCGCGCCGGCGCGTGTATGATTTCACTGCACCTCGAGAGCAATGAGTCGCGATCGAGAGGGAAGCATGACGGTGTTCTACGAGGACATCCCGGTCGGCGCGGTGCGAGAGTCGGAGGGGTACGCGGTCACCCGCGAGGAGATCCTGGAGTTCGGGCGGCGCTTCGATCCCCAGCCCTTCCACGTGGACGAGGCGGCGGCCAGACGGTCTCCCTTCGGCGGTCTCATCGCCAGCGGCTGGCACACCGCGGCCATCGCCATGCGACTGACCGTGGACACCATGATGGGCCCGGGCCGAGGCAGCCTCGGCTCGCCCGGCGTGGACGATCTCCGCTGGCTGTGGCCGGTGCGGCCGGGCGACACGTTGACGGTGCGCTGCGAGGTCGTGGACAAGAGGCCCCTGGAGTCGAAGCCCGACCGGGGACTGGTGCGGACCCGGACCACGGTGCGCAACCAGCGCGGAGAGGACGTCATGACCATGGTGGGGCTCGGCTTCTTTCCCCGCCGTGACGCGCCCGCCGACCCATCCTGAGCATCCGGCGATCTGCAGAAGCGATCCGCGCACGAGGACCGACGGCCTCAGAGAGAACGGTGCGTCACGCGGGCGTGCTACCGGACACAGCACCGGGACCCGGTGACGTTGGCCCAGGCGGAGAGAGTGCCAGGCACCCTCTTGACCGCTGCCACGGTGGCTGATCGCCGTCCTCGCCGCCGCCGCTGACCGCTGACGCTGGTCTCCGGGGTAGGATGGACGCCACGATGGCGAGCGGAGTCTGGCCGTGGATCGTCTTTGTCGCGACGGTGGGGCTGCTCCTCGTCCTCGACCTGGCGTTCTTCCACCGCCGCGCCGCGACCCGCAGCTTCCGGGCCGACGCCCTGTGGGCGGCGCTCTTCATCGGCGTCGGCCTCGCCTTCTCCCTCGTCATCATCCTGGCCCGCGACGGCGAGGCCGGCCTCCAGTACCTGACGGCCTACCTCATCGAGGAGTCGCTGTCAGTGGACAACCTGTTCGTCTTCCTGGCCCTCTTCACCTACTTCGGCGTGCCCCAGGAGCATCAGCACCGTGTCCTGTTCTGGGGCATCCTCGGCGCCATGGCCATGCGCGCGGCGTTCCTCATCGCCGGGGTGGCCCTGCTGAGCGCCTTCCACTGGCTCATCTACCTGCTGGGCACCATGCTCGTGGCGACCGGGGTCAAGCTCGGCCTCGGGGAGGGGGAGGAGGTCCACCCGGAGCGCAACCTGGTGGTGCGCTGGGCGAGCCGCGTGCTGCCCGTGGTCCCTTCATACCATGACGGACGCTTCACGATTCGCAGGGACGGCAGGTTGTTCCTCACACCTCTGGCCCTGGTGCTGCTGGCGGTGGAGAGCACCGACGTCATGTTCGCCGTGGACTCGGTCCCGGCGGTGCTGGCGGTGAGCCGCGACCTGCTCGTGGTGTACACCTCCAACGTTTTTGCCGTGATGGGTCTGCGCGCTCTCTACTCGCTGCTCGCCGGTGCCCTCGGCGCCCTCCGGTTCCTGCGCCCAGGCCTCGCGCTCATCCTGTTCCTGGTGGGCGTCAAGATGTTGCTGAGCGAGGTCGTGGAGATCCCCACGGGGATCTCCCTGGCCGCGGTGGGCGCCATCCTGGCGGTCGCGACGCTCGCCTCGATCCTCGTGCCCACCTCCGAACGTTCGGAGGAGTGATCACGGAGGCGGGACGCTCTTTCCACGCCCTGCATGAGACCGCGCGGCCCTGAACATGACATACTGGATGTCACGAATCTCGACCTCACAGGTGACCACGTGGTCGGCGTCGGATCCACCATCGGCTCCATCCGCCTCGACCGGAAGCTCGGCGAGGGCGGGATGGGGACCGTGTACCTGGGCTTCGACGACCGGCTGGAACGCCAGGTCGCGGTCAAGGCGGTCCGTTCCGATCATCGGATGGACGAGCAGGCCCGCACGAGGCTGCTCCGCGAGGCGCGGGTCCTGTCCCAGCTCGAGCACCCCAATATCTGCCGCGTCTACGACCTCGTAGAGGCCGACGGAGAGGACTTCATCGTCCTCGAGCTCGTCCGCGGGAGCACACTGAGAGACCTGATCCCCGGCGGCCTGCCCCGGGAGCGGGCGTTCGAGATCGCGGCGCAGGTCGCCGGCGCCCTCGTGGCAGCCCACGGCCTGAGCGTGGTCCACCGCGATCTCAAGCCCGAGAACATCGTGGTGTCCACGGACGGCGAGGTGAAGGTGCTCGACTTCGGGCTCGCCCGCTCGGACCCGTCGGCGGCGAACGCCGATGTCACCGCGGTCCCGCCGGAGCAGGCCGAGCCGGGCGCCGACGATGCGCCCGCTGGTCTCACCCGTACCGGCGCCCTCATGGGCACCCCCCGCTACATGAGCCCCGAGCAGATCCAGGGCGAGACCGCGACGGCGGCCAGCGACATCTACTCGTTCGGGCTCCTCCTCCAGGAGCTCTTCACCGGCGAGGCACCCTGCGGGGATGCCGACACCCTGACCTCGATCTACCGGCGGGCGGTCCGGGGCGACCTCACATCGGCCCGTCGTCTCGGACCGCACCTGCGCGAGCTCATCGCGGCCATGACCGCCATCCGCCCCCAGGACCGGCCCACCGCGGTGAGCGTCGCCGAGCGACTGCAGCGGGTTCGCGAACGGCCGAGGCGCCTCCTCCGGCGCGCGGGCGTCGTGCTCGTGGCCGCCGCCGTCATCGTGGCCGCGGTGGTCTCGACGATCGGGTTCATCACGACGAAACGGGCGCTGGCTCAGGCCGAGGCGTCCGAGCGGGAGGCTCGGCGAGCGCAGTCCGAGGCCGAGGAGGTGAGCGAGTTCCTGCAGGGAATGCTGGCCAGCGCCGACCCCGGCAGGGACGGGAGAGAGGTGCGCGTGGTGGAGGTCCTGGACCGGGCGGTCGACGAGGCGCACGCGAAGTTCGAGGACCACCCGGTCCTGCGCGCGGCGGTCCTCAACACGCTCGGCAACACCTACCGGACGCTCGGGCTTCACGACCGGGCGCTGCCGCTGGTCGAAGAGGCCCTGGCGGTGCGGCGCACCCAACTCGGGACCGGCCATCCCGACACCCTGACCTCCATGGACCGGACGGCGGTGGTACTGGACGGCCTGGGCGAGACGGAGCGCGCAGCGGCTCTCATGAAGGAGGCGGTCGACGCGGCATCGGAGGCCCTCGAGCAGGATCACCCGGTGACCCTGACCCTCCTGAGCGACTACAACATCATGCTCCAGCGCCTGGCCCGCTACGACGAGGCCGAGCCGATTCTGCGCCGCGCTCTGGAGGGCAAGCGACGGGTGCTC
Organism: uncultured Holophagae bacterium; assembly: GCA_963844865.1. Taxonomy (GTDB): domain Bacteria; phylum Acidobacteriota; class Thermoanaerobaculia; order Thermoanaerobaculales; family Sulfomarinibacteraceae; genus CAWJPY01. Next base: position 53,532 of record CAWJPY010000004.1, read on the forward strand.
GGTCCCGACCATCCCAACACGCTCAACGCCGAGGAGTCCCTCGCCATCCTCATGTCGCGCCGCGGCCGATACGAGGAGGCCGTCGCGCTGCTGCGGCCCATCATCGAGGCTCGCCGCCGCATCGCCGGTGCGGACCATCCCGACACCCTCCGCTCCGAATCCAATCTGGCCTACCTGCTCGGCCGGCGCCTGCACCGGTACAACGAGGCGCTGGAGGTTCTCGAGGAGATCATCGAGGTGCAGCGGCGGGTCCTCGGCCCTGAGCATCCCCTCACCCTGCGCTCCCTCGAGCACCGGGCGGAGACGCTGCGTCGGGCCGGCGACCACGATCGCGCGGAGGCCGCCCTGCGCGAGCTCCTGGCGACCCGTCGCCGGGTCCTCGGGGAGGATCACCCGGACACCCTGGCCAACACCCTCGAGCTGGCCAGGGCCGTGGCCGAGCGCGGCGACCTGGACCAGGCGGAAGCGATGCTGCGGACCGGCGTGGCCGGCCTGCGGCGCGTCCGTGGCGACGAGCATCCCGACACCCTGAGCGGGATGGGCAGCCTTGCCACGGTGCGCCTGCAGCAGGGTGCCCCCCGTGAGGCCGAGTCTCTGCTGCGGCATGCGCTGGAGGTGCGGAGACGGGTCCAGGGAGCAGATCATCCGGAGACCCTGGCGACCTCCACCTGGCTCGGGATGGCGATCCTGGAGCAGGGGAGGGCCGCCGAGGCCGTGGTCCTTCTGGAGAAGACGGCTCAGGAGAGCGAGCGCGCGCTCGGCCTCAACCATCCCACCACGACGAGGTCGATCGCCGCCCTCGGCCGTGCCCTCAGGATGGACCGGAGGCTGGACGAGGCCGAGCGTCTGCTGCGCCGCGCCCTGGAGGCGCCCTCCGGCGCCGGCAACCTCTCCGACTCCTCGGTCCGAGACCTGCGCCGGGAGCTGGCCGCGGTGCTCCGCGACAGCGGCAGAACGGAGGAGGCCGAGGCCCTCGAGTGACCTGGAGTGGGACGGGATCCCCCCGAGACTCCATGAGATGAGGAGCCCGGCGGCGACCTACGGCGCCGGGGCTGCGGGAAACACATGCCGCCGCACGCCGCCTCTGTTCCCGAGGGTTGCTCCTGCCGCTGATCGCAGCAGTCACTGACTGCTGCCCCGCTCCCAACGACACCGCAATCTGCACGGACAGCCCCCGTCAGCGCCCGCGTCCGATGGCATGCCGGGATTCGGGTACGGGCGCGGGCTCGGACTCGGAGCGGTCCCGACGCCTCCGTCCGACTCCGTGCCATTCCCTGCGCCTCCGCCGCGAGGGGGTGTGACGATGGTCAGGGAGGGCGGGCAGGGGGAGACGACGCAGCCGACCTCCGCGAGAATCCGCCTTCCGGTAGCGGGCGGCGACCGGGCCTCAGTCAGCCTCGTCCGGACGCAGGACGCCGATCTCCTCGGGCAGCGGGAACCAGCGCAGCGACTCGAGGTCGGCCGAGATGCCGGTCCCCTTTCGCGGAGGACCACTGCGCTCGGACACGCCGTCGACGATCCGGCGCGCCTCGTCCAGGTAGCCCGGGAGCTCGTTCTCGGCAGCGGTGAGATGCCGGGACGCATACTCCAGACCGTCCGGGCCGAAGCGGGCGCTGTCCAGGGGCGGACGGAGATTCGACCGCCACCCACGGTGCCGCCAGAGCCCCGTGGTGGGCTCGAACTCGTAGCAGGGCAGCAACCGGGCGCCGTGCTCGGCCACGAAGAGGACCGCGTCCACGATGAAGCGGAACACGGTCTCGGAGATGAAGTAGTTGAAGTTCACGCGCACCCAGCCGGGCTTGACGCCCTCGCAACCCGCGTCGATGGCCCGTCGAAGCCGGCTCGAGCGCTCGAGGTCGATGCCCAGCAGGCGGTGGCCGTAGGGCCCGGCGCAGGAGCAGCCGCCGCGAGCCTGGATCCCGAACAGGTCGTTGAGGAGCGCCACCACGAAGTTGTGGTGCAAGAAACCCCTGCTGTGGCGGATGAGGAAGCTGACGATGGACAGGCGCTGGGCCGTGAGGCTGCCCAGCAGGTGGAGGTTCGGATGCCCCGACCAGGCGGCGATGGCGCGCGTCACGAAGGAGCGCTCCCGCTCCTCGATGACGGACTCGCCCACGGCGTTCTTGAGGTGGAACACCAGCCCCGCCCGGATCGACTCGATGATGGCGGGGGTCCCGCCCTCCTCGCGATGGGCAGGGTCGGTGATGTAGCTGTGCTCGGTGGCGCTCACGTAGGAGACCGTCCCTCCACCGGGGACCGTGGGCACCCGGTTGTGGAGGAGGGACCGCTTGGCGACCAGCACGCCGGGCGTCCCCGGCCCGCCCACGAACTTGTGGGGGGAGATGAAGACGGCGTCCTTGGCCGCCACACCGTCGGGGTCCACGTCCCGGCCCGGGTTCATCTCGATCCGCACATAGGGCGCGGCCGCCGCGAAATCCCAGAAGGACAGGGCTCCGTGCCGGTGGAGCAGCTCGCTGATGCCGACCGCGTCGGACACGATGCCGGTGACGTTGGAGGCCGCCGAGAAGCTGCCGATCTTGAGCGGACGGTCGGCGTACTCCTCCAGGCGGGTCCGAAGGTCGTCGTGGTCGATGCGGCCGTCGGCGTCCTCGGCGATCTCCACCACGTCGGCGATGGACTCCCGCCACGAGATCTCGTTGGAGTGGTGCTCGTACGGCCCGATGAAGACCACCGGGCGTTCTGCTTCCGGGATCGCGCTGCGACAGCCGGTAGTGGGCGTCGAGGTCGGCGGGGATGCGAAGGTTGAGGATGGCGATGAGCTTCTGGATCGCCCCGTCGCCCCGGAGCCGCAGAAGATCACCACGTCCTCTTCGCCGCCGCCCACCGAGCGATGGATGATGCCGGCGCGCCTCCTCGCGAAAGCGGGTGGTCTGCAGCCCCGTCACCGAGCTCTCGGTGTGGGTGTTGGCGTACAGCGGCATGACCTGGTCGCGGATGAAGTCCTCGATGAAGCCCAGGGAGCGGCCCGAGGCGGTGTAGTCGGCGTAGGTCACCCGGCGCAGCCCCCAAGGGCCGTCGACCGCGGTGTCACGGCCGATGAGGCCCTCGTTGATGACGTCGATCAGCGCCGGGGTCGCGTCGTCCATCTCCATCATTCTTCCGGCGCAGGCCGCCTCAAGCCAGGGTGCTGGATACCGCGGCCTTCCTGGTGAGGGCATACTCTGCGATGTCCTCGACCGCGCCGATGGCCCGATCCACGTCGGCCTCGGTGGTGAAGGCCCCCACCGAGAAACGCACCGCGCCGTCGATGCCGGCGGTGCCGATCCCTTCGTGGACCAGAGGCGCGCAGTGCAGGCCGGTGCGGGTGATGACGTCGTGCTCCACGTCCAGCATGGCGCCGGTCTGCTCGGCGTTGAGCCCGTCGATGTTGAAGGCGAACACGGGCAGGTGGTCGCGCTCCATGTCGGCGCAGTACAGGGTGACGCCCTCGATGGAGGCCAGCGCATCGCGCAGGCGCCGGGCATGGACCATCTCGAGGATGCAGAGCATGGTCGGCCCGCCGTGCTCGGCGATCCAGCGCTGGCCGGCGAGCAGCCCGGCGATGCCCATGGTGTTGAGGGTGCCGAACTCCATGTGCCAGGGATACTCGTCCGGCTGCTTGGTGAGCGCCGACTTGACGCCGGTGCCGCCGGATCGGCAGGGGGTGAGCTGGACGTGCTCACCCACGTACATGCCCCCGGTGCCGGTGGGGCCGAACAGGCTCTTGTGGCCCGTGAAGCAGAGCACGTCGATGTTCATGGCCTCGACGTCGATGTCCACCAGGCCGGCGGTCTGGGCGGCGTCCACCGCGAACAGCACGCCCCGTTCGCGGCAGATGCGCCCCACCTCGGCCACGTCCTGGATGGTCCCGATGACGTTGGAACCGTGGTTCATGACCACCAGCTTGGTGGTGTCCTTGATGCGGGCGGCGATGTCCTGAGGGTCGACGAACCCGGCGCCGTCGAACGGCACGAAGTCCACCTCCCCGCCCCGGCGGCGATGGTGGTACATGGGTCGCAGCACCGAGTTGTGCTCGAGGCAGGTGGTCACGGCGTGGTCCGAAGGCTCGAGCACCGAGTTGATGAGGAGGTTGAGGGCGTCGGTGACGTTGAGGCTGAACACCAGCCGGTTGGGGTCACTCCCCCGGAAGAATCCACACAGCGAGCGCCGCGCGTCGGCGATGACCTCCTCGGCCTCCAGGGCCAGGTCGAAGCCGGTCCGCCCCGGGTTGACGCCGCGGGTGCGGTAGAAGTCGGTCATGAAGTCGATGACCGCGTCGGGCTTGGGGAACGTGGTGGCGGCGTTGTCGAGATAGACGAAGTCAGCCATCAGAAGAACTCCTCTCGAGAACCTCTGGCCAGGGCGTGCAGCACGCGATCGCGGGAGGTCCGGATCTGTGCCTCCAGGCAGCGAGCGGCAGCGGCTGCATCGCCGGCGCGCAGGCGGTCGATCAGGTCCTGGTGCTCGCAGCGCATCTCCGCCCCGTAGTCGCCGAGGTCGAGCCCGACGTGGAAGAAGCGGAGCATGCTGCCCAGCAGGTCGGCGAGCGTCCGTGTCAGCCGTGCGTTCCCGGCCAGACTCGCCAGCCGCACGTGGAAGTCGCGGTTCAGCTCCAGAAACCGGGTGTACGACGTGCGCTCGTGATAGGTGTAGTCGGCCGCCGCCAGTCGCTGCAGGCGGTCGAAGTCGGGGCTCGTGGCGCGGCCCTTGGTGAGCTTGAATGCCGAGGTCTCGATCACCACCCGCAGCTCGAAGGCGTCCCACACGTCGTCGGTGGAGATGGTGGTGACCGTGTAGCCCTTGTAGGGAACGCTCACCAGCAGACCATCCTGCTGCAACCGCCGGCACGCCTCCCGGATGGGGACCCTGCTGGTGCCGTGGATGGCGGCGAGCTGAGCTTCGGTCAGCGAGGCGCCCGGGGCGTGCCGCAGGGTGATGATGTCCCGTCGGAGGGCCTCGTAGACCTCCTCGGCGGCGGTGCGTCTCTCCGTCGGTTGGAGCAGTGAGTCGACCACGGCGAGATTGTATACAATCCGTATACGAAATTCAATCCGCGCCCCCCGGTGGTCCCGTGGGTCCGTTCGATGGGCGAGCCGACGGCCGCACGGCTGGGATTTGCGCAGAACCGACCGGGCGGTGTAGTCTTCGCGGGTCGCACGAGACGGTCGTCCGGCGGCTTCGCCACACACCATGAACGAACGTCCTCTCCGTGTCTGTCTCCTGTCCTATCGCGGCAACCCGCGCACCGGGGGTCAGGGGATCTACATCCGGCACCTGGCCCGCGAGCTGGCCGCGCTCGGTCACCGGGTCGACGTCTGGAGCGGCCCCCCCTACCCCGAGATCGAGGACGGGGACGGCGTGCGTCTGGTGCCGGTCCCGAGCCTCGATCTGTGGTCCGACGAGCACTTCTTCCGCCTCCAGCGCTGGCGCGATCTTCACGATCCCATCCACCGCTCGGAGTGGTTGCGCACCATGACCGGAGTCTTCGACGAGCCACGCAGCTTCTGCGAGCGGGTGCTACGGCGCTACCGGACCCTGGCTCCCGGCGAGCGGTACGACGTGGTGCACGACAACCAATCCCTTGGGCACGCGCTCCTCGAGCTTGAAAAGCTGATTCCCCTGGTGGCCACCATTCACCACCCCATCACGGTGGACCGTCGCCTCGACCTTGAGACCGCCCGCTCCCTGAAGCGGCGGATCGGGCTGCGCCGCTTCTACCGCTTCATCCCCATGCAGCTCGAGGTGGCGCGGCGCCTGGAGCGCGTCGTCACCGTGTCCCGCAAGTCCTTCGCCGACATCCAGGCCGAGTTCGGCCTCGATCCCGCCCGCATGCGGGTGGTGGAGGTTGGCGTGGACACGGATCAGTTCCGACCTCTGGACGGTCACCAGCGGCGGCCGGACCGGCTCATGACCACGCTCTCCGCCGACGTGCCCCTGAAGGGGATCCGCTACCTGCTGGAGGCGTTCGCCGCCCTGCGTCGCCAGCGGCCCACCCTCACCCTGACGGTGATCGGCAGCACCAGAGACTCCTCGGGAACCGCGCGCCTCATGGAGGAGCTGAACCTGGACGGCTCGGTGCGACTCACCGGCCGCGTCTCCTACGACGAGATCGTGCGCCAGTACGCCCAGGCCGCGGTGGCCGTGGTGCCCTCCCTCTACGAGGGCTTCGGCCTGCCGGCCGCCGAGGCCATGGCCTGCCAGGTGCCGGTGGTGTGCACCCGGGCCGGCGCCCTGCCGGAGGTGGTGGGGGAGGACGGCAGCGCCGGCATCGTCGTGCCCCCCGGCGACCCCGAGCGCCTGGAACGCGCCATCGCCGACCTGCTGGACGCACCGGAGCGCCGGCGCACGATGGGCGAGGCCGGACGGGCGCGGGTGGAGGCGCGTTTCACCTGGCGCCGGACCGCCGAACGCACCGTCGAGGTGTACCGGGAGCTGCTGGCGGAGCGCAGCGGGTGCTGACCTTTCGCCTGGAGAAACTGGACCTGGAGCCGGGCAGCCGGGTGCTCGACCTGGGCTGCGGCAACGGCCGCCACGTGCTCGCCACGCGCTGGTTCCCCCGGGTCACCGGCGTCGGTCTCGACCTCGGCATGACCGAGGCCGTGGCCACCGCGCGCACGCTGCGCGCGATGGATGAACGGGAGACCGGCGACGGAGGCGCCGTCGCCGACGCGGGTCCGTGGTTGGTCCTGCGCGGTGACAGCTACGACCTCCCCTTCCCCGACGGGGCCTTCGACTGCGTGATCCTGTCCGAGGTGCTGGAGCACCTCGAGCGGGACGATCGGGCCCTGGACGAGGTCACCCGGGTGCTCCGCCCCGGCGGTCTGCTCGCGGTGTCGGTGCCGCGCTTCGGGCCCGAGGCCGTGTGCTGGGCCCTCTCCAGGGAGTACCACAGCAACCGCGGCGGCCACATCCGCATCTACCGTCGCCGGACCCTGCTCCGCAGGCTGCAGGCACACGGGTATGCCCTCCTGGCCAGCCACCACGCCCACGCCCTCCACGCGCCGTACTGGTGGCTCCGCTGCCTGGTGGGCGTCCGCAAGGAGAACCTGGCACCGGTGCGCTGGTACCACAGCTTCCTGGTCTGGGATATGGTCCGGCGCCCGCGCCTCCTCCGACTCCTGGAGCGGACCCTCAACCCGCTGATGGGCAAGAGTCTGGTCGTCTACGCCAGGCGGAGGCCGTGAGCCGTGCCCGGCCGGCTGCCCGATCGCTCCGAGCTCGAGGTCACGGCCGCCTGGATCGCCGGACGCCAGCGCGCCGACGGCGGCATCCCGTGGTTTCCCGGCGGCAAGCTGGACCCCTGGAACCACGTCCAGTGCGCCATGGCCCTCACCGTCGGCGGCCGGCTCGAGGAGGCCCGGGCCGCTTTCCGCTACCTGGCCGGCGCCCAGCTCCGAGAGGGTGCGTGGCCGGCTCTCACGACTATCGACGCGATCCTCGATGACGCCCGGGACAGCAACCACGCGGCGTACCTCGCGTCGGGGCTGTGGCACCACTACCTGGCCACCGGGGATGTCGACCTCCTGGCCGAGCTGTGGCCCACCGTCACGCGGGCGGTGGAGTTCGTGCTCCGCCTCCAGCAACCCGACGGCGTGGTCCTGTGGGCGGCCGACCCCCACGGACGGGTGTGGTCGGCGCCGGTGCTGGCGAGCAGCTCCTCGGTCCACGGCAGCCTGCGCTGCGCGGTCCGCATCGCCGAGCGCCTCGGGCACGCCCGCCCCGGCTGGGGGGTCGCCCGCAGCCGGCTCGGTGGCGTGCTCCGCGGCGACCACCAGCAGTTCCGCAACGCCTTCGCCTCCGAGCCCCCGGGCCACTTCGGCATGGACTGGTACTACCCCGTGCTCGGCGGAGCGCTCCGCGGCGCGGCGGGCCGCGCGCGCCTCGCCCACCGCCACGACCACTGGGTGCGCGAAGGCCTCGGCTGCCGTTGCGTCACCGACCGCCCGTGGTACACCGTGGCCGAGACCTGCGAGCTGGCCCTGGCCGCCGATGCCTGCGGTCTGCCGGATCGGGCGCGCGAGCTCCTCGCATGGGTCCACATCCGGCGCGACGCCGACGGCGGCTACTGGACCGGCACCGTGCTCGTGGACGGCGAGCAGGTCGTGTGGCCGGAGGAGCGGCCCACCTGGACCGCGGCCACCGTGGTCCTGGCCGCCGACACCCTCCTCGACGACTCCCCCACCAGCAGCTTCTTCCGGGACCTCGGCGACGGGGAGTAGCGGAGTCGTGCGCTTCGGGTGCAGGGACGGTGCCAGAAAGACGGTGCCTCGCACCCTCCCCATCGGGGATTCCCGGCGACGTGTCCGCGGTTGCGATGAGAGAGGACGTCGCGAAGGGAGGTCGCTGCATGCTTCTCGAGGGTTCCTGTCACTGTGGAGCGGTCCACTTCCGGGTCAACTCCCCCCATCCCTACCCCTTCTGTCTCTGCTACTGCTCCATCTGCCGCAAGACGGCGGGAGGCGGCGGCTACGCCATCAACCTCGGCGCCGAGTTCGAGACCCTCGAGGTGGAGGGCCGGGAGCACATCCGAGAGTACCGGGCGCGCCTCCGCGACGAGGAGACCGGCAAGGAGACCGTCAGCGAGGCGCGACGCAGCTTCTGCGCGGAGTGCGGCAGCGCCCTGTGGCTGTGGAGCCCGCGCTGGCCGGAGCTGGTGCATCCCCACGCCTCCGCCATCGACACCCCGCTGCCGGTCCCGCCCGAGCGCACCCACATCATGCTCGGCTCCAAGGCGCCCTGGGTCGTGGTCCACGCCGATCCCCGGGACAAGCTCTTCGACGAGTACCCCGACGAGTCCCTGGCCCAGTGGCATCAGCGGCTGGGGCTGGAGGACACGGAGGACTAGCCAACGCCCTGCGGCCGCGTCCACCGTGTCTTCAGCTCGATCACCGGCGCCGGAGGACGCCGAGGGTCCGGGTGCGCTCGAGCTCGTCGAAGCGCCCCGAGGCGACGGCGCGGCGGTAGATGGTGATGGGGGCCTGGCCGCCATCGGCGGGATCGTCGAACAGGTCGTGGACGGCCAGGATCCCGCCGGACGCCACCTTGGGCGCCCACGCCTCGTAGTCGCCCGCCGCCGCCTCCAGGGTGTGGCCGCCGTCGATGAACACCATGCCGAGGGGCGGCCGGATGAGCGGCGCCACCTCCTCGCTGCGGCCCACGATCACGACGGTGCTCTCCTCCAGACCGGCCCGGTGCAGCGTGCGGCGCAGGACGGGCAGGGAGTCCATGAGGCCCACTGCCGGGTCCACCAGCTCGGCGTCGTGGTACTCCCAGCCCGGCTGCTGCTCCTCGTTGCCGCGATGGTGGTCGACCGCCACCACCGTGCCGCCCCCCTCGCGCACGCCTGCGCCCAGATAGATGGTGGACTTGCCGCAGTAGCTGCCGATCTCCACCACCGGTCCCAGCCGGGCGTGCTCCCGGGCCAGCTCATAGAGCCTCAGCCCCTCCTCGTCGTCGAGGAACCCCTTGCAGGCGAGCGCGATCCGGTGCAGCGCCTCATCCATCACGGCCCCATCATAGCGGCCGCGGGACCCACGTCACGGCTCGAAGTGGCCGCGCAGCTCCTCGGAAAGTCCCGACGCATCCACGTCGACGAGCTCGATGAGGACATCGTCCGGGGCCGGCGCCATGACGAACTTCCACGCGCCGAGATCGGCGATGCCCTTGGCCAGAGGCGCGCCGACGGTGCTCACAGGCGGCGCTTCTTGGCCATCCCCTGCAGTCGCAGCGCCGTGGGCAGGAGGCGCACCAGCTTCATGCCCCGATCCCCGAACAGGGTGTCGAAGACCTTGCCGAGGAGGGCGAACTTCTCCTTCGAGTAGGGATACCAGTGGGGGTCGGGCGGGGCGGCGTCGCGGTCGATGACCACCGCCTTGACGTGGGAGAAGGAGTGCAGACCGTACGCCCCTTTGTAGCGCCCCATGCCGGAGTGCTTCACCCCCCCGAAGGGCAGTCCCGGGTGGGCCGCCGTGGCGTTGTGGTTGTTCACGCACACCATGCCCGCCTCGAGCTCGCGGGCAACCCGCTCCCCGCGGGCGGAGTCGGCCGTCCACACGCTCGCCGACAGGCCGTAGGGGGAGTCGTTGGCGAGGCGGACCGCCTCGTCCTCGGTGGTGAACTTCACCACCGTGACGACCGGACCGAAGGTCTCCTCGACCTGGACCTTCATGTCGGTGGTCGCATCCGCGATCACCGTCGGGGGCACCACCATGGTGTCGCCCACCCGGTCCCCGCCGCTCAGCACCCGCGCCCCTTTCGCCCGGGCGTCCTCGATCTGGGCGAGGACGGTGTCGAGCTGCCGGCGGGTCGTCATGCACCCCATGCCGAGATCCCGCTCATCGGCTCCCTCGGCGAGCTTGTCCGGGGTGACGATGCGCTGGGCCTTGGCTGCCAACAACTCCACGAAGCGGTCGTAGGCGCCCTCCTGGACGTAGATCCGCTCCACCCCGGTGCAGGTCTGGCCGGCGTTGGCGAAGCCGCCCCACAGCGCGCCCGCCACCGCTCGCTCCAGGTTGGCGTCCTCGAACACCAGCATGGGGTCCTTGCCCCCCAGCTCCAGCTCCACGGGGATGAGGTGCTCGGCAGCCCGGGACATGATGTGGCGGCCCACCCCCACCGAGCCCGTGAACATGATCTTGGCCGGCTTCGCGTCGATGAGCATCTCGGCGGTGTTGCGGGTGGCGTACACCACCTGGATGGCGTCGCTCAGGAAGCCGCTGTCCCCGAACAGGCGCTCATACACCGGCTTGAGGGGCGTGTCCTTGGCCGGCTTGATGATCACCGGGTTGCCCGCCACGAAGGCGCAGACGGCCGGCACGAAGGACAGCAGGAAGGGGTAGTTCCACGGCGAGATGACCAGCACCGGACCCATGGGCATGTACTGGACCCTGCACTTCTTGCCCATGAGCATGGGGGTCGCCTTCACCTCCTCGTCGGCCAGGTACTGAACGGCGTGGCGCTCGTAGTGGTCGAGCACGTCGATGGAGGGGAAGAGGTCGATGAGGAGGGCGTCGGTGAGGCACTTCCCGGCCTCCTCCGCGATCTGGCGGGCGATGTCCTCCTTGTGGGCCACGAGGTAGCGCCTGAGCTTGGCGATCTCGGCGACCCGCTCCGCCACCGACATCCGGCGAATCGTCTCGAAGACGGTGCGCGCCCGGGTATACACCTCCTCCACATCACCCGGCGAGGGTCCCTCGACGGAGTAGAGGACCTCGCCGGTGCGCGGGTTGCTGACGGTGATGATCTCGGTGGTGGGGGCTTCGGTGGTCACGGTGCTGCTCATCGCATCCTCCCCGGTCGCGACCGTGGCGTCCCGACCGTCCTGTGCCCTGATTCTCGTTGAGACACGGCGCCCATTCTAGCGCTCCAGCGCTCCCTGTCAGGCGCCGAACACCCGGTCCGTGAAGGCGTTGTGGAAGACCCCCGCAGGGTCGCACTCCCGCCTGAGGCGGTCGAAGCTACCGTAGGCCGGATAGAGCGCGGCGAAATCGGCCGCCGTGCGGTGGAAGAGCTTCCCCCAGTGGGGACGACCCTCATAGTCGCGCATCAGCTCCTCGAACGCCCGGTGATAGGCCGCCGTCCACCTCGCGCCGGCCACGTAGGCGCCGATGTAGCAGCTGTCCCGGCCGGTGGCCGGGCTCATGGGAATGTCGTCTGCGGGCACGAAGCGGATCTCCTGCGGAAAGTTCACGTAGTAGGCGGGGGGCGCCGCACGCACCATCTTCGCCACCTCCTCGATGGCCTCGGCGGCGCGCGACCGCGGAATCGCGTACTCGGCCTCGTTGTGGATGGGGATCATCCTGGTGATGTTGAACAGGCGGTCCGAGCGGTTCACCCGCCGGCGGGGGGTGAAGTAGAAGCGCTGCAGGGTCCGGTTCATGGTCGGCGTGACCGGCGGCAGCGCCCTGGAGAGGGCGAGCAAGGCGGTGAACGACCACGTGGAGATCCCACGCTCGTCCATGAGCTCGGTGAGCCGCGGAGTGGTGCGCCTGGCGGTGGTGCGGTTGTACGCATAGACCTGGATGTGATCCGCGTAGGGCAGCCACCAGAGCTTCAGGTAGTCGTTGTTCGACAGATGGCCGTCCAGATCCGCCAGGACCCGGTCGAAGGGCAACACCTCCCGCCGCTCCTCCAGGTCGAAGGCGTCTTCGCACTCGAAGGTGATCTCGGTGACCACCCCCAGGCAGCCCAGATGCACCCGCGCCGCCGACAACAGCTCCGGCTCGGAGTCCGCCGTCAGGATGCGCAGCCGCCCCCGGCCGTCCACCAGGCGCATGGCGACGATGCGGGTGGACAGGAGCGGCGGCCCACTGCCGTGGGTGCCGGTGCCGATGTAACCGGCGGCGGTCTGGGTGACGATGGACCCGAAGTTGTCGAAGGCCAAGCCGGCGGCCGCCAGGGCGCGGTTGATGCTCGACATCAACGCTCCCCCCTGGACGCGCACCCGGTGATGATCGGGGTCCGCGTGGATGGCGGTCATCCGGTCTGAGAGCAGCAGGTGCTGCCCCTCCACCTCGTTGATGTCCGACCACGAGAGGCCCGAGCCCACCGCCTTGAGGCGCTCCCCCGCACCCGCCACCCGCTCGATCAGGGCGGTGATCTCTTCCTCGGACCGGGGGTGGTGGACGGCCTTGGGCCGCCACTGGACGTTGCCGGCCCAGCTCCTGAGCGTCGATGTCGCCATCCCGCCTCCAGGTCCGCCCACCGCGGCCTCATGCGCGGCGGTCGTCGTTGCCGAGCTCTCCCAGCGGTTCTCCTGCGCACTCTATCACCGGTGCGCCCCGGCTCCCTCGCGGCTGGTGGTGCCGGAGAACGCGGCGCACCCGCTCACCCCCCAGTGGCCGTCCTGGTCGGTGAGCACGTAGAGATTGGGCAGCGGCGTGCCGGTGGTTTGAGGGCCACCACCGACGTGGCCTGTCATGATGACCATGGACCGGTCCGCGAGCAACGCCTCGGAGACCTCTGGGAGGGGCCCACACAGGTCGAGGCCCCCGGCGGACGCCGCAGCGAGTAGGTCGGGTGGCGATGCGTACTCCGCGACACCGCCATCCACAATGGTGACGAGGGGAAGGTTCGCCGCCGCCGCCATGGCCTCCCGGGAGCCCCTCTGCTGGGCGGCGAGGTACTCCTCCAGACCGTGGCGGGCGCCCCTGACGGCATCGGCGCGCAGCTCACCCTCGGCCGGCACGAGGTCCGTGAAGCGGGCCTGGACGCCCCAACGTCCGCCGCGGCGGGTGAGCACGAACACCCCGAGCAGCGATTCCTGGACGGCGTCGGTGGCATCGACCTGGAGGGTGTGCACCCGCGCGTAGGCGGCGTCGGCGGTGCACCACGGCACCTCGGTGGAGCTCCAGATGCTGTGGTCCCACGCGGGCCGGAAGGCCTGCGCCGTCGCGAATGCCGCGCCGTAAGCCTCGGCGGTGGGCCACACCTCGGGGGCCCCACCCACACGGATCCGCACGTGTGGGTAGTTGAGGGAGGCGGCCCAGCTCGCCGGATCCCGGGCGTTGAGGCCGTCCAGATAGGTGCCGAGGGCCGCCCTCACCTGCTTCTCGACGGCCGGATCACACGCCGCCCAGAGCTGGGCGGTGGAGAGAACCATCATCACGCCGAGCACGATCAACGCTGAGCGCCGCATCGCCCCTCCTTTACCGGATTCAATCGTCCACGCCCGTTCTCGATTCCAGAGACATTGCCTGACACCGGCTTTGACGTTGCGGCGAGCTTGACTCTGGCCTGCCCGAAGCGCGTGTGGGTGCCAGGCACCCCTTCGGATGACGCGATGTGCGGACTGCCGAATCTAGACCGGGTGCCTGGCGCCCGCTCTGTCGTTCGGCAGGTCAGGGCCTTGCGGATCAGTGAGCACGACCAGCTCGTCCAGGGCGCGCAGGGTCATACCCCACACCAGGTGGCCTCGAAAGCGGTAGCAGGGCAGGCGCACCGGGAGCAGGCCCCGCCACCACCACATCCGGGTGCGATTGGCGTCGTCGCGCAGGAAGGCGAGCGGCAGCCACACCACCTCCTCCACCTCGTCCGGGCTGAGGTCCATGGGGGGGGCCCCGGTCAGGGCGAACACGTGGGGGACCGCCACCACCCCCAGACGACGGCCTCGCCCCCGGGGCACGATGTCGGCCAGGCGGCCGAGGAGGACGGCCTGCCGCTCCAGGTCGACCCCGATCTCCTCCCGGGTCTCGCGCACCGCGGCGCCTAGGGGACCGCCGTCGTCGACCTCCACCCTGCCGCCGGGAAAGGACATGTGGCCGGACCAGGGGTCCCCGGGCCGGATCGTGCGCTGGATGAGCAGCACCTCCAGCCCATGGGCGCCGTCGCGGAGCACCACCGCCACCGCCGCCAGGAAGCGCACCGTGCCTCCGGACGCGGCGTCGGCCGAGCGCGCCGCGAGGCGGTCGCGCAGCCGCTCCAGCGAGGGAGGGAGGTCTGACACCGACCTCACGATACCCCTTCCCACCGGCGATCAGGGACCGGAATCGGCGGCAGCTTCAGCGTTGGCGGGCGGCGATCAGCGACGGCAATCCGCGACGGCCGCCGTTTCGGGTCCGGACGTTCCCGCCTTCACGGCGTGCAACCGATACCCCGGGTCGTCCTGGCGATGGGAGACGATGGTGAAGCCGGTGTCCCGAAGCAGGCGATGGACCTCCCGGTCGGGAGGGATCAGGTGGTCGCGCACCGCCCGATCCAGGCCGGCGTGGAACTCGTTGATGGCCTCCCGGGAGGCGAAGTGGTTGATCCAGAGGTCGCCCCCGGGCCGCAGGAGACGGGCGAAGCGCCGCAGCGTGCCCTCGCGGTCTGAGAAGTGCGGGAACACGTTGAGACAGATGATCTTGTCGAAGGTTTGACCGTCGGCCTCGACGCTCAGCACGGAACCGCGGCGGAGCTGGACCTGGGGCGGGAGGCCGCGTCCTCGGGCGCGGGCGAGCATCTCAGCGGAGAGGTCGACCCCCAGCACCAGGCCGGAGGGTCCCACGGCCGCGGCCAGAACCTCGGTGAAGCGCCCCGAGCCGCAGCCCGGCTCGAGAATGCGTTCGCCGGGACGGATCTCCCAGTCGACCATGAAGCCTCGCAGCCGGCGCCGCTCGTCGGCGTCAAGCTCAGCCATGTCGCCCTCGCGCGCGCAGCGGTCGAAGTAGGCTGCCAGGTCCAGCTCGCGGTCGCTTTCTGCCGCCTTCCGCTTCATCGAGTCCTCCACAGGGCCAGGCCCACCAGGGCGCTGGACATCAAGACGATACAGGCGCCCGCCGGAAGGTCCAGCCAGTACGCGACCAGGAAACCACCGAGAGCGCTGGCGGCGCCGAACAGGCTGCCCAGGAGGAGGGCGGCGCGGTAGCTGCGGGCCCAGCGCAGGGCGGCCACGGCAGGGTTGGAGATGAGGCTGTACAGCATCAGACCCCCCACCGTCTCCAGGTTGACCGTGATCACCCCCGCCGCCAGGAGCAGGAAGAGACTGAAGAGCAGGTTCTCACGGTACAGGGCGGAGGCGAGCTCGCGGCTGAACAGCAGCACGCGCAGGCGGGCATCGAAGACCACCACGAACGCCGCCAGGGCCACCGCAGCGGCCGCGATCAACCCGAGCTGGGCGGGGGTCACGAAGAGCAGGCTCCCCCACAACAGCCCGAGCAGGGCGGACCGTGGACCCTGGCTGAGGCCGATGCCCAGGAAGGCCACGCCCATGCTCAGGGAGAACAGGGTGCCGAGGGCCACGTTGGGGTCGAGCCGACGGCCGCGCAGGGCGAGGCCGAGAACGCCGGCGCCGGCCGCCGCCCCGGCGAAGGCGCACCCCTGGTGGCCGAGCCCGAGGACCTCCCCGAACACCGCCCCGGCGAGGGCGAAGTGGGCGGCCCCCACGGCCAGGAACGGCATCCGCATGCCGACCACGAACACGCCCAGCAGGCCGGCGGACCCGCCGCCCACCAGGGCCGCGATCAGAATCAGTCCGAAGACGTCGAGGAATCCCACCTATCCACTTCTCAATCCTTGATTCTCGATTCGCCGTCTCGAACCGTGAATCGTCGGCGCTCGACCACCATGCACACCTCTCGATTCCTCAGGAAGGGCCGAGGCTGTGGGCGTGGTACCTGCCCGCCTGCTCGCCCACCTCCATCCGGCACCCGTAGAGCTCGGACAGGCGGCCCGCGGTGAGCACCTCGGCCGGCGTCCCGACGGCCAGGGGCCGCCCCGCGCGCAGCAGCAGCACCCGACCGCAGCACGCCGGCAGCCGATCCACGTCGTGGGTCACCATCACCACCGCCGCCCCGCTCCTCGCGTACACCTCCGCCACCAGGGCCGTGAGCCGCTCCTGCCAATCAAGGTCGAGGCCCGCCGAGGGCTCGTCCAGGAGCAGCAGCTCCGCCTGCTGGGCGAGCAATCGGGCGAGCTGGACCTTCTGGCGCTCGCCCCCGGACAGCTCCCGGTACAGCCGCCGATCCAAGGCGCCGAGGCCCAGGAGAGCGAGGGCCCGATCCACCTCGCCCTCCTGCAACCGTCGCGGCGTCGGGCCGACGGGGACGCCGCCCGCGCACCCGAAGGCGACCACGTCGCGCACCGAGAACGGCACGTCGGGGAGATAGTCGTGCTCCTGGAAGAGGAGGCCGATGGCCTGGCGCGGAAGACCCAGGTCGCGCTCACCGGCCGCGATCCGCTCCAGCCCCGCGAGGACCCGCAGCAAGGTGGTCTTGCCGGCGCCGTTGGGACCCACGACGCCCCAGAACTCGCCCCGTCCGATCACCAGGTCCAACGGTCCCAGCAGGAGGCGCCCGGATCGCCGGACCTCGACGCCGCGGCAGGTCGCTAGCGAGCGTTCCACGCTGCGTCCAGCCGCTCCAGATCGCTGCGCACGAGCTCGTCGTAGCCCATCCCGTAGCCCTCGGCGTCAGGGAAGTTGGACAGCACCGCCACCGGCACGCCCAACCGCTCGGCCAGACCGGTGGCCGCCTGGACGCCCTCCTGGAGGTTGGCCACCACCAGGTCCGGATGGAGCCGGAGGAGGCGTTCGAGCTCGCGGGGGGACACGTCCTCGGCGCGCCCCAGCTCGCCCACCACCTCGAGGCCCAGCCAGCGGGCGAACTCGGCCTGCTGGTCCGCGGCGATCACCTCCGTCCCCCGCCACGGCGCCGCACGCCGACGCATCTCTTCCTCCAGGTCCCGCATGCGCCTCCGCACCGCGGCGACCGCCGCGCTCACCTCGGGCGCGCGGCGCCCGGTCACCTGCTCCACCACCTCGGCAACGCTCCCGACCAGGAGCGCGTAGTGCGCGGGCACCAGCAGGCTGCCCTCGCTTCCCGCCACAACCACCCGGGCGTCGCCCACGCCCAGGTCCCGCAGCTTGGACTCCAGGACGCCCTGGTACGGGTGGCGGACGATGACGCTCGCCGAGCGCAGCGCGGGCACCGCCCGCGGGCTCAGGTCGAAGTGCCCGGGGCAGGAGCCCGGCGGCAGCAGCCGCACCACCTCCAGGCCCGCCGCCGGTCCGAGCTCGCCGATGGCCGACTCCAGCATGGAGGTGGTGACCACCACCGAGGCGGGCGCCGCGGCCGAGGGCGTGGTGGTCAGCCACAGGGCGCCGCCCAGGATCGCCAGGACCACCCCGAGCATGGCCCAGAGGGATCGTCCGCCGTGTCGGCCGGCCCGGGTGCCCGCCATCCACATCGTCAGAAAGGGAGGTCCACGCCCACCTGCCAGGTGCGCCCCGGCATGGGGTAGCCGATCCGGTATTCGTAGCGCTCGTCGAGCAGGTTCTCCGCGACCAGGAACAGCTCTCCGCCCCCCCCCAGCCCCAGCCAGGCCACGGGCACACCGATCCGGCCGTTGGCCAGGACGTATGCGTCCACGCTCGCCTGCACCGGGGAGAAGCGGGGGTTGAGCACATCGTGGGCGCCCACCCACTGCACGTCCAGGTTGAGGCGCCAGTCTCCTGCTCCCAGGTAGCTCATCCCCCCGACAGCCGTCGTCTCCGGCAGATCGGGGACGTGGCCGGGGTTGGAGTCGTTGAAGGTGGCGCCCACGAACAGGTCGAGGCGCTCGGAGGTCCTTGCCTGCAGGGCGATCTCCATCCCGCGCACCGTGTAGTCGCCGACGTTGGCGAACTGGGGCGGCGGCGGCGGCGGCGGGACGAAGCGGAGGGCGTCCTGCACCCGGTCGTGGAAGAGCGACACGTCGAGGCGCACCCCCTCCGCGAGGCCGACGAGCCAGCCCGCCTCCAGGTGGTCCAGGGTCTCCGCCTTCAGGTCCTGCCACTGGTTGCCGCGACCCCAGCCGCCGTACATGGCCGCCGCATACACCCCCGGCAGGTTGAAGCCGTGGGCGTAGTTGGCGTACACCGCATGCCGCCCGAACCCCACCTTGAGGCCGGCCTGGCCGCCCCAGTCGCCGCCGAAGTAGCGGCTGTCGTTGTAGCGCACACCCACAGACGGGGTCACCGTCAGTGTGGCGCCAAAGGTCTGGCTGAGCATCAGGTAGGGGGCGGTGTTGCGGAAGCTGAGGTCGGTCACCGGGCCGCGACCGGTGGGACGGCGCTCAAAGGTCTCGCCGCCGTAGACGTCGTGATCCAACCCAAGCAGCAGCTCGCCCCCGGACCAGGGCGCCGTCGTCTCCCGCAGCCGAAGGCCGTAGTTTCGGGAGCGGGTGACGGTGACGAAGGAGCCGTTCGACGCCGCGTCCCACTGCAGCCAGTCCGCGTCCAACCGGTCGGAGTAGACCTTGTACGTTCCTTCCCAGGCGCCGCGGCGGTGGCGCAGGGTGGCCAGGACGAAGTCGTCCCGGGTGTCGTAGCTGGGCACGACGGGGATCGGCGGCGCCCCCTCGGCGCCGGGATCGTTGACGTCACCCTCGGTGTGGTCGAGCTGCAACGACAGGTACCAGGCATCGCCGAGCACCAGCCCGATCCGGCCGGAGGCCGCGTTGACCTCGCCGTCGGCGTTCGGCCGATGGCCGTTGCTCGAGCGGTGGCTGGCCGTCAGGTAGGTGTCGAAGCGGTCGCTGCGACCGCCGTACTCCAGGTCCCCGACCACGGTGTCGAAGCCCCCGAAGGAGCCCACGAACCGGCCCCCCGCTCCGTGCTCCACGCGCCGCTTGCTCACCATGTCGATGGCGCCGAAGGCCATGTTGCCGAGCAGCACCGGCTGCGCGCTGCGATAGACGTCGATGCGGGCGGCGTCGTCCAGGCTCAGGGTGTCGAGCAGAGGGTGGGTCCAGATGCCCACGAAGCGGGGGATCCCGTCGGTGAGGGTGAGAATGTCGGCGCCGGGGCGGCCGGCGCCGTGGCCGCGGATGTACACCGCCCCGCCGTCGCCGCCGCCGTAGGAGCCCACGGCGTTGTAGCGGGAGATCACCACTCCGGGCACGCGCCGCAGCGCCGAGGCGAGGTCCTGGGCGTAGAGATCGGAGATCTGGCGGTCACTCACCGTCGACACCAGGGAGCCGTAGCGGTCGACGCTGCTTCCCTCCAGGATGGGGGGCGCATTGACGTCGACGGACCCCCGGAAGGTGCGCCGGGTCGTCTGCGCCGGCTGCCGCGCCGTCGGCTGCTCGCTCGCCTCGGGCCCGGTGGAGGGCGGCTGGTCGGCGGACCCGTCCTCGGCGGATCCCGCGGGCGCCGCGAGGAGGACCGCGACCGCCGCGGCGACCGCCCACCCCGCGCACAGGCGGCGTCTCGGCCGCCGGCCCGTCCGTTGCCCGAGCCTCACCCCTCCCCCCTTTCCCCTGCCAGCCGCCGGCCCGTGGAGCTCATGGTCAGCGCCCCGTGCAGGACCCCCTTCTGCTGCCGCAGGCGGTCGCACATGGACCGGATCTCCAGCGGCCGGCCGCGGCAGATGATCACCTCCGCGCACAGGTGATGGTCGAGGTGGACGTGGGTGGTGGCGAGCACCATGTCGTGGTGGTCGTGCTGGAGATCGGTGAGCTTCTCGTCGAGGCCACGGGCGTGGTGGTCGTACACCAGGGTGATGGTGCCCACCGCCTCCGCGCCGTCGCCTGCATCCCGCCACTCCCGGGCCACCATCAGGTCGCGGATCATGTCGCGGAAGAACTCGGAGCGGTTGTTGCAGGCGCTCGTCCGCACCAGGTCCTCGAAGCTCTCGGCGAGGCCGTGGTCGATGGAGAAGCTGAGACGCACGAGGTCGGGCATGCTTGGGCTCCGGTATTACGTGTCACACGATCGTAATACCACGCCAACCACGGCGTCAAGCGCCGCGCTAGAATGACTCCCCACCGGATCGAACCACGAGGAGGAGCCCCCATGACCCAGGATCTGTTCTCCCTGGAAGGCAAGAACGCCGTCGTCACCGGCGCCAGCCGCGGCATCGGCGAGGCCATCGCCCGCGCCTTCGCCCACCGCGGGGCGAGGGTGGTGCTGTCCTCGCGCAAGCAGGAGGCCCTCGACGCCGTCGCCGAGTCCATCAACGACGAGGTGGGCGCAGAGCGCGCCCTCCCCATCGCCTGCCACACCGGCACCCCCGAGCAGATCGAGGCCCTCTTCCAGCGCGTGGGCTCGGAGCTCGGGCGTCTCGACATCCTGGTCAACAACGCCGCCACCAACCCCTTCTTCGGGGCGGCCGTGGACTGCTCCGAGCGCGCCTACGACAAGACCTTCGACGTCAACGTCAAGGGCTACTTCCTGATGACCCAGCGGGCGGCGAAGATGATGGCCGCTCAGGGCTCGGGGTCCATCATCAACATCGCCTCCATCAACGGCATCACACCCGCTCCCTTCCAGGTGGTCTACAGCATGACCAAGGCGGCGGTGATCAGCATGACCCGGGGCTTCGCCAAGGAGCTCGGCGGCAAGGGCGTGCGGGTCAACGCCATCGCCCCCGGCCTGGTGGAGACCAAGTTCGCCTCTGCCCTCATCAACAACCCCGACATCCTGAAGGCGGTCAACCAGATGACCCCTATGGGCCGGCACGCCCAGCCGGAGGAGATCGTGGGCGCCGCACTGTACCTGGCCTCGGACGCCGCCAGCTACACCACCGGCGCTGTCATCGTCTGCGACGGCGGCGCCACCGCGTAGGGGGCCATCCAACCCGACCCGTGGTCCGCGCTCAGGTCGCCTCGGCTGACGAGGAGCCTCACGGGATGATCTGTCATGCGTCAACCATCCGGCGGTGCACTCTCCGGCGTCCGCAGGTCGAGATCCCCGCTGCCACCCTGTAGTAGGGCTGAAGACCGGCCCCGCTCTCACATGCCCTCATCACCCGCCGAGGGAATGAGCCGTGTTCTCGACTCGTGCAGTACATCCCGATTCGTACTAGGCTGCAGCTCCTGCAGTACATCACCTCCAGGAAGGTCCTCGCCATCATCGCGTAACCCCAGGAAGTCAGCCTCTTGTCTCTCCGTTGGGCGCTTCCCCCCGGTTCGTACTAGACTGCATGTGTATGCAAGACTTCCCATTTCTCGTTTGGCAGTCTAACTACTAGTTAGGTGTCACTCTCCCATGGTGGGATAATCGCGGAAGGAGGACCCATGGCTCCGCAACCGAGTGACATCGAAGCTGCCGCCCTTGAGCTTGACCCCCATCGGCGGGCTCAGCTTGCGCTGCGGCTCATCGAGAGCCTCGACCGGGATGAACATCTCTCCCAAGACGAGGTGGAACAGCTGTGGCTCGAAGAGGCTGAGGAGCGACTTCGATTGATGGAAAGCGGTGAATCCGAGTCCTTACCCGCAGAGCAAGTCTTCGAGGACGCGCGTCGCAGCCTCAAGTCATGAACTTGATCTTCTCGGAACTCGCGTCGCGCGAGCTCATCAAGACGGCACACGACTACGAGAGCAAGGCTCCTGGATTAGGTGGTTTGTTCTTGTCCGAGGTAGAGGCGGCGACTGATCAGATACAGCGATTCCCAGAGTCGGCACCATATCTTTGGACCTCGCCTTCGCCGGAAGATCCTCACTCGTTTCCCGTACGCGGTGCTGTACGCAACCGGCGCTGGGGTGATCCGCATCGTCGCGATCATGCATCAGCACAGAGGCCCCGATTTCATCGCCCGCCGCCTCAGGATCGAAGAATCTCATTGGGATGACACCTAACAGCCCGCCGAACCGGACCGCCGGTCCCCTCGCGCCGGCGCGGGTGGCAGCAACGGCAGTCAAGGACGGATGCAACCGCAGAGGAATGTCCAGCGCGCCGTTGTCGCTGACGACTGCTGCCGATGTCTGAGGTCTGATTACCGTTGCTGACCACCGTCCCTGCCGCAGCTTGCTGACGCCGAGCGCCGTGGCTGTCCCTACTGCGATCAGCCCGCTTGTTGCCACGCCGCCGCGTTGGATGGCGGTGCTCAGGGAGGGGTGAAACGCTCCGCGGAGCAGGCCCCGGCGCGGAGGGCGGCGACCAGGTCGCGCTCGCAGGTGATGGGGTCGGCAAAGACGGTGACGCAGTGGCCGATCTCGTCCAGACGGTGGGCGTCGGAGCCGCCGGTGCCGGGCAGGCCCAGGCGCTCGGCGACCTGGCGGGCGGAGCCGTTCTCGGCCGGCGTGAGGCGGCCGTTGCAGACCTCGACCGCGTCCACGTGGGCGAAGAGCCGGCGGGAGACGGCCTTCTCCGGGCTCATGCCCAGGTGGCCCGGGCCGAACAGGAGGAAGCCGCGGAAGGGGTGGGCCGCGACCATGAAGGCGCCGTCCTCGAGCGCCCGCTCGCGCAGCTCGGCGAGGGTCACCATGTGGTCGACGGCCCTCCTCAGGCCGAAGACCAGCACGTCGCCCTCCTCGGTGGTGACCTCGGTGGCGCCGAGGACGAGGATGCCGGCGGCCGCGGACAGCCGGTCCAGCTCGGCGCGCGGCACCAGGGCGTGGTGGTCGGTGATGCACACCCCGTCCAGGCCCAGGGCCGCCGCCTCGGAGACGGCGTCTGAGGCCGCCATCACGCTGCAGGAGGAGCGGGGGCTGGTGTGCAGGTGGAGGTCGATCCTCATGAGCCCTGCGCCGAGGTGAGCTGCCAGGCCTCGGGGTGGGCCTCGACCCAGGAGGCGGCGACGTCGGCCGCCGGCCGGGGGGGATCCTCGCGCACGCCCGCGGCCACGGCGCGGGCCAGGCGCACGGTGTCCAGGCAGCGGCCGCACTCGACGAGGAGCGTCGCCAGGTGTTCGCAGCCGTGGCGGCCGAGGTCCCGGTTGACCCTCGAGATCCAGCCGTCGGCGCGGAGGGACATGCCCACCGCCTGCTGGAGGATGGGCTCGGCGGCCCGGCACCAGGGAGTGGTGAAGCGCTTCAGGTTGCCGCCGATGGCGGTGATGACGCCATCTGCGAGGTGGACGTCCACCTCCAGGTCCATGGCGTAGATGTGGTCCTCGAGCAGGCCCCGGAAGCGGACCGTGCTCTCGTCGGCGAGCTGGGCCGTGACGGTGACGGTGCGGGCGAAGCCGATCATGGCTCGCCTCCGCCCCCGCGTCCCAGGGCCTCGAGCAGGGGGCTGCCCGGCTGCCAGACTGCGCAGCTTCCCAGCATCCGGGGGTTCAGCTCCACGAGCGCCCGGTTGGCCGCCAGCGCCTCCTCCTCGCTCATGCCCTCCAGGGCGCGGATGTGGGGCAGGGTGAAGTGGAGGATGACGGCGTTGCACGCCTCCAGCACCCCCTCCACCAGCTCGTCCGCCCCCGGTTCGGGGCCCACCAGGCCGGTCACGATCTTGCGCAGGCCGGGGCCGATGCGCACCCCTTGCACCCTGACGACGGCGTCGGCGGCGCCGGCGTAGCCGGGGTGGGTGAAGCGGCGGACGGTCGCCTCGGCCGCGGTGATCTCCAGGTCCGGCAGCGCCACCTCGAGCCGCACCTCGGCGTCGGTGAGGTCGTCGGAGAGCCGCCACACCGCCTCCAACCGGTCGCCGTCGACGGCCTCCACGGTGGCGGTCTTGGTCCTCAGGAACTCCACGGTCACGGCTCGCCCTCCCGGCCGCGGCCGCGCTCGGCCCGCAGCGCCTGCAGCCGCGCCCACAGGTCCTCCACCTGGCGCCGGGTGTCCTCCAGGGAGCCGCTGTTGTCGACGATGGAGTCGGCGTAGTCGAGCTTGTCGGCGATGGGCATCTGGGCCCGCAGCCTGGCCTCGGCGTCGGAGCGGGAGATGCCGTCGCGCCTCATCAGGCGCTCGACCTGCACCTCCTCGGGCGCGAACACCACCACCAAATGGTCGAACATGAACTGCATGTTGGCCTCGAGCAGGAGCGGCACGGCGACCTGGATGACGGCCTCCGGGTCGTCCTCCCTGATGCGCTGCACCTCGGCGATGAAGAGCTCGGAGATGCGGGGATGGGTGAAGCTCTCCAGCCTCTTCCGCTTCTCGGCATCGGCGAACACGATCTCGCCGAGGCGCGCACGATCCAGGGTGCGGTCGTCGGACAGCACCTGCTCGCCGAAGTACGCCACGATGTCCCGCCAGGCCGGCCGGTCCGGCTCCACCACCCGCCGCGCCAGCACGTCGAAGTCGACGAGCGGCGCCCCCAGCTCGGACAGCATGGAGGCCACCGCGGTCTTGCCGGTGGCGATGCCCCCGGTCAGCCCCACCAGCAGCGAGCGGCCGTCGCCCCTGAGCGCCTTCATCTGCTCCTCCTGTCCGTAGGAGCCCGGGAACGCGCAGCTCACGTCGAGCTGCGCGCCGGCGTAGCTGACGGGGTAGCGGATGCCCCTCCCGTACAGCGCCTCCATCCCCGCCAGGGCCACGTCGATGCTCTCAGGCGGCAGGGCCATCACCAGCTCGTCGTCCTGGGCATGGCCGTAGCGGCGCTCGCCGTAGCAGGGGATGGCCAGGGATGGCTTGCCGTCGAGGAAGCACCGCGCCACCGCGTCCGCGCACGAGGTCTCGCCCACGCAGTGGAAATGCATGACCTCGTAGCGCTCGTGCTGCAGGGAGTTGATGAGCAGCATCATCTGGGCCGGGTTGCCGTAGACGAGGACCATGTCGGGGTCGAAGGGATTGTAGACGAGGGGCGCCATGGCCACCGCCCGGAAGCGGCCGCTCGGGATGCGCGGGATGGCGCTCTCATAAGCGGCGCCGTCGCGCCGGGTCCTGGTCCAGACCATGGAGCGGAAGCTGCCGTCCCGGAAGAGCTCGGGGAGCTCGCCGAGGCCGATGACGGAAGGGCACATGGCGCCCACGAAGTCTTCCAGGCAGGCGCCCACGGTCCAGTCGCAGGTCCGCACCAGGGTGAAGAGCTGGCACATGGTGACCTTGTGGCCGAGGCGCCTGAGAAAGGGGACGCGGTCGAGCTCGTCGGGGTCCTCGAGCAGCTTGAGGGCCACCGGGAAGGTTCTCGGCCGGAGCAGCCGCTCGAGGCGGCGAACCGGTCCTTCCCAGTCCCGAGAGGAGGGCACGGGCGCTCCTAGACCGGGGTCGAGGGCTCGGCGACCTCGGGGGCTGGGGTTTCGGCCCCGATGTCCACCACCACCAGGGAATGTTCCTTGTAGCTGCCCAGCACGAGGACGCCGTCGCGCTCCATGACGCTGGTCACGAACGCCACTTCTCCCGACGGGTCCTGCAGGCTGCGGATGACATGGCCGTCGGGCCCGAGTTCCACCACCAGGCCGTAGCGTATGGGCGCCGGCTGCATGAAGGCGGGCAGGCGCAGGGTCACCTTGCGCAGGAAGGGATGGGGCCCCATGGCGTCGAGGGCGGCGATCCGGGGCGTCGGCAGGGCCACCCACACCGTACCCCGGGGCGAGTAGTTGATGTTGTCGGGGAAGCCGGGGAGGTTGTCCGCGAACACGTCGCTGGTGCCGGCCCGGGGCCCGCTCAGCCACAGCCGCCTGATGCGGTAGGCCCCGGTCTCCGCCACCAGGAGGTTGGAGCCGTCGCGGGCCACGGTCACCCCGTTGGCGAACTGCAGGCCATCCATCACCACCCGGACCTCACCGGAGGCCGGGTCGTAGGCGAGGAGGCGGCCGAGGCCGGCATGCTCGATGATGTCCACCGTGTCGTGGCCGTACCCGAACTTGGTGGAGGCGTCGGTGAAGTAGACGGTGCCGTCGGGAGCGATGTCGAGATCGTCCGCGAAGCCGAAGGGGACCGCACCCGCCGCGGTGGCGAGCACCTGGATCGTCCCGTCCGGGGCCACCGCCAGCAACCCACGCCCGGCGTCGGCCACCACCAGGTCGCCGGCTGCGTCGAAGACCATGCCGAGGGGCCGGCCACCGGTGTCCGCCAGCACCTCAGCCGCGCCGCCGGCCAGCCGCACACGGACGATGCGGCCATCCTCGACCCCGGTGTAGACGTTGCCGACCGCGTCGAAGGCCACGTCCTCGGGCCCATTGCCGAAGCCCTCGAGCAGCCGGCGTGAGGCGACAAGGTCATGGTTGGGGGCGAGGACACCCGTCATGGCGGGAGCCTGCGGCGGGTCCCACGCCACCGGATCGATGGGTACCGGCCACAGGGCCAGGTACGCGATGCCTGCCACGACCAGCACGCCGAGCATCAGCAACAACCGTCGCCACATCCTCCTGCCCCCCTCACCGCTCCGTAACGCCCCCGTCGGCCGCGCCAGGGCGCTGATCATGGCTCCACGGACGTTCGGTCGCGGATGGACGACACGAGGATAGCAGGGCGGACCAGGGGCGTCATCGGGATCCGCGGCATGCCTGAGCCCCTGCGGCGGCGGTGTCACATGGGATGGCACGGGACCGCGCGGAGACAGTGGGACGTCCACATTGCCCGTCATTCTGAGCGAGGGTCGGTCCTCCGGAGCGAGTCGAAGGATCCCCCGAGAGCACCAGATCCGGGCCGTTGGCTCGCCACACCGGAGACTTCGGGGGACCCTTCGACTCGCGGCCCGGGGCCGCTCGCTCAGGGTGACAGGAAGAAGGTGTGTCATTGGGAACGAGGGGAGGTCCGGCGGAGCGAGTCGAAGGATCGTCCGAGAGCACCAGAGTCGTGGCTGGGAGGCGTCCCACGGGCTTTCGGGGGATGGTTCGACTCGTCGCTCGCCATGACAGAACAACGGTGTGTCATTGGGAGCGGTACACTCGAAGCATGCTCTCGGTCGGCATCATCGGCCTGCCCAACGTGGGCAAATCGACCCTGTTCAACGCCCTGACCGCCGGTCACGCCGAGGTCTCCAACTACCCCTTCACCACCATCGCCAGCAACCTGGGCGTGGTGGCGGTCCCCGACCCCCGCCTGGAGCGGCTCCGCGAGGCGCTCCAGCCGGAGAAGACCACCCCCTGCGCCGTCCGCTTCATCGACATCGCCGGCCTGGTGGCCGGGGCGAGCCGCGGCGAGGGGCTGGGCAACCAGTTTCTGGGCGAGATCCGCCAGACCGACGCCATCGCCCACGTGGTGCGCTGCTTCGGCAAGGCCGACGTCGCCCACGTCTTCGCCGACGTCGACCCGGTGCGGGACGTGGAGGTGGTCGACACCGAGCTCATGCTGGCCGACCTGGAGGTGCTGGGCAGGGCCATCGCCAAGCGCGCCAAGGACTGGCAGACCCGCCCCCGGGAGCACGCCCCAGAGCGGGAGCGCATGCTGGCCTGGCGGGACAGCCTGGAGCGGGCCGAGCCGCTGCGCCGCCTGGATCTCTGCGCGGAGAACCTGCGCGAGCTCAAGACCGCCGGCCTCCTCACCGGCAAGCCGGTGCTGTACGTGGCCAACGTGGCCGGCGGCCACGGGGATGTCGTGGATCGCCTGCGCGAGCGCGAGCCCCACGCCGAGGTCGTGGCCGTGGACGCCGGGATGGAGCTGGAGCTCGGCCAGATGGACGCTGCCGAGCGGGCCGAGTTCATGGAGGAGCTGGAGATCTCGGAGCCTGGCCTCGACCGCCTGGCCCGCGCGGCCTTCGATCTGCTCGGGTTGATCACGTTCTACACCGTGGTCAAGGGCAAGCTGCAGGCATGGGAGCTGCCCCGCGGCACCGCGGCCCCGGCCGCCGCCGGCAAGGTGCACTCCGACATGGAGCGGGGGTTCATCCGCGCCCAGGTGGTGACGGCCGAGGAGCTCATCGAGGCGGGTGACGTGCACGAGATCCAGGCCCAAGGCCACGCGAGGACCGTGGGCAGAAGCTACGAGGTGCGGGACGGCGACGTCGTCGAGTTCCTCTTCACGTCCCCGTAGCACACTCGTCCGGCGCGCCCTGCACCGCGCGGATCGACCCTATCCCGGCGCCGTCACTCCCGACACTCCAACGCCCCGCGTCTCGAGGAAGGCGCCACTTGCGTTCCCCTTCCACGTGCTCGAACGTGCACGGACGGCCGGTCTCTCCGATGGGAACCGGAGCCGCCCACTCCCTGGAGGACCGCGGTCACTCTCGCGGTGTCAGCGAGCCCTCGGTGATCCAGTGCTCGAACAGGCGCCGCACCCGGTAGCTGTCGACGGGGAACTCGGCCTCGCACTCCGCGGGAGTGGCGCCCTCGGCCGCCTTCAGCCACACGCTCTGGATCAGGTCCAGGTTGGGCTCATCCGCCACCTTGGTGGGCTTGCGCTCGGTAGGACGGAAGCGCGCATCGTCGCCGGCCAGGGCGACCGCCCTCATCAGCTCGTCATACCTGCGGATGCCTTCGAACAGGATGGGTTGCACCGCCTTGGGCGCGCCCTTCTCCATGTTGACGGCCGACTCGTCCTCGCTGTCGGTGAACACGAACCGGCCGAGGATGGGCCGCTCCAGCATCTGGTAGAGGGCGGCCTCCCCTACCAGCACGCCCGTGCGCGCGCTGCGGATCATGCCACCGTCGAAGCGGATGGTCGCTGCGGTGACACCGTCCTGGCCGGTCACGGTCAACACTCCGGTGAGCTGCGAATCCGACATGTTCTGGAGCAGACCGGGGAGCCCGAACAGGGCCAAGTCGCCGGCCAGAGCCGCGGCCGCGGCCGGTTCCTGGGCGGGCGGGGCACCCATGCTCTCCAGGGTTCGCCTCGCCGCCATCCCGAAGGGTTGGCTCGGATGCTTGTCCGCCACCTCCTGCAGCACCTTGCGGACCATCGGGGTGTCGGTGCCGGACAGCGCCTCCACCAGGTGCACCACGCCCTCCGCCTTGCGGCGGGAGCCCACGGACATGCCCAGGAACTTGGTGGGCAGCTCCTCGCGCAGAGCTCCCACCAGTCGCTGCACCGCCGTTGCGTCGTCGCTCAGGTCGACACCGGCCAGCTTGCCGAGCCTGGCCAGGGTGTTACCGAGCTGCGGCTGCCGCTTCAGGCCGTGGACCACCACGCACCGGCGCCCCTCCATCGTCCCGGTCCTGGCAAGCATGGTGAGCGCTGTGTCGAGCAGTGACTGCACCTCCTCCGGGGTGTGGGGCATCTCGCGGCCGGAAACGAGCGCCTCCTCGAGGTCGTTCACGCGCGCCATGAGGGTCCGCACCACCCGGTCGTGATGAAGCTGGCCCATGGTCGCCAGCGCCTCGCGGATGAGGGGCAGGGGGTTGTCGGGCTCGGAGGTCCGCACCAGGACGTCCATCTCCCTGTCGAGGGAAGCATCCTCGGGACGGGGGATGGTCCTCATGAGGTACACCAGGTTGCGCTCCAGAAACCAGGGAAACGCGCGTTCGCCTTGGCCCGCCTCGAAGAGAGCATCCACCGCCGCCGCCCGGGCCGGGGGGCCCTGGGCGCTCAGGAGCTGCAGGAGCAGCCGGCGGCGGTCTCGGCTGGTCTCGTCCTCCAGCTGGATGAAGAGCTCGGAAGGCTCGAGCTGGGGGAAGAAGCCCATGACTCGACGGAACAGGTAGTGGAGGTCCTGGGAGTCCGCGCAGCGCCGGAGCTGGGCCTCGTCCAGAGCGCCGTACGCCTTGGTGCGAACGTTGTTGATGATGGTGGACTCTACCTGCTCATCCTCGATCATGCGCCCGGCCAGATCGAACAGGGTCACCGCCCGGCCCAGGGAGCCGTCGTTGAACTCCTCCACCGCCGTGGTGACCAGCTCCGTGAACCGCTTGTACTTCTCCTGGCGATCACCGGCCAGGGTCACCAGGCGGTGCATGGCACGCACCGCCCGCTGCGCCGGCTGCTCGCCCTCCGAGGTCGGCGGGGCCGCCCAATCGGGGAGGCTGCGCCCGAGCATGCGGACGATGCCCTCCTCCAGCACCGGGATGCCGTGGTTCGCGAGCTGGCCGACCGAACGTTCGAGCTCGGCTGCATCCCGCGCCTCGCTGGCGGCCTCGCTCAGGATGCCCGCTAGCACGGCACCTCCGCTCCCTCCGCTCGGGCCGGCTGGCGACCCCCCATCGGCGGCCCCTCGAGGCTGTTGGCCGAGGGCGCCCTGGAGCTGGGCCTGACGCTCGAACATGCTCAGCAAGAGGCCGATGCGGCGGTCCAAGGGGGGCGACTCCTCCGTCACCGTCCTCCCCCCGTCGCCGGGACCCCTCCGGCCGGCCACGGGCTGGGCCATTCCGGCCAGACCCAAGTCGCCGCGCCCGACCATCCCACCGTCGTCGTGCCGGACATGCCTGAGGTTGGCGAGGTCCCGGGCGAGCTTGGCCTGCTCCTGCTGCGGGCAGCTCTCCAGCAGTATCGGCTGCAGGGCCTCGAGGTACATGCGCATGCGCTCCCTGGGCAGGAGCTCGAGCTCAGCGAGAAGGTGCAGCTTCTTCGCGGCGTGGAAGAGGTAGTCGCTGGTGGTCACCACGTCGCCGACGTGGCTCTGACTGGCGGCCCACCCGAGGACCTCCGCCGCCGCGCCGCGCACGGGAATCTGGAACAGATCCTCCACGTACTCGACAAAGAGGAGCGGCGGGATGCTGTCCGAGAGATATTGGTGCAGCGCATCGAGCGCCTCAGGCTTGGGCGGCTGGCGGGTTCCACTCGAGTTCACGCTGCACAACCTCAACTTACAGTCTATCTCAAGTTCGCCGCCGGACGCCGCGGGCAGTTGCCGGACGGCCTTCCTGGGGCTCCTCGGCGAGCCTCAGCGCACGGCCATGTCAGTCCTCAGTCGAACGAGAGGCACACCTTGCCGAGGTGGGCACCGCTCTTCATGTACCGGAAGGCCGCGGGTGCATCGCTGAAGGGGAAGACTCGATCCACCACGGGTCGCATCTGGTTGCTCGAGATCGCCCGATTCATGGACTCGAAGCTCTCGCGACAGCCCACCAACAGGCCCTGCAGACGAACGCCCTGCATCAGAATCGGGAGCACACTGAGCCGGCTGGCGGCCCCGGAGAGGGCGCCGATGATGCTGATGGATCCTCCGATGCGAACCGCCCGCAGGGACTGCTCCAGGGTTCCCGCGCCTCCGACCTCGACCACGTGATCGACTCCCACGCCGTGGGCCAGCTTGTGGGCCGTCTTCCCCCAGCCGTCGTCCTCGCGGTAGTTGATCTCCTGCCAGCTGCCCAGCTCCCGCACCCGCTGCAGCTTGTCGTCGCTGGACGAGGTGGCGATCACCAGCGCACCGAACATCCGAGCGAACTGCAGAGCGAAGATGGACACCCCGCCGGTGCCCTGCACGAGGACGATGTCACCGGCCCGCAGCCCGCCGTGCTCCACGAGCGCGTTCCAGGCCGTGACCCCCGAGCACGGCAGCGTCGCCGCCTCCTCGTCGGAGAGGTGCTCCGGTGGGTGGACGATCCCTTCCTGACCGACCACCATCAGCTCGGCCAGGGTTCCGTCGTACGGACCTCCCAGGGTGGAGCGCAGTCGGGCTCGCGTCGGCGTTCCCGACACCCAGTCGTGGAAGAAGGTGGTCGCGACACGATCCCCGACCCGAGCCCGGGTCACCCCGTCCCCCACCTCCACAACCTCGCCCACACCATCGGAGCAGGGGATGAGGGGGAGGGGCTGCTTGGGGTTGTAGGTCCCCTCCACGGTCATGATGTCCCGGTAGTTGAGGGACGCGGCCCGCATCCGGATCAGCACCTGGTCGGCTCCCGGACGGGGATCGGCACGCTCCGCCGGCTTGAGGTTGTCCAGGCCGAACTCACCCTGTATCTCGAACACCTTCATCACATCACCTCCATCTGCCCGTCCTCGTTCGGCCTTCCACCGGAGCGGCCGATGATATCAGCTCTTTCACCCCCATCCGGAGCTCTCCGCACCGTCATCACCTCCGAGCACGGCGATGATCGTGTCGATCGCCCCACTCCCGCGGGCAGCGCCCGAAGGCGGAGTCGCAGACCTTGCCGGCGCATTGACATCCTCGCTGATTCAACCGTATTCTATTTTAGTTATATCCAATGTCCGTAACGGGACCGGCCATGCCGGGAAAGCCCGCCGATACAGCACATGCCGCTGCCAGAGGGGCACGCACCTACCTGTGGCGGCCGGTGGAGATCGTGCGCAGCTACCGGCGGCGCGACCTGTCGCCGGACCTGATCGCCGGAGTGACGGTGGCCGCGGTGGCGATACCACGTGACCTGGGTCAAGAGCCGCCGCGGTGGCGCGAGGGCGCTCCCCGGGCCGCGCCGGCTCAGGCGGTCGGGCGCTGGTACATGGTGTAGGCGCGGGTCACGACGGCGTGACCGTGGTCATAGCGCTGGGGTGGTGACAGCGGCGCCATCAAGCAGTGATTCACCGTCTTCTGCCCGTCCGCCATGGCCCGTCGGTAGAGCTCGGCGGTGATCGCCTGGCCCAGGCCGTAGCCGTGCTGGTCGGGGAGGATGGCGATGGTCCGGATGTTCAGGGTGTCCTCGGGCTGGGACACGGCGAGGCCCAGACCCACCACCTCGCCCTTGGGGGCGAGGGCGAGGACGATCTGCCCCGGACCCACCCGGCGCAGCCACCGGGCATAGATGTCGCAGAACTCCTCCTCGGTCGTGTCGGTGACGCACCAGCTGGTGGCGAAGGAGTGGCCACAGAGCACGTACAGCCGTTTCAGCTCGCCCTTCCAGTCGTCGCGATCGAAGCTGCGGAAGGTGTATCCCCGCCGCTGGTTGAGCGCCGCGGCGGTGGCGAAACGCTCGAGCTGGCCCGGCAGGTCGTCGATGCGCTTCGTGGTGTACGTCCGGACGGGCGAGAAGCCCGCCTCGACGAAGAGCTCGGGGTAGTACTCCGGCTGCCGCGGCTCGCCGGGGAACGGGGTGGTGTCGAAACCGTGGGTCATGAACCGCCAGCGGTGCCAGATGTCACCGGCCATTGGGCCACGCATCACCCGCACGCCGCGGGCGGCGAGCCATTCGCCGGCGTGGTTGAGGAGCGACATCGCCACATCGGCGTCGTTGGAGCAGGCGAACAGGCCCACCAGGCCGATGGTCTCGCCCCGCTCCACGAGCTGCCGGTTGTGGAAGGCGGTGATGCGCCCCGCGGGCTGCTCCTCGCGGTACGCAACGAAGCTCCTCGCCTCGGCGTTGCGGTGGTACGAGTTGCGCTCGTCCAGCAGGGCCCGGGTACCGGCGCGCTCGGCATCGGCCTGCTCCGCGGTCAAGCCCTCGACGTGCTCAGGCAACGCCAGAAAGTCCGACGCGGGATCGTCGAGATGTGTGAACGAAACGACCCGAAGCGCTCCAGAAGCATCGTTGCGGTGGTGGGAGGCGGGCAGGGTCATCGGTCATCTCCTCTCTCGTTGGTTGGGGCGTCGGCGCGCTCCCACGTCCCGACACGGACAACCGTTCGGGGAGAAGGCGCGCAACGCTGGAGAGCGATTGAGCATCTGAGCAAGTATCATATGCGTTGTTCCCCAGAGGGTCAACGGTGCGTCGCACCCGCCAGCTCGGACGGGGCGCCAGGCAACCACGGAGGTCGCCTCCCCGAGGGGGAAGGTGGTACAGTCGGCCCCAGCTTCCGCGAACGCCGAAAGCTGGGAGATTTGCCATGAGGAAGACAGCCATGACGTTCACGGTGGTCGCACTCGCCTTGGCCGGCTGCGCGCGCCACGCCCCAGAGACCGCTTCGGCCCCCTCCGCCGAAGCCTGGCGCCCCGCCTCCGCCGAGGAGCTCGCCGATGGGCTGGCGACCCAGCACGAGCAGGCGCTCGCTGCCGTCGACACGATGGCCGCGCGGCTCAAGGGGGCGCTCATGGAGGCCCTGGATCGGGGCGGCCCCGCCGAGGCCATCGCGGTGTGCCGGAGCGTGGCGCCG
This sequence comes from uncultured Holophagae bacterium, assembly GCA_963844865.1. Lineage (GTDB taxonomy): Bacteria > Acidobacteriota > Thermoanaerobaculia > Thermoanaerobaculales > Sulfomarinibacteraceae > CAWJPY01. Next base: position 87,450 of record CAWJPY010000004.1, read on the forward strand.
GCGGTGGCCACGGACGTCGGCCAGGAGTACGGACTGACGATCGGTCGGACGTCCTTCGCCCTGCGCAACCCCGACAACATACCACCGTCATGGGCGGCCGCCCTGGTCGCGGTCCGTCAGGCCGAGCCCGCCTTCGTGGTCGGCCCGAACGGCGAGCTCGGAGCGCTGCTACCCATCCGGATGGGGTCGCAGTGCCAGATGTGCCACGGCTCCGCCGAGCACATCAGCGACGAGACACGAGCCATGCTCCGCCGCACCTACCCCGACGACCAGGCCACCGGCTTTGCGGACGGCGACTTGCGGGGGTGGTTCTGGGCGGTGGTCCCGGCCCAGGCGCCGTCCGAGGGATGAGGACAGATCGCCGGGTGTCTGGAACCAGAGGGCGCGGATCGTTGTTACACCTGCCGAGGGTGGCTCGGCCGGAACGCTGCGGGCGTCGTCGGCGGGGCGAACCCGGGAGGTGAGCCCATGAACCCGGACCGACCAGGAGGGACGAGGCGCGCGGCGATCGGCCTGCTCTCCGCGCTCGTGCTGGGCGTTGCAGCCGGATCCGCCGCCGCCGCGCAGCCGTCAGAGACCAAGGAGTGCTGCTTCGCCAACTGGCGCTACGCCGGAGGCTGCGTGGTCCGGATCCCCCGGGACCAGGCGTGCACCGATGTCCTGGCGACGCTCAACAACCCGATGTCCAGGAGCACCGGCTACTGCCGCGACACCGACGTACGCGGCGGCTGGGTGGAGATGAGCTGCACCGAGTCTTCCGGCGTGTACGCCGGCGCACCGACCCGTCTCGGAACCGAGGAGCCTCCCCTGGAGCTCGCACCCACCGAGCGCAAGCTCCGGCTCCACAGCGAGGAGCCCGGGCCGGGCCTCCAGGCGCGGCAGCCCACCTATCTCACGCCGGTGGAGCCCCGTGCCCTCACACCGAAGGAGCCTTCCGACGTGCTCCTCGGGCCCAGTCTCCCGGGTTGGTGAGGTCGCGTCCCAGCCTGCCCGACCTGCAGGTGGTCAGCCGCTGACGCTGTTCGCCGACGCTGACACCGACCCCTGTTGTCGCCAGTGTCGCCGCGCACGGAGGCACGGAGATGGGGCGGTCGCAACGTTGCCATGTCTCTCCGGAGCCGGTCACCGGTGACAGGCTAACGGCGCGAGGCCTCATCCCCGGTCGCGGCCGCGAGCAGGGCATGCCAGGTGTCGCGTTCCAGGAAGCTCCCTCTCACGTTGGCCTCCATCTCCCGAAACATCTGGAAGGGCACGGTGAAGCTGAGCAGGTCGTTCCTGCCCACCTGCCGGGCGATGTAGCGGCGCGCACTGAGATCCGTGAGACCCACGATCGCGTGCGGGTTCTCGTTCGTTGCCTCGCGGTACGCGAAGATGCCGATGGTCTGGCAGCCGGCCCCATAGGGCATGCGCACGTTGTCGTTGCTCTCCCGATCGTAGTTGGCGAGCACGACGAGGGCCGAGAGGCGATCAGGGTCGACCAGGAAGACCACGACCTCGGGCCGCTCGCCGGCGTCCACCTGGTCGAGGGGCTTCAACACCACGTAGCGGCTGGGCACCTCCATCATGGGCAGGGCGTCCACGAACTTCTTCACCAGCTCGGGGGTCTTGATGTAGCCCTCGCCGTGGAGGACGTTCTCGTACGCCTCCCGGCGAAGCTGCGCGCGGCCCTCCTCGGCCGCCTCCCTGCCCTCCTCGATGTCCCCGACACCGGTGGAGAGGAAGTGATAGAAGCACTGGATGCCTCCCGGCCAGCTCTCGTACTGGTTGCCGAAGCCGAGACCGACACCGCCGCCGAGGCAGCCGAACGTGTCGCGGTCAGCGACCGCGGGCCGTCCCTTGGCGGCGCTGGCCAGGAGCCACATGACGCAGCCCCACTTGCCCTCGGCGAACTGGATGGCCCCCTCGGGCTTCACGTCTGAGAACAGCACCGCCACCGGTGGAAACGGCGCTCCGATGGCATCGGCGATCGTGCTCTCCATGGGTTCGCACCTCCGCAGCGACGTTAGCAGACCTGAGGGAGCCGACCCGAGGGATCCGCGACAGCGGCGGCGACAGCGCCAGCGATCAGCTCACATGGGCCGGCGGCCTTCGAGAGAACGGCACGTCGCGCGGGCGTGCCACCGGTGTCACTTGCCCGCTAAACGGCGGACCGGTTCTGCCTCGCTTCCGGTCGGGAGAGTGTCAACGGTGGCAACCTCGGCAAAGGCGTCCATCGACCGGCGCGTCGCGAGAGACGTCACTTCGGGTGGGCCAGAGCGGGCCTTCTGCGCGAGAATCCTCAGGAGGCGTCGCGGGCGGAGAACCGACGGATCGTGAGGCCCAGGGCCACCAGCACGAGCACGATGATCACCAGGGAGACGCCCAACCCCACGCGGCGGAAGTGGAGCTCGCGGAGGGCCGCCTCGCCGTCCTTCAGGGCGGCCTCAGCGTGGGTGACGCCCTCTGCCCTGGTCGTCTCGAACTGGGACTCGGGAGCGGCGGTGAAGCCGTGCACGAGCACCTCGAGCTCGATCTGGGAGTTGACCGCCTGGTCGATCTCGGGCAGCGCCTTGACCACCTCGACGCCGCCCCGCTTGGCTGCGAGCATGATGCGCTCCGACCGGGCCGTGAGCCCGGTCAGCTCCCACATGCCGTTCAGGTACGCCTCGCTCGTGGCCAGCCCGCCGTTCTCGCCTCCCCCCGTGCCGTGGCAGTCGCCGCAACGCACCACCTGCTCGCTCCGCTCCTCCCCGGTCACCGGGTCCTGGTAGGTGTAGGTGGTCGTACCGATCCGGAACTTGTCGAAGAGGTGCTTGAACTCGGGACGCAGCACCGGCTGCCCACCCTCCCCCGCGACGGTGTGATAGGGCAACCTCTGCGCCCGCTCCACCAGGGCGTTGAAGCGTGCCTCGCCCTCCAGGTTCGCCGTCTCCGCCAGCAGCTCGTCCCGCACCCGCTGGAAGGTGTGCAGGGCGGAGGGGGGCTCGGGAACCGCCTCCGCGATCGTCCCCTTGGGCTCGTGGCAGAAGGCGCAGGGGGTCGGGGGCAGGGGCTGGAGCATGGCCACCGTGGGCCGGATCACGGAGTGGTTGCCGTGGCAGGTGACGCACTCGGAGAAGGCGTGCACCCTGGTCACGCTGGCCGCCGGCTCGGGTGGCTCATGGCAGGCCGCGCACCGCTGACCGCCGGCCCCTGGAGATACTCGTTGTGCTCCTCGAAGCCCTCGTGCTTCCGGCTGGCGCGGAAGAGATCAGCCTCGCGCCCGTGGCACTGGCCGCAGACGAAGGCGATGGACTCCAACCCCGGGGGGGTCGCGCCGTGGTTGCCGTGGCAGTCGTTGCAGGTGGGTGCGGACAGGTCGTCCCGCCGCAGCAGCGCCGCGGCATGGACGCTGCGCTCCCAGCGCGCGTACTGGTCGACGGGCAGTGGGCGGCCGTCGGGCAGGGTGTAGCCGGCCATGTGCCGGGGATCGGCGTGGCAGCGGCCGCAGGTGTCGGCGACGTTCTTGGGGTACACGGGGGCGGCGATGTCCCGCGGCGACAGGATCGGGTGCACGCCGTGGCAGTCGACGCAGGTCGCGACCTTGGTGTCGCCCTTGCTGAGGAGCTGCCCGTGGTGGCTGGTCCAGTACTCTTTCTCCTGGTCCACCCGCTCGCCCGGGTTGAAGCGCTTCATGAAGTCGGGATCGGAGTGGCAGCGGCCGCAGAAGTCCGGCACCTCGGTCCGCGGCCGGGGCTCCGTGGAAGGGATTGGGCGCGTACTGGGCGTCCATGGCCGCGTCCATGTCCTCGGCCAGGGAGGGGTCCGGGTTGCCGCCGTGGCAGGCCTCGCACCCCAGCCCCGCCGCGGCGTGCACCCCCCCCCGCCAGCCGTCGACGATCTTCAGCTCCCGGCCCTCGAAGAGATCCGGGTTGCCGTGGCAGGTGACACAGGAGCTGGCGGCGTTCACCGCCGACGGGGCGGCGACGAGCACGACGAGGGCGGGCACGAGGACAGAGAGGACTCGTCGTACCATGCTCAACCCCGGTACCTGGTGATCACGGACATCCCGACCATGAGAAGTGCCGCCGCCGCCACCACCCCTACCGGCACCAGCGAGTGGTAGCCCCAGGAGGTCATGACCACCATGAAGACCACCCCCAGGGCGCCGATGGCGGTGAAGATCGGGCTCCGTCCCCTCGTGACAACGCCGCGGTCCAGGAACGGCACCAGGAGCAGCAGGAGGGCGGCGAGACCGAAGAGCAGGATCGGGAACGCCTCGTACTCGATGCCCACCACCTCGCCGCCGGGCACCAGCTTGAGGGTCTGGAACATGAACATGAAGTACCACTCCGGCCGGATGTTGGCCGGCGCCGGGGCGAAGGGGTCCGCCTTCTGCCCGAGCTCCCAGGGGAAGAGGGCGGCCAGGGCCGCCAGGACCCCGAGGGCGACGGTCCAGCCGAAGAGGTCGCGCAGCACGAAGTGCGGGATGAAGCGCATGGGCCGGCGGGTCGAGGCCTCCTTCTCCCGCCCCGGCGGCACGCTCATGCCCTGCAGCTGCACCAGCACCAGGTGGATCCCCAGCAGCAGGGTGGCGAGGGCCGGCAGCACCGCCACGTGCAGGCCGTAGAACCGGGAGAGCGTGCCCCCGGTGACCCGGTCGCCGCCGCGCAGGAACCGCAGCATCCACTCCCCCACCCCCGGCACCGTGCCCGCGATGTCGGTGCCCACCTTGGTCGCGAGGAAGGAGAGCTCGTTCCAGGGCAGGAGGTAGCCCGAGAAGCCGAATCCGAGGGCCAGGAAGAGGACCAGGCAGCCGGTCACCCAGGTCAGCTCCCGGGGCGGCCGGTAGGCCTTGCCGAAGTAGACCGTGGCCAGGTGCACGAACGCGAAGAAGATCATCAGGTTGGCCGACCAGGAGTGGATGGACCGGATCAGCCAGCCGAAGGGCACCGTGGTCATCAGGAACTCCACCGACTCGAAGGCGTGGTCCGCGGAGGGCCGGTAGTAGAGCATCAGCAGGATGCCGGTTGAGACCTGGACGATGAAGAAGAAGAGGGTCATCCCGCCGAAGTAGTAGACCACCGAGGCGCGGTGCGAGGGCACCGTCTTGTGGAGGAGGGCGTCCCGGACCACGGAGATGGTCAGGCGCTGGTCGAACCAGTCATACAGACGCTGCCACCGGGTGCCGCTCGTCATGACTTCTGCACCACGATCTTCTCGGGCTGCTGGGAGCCCTGCTCCAGGAGGTGGACCTGATAGGCCTCGAGGGGCCTGGGGGGCGGGCCCGACACGTTGCGCCCGGAAAGGTCGTACACGCCGCCGTGGCAGGCGCACCAGATCCGCGCCTTGTCCTTCTCATACTGCACGATGCAGCCCAGGTGGGTGCACACCGCCGAGAAGGCGCGGACGTCCGTGTCGGACACCTTGACGACGATCACCGGCTGGCCGCCGAAACGGACGATCTTGTACCCCTTCTCGACGAGCTCGGGATCGTTGACGGCTCCTGCCTCGACCTGGGAGGTGGTGGCCTCCGGCACCTCCGGCGGGCTCAGGAAGCGGACGACCGGGTACAGGATCGCCACCGCCAACGCCCCCACCGAGGTGCCGAGGAACCAGCTCAGCAACGTGCGCCGTCCCTGATCGAGCCCCGTTCCTCGCTCCCCTGCGTCCGGGGTGGTCATCCCTGCCACGTGCCTCTCTCGACCTCCATCCCGGGCCGCCGCGCCGACGTCGTCGCGGTGCTCGGGGGTTTCGATACGTCCGGATCGAGCCGTGGAATCATTCTTACACATGCCTCCACAGATCGCCAGCGCGGAGCGGGTATCAGCCACCGCCGCTGTTGCTGTCACTGCCTCTGGTGACGAGGTAACCTCGCAGAGATGCCCGCACGTTGAAATGCCGCGACGTGGTCGCGTACGTCGGGCGCAGCCTCGGCGCAGGCTTCGGTCGCGGTGGCGCCGGTGCCTAGCCGTCGTGGTTCTTGGACGAATCCGACTCCAGCTCGCCCTCGAAGACCATGAGGTCCAGCTTGCCCGGGTCCTCCAGGAGCTGCTGGGCCACCAGGAAGCCGGCGGCGCTCCACACCTGGTTCCTGCGCGCCTGCTTGCCGATCAGGCGGCCCAGCCGGCCGTCGTAGTACTCGGGCCAGCCGTCCCGGTCGAGGTACTCCGCAGCCGGCTCCAGGGCGCGCTCCACGAGCTCCCGCCGATCCGCCTGCAGGGCGGCGGCGGCCAGCAGCCAGATCAGGAAGGGCCAGCTTCCACCGTTGTGATAGGACCAGGGCGTGTTCTTGGGGTCGCTGCCGGTGATGAGCTGCCAGTCCCGTCCTTCGACGGCGGGGTAGCAGAGCTTCATGGGCATCTCCCCCACCAGGTCGTCCCACCGCTCCTCCAACAGCCGCATGAGGGCGGTCCGCTGGTCCGACGTCGCGAGACCGATGAGCACGGAGAGCAGGTTGCCCTGGGCGAGGAAACGGAAGTCCATGCGCGCCGGTCCCAGGTTGGCCACGAAGTAGCCGCTGTCCAGGGGCAGCCAGGTCATGATCCAGTCCGGGATGCTGTCCGGGTAGATGTTGAACGCGTTGGCGGCATTGTCGCCCGACTCCTCCACCTGGAACCGGTAGATCTCGTTGAGGCGGTGGAGGTCCAGCCAGTAGTACTGACGGAGGTGGTGGACGAGCTGGCCCAGGTGCTCGGACACGGCCTCCTGGAGCTCATCGCCCTCGGGAAGGAGCTCGCTCGCCGACCGCAGCGCCGCGATCAGGAGGGCCTGGATGTCCAGCGGATGGCCGTAGACGCCCAGGCGCCGGTCGATGGTGAAGGCGCCGTCGGGGACCAGGAGGGTGGGCAGCATGTCCAGGCCCGAGGTCAGGGTGTGGTCGATGATTCCGCGCACCGCGTCCTGGACCGGTTCCCGCTCGGCGAGCTCACGGTCGCCGACCAGCTTCGTGTAGATGCGCAGCAGCAGCAGCCACCACAGGCCGGAGTCGATGGGCGTCACCCGGGCGATGGAGTGCTCCCCGAAGTCGGCGACGATCTTCTCCTTGCCCTCCCGCTCCTCGACGCTGAAGTTGGCAGGCATCAGGCCGTGGCCCGGCCGGTACCAGTCCATGTGCCGCTGCCGACCCTGGAGCACACCCACCTCGACCAGGAAGTTGGAGACGATCTCGGCGTCTCCCCGCAGCAGGAACGCCAGGCCGGCGACGAAGAAGTCGCGGACGAAGACGCGGTCGTAGTTGGGGCCTTCGGAGACCGGGTCGCGGGCCGCCACCGTGCCCACCCGTCGACCGTCCAGGGTCACGACCGCCTCCTCCAGGACCTTCCACGCGCTCGTTGTCACCTTCTCCAGGCTCATCCGTCACCTCCTCGCGGCGATCCGTCATCCGCGAGCTCACCATCCAGATCGTCCGAGAGCACCCGCAGCAGCTCCGCGACAGTCCACGCCTGGGCGATACAGCCCCGCGGGGTGTGGGGAGGATCCCCGTCGAAGATCTCGGAGCAGGTGCCCACCCCCGCGCTACGGAGCTGCTCCAAGGCGCCGCGCAGAAGCGCGGCAGCCTGCCGGCGTCCCTCCTGGCCCCGCAGTCGGATCAGCGCCGACAGGTACGGTCCGAGGAGCCATCCCCAGACGGTCCCCTGGTGATACGCCCGGTCCCGGGAGGCGGGGTCGCCGGTGTAGGTCCCCCGATAGGCGGGGTGGTTGGGAGACAGACTGCGCAGCCCCACCGGGGTCAGGAGCAGGCTCTCCACTACCGTCAAGACCTCCCGCCCGCGGGCGTCGTCCAGCAGCACATGGGGCAACGACAGGGCGAAGACCTGATTCGGCCGCACCGCGGGGTCCGGTCCGTCGGGTCCGATCACGTCGTAGAGGCAACCCAGGTGGGGGTTCCAGAAGAGCTCGGCGAAACGCCGCCGTGCCCTTTCGAATCGCTCGCGCAGATCTTGGGCCCGCTCCTCGGAGCCGAGCCTCGCCTCGAGCTCCGCCAGGATGGCGAGGGCGTTGCACCACAGCGCCTCCACCTCCACCGGCTTGCCCATCCTGGGGGTGATCACCTCACCCGCGACCCGGGCGTCCATCCAGGTGAGCTGCACGCCGTGCTCGCCGGCATCGAGGAGACCGTCCCGGGCCACCCGGATGCCGTAGCGGGTGCCGCGGTCGTGCCAGTCCACGATCTCCCGGAGCACCGGCAGCAGGTCCGAGCGCACCATCTCCTCGTCCCCGGTGGCCTCCAGGTAGCGCCGCACTGCAACGAAGAACCACAGGGTGGCGTCCACCGTGTTGTACTCGGGCGCCTCCCCACCGTCGGGGAAGCGGTTGGGCAGCATGCCCTCATCGACGCTGGCCGCCCAGGCGCGCAGGATGCGGCCGGCCTGCTGGTGGCGATCCGTGGCCAGGCAGAGACCGGGCAGGGAGACCATGGTGTCCCGGCCCCAGTCGGTGAACCAGTGGTACCCGGCGATGACGGTGGCGCCCCCGTCGCCGCGGCGGACCAGGAACTGGTCGGCGGCCAGGCCCAGGGTCCGCGCAGGCTCGCCCTTGCCGGCCAGGGGGCCGAGCGCGTCCTCGCGGCGCTCCCGCTCTGCCTGCACCAACGCGAGGGCGTCCCGACCCGCCGTTGCCGTCGTGGACAGGAGCACCCCGAGGGGGTGGCCGGGCTCCAGGGTCACCGCGAAGGAGCCGGGGCTCCACAGGTCCTCCTCGAAGTCGAGCCCGCGTTCGTGCTCCCGGGGGTACTGGAAGCGGTGGTACCAGTCGGCGTCCCCCTGGAAGGAGGCGCCGGGCACCCGTATCCAGACCCGCGGCGCGTGGGCTGCGGCGCGGTAGCGAACGGTGTCGCCCTCCACCTCGACCTGTTGTGACAGTGCCGTGGCCGGCCCGAGTGAGTGGATCGGGCGCCAGGTCAGGAACGGCCGCAGCTCCAGGCGGACCGGGCCGCTCGCCTCCGCGATCTCGTAGAGGACAGCGGTGGTTCCCTCGCCGAGGAGGCCGGCGATGGTCTTGAGCAGCCGTACCCCGCCCACTCGGTACTCGAGCTGGACGAAGACGTCCCTGCGGAAGGCGGCCAGGTGGCGGTAACCCTCGGGGTGGACCACACCGGGATAGCAGTTGCAGCCCAGCTCCACCCGTCCGCCGTCGAGCTCGAGCGTCTCGTCCAACCGCGACACCAACACCTGTCGGTCCACCGGCGGCGCCCCGGCCGCCACCAGGAGCGCGTGGTAGCGGCGGGTGTGGGCCCCGCTCACCGTGGAGCTCGCCCAGCCGCCGAGGCCGTTGGTCTCGATCCACTCCAGGCGCGAGGCCCGGTCGAAGTCCGCGAGAACGTCGCCGGACAGCTCGATCATGGCTCAGCCGCCCGCCGTCACCGGGATGGCCGCCCCGTGGACGGCGCGGGCGGCGTCCGAGGCCAGGAACACGGCCACGTCGGCCACCGCCCGGGGGCTCACCCAGGCCGTGGGATCAGCATCGGGCATGGCCGCCCGGTTCGAGGGCGTGTCCAGGGTGCCGGGCACCACCGCGTTGACGTTGATGCCATGGCCCCCCAGCTCCGCGGCCAGGCTCTCGGTCAACCGCAGCACCGCCGCCTTGGCGGCGGCGTAGGCGGCGACGCCCTGGGGGGCCTGCCAGGCGTGGGGGCTGGCCGTGTTGACGATGCGGCCCCCGCCCCCGTCGATCATCACCGGCGCCACGGCCCGGCAGGCGTGGAAGGTGGTCTGGACGTTGATGTCGTACAGCTCCTGCCAGGTCTCCCACCGATCGTTGAGGACGCCGGCGGCGGCGAAACCGCCCACGGTGTTGAACAGGGCGTCGATACGGCCGAAGGCATGCACCACCCGCGCCACCGCGTCGTCCACGGTGTGGGGCTGGGTCTGGTCCACTCCCCCCACCAGGAGGTGCCGGCCCTCGGGAAGGTCCGAGAACGCCGCGCGCAACCGCTCGGCGGAGTGGTGGACCAGGGCCAGGCGGGCCCCGGCTTGGGCGAATGCGGCCGCCGCGGCCCGCCCCAGGTTGCCCGGGGCGCCGGTGATCACCACCACCCGGTCGGTCAGCTCGAACATCGCTCGTCCTCCCTTCAGCGCGAAGGCAGCTGCGGCCTCACGTCCGCTCAGCCCCCGGTGGCGAAGCCCGGGTACAGGGTCATGCCGCCGTCGATGAAGATGCTGGCGCCGGTGATGTAGTCGGCGTAGTCGGAGGCCAGCCAGGCGGCGGCCCGCCCGATGTCCGCCGTCTCCCCGATCCGCCGGTACGGGATGAGGGTGAGCAGGGACTGCATCGCGTCGTCGGTGTCCCACGCCTTCTTGTTGATGGGGGTGCGGATGGCGCCCGGGCAGAGGCTGTTGACGCGGATGCGGAACGGCGCCACCTCCTGGGCGATGCTGCGCATCATCATCATCACTCCGCCCTTGGAAGCGGCGTAGTTGACGTGCCCGGCCCAGGGGATGACCTCGTGCACCGAGGACATGCAGATGATCTTGCCGGCGGCGCAGGAGACCTCGGGCACCACACCCCGCCGCTTGAACTCCCGCACCGCCTCCCGGGCGCACAGGAACTGGCCCGTGAGGTTCACGGACAGCACCGTGTTCCACTGCTCGAGGCTCATCTCGGTGAAGGCGGCGTCCCGCTGCAGGCCGGCATTGTTGATGAGGATGTCGATGGTCCCGAAGCGCTCCTTCATGGTCCGGAACATGTCCTGGACCTGCGCCTCGTCCGAGACGTCGGCACGATGGGCGTAGCACTCCACGCCGTGGGAGCGCACCTCGCTCACCACCTCCTCGGCCGCCTCCTCGCCGCTCACCCAGTTCACCACCACGTCGGCGCCCTCCGCGCCGAGGGCGATGGCCACGCCCTTGCCGATCCCGGAGTTGGCGCCCGTGACCAGCGCCTTCTGGCCCTCCAGGAGACGCTTGGGCTGCACCTCGGGCATCACCACCTCGGGGTAGCTCGCGTCGTTGTCGCTCATGTTCGTCCTCCAAGTGCCGTGCGTTCGCCTCAGTGAGGGGGACGGCGGGGCTGTAGCAGCTTGGCCACCAGGGCGGTCCACCCGGTCTGGTGGGAAGCGCCGACACCGCGGCCGTTGTCCCCGTCGAAGTACTCGTGGAAGAGCACGAAGTCTCTGAAGTTGGGATCGGAGTTGAAGCGCTCCACGTCGCCGAAGACCGGGCGCCGGCCGTCCTCGTCGCGCAGGAAGATGCCGGTCAGGCGTCGGGTGAGCTCCTCCGCCACCTCGAGGATGGTGAGAGAGGCGCCGGAGCCGGTGGGGCACTCGATCTTGAAGTCGTCGCCGTAGTAGTGGTGGAACCTCTGCAGGGACTCGATGATCAGGTAGTTGACGGGGAACCACACCGGCCCCCGCCAGTTGGAGTTGCCGCCGAAGAGCTCGGTGTCGGACTCCGCCGGGGTGTACCGCACCTCGTAGGTGTGGTCGTCGAAGGCGAAGGTGTAGGGGTTGTCCGCGTAGACGCGCGACAGCGACCGCACTCCATGGTCGGAGAGGAACTCGGCCGGGTCCAGCATCCGCCTGAGCAGACACTTCATGCGGTGGCCGCGGAGCAGGGACAGGAGCCGGCGCTCGCCGCGCCCGGGCTCTCTCCAGCGCGACACGAGGGTGGCCAGCTCGGGCCGGTTGTCCAGCACCCACTGCAGGCGATGCGCGAAGTGGGGCAGGCGGTCCAGGAGCTCCGGCTCCAGCACCTCCACCGCGAAGAGCGGGATCAGGCCCACCAGGGAACGGATCTTGAGCTCCACGCGCCGGCCTCCCTCCAGGGCCAGGACGTCGTAGTAGAAGCCGTCCTCCTCGTCCCACAGGCCGATGCCCTCACCGGCGATGTTGGTCATGGCGCGGGCGATGTACAGGAAGTGGTCGAAGAACTTGCTGGCGATGTCCTCGTACACCGGGTCGGCCAGCGCCAGCTCGAGGGCGATGCGCATCATGTTCAGGCAGTACATCGCCATCCACGAGGTACCGTCGGCCTGGTTGATGTGGCCACCGGTGGGCAGCGGCCGGGAACGGTCGAACAGGCCGATGTTGTCGAGGCCCAGGAAGCCGCCCTGGAAGATGTTGTTGTCGTCCGCATCCTCCCGGTTCACCCACCAGGTGAAGTTGAGCAGAAGCCTGTGGAAGACGCGCTCCAGAAATGCCCGGTCACCGTCGTCGCCGCGCCGCGCGCGGTCGATCTGGAAGACCCGCCAGGCGGCCCAGGCGTGGACCGGCGGGTTGGCGTCGTCGAAGGACCACTCGTACGCGGGGAGCTGGCCGTTGGGGTGCATGTACCACTCGCGGCTGATGAGCACCAGCTGCCGCTTGGCCAGCTCGGGGTCCACCAGGGCCATGGGGATGCAGTGGAAGGCCAGGTCCCAGGCCGCGTACCAGGGGTACTCCCAGGTGTCCGGCATGGAGATGATGTCGGCGTTGTGCAGGTGCTCCCAGCGCGCGTTGCGGCCTCGCTTGCGCTCGGGCGGCGGCGGCGGCTGGCCGGGGTCGCCATCCAGCCAGCGCTGGACGTCGTAGGAGTAGAACTGGGTGGACCACAGCAGACCGGCCAGGGCCTGGCGCTGCACCAGCCGGCGGTCGTCGTCGTCGATCTCGGCTTGGAGCTCGCCGTAGAACTCGTCGGCCTCGGCGATCCGGGAGGCGAAAACCTGGTCGAAGTCCGTCGAAGGGGTCTCCCGGTGAGCCGTCGAGGAGTCGCAGACGGACCACCTGCTCCCCCCGGCCGGGATGCGCAGGCGGTACCAGGCTGCGGCCTTGGTGCCCTCGCCATCCGGGTTGACGGCGTCGGGGTCGTCGCCCACCACCCGCACGCTGATCGCGTCCTTGGGGAAGGGGCTCGGCCCCTCCGTCCCGTACAGGCGCGGGTAGTTGGTCTCGTTGTCGCAGAAGAGGAGCTCCGGGGAGCCCTGACAGCAGAGGACGCGGCGGCCGAGGTCTGCGTGCTCCGCCGCGATCCCCCGCCAGCCGTCGCCGCCCGCCGTGGCCCGCAGCTCGGGCTTGCTCTCGGTGAGCCCGAACGCCCAGGTGTTGCGGAACCAGAGCGTGGGCAGGAGGTGCAGCTCGGCCTCCTCCGAGCTCCGGTTGTGGACCGTGATGCGGGCCAGGATGTCGTCGGGGGAGGCCTTGGCGTACTCGATCAGGATGTCGAAGTAACGGTCGCCGTCGAAGACCCCGCTGTCCACGAGCTCCACCTCGGGGTCACGCTTGCCGCGGCGGCCGTTCTCGGCCACCAGCCAGTCGTAGGGGTAGCCGTCCCGGGGGTACTTGTAGAGCATCTTCAGGTAGGAGTGGGAGGGGGTGGCGTCCAGGTAGGCGTAGTACTCCTTGACGTCCTCCCCGTGGTTGCCCTCCTCCCCGGAGAGCCCGAACATGCGCTCCTTGAGGATGGGGTCGCGGCCGTTCCAGAACGCCGGTGCCAGGCACAGGGTCTGCGCCTGATCGCAGATGCCGGCGATGCCCTCCTCACCCCACCGGTAGGCCTTGGAGCGCGCCATGTCATGGGTGGTGAAGTCCCAGGCGGTCCCGCCAGGGCTGTAGTCCTCACGCACCGTTCCCCACTGGCGGAGGGTGACGTAGGGCCCCCAGCGCCGCCACCCGCCATCCCCTCGCAGACGATCCGCCTCCGCGCCCATGACCCTCCCTGTCGGTGACCGGCCGCACCGTGGCGGCCATCGCTGACGTGCGATGTCTCGCGATCTGCAACATCTCCCGGGGGAGGTTCGTTCCGCCCGCGTCCGCGACTGCGACCGGCGGCGGCGATCAGCTGCGGCGATCAGCTGCGGCGATCGCCGCTCAGTCGCTGAACGAGCCGTGGCGGCCGGCGCCGCCGGCGAAGCGCAGGGCGCCCTGAGCGGTCTCGCCGCTGAGGACGGTGCGGGTGGCGTGGCCGAACTCGTTGGCCAGGGCGTCATCGAGGCCCATGCCGAACTGCTCGTGCGCACTCTGCCGGTCGCCGTTCATACAGCGCTGTGGGAACCGGGAGATCTCGAGGGCCAGGCGTTCGGCCTCCTCGCGCGCGGTCCCATCCGCGACGACCCGGTTGGCGAGACCCCAGGCCAGGGCCTCCTCGGCGAGCACAGGCCGCCCCGTCAGCAGCATGTCCTGGGCGCGGGAGAGGCCGATGAGGCGCGGCAGGCGAACCGTGCCGCCGTCGGCCAGGGGCACCCCCCAGCGCCGGCAGAAGACGCCGAAGACGGCGCTCTCCTCCACCACCCGGAGGTCGCACCACAGGGCGAGCTCGAGTCCGCCCGCGACCGCGTGCCCGGCCACCGCGGCGATGACCGGCTTGGGCAGGAGCATGCGGGTCGGGCCCATGGGGCCGTCGGCGCTCATGTCCGGGTCCATGAGGTTCTGGCGTCCCTCCAGCATTCCCTTGAGGTCGGCGCCGGCGCAGAAGGTGCCGCCCTCCCCCCACAGCACCGCCACCTTCGCCTCGCCATCTTCCTCGAAGGCGCGGAACGCGTCGGCCAGCGCGCGGGCAGTGGGTGCATCCACCGCGTTGCGGAACTCGGGACGGGACAGGATCACGGTGGTAACGGGGCCGTTGCGTTCGCTGCGCACGCTCATGGCTGGCTCCTTTCACGATCGCTTCGGGCCAGCCTACGGATGGGCGGCGGCAGCCGTCAAGGGTCGCCTCTTGCGGCTCGCCGGCGACTCGAGGATGATGATGGCGCCCGGCGGACACACAGGGAGGCCCCATGGACCTGACCCCGAGCCCCCAGGAAGCGGCCTTCCGCCAGGAGCTGCGGTCCTGGCTGGAGGCGAACAAGCCGGCCCCCTTCGCGGGCCGGTTCGCGAGCCGGGAGCACCTGGCCTACCTCAAGGCATGGCAGCGTGCGCTCGCCGCCGGGGGCTGGCTGGGCATCACCTGGCCGGTGGAGTACGGAGGCCGGGGCCTCACCCCCATCGAGCAGGCCATCTTCGTGGAGGAGGCGGCTCGGGCCGGCGCTCCCGAGGTGGTGGGGGCCATCGGTATCGCCATCATCGGACCCACCATCGCGCTCCTCGGCAGCGAGGAGCAGAAGCGGCGCTATCTGGAGAAGATGCTCCTCGGCGAGGAGGTCTGGGCGGCCGGTTTCTCCGAGCCCAACGCGGGCTCGGACCTGGGCGCCATGACCACGCGGGCGGTGCTCGACGGCGACCACTTCGTGGTCAACGGCCAGAAGACCTGGACCAGCTTCGCCCACATCTCGGACTGGATCTTCCTCATGGTGCGCACCGATCCCGAGGCCCCCAAGTTCCGGGGCATCAGCGCCCTGATGGTGGACATGGCGACCCCTGGAGTCTCGGTGCGGCCGCTCAGGCAGATGACGGGCGAGGCCGAGTTCAACGAGGTCTTCTTCTCCGACGTGAGGGTGCCCGCAGCCAACCTGTTCGGCGAGCTCAACGGGGGCTGGAACGTGCTCATCACCGCGTTGATGTTCGAGCGCGCCAACCTCGGGGGCCACTTCCAGGCGCAGCTGGCCGGCTTCCTGAACCGCCTGCTCGCCGTGGTGAAGGAGCGGGGCCTCGGCGACGACCCCGTCGTGCGCAGCAAGATCGCCCAGGCCTACCTGGAGTACGGGACCTTCCGGGTGACCCTGGCGCGGGCCATGAGCAAGGTGGGGAAGGGCCAGATGCCGGGGCCCGAGGGCTCCATCCTCAAGGTCTTCTGGAGCGAGCTCAACCAGCGCATGGCGCGCTGGGCGACGGAGATCCTGGGCCCCTACGGCCAGCTCACCGAGGGCGAGCTCGCCCCCTTTTCCTACAACTACCTGCGCAGCCGCGGCAACACCATCGAGGCCGGCACCAGCGAGGTCATGCGCAACACCATCGCCAACCGCGTCCTCGGCCTGCCCAAGACGTTCTGAGCGCCCCACCCGCGCCCGCGTCCGCGTCCGCGTCCGCATCCGACTCTGCATCGCGGCAGCGAACGGCGGCAGCGTCAGTCGCAGCGCCAGCGTTCAGCGACAGCGTTCAGCGTCGGTGGTCAGCGGACAGTCGCACAGTCGCCGCCATCTCGTTCGACTCGCTGACCACGATCGGTGCCAGGTCCTGCTGACGCGGTCGGTCAGCGGCCCTTCCAGCGCGGCTCGCGCTTCTCGAAGAAGGCGGTGATGCCCTCGACCATGTCCTCGGTCTGGGCGTTGATGGTGAGCTGCGACTGCAGGTAGGCCAGGGCGTCGGGGGTGGCCATGTCAGCAATGCGGTAGAAGGAGCCCTTCCCGAGCGCCATGATGGCGGGGCTCATGGCGGCCAGACGGACAGCCATCTCGTGGACCTTCTCCTCGAGCTGATCGGCCGGGACGGAGGCGTTCACCAAACCGAGTCGCGCCGCCTCGGCGCCCGAGATGCGCTCGCCCAGCATGCACAGCTCCAGGGCCTTCTTGCGCCCGAGGTGGCGGATGAGCAGCGCCGTCACCATGTAGGGCCACAGACCGCGCTTGATCTCGGGGGTGCCGAGCTTCGCATCGTCGGCAGCCACGGCCAGGTCCGAGGCCAGCAGGAGCCCCATCCCGCCCGCCAGGCAGTAGCCTTCCACAACCGCCAGGATGGGGCGCGGGCAGGCGTTCATGGCCTCGAGCAGGCGGGCGTAGCCGCCCCGGTTGGCGTGCATCTCGAGGAACGAGGGCGCGGTGTCGCCGATGATCCCGCCCCCCAGGTCGGCGCCGGCGCAGAAGTTGCCGTCGGCACCGCGCAGAACCACGGCACCCACCTGTTCGTCGCTCGCGGCCTCGCCCAGGAAGCGCCCGAGCTCCGCCACCACTCCCTCGGTGATGGCGTTCTTGCGCTGGGGCCGGTTGATGGTGATGGTGGCGACGCGCTCGGCGACGCTGTACAGGACCTCGTCGGTGGTTGCCATGCTTCACTCCTCCTCACTGCCCGCCCACGCCCAGCATCTGCCGCGCTTCGTCAGGCGTGGCGACCTCGCGCCCCGTCTCGTGCACCAGGCGGGCCAGAGCCTCCACCAGCTCGCCGTTGCTCCGGGCCCGCTCGCCGTCCGGCAGGTAGAAGGTGTCCTCCAGCCCGGTGCGGACATCGCCCCCCAGCTCCAGGGCCCGGCGGTGGATCGCCCACACGTTCTCCCGGCCGACCACGATGGTCTGCCAACGGCTGCCTGGCAGCATCTCGTCCACGAGCAGGGGCAGCCACTCTGGCTTCGCGGGCTGGCCGCTGGCCACCCCCATGACCAGGGAGATGTGGGGAGCACCCGCGAACATCCCGGCGCCCTTGTACAGGGCAACGCTGCGCACGATGCCGGTGTCGAAGCATTCGAACTCGGGGACGACGCCGTGGGCGGTCATGACGTTGAGGAAGCGCTCGACCTTCTCCACGGGGTTGTCGAACAGGAGGGGCGGCCAGGCCCAGGTGCCGTCCTTCTTCAGCTTGAGGTAGTTCAGGGAGCCGGCGTTGCAGGCAGCCACCTCGGGCTCGAAGGCTTCGAGGCAGGCCAGCGGCCCCGAGATGTCGTCGCCGACGACCCCCGTGGACATGTTGACGATGATGTCCGGAACGCGCTTCCTGATGGCGTCCAGAATGGCGCCCACCGAATCCAGGTCCCAGGTGGGCAGCGCCCCCAGGCCCGGCCGCTGGTCGCGAAAGTGGCAGTGGACGACTGTCGCCCCGGCGTCGAATGCCTCGCCGGCCGCCTGGGCCATCTCGCCCGGAGTGACCGGGAGGTCGAACCGGGCCGGGTCGGTGAGCACGCCGGTCAGGGCGCACGTGATGATCGCGTTGTCGCTCACTTCGATCTACTCCCGAGGCGGTGCCGGGCACCGCCACCCGTTGGGTTGGCCAGAGACGGTGCCAGGCACCGTAGAAGATGAGGCGGCTGGGGTACTCGATCCGTCCTCGACGGTGCCTGGCACCGACTCCCGCGTTCCAGGGAAATGGTTGGTTTCGGCACGGCGGTCACGTCGGGGGGCTGCCGTGGCTCTTGGCCCGGCGGGGCAGCTCCTCGTGCTTGCCCGCCGTCAGCGCCAGCGCTTCGATGATCTTGCGGCGGGTGTCCGAGGGCAGGATGATCTCGTCAACGACCTGGGCGGTCCAGGCGTAGGCGGCGTCGAAGACATCGAGCGCTCCCCGCGACCTCTCCAGGTAGGCCCCCGCTGCGTCCTCCTCGATGCCTCTGCCGTAGACCTCACGGTAATCCAGACGGGACGCCTCGATCCCGAAGCGGGCGATGGGCCACGCGTAGACCAGGTCCGAGCCCATGGTCTTGGGCACGCCCATGACCATGGCGCCGGCGTCCGCCCAGGCCTCGCGCAGGACCACGCTGATCTTGGGGATGGTGGAGGTGGCGTAGACGTCCGCGATCTTGCCGACGTGGCGGAGCAGGCCACGCGCCTCCTCGGCCTCGCCGGGCAGCCTGGGCGGCGTGTCCACCAGGTTGACGAGGGGGATGCCGTAGGCGTCCAGCACCTGCAGGAAGCGGTAGTACTTGTCGCAGCAGTCCACCTCGAGCACGCTGCCCCCGGCGGCCGGGTTGGCCGCCACCACACCCACCACCCGGCCCGCGAAACGGGCGAAGCAGGTGATGAGGCTCGAGGCATAGGCGTCCTTGATCTCCAGGGAGTCGCCGTCGTCCACCAGGGCCGCGATGACGGCCCGCATGTCGTACGCCTGCTCGTACTCGTCGGGCACGAGCTCGGTCAGGGCCTCGACCCTGCGTCGGGGATCGTCAGCCGTCTCCCAGGCAGGGCACCCGCTCC
Organism: uncultured Holophagae bacterium; assembly: GCA_963844865.1. Classification (GTDB taxonomy): domain Bacteria; phylum Acidobacteriota; class Thermoanaerobaculia; order Thermoanaerobaculales; family Sulfomarinibacteraceae; genus CAWJPY01. The sequence continues at coordinate 106,089 of CAWJPY010000004.1, forward strand.
CGCCAGCTCTGGGGCAGGTAACGCAGCAGCTTGCGGCACAGGGCGATGCTCTCGGCGTCGTCGTCGCCCACCAGGTCGCAGGAGCCGGAGAGCTGCATGTGGTAGTCGGCGCCGCCGATGTTCTCATCGATCTGCTCCGAGGTCGCCGCCGCCGTCTGTCGCGGCCCGCCCAGCCACATGAAGCCCGAGACCCGGCTCATGACGAGGAAGTCGCACAGGGTCGGCAGGTAGGCGCCGCCGGCGATGCAGGGCCCCATCAAGACCGTGATCTGGGGGATCACCCCCGAGTACTTCGACTGGATACGGAAGTGCCACTCGATGCCCGCCGAGACCTGGTCGATGTGGCCCAGCCGACCGCCGGAGGAGTCCAGCAGGTTCACCATGGGGATGCCCCATCGGGCCGCCATCTCCAGCGACTGCGCGAACTTGAACAGGTGCTGCATGGCGGTGGAGCCGCCCAGGACCGTGAAGTCACTGGCGTAGACCATCACCCGCCGGCCATTCACCTCCGAAGTGCCGACCACGGCGCCATCGCAGGGCGCCTCGGTCACTCGGCCGTCCAGGCGCTTGCCGGTGGAGCCCACCGCGGAGCCGAGCTCGGAGAACGTTCCTGGGTCGGCCAGGAGCTCGATGCGCTCGCGGGCGGTGAGCTTGCCGCGGTCGTGCTGGCGCTGGATGTGCTTCTGCCCACCGCCGAGCAGGTTCGTCTTCTGAATCTGGCGGTAGCGCTCGATCGCCTCGTCCATCCTCTTGCCCATCACCCCCTCCGATCAGGCCGGTTTGATGAAGCGCTTCTTGGCGGGAAGGTCCTCCTGCTTTCGGGTGCTGGCATGGAGGGCGGCGATGATGTGGGCACGGGTGTCGCGGGGATCGATGACCTCGTGCACGGTGTAGTAGGTCGTGAAGAGCTTGGCCAGGTTGAGGACGCTGAACTGCTCCCTGACCGCGCCCAGGAGCATGTCGTACAGCTCCTGGAAGCCACCCTCCTCCTTCGCCTTGGCCAGCTCCTTGTGGAAGATGGCCTGGACGATGGCCTCGGGACCGGTGGGCGCGAACTCCACCGTGGGCCAACCGAAGATGAAGTCCGGGCCCATCTTGGAGCAGCCCATGGTGATGTTGGAGCCTCCGTAGGAGCGCCTCAGCACCACCGTCACCTTGCGGTTGGTGAGGTGGGTGTAGCCGTGCAGGTTCTTGGCGCCGTGCCGGATGACGCCCATCCGCTCCCACTTGTCCCCAGGGGGGTAGGCAGTGGTGTCGGACAGGGTCACCATGGGGATGTCGAAAGCGTCCAGGAACATCATGAGCTTGTCGTACTTGTCCGACGAGTTGGGCTCCATGATGCCGCTCAGCTCGTCCGGATTGGACGCCACCAGCCCCACGGGGATGCCGTCGAAGCGGGCGAAGCCGACGATGAGGTTGGGGGCGAAGTCCTCCTTCAGCTCGAAGAGCTCACCGTCATCGGTGATGAGCCGGATGATCTCGTGCATGTCATAGGTGAACTTGGGGTTGTCCGGCATCACGTCGAGCAGGCGCTCCTCCCGCCGGTGGGGATCATCGCCCGACGCGACCACGGGCGGCGCCTCCCAACAGCTGGAGGGCAGGAAGGCGAGCAGGCGACGCGCCAGGGCGATGGCCTCCTCGTCGGAGTCGGCGAGCACGTCGCATTGGCCGGCGGTCGTCATGTGGAACTCGGCCGAGCCGGCGCCCTCCGACGAGAGCTCTCCGCCCAGCCAGAGGAAGCCGGTCTTGCGGTTGGCGATCACGAAGTCGGAGAGAGCGGCGACCTGGGCGAAGGGTCCGGTGCACGGGCCCAGAAGCAGAGCCATCTGGGGGATGACGCCCGAGTACAGGCAGGTGGCCCGCACCAGACTGCCCATGCCGGCAAGGCCCACCTTCCCCCAGTCCAGGCCGAAGCGCGACCCGGCGGAGTCGAGCATGCCGATCACCGGCAGCAGCTCCTGACCCGCCATCTCCACCAGCTCGGCGATCTTCCACACCCCCTGGTTGCCGAGGGCGCCGGACATGACCGTGAAGTCGGTGGCGTAGACCGCCACCTGCCGTCCATCCACGGTGGCCAGCCCCATCACCACCCCGTCCCCGGGGCTCGGCCGGTCACCCTCCGGGGGCTGCCGGAAGGGATCGAAATCCCGCACCGCCGATCCCAGCTCGACGAAGCTGCCCGGATCGGCCAGGGCCTCGATGCGCTCGCGGGCCGTCAGCTTGCCCAGCGCGTGCTGGGCGGCGACCCGCTCCTCTCCGCCGGCCGCGAGGTTCTCCTTACGCATCCTCGCCAGACGGGCGAGGTAGCCGTCCATCCACTTTCCCATGGCTCACTCCAGACCGGCTAGGAGCCGGTCTCGATGACGAACAGCAGGTCGCCGTCCGTCACCGGCGCTTCGTTGGCGGCCGCGATGCCGACGATCGTCCCCGCCGCCGGTGACTTGAGGGGCTGGAAGACCTTCATGGTCTCGAGCAGCCCCAGCACCTGCTTCTTCTCCACCTGGTGCCCGAGGTCCACGTAGACCGGCTCCTCGGGAGCTGGCCTGCGGTAGAACACGCCGGCCATGGGGGCCCTGAGCTCGACTTTCATGCCTGCCTCCGATCAACCTTCTCGGGAGCCCTCCCGGTGACACGCACGTCGGCGTGATCACAACCCGCGCCCGCGTCCGCACTCGCGTCCGCGTCCGATGGGCCATCCGCATTCGGGACGGGCGCGGGCTCGGGCGCGGAGTGGTCGCAGCACGTCCGCCGGCACCGGCCGCAACGGGGCTGGAAGTGCTCCTCACGAGAACTCGACCCGAGCCGGCAGCTGGTGGGCCAGGACCTCCACCGCCTGCTCCACCATCTCCTCGAGGATCTGTCCCGCCGGCTTGATCTCTCCGATCATGCCCGAGATCTGACCCGAGAACGGGCTGATGTAGTCGTTGAGCTCCGCCTTCTGGAACATCTCGACCATGGCCGAGGCGAGGAACACCTGGGTGGGGAAGGGCAGCGGCTCCAGCCCGGAGGCCTCCCACAGGGTGTGGAGCTTGTTGGCCGTGGCCCGGGAGGGCTTCCCTGTATAGAGCTGGCTGCGCTTGGAGTCCTCGTCCCGCGCCTTGAGGATGGCGTCCTTCTGGGCCGGGATGGCCCCGCCCTCCACCGAGGCCAGGAAGCGGGTGCCCACCCAGGCCCCGGCGCAGCCGAGGGCCAGGGCCGCCACCACGCCGCGGCCGTCGCCGATCCCCCCCGCCCCGAGCACCGGAGTCGGAGCCGCCGCGTCCACCGCCTGCGGCCACAGAGCCATGGAGCCCACGAGCCCGGTGTGACCGCCCGCCTCGGTGCCCTGGGCCACCACGATGTCGGCCCCGGCCCGAGCGATGCGGCCGGCGTTTCGGGTGTGGCCGGCGATCCCCAGCACCTTGACCCCGGCACGGTGCGCGTCCTCGACCATGAAGCCGGGGTTGCCGAGGCCGGCGCAGAACAGGGGCACCTTCTCCTCGATGCAGACCTTCACCGCGGCGTGTGGGCGCATGGTGGTGCTGCCCGCGCGCACCGTGGTCTCGACGTCCGGCAGACCGAGCTCCTCCTTGATCTGCGTCATCCAGTCCAGGTGTGCCTTGGGCAGCGTGGTGATGATGTCGGACAGAGCGATCTCCTGGGGCCCGTCGAACTCCTGGTCGCCGGCACGGACGATGGCCGGCGGCAGCAGCAGGTCGACGCCGAACGGCTTGTCGGTGAGCTTCTTGATCTCGCGGATCTGCTCCCTGAGCTCCTCCACCGTGAAACCGGCACCCCCCAGCACACCCATCCCCCCGGCCTCCGACACCGCTACCACCAGCTCGATGGGGGCGCCGGTCTTCTCCCCGATCAGGCTCGGGCCCATGCCCGCGCTGAGGATCGGATACTCGATGCCGAGCATGTCGCACAGTCTGGTCCGCAGCACCCTCCGGGTCATCGCGCCTCCTTCCTGGTCGCCGGCTCCCTCTCCCAGGCCCGCTCACCGGGAGCCGGTGGGTCCACCGGCCCTCCCGCGAAACACTGGGCGATCCGCATCCACTCCGTGGCCGTCGGCCCGACGACCACGAGGTCCGTGTCGCCGACGTTGCGGTTCTGGGTCACCACCCGGCAGAAGTCCACCGCCGTCCCCGCGATCCGCTCCTGTCCCCCGGGATCGCCCCACTCCCAGACCGCCCCCGACGGCGCGGTCAGACGCAGATAGGGCATCTCGCCGGGCGCATCGAGGCCGCGGTTGACGAAGGTCCAGGCGAAGGTCTTGACGCCGAGAACGACGATGTTCTTGACCCGGTCGGAGTGCGCGCGATGGACATGAAGAAGGTCGTAGATGTCCTGGCCGTGGGCCCAGGTCTCCATCTGGCGGGCGGTGGCGAACATCCGCACGCCCATGTCCGGTCCGTACCACTTCAGCCGGCGCTGCGGGTCGGAGGAGCCCAGCAGATCGCACATCTCCACGAACCCGCTCCGCCAGCGTTCCAACAGCTCTTCGGGGGCGAGGGGTCCCAGGTGGCGGCGCGTGAAGGCGGCCAGGTCGAGGCCGTCCTCGAAGCCCTTCACGAGCTCCAACACGGAGGCGGTGAAACCTTCCTCCGAGGTCGCCGACAGCACCGCGGCATGGTTGAAGTAGTAGAGATGGGCGACGACGTCCCACACCGTCCAGCCCTTGAACGGGGTCGCCCGCTGCCAGGTGCCCGCATCCAGGCCAGACACGAAGCCATAGAGGGCATCGCACTCCGCACGGAGGTCACTCGCTTGCTCGAGCATATCGAACCCCCTCATCCTAACCCGAGATCCTTGGCGATGATCTCCTTCATGATCTCGGTGGTGCCGCCGCCGATGCTCAGCACCCTGGTGTCCCGGTACAAGCGCTCCACCAGGTACTCCCGGGCGTAGCCGTAGCCGCCGTGAACCTGGACCGCGTCGTACACCACGCGGTCGCAGACCTCGCAGGAGAAGTTCTTGGCCATGGCCGCCTCGGCCGGAGTGACCGCGCGACCCGAGCGCACCCTGGCCGCCAGGGCGTAGTTGAGCTCGCGCGCCGCCGTCACCCTCGTCGCCATGTCCGCGAGCTTGTGGCGCGTCACCTGGAAGCCCGCCAGGGTCCTGCCGAACGCGCGCCGCTGGCGGGCATAGCGCAGCGCCTCCTCGAGGGCGAGCTGCGCGGCGGCCGCCGCTTGCACGGCGAGGAGGAGGCGCTCACCCACGAAGTTGTGCATCAAGATCCCGAAGCCCTCGTTCTCTTTGCCGATGAGGTTGGCCGCCGGCACCCGGCAATCGGAGAAGACGAGCTCCGCGGTCCCCGAGGGGCTCCAGCCCATGGTACGGATCCTGCCGGCGACCTCGAAACCCGGCGTGCCGCGCTCGATCATCAGCACGCTGATGCCTCCGGCACCGGGTCCTCCGGTACGCACTGCGGTGGTCAGCACGTCAGCTCGGGAACCGCTGGTGATGAAGGTCTTGGCTCCGTTGACGACGAAGTGGTCGCCATCGCGCACCGCCCTGGTGGTGATGCCGGCCACGTCGGAGCCGGCGTCGGGCTCGGTCACCGCCAGGGCAGACACCTTGTCGCCTGCGAGCACGGGCGGAATGAAGCGCCGCTTCTGCTCCTCGCTGCCCGCGATGAGGATCGGCGGCAGGCCGATGCCGAGGCTGTACAACCCCGCCACCAGGCCGAGGGAGCCGCAGCGCACGAGCTCCTCGTTGAGGACCACGCCGTGGAAGGCATCGCCGCCGCTGCCCCCCAGCTCCTCGGGGAAACCGATGCCGAGCAACCCGGCGGCGGCGGCCTTCCGGTACAGCTCCCGCGGGAAGTCGCCGGCCTCCTCCCAGGCCCCCACGTGGGGACGGATCTCGCGCTCGACGAAGGTCCGGATGGAGGTCCTGAGCATGTCGTGCGTGTCGTCGAAGTACGCCTCGTACATCCCGGCCTCCGTGGCGTGCATGAGGGTCTGAGCGTCGGCGACGACCATACCAGGGATGTGCCTGCTCCGTGCCCAGTGAGCCTCCTTGGTCTCGGATCGCCGAAGGTCTCTGAACTCGCGAGGCACAACCCCGCCGAGGTGCTTCTCACCGCGACACGAACAGGGACAGTGATCGGGGACGGCGGCAGCGGACAGCGTCCGCGCCCGAGTCCGCGGCGGCGATCGGCAGCGGCCGGAGCGAGAGGGACCGGCCGCTACAGCCGAGGATCGAAGAGGCGCCAGGTCATCGCCCGCACCTGATGGCGCTGGCCGCACGCGCTGCCGCTGGTGACCGGGATCAGTAGTGGCCCTCGTCCCCCAACTTGACCCGCCCCGTCAGCTTGCGGTGCACCAGGATGGTGTAGCCGACGGCCAGGATCATGCCGGGGATGAACCAGCCCAGCGCAACGGTCAGACCGTACTTCGAAGCCGCGGCATTGTAGATGGTCAAGCCGCGGCTGGGATCAGGGATGGAGGGCAGGACGTAGGGGAAGAGGCCGAAGGCGACGCTGGTCAGCATGCCGAAGATGTACGCCGCCGAGGAGGCGAAGGCCTTGGCGTCATCGCCGCGGGCCGCCAAGAGGATGATCCCGAGGAGGCCGGCCACGGCGATGGCCGGGAAGACGAAGCCCCAGGGCCTCGCCATGAGGTTGCTCCCGACCTGAGGCTGGATCCTGAAGGTGAAGAAGGTCACCACCGCCACCATGGTCACCACGGCCGGCCACAGTCGACGGGCGGCGCGGGCCGCGCGCTCCTGCACCGGTCCCTCGGTGCGGTAGGCGAGCCACAGCGCTCCGTGCTCCGCCAGCGTCACGAATGTGAGGATCCCCACCAGGGTCGTGTACCAGTCGAGGACCCCGGCGCGAGCCACCAGCTGGAAGTTGAACCACAGGGGAAGGAAGAAGTTGCCCGCCTCGTCCAGGGGAACACCGCGCACCACGTTGCCCAGGGCGACGCCGAAGAAGAAGGCGAGCAGGCCGCTGGCGCCCGCGAAGCCCACGTCCCAGAACTGCCGCCACAGGGGGTTGGAGAGATGGCTGCGGAACTCCAGGGAGATGCCGCGGAGCAGCAGCAGCCAGAGCACGATCATGAGTGGCAGGTAGAAGCCGCTGAAGCTGGAGGCGTAGAGGATGGGGAAGGCCAGGAAGAGGACCCCGCCGCCGGCGATGAGCCACACCTCGTTGCCGTCCCACACCGGTCCGATGGTCTGCACCACCTGCCGGCGCTCCTGGTCGTTCGTCGCCACGAACAGGTGGAGCATGCCGGTGCCCAGGTCGTACCCGTCCAGGAGGACATAACCGGTGATGAAAATCGCCAGGAAGCAGAACCAGACGAACTCCACGGACCGTCCTTTCTACGTCGTCCCGGAGGTCGGCGCCGCCTCCGCGGTTGTGGTGACCACGTCGGGCGCCGCATCCGGGCCGTGGTCGAGCTCGCGGTAGACGAGAAACAGGAACAGGATGCCCAGCACCAGGTACGTCCCCAGGAAGCCGATGAGGGTGAACAGGACGTTGCCCGCGGACACGTGGGGAGAGTAGCCGGCGGCGGTGCGTTGCAGGCCGTGCACGAGCCAGGGCTGCCGCCCCAGCTCGGCGGTCAACCAGCCCGCGGTGTTGGCGATGTAGGGAAAGGGGATCAGCAGAACCAGCACCCAGAGCATGCGCCGGGATTCGAACAGGCTGCCGCGCCACAGCTTCCAGGCCGCCAGCACCAGCCCCGCCACGAAGATCGTGCCCAGCCCGACCATGATGTGATACGAGTAGTAGAGCAGGGGTACGTTGTCCGGCCAGTCTTCACGGGGGAAGGCCTTGAGTCCCTGGACCTCCGCCGTCCACCGCCGGTAGGTGAGCAGGCTCAGGGCCCGCGGCACCGAGATGGGGTTGTCCAGCCTCAGCTCGTCCATGTCGGGCTGGCCGACGATGACGATGGGGGCCCCGTGGCGTGACTCGAAGAGGCCCTCCATGCCGGCCAGGGTTGTCGGCTGGTAGCGGGCCACGTTGCGGCCTTGGGCGTCACCCGAGGGGAAGAGCTGGAAGCAGGCCGCGACCACCCCCGCGATCACGCCCAGGCGCACGAAGGTGCGGCCGTACTCCTGGTGCCGGCCGAGGAGGAGGTACAGGGCCCCGATCCCGGCCATCACCACGCTGGCCGTGATCACCGATCCGCTCATGTTGTGCAGGTACTGCCATGGCAGCCATGGATTGGACAGGAGTGTGCCGAGGCCCTTCAGCTCCAGGTTTCCGTCCGCCCCCACCGCATGGCCCACGGGGTGCTGCATGAAGGCGTTGGTGGCGACGATGAAGTAGCCCGAGATCCACGACCCGAGCCAGACCGCCACCGCCGTGCCGAAGTGCGCCCGGCGTCCCAGCTTCTCGCGGCCGAACAGGAAGAGCGCGAGAAAGGAGGACTCCAGGAAGAACGCGAACACGCCCTCCATGGCCAGCGTCTGGCCGATGACGCCTCCGGTGGCCTCGGAGAAGCGCGCCCAGTTGGTGCCGAACTGGAACTCCATGGGGATCCCGGTGACCACGCCCATGACGAAGGTCAGCCCGAAGACCCGTCCCCAGAAATGCGCGGCGCGGTCGTAGCGGTCGTCGTCGCTGCGCAGCCCCATCGCCTGGAGGATCACGATCAGGAGTGCCAGCCCCATGGTGAGCTGGGGGAAGACGTAGTGGTAGGAGGCGGTGAAGGCGAAATGCAGCCGGTCCCGGATCGAGTGCCGTCCCCATGGCCATCAATCTAGCCCTCTCCGTCTGTCAGTTCAACGCCGGGGATCGCGACATCAATCCCGCAGGACACCCCTCGAGAGGGACCCAAGGCACCTGATCGTCTTGACTTGAAATCGCGATCCGGGGACCCCTGCCGTCCCACGAACCACCATCCGGGACCCCGCGGGCATGGGGGGATCCCCCACACCGCTCGCCGCGGCGGCTCGCGGGCTACGACTCGAACGAATCGACAGCCATCTGCTCGTCGTCGAACATCTCGAACACGCCCACGAGCTGTGCCATGGTGAGCAGCTTGCGCGCTTTGAGGTTGACGTGGAGGAGCTTGATCTCCCCCCCCTTGGCGGCCGCCGTGGCCTTGGAGCGGATGAGCTCACCGAGACCCGACGAATCGATGGCCTTCACCGCATCGAGGTTGAGCAGAATCTTGGTGTGGCCGTCGTTGAGCTCGTCCAGCAGCGCTCCCCGCAGCCGAACGTCACCCGAGCCGATGGTCAGCTTGCCGTTCATGTCGAGAATCGAGACGTCCTTCATCTGACGCTTGGTGATCTCCATGGTTCACTCCCAGTCCTCGGAAAGCGAGGGTGCCTCCGAACGGTGATAGCAGCCGCCATTATTACACACCGGTACGACCGTGGATCACACCGCAACCCCCACACCCGCCGGTCCGACCGAGTCGTCAGAGGAGCCTGTGGTACGCTGGACGTCAGGTGACCGCAATGGATCGTAACCGCACCGAAAATGGGCAGTTGCCGCACGGTGTCGGGAAAGCTGCGTGGTCGGCTGCTCTCGACGCAACGACCACCCTGGTGGTGCTCCTCGACAGTGGCGGGCGCGTTGTGCGCGTCAACAGCGCCCTCGCAGACGGCCCTCGGGCGCGCGCCGGCAGAGCTCGAGGGACAGGAGCTCGGCGAGCTGGTCGAGACCGAGGGGGCGGAGTCCCTTCGCGAGCTGCTGAGCGCTGAGGCGTCGAGGCGGGGAAGGGTGACGCTCGGGCTGCACTGGCGGAACAGAGCCGACCATCGGCCACCGGTACTTGTGGTCGTTCGACCCATTGGCGTCAGCCGACGACGTGGCTCCACTCACCATCGGCGTCGGAGTCGATCTCCACACGGCGGGAGCCACCGGCGCCTGGCCCCAGTCGCCCACCAGCGAGGCCGAAGCGACCGCCATCGGGAGGCTGATCAGACCGCTGGTGGAGCACTCCTCAGACGTCGTCTGTGTCCTCTCGGCCGACGGCCTGATCACCTACATCAGTCCACCGGTCCAGCGCATGCTGGGATACGAACCGGAGAACCTGATCGGTACCGCTGCCTTCGCGGTCATCCACGCGGAGGATCGGGACCTGGCGGCAGCGGTGGTGCGGCAGGGTCTGGAGCAGCCCGGGCGGTCGCACACGGTGGTGTGCCGGCTGCGGCACGCCGACGGGGAGTGGCGGTCCGTAGCAGCCACTGGGGTCACGCACCGCGAGGAAGCCGGCACCTGGGTCGTGATCAACCTCACCGACATCACGGATTGGGAGCGCGCCCGCCAGGAACGTGCAGAGAGCGAGGAGAGGTTCCGCAACGCCTTCGATCACAGCGTGATCGGGAAGATCCTGTGGGATCCCGACGGGCGCGTCGTCCGGGTCAACCGCGCCCTGTGCGACCTGCTCTCCTACGACGAAGCGGAAATGTTGACCATGACCTGGCGGGACCAGGTCCATCCGGACGACGCGGAGAACGTCGTACGCCAGGTTCGGCAGCTCGTGGGAGGTGAGGTCCCGGCCCTCCAGCTGGAGGCCAGGCTGCGCCATCACGACGGCCCCTGGGTGTGGACCCGTGCCACGGTGTCCGTAGCCCGGGACGCCGCGGCGGAGCCCCGCCACTTCATCGGCGAGGTGGAAGACCTCACCGAGCGCCGGCGGCAGGAGGCGGACAAGCGCGCTCGGCTGCTCAGGACCCAGCGACAGCAGGCCGCGATCATCACCATGGCCACTCAACCGGCCATGGCCGCCGGTGAGCGCGACGGGGCCTTTCGCACCATCACCGAGTCGTCCGCCACCGCCCTGCGCGTGAGCCGGGCCGGGGTGTGGCTGCTCGGCGAGGACGACCACAGCCTGCACTGCGTCGATTGCTTCGATCTCCGCACCGGCGATCACACGTCGGGCGCCACCCTGGATCTGGAGAGCTGCCCGCTCTACCTGGAAGCCCTCGATGCCGGGCGGGTGATCGACGCCGACGACGCGGTCGGCGACCCGCGCACCCGGGAGCACGCGGCCGAGTACCTGGAGCCCCAGGGGGTGGCATCCCTCCTCGACGCCCCGGTCCGCATCGGCGGCAAGGTCGTCGGCGCGGTGCGGTTCGAACAAGTGGGCGAGGGCCGCATCTGGGCGGCCGACGAGATCACCTTCGCCGGGGAGGTGTCCGACCAGGTCGCCCATGCCATGGCCAACGCCCAACGCACTCGCGCCGAGCGTCGCCTCCAGATGTCCGAGGAGCGGTTCCGGAGCATCGTCAACTGCTCGCCCATGGGCGTGCACCTGTATCGCCTCGAGGGCGACGGGGCCCTCGTCTTCGCCGGTGCCAATCCAGCGGCGGATGCGATCCTCGGCATCGAGTGCCAGAAGCTCATCGGCAAGCCCATGGAGGAGGCGTTCCCATCCCTCGCCGGCACCGAGGTCCCCGAGCGCTACCGCCGTGTCGCGGCCGTCGGGACGCCGTGGCACATCGAGCAGGTGGAGTACGAGGACGAACGGATCCGGGGGGCCTACGAGGTGCATGCCTTCCGCACCGCCCCTGGGACAGTCACCGCCATGTTCCTGAACATCACCGATCGCAAGCGGGCCGAGGAAGCCCTGCGTGACAGTGAGGAGCGGTATCGACAGCTCTTCGAACGCAACCTCGCGGCGGTGTTCAGGGCGAGCCTCGATGGCAGGGTCCTGGAGTGCAACGACGCCTTTGCCGAGATCCTGGGCTGCACGAGCCGCAGTGAGGCGTTGTCTCGCAACGCCGCCGACTTCGTCGCCGGCACCGCGGGCCGCAACGGGTGGATGCAGGACCTGCGCACCCACGGCGAGCTCCGCAACCAGGAGATCGTGATGCGCCGTCTCGACGGCGACATGGTCTGGCTGCTCGCCAACATGACCCTGGTGGCCGACGTGCGGGGACGACCGACCATCATCGAGGGCACGATGATCGACGTCACCGACCGCAAGCGGACCGCCGACCGCTTGCTCTTGCAGAGCGCCGCCCTGGAGTCCGCGGCCAACGCCATCGCCATCACCAGTCCGGGCGGAACCATCGAGTGGGTGAACCCCGCCTTCACGCGTCTCACCGGCGTCCTGGCCGCGGAGGCCATCGGCAACAGCCTGTGGCGGCTCAAGTCCGGGGGCGAGGGGAGCAGTCTTTCAGACGAGGTGTCTCGCGCACTCACGGAAGGACGGGCGTGGCACGGAGAGCTGGTGAACCGGCGCGCCGACGGACAGCTCTACACCGAAGAGATAACCATCACCCCTGTCCACGGCAACGACGGGAAGGTCACCCACCTGGTCTCGGTCCAGCAGGACATCACCGAGCGCAAACGGATGGAAGAGCAGCTCCTGCAGGCCCAGAAGATGGAGGCCGTGGGGCGGCTGGCCGGCGGGGTCGCCCACGACTTCAACAACCTCCTCCAGGCCATGCTGGGGGTCACGGAGCTCATCCGGCAGCCGGAGACCTCGCCCGAGGATTCGGGTCCCAAGCTCCAAGAGCTCGAGGAGCTTGTGCAGCGGGGCTCCCAGCTCACCCGACAGCTCCTCCTGTTCGCGCGCCGCGACACCTCCAAGCAGGAGTCGCTGGATCTCAACCAGGTCGTCGAGGGCACGGTGAAGCTGCTGCACCGGCTCCTGCGCGAGAACATCGAGCTCGTCTTCAATCCGGCCACGAGCGACCTCCCCCTCACAGCGGACCGAGGGCAGATCGAGCAGGTGGTCATGAACCTCGCCGTCAACGCCTGCGACGCCATGCCTCACGGGGGGAAGCTTTCGTTGACCACCAACCGGGGCAACGGCAACGTGTGGCTGGAGGTCGGGGACACCGGCGAGGGCATTCCCGAGGACATTCGCGACCAGCTCTTCGAACCTTTCTTCACCACCAAGGAGCGGGGCAAGGGGACCGGTCTCGGCCTGTCGGTGGTGCATGGCATCGTGACCCGGCTCGGTGGCCGCATCGACCTCGAGAGCCAGGTGGGCAGCGGCACCTCGATCCGTGTGACGTTCCCCGCCTCTCACTTGGGCGAACGACACGCACCCGAACGAGAGGAACGGGAACCGATCGGCGACGGACAGGGGCAGACCATCCTGGTGGTGGAGGACGACCCTGCGGTCCGCACCAGCCTCGAGGAGATCCTGGCCGTGATGGGTTACGGCGTGGTCGCGGTGGGCAGCCGGGAGGCTGCATTCGCGATCCCCGCCGAGGAGAGCTTCGAGCTCCTCCTTTCCGATTACATCCTCCCAGACGGTTCCGGAACCGACATCGCCCGGGAGCTCAGGCGCCGCTGGCCGGGGATCGGGGTCATCGTCATGTCGGGGTACGCGCAGGACGACACCGTGGGGCGGGAGATCGCCCGCGGCAACCTGTACTTCCTCCAGAAGCCCTTCACCGCGAAGACCCTGGCGAAAGCCGTGCGCACCGTCCTCGGAAGCCGCTCCTCGGCATTGCCCGCCGACGATCGCCGCCGACCAAGCGTCGGCTGAGCCGTCTATTCTGCCGGCCCGCCGGCGATCGATCTCGCGGGATCAACTGCCAAAGACCCGACCCGCGGGCGACGCCGCGCCGATGTCGCGTCAGGGAATGGCGGCGGCCTCCCCCGCGGCGGTGTCGGCAGCCAGCCTGTTCACCCAGAGCACGCCCAGCGCCAGCAGGAGCACCGCCGACAGGATCCCACCGGCCAGGGCTCCGGGATAGGCACGCAGGATCCCCTCGTGCAGGGTCCCCAACAGGGTGACCATGGCCGTGGCGAGAGGGATCAATGCGAGATGGAACCGCAGCACGGCCAGGTACGCCAGCAGCAGGATCACCCCCGCGCCGAGCCCGCTGACCAGCCAGCGAGTGACCGTGCCCACGTCGCTGGCGCCAACCATGACGGGTCCCAGCGCGAGCAGCACGAGGCCGAGGGGGAGACGGGCACGGGTCCAGCCGCGGCTGGCGACGTGCACGAAGCCCACGACCAGCAGCAACAGGATGGTGCTCGTGATCCACGAGCTCACCGGAGAGATGGCGGTGGCCAGGATCGGCGACCTGGCCGCCGCCTCTCGGAAGGACGGCCACATGGGCTCGGTGTTCGGCAACAGCCAGAGGCCGACGGACACCAGTCCGGCGATGACGGCCCCCAGACCAATCCCGCCGGCGATGGCCCCGCTCCGAGCTCCGGGCTGCGGCGGCAGCCAGCGGTGGACGAAGCCGGCGTTGAGCCCCATCCCGGCAGCCAGGAGCAGCAGCACCACCGCCGAGCCGGCCAGGCCCAGCGCCGACTGCAAGCCGTAGGGCTGGGCCGTGGAGAAGTTGACCACGATCGACGGCCACGAGTTGAAGACCGCCAGACCGCTGAGCACGAGCACCAGCGCGAAGAACGTCGCGAGGGTGCCCACCGCGAACCGGCCACGGCTCCAACGCACGACCGCGGCCACCACCCCGGCGATGTAGATCAACACCACCAACAGGGTGCAGACGATGCGCACCACATTGGCCGCCGCCGACCGATTGCGTTCCGCCCTCTCCCAGTCCTCCGGGATATGGATGAAGCGTTCGCTGTCCACGACCTGGTCGCCGGCGATCTTCACCGCGATCCGGGCCTCTCCGCTGTGCAGCGGATAGGCGGACGGGTCCGAGTACACGAGCCGCCAGTCCTTGCGCTTCGGGTGCTGGGTCGGCTCGACCGCGACCTCTTTCAACGCCGCCGGATCGAGACCGAACTTCGAGCGGAGCACATTCTCCGCCATGGCTCGCGCCTGGGCCTCGTCGAGGGTCGCACCCGGACGGTCGTCGGGAAGGCGGTGGCGGACCCGCCGCACCGTGCCGTTTCCGTCCACCCACAGGTCGTACTCCTCGGCCCGCGCCACCACGTCGCCCTCGAAGTTGGCGTATCGCACGTACCAGTCGGGGGGAGCGAGGAAGCTGCCCAGGAGCTGCCAGTACACCTCCGGTCCGCCCTCCTGCCAGATGAACACGTCCTCCAAGCCGTAGTCCCCTTGCACCGTGCTCAACGTGCGCCAGGAGGGCCCCTTCTCCGCATCCTGCGCGGCCAGCGTCCGCGTCGCGACCGAGGTGGCCTCGCCGCGTCCGATCCGGATCGACGGCACCTGGCTGGTGAAGCCGTGAGCGAGTGCCCACACCACGACTCCGATCCCGCCCAGCACCGCCAGGGCGAGGCTGGCACGGGGTCTGAGACCGGTGCTCGCCGGGACGTGGGCCACGGGCGCCGGCTCCTCCGGCGGAGGTGGTTGCCAGGCGCCGTTGCGCACGTCCTCGTCGACCTCCCTGAACCCGCCGGATCGCACCCGCCCCGCCAGCACGACCCAGAGGGGCACCAGGACCAGCGCCAGGAGGAGCGCGCGATCCAGCCAGACGCCCGAGGAGGACGCCGTGAACAGCGGGATCGAGAACCACATCACGTCCGTGGCGAAGTGGAGGACGATGACCGGCAGCAGCCCGAAGGCGAGAAAGATGAGCCCCCAGCTCGCGGCGGGGATGATCAGCTCCACGAGTCGGGCGTACGCCGGCTGCTGGGCGTAGTTGGCGTGGCCGGCGCCGAAGACCACCGCCTCCAGGATCAGGGCGCCCGCGATCCACCACCGCCTCCCGCCCAGACGCTTGCCGATGAGCGCCGCCGCAGCCAGGGGCACCGCTCGGAACATGGTCTCCTCCCAGAAGCCGGCGTGCAGGGAGATGCCGATGGCATTCAGCCACGGCGCGTAGGTGGCGAGGACGTTGGGATCGATCAGGGCGTCGGAGGGGGTCCACCAGCCGAGCTTCTGATTGGCAAGGGTGTAGAGAAACACCTCATAGGCCAAAAACACCGCCACCGACAGGTATCCGGCGATGGTGAGGCCGGCGACGTTCCGGGTCCCCGCCACCCGCGGCGACCAGGTTTTCCAGAGCTGGAGGTGATGGGGAAACGCCTTGCGGCTCAGGCTCTCGGCGGCCGTGAAGGTCACCAGGTACAGCAGGGCCATGCCGATGGCCTGGGCCACGGCCATCACCACCTGTTGGAGGCCGAAGTTGGTGGCCGACACCGCGGTGTCGTAGCCCATCCAGGCCAGGGGCAACCGGTTGAGGGTGATGGGGATCCACAGAGCGCCGATGAAGATCGCCCACTTCAGGGGCGGTCGCCACAGCATCCAGCGCTGGCGCAGGAGCAGGAGCGCTCCGATCAGGCAGCCGCCGATCCCGTAGATCACCGCCATGAAGACGAGGGAGCCGGTGGCGATGCCGTTGTTGGCCGACCGCATCTGCTCGTAGCGCCGGTCGAAGGCCTGGGGGATCTTGACGAAACGGGTGAGCTCGGTGAGGCGGTCCCCGGCCACCACCAGGCGCAACCGGTAGCGACCGTCCTCGCCAACCCTGAGGGACGGCCGCTCGTAGGTGAAGGTGTGGTCGACGCGCCCGCTCGGCCGCACCTCGTCCGCCTGCTCCACCAGGTCGTACTGGGCGAGCTGAACGCCCCAGTCCGCCGTGGCCGTTCGCTCCGCGATCTGGCGGGCCTGCTCGGTGTCCAGCGCCGCGCCGGGTTCGCTCTCGGGCAGCTTCTCGGAGAAACCGTAGGGCTCGCCCGCAGGGGTGAAGCTGACCCGCGTCTCGGTGGGCTCGAACTCCCGGAAGTTCCGCACCCGCCACGTGTACGGAGATACGAGTCCCTCCTTGAGCATCCGCCGGAAGGCGTCGTGACCTCCCCCCTCCAGCTCCACGAAGCTCTGCAGCCGGGAGTCGAGGTCGAAGGCCGCCGCCTGGCGGGAATGCTCCGGCCCCCAGCCACGCTCCTGGGCCAGGCTCCTGGCTGCCTCCATCGCCTGGGCGCGGTCCATCTGCAGGTCCAGGGTCACCAGCGGGAACGCATTGGAGAAGTTGTGAGCCGCGTAGACGACGCACAGCGCCGTCACGACAACAAAGGCGATCCAGAACACTGGCTTGCGGGTCATGGGCTCCCCTTTCTGCCCTCGGATCACGCCGTATCGCGTGGGATCGGACCCATCGTACCGAGTGTCGGGATTGTACCCGCTTCCCGGGGCCGCCCGCCCCAGGGGGGTTCACAGGACCGCGCAGAGCCCGGTGGCTCAGCGGCTGCGTCTGATCATGACCAGCGTGCGGTCGTCGGCGAAGGGGACGCCATCGGCGAAGCGGTCAAGCTCGCTGCCCAGCTCGGCGGCGATGCCGGCCAGGGGCAGCGCCCGGTGGCGGACGCACGCCGCCAGCAGCCGTTCCTCCCCGAACTCCTCATCGTCGTGGTTGGCCGCCTCGGTGATGCCGTCGGTGTACAGGATCAGGACATCGCCGGGTTCGAGGGTCACCTCCCGCGCCTCGTATCGTCCGTCCTGAATGATGCCGAGGGGCGTCCCGGTCGACTCCAGCCACACCGTGTCCCCGTCGGCGCGGATCAGGAGCGCGGGGTTGTGGCCGGCGTTCGTGTAGCGAACGGTCCCGGTGGTGGTGTCCAGCAGGGCCAAAAAGCCCGTGGCGTACTTCTCCGGCGGGGTACGCTCGAACATCAGCCGGGAGGCCGCGGCGCAGGTCTCATCCGGCCCGAGGGGACGTTCCAGAAGACCGCTCAGGAGGGCCTCCAGGAACCCGGTCAGCAGCGCGGCGCCCATGCCCTTGCCCGACACGTCGGCGAGGAAGAGCACGCACTCGGAGCCCCCGCCTCGCTCGATCACCTTGAAGAAGTCGCCGGAGACCACGCGCGACGGCGTGTTGCCGCCGTGCAGCTCGTACCCGGGGATGTCGGGAAGGCTCTGGGGCAGCAACCGCATCTGGATCTCCCGGGCGAGAGCCACCTCCCGCTCGAGACGGAGACGCTCCGCCGCCGCCTCGGTGAGGCGCAGGTTCCGGATCCGCATGGCCGCCACAGACGCCAGGGACGTCAGCAGCTCCATGTCCTCCTCGCCGAACTGCCGGACGGTCAGCGTCGAGCCCAGGACCACCATCCCGAGGGCGCCCTCAGGATCCAGCAGAGGCGCCGCCACGAGGCTGCGCACACCGGCGTTGAGCATGCTGACCGCCTGATTGAAGCGCTCGTCGACCTCCATGTCCAGCACGAGGGCGGCCATCCCCTTGTCCGCCACCTCCTCGATCAGATGCCTCGAGTAGAGACAGCGATGGTGGGAGCCGCGCCGCGACCGGCTGGCGGCACACTCGTACTCGCCGTCGTC
The DNA here is from genome assembly GCA_963844865.1 of uncultured Holophagae bacterium. Taxonomy (GTDB): domain Bacteria; phylum Acidobacteriota; class Thermoanaerobaculia; order Thermoanaerobaculales; family Sulfomarinibacteraceae; genus CAWJPY01. The sequence goes on from CAWJPY010000004.1 coordinate 124,154, forward strand.
GTTGCGCAGGAAGATCGCGCCTTCCTCCGGGTGGAGCTGCTGGAACGCTCGCTCCAGGATGAGGTCGAGCAGCTCGTCCAGGGCCACGGACCGGCCGAGTGCCTGGTGCACCTCGTTGAGCATCTTGATCCGCTCGGCGTAACGGCGGAGCGCCTCGCCCTCCGCCGCCGGGGGCGGGGCCTGGGAAGGCTCGGAGCGCTCCAGCAGCTCGGCGGCCGGCCGGAACACCGTGTGCTCTCCCCAGTGACTCGAGCTGCCACTGATACCGGGATCTCGGGCGGCCAGTCGGCGGACCGCGACACTGCTCGCACCGAGGGTGATCACGTCGCCCTCGGCCACCACGCTGGACACCTCCACCTTTTGCTGGTTGACAAGCGTTCCGTTCCGGGACCCGAGGTCCTCGAGCAGCCAGTGGCCGTTCTGCCGAAACAGCCGCGCATGACGGCGCGAGAGGGAGCGGTCAGGGATCACCAGATCCGCCGCAGGAGAACGGCCGATCACCTGATCGTCGCCATCCAGCGTCCGCTCGAACGGCATTCCTCCTGCCGGCATCACATACAAGCTGATCATGGTGCAACTCCTGTCGATAACGAGAGTCCGTCTCAGATAATAACACCATGAGTGCAGAAAAACATCCACGGGGGAAACGACCGACGTTGGATGGCTCGTGGCGAGTCCCACGGTTTGGAGGCCACAAGGCGAGGTCCGCCCGCGCTACTCCGCCACCGGCAGGCGCACCGTGAAACGGGTCCAGGCGCCGAGCTGACTGTCCACGTGGATGGTGCCCTGCGCCTCCTCCACGATGCGCTTGGTGATGGCCAGGCCCAGCCCCGTGCCGCCCTGGGTCTTGGTGGTGAAGAAGGGGTCGAAGACGCGCCCCATGACATCGGGCGGAATCCCCGCACCGTTGTCCTCCACCTCCAGGCGCACCCAGGAGTCCTCCGGACGGATCCTCACGGCGACCGTGTTCTGGGACCGAGGTCGGTCGGGCAACGCCTGCATCGCGTTCACCATCAGGTTGGTCATCACCTGGCCGAGCTTGTTCGGTGACCCCACCACCCGCGGCACCTCCTGCAGATCGACCTGGAGCTCGGCGCGCTTGAGCAGCGCCGCCTTCACGAACGTGATCGTCGAGCTCGACGATCTCGCGGAGATCGGCACTCACCTCGAGGTCGGAGCGGCGGTGGCTGAGGTCCATGCCCCGCGTGATCTCGGTGATCTGCTCCACCGCCCGGACCGCATCGCTGAGCTGCTGCCGGGCGCTGGCGACTGCGTCCACGTGGGGCCTCTCCACCCTGGCGCCGATCACGAGCCCCTGGGCCAGCCGGTCGAGCCTCAGGTTCGCCAGATCGAGTCCCATCACCAGAGCGGCCAGCGGGTTGCGGAGCTCGTGGGCGACCCCCGCGGCGACCACACCCAGGGCATAGGTGCGTTCCGTCTCCAGTAACCGGGTCTCGAGCTGGTTGATCTTCTTGCGGGTCTGGTAGGTCTCGATGGACTCCCGCAGGACGGCTTTCAGCTCGATCGGCTCCCAGGGCTTGCGCAGGTAGCGGCGGATCTTCCCGCGATTGATGGCGTCGATGGCGTCGTTGAGATCGCTGTACGCCGTGATGAGGATCCGGATCGTGTCCGGGTAGACGTCCTTGGTGGCCTCGAACACCTCGACGCCGGTCATCCCCGGCATGCGCTGGTCCACCAGGAGGACCGCCACCTCCCGCTCCTTCAGGATGTCGAGCGCTTCGGGTCCACTGGCGGCGGTGATGACGTCGAACTCCTCCTCACACGTCGCCTTCAGGACGACGAGGTTCGCAGCATCGTCATCCACGTAGAGGATCGTGTCGTCCACTGCCGCCATCTTAGCAACACTACGAGCACGTGGCGACTGGAGTTGCGGCTATGCGATCCCGGCTTCGTCGACCATTCGCGCAACCTGCACGCCCTCAACAGGGCACGAGGTAACACACGCCGAAAAGACGCGTGCCGAATACGAATACGACGTCACCGGCGACGCTCGCACCACCTTCGGACGACGTCCAGTACGAAAGAGACTTCCTGGTCGAATCACACGCTCATGGCCGCTCAAACGTCAGGCTCACGTTCGTCCCGCCAAATCCAAACGAGTTCACCAGGAACCGCGAAAATGTCCTCTTGATGGTCGTCTCGGAATAATTGAGCACGAACTCCGGACTGTTGCACGTTTCGATGCCTGGTGTCTCACCACGCTTCTGGAATGCCAAAACACCATGGATCTCCACCGCTGCACAGGCACCGAGTGTGTGTCCGACTCTGTGTTTCTCAGCGACGATGAAGGGCAGGTCTCGAAACACACGCTGCATTCCCCGATACTCGGCGAGGTCACCCTTCGATGTTCCCGTCGCGTGCGCCACGACCAGATCGATCTCAGGACGCCCCGCCATTTCCAGCGCCTGAACCATGCACTCCGTAATGTACTCCGAGCGCGGCTCTGGCATGACGCGATGATAGGCATCACAGGTCATTCCAACACCCGTGATCTCTGCCACCACCTGGCGAGGCCGAACCTCCTCAGCCTCCAAGATGAGGACCCCGGCGCCCGCTGAGGGCAGGAAGCCGTCCCGCCGCAGATCGAACGGTCTGCACACGCCGCACTTCGTCACGGCACCGGTCCTGCGAAATCCCTCTTCCGTCTTTGGAGAAAGCTCATCGGCTCCTCCCACGATCGCCCGATCGATGACGCCTCCCTTGATCAGCTGATATCCCGTGGCGATCGCATACGCTGCACTCGCGCAGGCCGCTGCCGTGGCAAATGCTGGTCCATGAACATCGTATTGGCGCGCTATGGCGCTCGCTGCTTCTCCGGGATGAAAGTTGGAGATGAAGTACGGCCCAACTCTGCCGCTCTCAAAGGACCGTGTCCCACCGAGTCCACTCCCCATGATGATCCCGGTCCGATCGAAACTGCTGACTCGACTGTCTCCGACCGCACTTTCCACGGCCGTCCGAGCGAGCTCGACAAAAGATCGCTCCGCAGCGGCCGCACCCCAGACGGCACCGGTACCGGACACGAACACCCTTCTCGCTATGTCCGTCAACAGTGACTCCCTACGCGAAACGTCAGACGGTTCTTAAGAGAAAAACCAACATCCGGGGCGAGAATCGCAATCACAAACAGACGACGCCCATGACAGTCAGGGCTTTCTGACGAGCAGGAAGAAGAACGCGCCATTCGGCTCTTTCACGACCTCAATCTCGGTGGACTCCGGCAACTTGCGGGTCAGCTCTCGCATCTCCTCTTCGTTCCGATATATCAAGGACCAGTCGGTCAACATCTCTGCAGACCAGAAGAAATCGTTGGGTGCGACGGCGTTTCCTACCGCAATCAGGCCTCCCGGAGCGAGCAAATCGTACATCGCGCCGATGAGCTTCTGGGCACTGAACTTCTTGAGGTAGTCGAAGACGCCGGCCGCATAGATGAAGTGCTGAGATCCCGGCTCTCGCAAGGGAAGGCCCTCGGTCAGCATCTGCCCGAATGCCAGATTGAGCAGATGGAGATCGACCGAGAGCCCCACTTGCTGATCTCCTTCTGGCTTGCCCTGTAGGCTGCGCTCAACGCCTTCTTCCGGATCGATGAGCGTCCAGGCCATCCTCCCGGGCCATCCTTTGACCTTTGCAATGTACTCTGACGCTTCGCGGGCGGGACCGCAGCCCAGGCTCACGATTCTGAAGTCGCTCTCTTCGCCGCTCGATTCGACAATCCGCCGATGCTCCCCTGCGATCAACTCGACCACGAGGTCTTTGCGTCCGCGCACGCCGGCACACAGAGGATGCTGGAGACTGACCTTGTGCATGGCCCGCGCAAAGACGGAATCACCTTCGAACGATCGTTGTAGTAATACGACATCAGTTGATAGTCCCCCGGATAGCCAAGGGGTTTGTAGTAGGCCCGGCTGTCGTGGGGAACATCGTGGATGAGTGGGACAAGGAGCGTCTCGGTGAACTCTTTGGCAGCGAGAAGTACGTTCCGCTGTTCGAGGAACCGGGATGCGATGATCGCCGCTTGCGTCTCGAGCCGTCTCCTCGGCTCGAGTAACGCATCCGCTGCTCGAGCGGTGAGTCGAGGATCCCCGGCTCACCGGCTCCCTCCGCGCGCAGCCGTTGTTCATGGTAGTCCAGCGAACGTCGATGGTACTGGAAAAAGTGCCCGATGCGGCCGACGATCGCCTGGTAGTCCGCCGGGACCAGCCGTTCCACAGCGGCCGGTCCCTCGCACAGGCTGCGCTCGAGCTTCTTCTCGTCGTCGCGTCTCTGCATCGCGGGGAGATCCAGGAACCCGTTGGTCAACCCGAGACCGATCTGGGAACCCCGTGACCCACGCTCGATGCGAGCGACGCGGGCCGCACCCTCGTAGACCTCCTCGTTGTACAGGAGAAGCGAGAGCCGAAGTTCCTGCCCCACCTGCCACTCGGACTGTCGCCCATTCAGCAAGAGGGACACTCCATTCATGGAAACGTCGAAGACCGGGAACGCTTCGCCTTCAATTACGACTTTGGGCGTCGCGTCGCGCGACAACAACTCACGAATGGGCTGGCGGTCGGGCCGATAAAACACTGAGCGACCGACCGCACCGATGAGCGACTCATATGATTTCGCCATCACACGCTCTCCCTGCGTTCGTCAACGGCCACGAATCTCCATCCGCGTCACACGAACTCCGATGTCGGCTCGCTCTCACGGGGCCGCCGTCTTCCAACGGCTGGGATCTCAACCACGAAACATGCGCCCCGGCCCGTCTGCCTGAGGGGGCGGAGCTCTCCTCCGTGCTCCTCCATGATCTGTCGAGATAAGTACAGCCCGAGCCCGGTCCCGGTTCCGTCCTTTCGGCGGGTGTAGAACGGGTTGAATATCCGTTCGGCATCCTCGGTGGCGATACCCGTCCCGTCGTCACACACCTTGACCTGCAACGTGTCTCCATCTTCCTCCACGTGGAGCCAGAGGGTAGCAGCTCCCGCCCGGATCGCGTTGTCGATCAGGTTGAGCAGCACCTGGTTGATGGGTCCCGCCGGCGCCCGCGCGAGGCGGTCGGTTTCGTACTCCCGGTGCACGGTCACGCCCTCCAAGCGATGTGCGAGGAGGGTCAACGTCGCATCCAGGCCTTCCCGAATGTCACAGCTGTGGGTGACCCCCGCCTCGGCCGGGCGCGCATGGGAGTCGAGGGCGGTGGTGATCCCCTCGATCCGCTGTGCGCCGTCGGCGATGACCTGGATGAGCTGCCTCGTCATCTCGGGCTTGGACCTGCCCCCCGATAGCACCCTGGCGGCATTGAGGATGGCATTCACGGGATTCCGCACCTCGTGCAGTATGCCGGCCGCGAGCGTGCCCACCGCCGCCAGCTTCTCCTGCTGGGCGAGCTGCAGTCCGAGGGCCCGAAGCCTGAGCTGGGCCCGGATCCGAGCCATCAGCACCCGGGGGTGAAACGGCTTGGCCACGAAGTCGTCCGCGCCGTGCGCATACGCTTCCAGGGTCGCCTCCGAGCCCACCCTCGCCGTGAGCAGGATGACCGGCGTGGCCCGCAGCGCCGGATCGCTCTTGATGGCCCGGGCGAGATCCGTGCCGCTCATCTCCGGCATCATCACGTCCGAGACCACCAGATCGGGCGACTCGGCACGCACCAGCTCCCACGCTTCGCGCCCGTTCTCGGCCAGCAACAGCTCGTAGTGGGGCCGAAGCAGCGTCCGGATGAACTCCCGCACTTCCTCGTGGTCCTCCACGAGGAGGATGCGAGCCCGTCTGAGCCCATCGAACAAGACCGGCGGGTCCACCACCCCGCGCAACTCCTCGAAGTTCCGCTCGATCTCGCCCCCACCCTCCTCGACGTCCAGGGGCAGCAGGTCCTCAGCCCGCCGTCCCTGCGCGGCCTCGCGATCGAACTGCTGGCGCCGTTCCACGACCTCCGGCCGGATGTGCTCGCGACCGAAGGGAAGGACCACCCTGAACCGGGTAAACACCTCAGGTTCAGACGCAACCTCGATGGTCCCTCCGTGGAGCTCGACGAGCTCCTTGGCCAGGGCCAGACCGATCCCCACTCCCCCTTCGCGCCGCCGGTCACCCGGACTCACCTGGAAGAAGCGTTCGAACACCTTCGGCAGGTCTTCGGGGGGAATTCCCGGACCGGAGTCTTCGACCTCGACACAGACACCTCCATCGACATCAGCGATCCTTATGGAGATCTTCCCTCCAGCCGGCGTGAACTTGATCGCATTGCTGACCAAGTTCGTGAACACGATCTCGAGCCGATGAGCATCGCCCCAGATCTTTGCACCAGGCGCATCACTGATCAGCGTAAAATCGATGGACTTTGCCATCGCGGCAGGCAGGCTGTTCTCGTGCACGCTCGCTGCCACGGTTCTCACATCCATCTCGGCAAGGTTGAGGCGCAATCCTCCTGCATCCAAGCGCGACAGGTCGAGAAGATCGTTGATCAGGCCCAGCAGGCGCTCGGCGTTTCGCCGGATGACATGGACCTGTTGCCTGTGGCTCGGGTTTTCGATGTCCTCTGTAAGCTCGGCAAGAGGTGCCAAGATCAGTGTCAGCGGGGTCCGCAACTCGTGGGAGACGTTTGCGAAGAACTTGCTCTTCAGGCGATCGAAGCCCTTCAGATCTTCCAGAGCGCGTTGGAGGTCGATGGAGGTCTGGGCCAGGTCGAGACGGGCTTCCGATTCACGTTGCGCCACAGCAGAAAGCTGCGCCCTGCTCGAGTAGTCCCTTCGCGCCAGGTCATACTTGAAGTATGCCGCGTACACGCTGATGACGGCTGATGTCAATACAAAAAAGGCACTCTGGACAACGTCGCGAACAGCCACATCCCCAGTCCATCCTGCCGCGAAGATGGCGACACTGAATCCGAGTGAAACCAACAGCACAGACATCGTCCATCGTGGCGGCCACATGGGGACGAGACCAGTGGCAAAGAACGTGACCGCAAATCCCAACACATAGCCCGGGAGATACTCACCTGACAAGGGAAGCATGGGCGCAACGCCATTCACGTACGCCAGGCATACGATGACCCACGCTTCCCAGGTATAGCGCGCAAGTCCGAACTTGTGCACGCTGATAGCAACGAGGGTGACAACCGTTACGACACCCAAGCGCAAGGCGAGGAAGTGCGCCCAGTGCGTCGGCAGAAGGACGTAGTCGAAAATGCTCCATGTTAGGTATACCGGATTGAAAATGCATGCCGTCCAGAAAAGATTCCGTAGGTTTCGCTGTCGAAGTTCCGCGTGAAAGGACGCGATATCGAGATCCACTTCAGGAGTCTGAAAGGGAACGCGTTTGCCCTCCAGTCTCGGAGAGACCGGCTCGCGCAGGCTTGTACCCGCGAGTGCCACCGTGGGACTTCCTCCGACGGCCTCCCAATGGGAATCTTCGACTTGTTTCATACCCCAGCATTCTAACACTCGGGCGGAGAAAGAGATGGTAGTCAGCGAACCGCACTCTATCGCGTGACGAGTTGGGCTGCCAGCTTCTCTCCGCAGCCTCGAAGGAGGTCTAAAAGCCCTTCGCAGGGCTTCTAACCGTCGGGGCGGCGGGCGAAGGGAATGGAGGCGACCTCTTGACCTCAGGGCGGTGCCGAGACCATCGGGCCGATCACCCGCCTGGTACCCCGTCGCCGCGGCGCCCAACTTGCCTCCGTCCAGGGCGGTCTCGCGGACCCCGTTGTGCAGGGCTCGCACCCACAACTAGTCGTCACCGGCCACTGCACCACGCTGGGACAGCTTTGGTTAGAATTGATTCTTGAGAACGGCTTCTTGGAGCATGGACCGTATTTCAGATCGGGCATCGAGTGTGCATATACCAGCGGCCGGGAGCACTTGACGTGAGCTTCACACACTTCCCAGTGGTCGAGATCATCCTCATCGGCAGCTTCGCACTGCTGCTGGTCACCGTGTTTCTGCTCGGCCGTCTGTCGACGCCAGGCGCCTCCCGGCGCACCGCGCAGCCTCAGGCGCCGGCAGATCCCCAGTCCGCTGCGTCTCCCTTGCGCCGTCTCGAGCATGACCTGTCGGTCATGGTGGACTTCATGAACGAGTACACGGTCCTGATGTCCGACCTCAACGAACAGACCGAGGTGCGCGGCATCCCCGCGGTCCTCCTCAACGCCATGGTCCGCATGTTCAGGGCCGAGCAGGCGGCCGTCCTGGTGCCGCGACGGGGGACCTTCGTGGACCCGAAACGCGTCGACCGCATGATCGTGGCCGCCGCGGCCACCAGTGAGCGGGGGCTCGACGTGGGGACCGAGGTGCCCATCGGGGAGGGGCAGCTCGGCATGGTTGCGGAGACCCGGCGGGTGATGGATCGCGCCGACTTCAGTCAGATGGCGGCCTCGAACCAGGCCAGGTTCCGATCCTCGCACCTTCCGATCTTCGAGGTGGCGGCGCCGATGGTGCACGGCGACAACACCCTCGGTGTGATCGCCTTCTCGCGGCCGCAACGGCACCACCCGTATGAGAAGGAGATGCTCCAGATGATCGCCAAGCTCGGCGCCATCACCTGGCACAATCTCACCGCCTACCGCAACGTCCAGGTGGCGGCGGACGTGGACGAGCTCACCAGGATCTTCAACAAGCGCGCGCTGAAGACGCAGCTGAGCGAGCTCGTGCTCCGCGCGCGGTCCTCGGGCGGCCGGGTGGGCCTGTTCCTGTTCGACATCGACCACTTCAAGAACTACAACGACCAGAACGGCCACATCGCAGGGGACGAGGCGCTCCGGTTGCTGGCACGGATCGTCAAGGACAGCGTCCGAGCGGATGACATTTTCGGCCGCTTCGGTGGCGAGGAGTTCCTGCTCATCATGCCCGGACGCACACCAGCCCAGGCGATGAGCGCCGCGGGGAACATCCGTCAGCGCATCGAGATGTACGACTTCCCCTTCGGGGAGAAGCAGCCCCTGCGCAGGGTCACCGTGAGCGGCGGCGTCGCCACGTTTCCCGATGACGCCCGGGACGCCGTGGAGCTCCTGCTGGCCGCCGATGACGCCCTGTATCGGGCAAAGGGCGCCGGCCGGAACAAAGTCCTCCGGGCCGAAACCGGTCTCAACCCCATGCCGGTACCCCATTCCATCCAGCTCAATGACGACGACGACGAGGCATCCCACGCCTGAACCGCCTTCCCGGGAACCGCCGTAACACCTTCTCTGGGCCACTTCGATCACCATCCCCGTCGTGAACGCCTGTGCACCTGCGCGCATCCGATTCGCGAGGAATAGCTCCTTCGCCGACCCTGTTGTCCGCGGCACACAACGGCCACACGAGGAGGCGACATGAGACGCGTACGCAACTTGATCCTTATGGGAGTCATCACCTTCGCCGCCGCGGCGACCGCCGCCGCCCACTGTCAGATCCCGTGCGGCATCTATGACGACGAGCTGCGAGTGAAGATGATCGAGGAGGACATCGCCACCATCGACAAGTCCATGCAGCAGATCTCGGCGCTCAGCAGCGGCAAGAGAACCGCTCTCGACGAAAACCAGCTCGTGCGCTGGGTGATGAACAAGGAGGACCACGCGCAGAAGATCCAGGACGTGGTCACGTCCTACTTCATGGCGCAGAGGATCAAGCCGGTGCCGCCTTCGGACACCGCAGGGCACGCCGCCTACGTCACCCGGCTCACGCTCCTCCACCAGCTCCAGGTGGAGGCGATGGAGGCCAAACAGACGGTGGACCCGTTGCACGTGGAGGCGATGCGCCAGCTCGTCAAGGCCTTCCGAAAAGCCTACTTCGGCGAAGAAGGCCCCCATACGCACTGACCACCAGCGCGCGACGACGACGCCTCGGCGCCGACTGCACACGGTGACCGCACCGACGGCTCACTCTCCGCGCTGACCGCGAAAGCTCGTAGATGCGTCTGCCTAGGACCGGAGCCTGGCATCGAGATCGTCGAGAAACGCCAGCACGGGTCGCGCCAGACGCCGGAGATCGGTGGGGGAGGACACCCCGCCCCCACTCGCCTGGACGTCCACCCGCACCGACTCCGGCCTCCGGAGGACGAACACCTCCAGGACCACGCGGCGGTACGCATCGCTCTCACCGGACTCCGCCCGGATGGTGCCCCGCTCCGGATCGCGCTCCTCGACGGCGTAGCCCGACTCGGCCAGGGTGCTGAGGGCGGTCTCCCACACCCGGTCGAAGCTTTCGGCGTACACGCGAGACCACTGCTCGGGCGCAGGGGGGCCTCCGGACGTACACGCGACCGTCACGGCGAGCAGCGTCAGGGTGAAGCCCAGCAGGACAATGCGCGCACGTTTCATGCAGGCAGGATACCTGCACGCCCCCGTGCCTGGGCACCCGGAGGGTTCAGCGCGGCGATCACCTCACCGGTGATCGTCCACGAAGCGGTCGTCCGCGATGCCGCCGCCGCCCTCCACCCGGCCCTCCATCCAGCCCACTCGGCAGCCCGTGCGATTGTCGATGGCAGGGTTGAAGGGCTTGATGTCGAGCAGCGGCGTGCCGTCCACCACGTCCAGCTCCGCCAGCGTCAACCGGTTGCCGGCGACCCTCACGAGTCGCACCACCGACAGGCCCAGGGGGTTCGGTCGGCGGGGCGCCCGGGTGGCGAAGAGGCCCCGCGGCACATCGTCGAGATAGGGCGTCACCACCAGCGAGTATCCGCCTGCCCGATGGAGATGGTAGATCAGGTGGAGGTGGGAAAAGCCTGCGAGATCCGCCAGGCCCTCTGCGAACTCGTCGAAGATCTCGGCCTCGCCCTCCACTCCCGTCGCGAAACGGGGCTGGATGGGCATGCCAACCGGCTCGCGGAACGGACTGTGGATGACACCGATCGGTTCGAGGACGACGCTCATCGCACCTCCCGAGCTGGACCCGACCGCCGCTTGAGGGGACGACCCAGGGCGACCCGGAACCCCACTGGGGCCGCGAGGGCCGCGTGCACATCCCGCATCGGGCCTGGGGCGCGGTCTCCATCCAGCAACATCCTGGTGGCAGGGTAACCGACTCCGACGCCGAGCGCGGTGCCCTGGATCGGGCGCCGGATTCAACCCCTCCCCCGGGTCGCACGCGCGCGGACCCGCGATCAGTTGACGGGCTGGTGGCCGCCCTCGTCGTCGAGCTCCAGCAGCAGCTCGGCGAGCCGTTCGGGAGGGACCTCGTACACGGTCTGGCAGAACTCGCAGGTGAGCCGGGTCGGGCGGCCGGGGTTGTCGCGCAAGAGCTCTCGGATCTCGGCCGGGCCGAGAAGTCTGAGGGCGGTCTCCACGCGCTCTTGGGAGCACCCGCAGTGGAAGCGCACGGGGGTCTCCTCGAGAATCTCCAGGCCGTCCGGGAAGAGGAGCTGCAACCACTCCTGGGGGCCCTGTCCCGCCACCATGCGGGCCGTCACCGCTCCCAGCTCGCGCACCCGCTGCGTCAGCCTCCGCGCCTGGTCGTCACTGACGCCGGGCAGGAGCTGGACGAGCACTCCGCCAGCGTTGTCCACCCGGCCTTCGGGAAGGACGTGCACCCCGAGCACCACCGCGGCGGGAGTCTGCTCCGAGTCGTTGAGGTAGTGGGCCACGTCCTGGGCGATCTCGCCCGAGCGCAGGGGCACGACCCCCCGGTACGGCTCACCGACGCCGGGATCGCGGGTGACCGCGAGCTCGCCCCGGGTCCCCACCACGCCGGCGACGTTGAGCTTGCCGTCCACCACCGACTCGGCGGTGGCGTGGGGATTGGCGACCATGGCCCGCACCCAGCCGGCCGGCGACGCGGTGGCCAGGAAGCGGCCGGCGGGACCGTCCCCGTTGAGCTCGATGGTCAGCAGGGGCTCGCGGCTGGTGACCTTCTCCAGAGAGGCCGCCATGAGCAGAGCGCCCGTGGCCACCCGGCCGAGAGCGGCGGTGGTCGTGGGCGAGGGATCGTGGATGCGGCGCAGCTCCTCCACGGTGTCGCTGGCGTCGGCCACGACCACCCGGACCCGTCCCTCCAGGGCAACGCATCGCAACAGGTGATCAGTCATCGTTCCCCGCAATCCGCGAGGCAGGCCGGAAATTCCAGCACGACCCTCGACCGTGCGCCGGCCCGCAGCGAACCTGTGCCCGGGACGGAACGTTACACTGGTGGCAACACGAGCTGGCTCTGGAGGACACCGTGAACGATCCGACGCTTTCGCCTCCCCCTGCTCCACCTGGAGGCACAACGCCCCCCGTTCTCCCCTGGGAGGACCATTCCACCGGCTTCCTGTCCGGTCTGACGGCGACCGTGAAGCTCTTCGTCCTGTCCCCGCAGGAGGCCTTCAAGCGCATGTCCGCGACGGGCCTCGGCCGGCCCCTCTTCTATGCGGTGATCATGGCCTGGATCGAGCTCCTGGTGGGCTTCGCCTACTGGTTCGCCTTCCAAGCGCCGTTCTTCGCGGTCGGCTTCCCCGACCTCCGGAACGAGCTGGGAGGCATCGCGGTCGGGGCATCGGTGATGGTGCTGATCGGGATCGGGACCGCAGTGGTGATGCCGGTCCTCATGGCGTTCTACATCTTTCTCCACACCTGCATCCTCCACCTCGCACTGCTCATCGTCGGTGAGGGCAAGGGCGGCTTCGAGACCACGTTCCGCCTGCTCTGCTACGCCCACACCGCGGATCTCGGCAGCATCGTGCCCCTGTGCGGCGGCATCATCTCCTTCGGCTGGTTCGTGGTGCTGCAGATCGTCGGCGTGGCCGAGGCGCACCGCTGTCCCTACGGCAAGGCCGCCTTGGCGGTCCTCCTGCCCCTGCTCCTGTGCTGTGCCTGCGTGGCGGTGGCGCTCTCACTCGGCGTCGGCACCGCGATCCTGGGCTCGTTGTCGCACCACTCGTGAGGTGGCGGCCGCTCACTCTCGCCGAGCGGCAGCTCACGTGGGTCTGGGCCGGCCTGGCCCTCGCCGCGGTGGCGCTGCGACCGCTGTGGGACTTTCTGGCGCCCCACCTGGGCAGGTGCACCTTCCGCTCGCTCACCGGCATCCCCTGCCCCACCTGCGGCGCCACGCGCGGGGTCCTGGCGCTGCTCCACCATCATCCCGGGCAGGCCTTCCTGCTCAATCCCCTGGTGGCGGGCGGCACGGTCATCCTGGTGGTGGGAGGCCTGCTGGCCCCCTTGTGGGCGTGGCGCCGAGGGACCGTGCCGGTGCTGGAAACACCGCTGCCGCGGTGGCTGCGCCTGGCTGCCGTGGCGCTCATCCTGGCCAACTGGGGGTGGGTGATCCTGACGCAGACCGGCCACTGAGCCCCCGGCCCGCGCCCGCGTCCGATTCCGCGCCCCGCGCCCTGCGGCAGTGACAGCGACACCGATCATCGGCCTTGCCCGGTGACGGCGGCACTCTCGATTCCGCATCAAGCCCGTCTCCGCTACACTTCCGCAACCAGAAGGACGAGGGAGGAACGGTGGCACAGCAAGCCAAGGGCGCGAAGGCAGCGCAACCGACGAGGACGGAGATGCAACCGGGCAAAGCAGGCATCGCCGGGCTCCCGGACAACGCGCGACGGCCCCTCGGGCCGGCGGAGAGCTACATCCCGGTGGTGCCCGACGAGAGGGGGGTCTTCGAGGTCACCGTCCGCTCGGTGACCCTCGGCCTCGTCTTCTGCGCCATCTTCTCCATGGCGGCGGCCTACCTGGCCCTCAAGGTCGGTCAGGGCATCGAGGCGGCCATCCCCATCTCCATCCTGGCCATCGGGCTGTCGCCCCTCCTCGCCCGCAAGAGCACCATGCTGGAGAACGTGATCATCCAGTCCATCGGCGCCAACTCGTCGCACGTGGTGGCGGGGGCGGTGTTCACGATTCCCGCGCTCTACATGCTCGCCGCCGAGCCGGGCTCGGGGGTGGCGCAACCCAGCATCCTGCAGGTGATCCTGGTCTCGTTCCTGGGCGGCTGTCTGGGCATCCTGTTCCTGATCCCCCTGCGCTACCACTTCATGGTGGAGCTCCACGGGCGCCTGCCCTGGCCCGAGGGCACCGCCACCACCGAGATCATCCTCTCCGGCGAACGTGTGGGAGGTCAGGCCAAGATCCTGGCCATGGCGGCCGGGCTGGGTGCGGCCTACGACGCCACGGTGACCGCGTTTCACGGCATGGCCGAGCAGCTATCGTTCCGGGCCCTGGGCCTCGGACAGCTCCTCGAGCACCAGTTCATGACCCTGCGCATCCTCAACAACGCCGCCATCGTGGGCATCGGCTACATCGTCGGGCTGCGCTACGCGGCCATCATCTGCGCGGGCTCGTTCCTGTCCTACTTCGTGCTCGTACCCCTGGTGCACTCGGTGGGCTCGAGCCTGCCCCACGTGCTCGCCCCCGGCACGGTGCTCATCGGCGACATGGACATCGACCAGGTCTTCGTGGGGTATGTGCGCATCATCGGCGTCGGCGGCATCGCCGGCGCCGGGATCCTGGGCATCCTCAGCTCCCTGCCGTCCATGATCCGCTCCATCGGCGCCAACATGGTCGGCCTCAGCCACCAGGACACCCGCGCCTCGAGCGAGGTGCCGCGGGTCGACCGCTCCCTCTCCGGCTCCTTCACCCTGGCCGGCCTGGCGGCCGCGGCGGTGGGCGCGTTCGTGTTCTTCTCCTTCGGCGTCGGCATCGCCAGCTCCCTCCTCTACGCCCTGGTGGCCACCGGCCTGGTCATGGTGGTGGCCTTCCTGTTCGCGCCGGTGGCGGCCCGGGCCATCGCCATCGTCGGCACCAACCCGGTGTCCGGCATGACCATGCTGACCCTCATCATCACCGGCTTCCTGATGCTGCAAGCCTGGGCCTGTCCGGCGGCAACGGCATGTTCGTCACCATGATGGTCGGGGGCGTCGTGTGCACCGCCCTCGCCGCCTCCGGCGCCCTGTCCTCGGACCTCAAGGTGGGCCACTGGATCGGCGCCACTCCCGCCAACCAGCTCGAGCTCAAGTTTGTCGGGCACCGCCGTGGCGGCGACCTTCTGCGGCCTGGCCATGTGGGTGATGGCCCAGGCCGACCCGCTGGCCAGGGCTTCGGCACGACCAGACATCCCGGCGCCGCAGGCGTCGGCCATGAAGGCGATCCTGATCGGCATCTTCGGCGCCCAGACCGCCCCCCTGCAGTGGTACCTGTTCGCCCTCGGCGTGGTGCTCGCCCTGATCCTGCGGATGGCCGGAGTGCCTCCGCTGGCCTTCGCCCTCGGGATGTACCTGCCCATGGAGCTGAACACCCCGGTCCTGCTGGGCGGCATCCTGTCGTGGTTCGTGGGGCGCAGGTCGGCCGGCGACAGCGACCAGACGGTCAAGGCGCGCACCGATCGGGGCGTGCTCGTGGCGTCGGGCCTGATGGCCGGGGGCGCCATCCTCGGAGTGATCGACTCCGGCGTCAACGCCTTCATCATGCAGACGGCGGGCACCATGGCGCCCAAGGAAGCGGTCCACATCCTGTCCGCGCACGCCTTCGAGGGCCTGCCCGGAGAGGTCATCGGCACCGTCGCCCTCATCGGGCTCTGCCTGTTCGTGGTGCTCTACTCGCGCCGGGCGAAGAGCGCGGCGGGCTCAGCCACCGTCGAGTGAGGCGATGAAGGCCTCGAGGTCGTCCACGATCCTGGGGTCGTGCATGTAGCCGTTGGAGGGGCACCGGAGGGCGCGCGCCGTGGGGACCGCGGCCACGATGGTGTCCACATCGCCCTCACCGTGGAGGCGGTCGGTGGACGCGTAGGCGATCGCCACCGGGGTCGAGACGGTCTCCAGCCCCGGCCGGGCGTCGAAGCGTGCGACCGCACGCGCCGACAGCTTCAGCCGCAACGGCTCGGCGGCGAGCAGTGTCCGCTCGTAGCGCAGCATCTGCTCCGGCTCGGCCCGCTCGTCGACCCGGAAGTGCCGCAGGTACCAGATGACGAAGTGCTTGATCACGTGGTAGAGGCCCGACGGGGACCACAGCAGGGGCCGGCCCCACCACGGGATCACGAATCCCGCGTTGGGTCCGACCAAAAAGGCGCCCCGTGCCGGCAGCCGTCCCCCCTTGAGTGCCTCGAGGATGGCGTTGGCGCCCATGGAGCTGCCGAACCAGATCGCCCGGCTGCAATCGATGTCCAGGCCATCGGCGATACGCACCAGGTCCAGCCCCAGCCGTGGCACGGTGAACTCGTCCGGACGCAGGCGATGGCGGTCCAGATGCGCCGAGCCCTTCTCTCGGGTCTCCACGTAGACCACGGGCCGCACCTGCCCGAGCCGCTCCAGGACGGATGTCCAGCCCTCCATGACCGACACCCAGCCGGCCACGAAGATGACGGGACGACGGCCGCCGCACCCCGCCTCCGACCGCTCCAGCACCCGCAGCTCCACGCCCTCGTCGACGCTCAGCCAACGCTCCCGCCACGGCGCCGTCTCTGTGACGCGCGCGTGTGATTGCTCCACTCCGACCGCCTTGGCACTCACCTCGTTGCTGGTCCTCGCCCCTCCGATCATATCCCCGACCGCCTGCTCCACTCCATGGCCGGGCGAGCGTCTATCGGCTCGCGGAGGTACACTGGCGCCATGGAGGAACGAGACCTTCCCGTGGTGGGACGCGACGAGGCCGCCTCCGAGGAGCCGGTCTGCTCGCCCAAGGCGTACGTGTCCAACGAGGAGAGCGCCATCGCCTTAGCCATGCGCGAGCTGCACGCGCGTGCCGACGCGATCCGCGAGGCCCTGGCGGCCGCAGACGAGGCGGCCCGTCCCTCTCTGGAGCGCCAGCTCGAGGAGCTGAGGGAGCGCCGAGCCCGGCTGGCGCGGCGCCGCGAGTCGGCCTACCGGCGCAAGATGGTCATGCTCGGCCACCTCCCGCCGGAAGCACTCGAGGAGTGACGGGCGTCCACAACCCGGCCCTGAGCGGACAGGCACCGCGGGCCACGTCTGCCGCAGCGTCCATCGACGACCTCATGGCTCCGTGTGGCGCCAGCGTCGAGCGCCTCGTCACATCTCCACGCGATTGCGGCCGTTGCGCTTCGCCACCGCGAGCGCCCGATCGGCGGCCGCCACCAGGGAGGTGGCGTTCTCCTGGGGGCTCGGAATGGTGGTGGCGGCGCCCACGCTGACGGTGATCCGCTCCTTCTCGGCGTCCGACCCCCAGCGCAGCTCCAGGTCCTCGACGGCGCGTCGCATGCGCTCGGCCACGGCCAGGCCCCCGGAGGCGTCGGTCTCGGCCAGCAGGACCACGAACTCGTCCCCTCCGTAGCGACCCACCGCGTCGCCCGGCCGCTGGAGCTGCTGCCGGAGCACGTCCGCCACCTGGCGCAGGCACTCGTCGCCCGCCTGGTGCCCCTTCGACTCGTTGAAGTGGCGGAGCCCGTCCACGTCGATCATGAGCAGCGTGAGGGGCAGCCGCGACCGTGCGGTCCGCCGCCACTGCTTGCGCAGGTCCTCCTGGAAGGTGCGGTGGTTGGCGATGCCGGTGAGGGGATCGCCGGCGGTCAGCTCGCGCAGGGCCCGATTCGCCTTCTCCAGCTGCTGGGAACGCTCCTCCAGCAACGCCTGCACCGTGCGCTCGCGTGCGGCGAGCTTGCGTTGCCGACCGGCCATGAGCAGGATCACGGCGCCCAGGATCACGAACACCACCAGGGCTGCGATCCACCCGCCGGGAACCGCGACCGCAGAGCTCATGGGGCCCCCCCGAGCTCCGCCACCTCGGCGTGGCGGAAGCAGCCCACCAGGTGATCGTTGACCATGCCCGTGGCCTGCATGTGGGCGTAGACGATGGTCGGGCCGACGAACCGGAACCCTCTGGCCCGCAGGTCCTTGGAGATCGTGGCGGCGAGCGGCGTGGTAGCCGGGATCTCCTCCAGCCACCGCCACCGGTTCTGGATCGGCCGGCCGTCTATGAACGACCAGATGTAGCCGGCGAAGCTGCCCCGCTCCTCCTGCACGGCCAGGAAGGCGCGCGCGTTGTCGACCGCTGCCTCGACCTTCCGCCGGTTGCGCACGATGCCGGGATCGGTGAGCAGCTCGGCGATCTTCCCCTCGTCGAAGCGCGCCACCTCGGCGGGATCGAATCCGGCGAAGGCGGCGCGATATCCCTCCCGCTTGCGCAGGATGGTGCGCCAGCTCAGCCCGGCCTGGGCTCCCTCCAGGATCAGGAACTCGAACAGGGTCCGATCGTCGCGCACCGGCACGCCCCACTCCCGGTCGTGGTAGGCCACGTACACGGGGTCGTCCCCACACCAGGGGCAGCGTCTGGCGGGCACCGCTAGCTCCTCCGACCGCCCCTGCACCGCGCCATGACGCCGGCGGCGGGGCACCGATCCGACCGAGGCGCATGGTTTCTCCCTGCGCCGGGTCCAGCGCCTACGCTGCCGATCACGGATCGGCTGTCGTCGAGTGCAACACGAGTCATCCAGGGTCCTCGTCGCGCATTCTACCGTCTTTGCCGTCGTGACGTGCGCGCCGGCGCCGGGGACGCGGCGCGGACATGTCACCCCTCCCACACGGGCACCGGATCCACAGTCTCCTGCTCGAAGACGCAGTCGTCGTCCAACCGCAGCGCGCTCAGACGGTTACCGTACACGCACCCGGAATCGAGGCAGGTCATCCCCTCCCCGCGGCGGACGCCGAGGGCGGCCCAGTGCCCGAACACGACGCGCGAACCGTCCGAGATCACCCGCGCCGTCCCGTACCAGGGTCGATACCCCTTGGGAGCCTCTTCGACGGGGCCGGTGTAGCTGAAGCGTGGCCGACCGTCACCATCGACCATGCGCAGGCGAGTGAACACACCCACCGCTGCGGTTGCATCGTCATCGCCGGGCATCCCCTCGCGCCGTGACCCCTTGGCCAGCACCCGCCTCAGGAACGATGGCCACCAGTCTCCCCCGAGACCCTCGGCCGCCGCCTCCGCGAGCCCCAGCGCCCGTCCGAGGTCCCAGCCCGGCAGCAACCCGGCGTGCACCATGACCCAGGTTCCCCGCACGTGGAGGAAGGGCCTGCGCCTCAACCACCCCAGCAGCTCGTCGCGGTCCGGGGCGGCCAGCACGTCGTCCAGCGTGTCGTCGGCCTTGACCGCCACCAGACCCGCCGCACGCGCCAGCAGGTGCAGGTCGTGGTTGCCGAGCACGGCCGTGATCTTCTCGTCGTGAGCCACCGCCCAGCGCAGGACCTCGAGGGACGCCGGCCCACGGTTGACCAGGTCCCCCACCAGCCACAGCTCGTCCACCGCAGGATCCCAGCTCATTTTCAGCAGCAGGCGCTGGAGAGTCTCGAAGCACCCGTGGATGTCACCGATCACATAGGTCGCCATGCACGCTCCGCGAACGGTCTCACACTGAGAAGGGCCCGACGAGAGGGCAAAATTTCGTCTCGCGGGCCCCGGACGCCTCCCTGCGAGCTCGTGCTCGACGTGCGCCGTCGGATCTCCATCCGAGACTGTGCCGACATCCGCGTCGGCGCGAGTCTCGGGATCCAGATCCGTCCGCCCACATTCATCGCGACAGGAGCTTCGTCCTGGGGACGAGAAGGTCGGAGGAGCAGGAACAAATCGCCGCGCTGCCGCGATGTTCCCTGGTGCACTCGCCGCGGATCGATGACACACCCACCGGGGATCCCGTGGCCTCCCCGTGCCGTGGGGCACCGGGGACAGGGCGTCGCGTGTTCGTCGAGAGCACGACGTCCGGAAGGGAGGACACCATGACCAAACACAATCGGGAGCTGGGAGCCCGCACCAGCGGCGTCGTCCTGACTCCCGGAGACAGAGGTTACGACGAGGCACGGAGCGTCTTCAACGCGCGTTTCGACCGGCACCCGGACCTGGTGCTTTGCTGTCGTGACACCGGGGACGTCAAGACCGGAGTCGACTACGCACGGGAGAGCTCCCTGCTGCTGTCGGTGAAGGGCGGTGGCCACTCCTACGCCGCCAACACCATAGGTGACGGCGGTCTGCTGCTGGACCTGTCGCCCATGAAACAGATCGAGGTCGACCCCGGCGCGCGGACGGTCCGCGTGGGGCCCGGCGTCCGCTGGCGCGAGCTCGACGCCAGGACCCAGGAGCACGGACTGGCCGCCGTCGGCGGCACCGTGTCCACTGTGGGCGTAGCCGGTTTCACCCTGGGCGGCGGCAACGGCTACCTGTCCCGCAAGCACGGCATGGCGGTGGACAGGACATTGACCGCAGATGCCTTTTCGCCCGTCGCCAGAACGAACGATTTCTTGGCCAGCCAGCGGTTGCCATCTTGAATCCAATACGCTTCTCCAAAGCCACCCTCGGAGTCGAATGTCCACGAGTGCACCCGTTTGGCTATCGGGTCCCAGCCAATCATCTGCGTCCCTTCCAGAACAACCTCGCCGTCCTCGCGCAGCGTGAACGAGCGTTTGAGGTACTTCCGATTCATCATCCAGCGACATGTCGTTGTTAGTTTCGATTCCGCGCCTTGGTCCTCCCACTGGCCAACAAGCCAATTCAGTTTTGCAAGTGGTGTTGGATCATCTGCCGCATCGCCTGTGGCTGTGGCCGGTGCCTTTTTCGCCGAGTTCGCCGGTTCATCCCGGCGCGGCCTCTCGCTGGCAAGAACGACCGTCGCTGCAACGGCGCTTGCAACCATCAATGATACGAGATACTTCATAGATCGTTTTCCTGCGATTCGAGTTGATCAAGAGAAGAGAAAAACGGTGCTTCCGTTTCAGAATCAACATCAGTTTATGCAGACCGGTCTGAATAGGCAACCGAATCAGGCTCGCTGACCGGGCTCAGTTTGACCACGCGCGCCGGACAGCAACTCGTCGTGCCGCCGAGAAACTCGCAGGTAGGTCGTTTCTCCGCAAACGACCGTCGCGCTGCCCATCGCCTACCATACCCGGATCGATCGCGTTTCGGAGAAACGCTCGACCTATACGCCATTCGAGTCGTTGCGGATGTATGATTCCTGGCAGTCTCCCATACCAATTCAATCGGCAGTCATCCAAACCACGGGGATACCGCCGGCCTTTACGGTGCATTGATGGTGGGGGTCGCATGTGATGGTGTCCAACAGATCATTGCGGTGTACGGTCACGATCAGTGTTCCATCTTGTGTGCCTATGTCGACCGCGGTCACCTTTGGCTGGTTGGCCGCCGGCACTGGTTCCAGGACCGTGGCAAAGCGCGTGCTGCGTGCATGTCGTGAGAGCACGACCATGGGCACTCGATCAACGACCGACGCTCCGACTCCGTCACCCGTGTAGACGACGGTTTCCGGTGCACCAACTTCGGTCAGGTAGGTTACCTGTTTTGGGGCGGTGAATTTTGCGCGCACGGCATCGTCAATTTGGCCCAGCTTGATATGTTCGACGTACTGTTGACCCGGATAGTCTTTGCCGAATTCACCAGCGGTCTTGTTGACAGCATCGCACTGAATCGTTGCGGCGCGTTGGTGGTAGACCCAGTCATATCGGTGTGTCGACGCGGACTCGAGTTGATCGACCACCAACAGATACGTTGGTGCCAGGCAGAGCAGACGCCGATGCACGACGCCCGGATAACCGTCCTTGCAGCTCGCGACGACGACCGAATATTGCTCGTTTGTGGCGAAGAACTCGAGAGTGCCAGATGCCGGTTTTTGTGATTGCATATCGACCAAGACCGTATTGTGGCCCAGCGTCGCCTTGTACCAATCGCGATGGATCGGTAGCCGATAGGCCTGGCTGCGGGCGCGGCCCGGATCGAAGCCCAGCTCCTGACCGTAGCTGTAGAAGACAAAACTGAGTTTGTCGAAATGGCCGTGGAAGCCCCCGTACGGACCAAATGTCATGGCTGCCGCCAACCCGGGATCTCCGTTGGTGCGGAGGATTGCATGGCCGGCGGAGCGAAATACGTGACTTGCCAAATGGGGCGGATCCGTCGTGCGTGAAGGCACGCGTCCAAACATAACCGATGTGCGCGTCGGGGTCGTGTCGAGGTAGGGCAGCATCGCCGGTTGTCGATAAGCATGGTATGCGTATTCCATCGGGCCAGACATCGAGGCGAGTGACGTGTTAACATCGTCGCCAAAACGAGGAAAACGTCCATTGGGCATTACGTAATCGAATGCGACGGTGAACATCTTGCGCAGCGTCGGATTGGTCCACAGGTCGATATCCAGGTGGCGCGCCACTTCGGCGATCTGGACCATTGCCGAGAGTGTATAGAAGTGGTATCCCCAACTATTCTCATACCACATACCATCGGCCGTAACGGACGTGTTCATCTGGAAAACGAAACCGTTTTCCGGGTCGGCAACGGCTTTACGAATCCACTGGGCATCATCCAGCAGCGCCCCGCCCCAGATGAAAGCTGCGTTGTGCCAGGTCTGCCAGTTGCTCTTGCCTGCGGGATTGCGCTGTATTCTGCAGCAGGGGCAACACCAGGCCGTTGCGAATCAAAGCGTGATCCGCTGCACTGATACCGTCCCAGTCGTAGATCAAATCATAAGCCGGGGCAATCGTGCCTGCGAAGGCTGACGCCTCGCTCAATGTCTGTTCGTACAGATGCCCACCGGACCGCAATGCCCAGCCGTCACGGGTGCGACTTGCCGAGTGATATGGATACTCTCGGTATCGTTGCGCGTACCCAACCAGGACTTCCCGTGCCCGCTGCGCGTATTTCGCGTCGCCCGTGATTGCATAGGCCCACGCGGTGTTGACCATGTTCTGCAAATTGCTACTGTGGACGGGCGAAAACACAACGTCATCGTAGGGCTCGCCCGAGTAGATTGTCTTGCACCGCGGACAGCGATGGTGTGTCGCGTCGATTGTCTGCAACGCAATCTGGCATTTGTCACACTGGTACCATTGGTTGTGTTGCCCGCCTCGAATGGGAAACTGGATGGACTGGCACAGCCCGATCCGCCGAACCAATCAGCTCGACGATTTTCCGATGCGCGGGCCCGGAACCGTGATAAGCTTGTTGCAGCCGCGCCAGTTCTTCGGATGAGCAGGCGAGTGCCGGATGCCGCGTGATTCGCGGTGCGGTGATCTCCGGCGGCTTCCAGTTCGCGATCTCACCTGCCCGTGTCCCATTGACCAGTGCGACCAGGAACCAGGCCGACATGCATGCCGTTAGTCGTCGTTTTGCGCGTAGCATGGTAGCTTCCTTGAGTGTTTGGAGGCACAGCCTCGTTAGTGCGTGGGTGGTGGCAAGGTCCAAATTATGGTAGCGTTTTTTGGGGCGTCGACGCAGAGTGTGGCAAACGTGCGCTGCCGGGCCGGGCATCCAGGGGCACGTCTTGCAGCGCACGCCGGCGCGGCAAAATCCCCGAACGACGGCGCACCCGCAATGCCGCTGCCAACCTGATTCTCACTCTTGCCAAAGCACCAACTATCATAACGGAATTCAGCGACGACAACGAGCATGCGCCGACATGCGTAGAAAATGAGGACTGCATTTCGATGAGCCGCTTACTACTGACCATTAGTCTGTTGCTGGCCAGTTCTGCCGGGAGCTTCGGCGGGGAGTCGGTACCGCCACGGCGTTCTGACGACCTGACTAAGATCCGGGCCCGATTGCTCGAACGAATGATGCGTGGTGTGGGAGCGGAGCAAGTTGCTTCGCTACTGAAGTCGCAAAAAGATGACGGCAGTTGGCCCGACGTGAACTATGCGGATCAGACCCGCAGTGGCTGGAAGACGTATGCACATCTTGCCCGCCTGTTTGATCTAGCGTGCGGCTTTTCGGCAGCCAGGATCGGCACAGACGCACGATCCTAAGCTGCGTGCGGCGGTACTGCGGGGACTTGATTTCTGGCTGCGGAATGACTTCCAGAACCCGAACTGGTGGTGGGACGAAATCGGTGTCCCGCGAGTCATGAGCAGCTTGTTGCTGATGATGGACGAAGAGCTTTCACCGGCACAACTCGAGAGTGGGTTGAAGATCGTTGCACGAGCGAAAATCAGCATGACCGGCCAAAACCTGGTCTGGGTTACCGAAGTGACTGCGGTTCGAGCGATCCTTGAAAATGATGAAGAACTGGTTCGTACGGCATATCAACGAATTGCCCAAGAGATTAGCGTCTCGGCAGGTGAAGGGATCCAGGCCGATTTCAGTTTTCATCAACATGGGCCTTGCCTGTACAACCATGGTTATGGTTCCGGGTTTGTGGTTGACTGTGCGCATCTGGCCACGGTCGTCAGCGGGACCAGTATGGCATTTTCTCCCGCGACCCTGCGGACACTGACCTGCCTGGTTCTCGATGGTAGCCAGTGGATGGCACGCGGTAGCGCCAGTGATTTTGGCGCCGAAGGGCGCGAAATCACGCGTCCGAATCAGGATGCAAGATATCTGAGCCCGGCTGCAGCAGATTTGCTCGAAGTGACCGATCAGCGGCAGGCCGAGCTGCCGCGCTGGTTGCCCGTGCGGCCGGGAGACCGGCGCCGCCGCTGCAAGGGAACCGCCACTTCTGGTGCTCCGACTTCATGACGCATCAACGCAAAGCGTATTATGCCTCGGCACGCATGGTCTCCAAGCGGAACTACAATACGGATGGGCCAGCTAATCAGGAGGGGTTGAAGAGTCATCATCTGGCAGACGGGTGTTTCGTCATCATGCGGACAGGAGAGGAATATGCGGGGATCTTTCCGGTTTGGGATTGGCGGAAGATACCGGGTACAACAGCCCTGCAAGTGCCCGCGCTGACTGGATCGCCGCGGTACAAAGGCAAACGCGCGTTCGTTGGCGGTGTCTCGGACGGATCGTATGGGATGGCCGCGATGGAACTCGCCAACGGTCCGCTCGAGGCGCACAAAAGCTGGTTCTTTTGCGACGATCAAATCGTCTGTCTTGGGGCCGGTATTTCCTGCACCGACAAAGAACATCTCGTCGCCACAACATTGGAACAGTGCTTGCTCAACGGTGACGTGCTCGTGTCGGACGGACAAGCGATTCACAAATTGCCACGCGGTACGCATGATGTCGCCGCACCGGTTTGGATATGGCATAACCAGGTCCGTTACATGTCTCTTGGGGTTACGCCGGCGCTGCAGGTCCATAATTCGGCCCAGTCAGGGAGTTGGCACTTGATCAACGAACGTGCGTCAAGCAAGACGATCACGCACGACGTGTTTCGTGTGACGATCGATCACGGCATCAAGCCACATAATGCTTCCTATGCGTACTGCGTAATTCCGGCGGTTGCGGCAGGCCTCGAACCTTGCATTGACTTACCGCTGCGTGTGGTGGCCAACCAACGCGACCTGCAGGCAGTGTGGCACGAAGAACTGCAGATGGCTGCTGTGGCGTTTTACAAGTCAGCGACATGCCAGGTAGCACCAAATATGAGCATCACGGTCGATAGACCATGTCTGGTCCTGGTGCGCGTACTTGCGGATGCGTTTGCGATCTCCGTCGCGAACCCGGTGAACCAACCTGCTGAAATTACCGTCGACTTGCGCGTTGCCCGACCGTCGTTGCGCGACCGCGATTTGTCGATCCGGCAAGTCGTGCAACTGCCCGGTGGACTGGACGCCGGCAAGAGCGTGACTGTGCGATGCTCCAAAACCGATTGAAAACGGAACTCGATTTTGCCTGCACGGAGCTTCCCCGGTGGAATTGGGTTGGGCAATTGCCGGCTAACAATAGCGGGCTAACCTGGGTAGCCGCTGTCAGGCCACGGGCCGGGTGGAGTGCGCGGCATGCGGACGATTTCACGAGTCGTTCGATAGACCTGGAATCCGCGGGCGAGGTAGTTTTGTAAACCGCGCGGACTGTCAAGACTACACGTGTGCAGCCACACCCGCCGGCGCCAAGTCGCCAGGCGAAGCGGATGGCGCGCGTCAATAAGTCACCGCCGTAGCCGCGGCCGAGAAACTGCGGTAGTAAACCAAATGACCGGATTTCGACGTCTGCGTCGGTCTGCAATTCTGCCTCGAAATACCCGGCCGGCGTACCACGCACGTAACCAACACACGTGTGCATCGTATCGCAATCGACGTAATCAAGCCATTTGTCGTAGCGCCAGCCAAGACGGTCAACCCAGTACCAGTGCCCGCCGACTGCCGCGTAGAGAAAGCGGTTCAATTCCGGGCACGGGAGTTCCGCTTCGATAATGTCGAGGTCTGTAGCGGGTGACGGAACGAGCATGTCCGGAGTTAGCATCTCAACATAGGTTGTCACGACTTCGACCAGATGAGTCGCATCCGGTCCCGTGGGGTTGTTCATGGTCTGTGTCCTAATGCGGGAGGCCCGCAACCCTCAGGGGAGTATTCCATCCTTCGGCGGTGCTCCCGTTGGTCGCTCTGAAATCTGTGCGTACGGTGCGTGCATCCTGCAGAATAAGTCTCTAAACTGGTCGAGTGAACTCCGCCACGCGAGAGTTTGCTGAAGCGGTTTTTTTTGAGAATAGAGTCTAAGTTGCACGGCGGGACAAGGCAACGGCCGGTCAATTGCTGCGCGATGCCGATGGGAGTGATTCTGGTGCGGGTCAAAGTTTACTATGCCGATACCGATGCGGGAGGTGTTGTCTATTATGCGAACTACCTTCGGTGGATGGAGATGGGACGTTGCGAGTTAATCGAGGGAATGGGGATGACAGTCCAACAGCTTGCATCGCAGGGTGTCTTGTTTGCCGTGGCACATGTCGAAATCGACTACATCGTGTCGGCCGTTCTTGGCGATGTGGTTGAGATCGAAACAGAAGTGCGCCGCGTGCGCCGCGTGCGATTCATGCTCCAGCAACGTGCGGTACGTGTCGCGGATGGGAAGCTTCTTGCGACCGCCAGCCTGACTTTGGCGAGTGTGGATTCGACCGGGAAACTGATCGCCCTGCCGCAACCAGTGCGTGACGCATTATGCCAGAAGCTCGAGGCATGTGGGTGATAGGTGGAGCCTTTCTCCGCAGCGCGATCGGTGGTGGCTTGCGGCGCGACGGTCAAAGGTAGAGCCTTTCTCCGCAGCACGATTGGTGGTGGCTTGCGGCGCGACGGTCAAAGGTAGAGCCTTTCTCCGCAGCGCGATTGGTGGTGGCTTGCGGCGCGACGGTCAAAGGTAGAGCCTTTCTCCGAAAGGCGCCTTGTCCCGTCCCGATGCCACACAACAGCACGACGGTCGTTTGCGGAGAAACGACCTACCTGTGCGCTCTCTCGCGGTGCGCCGCTCTCCGACTACTGTCGACACGCGCGAATCACGCGCGGATGGCCGGCCAGGTCGGATATCGTATCCACGCGGCCAAAACACGGGTCATGTTCCAGGGATCTGCTGACCTGTGTGGCAATCATCGGGCTGAGCTCGATCACGAGCCAGCCACCTGCGTGCAGTCGGGCGGCGGCTTGTGGGATCAGACGGTCAATGACTTCGGTTCCGGTCGGGCCGGCCAGCAACGCTTCACGCGGCTCAAAATCGCGAACATCGGTTGCCAATTGTTCGTATTCAGCTCGGCTGACATACGGTGGGTTGCTCGCGACGATATCGAGGCGTTGGTCGGGTGGGATGGGGTCGAGCAGATTACCTTGCAGCAGTGTGACTTGATCCGTGAGTTTGTGACGCTCCACGTTGCGTGCGGCGATCGCAAGTGCTTTGTCGCTGAGATCGGTTGCCCAGATGTGTGACTCCGGAAGGAACTTGGCGCAGCAAATGCCAATGATGCCACTGCCCGTACCGACGTCGGCGATGGCGATCGGGGCGGGCATCTCTTTCGCCAGGTCCAGGACCGTGACGATCAGGTGTTCTGTTTCCGGGCGTGGGATCAAGACATCGGGCGAGATGAAGAACGGCAGCGAGTAGAATTCGCGGTAGCCGACCAGGTAGGCGACCGGTGTTCCTTCGGCACGTCGGCGTACCAGGTCGCGAAAATTGGTGCGCAGTTCATCCGATGCCAACTCGCCAAACGCTGTGTAGAGTTCAATACGCTCGCAACCACGCGCATGTGCCAGCAGCACTTCGGCATCCAGCCGCGGGCTGGTCGCCCCACGTTCGCGAAGGAACTCAGTTGTCCAACGGAGCAGTTGCTCGATCGTCCAGTTGGTGTGCGAAGGCATGGCCGATTTCATGAATGGGTAGATGCACGCCACACGCTCGAAATTCGGTCTGGCGGCATCAATCCAGGTGCCCCATCGAGCTGCGGAGTTCCTGGCGGTCGTGATCTATCAGGGCTTGTGTGATCGGTTCCAGGTTGCCAGCAATAATTTGGTCGAGTTTATACAGTGTCAAGTTGATCCGGTGGTCGGTTACGCGGTTCTCCGGAAAGTTGTACGTGCGGATGCGCTGACTGCGATCGCCCGATCCGACCAGGCTCTTGCGTTCATCCGCACGCTTCGCTTGTTCTTCTTGTTGATAGCGATCGTACAGTCTTGACTTGAGTACCCGCAACGCCTTTGCGAGGTTCTTATGCTGGCTCTTTTCATCTTGAATGGAGACGACGATCCCCGAATCGTAGTGTGTCAGGCGGATCGCGGAAGCTGTTTTGTTTACATGCTGACCGCCCGGACCACTTGCATGAAAGATGTCTTTTCGATAGTCATCCGGTTTGACGTCGACTTCCACATCTTCCGGTTCCGGCAGCACAGCTACCGTGGCGGCCGATGTGTGAATGCGTCCCTTTGCTTCCGTTTCCGGCACACGTTGCACACGATGGCCACCACTCTCATACTGCAGTTCGCGATAGACACCCTCGCCTTCAAGTGCCAAAGTGATTTCCTTAAAACCGCCAAGTTCCGTAGGACTGGCAGTCAGTAACTCGAGCTTCCAATGTTTGCATTCCGCATGCCGCTTGTACATTTCATACAAGTCACGCGCAAATAAGGCCGCTTCGTCACCGCCAGTGCCGGCGCGAATCTCCATAACACACCGGTTTCGGTTGGCGTCCTCCCCTCCGATGGTCAGATCGAGCAGTTCGTTCCAGATTTCCTCACGCCGGTATTTCAGTTCGGGAATCTCAAGCTCCGCCATTTCACGCTCTTCCGGGTCCGAGCTCGCGGCCATCTCCTGGACCTCGAGTATCTCCTTGTTCAGCCGTTTGAATGCCCGGTATTTTTTTACCAACTTCGCCAGACCACCATGTTCGCGCGCAATTGCCGTGATACGAGTGGCATTCGACATGACGTCCGGATCGGACATCTGACTCTCCAGGTACTCGAACCGCTTGAGTCTTTCTTCCAGCATCTTGCGCATGACTATCCCCGTCGGAGGACTCACAGCAGCCGGCACCACGCGTACCAATTCTGCGACACTCTGGCGATAAGCTTGCCACCCAACAACGACTGACGACGTGGCCGGTGAGGTTCTGCGGCGGGCGAGGTCCGTCGCGCCTCAATACAGCACAATCGTGCTCGCAATGAACCCAGCGAGAAATGAGCCCATCCCGCGGGCCCTTCCAGTATCCAACGCCAATTCTATTCGATTGTGCCCAACAAGAAAGACGCCATGTGTCATGCGCGTCGGCACGTTGCACGCTGGATGGGCAGCCGACCACACAGCCACCGTCGTGACGGAGCAGTCCGCATGGCTCTCGGCCGGAACCGTGATCTGTCTCGGGCACAGGTAACGTCGAACTACTTTGTCCTGGCGTTCTTCTTGCCCCGCTGCAAACTGGCATAACTGCCGGCTGCGAATTTGCTTTGGAATTTCTCGATGCGACCTGCCGTGTCAATATACTTCAGCTTGCCCGTGTAGAACGGATGACATGCGTTGCAGATATCGACCTTGATCTCCTTACGTGTGCTGCGCGTCTTAAACGTGTTGCCGCACCCGCATGTGACCACCGTCTCAACGTATTCCGGGTGAATGCCTTGCTTCATTGTCCCAAACTTCCAGCAGCAAAAGGAGTTAGTGTCCAAGACCGCGACTAAAGCTGCAAAGTATACTGCACGGACTTTCGGCCGGCAAGTGGGCTTGGCGAGCCTGTTGCACGGCCCCCGCAGCGCAGCGCACACAAGTAATCCGGCACCGGCTGCAGCGTGGAGAAACACACAGGTAGGTCGTTTCTCCGCAAACGACCGTCGCGTTGCCTTACAGGTGGACCTCGCCGCTTCCACAGTTACTCAATCTTCCGCCAGGACCGGTCGCTTTTCGGAGAAAGACGCCACCCGTGACCGTCGCGTTGCCGTGCGGCATCAGGACAGGGCCAGTCGCCTTTCGGAGAAAGGCTCCACCCGTGACCGTCGCGTTGCCGTGCGGCATCAGGACAGGGCCAGTCGCCTTTCGGAGAAAGGCTCCACCTGTGACCGTCGCGTTGCCGTGCGGCATCAGGACAGGGTCAGTCGCCTTTCGGAGAAAGGCTCCACCTGTGACCGTCGCGCTGCCGTGCGGCATCAGGACAGGCCCAGTCGCCTTTCGGAGAAAGGCTCCACCTGTGACCGTCGCGATCGGTCAAAACGCATCGCTGAAAAATACCGGCCTACCATCGAATCCCCTGTCGCGTTTAGAATTGGAGGCGAAACAAGACGCAAACTCGGAATCGAGCTACCCATCATGCTACGCTACTGGACCGCTGGTGAATCGCACGGCAAAGCCCTGACTGCCATTATTGACGGGTTTCCCGCCGGTGTGACCATTGATGCCACGCAAATCGACAACGAATTACGCCGCCGACAGGGCGGATACGGGCGTGGTGGCCGTCAGCGGATAGAAACCGATTGTGTAGAAATCCTGTCGGGTATTTGGAACGGATGCTCGATCGGTAGCCCGATCTGTCTGCAAGTTGTGAATCGGGATGCGAAACTGGAGAGAATGGAGGATTTAGATCGACCGCGACCGGGGCACGGCGATTTGGCCGGTGCCTTGAAGTACTTGGGCCCAATCCGGTCGGTTCTGGAAAGGGCGAGTGCACGGGAGACTGCCGTGCGTGTCGCCGCCGGTGCCCTCGCGCGACAATTGCTGGAAGCGTTTGCGATACGTGCCTGTGGATACGTCGTGGAACTCGGGGCAATTCGGTTGCGGACGCCGAGTGTTCCGTACTGCGCAGCGGATCAAGCTGCGTGAGGCCAGTGAGATCTACTCGCTTGATCCGGAACGTGATGCGGAAGTCAAAATGTTGATTGACCAAACCGGTAAGGCGGGTGACACGCTTGGTGGAATCGTGGAAGTGACCGTCGATGGGCTTCCGTTTGGGCTGGGCACACATGCGCAATGGGACCAGAAACTTGATGGCCGCATCGCCCAGGCGGTCATGGCGGTTCAGGCGATTAAGGGTGTCGAAATAGGGCTCGGTTTTGAGTCGGCACGGCGTGTCGGATCGCAAGTCCACGACCCAATTGGTTTTGATTCGGAGCAAACGGACCGGCCAAGTCTGGGGTATGTGCGTACGAGCAACAATGCCGGTGGACTGGAAGCCGGAATGACCAACGGACAGCCGCTGGTAGTGCGTGCTGCCATGAAACCGATCAGCACGTTGCGCAAACCACTCGATTCAATCAACATGAAGACCAAGCAACCGGAGCAGGCTGAATATGAACGAAGTGATGTCTGTGCGGTACCGGCCGCGAGCGTGATCATCGAGAACGTCGTGGTTTTCGAAGTTGCGCGAGCCTTTGTCGAGAAGTTTGGCAATGATAGCCTGGAAGAAATCCGTGCACGCTGGGACCTGTTTCTTGAAATGGCGCGGCGGCGGTGAGATCAAAGAATAAGCACACGACTATCGGCCGGTCGGCTCGCTGAAGCGTCGACTGACGGGACGTCGCTGCCAGGATTTGCGACGGATTCCACGGCACTACAAGGAAGTCAGGGTATCGATCATGCGGTTGGCAATGCGACGCATGATATGTCGCTGGGGTTTTATAATGCTGTGCGTTGTGCCCACGCTGGTTACCGGCGGCGCGGCACTGTTCGTGCATTCGCCGCTCTCCCGAAGCTTGTGCAAAGCCAGTTGGGAGTCCCATCTGTCGGTCCAGCTTGGAATTGGCGCCACGATTGACCACGTGGTTCGGGCTCGTGATGGTCGACTCGTGCTGCATGGTCTGCGGCTGTCAGACCCAGAGCGAGCACGGGATGTCGCCGTGATCCGGTCCGTTGAAATCACCTTCACCAATCACCAATGGAATGTCGAGCTGAACCAGTGCCAACTGTCTGACGGTAGTCTCACTTGGCTGACGCGGCGCCTGCATGACCATGTCATGACGACTGCGAATCTGGCGGCGACGGTCCGGATACATGCCCCCAATCTTGTTTTCACTGGTGCCGGACCACCTGTTTGTCTGGCAGAGTTCGATTGTCGAATACGCGATGATGCGGGAGGCCGCGAGGCGCTGATCGCGTTCCAAATGCCGGGCCAAGATGCCAGCGAACCAATTCACTTACGGCTTGTCCGCAACCGGCAGCTCGATCCTCCGGCGACCGGCTGGGAATTACATACGGGAGCGACCCCCCTGCCCTGCTTGGCCGCCGCGCGATGGCTTCCAGTGCTTGCCCGGTTGGGCGAGCCAAGCTCATTCACCGGTTCGGTTTGGGCCGAACTGACTCCGTCCGGCTGGAACGCCGAAGTGCGTGGCACGTTTCAGGAACTCGATTTGGACCAACTCGTCACGGGGAATTTTCCCCATAAACTGAGCGGAATGGCCACCGTTCAAGTTGTCCGATGCATGCTGAAAAGTGGCCGCATCAGCGAGATAACCGGGCAGATTGAGGCAACGCACGGCGTGATCAGCGCACTCGTTGTTGAAGGCTGCGTCGGCAGTACTCCAGTTGCAGCGGCGCGAAAGTGATGATCTCACGATGCTCGCGCCGTATGATAAACTCGCGCTCTCTTTTGCGTTGGATGCAGACGGGCTGACGGTCCAAGGTCTTGCCGATTCGCACGGCGCCGTGCTGCTCGACTCTGGTGGGACGCTCGTGTTGAGTCGCAATGTAACGCCGTTGCCGCCGCTTGCACTGGTCCGGTTGCTGGTTCCCGATAGTCGACTCAATGTGCCGGCCACCAAAGAGACAGCGCTGCTTGTCCGCGTGTTGCCACTGCCCCAGATCATCCCAACCGATACGAACAATGCACGGATCCCTTACGCGACGCTCCGTTTGCGTCGCCAATGACCGGACCACGCAGCGTACGCCGGTCGCGGTGGGTGAATAAAGAGGGAAAGAGGAATAAAACGGGCATGCGGCCACCCGGAGAATTGCCTATTTCGACTCCCACCCAGCACGGGTTTCTGATTCCTGGTCCAACTGGCTTCGCCAGAGTCGCATCGGTAGCAGGCCGACGAGCACCAGCAGCAGTTGACTTGCCACAAACAGGCCCAGGATAAGCAGAACACCTTCGGTGAATCCGTACGAGTGCAGCCCGATGCCCAGTTCATTGACACCGAACCAGGACCACGCCGTAACGATGTTACCCACGATCGCCAGTACGGCCATCCCGCGTTGGCGCACCAGTCGGCCCGAATGTGCATGCAGCACAAGGGCATTCCAGAGAACGATGATCAAGGCCCCGTTTTCCTTTGGGTCCCAGCCCCAGAATCGACCCCATGAGTCGTCGGCCCAAAGTCCGCCAAGGACTGTGCCGACAAAACTGAACAGGATCGCGAAACAGATCGTTCCGTACAACATCCGGCTGATGTCGGCTGCGACTTTATCTGAAAGAGACGGTGTCAGCACGCCACGCAGAATGAAGATGATGCCGAGCAGACCGGCGACGAAGGTGGTCGAGTAGCCGAGTGTGATGCAGGTGACGTGTGTTGCCAGCCAGAATTGCGTGTCGAGAACGGCTTGCAGCACCGTGAACGTATCCCCTTTGAATGATGTAACCGCGGTGGTCAGCAGAAACGCAACCAACAGCGTGACAAAACCGCTGACCGATGCGACCACATTCCCCACTCCGGCCGGGTAGAATCGCTCGAGCAGCATGCCCAAAATGACACATCCCCAGCCAATAAATATTGCTGATGAATAGAGATTGGTCACCGGTGGACGACCCGAGATGTACATTCGGCCGACGAGGGCCAACGTATGCACGACAAACGTAAACGCAATCAGCCAGAATGCGGCACGATTCAGTGGACGACTCCAGCCAAACCACGCGAGACAGGCCAGAATGAACGCGAACACGTACAGAATCATCGCGTGATAAAAGGGTGCCAGATGATTGTAAAAGGTCTCAAAATCTGTCTTACGTGGATTCCATTGGACCGGACGATGGCTGTCCAAATAGGTGCGATACTCGGCGACTGCGGTGTTGAATTTCGCCGCATCGTGATCCTGATAATCGCTTAGTATCCGCACTACGTTCAGAGTGGCCGGGTTAGCATCTTGACCAAGCAGCCTCTTGCTCATTGCATCGAATACCGCATCACTATAGGTTTGCCATTCGCCTGCCGGATCCATCGGTGGAATAGCCAGTGGGAGCGTGTAGCGCGAGTACTGTTCGCGGCGGTTCTGCTCCAGCGCGATATCTTCACGCAGGTGGTCGGGACGCAATTGGGGCACGCGAAAAGACTCACGCAGTAGCATGTACAACTGCAACCGCTGTTCCAACTGAAGAATCTTCTTCGC
This sequence comes from uncultured Holophagae bacterium, assembly GCA_963844865.1. Taxonomy (GTDB): domain Bacteria; phylum Acidobacteriota; class Thermoanaerobaculia; order Thermoanaerobaculales; family Sulfomarinibacteraceae; genus CAWJPY01. The sequence continues at coordinate 158,475 of CAWJPY010000004.1, forward strand.
GAACAAGTCACGTTGCTCCGGTGGCGTTGCCCGCGCCTGACGCACCTGCTTGTCGAACTCGTCCAACTTACTGCGGAATTCGTCCAACGCGTAGCGGAATCCTGGCCGACGCGGAAGATCCAGCGTATCCAGCACTTCGAGGTTCTGGATCCGGAATACCTGGTGTTGCATCGCCGCATCGGAATCAACGATCACATCCAGCAGCCAGCGGATCGCCGGCTGGCTCTTGCCTTGTTTGTCTTTGAACGTCTGTTTGTCGGAAATAATCCGCAGACTGTTTTGCGCCAGGGTGTCCATCGGTTTGACGCGTCCTTCGTACATGACCGGCAGCTGCCCGAAGTCCACAAGATTCATCTGGCCCACGCTCGGTAGCTGGCTGGTATGTTTTGCTTGCCAGCCAGAGGCCGGCCAGCGCGACTGCCAGCAGTGGGACGATCCACTGCCGCGACGGGCCAGTGTTTTCGCCTTGATTCGGCATCGATCGCTGCTCCTGTCCGGCAGCTTTCCGCAGACGTTTTGTTGGCACTTGTTTGGCGGCGGGGCCGGTCTCGGTATCAGTCGAACTTGGGTCCGGTTGTTGTCCGCGCTGATGCAGAAAACGAAGCAAGACGATCCAGAATTGCGCCAACATGCCAATCGAGGTCATCATGCAGGCGAGGTAGGGAATGTGCCAGCTGCGGTTCGTCACCACCTGCAGGCCGGTGTACTCTTTTTGGGTTACTGGATCGCGACCGTAATTGGACTGGTAAAACGTTTCGCCGGCGAAACGGAGTGGGTTGTTCATCCAAATCCTCACGCGCCGGTCAACCTTCCGCTGCGGATCTACCAGACGCAGTGTCGATGCATAGCTCTTGGCCATGCTGGTACCCATATAAGGATCGAAGCGGACGTCAATCAGGTGCATCGAGTATGGTTTGTAATCGTGCTTGTAACGCAGAACCAACTCGTACGATTTCGAGCCGACGCGGACCTGTTCGGATCGTCCTCGCATCCATTGACGGAGCGAAACTAGATAGGTGCCGAGCGATTTGTTGGTCTTCTTGTCGAAGAGGCGAACATAGGCTGCTGGCTCATTGGAGCGACCGGTCTTGTCGGTCGAGCTGATTGGCGTGGCAGGAACGGCGATTTCCGATAACCCGGTTCCGGCTGTGGCCGGGTTCTTCGTGGCGTCCGTCACGGGTTGATTGGTGGAATTTGCCATGAACCGAGTGAATTCAATATCGAACGGCAGCTTGGCGTCTTGCAGCTTCTTGCCGGGCAGGAACCGTGATTGTGGGATTGCCCAAACATGGTCGAGTTTTGGATCTGAATGGTCGATGATTGCGAGTTCCAGCTCGCGCATGTCAAGGACGTAGTTCGTGGTCTGTCCCTCGACAATCTGCATCTGTCCCTCAGAGGCGCCGACCCCCACCAATAACTCGCCAAGCATCAATGTTCCGATGCCAAAATGCAGGAGCACGATGCCGGCACGCTTGCCAAAGAGGATGGCAAAGCCGCCAAGTAGTACCAGGCTGACCAGGGAGCACTGCGTCAACAGCCATAAGATACGCAATGACGGCCAGTCGACAAACAGCTGTGCTCGATCTACCGATTGGTAAATGCCCGCGTCAATCATAACCGCTGCCAACAGGACGCCCACCGCGCTGACGACGAGTCCAATGACGAGACGCTTGCCGCGTGCTTGGAGCCGGAACAACGTAATGTGCGCGGCCAGTAGGTTGATAAACAACAAGGAGCCGATGAGCCACCCTTTCGGAAACCAAATGCCGTATTGCGGCGGGATTGGCTTCATGTGCGGAAAAAACGAGGGTGGAAACAAGACCTGCCACGGTACCCATGCAAACAGCATAGCGCGAATGGAATGGAAAGTAGTCCAGTCGGCGTGCCCGAAGTCGATCCGAAAGTAGTCTCGGACCACCTGCCAGATATCTTCCCGCGATTGTGCCAGCGTGCCGACAAATACAATGAAGATCGCCAATGCCAGCAGGACGACGGTCAATCGCATCGATGCCAGCGGCGCTAACGCCCGAATGAGAACGTTGTCACTGCCGTCCGCAGGTGGTGATTGGCCGTTCGGCGTGGCGGTGCCGGTGGGAGCCGAGTCGAGAGACATGAAGGTCTTCCTTAACGAGCTGGGAACTTGAGCGATTTCAAAAATGTGCGAAATTGTTCTCGTTGTTGACGAACCAGTGGGGCATTGCCACGCATCTTGACAAACCAGCTGTGATCCGCTTGCATGCCAATCCAACCTGTGACCGCCATTGCTGCTGGCGCCTTGTCCACGGGGAACGACTCGACGTACGAGCCGGTAATGCCGCCGACCTCAAGAGCCTCTGCGTGCTCCTTCAGCGCTTCGGCCGTCATGTCAGGCAGACCTACCTGCTCACGCCACCGGTTCACGTTGGGTAGCAGGCCGCCCGCGTCGCCACCGAGCAGTGAGACCGTAATGTGCGCGGACTGGTCTCCGTCACGGACACCAAATGCCGCGCGGCTGACAACGTCCGGCTTGGCTTCGAACCAACCATCGGGTAGCTTGAATTTCAGGTCGCCGCGCTCTGGCCCAGCCGCCGGCAGGCTCTGCGCAAGGGAGCCTTGCGAGCCCATCGTTTTCTGTAAACGGCCTTCAAAATCGACCAGTGTGGCCGACGTATCACCCAATTGCAGCTGTTGCGTCTCTGCCGAGAGTTGCGTGGATTGCAGAGGTGCCTGTCCCATTTGCCGCCGCCAGCGGTTGATGTTGTCCAAGAGCGACTCGGCCGATCCACCCGTTGGCATCGGAATGACTGAGAGTTCGAGCGATTGGCCATCTGAGTTGGCGACTATCGTAGCCACCCGCTGACCCGAACCGGGTTTCTCGTCCCAGCCTTCCGGCAGTTTCCACGCGGGTTTTCCCGCATCGTCGAATGTAACCGACTCGATCAGGGCCCGGAATTTCTGCACCTGTTTGGCCACCGCCGCAGTTGGACCAGTCATCTTGAAGTACCAGGTTTGTGCTCCATGTGGCAAGACAGCGCCTAGCAGTCGGTCCGTCACCGGTTGTGAACCCACGGTCGCTGAGGGGCTCTTCGCCGCTGCTGAATCGACATGATTCTGTGCATACACAACCTCCGGTTTCGGCACGACATATTCCCGGATCGGCTCTTGACCACCGCATCCAGAGAACCAAGCCAGAGTCGATATGGCGAACCAGAATCGAACGCTTGGGAAGATGGAACGACACGCGATCTTGCACCGGCAGCACGACATCAGACGCCTCACATCTTTCATCTGCATGTTCTCATGAGATCTGCCCGCAACCTGACGAGAGGCATGCCGGGTGATCCAATTCCTCATCCTCCGCAGAGAATATCAACTGCTCCAGTCAGGCACAACTCCTTGCTGCTGCAGTCGTTGTTTCGCCGCCATTGTTCGAAATCACATTTTCGTGATCGTGGAGACAAGTGCATGTTGGCTTGCTACGGATTCGCTTCAACACTGGCAGAGCCAGTGCCATCCCTTCTGATAGCTTGGTTGTTCCCAGGATCGCGAAACTCTATCTAGTCGGGAGGACACAGAGTCGACGGCTTGCAACGCTTCTTGTTGAATTGTCCCAATCGCCGATAGCAGCGGATTTGGCCCGGCAACCACCGCCAACCAAATCGCACCCGCCGCCGTCTCCAGGCCTGTGTGAAAGGGCTTGGACACGCTCCAGTTTCGTATCGCAGCGGTCGCACCCACCGTGTCACGTTCATCGGGCTACTCTCGATGTGGCCCACCCGACTCCTGCCTGCATTATAGCGCAATGTTCGCACGGCGGTAGGCGGGGTGGGACGCTGTTTGCAACCCGCAGCGCACTTGACCCGGTTAAGAGACACGGCGCACCGCCGCCGGGTGGATAGCGCTTCGAGCTGCTCCGCAATCCGCGTTTGACGGATGCAATGGGATTTAAGCGCACCGTGATATCGCTCTATTGTTGGCGGCCTATGTGGTTTGCCTCGATGCTCATGCGAACGTTATATGAAAGCGTCATTGAAGGCTACATGCCAAGTATACTGACCAGAGCATCCGCGATCCCACTGGTCATGTTGGAGGTTCCATTCCATGACCACATGTTGCGAACGACGTCGGTCATCAGCATTCCCGTAACGCAGAGAAGCGAGATGATTAGCAACAGTGAAACGATGTTCCAGACGGAATACGGTGCCTCGGGTAGCTCGGTCGCCCCGATCGGCACCGCCCCGATCTCGACCGCGGTTGCCCCTTCGAAGGACTCGAGTTGGTCCTCCAATTCACCTGACTCGGCGGGTTCCAGTAGCGCCTCTTCGCTGTCTTCAGCAATGACCGCTTCGTCGGCAAACGCGTCCGATTCTTCCAGTGCGATTACTTGTGAGCCGCTGTCGGACGACTCGTCACCCAGCATCTCGCCAGATGGTGACAGTAAGAACTCCTCGTCCTGCTGCAATGTCGCGTCGTCGGCCGCTGCCATGAGCTCGTCGTCCAGCGAGATCATCTCATCTTCCTCCGGCAGTTCCAAGGCGCTGGATGCCGACAGATCATCAGGTGGTGTATCAAGTGATAACCCACTGTCGGATGCGGAAGCTTCGCCGGAATCACTGTCTAATGGTGACAGAACAATATCACCGTCCGAGTCGGGGGTGGCGCCACCTTCAGGACTGTCGGCAAGCTGCAAATCGTCCTCCTCGCCCAGGACAAGGGGGGCGCCGGAGTCGAATTCCAAGTCATCTGACAAAACGAGTTCGTCACTCAAGTCTTCCGAATCAGCTAGACGCAGTTCGGAATCCGACGCGGAAAGGTCTGGATCAGAGGCGCCGTCGGAATCCTCCAGGTCCGGCTCAGCTGGCTCTTCAACCAATTTCAGGTCGTTGCTCACGTTGGTGCCAGATGCTTCGATCGAAGAGGGCGTGCCCTGATCGCCAATAACAATCGATGAGCCATCCAGGCCTTGTTCGATCTCGTCGCTGTCACTCACGTCCAACAGACCTTCAAGGTCGTCGCCACTGAGCGCCGCGGAATCGGAGAAGCCCAAATCGTCGGCCGCATCAGCCGCTGGCTCAGCCGCCATGGTCTTGGCCACGCGGTGGATTTCCTCGATTTTGAATTTCCAACTCGGACCGTCCCGGTATCCGTGGACGTCACCCGATTCACTCATCTCCAACAGTCGTTCCGGAGTGATGCCGAGCTGATGTGCCGCCGCTTTCAGTTCAATGAATTTTCCAGCCATTGGTCTTTGGGCTCCCCAAGGGCAAACGCCACCTGATGCAGATAACTTCCGCGGTCTCGCGCCCCTGTGACCCGAGCGACACGTTGGATCGTGTTGCTCAGCGTTGCTCCAGTAGGTCGCGAATTTCTTTCGGTAAAGGTCGCATTCCGTTGTACTCCTCCATGCGCAAATCCCACTCCAGCTTCCGAACGCTCACCAACTCGATGGCCCCTTTCGCCCGATCGATGTGATAAACGCTCATCACTCGAAGTTTCGTGTCGATCAGCGTAATTTGCGTTGGCCCCTCGCCTGTATCCGAGCAAAAGGCCATCCAATCGCCCGCCGAAGCCGTTGCAGGCCGCGACGAAATCGCCGAAGGCAGTGGCACACGTGGTTGCTGTGCTCGCACCGGCCCATCGCCCGCGCTTGCCAGCCAGACCGCCCCCAACAAGAACACGACTATGAGTCCAAATGCCGCAACTCGCATAGCTTAGATACCCTTCCTTGCCTAGTTGCGGAAACCAGACCCTTACATCCATTCTAAAAGGGGCGATTTCCGTTTCAAGAGTCTGTTTGCTCAGCTAACGCTCATCAGCGCCTTTAAGATGCCGATGTTGCTGATTATCCGCCACATTCGGTCCATTCCGGTCCAAATATCCTAATCCTAAAAACCATATTCTAATTCACTACCAAACAAAATGCACTAGGGAGTGGTTCTGATGGAGAATTATGATTGGCTAATGGTGGCAGTTTCCTTTGGGTGGTGCATGCAGTTGGGGGCCAGCTACGAACGGGTTGGCCGTGTTCCCGATTGGGCAGCCGTTCACGGCTCGATGCCGTGAACAGTAGGGCTTACGCTTGATCCCACTCAAAACCTGATACTCTAATTGGACCGTTTGATTTCAGGAAGCAATCGAACTCATTCGTGCCAAAGCGGTTAGGGAATTCTGCTGCACCACGAAGATCACGAAGGCCACGAAGAGGCCGAAGAAGAAAGGACCTGAAAACACGGCTGCCAAGGAGAATGGTGCTTCCCGCTTCGTGCTCTTCGTGTGCTTCGTGGTGCATGAGGACTCTGGCGAAACGCCATACATCGAAAGACGTTACGTTGACCCAGGATCTCAAACAGTCGAACCAGTTCAGTGTGACAACTAAGCCCGGATTATTCACGAAGTTCGTGAATAATCCGGGCCAAGAATTCGGGTTGGCTTGTAGTGGAATTCGCCAGAATTCCCCGAGCAAATGGAATTCTGGCGAATCCCACTACCCTAAAATCAAGCTGTCACACTGCACTAGGCAGTCAAAGATTACGATTACGATTACGATTACGATTAGCAAGGGGAACGCATCGTGTACCAGGTCACGTGTCAGATCGATTTTTGTTACGGTCATCGCCTGTTGAATTACGCGGGCAAGTGTCGCCATTTGCATGGCCACAACGGCCGTGCCGTGATTTCGATCGCAGGGGATGAACTGGATGCATGTGGGATGGTGCGGGATTTCACTGAGATCAAACATGTGATTCGTGGTTGGATTGACCAAGAGTTGGACCACCGCATGATCTTGCACACGCAAGACCCGGTCGTGCCGTTTCTGAAGCAGCTGAACGAGCCGATGTTTCTATTGCCGCAGAACCCAACGGCCGAGAGCATTTCCCGGCTGATCTACGATTTTGCGCTTGACCACGGATTTCCGGTTAATCGAGTTGATCTTTGGGAGACGCCGGGCTGTTATGCGTCGTGTGGTGTCGGGTTTACCACTGCGACAAAAAAAGCCCGGACGATCATTAGATCAAGTCCGGACTTTAGGTCCCCCCTGGGATTGTCGGGCTGTAGCTCAACGTTGTGTGCTGTTTCGTCACTGCCTGACAATGACCAGAATATCGGCACGGGTGCCTCTGGACTTTGCAAATCTGTTTCATTTTTCCATTTTTCGATGTTGCGTCGGGTTGGTTCGGCATGCGCCGAAGGCACGTCAGTGCTTGGCTTCTACGCCCGGATTATTCACGAAGTTCGTTGCGAGGGGCCGTAAGTCGAGGCGAATGCGAGGAAAAGGATGACATGGCTGCGCAGCATATTGGTCAATGCGTGAGCAAAGACATGGCGTTTTTTGACGAAGCAGGTGCCCGACTTGCGGCTCCGCAGTAGATCGCTCGTGAATAATTCGGGGTAAGGGTCGATTCACGGGGATGCTTGAGTCGGAGCAAAAACGCCCACTCTCACTCATTAAACTGGGCCGATTATGCCGATTGTAGGGGCAGGGCGGTCGTCGCCTGCGCTGACTGAACGTCAAAGCACTGGTGCCGTGAAAGGATACCTGCCGTGTCGCAAGATCGCAATTCCGTCTTTGCCATGCTACGCAGCCTGGGATGGCCGCTGGTAATCGGGCTTGGTGCATCCGCGTTATTCTATGCCGCGTTGTATCAGGGAGTCATCGATTCGGCCATGGCGCGGCGTTATTTTGCCGGGCATCCAGTTTCGATATGTGCTACGAGCATGTTCCTGGTCGGTTTGGTCGCGTTGAGTATGAAGCTGGTCAATGTCCTTGGCCAGCTCCGACTGATGCGCCGCATTGGGCTCGATGAGCCCGGTACGGGGCTGCCGCTGGACGCGAGCAGTCGGATGTTGGATGGCCTGGACGAACTGCCGGCAGCGGCACGCCGATCTTATCTCGGCAATCGTCTCCGCGAAGCGCTTGAATATGTCGACCGGACGGGATCGGCAGCCGCATTGGATGAGCACATCAAGTACTTGGCGGATGTGGACGCGGCGCGGCAGCAGGAGAGCTACTCGCTGGTTCGCATCATCATATGGGCAACGCCGATGCTCGGTTTCCTCGGCACGGTGATTGGCATCACACGGGCACTGGGCGACTTGGACCCGCACGAACTGGCAACGTCGATTCAGACAGCTTTCCAGGGTTTGGTGGCCGGTTTGTATATCGCGTTTGACACGACGGCACTTGCCCTTTCGTTGTCGATCATCTTGATGTTCTATCAGTTTTTCGTGGATCGGCTTGAGATGCAGTTATTGGCCGAGGTCGATACGCGTACCGACGAGGAGCTGGTCGGGCGTTTTGCGACGGTCGGTTCGACCGGCGACCCACATGTTGCTTCGGTGCAGAACATGGCCAATGCGGTGATTCGCAGCAGCGAGCTGCTGGTCGGGCGGCAGGTGGAGCTTTGGAAGGACGCGATGCAAGTTGCTGAAGAGCGTTGGTCGGGGCTCGTCCAGCAGGCGACGGCGACGATCGGCACCGGGCTGGACACCGCGATGGGAGGATTTGCGCAACATATGGCCCAGGTTGAGCATGACGCTGACGATCGTGTCGGGCAGCGCTGGAAGCAATGGCAGACGCTCTTGTCGGACAATGTGCGCATGTTGCAGGCGCAGCAGCAGGAGATGTCGCGGCAATCTGAAATGATGGCACGTGTCGTCGAGGCCACTGGCGATGTCATCAAGTTAGAGACCGTGTTGAATGATAACCTGAAGCAATTATCTGGTGCACGAAACTTTGAGGACACGGTGATGAGTCTGGCGGCGGCCATTCATTTACTTAACACGCGACTGGGTGAACCGACGGAAGAAACGAAACGCGTTGACCTGCGTCGGCAAGACTCTCAGGAACGCGCCGCATGAAGCGTTACCATGCCCAGAAAAAGGCCGTTGGCGTCTCTCTGTTCCCTTTTCTTGCGGTGCTGATTTGCACGATGGGAGCCCTCATTGTGCTGTTGGTCTTGGTGGTCCAAATGGTGCGCGTGGACGCGTCGGAGCGGCCGCCGCAACCGCCGGACGACGCTGCCCTGGAGAAGGAGAACTATCAATGGCGATTGGGCTTGTTGCAACAGGAACGCCAAACACTCGCCGAAGATGCGCAACGCAACCTGGCGGAACTGAGCCATTTGGAACAGCACATTCGTGAGTTGGAAAAGCGTTGGAAGCAACTGGTTGCCGAGGCAACTGACCTCAAGCAACGAGTTGGGACGGGGCCAGGTGATGTGACGGCGACGCGCAATGAGCTGGCACGCGTCCAAGCTGCGATCACGACAGCCAAACAGGAACTCGATGCGGCCCGGCGCCACGCGGCACAGCAGCCGCCAGTCTATTGCATTGTTCCGTACGACGGTCCGAATGGGACGCATCGGCAGCCGGTCTATTTGGAATGCACTCAGCAGGGTATTGTCGTTCAACCGGACGGTATCATCTTGCGGCAACGCGACCTGGAAGGTCCGCTGGGGGCCGGCAATCCGCTCGATGCCGTGTTGCGTGCCGTCCGCAAGTACCAAGGTGAATTGCAGGGCACAACGACCAGTAACGCTTACCCGTTGTTGGTCGTTCGACCGGATGGGGCAGAATCGTATGTGTTGGCGCGTGCTGCCATGCGTGTCTGGGACGACGAATTCGGATATGAACTGATCGATGCGCAGAAACAACTGCAGTTTCCACCGGTCGATCCACGTCGCGCCGAATTGCTCCGGAAGGTCGTTGACGATGCCCGTTCAAGGCAGGCAATTCTGGTAGCCGCCATGCCTAGCCGTTACCAACAGCGCGGCTCTGAGTCCGGGTACGTCGCCGCGCCCCGCAGTGGTGGCGAAGCATCTGGTCGCGACCGGACTGCACCACGCGGCAGCCGGACCGGTGGGTTTGGCCGTGGTGGAGATGCACGCTACATCGATGGCAGAACAGCTCAAGCCCATGTGCCCGATGCGGATCCGGAATCACAGCAGTCGGTTGGCGGACCTGTACGTGAGGGTGTTGCCGGCGGAAACAAAAAGGCCAATATCGGCATCGCGGCCGATCCGTTGGCCAAACAACGCGGGCGTAATTGGGGACTGCCGCAGGCCAACGATGGGGGTACCGGCATTATTCGACCGATTCGCGTGGCGTGCCTGGAAGATCGATTGATTCTGTTGCCCGATCTTGGCATCCATAAAGCACCCGATGTGATACTGATTAATGGGTCGATGATCGATGAGATTGACGCGCTTGTGGGCAAGATCTGGGATCAGGTTGATACGTGGGGCATTGCCGTGACCGGTGGGTACTGGAAACCGATCTTGCATGTTGATGTGCCGCGCGGCGCCGAATGGCGATTTGAAGAGCTGAAGACCTTGTTGCTCGGTAGTGGCCTGGAAGTTCAGAGGACAACCCGTGAGAAAACGAGCGCGAACGCACGTTGAAGCCCCCGGCCAAGATTCGTTCCTGGACGTTGTGGCCAACCTGGTCGGAATTCTGATCATCCTTGTCATGATCATTGGCGCACGTGCCAAAGATGTTATTCAACATGGCGACGATGACGCTCCGGCGCCGACGGAGCAGACGACGGAAGTGGACAATGCACGCCAGGCGATGGCGGTCGAAGGGCAAATTGTGAGCGATCTGACCGACAAGGTGCGCTCAACAGCAGCTCGAGGTCTCCTACCGGCACAATGAACGGGACCGAATGCTCGAGTTGATCAAGACCGTGGAAGGGGAGCTTGCGACGCAGCGAGATAAACTCGATACGAATTCCCAATTGGCACACGTGCTGCGCACACACCTGCGCAAGCAGAGAGCGAGCTGCGCGACCTCGAACTGACGCGGAAAACACTCCAAGACGCGAAGCCACCGGTTACCCTTATAAAACACCGACCTACGCCGCTCGCCAAGACCGTTTTCGGACACGAAATTCATTTTCGGCTCGCCCAGGGCCGGATCACCTACGTTCCACTCGTCGAACTCGTTGAGAAATTCAAGGACGAAGCTCGTGACAAGGTGTGGAAATTGCGGCAGTCGCCCAGTATCACCGATACGGTGGGGCCGATCGGTGGTTTTCGGTTGCGCTATACCCTCAAAAAGGTCGATCGGAAAGTCTCGACCAGTGCCGGTGTTGTCAACCAGCAGAGTGTGGAACTGGATCATTTCACCGTCGTGCCAGTTTCGGAGGAGCTTGGCGAACCATTCCAGGTTGCACTGCAGCCGAAATCGAAGCTCCGTAGCGTGCTTGAAAGCTATGATCCCAGTCATGTTACGGTGACGGTCTGGGTCTACCCGGATAGTTACAGCCAGTTTCATCAACTGAAAGAAGCACTGTGCCAGATGGGATTTCTTACCGCTGGGCGGCCAATGCCGGCCGATCAGCCAATTACGGGCTCGCCAAACGGTACACGCTCGGCCGCCCAGTAGAGTGCTGGGCTGGGCGGAGAAAAAGTTGCCCAATTTCGACGGTTTCTGTTGATTAACACCAAAAGTGCTGTTGCGTCTTTATCGCAGGATTCCCAGCTTACGAGTTCGAGAATTGATGGGCACAACAACATTTCGAAACAGAAATCAGCGCAACGCTATTGCCTGTATGGGTCAAAAGTTTTTATCAGCCCAGGGTGACACAGCACGAGCGAAGAGGCCCGGCGGGCCTGAAGAATCAAGAGCGACTGGGCTATGTGATACAACGCCTTCGGCGTAGAGAGAACGCGCCACGCGCAACGGGATGCGACACTGGGCAATACGACGATCGCGCTGCCGTATTGACGTCGAACGGCTCCGTGGCAAAGGCACCATCCTATGCCGGCCCAGACTCGCCGCGGCATGAGCTACAGCGACTGCGGCACAACCCTGGTTACGACTCTCTTGGTGCGGCTGGAGCGTCACGAAAACGGCGATTCGTGTTTTCGGTGTCATGGGTGTGTCACCGTCTGAAAAAAAGCGTGATTTTCTTCCGTTTTCTTGCCTTGGAATCGACGGTTTCCTCTTTTCCAATTGCCCCAATTAGCGCCAGAATGATGACAGTGTTTGGACTCGGTTTCTTTTCACTCTCACAGAAAGGAGACAGATGATGAAATGCGAGTCACGTAGTCAGCGGTGGATGGGAGTGGTGGCTTCGATGCTGGTATTGACGATGCTCGTTGCAGCGTCACCGGCACAAGGACCGGCTGAGAAGCCGGCAGAATCGGCTGCCAAGGTGGTCAAGCCGCGGAAGCAGCCACGTGGCCGCCTGCCGGCCTACTTCAGCAAGGTGGTGTCCGCCACGCAACGCGAACAGATCTACTCGATTCAGGCAAAGTACACCGAGCAGATTGAGCGGCTCCAGGAACAACTCAACAAGCTGGTCGCACAACGCGATGGCGATGTCGAGAAGGTCCTGACGCCCGAGCAGCGTGCGGAGGTCGCGCAGATGCGGAGTCAACGTAAGTCGCGTACGGCTGCCGCTAAGGCCAATAAGTCGCCACCTGCCAAACCGGCCGGGAAGGGCTGATTTGTCCGACGCCCCGTCGGTCGCGACGTAACGCAAACATCCCGGGCGCAGGGACGCGTCCGGCACGCGGGCAGTGAGAGGTGAGAGGTGAGAGTGCGCGGCAGGGCCGTTTTTTTTGCGCCATCGATCTTCTTTTCTGCGTTGCCGCGATCGGGTGCGAAAGTCAATCCCCAAAGCGTGTCACGTCGGGTGTTGCTCGTCCGGTTGCCGTGCGTGTGGATTGCGCGACATGCGACCGCGGATTTCATCACGCAATGCCGCAATGACGGAGGATCGATCCGTCTCTTTGAGTATGCGGCGGATTACGGTCTTGGGAGTTTCTCCCCCCCATGAGGAACCGTGCTCAAAGTAGTATTTGGCTGCCTGGCCCACAATGAACGATCCATAGCCGGCGGCGACACCTTGCGGAATTGCCGTCAATGGCGTGCCGTAGCCAAGTGTCAGACCCTTGAAGCTCGAGGAAAGCAGGCTGGTGGCCGCTTCGGCCAACATCATCCAACCGGCAGCTTTCAAAACCGATCGGATCAAGCCACGCGCGTGGCGGGTTGACATTTCCAAGCCATAAATGTGTGCCAGCGTGACCACCATGGCAAGATCCACGGCACTCCCCCCCAGCACGTCCGTGACCGCCACCGGATTCAGGCCGACGGCGATGGCCTTCAAGGCGGCATAGCCGCGAATGGCTTGCCGCGCCTTGCTGTCGCGCAACGCGACGCGCACGGTTGCCATTCGATCCGACTTGTCTGCGGCGTACATCGCCGCGTTCAGCGCCAACAACTCTTTGCCATCCTGTGCCAATACCTCGACAATGCGCACACGCAGTGCTTCAATATCGGTGCCGGCTTGTGCCACCGCCGCTCCTGACTCCCATCGGCACGCTCGATGATATATTCGAGTTCCGCGGATCGGCGGCGGTGAGCACAATGTTATTCGGTGCGACAATATCATGCAGACGCTCGTTACGGAGCACGGAGACCAGTCGCTCGCGCTGGTTTTCCGTGTAGAGATCGATCTTGTTGAGGGCGATGATTATCGGCTTGTTGACGCTGGCAAGTTGGAGGATCGCGGCGTACTCGGTTTCATTTAAGTCCGAATCGGTGACGAACAGGATAAGATCTGCATGCACGGCAGCTTGGCCAGCCAGTTGTGCCCGGTCTTGACCTCCCACTTCGTTCAGACCGGGGGTATCCACCAGTACCACTTGCGAGTCTGCGAGCCCCGGCACGCAGTACCCCGACCCTTCCCAGGGGACTTTCCAGATCTCGCGCGTCCAACCACCCTGGACATCCACCTCGGCAACGGCCTGGCCCAGCAACGCATTGATCAGGGCTGACTTACCGGTACTGATCTCGCCGAACACGGCGATTTCCACCCTGCCAGTTGTCAGCTTGACCAGCATATCCTGCAGTTGATCCAGGGCGTCGTGGAGCTCCCGCTTCTCTTCCGGGGAGCATTCTCGCAGGCGGTCCAAGGTTCGCTCGACCGACCGCAACGCCGCACGGTAATGTTCATCATTCAAGATGCTGGACGCGTTCACTCGTGCTTTTTCCTTCCCCACGAATTGTCCGTGTTATGCGTTTGCTCGGAAGTTGGATCGGCCGAAATATGGCGGCGGGCCGATTGGAGTAGCTTGCGCAGCTCGGTTGCCGTTGTCAGGTGTTGCCACTGGCGCCGCGCCAAGCTCGCCAAACCGCCCTCTGGTTGACGCATCTCATTGCGGAAATACTCGACGAATACAGCGCCAATCCAGCGGGTAATCAACGCCTGCACCATGCCTTGCAGCAGACCGCCGGCCAATGTTCCGGCGCCGGGCACGGTTTTCAGCAGTGATGCGACGGCGGCGGCTACGGCCGGAGTTGCCGCGGTAACACCCAGAATCCCGATCAGGTTCTTGCCCAGTTGCCCGACCAACTCAACGGCTACATTCAGGTCAATGTCCTGGCGGTAGATCTTTGCCAGTTCGATCACCATCTTAACGGAAATGGCGCTGCCTGCTGCAAGATCGACCAGTGGCAACGGGCTGAGCGCCGCGGCGCCGCCAGCGCCCCACATGTAACGATCGACCAACCGCCACGCGTGTTGGTCCAGTGTCGCCTGAACATGCTCCCGCGCTTGTTCGACCAAACCGCGCGATTGGAGCAGCAAGTTCGCCAATAGTAGATCCGAGCCATCTTTGCGAATCACTTCCAGCATGCGGCGTCCCAGACGGGCAATGTCGGCCGGCAGTTCGACTCGCTGCTTGACCTCCGTGCCGTCGGCCAAAACGCGAATTTGTTGCCGCTCGGTGGGGCGGGACCGCACCGCGACGATGTCTCGCTGGTCGATCACGCCCTGGACCTGGCCCGCAAGCTGCTGGAGCAGACGCTCACGCTCCGCGGCATCGTACCAATCCTCTTTGTTCAGGCACAGCAACACACGTTTCTGCATCGCCGCCAATTGCACAAGCAACTGGTGTTCTGTATCGCGCAGCGGACCGTCGACGACCAGCAGGACCAGGTCGGCATCCTGGGCCGCTGCTGCCGAGACCGTTGCGTGCTGCTCCCCCGCAACCTCACCAAGTCCCGGAGTATCGACGAGGATAACGCGATCCATCCCAGGCCACGGGACCTCATTGCGTTGGAGCGTGGTTCCGCCACGCGCGTCGGTCGCGAAAACTTCACGCCCTGCCAGCGTGTTGAGCAACGACGATTTGCCGCTGGAAACTGACCCAAACGCGACAATCTCAAGTGTCTGCGATGCACGTTTGTCTTCGAGCTCCTTGACCAGGGCTTCCATCTCGGCATGCAGGGCGGGATCCGAGTTGGCGTCGGTCTTCAGGTCGTCGACGGCAGCAAGGTTCGCCGCGATTTCCGCACTCTTCTCAACGGGCGTCAGTTCGTTCGGACTGCGCGCACGTTGCCGCCGGCGTGTGCGTTTGGCGCGCGTTCGCCACCAAAGACGACCGAAGATCCAGATCGTTGTGCCGAGCAACAGCAGCGCGCCGGTGCCGACAACGGCCAGATACGCCGTTGCCCAGCCCGGTCCCATTTCCCGCAGGAGCTGATATTGACGCACCAACTGGGGTGGTACGTATACCAGGACAAACCCGAGAAACGCCAGGAAAACAACCATTAACAGACCAGAGGTGGTTCGGCGGATGCTCATCAGGTAAGTTCCAACGCAGTTCCGGGCTCGGGCGACACGCCTTTTTCCGCAATTCAGGTTGCGGTGTAAAAGCACGGACGGGCAGGCCGTTTCCGCACAAACGACCGGGTGGCGGCACGCATATTAACGATTAACCCGAATTATTCACGAGCGATTTACTGCGGAGCCGCAAGTCGGGCACCTGCTTCGTCATGCCGGTTTCTAAGTATATCGTTTCCCAGTGCACAATATGGGGGGAGCCGCCGTATATAGCATCAGTTGAATCGAAGTTTCGCAGCCCGATCGGTGCTTTGTATCCCATTTTCGCACCAATGACAGAACATCCATGATTAGTGTACATTAGCGTAGTTGAGGCCGTTATCGGTCGCGAATTCTGAATTTTTTGCCCCTGTTTGAGCCATCGAATCTTTGAGCCATCGAATCCCAGGTTTGGCTGCGGCCACTGCCGGGCGGCCATACGTGTAGCCGGATTGGAGACAGCAACTTGTTGGGACCCGTATTTGGACGCGAAGCGGTAACTTTGCCGCGCCGCCCTCGCCACTACTTGTACCGAACGCTGTACGTGACGGTGCTGATGCTCTTGATGTGCACGGCATGGCTGGTGGTGGCGGGAACGCAAGTGATTCGCAACGTTGGAGATATGGCCCGCTTCGGGGCGATTCTGTTCCAGATCCTGGCGCCGCTGCAGCTGGCACTGGTCCTGTTCTTCTCGCGCTCGGTTCGGCCAGTGCCGTTTGTCAGGAGAAGGATCGACGTACGCTGCTGTTGTTGCTGCTGACGCGCATGTCAAATACTGAGCTGGTATTAGGCAAATTGATGGCGAGTCTCATCAATATCCTGTTCATGCTCGCCGGCGCCGTTCCACTGTTCATGCTGGCAACGCTATTTGGTGGCGTTTCATTTGCGCAAGTGATCCGCGTTTTTGCTGTGGCCGTGGCCAGCGCCTTGGTTGCCGGCAGCCTTGGCTCGACACTGGCATTGTGGCGTGAAAAGACGTTTCAGACGCTTTCGATTACAGTCTTGGCAGTGGTCATCTGGTTAGGGGTCTGGGAAGCGGTCAACGCGGCCGGAGAACGTGTCGTCCTGGGGGGGATCACCGGTGCGGCATGGGCGACAATGTTCAGTCCGCTGCGCGCGATGATTGCCGCGGCACATCCGATCGTTGCCGGCACGACGATTGCTTCGTTGCTTGCGAATGAAGTGAACTGGTTTATTGTAATCGCGCTGATTGGCACGGTCGTCTTGAACTTGATCGCGATCGCGCGTGTCCGTGTGTGGAACCCGTCACATCAGGTGCGGCCTGGTCAGGCTCGGGACAACGATGCCAGCATATGGGGAGCCGATTACGACTTGGCGCGGAAGTCGGGTGGCAAGGCAGAGCGAGCCCGACAGTCGCATGTGGATTCGCGCCAGCGCGTTGCCATGGGGTCCAGTCGGCGCGTGTGGGATAATCCGATCTTATGGCGTGAAATTTGTACCTGGGCGTACGGCCGCAAGGTCTTGATTATTCGGGTGGTCTACCTGGCATTATTTGCCATGGCTGCTGTTGCGCTGCACCTGCTTCTCGCCGGGTCAGCGGCAACATCGGCGAGTGAGCAGTATGTTGCGGTTATCCCGGTAACGGCGCAACCTCTGGCGCCGTTCTTTCTGGTGAGTCTTGTCATCGTCAATGCCCTGGCTGTGACCTCGATCACAAGCGAACGCGACGGCCAATCACTGGATCTGTTGTTGGTCACCGATCTATCGCCGAAGGAATTTGTGTTGGGCAAGATCTTTGGCGTCTTGTGGGTTGCCAAGGAAATGGTGCTCCTGCCGGTCGTGCTGGCCGGATACTTGTGGTTTCGTGGTGGCACGTCTGGTGAGGATCTGGTCTTCTTGGTGGGTGGTTTGCTGGTGATGAACTTCTTTGTCATCATGCTGGGGATCCACTGCGGAATGAACTATGCCAATTCACGATCCGCGATTGGAGTCAGTTTGGGTACGGTCTTCTTTTTGTTTCTGGGCGTCATTACCTGCATGGTGATGATGATTTCGTTCAGTGGCAGCTTTCGAAACCAGTTAGCACCTTTTCTGGCGTTTATTTTGGGTGGAAGCGTCGGATTGTACGTTTCTCTGGGGATACGCAACCCGTCAGCAGCGATCGGTTTGGCAGCCTTGACCTTGCCGTTTGCAACGTTCTTTGCGATCACCAGTTTCTTGCTGCGTAATCAAGAACTGACCGTGTTCATGGTGACGGCGTTGGCCTATGGTTTCACGACGACCGCGCTGCTCGTTCCGGCGCTTTATGAATTCGATATTGCAATGGGACGCACGAAGACGGCTGGCGATGAGTGATCGACTCGGACCGGGGGACATCGGCAGGTGAACCTCTTGATCGACATACTGCCGTGGCTGATTGCCATGGTTTTTCTGATCTGCTGTTCCGCGTTCTTTTCGGGCAGCGAAGCGGCCCTGTTCTATTTGCGCTGGGAGGATCGTCGGGCCTTGCTTAATGGCAGCCGTGCGCAGCGTATGGCGGTGTCACTGTTACAAGATCCAGACCGACTTCTGTCCGCCGTCTTGCTGTGGAATCTGACGGTCAACATGACGTACTTTGGGATTTCGTCAATTGTGGGCATGCGCTTGGAGCGGCAGGGAAGTGGGACGCCTGCAGTGATTTTTTCCGTTACCTCGGTCCTGGCACTTATCTTGCTCAGTGAAATGCTGCCCAAGAGTCTGGCCGTGTTAAGCGCCCGCCGTGCCGCTGGATTGGTCGGTTTTCCACTGGCTCTGGCCGTTCGGCTACTGGACCCGATCATGCCGGTCCTGAGTCTGACAAGCCTGTTATCGCGGCGCTTGATCTGGCCCGGTTTTCAGAGTGAACCCCACTTGGAAATTCGTGATTTGGAACGGGCGATCGAGATGTCGACCGAAGATGCCAAGCTTGTTGCACAGGAGCAGGCAACATTGCGCAATATCGTCATGCTGTCCAACATTCGAGCACACGAGTGGATGCGGCCGCGATCCCAGTTCTTGGCCTTTCGACCGCCGGTATCACTGAGTGACCTCGGCGGCCGCATGACGCCGAGCGGTTACCTGCTGGTGACGGACGGAGATGGCGAAGAAGTGGCCGGAGCGATTAACTTGAATGGCCTGTTCACGGTGTCGGACCATAACCTGGAGCGACAGGCGAAGCCGGTGATCAACGTCGCCTGGTGTGCCACGGTAGCGGACGTTTTGCAGCGGATGCAAAACGACCAGCGTGATGTGGCGGCGGTGGTCAACGAATTTGGCGAGACGATCGGTATTCTGACATTTCACGATATTCTGGACACGGTTTTTCACGAGAATCCGAGCCGCACGACGCGGTTGTTGGATCGCGAGCCGATTCGCGAGGTCGGTCCCGGACATTGGCACGTAAACGGCATGACGAGCGTGCGGAGTTTGGAGCGGTACTTTGGCGTGCGGCTGCCACTTGTCCGTGGTGTGACGGTGGCCGGCGTTATTCAAGAGATGCTGCAG
>CAWJPY010000005.1:0-600702 GCA_963844865.1 uncultured Holophagae bacterium
GACTGCCGGCGTGCGAGCCAGCCACTTCCCCCAGGTTCTCGTTGCACCAGCGGCTCTGTTGGGCATAGACTTCATAGCGACCCGACGGAAAGGCGAACCGCGATTGAATACGGAAGATAGTTACGGGAGCGGAACCCATGTTCAGCAGGCGGTCCTTACGACTGACGACACCCGTTTTCGGGCAAGAACGACCAAGTCGTTTCCAGCCGCAACGCACCATCGGCGGCCGTGCGGGAACGGTCCGACCGGAGATCGATATTCCCGCATTTGCCCGGATGATAACGAGTGCCGTCGACGGGGTGGTGCTTCACGCCGCCCTCTTCGGCGCGGAAGCCCTGGCGGAACAGAAATCCCAACTGGTGAATATGGTTCGCACGTACCTCGGACATACAGACAAGGCAAAAGGAGCGTAAGATGATCTATGGCAACGCGAACAGTTCAACACCGCAGAAGATGGTGGTGATGATTGGACAGACCGCCCTGCTTGCAGTTGCGGTGTGGCTTCTCCTGTTCGGTGGGCTTCAAGCGGTATCTGGTGCGCTGCACGTTTCGTGGAACGGCGCCAATACTGCCAGACGCTGGATTCTGGCAATCTCGTTTTGTGTTGTCTATGTCCGGCTGACGGTGACGGTGCTGTATTTGCTGAAACGCGCCATGGGCTGGGAAGAAGCGGTGTCCATTCCATTCGCGTTCATGCTGTACTATCTGGGATTCGCCCTTCTCGCCGGACCGGTGGCGGGCCGCCTCGGGTTCGTGGAATACCTCGGTGCCGCACTTTTCATCGTCGGGTCCTTCGTCAATACCGCATCGGAGCTGCTTCGAGCCCGCTGGAAGCGGGATCCGGCGAACGCGGGAAAACTGTACACCGGAGGACTCTTTCGGTACTCGATGCACGTCAACTATTTTGGCGACATAATCTGGGTCGCCGGACTCGCCATGCTGACCGGGAACGCATGGTCGGCCATCATTCCGGTCCTGCTCTTCTGCTTCTTCGCGTTCTACAATGCACCGATGCTTGACCGACATCTTGCCCGGAAATACGGAGACAGTTTCGAAGCGTACAGGAAAAGCACAAAAAAGATCATCCCGTTCATATATTGAATGCATGAAATCTGCACCGAAGACTAACGCGATCCGGCTCCTGGATTCACACAAGGTTGAATACGAGGTTCGCACCTATGAGGCGGCGGACGGAATAATCGATGCGGTCGGCGTTGCTCGGAAGGTTGGAGTGGATCCCGACTGCCTGTTCAAGACGCTCGTGGCCAGGGCGTCCGGTGGTATTGCTGCGGGGCGAATTTTCGTATTCTGCGTTCCGGGCGCGTGCGAGCTCAATCTGAACCACGCGGCAACGGTGTGCAGGTCACGGAGCGTCGAGCTTGTCGGAGTCAACGAGCTTCTCGGCTTGACCGGCTATATCCGTGGCGGCTGCTCGCCGCTCGGAATGAAGCGTCCGTATCCCCTTTTTGTCGAGCGAACGGCGACACTCTGTGACCGAATAACAATCAGCGGCGGGCGGATCGGCATTCAGGTATCCGTTGAGCCCGACGCCCTGATAGCGGTTACGGGCGGTCAATATGCTGATCTGATCTGAATGGAATTTCGGACATACATAATCTTTTAAGGTTAGAAAATCCCTTGACACCCTCACATAATTGGATCTATGGTAATTTTTGAATGAACCGCATCAATCGAAGATTCATCAACTGGATTTTCGAATCCACCATCCTCGTAGTTGTAGCCGCCCTGGTTGGACACGCGTTGGATAGTGTGTTTCACACTCGGGCCCAGTTCCTGGGACTGCTTCTGCTTGCTGCGCTCGTGGTCAAAGCATGGCAGCTTATCCGGCTCTACCGCAAGAGTGTGGCCGATTCAGATGATGCGGGGGGTACGACCCGCGACGACGACAAGGGTGGCTCTCCACCGACCTGACTCGAACGCTTCGCACCATTCCATTTAAGTCCGGAGGTATCCACTTTGATTCCTGAGGATGTGGTGTATGTGCCGATCCGCCTTGCGGGGATTGATATTTCAATAAGTTCCACCGTCCTCTGGATCTTCGCCGCGTCTGCGCTCCTGGTGCTCGTGCTGCTCATTGCTGTTCGCAGACTCAATGTTTCCCGGATCGGGCCCTTTCAGAACGTGCTCGAGTACATCGTGGAGTTTGTGGAGAAACAGATCATCGATCCGGCGGATCTGGACCGGGAAACCTGGACCCCGTTCTACCTGAGCCTTTTCCTGTTCATCCTCTTCAACGATCTCCTTGGGATAATTCCCGGCACCCACGCAACTACGAGCAACATCAATGCAACCGCTGCGCTGTCCATTCTGGTCTTCGTCATCGGTAACTTCTTGCGACTGAAACGCAAGGGGATTGGAGGATTTGCCCGGAGCCTCATCCCGGAAGGCGTTACCGGACCACTTCTGGTGCTCATGTTTCCCATAGAGGTGATCAGCCAGTTGCTGAAACCGTTCTCGCTGGCCATCCGGCTCTTCGCCAACATGACCGGAGACCACCTTCTACTCGTGACTATCATAGGCTTCGTCGTTCTGTTCCAGAACATTGCCGTAAGCATTCTATCAATCGGAGGCGCGGTCATCGTCGTGCTGTTCGAGATCTTCATTGACTTCATTCAAGCGTACGTTTTTGCATTTCTCTCGGCAATGCTTGTCAGCGAGTGCCTGGAGGAGCTGCAGGATACAACCAACGGAGGGAAAACATGAATTCAGCTAACTTGCTTGGAGCCTACATTGGCTCCGGTATTGCCATCGGACTCGCGGCTCTCGGGGGCGGTATTGGAATTGGCATTCTCATGTCAAAGGTATTCGAGAGCATGGCCCGCCAGCCTGAAGTGCTGAACAAGATGCGGCCGTTGATGTTCATTGGCATTGCCTTTATCGAGGCCATCGTCCTGTATGCGCTCGTAATTGCCATTCTGCTCGTCACCAAGCAGGCGTGACCGGCGGGCAAAGGAGGCCACCGTGTTTCATTTCGAGCCCGGCGTCGCTTTGTGGACACTTGTCTCGTTCGTCATTGTCCTCGTTGTTATCCAACGCTACGTCTATCCCCCCGTGCGGAAGATATTCAAAATCCGTACGCAGACAATTGACGAGAACATTGCCAGTGCCGAGAAGCAACGAATCCTGGCGGACGAACGAACTGCGGAACTGGAAGAACGCATGCATTCCGTACACCAGGAAGAGGAGCGAATACTGCTCGAAGCGCGGGAACGGGCACGCACGCTTCGCGCCGAGTACGAGAGAAAGGCGCTGGACGACATCCGAGAGCTCAGGCGCAGCAGGGAAGCGGATCTTCGGAAGCTGGAAGACGGCTTCTACGAACAGAACCAGCAGGAGTTCACCAATCTGGTCATGCACACCTGCGAACGGGTTCTTCGGACTTCAATTCCGCCGGACCTTCAGCATGTCATCATCGAGCAGCGAATAACCGAGCTCGAACGTCTCGAGCGTCTGTAACGGATCGAACCAGTGGCCCACTTTACCTATCCGGCAGACAGGATAGTCGAAAAACTGATCGAATCGAACGAGCTCGACTCCTTTCTCTCGGACCTGGACAGATTCGATCTCCTGTGCAGCGGAAACCGGAGGATCGAGGATACGTTGATGAGCGCCCACATTACCGCGGCGGCAAAACAGACCCTGATCGATGCCGTTGTGACTCCGTTCTTCGGCCAATCATTCTGTGCACTCATGGAACGGCTCCTGACAAACGGGGACCTCCCGGCCTATGCTCCGTTCGCCGAACGCCTGCGCGAGGAAGTTCGGAACCGCACCGGCGCCTGCTTCGCCGCGGTGGCTTCTGCAGTTCCTTTGAGCGCGGAACAGATGGCCCGCATCTCGAATCATCTGAACAAAATCTGCAGACATCGGGTCTATGCGGGCAATGTGCTCGATCGGGAACTTGTCGGCGGATTTGTCATTTCCATTGAAGGCAGGAGAATCGACCTGAGCGTACGGGGCGATCTCCTGAAGATCAGAACAGCAGTTCGGTCTTCGCGTTAGGGTGAAAAAATGTCCATAGATAATTCATTCCTGGACGATGTCCAGAAGCGAATAGACGATCTTGCGCTTGTCGCGGAGAGCGAAGAAGCGGGTCTTGTAGTGGAATCCGCCGACGGAATTGCGCGCGTGCGCGGAATGGCCTCGGTAACCATGGGTGAGACGGTCGAGTTTCCCGGTAAGATCTTCGGAATGGTGTTCAACCTCGAGAAGGAAGAGGTGGTCTGCGCGATCCTGGACAACCACACGAAAGTCAAAGAGGGAGCGTGGGTCAAGGCAACGGGCCACGTCATGAGCATCGGTGTCGGCGAGGAATTGCTCGGAAGAGTAATTAACGCGCTCGGACAACCAATCGATGGTCGCGGCGCATACCGGACGGAGACCTACTATCCGCTCGAACGGGTCTCGCCCGGTGTCATCGATCGAGAACCGGTCCGGATTCCTCTCCAGACCGGATACAAGGTGGTGGACTCGCTCATCCCAATCGGGCGAGGACAGCGAGAGCTGATTATCGGTGACCGTCAGACGGGCAAATCCACCCTCGCCATGGACACCATCATCAATCAGAAGAATACCGGCGTTGTCTGTGTTTACGTGGCAGTGGGACAGAAGGAATCGACGGTGGTGAAGTTCACCCACAAGCTCCGGGATAACGGAGCACTCGGCCACACGATCGTAGTGAACGCCCCTGCGAGCGTGCCCGCAATGACGCAGTATCTTGCCCCCTTCGTCGGATGCGCAATAGCCGAGTACTTCATGTACGAAAAGAACCGGGATACTCTTGTCATCTATGACGATCTGACCAAACATGCCGCAGCGTACCGCAACATATCCCTTCTCATGCGGCGCCCCCCGGGGAGGGAAGCGTATCCGGGAGATGTGTTCTATCTGCATTCACGGCTGCTCGAGCGTGCGGCAAAGCTGTCCGCTGAACATGGCGGAGGGTCGATGACGGCGCTCCCGATAATTGAAACGCAGAGCAACGACATCTCCGCCTACATACCGACAAATGTCATCTCAATTACCGACGGACAGATCTTCCTTGAAGCAGACCTCTTCAACTCCGGCATCCGGCCGGCGGTCAATGCGGGAATCAGCGTGTCCCGTGTTGGCGGTCATGCCCAGATCAAGGCCATGCGGCAGGTCTCCGGAAGTCTCCGCATTGACCTTGCACAGTACCGGGAGAAAGAAGCGTTTTCAATGTTCGCCTCCGAGCTGGATCCGGAGACGATCCGGCAGCTCAAGAAGGGAGCCGTTATGGTGGAGCTCCTTAAACAGGACAAACAGGAACCGCTTCTGGTTGAAGAGCAGGTGGTGAGTCTGTTCGCAGGCTCCGAGGACTTCCTCATGGAAGTGCCGGTGGAAAGAATTCACGATTATGAAACACGACTTCTGGGGCTCATGCACACCAAGCATCCCGAGGTGCTCAACAGGATCCGCGAAACCGGGACCCTCGACGATGACCTCCGGGCCGAGCTCGCGAAGATATTGAATAGTTTTACCCAGGGGTTCCTCCATGTCGCAGCTCCTGGCAATTAAGGAACGTATCCGGACCATCACCAACCTCCGAAAAGTCACGCGTGCCATGGAGCTGGTTACCCGGACCAAGATCAACCGGAGCCGGACAAATGCGGCAGCTGCCAGACGCTTCCAGGAGCAATTCGCGTCGCTGTTCGCCCGCACTTCGGAAGAGATAAGGGCAACGGGAGGCGCCGTTGCGGTGATCCCGCGCACCGTCGCCGCGGTTCCGCGCGCAGCAGAGTCGGATACGCACGCAGCAGAATCGGCGCCGAACCGTTTCGTCATCGGATTTCTCTCCCAGAAGGGTTTCTGCGGCGGCTTCAACGATCGAGTGCTCGCCGCGCTGGCAGCGTTTCTCAAGGAGAGCCCGGCGGAAGATACGCGTCTGGTTCTCGTGGGCCGGCGCAACTCCAAATGGGCCTACATGCTGAAGCACGAGTTCCAGCACCTCGCGGCACCGGAGAAGAACTATCGGGAAGATCTGGCGCCACTCGTCGAAGAATTGGCAACTTCAGTTCTAAGGGATGACGGAACTGAGATCGTCGTGATCTTCAACGAAATGGTTTCCATCCTCGAGCAGCGTCCGGTCAGGATTCAACTCTACCCTCCGGAACTGGAAAATGCGGTCGATTCCGCCGAACAGGACAGGGAGGCACCCGTCTTCGAGCCGGAGCCCGAACTCATGTGGCCGGCTCTGATATCCGCCTATATCAATGCGTGCCTCGAGCGGGCTTACTGGGAAACACTGGCAGGCGAGAACGCGGCACGACTCATTTCCATGAAAAATGCCAACGATAACGCCACAAAAATGCTCGACGCGCTCGGCGTGGAGTACAACAAGACCCGGCAGATGAAAATAACACAGGAGCTTTCGGAAATAGTGAGCGCCTTCGACGTTCTCAGATCGATTCAGAACCATCACGAGGCAGGATAGAATGAATCATACCGGCAGAATAGTTCAGATAATCGGACCGATCATCGACGTGAAATTCGATCCGGATGAAATCCCCGAAATTCGAAGCGCCATTGAGATTGTCTCCGGTGACGGTGCAGAGGTACGGAAGATAATCTGCGAGGTCTCCATGCAGATGGAAGGGGGGATAGTACGCTGCGTGGCCATGTCCCCAACTGAGGGACTCCGGCGTGGCATGGATGCCCGGGACACGGAAAATCCAATTCGAGTCCCTGTGGGCAGGGAGACGCTCGGCCGCCTGTTCAATGCCCTTGGCGAAACAATAGATCGGGGCTCCTCGCTGGCCGACGTTCGGCATCACCCCATCCGCGCAAACCCTCCGCTGTTTCAGGATATCGATCCGAAGGATGAAGCCTTCGAAACCGGAATCAAGGTAATCGACCTGATCTGCCCCTACGTGAAGGGAGGAAAAACCGGGTTGTTCGGAGGAGCCGGAGTCGGAAAGACGGTCATAATCATGGAGCTCATCCACAACATGGCGACCAAGCAGGGAGGGATCTCGGTGTTTGCCGGTGTTGGAGAACGTACCCGCGAAGGAAATGACCTCTGGCTCGAGATGAAAGAGTCCGGCGTCCTCGAGAAGACTTCCCTGGTGTTCGGTCAGATGGGCGAACTTCCCGGAGCCAGACTCATTACTCCGCTGACGGCACTTACCCAGGCGGAGTACTTCAGAGACGAGGAACACCAGGATGTGCTTTTCTTCATGGACAATGTGTTCCGTCGTCGAGCGCGTCCAGAACCCTCCCGCTGCGCTGCGTTGCCGACGTTTATGAGCGAGCCATCCTTGAGGTCGCGGCTGATGGCGCGGTAGCTGCCGGTGACCACCTGCTCGCCCTCCTGGAGCCCGTCCACGATCTCGATGTGGCTCTCGCTCTGGATGCCGGTCCTCACCTGCCTGGCACGGGCGCGGTCGCCGTCGAGGACCCACACCACCTCCACGAAGCCGTCCCGGTTGGGGGTGAACTCGGGGGCCTGATCGGCGGCGCCCGCCACCGGATCGCCCCGGAGCTGGTCGGGCGCCCGCAGCGCGACGCACTGCAGGGGCACGCTCAGGGCGTTGTCCCGCACCTCGGTGACGACGTCCACCGAGGCCGTCATGCCGGGCCTCAGCTCGGATGCGGCGTCGACGATGGCGACCTTGACCTCGAACTCGGTCTTCTGGTCGCTGGTTCCCTGGCCCGACAGCTTGGCGCTCGATGCGATCTCCGTGACCCGGCCCTCGAAGACGCGATCGGGAAGGGCGTCCACCTCGATGGTGGCCTCGTCGCCGAGGGAGACCAGCACGATGTCGTTCTCGTCCACGTCCACCAATGCCTCCATGCCGTCCAGGTTCGAGACCTCCATGATCACGTCCTCCTGGAACTGCGAGCCCAGGGCGATCTCGCCCACCTCCTTGTTGAGCTTGGAGATGGTGCCCGCCATGGGGGCGTAGATGGAGGTCTTGGACAGGTCGTCCCGGGCCTGCTTCAGCGCCGCCTCCGCCTGGGCCGCCTGGTCGAGCATGGACTGGTGGCGCGCCTTCTCCACCTCGGCCGCCGCGTGGGAGGTGTCCAGAACGGACTGGGACTCCAGGTGCTTGGCGAAGAGCTGGCTGGTGCGCTCGTGGTCCTTCTCGGTCTTGATCATGTTCTCCCGAGCCAGGTTGGCGTTGGCCTGGGCCGAGCGCAGGTTGGCCTCGGCCGACTCCACCGCCGCCACGTACCGCTCGCGATCCAGCTCCACCAGGAGGGCGCCCTTCTCCACCCAGTCCCCCTCGTTGACCGGCAGGCTCGTGATCTTGGCGCTCACGTCCGCCGAGATGTTCACCTGGGTCATGGGCTGGACCTTCCCCGTCGCGGACACCGTCTGCACGACGCTGCGGCGAGCGGCGGGCTCGGTCTGGACCGCCACGCCCTTGTCGGCGCCGTGCCGGCTCAAGGACGCGAACGCCACCACGGCCACGGCCACGACGGCCGCACCACCGATGAGGATCTTCGTCTTGGTCATGCCCATTGCTCTCCTCGCCTCCAGCTCTCCGGGTTGTCCCTTCGGACCCTTCGCTGTGCGCTCTCTTCACTGCGGTGGTACGCAGGGCGCCGCGCCGGGTTGCCTCTCCCCATCACCCCGGCGGGCGACACGGTCTCCACGGGGCCTCGATGAGACCGAGTCGTCGTCGGAGGCGGCGTGCTGACGGGCGGAAGACCTCTGGAGGGCCAGGGAGCGTGCCAGGCACCGTCGCGACCGCTCCGAGAAGGCTGTGCGCCGCGTCTTCAACGGTGCCTGCCTCGCGCTCTCGCATTCAGACGGCCCACAGAAAAAGCCCCCGCGCCGGGGGCGCGGGGGCAGTCACATAAGGCTGGTCAGGATCCGGCTCGGCTCACCTTTCGGCCGGGAACAACCGGCTCGCCAGGGCCGGCAGCAGGACCACCGCTCCCACCATGTTGACCAGGAACATGAACGTGAGCAGGATGCCCATGTCGGCCTGGAACTTGAGTGGCGAGAAGATCCAGGTCGCCACACCCACCGCCAGGGTGATCCCCGTGAACAGCACACCGTTGCCGGTGATGTTCAGGGTCTGCCGGTAGGCCTCCTGCAGGGTCTTGCCCTCCGCCCGGATGCTACGGAAGCGGCTGTAGATGTAGATGCCGTAGTCCACCCCGATCCCCACGCCGAGGGCGACAACCGGGAGGGTGGAGGTCTTGAGCCCGATCTCCAGGAGCGCCATGAGGGCGTAGGCGAGCAGGGACACCAGGACCAGGGGAATCATGATGCACAGGGTGGCGCGCACGGATCGGAAGGTGATGAGGCAGAGGGCGATGATGGCCGCGAAGACCCACAGGAGCATGGGGAACTGCGCCGCCGACACCACCTCGTTGGTGGCCGCCATCACCCCCACGTTGCCGGTCGCGAGCCGGTAATTCAGGTTGTCGAGGGCGTGTGCCGAGCGCCACTGCTTGACCTCGCGCACGATGCGCTCGATGGTCTCGGCCTTGTGGTCGGCGGTGTACATGGTCACCGGCATGACGCTGCAGTCGGTGTTGAGAAGGCCGGTCGAGGTGTCGATGTAGGTCACGGACTGGGCCATGGTGGAGGGATTGCGCGGCAGCACCCGCCACTCCAGGCTGCCCTCGTTCCAACCCGCGTTGGCGTACTTTGCCACCCCTGCGATCCCGAACACCGACTGCACCCCGGGCACGTTCTTCATGTGCCACTCGAAGTCGTCGATGTTGTTCATGATGTCGTAGTCGGTGCAGCCCTGGGGCGGGCTCTCCACGATCACCCCGAGGGAGTCGACGCCGATGGCGAAGTGCTTGGTGATGAAGCTGGTGTCGATGTTGTACTGGGAGTCGGCTCGCAGCTCGGGCACACCCCGGTGGAGGTCCCCGATCTTGATCTGGGTCGCCTTCCAGCCGCCGACCACGAAGAGCACCACCGCCACGCCGATCACGGCACCCCCGGTCCTCGGTCGGGCGACCTTGGCGAGGGCGTTCCAGATGGGATCCATGTGCCGATGGCGTCGCCTCAGGCGCATGGTGTAGATCTCGTCGAGCCCGGTGTAGGAGAGCAGCACCGGCACCAGCACCAGGTTGGTCAGGATGATCGCTGCCACACCAAGGCTCGCGGTGATGGCCATCTCCTGGATCATGCGGATCTTGATGAGCATGATGGTGATGAAGCCGATGGTGTCGGACAGCAACGCGATGCCGCCCGGCACCAGGAGCCGCCGGAAGCTCGTGCGAGCCGCCGTCAGCTTGTCTGCCCCTTCGTACACCTCCGCTCCGTAGGCGCTCACCATCTGCACGCCGTGGCTGACGCCGATGGCGAAGACCAGGAACGGCACCAGGATCGACATGGGGTCGATGCCGAAACCGAGCAGGGTCAACAGGCCGAGCTGCCAGACCACGGCCACCAGCGAGCAGGCCAGGGGGATCATCGTCAATCGGATGGACTGGGAGTAGACGTAGACGAAGACCGCGGTGATGAAGAACGCCACCACGAAGAACAGCAGCACCCGGGTGGCGCCGGCGGCGATGTCGCCGATGACCTTGGCGAAGCCGATGATGTGGTAGTCGAAGTCGATACCCGTGCCGTCGGTGCTGTACCGCTGCCGGATCTGCTCGAGCTGGTCGGCGACGTCGATGTAGTCGAGCCGCTTGCCGGTGTTGGGGTTGATCTCCTGCAGCTCCGCCGCCACGATGGCGGCCGAGAAGTCGTTGGCCACCAGCCGCCCGAAGTACGGCGACTTGAGGATGTTCTCCCGCACCTGGGCGAAGCCTTCCGGCGTCGGCTCGAAGTCGGCGGGGATCACGTCGCCGCCGGCGATGCCGTCCTCCACGACCTCGGTGAAGCGCACGTTGGGCGTCCACAGGGAGGACACGCTGGTCCGGCTCACGCCGGGGATGAAGAAGACGTCGTCGGTGACCTTGCGCAGGGTCTGGAAGAAGTCGGGGGTGAAGATGTCGCCGTCCGTGGCCTGGATGGCGATCAGGATCCGATTCGCGCCGCCGAAATCCTCTGCGTATTGGAGGTAGGTCTTCATGTACTCGTGCTGGAGAGGCAGCATCTTGGCGAAGCCCGCGTCGATGCGGAGCTTGGACGCCTGGAACCCCATGAACAGGGTGGCCAGGATGAACAGTGCGATCACCAACCGTCGGTTACCGAAAATCAGGTTCTCCAGCCGTCCAATCATGGCTGCCCCCCTCCCTGCTGCTCCTGTCCCGCGTCTGCGGGCCCGGGGAGCTCGAGCCGGCGCACACCGCCTTCACCCACCACCACGACGCCACCGTCCGGCGCCTGGACGACACTGGCGATACCGAGCCGGTTGGGCTGCGCCTCGGACTCGAAGCTCCGGCCCCCGTCCGAGCTCAGCAGCACGGTACCGCCCAGCCCGACCACGAGCGCCCGGCCATCGGCCAGGGCGATGCCGTCGGTGAGCATGGCGATGGTCCCCGTCTCCAACTTGCTCCAGCTCTCACCACCGTTGTCGGAACGGTACATGTGTCCGCGCAGGCCGAACACCAGCACAGAGTCCTCATCCAGGGCGAGGGCCCCGAAGAAGGAGCCGTCGTAGGGCGACGGCAGCATGACCCAGGTGGCACCGCCGTCGTCGGAGCGATGGATCATGCCTCGCTCCGCTGCCAGGTACAGCCTCGTGTCCGCCCACGCCGCGATGCGGTTCAGGTGTGAGTCGTCCTCCGAGATGGAACGCTCGTCCCACGTGGTGCCGCCGTCCGAGGTGGCCAGGAACAGGCCGTAGGCGCCCACGGCGATGCCGTGCTCGGGGTCGTGGAACCACACGTCCAGCAACGGGGTCTCCTCCTCCGGCGCCCAGCGCATCACCTCCCAGCTCTCCCCACCGTCCTGGCTGCGCAGGATCACTCCGTCGTGGCCGACCGCCCATCCTCGCTCGGCGTCAGCGAAGAACACCCCGGTGAGCATGGCGCGGGTCGGAACCTGCACCTGCCGCCAGGAGCCTCCGCTGTCGTCGGAGACCAGGATGTGACCGCGGTCGCCCACCGCCACCAGACGCTCACCGGCCACGGCGACGTCGAGCGTCAGCGAGCGCAGGGCCAGGGGCGCCTGGATCGCCCATTCGACGTCGGTCGGTGGATCGTCGGCCGCTCCGCCGAACGCCGGGATGAGCGCGAAAACCAACAAGAAACCAATCACGTGCGTCGCAGCCGGGAGGGCGAACGCCGTCGCGCGCCCGCACGGCAGGGAGGCCCCCGAACGAGGGTCGCGGGCCGAGCTCGCACGAAGGCCACGCAGTGGATACGACAAGTCCATGGCAGTCCCTTCTCGCTGAGGAGAAGGACGGCCGGGCGCTGGCCCGGCCGTCCTCTCGGATCGCGGCTGAATCAGCGGACGCCCGAGCGGCGCAGCGCCGCCGGGGTGAAGTCCTCCTCGTTCAGCGGGATGTTGAAATCGTACGGGTTCGGCTCCTCGTTGGAGAGCCCGTACGCCAGGTAGCGACCCGCCTGCAGGTCGGTGTGCACCTCAAGGGAGTACCAGGGGGCTGGCAGGTCGTAGAACTGCTTCGCGTGGCCCTCGGATACTCGCCACAGCTGGTCGCGGTTGTCGTAGGTGTCCACCACCGCGATCTGCCAGCTGTCCTCGTCGATGTAGAACACGCGCCGCTTGTAGATGTGGCGCGCCCCCTCCTTGAGGGTGGCATCCACCACCCACACCCGGTGCAGCTCGTAGCGCGGGTAGTCCTGGTTGATGTGGAGTGGGGTCAAGATGTCCTTGTAGGTGAGCTTGTCGCTGCCCAGGAGGTAGGAGTTGTAGGGGATGTAGATCTCTTTCTTGCCCACCAGCTTCCAGTTGTAGCGGTCGACCGCGCCGTTGAACATGTCCAGGTTGTCCGAGGTGCGCATGCCGTCCGCTGCCGTGCCCGGGTTGTCGTAGGCCACGTTGGGGGCCCTGCGCACCCGGCGCTGGCCGGGGTTGTAGATCCAGGCGCTGCGGTGCTCGACGACCTGGTTGAGGGCCTCGTGCACGAGGAGCACGCCGCCCGCCAGCCGGGCCGGCGCCATCACCTCCTGCTTGAAGTACAGGATGCGGTTGTTGAGGTTCTCCGGCGTGGCGTCGGGAGAGCTGTACAGGTTGAGGAACCACTCCCTGAGCTGGACCAGGGTGTAGTCGCCGCCGCGGGTGGGCGCCGCCTGCATGAAGGTACGCACCCCGGTCACGCACCGGAAGCGCAGGATGTGGTCCCAAATCGGCTCCACACCCTGCTTCGGGAACGGGAAGGGGAAGCCCTGGGCCACGTCCTTCACGCCGTAGCCTTGCTCGGCCAGCTCGGCAGAGGTGGCGTACTTCTTGGTCATGTCGTAGATGCGCTGCGGGTAGGCGGCGCTGCGATGGGTCGGATAGACGTTCATCTTGTAGTCGTCGTAGGTCTTGAGCAGCGCGATCTGGCCCACCGTCAGGTGGTCCTTGTACTGGTCCACGTTCTTGCCGGTGATGGTGAACAGGACCTTGTCGGCCGCGTACGGATCCGGGTGGTGCTCACCCGGCTTGTAGTCGATCCCGGGGGGGATCGTGGCCAGCCCGCCGTCCCACTCCGGAATGGTGCCCTCGGCGTTGCCCGCCCTCTCGGCGCCGACGGGCGTCAGATCCTTGCCCAGCCGGGCGGCCTCCTCCGGCGTGGCTTCGCCGGCCGTCACGATCGGCGCCGACGCTGCCACCAGCGCGACGACCGCGAGCAGCACGAGTGTCTTTCGAAGCGATCCCATTTCACCCTCCCCTTAGAACGAGTACTTCACAACGGCCCCGACGAAGTCGCGGTCGTTGAGCAGGTTGTGGCGACCCGCGCCGCCGTACTGGGTGTAGCTGAGGTCCACGATCCACTTGGACTGGTAGCTGGCCTCGAGGCCGAACGTGAACGCGTACAGGCCTTCCAGGAAGTTGCCGCCCGGGCCCGGCGTGATGCCCTCCAGGTCCTGCTGCCAGGCGAAGCGGGGCGCCAGGTTCCAGGGACCGATGGCGTTCAGGTAGTCGAGCTTGCCCACCAGTCGGTAGCCGTAGGAGTCGGGCGTGGCGAAGTGCTCCGGTGTCTCCGCCGGCTTGCCCGCGTGCGCCCCGCCCGGCATGGCCATCAGCGGGTTGCCGCTGGTGAAGGTTCCCGGGCCGTCGAGGCGCAGCACGTCCTGGTCGGGCATTCCGCCCACATGGTCGTACGCGCCCTCGAAGAGCACGATGAGCTGGTCTGCGCCCACCACGCGGCTGAACGCCTTGGTCAGGGTGAACTGGGCCTGGTAGAACTTGAAGCGCCGGTAGCCGTAGATGACCTCCTCCAGACCGGCCCCTCCCGGCACCACCTGGTTGACCGCGGCCAGGCCCGGCGAGGCCGGCGACAGGGACGCGAAGATCATCTCCACGTCGTCCACCGCCAGCGGCATGTTGGGGCGGTACGAGATCTCGCCCTGGAAGGCGATGCCGGTGGTGGCGATCTGGGTGTTCCAGCTCAGACCATAGAGATGGATGTCCTCGGGGTAGGTGAGGAAGTAGGAGGCGGTCGCGGCGTAGGCATCGATGCCCGCGGCCTGGCCTGCGGATGCGGCGGCCTCATCGACCGCAGGGACCATGCCCGGCGGCACCCCGAAGTGCTGGTAGATGACGCCCGCCGCCCGGGGTCCGGCCTCTGCAGCGGCCATGAGGCCCTGGATCGTGCCCGTGACCGCACCGAAGTACGGCAGGCGGCTGTGGTAGTTGAGGTAGTAGAGGCCGAACTCGGTGCCCCCGAGAGCGTCCGCGAACCAGCGCAGCGCGATGCCGTACTGGCCGCCGTCGTTCGGCCGCTCGTCGGCGCTGCGTGGCACCGCCATGAACGCGTGATCCACGGCCGGCTGGATGTACCACGGCGACTCACCGGTGTCCGGGAAGCTGGCGAAGGCCAGGAACACGTACTTCCCGCCCGGTCCGGCGGGGTCGCTCGTCCCCCAGTAGGAGCCCACCGGGTCGGTCCTGAAGCCCTCCCACTTGTACTGGTAGAAGCCCTCCACCGCCAACGACGCGGTCAGGTCGAGGGAGCCCCAGACCAGGCCCACCGGCAGCAGGGCCTCCCTGATCTCCGCGCCCGGAGTGTGCAGCGCGTTGAGGTCGATGGGGTTGATGACGTTGATGCCGGCCTGGATGAAGGTGCTCTCGCCCCAGCTCAGGACCTGGTTGCCGGCGCGGATCTCGGCCGACCCGCTCCCCACCGGGAAGCGCAGCCAGGCGAAGTAGTCCAGCATCTCGGCGCGGCTGCCGACCCAGTCGAGCGCTTCCGGCGAGAGCGGTGTGCGCGCGCGCTCATCATCTTCGATCTCGAAGTCGTAGAAGGCCCGCCCGCGAGCGAAGATGCCGAAGTTCTTGTAGGCGAACTCGAGCTCGGAGACGACCCGTGCGTTGTTGCTGAAGACCCCCTGGTCGAAGTTGAGGTTGCCATCGTCGGCGTTGACCGAGTAGGCGGTACCCCCCGCGGGGAGGCCGATCAGCGCCAGGTCCCGCGACGTCACTCGAGCGTTCAATCCCCACCCGAGCGTGGTGTCGAGGTTGAGCTGGAAGTTGTCGCCCGACAGGTCAACCGCCTGTGCAGGTGTCACGAGGACCAGGAGCAGGGCGCCACCTCCAAGGACGCACGCCCAACCGGGCCACCTCCACGTTCGTCGAGCACTCCCTCGCATCGATTTCGAGCTCATAGCCACCCCCTTCCTTGGATCGAGGCCCGCACCGCTGCGTGGACACCCTCCACGCCGACGCCGGCGGGTCGAAAATGAATTCTGTATGGGAACTGAGAAACCGGCCGGAGGCGGGGGCGATCGGAACCCATCGTCATCCACCGCTCGCGCCGAGCCCCGGAGTTGACGCTCCGATGCGTACGGCCGGTGGCAACGACGGAGGTGACCGCTTGACCCAGAAGACCGGATACAAGCATATCCCCTGCCCCCGAGGAGTCCGCTGAATTGATGCCATTGGAGAGATGCTAGCAGACGTTTCCTGCGGATGCAACGCCGCAACCGGTTGGTTCACGTGGGCGTGAAACCTCGCGCGCCCGGCGCCGTACGACCCCACAGACAGCGGCTGGAGAGAGTTCGAGCTTGGCAACACGCGAAACATCTGTCGCCACGGGCGAAGCCACAGAACCCCCGCACGCCCGCGCCTCGCGACTGCTTGTGCGGTCGGGGAGGGCCATGGCGATCCTGGACATGGACGAGATCGACTGGATCGAGTCAGCGGGCAACTACGTCCGCGTCCACGCCGTAGGCGAGGTCCACCGGGTGCGCGGGACCTTGAACGGGATCCATCATCGGTTGGACCCGGAGCGCTTCCTGCGCATCCACCGCACCATCATCGTCAACGTCGACCGCATCCGTCAGGTCACTCCCCACCCCCACGGCGACGGGGCCGTCGTCCTCCGGGATGGCACCCGACTCAACCTGAGCCGGGGCTGCCGTCCCGGCGTCCAGCGCTTCCTCCAGCGCTACGCTCCCTGATCCCGACGTCATCCACCCCTGGTGGGGTGATTCGAGGATGTCCGCCGCAGCGCTCGTTGCGTGGTCGGCCCCTCAGGGCGGCTCATCACCATTGCCCGCCCACTCGCCACGCGATCGGTGCCATTCGTCCCAGGAGTCAAACCCGACCGCTGTCGTGCCGTAGGTACATGACATGGAGCGCGCCGCAGGCAACCATCAGCAGGTCACGTCGAGCGTCGCGGCGCTCGGTACCGCCTGCGAGCCGTCGGCCATCCGCGACCACGAGCTCGGCCGTCACGTCGAGCACTGACACACGCGCATACCTCCTAATTTTCTGCCCGCCCCCCGAGGCGGGCGCCTTTTCTTCCTGTGCCCCCTGCATGCCACCCATCCGGCGCGATGCCAGCCCGGCGATCACCGCGCTTCGAGGTGTCTGGACCGCCCCCGTTAGAATGGCCCCACTGCGGCCCCCGAAAGGGATCGGGAGCGTGCCGTCCGTGACCTGGCACAGCAGGGGGCACGACCGTCACGGAGGAATCCGCGATCCTGCCCACGGTGGGCGGAGGAAGGCATGATGAACGACGAAGCCTCGACCAATCTCGGCCGACCAGAAGAGCTGCTCGACCAGCACCGACGGGACATCGAGGCGCTCGACCGCCGCATCCTGCACCTGGTCTGCGAACGCCTCGCCCTCGCCCGCCAGGTGGGAGAGCTGAAGAACCGACTCGGGGTGCCGCTGCGCAACTTCGAGGTGGAGACGCAGGTCCTGGAGCGGTTCCGCGAGGCCAGCCGCTTCCTGGGGCTGGAACCTTCCCTCGGCCACGATCTGGCCCTGTTCCTGATCCAGAAGGCGGTGGAGGAGCAGGCCACACTCCGGGACGTCCAGTACCAGGGCGACGCACTCGACACGGTGGTCATCGGCGGCAAGGGAGGGATGGGGCGCTGGATCGCGCGCTTCCTCGCCGGGCAGGGGCACCGCGTCCAGGTCCTCGACCCGTCGCCGGACCCCACGCCGTTCCCCGAGCTGCGTTCCCTGGCGGAGGCGGCGAGCAGCGATCTCATCATGATCGCCGTGCCCATGAGCGTGTGCCCCGAGGTGCTCGAGCAACTCGTCGCGGTCCAACCCCGGGGGGTGGTTGCCGAGATGTGCAGCTTCAAGGCCCACCTCGCGCCCGTGCTGGAGCGCGTCGGGTCACAGGGCGGGCTGCGAGTCGTGTCCTTCCACCCGCTGTTCGGTCCCGATGTGCGCATGCTCTCCGAGCGCACCATCGTGTTCTGCAGCGACGGTCGCCGCCAGGACATCGACTTCGTCAGGGGGTTGTTCGAGAACACCAGCGCCCGCCTGGTGGAGATGGACATTGAAGAGCACGATCGCCGGATGGCCCTCGTGCTCGGTCTGACCCATCTCAGCAACCTGGTCTACGCCCGCGCGCTCTCCAGGTCGGGCGTGCCGGCCGCCGACATGGCGGAGGTGGCCGGCGTGACCTTCCAGAAGCAGATGCGCACCACCCGCGAGGTGGTGGCGGAGAACCCCGCCCTCTACTACGAGATCCAGGCGCTGAACGCACTCACCCCCGAGCTCGGCCAGTGGCTCGGCGAGGCCGTCCAGGAGTGGCTGGCAGCGGTGGCGACCGGCGACGGAAGCGCGTTCGAGCGCTTGATGGACCACTGCCGCCAGGCCCTCGAGCACGCGGGAAGGCAGACCTCTCCCGGGCTGACGACGTCGGGGCCCTGATAACCGGTAGCGCCCTTCCTGCGTTGTACCTTTGACCACGCCACCAACGGCGTCAGACGGGAGGGAAGATGGAAGACATCGCACCGATGATCGCTCTGCTAGGTTGCTTCGTGGCCGCGTCCTACATTACCAAGTGGTTGAGCGACAACAAGAAGCAGCGGCGGATGGCGGAGATGAACTTCGAGCTCCACACCAAGCTGCTCGATCGCTTCGGAACGTCGACCGAGCTGATGGAATACCTGGGAAGCGACACCGGGCAGCAGCTCCTGAACTGGGTACCCCTGGAGCGCAGCAACCCCTACGGACGCATCCTCACCTCGCTGCAGTGGGGCATCGTGCTGCTGCTGACCGGAATCGCCTTCTACATGCTGCGCGGACAGATCTCGGACGCCTTCGAGCCGTTCACGGTGGTGGGCGTGTTCGGGATCGCGCTCGGCGTGGGGTTCCTCCTGTCCGCCGCCATCGCGTACGGACTGTCCAGGACCTGGGGTCTCATCAACGGCGAGACGCAGCACTCGTCGGTCAAGAGCTAGGAGTCGGAGAGCAGTGACGTCGTGGAGCCGCCACGCCTGTCAGCTCGCCTTGATGCCGCCACCTGGCCTCGAGGCTCAGACACTCCGCCCGGCGACCGAGTCGGCCATGGATGAGCACCAGTTCCGCGCCTTCTACTCGCGGACTGCCGCGCCGCTGCGCGCCTACCTCGCGAGTGCCTCCGGCAACCAGGCGTTGGCCGATGACCTGCTCCAGGAGTCGTACTATCGGCTGCTTCGAGCCGATCCCAAGACCAACGACGAGAACCACCGCAAGAACTACCTCTTCCGCATCGCCACCAACCTGCTGCGCGACCACTTCCGGCGGCGGCGCGAGGAGACCGGCCCAATGGTGGACGTCCAAAGCTCGCCGAGTCACGGGGCCCGTGTCGAGCTCCATAGCGACCTGATGGCGGTCATGGCGAATCTGAGGCGGCGGGACCGCGAGCTGCTCTGGCTGGCCTACGTCGAGGGCATGTCCCATCGCGAGGTCGCCGGGGTACTGGGGCTCTCCACCGCCAGCGTCCGGCCGATGCTGTTCCGCGCCCGGCAGCGGATGGCCGACCTGCTGCGGGCAGGAGGGATCGGATCATGAGGCTTCGATCCTGCGACCGCGAGA
The DNA here is from genome assembly GCA_963844865.1 of uncultured Holophagae bacterium. Classification (GTDB taxonomy): domain Bacteria; phylum Acidobacteriota; class Thermoanaerobaculia; order Thermoanaerobaculales; family Sulfomarinibacteraceae; genus CAWJPY01. The sequence goes on from CAWJPY010000005.1 coordinate 19,337, forward strand.
CCGCCGTGCGACGAGCGCTGGCCGAAGGGAAGCTGGATGCCGCGCTTCGGCAGCACCTCGTCGGCTGCCGGAGCTGCTCCGACCTGGTGCTGGTAGAGACGTTCTTGCAGCGCAACGCCCGCGAGCTCCGGCCAGTCGCTCCCCTTCCGGATCCCGGCCCGATCTGGTGGAGGGCCCGCCTTCAGGCTCGCGCCGAAGCCGCCGAGCGGGCGACCTGGATGATCCCGGCCCTCCAGCGCCTGGCGCTGACCGGTATCGCGATCGTTGCTGGCCTGGCCTTCGCCCGTTCCTGGCCGGTACTACGGACCTGGCTCGGCGCATTGACCCCGGACTCGCTGCTCGCCGCAGGAGCGGCTTCTCCTACGCTCGTCATCCTCGGCAGCCTCGGGGTCTTGGCCCTGCTGGCGCTCTTCGACTTCACCCACGTTCGCGAGTGAGGTCGCGGCGGAGGCTCCCCCACGCTCGGACCCGAAAGCTCCCTCTGAAACACCCGTGATGGCCACACCCTGCACAGTTTTCGCCCCGTGTCGCGTATCATGAAGACAGGAGGCAGTCATGGGCATCCGAGAGTCGACACCTGCTGGTGACGGAGCAACGAGCGTATCGACCGGTGACATGTCCGGCCAGGCCGCCGACGCCCGGTGGCAGCCCGACGCGCCTCTCCCACGGCGCCTCTGGCTGCTCGCGGCCCGCCGCCGGTACCTGATCAACAAGCGCCGCCAGCTCAGGACCGCGGCGATCCTCCTGGCCGTGGCGGTCATCTTCGTGGTGCTCATCAACACCATGCTCTACCTGGGGCGAAAGCAGGAGACCGCAGTCCTCATCGCGGCGGCGCCGGAGCTGGAGCAGGTGCTCGGCAAGTACGACCGCAACGAGGTCATTCTCTCCTTGCTGGGGTCGGCAGTGATCCTGGCTGGGGTCTACTTCGTCACCATCATCGAGACCCACCGCACCGCCGGCGCGGAGTTCAACCTGATCCGTCAGCTGGGACGAGTGGCGGACGGCACGTACCGCGTCCAGCTGAGGCTGCGCCGCGGGGACAACCTCCGCGACGTCGAGGAGCCGTTCAACCGCATGACCGGCAGCCTGGCCCAGCGTGCCGAGGAGGACGCGACCGCGATGGAGCGCCTCGCCGCGGTTCTCGGCGAGGACCAACGGCCCGAGACAGCCGCCGCCGTGGCGGCGGAGCTGCGCAAGCTGGCGATCGCCAAACGGGAGCTCCTCGACCAGGACTGAGGCCCCGCCTCCGGACGGCGACGCCGTGCCCGCCCTCACGGTGTCCTTCGTCCGGCGGAAAAGTCCGGACCCCGGCGCCGCGTTGGAATGTGTGGTCTCCGACGTGCAATCTGTATGTGACAGAGGGGCCGGGTGCGGTCTCGGGGGTTCCCCCGTCCCGTGCAGCGGTCGCGTCCCTGGCGCAGGCCGCCGAACCTGAGCTCGCCAAGATGAAGGTCCGAACCGCGACACCCGGGCGGACATTGGAGGACGCCATGGCAGAAGGACCGATCACCGGAGAGATCCGGCGCGTGGTGGAGGTGCCCTGCACGGCGCAGGTCGCGTTCCGGATCTTCACCGAGGACATCGACTCCTGGTGGCCCCTCGCCACCCACTCCGTCGGGCAGGGGAAGGCGGTGAGCTGCACCTTCGAGGGCCACCACGGGGGCCGCATCTACGAAACCCTGGACGACGGTTCGATCCGTCTCTGGGGATCCGTGCTCACCTGGGATCCGCCGCGTCGGATGGTCTTCAGCTGGCACCCCGGCCGTGACGCGAGCACCGCACAGGAGGTGGAGGTGACGTTCGAGGATCTGGCCGGCGGCATGACGCGCCTCGAGCTGGGCCACCGCCGCTGGGAAACCCTGGGCGATGAGGGGGCTAAGCTGCGCGAGCGTTATCAGAGCGGCTGGCCCGGAGTGCTGGAGGAGTACATCGCGCGCTGCCGGCTCGCCGAGTCCGGCTGACAACCCGGGCGCCGCGCGGTCTCACAGGACCCCTTGGCAGGCTGATCCGAGAGAGGGCACGCGTCCCGGACGTCGATGGCGGGCCTCGACCACGCGCGGGGGCCGCCGCGGACGGACGCTCGACATGAAAAGACCGGCCACGATGGGCGGCCCGAGCTCTGACACTGGCGCTGTGTCTGTCTTCCCTTGCCTTCTCATGACGGTCATCCCTTCCCGTGACGTGTCACAGGCTGCCTGCCGAGGCGGCCGCAGAGGCTTCGCGATCGCTCCGGTCGAGCAGGTGATGCTCCAGGAAGGCCACCATGAGCCGGTGGAACTGGAGCTTGAAGGTGGAGGTGCGGATGGGGTGACGCACCCCGGGGTAGAGCATGAGCTCGAAGAGGGGCTTGTCCGCCCTCAGGTACGCCTCGACCATCTGCACGGTGTTCTGCAGGTGCACGTTGTTGTCCATGGTGCCGTGGCAGATGAGCAGGGGCCCGGCGAGACCCCCCGCCCACGTCTGGGGCGCCGAGGTCCGGTAGCCCTCGGGGTTGTCCTGGGGCCGGTCCATGTAGCGCTCGGTGTAGATGGTGTCGTAGAGGCGCCAGTCGGTGACCGGCGCATAGGCGATGCCGGCGCTGAATGCATCCGGCGCCCTGTTCATGCACAGGAGCGCCATGTACCCCCCGTAGCTCCCACCGTAGACGCCGATCCTGTCCGGGTCCACATAAGGGAGGCCCTTCAGGTGGCGCACACCGGCGAGCTGATCACGCAGCTCCCATTCCCCGAGGCGGCGGTAGACCACGGCCTCGAAGGCGTGGCCCCTCCCACCCGTCCCACGGTTGTCGACGCAGAAGACGATCAACCCCTTCCTCGCCAGCAGGCTGTAGTACAGAAAGCGGCTCCCGCCCCAGGAGTCCACGACCTGCTGCGAGCCCGGCCCGCCATAGACGTACACGAGCACCGGGTAACGGCGCCTCGGATCGAAGTCCGGGGGCCGGAACATCCAGCTGTAGAGCATCGTCCCGTCGTCCGCGCGCACCGTCCCGAACTCCGGAGGCGCGTAGGCGCCGTCCTCCAGCGCCGGGATCCGCCCGTCGTCCACCGTGTACACCTTCTCCCCTGCCGCGTCGTAAAGGTCCAGGCGCGGCGGGCGACCCGCGGTGGACGAGGTGTCGAGAAGGAAGCGCCCTCCAGGCGACAGCGACCCACGGTGGGTGCCGGGGCTCGTGGAGAGCTGCTCCAGGTGGGCGGTGAGGAGGTCCACCGCGTACAGCTGCCGCTGCCGCGGGTCCTCGGGGACGCCCTGGAGGATGACACGCCGGCGCCCGTGATCGAGCCCGTACACCTCCGCCACCTCCCACTCCCCCGCTGTCAGTCTGCGCTCGAGCGTCCCCTCGCGACGGTACAGGTAGAGGTGCGGCCAACCGTCCCTCTCCGACACCCACAGGAACCGGTCCTCGCCCACGAAGAGCGGCCCGCCATGGACGTCCACCCAGGTGTCGGACTGCTCCATCAACAACCGCCGGCTGGTGCTTCCGCCGACGCGTCCCACCCGCAGCTCCAGACGGTTCTGGTCGCGATCGAGGACCTCGAACCACAGCTCACTCCCCTCGGGGGTCCACCCCATCCGAGCCAGGTAGCCCTCTCCCACTCCTGTGGGAAGCCACGTCGTGTCGCCCCCCGCCACGGGCACGACACCGAGCCGGACTCTGGCGTTGGCGGTACCGGCCTGCGGGTAGCGCTGCAGCTCGAGGGCGCTCACCCGCCGGAGCTGGTCGAGGATCGGGAACACGGTCTCGGCCGACGTGTCGTACTGCACGTAGGCGATCCGGCTGCCGTCGGGGGACCAGGCGAAGGAGCGGGCGATGTCCAGCTCCTCTTCGTAGACCCAATCCGCTTCGCCGTTGAGGAGCGTCGTGTCACCACCTCTGTCCGTCAGCCTTCTCTCCGCGCCACCGGCCGTGTCGATGACGAACAGGTCACCGTCGCGCACGAACGCGACCTTCTTCCCGTCCGGGCTGAAGGTCGGGAATCGCTCCGGAGCCGGATCATCGGTGAGGTAGCGCACCCGACCGCTGGCGAGCTCGAGCACGAAGACGTCGTTCCTGGCCACCGCCAGGTAGAGCCGTCCGTCCGGCGAGATCGCCGGGCCGGCCCCTACCCGGGGGTGCGTGTTGGGATCGTGGTGCCCTGCCGCCGGCGCGTCCGGCCGCAGGGAGGCGAGCCGGCCCTGGAGGTCCTCCCAGGCAACGAGGAGGCTCGCTCCGGCAGGCGCCACCTCGTACCGCCACAGGCCGTCGACGCCGCCCCGCCGGGAGCGCCCCACGAACCCCGACCCGTCCGGCAGCCACAGCACGTCGGTGGGCAGCGGGCTCGCGAACAGCTCTGTGGCGAACAGGTTGTCCAGAGTCAGGGGCTCGCCGCCCCCTGCCGGCACCGCCGCCACCGCGACCAGCATGACGCTCAGCAGCACCGATTCGAGGCACGACGGGTGGCGGCAGGGCATCATGGGCGGTCTCCTCGGAGATGAGCGTGTGCAGGAGCTGCCGGGGGACCGGCGGCGGTCGCTACCACCGGGGCGGGGAGGCGATGAGGTCGCCGGCAGCATCGGGGTTGAGGGGTCGGGCGAACCAGTAGCCCTGCCCCAGCGGGCACTGCATCTGGCGCAGACGCGCGACCTGCTCCTCGGTCTCCACCCCCTCCGCGATGACCCCGATGCCGAGATCGTCGGCCAGGGTCAGGATCGTCTTGACGATGGTCCGCGAGTCATCCGCCAGACCGAGGGTGCGCACGAACGAACGGTCGATCTTGAGGGAGTCGTACTGGAACCTCTGCAGGTAGCTCAGGGACGAGTACCCCGTGCCGAAGTCGTCGATACTCAGCTGGACCCCCAACCGTCGCAGCTCGAGGAGCTTGGCCATCACCTCGTCACCGTGGTCCACCACGACGTTCTCGGTGACCTCCAGCCACAGGGACCTGGGGTGCAGCCCTGTCTCGGACAGCACGCCGAGGAGCTGCTCGACGGTGCCCGTCTGCATGAACAGCTTGCCCGACACGTTGACACACATGAAGCGGGGGGGATCGGTGGGGTAGTCGCGCTGCCAGGCGGCGGCCTGCGAGCAGGCCAGGCGCAGCACCTGCCAGGAGAGTGGCACCACCAGGCCGGTCTCCTCGGCGATGGCGATGAACTTGTCGGGGGCGATGAGGCCCCGCTCCGGGTGGTACCAGCGCACCAGGCCCTCGAAACCGACGATGCTGCCGGTGGCGAGGGACACGATGGGCTGGTAGTGCATCACGAACTCCTCACGCTCCAGGGCCCGCCTCAGATCGGTCTCCACCGACAGCAGGCGCACCGCGTGGCGGTGCATCTCCTGGTCGAACACCTCATACCGGGCTCGCCCCGCGGCCTTCGCGCGGTACATGGCGATGTCCGCGTCACGCAGAATGTCCTCCGCCTTCTCCGTGCTGACCCCCGACAGGGCGATGCCGATGCTGGCGGTCACGAACACCTCGTGGGAGTCGATGAGGAACGGCCTGGAGACCACCTCCTGGACGCGCTCGGCGACATGGATGGCATCGGCCACGTCGGCGACTTGGCTCAGCAGGATCGCGAACTCGTCGCCCCCGAGGCGGGCCACGGTGTCTCCCGGCCGCAGGGTCAGCTCGAGCCGGTGGGCGATCCCCTGCAGCAGCTTGTCGCCGGTCGTGTGCCCGAGGCTGTCGTTGATGTTCTTGAAGCGGTCGAGGTCGAGGAACAGCACCGCGAAGCGCGTCTCCGCCTTCCGGTGCCGTCCCGCCATCACCACGCCGAGTCGATCCGTGAACAGGGCCCGGTTGGCCAGCCCCGTCAACCCGTCGTGGAACGCGTCGTACAGAAGCTGCTGCTCGGCTCGCTTGCGGCCCGTGATGTCGGTCTGCGATCCGGCCATCCTGGTCGCTCGTCCATGGCGATCCCGGATGGCGACGCCCCGGGTGAGCACCCAGCGTTCCTCACCCTCTGCGGTCAGTACCCGGTGCTCGTGCTCGAAGTGCTCGTCACCCCCCTCGAAGTGGGCGTCCAAGACGCCCCGCAAAGCGTCCCGATCATCGGGATGGACGGTGGCGAGCCAATCCTCCAGGCTGCATCCGATCTGATCGGCGCCGTATCCGAGCATCTGTGCGCACCGCGGCGAAAGGTAGAGGTTGCCCGTCTCCAGGTTCCAGTCCCAGAGCCCGTCGTTGGCGCCGCGCACGGCGAGGGCATAGCGTTCCTCGCTTTCGCGGAGGGCCTCCTCCGCTCGGTGCCGCTCCAGCGCGTAGCGGATGGACCGCCACAGGAGCTGACCGTCGAGCCGGCGCTTCACCAGGTAGTCCTGCGCCCCATCCCCCATGGCCTGCAGCGCGACCTCGTCGTCGTCGAGGCTGGTGAGCACGATGACCGGCACCCCGTGCGAAGCGTCCCGCATGCGCCGGAAGGTGTCGAGCCCGCGGCTGTCGGGGAGGGAAAAGTCGAGCAGCACCAAGTCCACGCCACCCTCACCGAGGCGATCGATGCCGCTCTGCAGGCGGTCCCGGTGCTCGAGGTGGAAGGTCTCCGGGCAGTCGCTTCCCAGCACGGCGCGGACGAGCGCCGCGTCGGCCGGGTTGTCCTCCACCAAGAGGATGGTCAGCGACATCACCTGCTCGGGGACCGTAATCGCCATCACTCCTCCATCATGGCGGGGACATTCCGCTTCGGCAGGGCCACGAAGAAGGTGGCTCCCTCACCGGGTGTGGACTCCACCCAGATCCGGCCGCCATGGTGGGAGACGATGCGCTTGCAGACCGCGAGACCGATGCCGGTCCCCGGGTACTCCACATCGGTGTGGAGTCGCTGGAACATCTGGAAGATCCGTTCGGACGCACCTGAATCGATTCCGATCCCGTTGTCCTGTAAGGATAGCACCCATTCCTGAGGGCGCTCCTCGGCGGCCACGTGCACGACCGGTGCGCGCTCGCCGCGGAACTTCACGGCATTGCCCAACAGGTTGTGGAAGAGCTGCACCATCTGGGCCTCGTCGGCCATCACCGCGGGCAGGTCGTCGCGGGTGATCTGGGCGCCGCCATCCTGGATGTCCTGCTCCAACAGGGTGACCGCCTTGTCGAAGGTCCGGTTGAGGTCCACCGCCTCGAACTGCTGGTCGCTGGTGTCCACCCGGGCGTATCGCAGGACCGCATCCACCATCCGCTGCAGGTTCGAGGATGCGCTGGTAGCGTGCTCCAGATACTCGCGCCCAGCCTCGCTCAGACGTTCGCCGTCGCGTTGGGCGATCAGGTCCAGGAAGCGGCCCACCACGTTGAGCGGCTGCTGCAGGTCGTGGGCGACCACGTACACCATCTGCTCCAGGTCGTCCTTGAGGCGCCTGTCCTCAGCCGGCGTCGCCGCCCCACCGGCCGCGGTCGGCTGCACCTCGTGGACCATTCCGAGGAGCTGGCGCGTGCCCGGCACCTCCCCTTCGACCCAGCGCGCGCTCATGCGAACGGTCGCGTTGCTGCCGTCGGCCCGGCGCAACGTGGTCTGGATGTCCTGAAGCGTCTCCCGGGATGCGAGCCCGACCCGCCAGCGCTCCGCCGCTTCCCCGTCGGGCAGCAGCTGGTTGATGGAGCGGCGCGTGATCTCCTCCGCGCTCCCGTAGCCGAGGATGCGCGCCATCCCCGGGTTCGCCTCCATGATCTCGCCGCTGGAGGCGGCCACGAAGAGCCCCGCGGGCACACCCTCGAAGACCCGGCGATAGGGCGCATCCTTGGCGCTGGCCAGGGCGCGGCGCCGCGCCCGGTACAGCGCGCCACGGACGGCGGGCGGCAAGCCCACGAACCCCGAGCTCGACTTCGGCACGAAGGCGTCCACGCCGATCCGAACGGCCTCCTCCACGAGCTCCTCGGACACCGAGGCGGCCAGAAGAACCACCGCGCAGTCCGGCCGCACCTCACGCGCCAACCGGATGACCTCGGCGCCGTCGATCCACGGCAATCGGAAATCGGTGATCACGAGACCGAAGCGTCGGGCCGCGAGGGTGCGGGTCAACGTGGCCGCATCGGCCACCACCTCCAGGGACACCTCGCCGAACGCGCCGGTGAGGACCAGCGCCACCAGCTCGCGATCGCCGGCGTCGTCGTCCACCAGGAGGATGGGTGGCAAAAGGTTCATCCACAGCCCCCGTGACCGGCCGTCACGATGCTCAATTCAGAAACAGACCCTGCGCTCTGTGTGCGCATGTTACGCCGGAGCCGCTGTCGACAAGACATCGCGGAGGGTGCAACCTGACCCTTCGGTTGGCGGAGTATATCACGTGACCGGGATCACACCCGGTCCGGGGGAGGCTGCTTCCCCCAATCACTCGAGGACGGCCACGTACTCCTGGAACCCGTTGCGCAGCACGAAGGACCGTTCCACCCGGAACGGTGCCAGCAAGCGCTGGACGGCGGCCGGCTTGGCGGAGCGCAGGTGGCGCTGACGGGCCGGCGCGGGACGATACTCCAGCGTCGTCCCGTCCCGCACCACGAACACGACGGATCTGTCGGTGGCTTCCTTGGTGATTGTCACGAGGGCGAACAGACACGCGCCCGGCGAGCAGGCCTCCGTGATGGAGGCGACCACCTCGGCCGCACCCTCCGGTTCGAGGTAGCTCAGCACGTCCCACGCCAGCACCAGGTCGAACGGACCCCAGGCCGGATCGACGAGCAGCCCTCGGCCGGCGGCGTCCGCTTCGTCCCGTTCCTGGTGGTCGCTGAGCAGGTCCGCCACTCGGAGGTGGCGCGCGGACGAGCTCAAGAACTCCAGGTTCGCCGACACCGCGGGACCGAGATCCAGGACGCGATCTCCACCCCCCGCACGCACCACCCTCAGGGCAGCCTCGAGCCCCGGGGAGTGATACACCTCCAGCGTCGGACTCTCATCGGCCGTCGGTCGCACCACCTGCTCCGACTGCGCTCGTCGTGGCCAGCGGATCAAGCCTTGCTGGCCTCTCCCTTCGGCGCATCAACGGTCCCACCGCTCGCCTTCGCCTCGCGCCCGCGGGACGAGTGATCGGCCGGGAAGACCGCGGGGGCCGAGGCCTTGGCTCCCGCCTCGTTCATGTCGATCCCTCCCCGGAACCCGGCGCCGTCCTCGAGACTAACACGGGGAGCCGAGATGTTGCCCTTGACCCGGGCCGACCGCCGCAGCACCACCTGCTCGGCACCCCGGAGATCGCCCTCCACCTCCCCCTCCACGACCACGATCTTGCCCGCCACGTCGGCCTTGACGCGGCCCTCCTGCCCGATGGTCACGTTGTGCTGGTGGAGGGTCACGGTCCCATCCACCTTGCCCTGGATCATGAGATCCTCGTCGCCGCTCACCTCACCCTTGATGGTGATGGAGGGACCGATGGTGGCCGGCTCGCGCCGTCCCCCGGTCGGCGCGGTCTGTCGGGACGATGGTTGCGCGGCCGGCGACACGGCGCCCGGACCTTCCTCGAGCTCACCCTTCTTCCACATGGCGTCCTCCCCCTCGAATCTCAAACCAGTCGAGCGTAACGCCACATGGTGTGCGCCGCCGTGCCCGTGGTCACCTGGAGTCCCGTACAGCTCGGCGCGACGTCCGGCGTGAGGTTGCCGGGCGCTCAGGTGCGGCTGCCGGCACCACCGTCCTCGAGCGCCACCGCCAGCGTCCGTCCGGCCTCGAGCAGCGTGGCCTCCAGCTTGGTGGTGGACCCCACGGGGAGATCGTGGGGCTGGTTGTCCCCGTAGAACACCATGGCCACCCGGCCGCCGCTGAGCACCGGGATCGCCACCGACTCCTCCGGCCAGGTCCCGCCCAGGACGTCGAACAGCACGCGGTTCCAGCGGTTCCTCTCGGCCCGGCCACGAAAGACCGAACGCACGTTGATGGCCAGGGACACCACCGAGGATTCATCCATGGGAAGCCAGAGCCGCCGCACCCGCTGACTGGGCGGCTCCTTGCCGTCCCCGAGACCGAACTGGGCGATGCCACGCATGCCGTGACTGTGGACGGCGAAGACGACGCCGCGGTCGAACACCCGTGCCGCCTCCTCGAAGATCTCCCGCACCACCTCCGCCGTGACGGTGGGACCGGGGAGGTCGGCCATCAGGTCCCGCAGACCGGTCGCTTCGGTCTGCTCCTCGCCGTCCTCCACGGCCTCCAGTACCGGGTTCTCCCGCCGGGCCGCCGCCGCTTCGACATCGCCGTCACGCACGGCTTCATCCTGCTGGCGGGCCGCATCGAGCGCGATCTGGCGGGCGTCCAGGGGGCGCTCCACGACCAGGTCCCGGGCGTCGACCTCGACCTCGCCGTGGTCTTTGAGGTGGAGGTTGCGGAACATGAAGTACCCGCTCCGCCAACCGAACATCTCGCGAAGGACGTTGATCACCTGCTGCTGGAGAGCGCTGTGGAGGTCGTCAGCGGTGATCAGACCCATCTCCACCAGGATGTTGCCGAGCCGCTTCTCCTCGCCGGTGCGGTGCTGCCTCTTGAGGGCGGCTGCCAGCTGAGGGCCGTCGGCCAGCCCGAGGTTCATGAGGATGCTGCCCAGGGTCTCCCGAAGGGTGCTCGAGGCCGCGTAGATGATCTTGCCGCCCCGGAAGACGATCAGCCCCTCCTCGGTGCCGGTGGTGAAGGTCAGCTTCCCCGTCTTCTCGGCCATGGCCAGAAACTGCAGAATCTCGGCGGCCGGAACGTCTTCGAGCCTGCCGGCTAGCGCCATGATCCGCTCCCCGGGATCACCACGCGGACCCATCCGCCCCCTGCGTCGCGTCCCACACGGTGTCTGGTCGCCCCCCTCCTTCCCCAATGCTACAGCATCGGGGCACCGGCGTCCCGGGTACGCACCCACCGCCTCTCCCGCCCCCTCGAACCGCCGGCCGGCGTCAGTGAGCGCCCCCCTCAGTAGTCGTGGGTCCCTACGAACACCGGCACCCCGAACTTCTCCGTGATCTTCGCCGACAGGCCGTCCACGTTCATGGGGCAGCCCATGAGCGCCTTGGCCTTCTTCACACAGGTCCCGAGGTAGACGGCGTCCATTCCGGTCTCCAGGCTGTCCAGCACGAGCTTCTGGAGATCCAGCCTCGGGAGCAGGAGGCCGGGGCAGTCTCCGCACCCCGTCTTGAAGACGATCTCCACGTCCTCCTCGAGCCCCTCGAACGCGAACGTCTTGGAGTTGACCGCCTTGTAGCACTTGGCGCACCCGACGCAGCTCGTGTCCTGGATGCGCTCGCAGTAGACGATACCGATTCGCCTCGTCATGCCCTCCTCCTTCGTTCCATCATGGGCCCCTGCGCTCCATTCCGCCAGTGGGCACATCCCGCCGGATCGAGGAACGAGAACCCGGGCGGCAGAGTTGGCCAAGGAGGAGGGACGTGCTCATGATCGATCTCTACACCTGGTCCACTCCCAACGGCCACAAGGCCTCGATCGCCCTCGAAGAGCTGGAGCTGCCCTACCGGGTCATTGCGGTCGACATCTCCGCCGGGCAGCAGTTCGAACCCGCTTTCCTGGCCGTCTCCCCGAACAACAAGATCCCGGCCATCGTCGATCATGACGGTCCCGGCGGGGCGCCGTATCCGGTCTTCGAATCCGGCGCCATCCTGCTCTACCTGGCCGAGAAGGCCGGCCGGCTCCTCCCCGGGGGCACGGCAGCGCGCTACCGGGTGATCCAATGGCTGATGTTCCAGATGGCCAACATCGGTCCCATGTTCGGGCAGGCCAGCCACTTCCTTCGCTACGCCCCGGACAGGATCCCCTACGCCATCGAGCGCTACGCCAACGAGTCCAGACGCCTGTGCGGCGTCATGGACCATCGTCTGGAGACGGTGGAGTACCTGGCGGGGGACTACTCGGTCGCAGACATCGCCTGCTTCACCTGGATCGACTCCGCGCAGGATCGACTGGATGGTCTCGAGGAGTTTCCCCACCTGGCCCGCTGGCTCCGGGCCATCGCCGCTCGTCCGGCGGTCCAGCGCGGCCTGGCGGTGCCGGGCTCGGCGCCGGAGGACGCCACCCTCACCGAGGCGGCGCGGGAGTTCCTGTTCGGCGCCACCCAGTACCGCCGCCATCGATGAAACCAGGACCGGGTGACCGGCCGCGCGCCCTTGACAGTGGTCCGAGGGCCGGGCACAGTGAGGCCGTCCCGGCAGGGACAACCGACCCCACGACGGAGGAGCAGATGGGTCTCGACTTGGACTTCTCCAAACTCGATGCACGTGACGTCCTCGACATCGCCGTTCAGGTCGAGGAGGAGGCGGAGGACAACTACGAGCAGCTCGCCTCGTGGACCGAGGCGGACGGCACCGCCGAGACCGCCGACTTCTTCCGCCGCATGGCGGGTCTGGAGCGCCGCCATCGCGAGCAGCTCATCAGCCGCCGGAACGAGCTCTTCCCCGATGCCCCCGAGCGCCAGACTCGGCGCGGCGTGTGGGAGGTGGAGCAACCGGATTGGGACGCCATCGGGCCCGGTCTCACCCTGGAGGCGGCCTTCGACCTGGCCATGGAAGCGGAGCGCCAGGCGGGCGAGTACTACGGCTCCGCCATCGAGTTCGCCCACGAACCTCGAGTGCAGGAGCTTTTCGAGGTCCTGCGCCGGGCGGAGGAGGAGCACCTCAGGATGCTCCTCGAGCAACGCAGGCGGATGCTCCCCTCCTCGCCCTAGCCGGACCCTCTCAGCCCCGCCAGAGATCGACCACCTCGCGCAGGGCGAGCACGAGGAAGAGCAGCAGCGCGCCGACCAACAGGGGCGTGGCGAGGGCACGGTTGCGCTGGGCTCCGACGAGCGCACGCCGTGAGTTCAGCCACAGGAGGCTTCCTGCCAGCAGGGGCATGAACAGCGCTCCGGTGACCGTGTAGAGCTGAATCACCCAGATCGGCCGATCGAGGGTGAGCAGGATCATCGGCGGCACCGCGAGGTAGATGAGGTAGGCGCGGTAGGCCCAGCCGCGGGGATCGACCATCACGCTCCGCTCGCGACCGAGCGTCCCGACGTAGTCCGCGAAGAGATAGGGGATGCCCTGCCAGACGCCGAGGGTGCTGCTGAACACGGCGCACCACACGCCGACCATGAACGTGAGCCGGGTCGCGGCCCCCATCCACGTCCCCAGGCGGGCCGCGGCGGCGGTGGCGATGGCGTCGCCGCACGCCACGAGGCCGGCACTGCCGGCGGGCATGCGACCACCCCCTGCGAGCACCGTTCCGGCGAGCAGCAGCATCATCCCCGCGAACGCAGCGGTCAGCAGGTACCCTACCCCGAGGTCCAGGCGGATCGACCGCTGCGCCTCGGTCCCCCGCCAGCCCTTCTCCCGGATCCAGTAGCCGTAGGACAGGATGGTGACGCTGCCGCCCACCCCACCCATGAGGCTGAGGGCCGCCGGCGCCGACCTGGCGGGCAGCATGGGCGCCAGCCCACGGACGACGCCCACCAGGTCCGGACCGACCAGAACCACACTCACGAGCAAGGTTCCGACCATGAGGCCCACCATGAGCTTCATGGCCTGCTCGAAGATGCCGTAGCGTCCGGCGAGCACCAGGCCCAGCGCCGACACGGAGTGCAGGACGGCCCAGCCGCGAATGCTGAGCAGGGGCAGCAGGGCGTGGGCGGCGACGCCGCAGGCCGACATCAGGCCGGCCGCCACGATGAAGCTCCAGACCACCAGGTAGAACAGGAAGTACACCTGGAAAGGGCGCCCGAGATGACGGCACCACCCCTCCAGGAGGGTGGTGCCCGTGGCCAGCTGCCAACGCGCGACCCCCTCGTTGAGCGTGAGCTTGAGGATCGCGCCGATGACAACCACCCACAGGAGCGTGAACCCGAACTGGGCGCCCGCGAGCATGGCCGCGAGCAGGTCGCCCGCCCCGACGCCGGTGGCGGCCACCGCCAGGCCGGGTCCGAGGGTGGCGAGCACGGCACGCGCCCCGGTCGGCGTCGCCTTGCCTCGCACCTCACCGCCTCCGCGAGGTCACCGGATGCGGCCCCCACGCGCTCGCCATCGCACAGACGCTGCCCGGGTCGAGCCACCGTCGTGTCCTCGCCCGGCCCGCCCGCGGTCGCTGGTGTCGCGGCGCTTCCCGATCAACCGGCCCTGTCGGTCGCATCGGCTCACTGTATCAAAGGGGCATCGGCCGGGGACCCGGTTGGAGGGGCCTTGTCTTCTCCGGGATCAGCGGGCGGCAGGAGAGATGCACTTCAAGCTGGAGTTCGACGACCTCAACGACCTGGTCGTTGCGTTGCGCGGTCGCTTCGGCCGCGACGGGATGCTCCTCCACACCGATGCGCCCCACCCTGCCGGAACCATACTCGAGCTGGACATCTCCCTCGCCGGCGACGCCTCCCTGCTGCACGGAACGGCCGGCGTCATCCGTCTCCTCGCGCCACCGTCTGACCGCCCGGGTGGACACCTGGCCGTCGTCGAGTTCCTCGATCTCGACGCCGACAGCGAAGCGTTCGTGGGCCGCCTGACCGCACGCTTCGAGGCCGACGGCGTGGAGCTGTTCCGGCTGGACCGCTACGTTCGCCGTGGCCGGCGAGACTTCTCGGAAGAGGTCCGCCCAGGGACACCCCCCCCGGGCCCTGGGGACGCCGTCTCCGAAACGTACTCACAGCGGCTCCACTGGCCCCTCCTTTCGCCTCCGGGTGACCCTCGACCCGAGCCGACGCGTCGGTCGAAGCAGGCCTGGGTCCTGGGCGCACTGCTGGCGGCCCTCGTGGTCATCCTCGCCACCTCCCGGTTCCTTTCTCTGGGCTCGACGCCCACCGCTCCCGTCGTGGACCACGGCATCCCACTGGGCGCTGCGGTGGGGTCACCTCCCGATGCCGCGGAACTGCCGCTACGGGCCGAGGGGGCGCCGTCGCGGGGCGAGGCGCCTTCGCTTCGGCCGGCCGAACCGCCGCGACCGCAACCCACCGTCCACGCGGCGACCAGGCTCGAGCGCATCACCTGGCGTCAGGGAAGCGCCGGGACCGCCGTGGTCCTGGAGGCGGACGGTCGCATCCGCCCGGACATGGTTTCTCACGGCCGCATGGAGAGTGCGCCCGGCCCCCGCGTGGCCCTCTATCTCGCGGCCATAGCCGCCGGAGACGTCGCCTATCGGACCGAGGTCTCAGGTCCGCGCCTAAAGGCCATCAGGGTGTGGTACCACGACGACACCTCACCCCCCGAGCTCCACGTCGTGCTCGACCTCGCCGGTCCCGGGGTCACGGCGTCGGCACCGCAGGTGGACGGCCACCGGATCGTCGTGACCCTCGGATCGCCACCGCGTCGCGGTGCCCCCTCCCGACCGTCGGCGACGCCCTGACCGATCTGGACGGGCAACGGTCACCTCACGGGTGACGGGAATGTGTGGACCGGCTAGACTTGATAGCCGACGGTCCGGGCAGACCATGAAGCGCTTCGGCAAGTACCTTCTCGTTGACAGAATCTCCTCCGGCGGCATGGCGGATGTCTATCGCGCCAAGCTGGTGGGCATCCGGGGGTTCACCAAGACCATCGCCATCAAGCGCATCCACCCGCACCTGGCGGAGCGCCGGCGGTTTCTGCGCATGTTCACCGACGAGGCCAAGATCGCCTCTCGGCTGGTCCACCCCAACATCGTCCAGATCTACGATCTCGGCGAGGAGGAGGGGGTCCCGTACATCGCCATGGAGTACGTCGCCGGCCGGGACCTCTACCGGGTCGTCCAGCGGCTGGTGGCGATGGACCAGCGCTGCCCCTGGCCTCTGGCCATCCGGGTTGTGTCCGAGGTCTGCGCCGGGCTGTCCTACGCCCACGCCTTCCGGACCCTGGACGGCCAACCCCAGGAGATCGTGCACCGGGACATCAGCCCGCGCAACATCCTGATCTCCTTCTCGGGGGAGGTGAAGCTGACCGACTTCGGGGTGGCCCGCGCCCGCGACCGGGAGGAGCATACCGAGCAGGGCGTGATCAAGGGCAAGGTGCGGTACATCAGCCCGGAGGGAGCCTCGGGTCTGGCAGTGGACGGCCGCAGCGATCTGTACTCCCTTGCCGTCGTGCTCGCCGAGATGTTGACCATGGCGCCTTTCCGGGAGGCGGCCAACGACATGGCGATGCTGCTCGACATCCGGCAGGGCCGCTACAACGGTTCCCGTCTGACCGAGCTGCCTCCCGGTCTGCGCGGCGTCATCGAGAGGGCCCTGCAGCCGGACCCGGACCGTCGCTACCCGGACGCCCAGGCGTTCCGCGAGGAGCTGCTCGCGCAGAGCGACGGTGACGCCCGACGCATGACCGAGGCTCAGCTCGCCGAGTTCATGCAGGACCTGTACACCGACGACATCCGCAAGGAGCGTGAAAGCGAGAGCCTGGCCGATCTCCAGGCCTTGGACTCCACGCCCACCGCGGCCGGCGCACCCACGGGTGCGGGCCCCAACCCGCTCAACGTCTTCTCCTCGGGAGAGGCGGGGCACCACCCGCTCGCCCTCCACCTCCCCAACGGGCCCCACGTCCGGCCCCTCATGCCCCTGCCGGAACGACCCGAGCCCGATCTCGAGGGCGACCTGCTCCAGGTCTCCATCCCTCGCCTGCTCCACCGCCTCCAGGAAGCGGGCGAGACCGGCCGTCTCGACCTGCTCCGCAGCCCGGTCCAGAAGACCCTGTTCCTGGAGGACGGGGAGCCGTGCTTCGCGGTCTCCAACGTGGAGCGCGAGTTCTTCGGCGAGTACCTGGTCGCCCGCGGCGCCCTCACGCGCGAGCAGCACGCCGCCATCCTGGACCTCGCCGCCAGGCAGGGGCTGCGCTTCATGGAGGCCTCCCTGGTCCGGCACGCCCTCTCCCCGAACCAGATCTACCGCTACCTGGCCGACCAGGTCCGAGATCGGATTCTCGAGCTCTTCTCGTGGACCGGCGGCACCTACGCCTTCTATCGCGGCGTGGCCCCCCCGGAGCCCGGGATGCCCCTGAACCTACGCACCCACACCCTGATCCACGAGGGGGTCCAGGACCGGGTGCCCCTGGTCGTGATCCGACGGGCCATGGAGGGCGTTCTCCGACACCGTCTGCGCCGCGTCAACGGGCAGCTCCCCGCCGACCTCCAGCTCTCGGGCCGCCAGCAGCGCATCCTGCGCACCATCGACGCCGAGCAACCCACCCCGGAGCTCCTCATCCGCCGCGAAAAGGACGAGGAGAAGACCCTGCGCCTGCTCTACATGCTGCACCAGATCGAGCGCCTCGAGTTCTGGGGGCAGGTGAAGGCGTCCTGAGGTCCGGACCACACCTTCGCCGTCACGCCGTTCCCCGGGACCGGACCCGCTGGCTCGCGGGTTGAGTACCATGTGGCGGTGGTGCCGACGCCGCCGGCCGCGGTCTTCAAAGCTCTGAAGCGTCCCCTGCTGTGGGCCTTGCTGGGGCTCGGCCTGCTCGGGCTGGGCCGGGTGGCCGAGCGGCGGACCGTGGTCGACGTGTACAGCAGCGGTGGCCATGTGGAGGTCAACGTCGCCGGATCGCGGCTGTCGGCCCCGGTCGCCGTCACCGCCGTGCAGGCCGTCGAGATCTTCGCCATGGACTCGGCGGACCCGCCCGGCGGTCGACTGCTGGAGGTGACAGAGGAGGGGCGGACCGTCGTTCATGACGCCCTGCCCCGCCGCTTCAGGATCCCCGGCCGCGGACTGCCGCCCCTGGGCGACTGGCAGCTCGACGAGCATGCCGCGCGGGGCCTCGTATACCGGCGCGCCGTGGACCTGCACGGCGTCTTCGACCTGCACGCCGTGTTCACCGGGCGCTTCCACCACGAGCTGGAGATCGTGCTCGTGGGCACCCCCACCGTGGGCGTCGCGCTACGGCGCGGGCTCATCAACAACGACCTCGCGATCCGGGTCGGCAGCGACGAGCCCCTGGCCGTCACGAGCATCGACCCGGCGCCGTGGTCGGACCTCCTATCGGCGGCCGGCCTGCTCGTGACCGCCGCCTCGGCGGCTGCCTTTCTGATCGCCCTCAGCGTGTTCGCCTCGCGAGCGCTCTCCAACACCACCCTCGCCACCGTCGAGCTGCGCCGGCCACGGCGAGCCGTCCTCGCGGCGACCGCGGCGGGAGCGGCGGTGTTCGCCGTCGCCGTCTCGGCCTGGTGTGCGGGCTCCATCCTGGAGGGGCTGCCCCACATGCCCGACTCGGTGACCTACCTCCTGCAGTCCCGGTGGCTCCTGGCCGGTCACCTCACGCAGAAGGCGGGGCCCCTGCAGCCCTACCTCGATCTGCCCTTCACCTACGTGGTCGGCGGCCGCTGGCTGGCTCAGTACCCCTTCGCGTGGCCGGCGCTGCTCGCCCTCGGCACGGCCGTCGGGCTGCCCTGGCTGGTCGCCCCCCTGCTCGCCGGCCTCTACGTGTGGCTGCTCTATCTCATCGGGCGCGAGCTCTTCTCCCCCGGGATCGGTGCACTGGCCGCACTCCTGGCCGCCATGTCGCCCTTGGGCCGCCTCCTCTTCAGCAGCATGTTCCCCCACGCCGCGGCCGCCACGCTGATCCTGCTCGCGGCCTGGTTGCTCCTCGCCATGCGCCGCCTCCCGGGTCTCGGCGTCCCGCTGGCGGCCGGGCTGGCCGCGGGCCTGGCGTTCGGAGTGCGTCCCCTGCCCGCCCTCGCGGTCCTGCTTCCCGTGGTTGCCTTCGTGCTGTCCGACGGGCCGGGACGCGTCACGGGGCGGCATCGCCTCACTGCGCTCGTTGCAGCCGCCGCCGGTGCGGTCCTGGCCGTCCTACCCACTCTCCTCGCCAACCGGGCAGTCACCGGCAACCCGCTCCACTTCGCCTACAGTCTCGCCCACGGCACCATGTTCGGCCTCGTCAACATTCCCTTCGGTCTCCGCAACATGGACGCCCTCCTCGCCTCGACCCCCTCCGCCCTGTTCGGCTGGGGATGGGGGCAACCCTTGGGCCGCGCCCTCGTGGTCCTGTCCCTCGCCCTCCCCATGGTGCCCTTCCTGCTCGGCCGATCCCGGCGGGCGGACTGGGTGCTGGCGACGTGCTTCGGGATCCTGGTGCTGTCCCATCTCGGCGCGCGGGCCAACGGCCTGCACGGGTTCGGTCCCCGTTACTACTTCGAGGGGTTCTTCGCCCTGGGCCTGCTCGCCGCCCGCGGCTTCGTGGAGCTGGGGCGCCTCGGCGCCGCCTCCTCGGGGCGGCGGCGAGCCGCGGCGCTGCTGGCGACGGCGCTGTTCATCGGGCTCAGCGGTCCCGCCCTGGCCATCCTGCCGGCGCGGCTGGCGCTCTACCGGGGCTACAACCACGTCGACGGCTCCCTGGTCCGGCACGTCCACGCCATGGGCCTGGAGCGAGCGCTCATCCTCTTCGCGCATCCCAACTGGTACAACTGGGCGGAGGCGGCGCCCCTCATGGGATCCGGAACGGATGGCCCTCTCGTGTTCGCTTCTCGGCGGGGCTCGAGCGCGGCACTGCTCGGCCGGTACTCCGACCGGCCGGTCTACCTCTGGGACGGCCGCGACCTCAGCCTCGTGCACGACCCGTCCCGGAGAGCGCCGGGCCGGACTGCGGTCACGGATCCGGCCCCGCCCCGCCCACCCCCAGGGAGACGAGCAGGCCCGTCCCCGCTTCGCTGAGGCAACGACGGTCCCTTCTTCGGCTACAGTGAGGCGATGCCGTCGTCGGGACGCACACCACGCGCCTCTTACGTCGCGCTGGAGCGCAGCGGGGAGCTCGAAGAGCGGGCCCGCCGGCTGGACGAGGGCCTGGCCGAGTGCTCCCTCTGCCCACGTGCCTGCAGGGCGGACCGGCGGCGCGAGCTGGGCGTCTGCGGCACCGCCGCCGAGGCCGTGGTCGCCTCCTTCGGGCCCCACTTCTCAGAGGAGCCGGTCATCTCCGGGCGCCGCGGATCGGGCACCGTCTTCCTGGCCAACTGCAACCTGTCGTGCTGCTTCTGTCAGAACCACGACATCTCGCAGCACCCCGCCGCCTTCGTCGGGCGGGCCGTCAGCGCCGAGGGGCTGGCCGCCATGTTCATCGAGCTCCAGGACCGCGGCTGTCACAACATCAACTGGGTCTCGCCGTCACACCAGGTGCCGCAGCTCGTGCGCGCCCTGAGCATCGCCGTCCGGCGCGGCCTCACCATACCCATCGTCTACAACACCAACGCCTACGACGCGGTCCCGACCCTCGAGCTCCTGGAGGGCATCGTCGACGTGTGGATGCCGGACCTCAAGTACGCCGAGGCCGAGGTCGGCGCCGGCCTCTCCGGGGTCTCCGACTACCCGCAACGGGCGCGGGCGGCGCTGACCGAGATGTACCGCCAGGTGGGAGACGACTTCGACCTCGCACCGGACGGCGCCCTGCGCAGAGGCCTCTTGGTGCGCGTGCTGGTGCTGCCAGGGGACCTGGCGGGGGTCGAGCACAGCCTGGAGTGGATGGCCGACCACCTTTCTCCCAGGGTGGCGATCTCCCTCCTCGCCCAGTACCGTCCCGCGCACCGGGCGGCTGGGACGACCTCGTTCCCCGAGCTCGCCCGCCCCATTACGGGTGGGGAGTGGCACGCGGCGGTCACCACGCTCGAGCGCATCATGGAAGGCAATCACCATCACGTGCAGGGCACGCCTGCCTGATCCCCTGAATCCGATCGGCGGCCGCGATCGGCGGCGCAGCAGCCTTCGAGAGAGCAGCCCGTCCCTCGGGCGTGCCACTGGTGACCCGTTCACGAGGTGGGGCGGAGCGATCGTGCGTGGCGTGCGGTCGGGAAAGTGTCAGCGGTGGCACCCGTGGGGAACCCGTCGGCAGCAGCGGCGCGTCGCGGTATCTCTCGCTTCGGGCAGGCCACCCTCGCTCGACGTTGTGTGAGACACTGTCCGCCATGACCCAGCCGTCGCAACGCCAAACCCTGTACCTGGTGGACGGCCCGAACCTCGCGTTCCGCGCCTTCTACGCCATCGGGGGAATGAGCAGCTCCCAGGGCCAGCCCACCAACGCCCTCTTCGGCTTCACCAACATGCTCCTGAAGCTGATCCGGGAGCACCGCCCCGACTACCTGGCCATCACCTGGGACCCGGAGGGAGGCACGTTCCGGGACGAGGAGTTCGCCGAGTACAAGGGCACCCGCCCCGACATGCCCGACGCCCTCAGGGCGCAGATCCCCTACTTTCCTCGCATCGCGGAGGCCTTCGACGTGCCGTTTCTGTGCGTCGACGGCTTCGAGGCCGACGACGTGATGGGCACCCTGGCGCACCGGCACCGCGACCACCTCGACGTGATCCTGGTGAGCTCCGACAAGGACCTCATGCAGCTCGTCGGCGATCACGTCACCATGTACGACTCCATGAAGGACAAGCGGATCCGGGTGTCCGACGTCGAGGAGAAGTTCGGCTGCCCTCCCGAGCTCGTACCCGATGCCCTCGCCATCTGGGGCGACACCTCGGACAACATCCCCGGCGTCAAGGGCATCGGCGAGAAAGGCGCGAAGAGCCTCCTCGCCACCTGGCGGGGCCTCGACGACATCTACGCACATCTGGAGGAGGTGACCCCTCCCGCCACGCGCCACAAGCTCGAGGCCGCCCGCGACAACGCCTACCTGTCCAAGCGACTCGCCACCATCCGTACCGACGCCCCGGTGGAGGTGGACCTCCACGCGCTGGCGCTCCACTTCCCGCCGCCGGTCGATCGGGCGCGGGAGCTGTTCGGTAAGCTGGAGTTCAGGTCGCTCCTGCGCGAGTTCGGTGGCGAAATGAAGACCATCGACCGTGGTCGCTACCGGCTGGTGACGACCCCTTCCGAGCTCGAGGAGCTGCGCCGCGTCCTGGCGGCTGCGCCGCGCTTCGCCCTGGACACCGAGACCACCGCCCTGGATGCCCTCCGCGCCAGTCTGGTCGGACTCTCGTTCTGCTGCAGCCACGAGGTCGCCTGGTACGTCCCGGTGGCGCACACCACGGGGGAACAGCACCTGGCCTGGGAGCAGGTGCGCGAGGTCCTGGCCCCGATCCTCGAGGATCCGGCGATCGGCAAGACCGGCCAGCACCTCAAGTACGACCTGGAGGTCCTCGCCCGCCATGGCGTCGAGCTCGCCGGCATCGACGGTGACACGCTGCTCGCGGACTACCTCCTGACCCCCGACCGGCGCTCCCACCGGCTGGACGACCTGGCCCTGGTCCACCTCGAGCACCGCATGATCTCCTTCTCCGAGACCGTGGCCAAGGACGCCACCTTCGACACCGTCGAGCTGGACCGTGCCCGCGACTACGCCGCCGAGGACGCCCACGTCGCGTGGCTCCTGGACGGCGTCCTCGCCGCGCGGCTCGAGGAGGAGGGGCTGGCCGAGCTCTACCGCCGCGTGGAGGTGCCCCTGATCGGGGTGCTCGCGCACATGGAACAGGCGGGCATCGCCGTCGATCGGGATCTGCTGGAGCAGCTCGCCGAGGAGTTCGCCCAACGCGCCGCAGCGGCCGAGCAGCGCTGCTTCGAGCTGGCCGGCACCGAGTTTTTGATCGGCTCGGTCAAGCAGCTCCGGGAGATCCTCTTCGACCGCCTCGGCCTCCCCGTCATCAAGCGCACCAAGACCGGTCCCTCCACCAACGAGTCCGTGCTCTCCGAGCTCGCCCTCCAGCACCCCCTGCCGGCCGCCATCCTCGACTACCGCTCCCTGGTGAAGCTGAAGAACACCTACGTGGACCCCCTCCCCACGCTCATCAACCCCGACACCGGGCGCATCCACACGAGCTTCTCCCAGACCACGGCCGCCACCGGCCGCCTGTCCTCCACCGATCCCAACCTGCAGAACATCCCGGTCCGCACGCCCGAGGGCCGGCGCATCCGACAGGCGTTCGTGGCGCCTGAGGGGCGGCTGCTGCTGTCGGCGGACTACTCCCAGGTGGAGCTCCGCATCCTCGCCCACCTGGTGGGAGGCGAAGGGGGCTTCGCCGATGCTTTCGCCCGCGGCGCCGACGTCCACACCGAGACCGCCGCCGGCCTCTTCGGGGTGCCGTCGGAGGCGGTGACACGCCAGATGCGCTCCATGGCCAAGGCGGTGAACTTCGGCATCATCTACGGCCAGAGCGCTTACGGCCTCGCCCAGACACAACGCATCCCCCGGGAGGACGCTGCCCGCTACATCGAGCGCTACAAGGAGCGCTTCCCCGAGATCGAGGCGTACCGTCGCGCCACCCTGGACGCGGCCCGGGAGCGGGGCTACGTGGAGACGCTCCTCGGACGGCGGCGGCCCGTGCCCGATCTGGCCAGCGGCAACTTCGCAGCCCGCGCCGCCGCCGAGCGGATCGCCGTCAACACCCCGGTGCAGGGGAGCGCCGCCGACCTCATCAAGAAGGCCATGATCGCCATCGACGCGCTGCTGGCCCAGCGCTTCCCCGGGCAGCTCCTCCTGCTCCAGGTGCACGACGAGCTCCTCCTCGAGGTGGACGAGGAGCGCGCCGACGAGGTCGCCGCCATGGTCCGCCACGAGATGGCCACCGCCATCGAGCTGCAGGTGCCCCTGGTGGTGGACGTTGGCCGCGGTCGCAACTGGGACGAGGCCCACTGACTCGGCCCTCGCCCGCCGGCCGTCGGTGGTCGCTGCCGCCGATCACCGTCGCAGATGGTTGCCTCCGCTCCTGTCGACGCTCAGGCCGTGTGTCCCTCCTCGGGGAGGAGGCCGACGAGCTCGTCCACCATGGCGAAGGTGAGGCCCCAGATCAGGTGCCCCTGGTAGCGGTAGCAGGGCAGGGGGAACGCCACCGGGCCCTGACGCCAACGGTACGTGGAGCGGTTCCCTCGGTCTGCCAGGAAGCGCACCGGCACCCACACCACCGCCTCGACCTCGTGGTTTGGCGCCAGCACCGGCTTTGAGAGCAGCTCGAACACGAACGGCGCGATCACGAGGGGCAGCGCCCGGCCGCGCGCGATGGCCCGGACGTCGGACAGCCTCCCCAGGAGGCGCCCTTCGGCCTCCAGGTCCAGCGACAGCTCCTCCCGGGTCTCCCTGATCACGGCGCCGTAGGGGCCGGCGTCGGGCCCCTCCACCCTCCCGCCCGGGAAGGCCATGTGCCCCGACCATGGGTCGTCCGGGTGCTCCGATCGGTGGATGAACAGCAGCTCGGCTCCCTCGGGGCCCGTCCGTACGACCGCCGCCACGGCGGCCCAGCTCAGCCCGGGGCGTTCCTCCACCAGCTCGGGCCGGTGCCGTCGTAGCGCGGAGCGGATCTCATCCAGCGACGCCATGGCGGGCATTGTCGCACCGCCGCTCCTGCTCCCCTCGGCTGGCACAACGGCGCGCGGCCGGGGTCAGCGCCAGCGCCGCCAGGATCGCGAGCAGCGCCGCCAGCTGCACGTGGTGCCGGCCGCCGCTCTCGGTGATGCTGAAGAGCCCGAGCTGCAGCACCATCGGCAGGGCCAGCAGGGCGAGGGTCGGCGCCGCCAGCCTGTTGCGCCACGCCCACGCTCCCACCACCGCCAGACCCAGGATCGCGACCCAGAAGGCGTTGCTCGTGCCCTTCGCCAGCGCGTAGCGCACATCTCGGATGCCCAGGCCCTCCTTCACGGCCCAGTACGCGCCGTCGGCGTCGTCTCCCAGGTAGAGGACCTGCTTGCGGGGCACCAGGCGGAGGAAGGCCCCGGGGTTGGCGCGGATCCAGGACAGGGCCCAACCCCGCGCGGCGCGGTCGTAGGCGACCTCGTGCGCCTCGGCCCAGTCCGGCCGCACGGGGATGTAGCCCCCCGTCGCCCGCGGGTTGTTGCCGACCCACAACGAGTGCCCCCCGTTGGCAGACACCGCGACGAGCTCCCCCGACACCAGGTAGTTGCGGACGGTCCACGGCAGTACCGCCAGCCCAGCCGCGACCACAACCACGACGAGCCGCACCAGCGCCGCCATCCTCGGCCCACCGCGGAGCCACTCGAAAGCTGCGAGGACCGGCAACAGCAGGGCCGCATGGGGTTGGGTGAGCACCATGGCCCCGAGCAGGAGCCCCGCCCCCGCCGACCAGGCCACGCTCCACCGTGCCGGTGCAGCGGCGGACTGCAGCGTCAGCAGCAGCACCGTCGGCAGGAGGGCGAAGACCAGGAGCTCCTTGCTCGCGAATCCCGCCAGCATGATCAGGTTGGGCCACACCGCGAGCAGGACCACGCTCACGCGGGCGGCATCGTCCCCGACCAACCTCCGAGCGAGGAGGTAGGAGGCTGGCAGGGCCACCGCGAACAGCAGCAGGTTGAACGCCAGGGGCACCAGCGGGTGGTCCCCGAGCGCCGCAATGAGGGGCGCCATCGCGAGGGAAATGCCCGGCGGCAGGTAGAGGCAGTCGTGGCCCAGCCAGAAGCGGCCCCGTTCAATCAGATTGACGGCGAGGGTCAGGTAGGCGAGGTGGTCCGAAGCGGGGATCGGCGGGACAACCACCGCCCAGACCAGTCGCAGGACGGACCCCACCGCGATCCACAGCAGGACCCAGCAGCGGGCCCGCACGCGGCCGAGGGGTCCCATGACCCGGGTTGCGAGGTCCGCCAGGCGGCGGTGGCGGGACGCCGCGAGCAGCACACCGGCCGCGGCCAGCCCCGCGATGAGCGCCGCCGTCCGAGTCTCCATGCCTACGGCGCGTTCCAGGCCCAGGAGCACGGTACAGAACACGCCATACACACCGACGGCGCACGTGACGAGCGCGAGGGCGGCGCCGGGACGCGCCCGGGTGACCATGGGGCCACTGTACACGCGCCTCGCGGTCCCTGATGACGGACCGCCCCGGGGTTAGCTATGCTGCGGTGGACATGACGCTCGCCGAGGGTTCGACCATCCAGATCTGGAACCGCACGCGCGGCCGGGTGGAGACCGAGAAGGTGTACGGGGACCTTTGGATGAGGCTCCTGTACGGCAATCACGCGGGGGCACTCCTCGCGCACGGGATCCTGTCCCGCCGGCTCCTGAGCGCACTCGTGGGCGCCCTCCAGTCCACCCGCTGGAGCACGCGGCGTATCGGTCCCTTCATCAGGGACTTCTCCATTCCCGTGGAGGAGTTCGAGGCCCGCGAATGGTCCTCGTTCAACGACTTCTTCATCCGGCGCTTCCGGCCCGGAGCGCGTCCTTTCGCGACGGACCCGGCTGCGCTGCCCGCCTTCGCGGAAGCCAGGTACCTCGCCTACGAGCGGGTCCATCCCGACCTCAGCTTCCCCGTCAAGGGCCGCTTCCTCACACCACGGGCGATCGTTGACGGCGGAGAGGCCGCGCCCTTCACTGAGGGGCCGCTCCTGCTGGCGCGCCTGGCGCCGGTGGACTACCACCGCTTCCACTTCCCCGACCACGGCCGCATCTCGGCGCAGCATCGAATCGGCGGACGCCTGCACTCGGTGAGTCCCCTTGCGCTGCGTCGACGGCCGGACATCCTGGCGACCAACGAGCGCCACGTGACCGTCATGACGACCCACCACCTCGGGCAGCTCGCCATGGTCGAGGTGGGGGCGATGAACGTGGGACGGATCGTCCAGACGCACACCGGGTCGGACTTCGCGCGGGGCGACGAGAAGGGTTACTTCTGCTTCGGCGCCTCCACCGTCCTGCTCTTCGGCGAGGCGGGACGCTGGCGACCCTCGGCGGATCTCCTCGAGCAAACGGCCCTCGGACGAGAGACACTGGTCCGCCTCGGTGAAGAAGTGGCCCGGGCCGTCTGACTCCGAGCAGCGTCCAGGTCCGCGTCGGCACTTCGCCCGGCGCGGGGCGCCGCTCCGCGGCGTGCGGCCTCAGCGGCGGCGGCGAGATCGAGCCGCCGTTATCGCTCCCGGTCTGGAAGCTGTCGGCGGTGCGAATCCCGGGGGGGAAATCGAGGAGAAAGGCGCGTGGCATCCACCCCGCGCTTCGGGTCGGCCAGAGGCGGTGCCAGGCCCGGATTCGATGCACGGCGCGCCGTCAAAGTCGGTGCCTGGCACAGTCAAGAGCGGACCGAAAACCTCGTTCGCCTCATCTTCACCGGTGCCTGGCATCGCCTCTGGCTCACCCGGAGCGAGAGAGACTGCCGCCCTGGAGGCGTATCCGAGTCGTGGTTCAGCATCGTCCGGTAGGTGCTCAGCAGCAGAGCGAGGGCGAGCACCGCCGCCACCACGACCGCGATGATCACTACCAGGCCCCAGACGGAGCGCGGTGGCGGGGCGGGCGCCTGCCAGCGCCGCGGCACCCCGACTGTGCGTGCGTCCTCGAGAGCCGACCCTACCTCGCGGGCGGTCTGGTAGCGATCCTCCGGCCTCTTGGTGAGACACCTTCGGACGATGCCGTCGAACAGCGGAGGAACCCGGCTGCTGTTCTGCGACGGGGGCGGTGGGTCCTCGGAGAGCACCGCCGAGATGGTGTCCGCGACGCTCACCCGGCGGAACGGGCGCAGCCCGGTGAGCATCTCGTACAGCACGACCCCCAGGGCGAAGATGTCCGCCCGCCCATCCACCGGCTCGCCGCGAATCTGCTCTGGCGCCATGTAGCCGATCGTCCCCAGGGCGAGGCCCGGAGAGGTGGGCGGCAGCGCGTCTGCGGCGGCGACGCGTCCGCCGCCCCCGGCCGGATCCACGAGCTTGGCGAGGCCGAAGTCGAGGACCTTCACCCGCTCGTCCGTGGTCACGAAGACGTTCTCGGGCTTGAGATCGCGGTGGACGATGCCGTGCTCATGGGCGGCCTCGAGGGCGCCGGCGATCTGTGCCGCGTAGTCCGCCGCCATGCCCGAGGTGAGGGCGCGACTGTCGATCATCTCCCGGAGGGATCGACCGCGGAGCAGCTCCGTGACGATGAAGGGCCGCCCCTGGTGGCTGCCCACCTCGTACACCCTCAGCACGTTGGGGTGGTCGAGGGAGGCGGCGGCGCGAGCCTCGCGCTCGAACCGGACGAGGCGCTCGGCGTCCACCGCGACCTCTCCCCGCACCACCTTGACGGCCACCTCACGGTCACCCCGCCGGTCCCGGGCGCGATACACCACGCCCATCGCTCCCTCGCCGAGCTTGTCCACGAGCAGGTAGCTCCCGACCTGTTGTCCGGTGAGGTCAGCCATCGGTCAGACACTCTGGGGGGATTCTACCCCAGGGCGGGCCGTGCCCGGGCCGGCCGACGAGACGGCACCCATACTCAGCGGTCACCCTTGCCCGGCCGCGGCGGCGGCACCGGATCGTGACCGCCGCGACAGAGGGGCTGGCAGCGCGCCAGGCGCTTGAGGGCCAGCCACACGCCGTGCCATCCATGCACCTCGATGGCCTCGATGGCGTACTCCGAGCAGGTGGGAGTGAACCGGCAGGCCGGGGGCAGCCAGGGCGAGATGAACCGCTTGTAGAAGCGCAGCGGAGCGGTGGCGAGGCGGCGCAGGTCCACGAGACCGTCAGGGCAGGCCCAGCACCGCGGCATCGCGATCGGAGAGCATCCCTCCATCGGACCGGCGCTTCACCGTCCCGTCCCGCTTCCACGAGCGCTCGCAGCGCGGCTCCGAACGCAGGTCCACGATCCGGACGGAAGGCTCGTCGGCGAGGGAGACGGCGAACCGGCTGACTCCGCAGAGATCGGCCAGCTCCTCCTGGAAGGGCTCCAGCCGAGCCAGCTCCTCGTCCGGCAGCTCGACCTCGACCCCGGCGTCCAGGGGGTTGGTGAGGCCGCTCTCCCTGGCCTCCTCGAGCTTCTTGAGGACTGCGCTGCGCAGGCTCATGACGGCGTCCCACCCGGGATCGACCGGCCACCTTGGAGGCTCCGGCAGCGTCTCCAGGTGGATCGACGCGGAGGACGCCTCCTCCAACCGCCGCAGCTCCAGCCAGGCCTCCTCGGCGGTGTGGACCAGGATCGGGGCCACCAGGCGGATGACGGCGTCCGCGATGTCGTACATCACGGTCTGGGTGCGCCGGCGACGCGGACCCTCCGGGGCGTCGCAGTACAGGCGGTCCTTGGCCGCCGCCAGGTAGACCGCGCTCATGCTGTCGTTGCAGAAGTCGAAGATGGCGTCCGTCGCCCTCTTGAACTGGTAGTCCGTGTACCCCTGGCGCACGGTGGCCACCAGTCGCGCCAGCTCCTGCATGGCCCAGCCGTCGATGCTGGTGCGGTCGCCCTCGGTAAGCTCATAGCGGTCCGCACCGGGGTCGAAGTCGGCCAGGTTGCCGAGCATGAAACGAATGGTGTTCCGGATCTTGCGATAGGTCTCGCTGGCGACCTTGAAGAATGCCCAGTCCACCTTCACGTCCAGGGAGTAGTTGAGCCCCGCCACCCACAGCCGACAGACGTCGGCGCCGTGCTGTCTTGAGGAGGTCCTCCACCTCGATGGCGTTGCCCAGGCTCTTGGACATCTTCTGGCCCTCGGCGGTGAGGGTGAAGCCATGGGTCACCACGGTTCGGAACGGGGACCGGCCAGTGGCGCCGAGGGCCGGCAGCAGTGACAGCTGGAACCAGCCGCGGTGCTGGTCCGAGCCCTCCAGGTAGAGGTCGGCCGGGTAGCCGATGTCACGCTCCCTGAGCACCCCGTTCCACGATGATCCCGACTCGAACCAGACGTCGAAGATGTCGCAGCCCTTGCCGAGCTTCCCCGAGGGCGCTGTGACCCGCTGAACGCAGCGTCTCCGGCGCCGCGGGGTCCTCCTCGGGGGCGTAGTGGCGGAGGATCTCCCCCACCTCGGCCCGAAACCAGGCGTCGGAACCCTCCTCGCGCACGAAACGGGCCACGGCCCGCACCGACGCCTCGGTGAGGAGCACGGAACCGTCCTGCGCGGCAAAAGCCGGGATGGGCAGGCCCCAGGCTCGCTGGCGGCTGATGCACCAGTCCGGACGCGCCTCCAGCATCCCCCGCATCCGGTTGCGCCCCCACCCCGGGACGAAGGTGATCCCCGCTTCGGTGGCCCCGAGCGCCCGCTGGCGCAGGCTGGCCCCACCCTCCCCGAAGGGCCGGTCCACCGCCACGAACCACTGCTCCGTGGCCCTGAAGATGGTGGGGGTCTTGCCCCGCCAGTCGTGGGGGTAGCTGTGGGTGATCCGCTCCTGGCGGTACAGGTGGCCCGAGCTCGTCAGCTCGGCGACGATGAGGCCGTTGGCCCGCCACACGTCGACGCCGCGCAGCCACGCCGGCACGCTGTCGTCGAAGGTGCCGTCCTCCCGCACGGGGCAGTAGATGTCGAGACCCTCGCTGATGCCGGTCTCGTAGTCCTCCAGGCCGTGCCCGGGAGCGGTGTGGACGAGACCGGTGCCGTCCTCCAGGTTGACGTGGTCGGCCGCCACCACCGGCGACACCCGGTCGGCGAAGGGGTGACGGTAGCGCACCTGACGGCCCGCGAGCTCGGCGCCCCGGCAGCGGCCGAGCAGCTCCTCCTCGCCGCCCAGCACCCGGTGGCGCAGGCTTTCGGCCAGCAGCACCAGCCGGTCCTCGCCGTGGTGGTGGATCCGCACCAGGGCGTACTCCGCGCCCGGGGCCACGGCCACGGCGAGGTTCGCGGGCAACGTCCACGGCGTCGTGGTCCAGATCATCAGGTCCACCCGTGCGCCGGCCGGGGCGTGCAGGTCGCCGGGCAGGCCCCCCGGGTCCGCCACCTCGAAGAGGACGAAGACGCTGACGTCGTCGCGGTCGTAGTACTCCAGCTCGGCCTCGGCGAGCGCGGTGCGGTTCTCGATGGACCAGTGGACCGGCTTCAGCGCACGGTAGACCAGCCCCTCGCCCACCAGGGCGGCGAAGACCTCCAACACCGCTCCTTCGTAGGCGGGGTTCATGGTCAGATACGGGTGGTCGTAGTCGGCCATGGTGCCCAGACGGATCATCTCCTCCGCCTGCACCCGCTGGAAGTGCTCTGCATAGGCACGGCAACGGCTCCGGATCTCGATCGTGTCGAGACGCGCGGCCTCGTCTCCGAGCTCCTTCATCACCTTGTGCTCGATGGGCAGCCCGTGGCAGTCCCAACCGGGCACGAAGCGGACCTCGTGGCCGGCCATGAGGCGGCTGCGCACCACCATGTCCTTGAGGATCTTGTTGGTGAGGTGGCCCATGTGGATGGTGCCGTTGGCATAGGGTGGGCCGTCGTGAAAGACGAACGCCCCCGCAGGGTGCGGTTGCTCCTGCGCCCGCTCGTACACCCGCATGCGGGACCACCGCTCCTGCAGCGCCGGCTCCTTGCGCACCAGTCCCGCGCGCATGCTGAAGTTGGTCTGCGGCAGCTTCAGTGTATGTCGGTAGCGATCTTTTGACGTGTCCTTGGCCATGTCGTGAGGCTCCAGCAAAGTGGACCGCCGAGCGGCGATCCGCCGTATTCTAACCTTTCTCGTCATTCCCACGTTCTGCCGCTCTTCCCCGGCCGCGTCCGCGCCCGCCTCCGCGTCCGTTCCCCGTCGTCATCCGGCTCCCCCACCGCGTCCCATGGCACGTCGCAGCTCGGGTACGGGCACGGGTGCCACCTGCTCCGCAGAAGCGTGCGTCTCCTGCCGCGACCTCCCAGCTTGGCAATGAGACCTGTTATGGAATATCATGATGGTCACGGCTGTCCTCCATGAATGCTGGAAGCACGTCGACTGTCAGGAGACCGCGCGGCGCGGTACCATCGCGGGGCGGGAGGTGTTCGAGGTGGGAAAGGGACAAGACAACACAGGCATCAACCGGAGGGACTTCACCCGTCTGCTGGCCGCGGGGGCCGCTTCGGGTGCGCTCTCGCTGCCCCAGACCGCGTGCAGCTGGGGCGGATCGGCCACCAACCGCCGTGCCATCGTGCTGGGGCTGGACGGTCTGGACCCCACCATCCTGTCGCGACTCATGGCCTCCGGGCGGGCCCCGAACTTCGCCCGCCTGGCCGAGCTCGGCGCCTTCTCCAAGCTCGCCACCACCATGCCGGCCCTGAGCCCCGTGGCGTGGTCGAGCTTCATCACCGGGTTGACGCCCGGCGGCCACGGCATCGCCGACTTCGTGACCCGGGACCCCGCGACCTACCTGCCCGTCTTCTCCATCTTCGAGAACCGCGACCCGGAGATCACCCTCTCCCTGGGGGATCTGCGCCTGCCCATCAAAGGTGGCGGTCCCCACAACCTCCGCAAGGGCACGCCCTTCTGGTCCCATCTCACGGACCGGGGCATCCCCGCCTGGGTGTCCAAGGTGCCCACCAACTACCCCGTGGAGGAGACCGCCACCCGCTCCATCGCCGGCATGGGTACTCCCGACCTCACCGACGCCTACGGCGTGTTCAGCTACTACACCTCCGACCCCTTCGAGGACTACCCGGGGCTGTCCGGCGGGGTGGTCCAGTACGTGGACGTTGTCGACAACGTGGTCCGCGCCCGCCTGCTGGGCCCCACGGACTCCCTGCACGCACCCCGGGAGAAGAGCCGCGACCCCTGGGCCAACACCACCCAGATCCCCTTCACCGTCTCCCTGGATCCCCGGCGCGACGATGTGGTCCGGATCGACATCCAGGGCCAGACCATCCTCCTCAACCGGGGCGAGTACTCGCCCTGGGTGAAGGTGCGCTTCGAGCTCCTGCCCCTCGTGGGCACGGTGAGCGGCATCGCGCGCTTCCTCGTCAAGCAGGTCCGGCCCACCTTCCAGCTCTACGTCACGCCCATCAACATCGATCCCGCGGACCAGGCGGGTCCGGTGACCTACCCGGCCGCGTTCGGGGCCGAGATCGCCCGCGACATCGGCGCTTTCTGGACCAAAGGGCTCCCCGCTGACACCAAGGCCTTCGACTACCGGGTCCTGAACGACGAGCACTACGTGGGTCAGGCCGAGCTCATCCTCGACGAGCGCATGAAGCTGTTCGAGCACCAGTGGTCCAGCTTCAAAGAGGGTCTGTTCTTCTTCTACGTCTCCTCCACCGACCAGGACGCCCACATGCTGTGGCGCAACATGGACCCCACCCACCCCCTGCACAAGGAGGGCGACCCCCGGTTCGCCGGCTGGATTCCCCACGTGTACGAGCGCATGGACGAGCTCCTCGGCAAGGTCCTGCCCGCGGTGGACGACAACACCCTGCTCCTGGTCTGCTCCGACCACGGCTTCGCCCAGTTCGGACGCCAGTTCCACCTCAACACCTGGCTGCGTGAGCAGGGCTACCTGGTGCTCAAGCAGGAGGCGGCCGGCAAGGACGAGACGTCGGTGATGGACGTGGACTGGTCGCGATCGGTGGCCTACGGGATGGGCTTCAACGGCCTCTACGTCAACCTGAAGGGCCGCGAGAAGCAGGGCATCGTGGACCCCGGCAAGGTGGCCGAGCTGACCGCTCGCCTGCGCCGCGAGCTCGAGCACGTGGTCGATCCCGAGACCGGACGACGGCCGGTGGCCAAGGTCTACTCCCGTGACGACATGTACACGGGACCCATGACGCCCTTGATGCCGGAGCTGCTGGTGGGTTACACGCCGGGCTACCGCAACTCCTCCCTGTCCTTCATGGGGGGCACCGGCAAGGTCATCATCGACCTCAACCCCTGGCCCTGGTCCGGCGACCACTCCATGGCCCGCGACCTGGTGCCCGGGACGCTGATGACGAGCCGCGCCCTGACCGCCGCGGACCCCTCCATCCTGGACCTGCCCGTCACCATCCTGGACTGGTTCGGCGTGCCCAAGCCGGAGCCCATGGTCGGGCGCACGATCGTCTGACGCGGACGCCCAACGCGTCGGACTGTCCCTCGCGTTGGATGTGTCCAGAGTGGGTGCAGGCACCCTTTCTGGACCTGCCCGTCACCATCCTGGACTGGTTCGGCGTGCCCAAGCCGGAGCCCACGGTCGGGCGCACGAGTGGGTGCCAGGCACCCTTTCGGATGAGGCGACGTGGGTACTATCAATTCAAGACGGGGTGCCAGGCACCCTCTCTGGTGCTCCCAAAGCCACTCGCCACTGCGGCTCGCCCATACCCTCGCTGATCGTCCTCTCCCGGACGCGCAGCGTGCGCCCGTACCCGTTCCGCAGGAACCGCCCCTCAGGCACGCCTCGCGGCGAGTCGGCCGCAGATCCAGAGTGGCCGTTGCGGAACGGGCCTAATGCACGTAGCCCAGGCTCTTCAGCCTCTCCAGGGTGGCGTCGTCCAGGGGCTTCTCCGAGCGCAGGGACGGATCCAACGACGCCGCGGTCACCATCTGCCGCCACGCCTCGAGCTGGCGCTGGAGCACGTCCACCCGCTCCTGGTTGGCGGCGGCCACGTCCGTGGTCTCGAGAGGGTCGCTTGCGAGGTCGTACAGCGCGGGCGGACCGTCGCCGGTCGCCAGGAGCCTGAAACCACCCAGGGCCATGGCCGTCTGACCTTTGCCCGCGGGAGTCTCCGAAAACGCCCGGTAGGGTGGCGTGCCCTCCCCCCGGATGAGCGGCAGCAGGCTGCGGCCCTGGACCTGGGCCGGGATCGGCGCGCCCTCCGCCTCGAGCACGGTGGGCATCACGTCCACCAGCTCTACGATGCGGTTGACCGTAGCGGTGGTGGCCCCGCCCGGGAAGCGGACCAACAGCGGGACCCGGGTGACCGTGGAGTGGAGGCTCTCCCGGCCCTCGAGACCGTGCTGGAGCAGGTCGAGACCGTTGGTGCCGACCACCACGATGGTGGCGCGCTCCCGCAGGCCCTCGTCTTCGAGCTGACTCATGAGCTCGCCCAGGCGACCATCCAGGGCCGCGATCCGGTCGGCGTAGCGCTGCCTGACGTAGGCCACGTCCCCAGGCTCGAGCGATGGCGTTCCCTCGTCATCCCCTGGAGCGAGCACCTTCTGCAGGCGCTCATTGAATCCTGCCGGCGGCACCGGCTCGTCGGCCGCCGCCCCACCCGAAACCGGCGACCGCACCGTCCAGCCGCGGAGCACCAGCAGGAAGTCCTCGCTCCCGTGCTGCTTCAGCCACTGGGCGGCTTCAAAGCCCGGCTCCGGGCTGAGCCGATACTCCTCGAAGCCCTGGTCGAGACCATACGCGTCGCCTCCCACGGGCCCCTCGACGAACGCCACGGCCTTCAGGTTCGCGGCGCTCGCCGCCTCCGCCAAGGTGGTCGCCTCGGCGGGAAGGCGATCCCCCGGCGTGCGCACTCCGCCGGTCGTCGGGTAGAGCCCGTCGAGCAGGGCCGCGAACGACACCCCTGCATCGCCGGCCTGGGCGAACGCCCACTGGAAGCGCACCGACTCCCGGGCCAGTGCATCGAGGCTCGGTGTGCGCCCGTCGGCGTTGCCGTAGCACCCCAGGGCATCGGCCCGCAAGCCGTCCACCGCGACCACGATCACGGGATGAGGCCCCGACGGCAGAGCGTTCTCCTGCGGAGAGGCTCCGCACCCGGCGAGGCCGAGGACGAGCGCGAGCACGAAGCCCGAACCAGACGAGGTGATGATGGAACGTCGCATCCGCTGACCCCCAAGAAGTCACGGGAGTCTACCACGTAGGTGTCCCCCATCCGGTTCGCGCCCCAGTGGTCGCCGGCGTCCGTGCGGCGCTCTCTTTTCGAGGTGAGCCATCTGCGACAGCCCGCTCTCTCCTGATGGGACGACGGTCTCCGTCGCCGTGACGTCGGCGGCGCCCTGACCTTGGCGACCCGCAGGTGCGCTACCATGCCCCAGCGCCTCGCACGGGGGGCGGACTCTCATCGATGGAGCGGAAAACAATGCGGACCACCTTCCACCTCGCTGTCGCCATCTCTTTGGCCACCGTCCTCGTCGGCTGCGGCGGCGGACCGTCCCCGCAGCCACTGTCCCGCGGGCTGTTGCTCTCCCTGGCGGTCCTCGAGGACGGACCCAGCGGGCCCGTGCCCCAGCCGGCCCAGCTGGGGATCCTCACCTTCGATGGCCAGCGGTGGACCTACCGCAGCATCTCCGACCCCGACAGCAACGTCTTCCACAAGGCCATGGTGTATGAGCCGCGCCCCGGCGAGGCGGGCATCCTCACCGCCGGCGGCATGAAGGCCATGCTCAAGCTGTGGCGCAAGGGCGCCGAGCCGGAGGTGATCTGGAGCAAGGACTTCGGCGGCAAGTTCAGCCGCATGCGCGACGTGGAGGTCGCCGACCTGTACGGCACCGGCGAGGCAGACCTCGCGGTCGCCACCCACGACCAGGGGGTCGTCGCCGTGGTGCGTCCACGGCCCGAGGGCGGCTATGACGTGGAGGAGCTCGACCATCAGCCCGACACATTCGTCCACGAGATCGAGATCGGCGACCTCGACGGCGACGGCGTGCCGGAGATCTACGCCACCCCGAGCCTGCCCAACAAGCTCGACGGCACCCCCCAGCCCGGGGAGGTGGTGCGCTACGTTCCCGCCAAGGGGCAGGGACGCACGGTGGTGGCCGACCTCGGCGATCGGCACGCCAAGGAGATCCTGGTCGGCGACGTGGATGGAGACGGCCGGGACGAGCTCTACGCCTCGGTGGAGGCCGTGGCCGGCGGCCACGTCCAGATCCGCCGCTACGATGCCGGCACCGACCCCGCGGATGGCGCCGTCATCGCCGACCTCGACGACACCCTGTGCCGCTTCCTCACCGCCGGCGACGTGGACGGCGACGGGGCCGAGGAGATGGTGGCCGCCGCCCACTCCAGCGGCCTGTGGCTCCTGCGTCCCGGCCAGGACCCCCACCAGCCGTGGTCGGTGACCCAGATCGACCGCGACTCCTCCGGCTTCGAGCACGCCGCCATCCTCACGGACCTGGACGGGGACGGGATCGACGAGCTGTACGTGGCCAATGACGACCACGGCGAGGTGGACCGCTACCAGTGGCGCGACGGCGTGCCCACCAAGGAGGTCCTGTACCGCTACCCCGAGGGGCTGTCCGGCTTCACCTGGAACATCATGCCCGCGCCCGTCGACCTCCTGCCGTAGGCGGACCCCATCCGCGTCCGTGCCCGGCGGCAGTGAGCGGCGGCAGTGAGCGGCGGCAGTGAGCGGCGGCAGTGAGCGGCGGCAGTGAGCGGCGGCAGTGAGCGGCGGCAGTGAGCGGCGGCAGTGAGCGGCGGCAGTGAGCGGCGGCAGTGAGCGGCGGCAGTGAGCGGCGGCAGTGAGCGGCGGCAGTGAGCGGCGGCAGTGAGCGGCGGCAGTGAGCGGCGGCAGTGAGCGGCGGCAGTGAGCGGCGGCAGTGAGCGGCGGCAGTGAGCGGCGGCAGTGAGCGGCGGCAGTGAGCGGCGGCATGGTCACTCCGGGTCGTTCGTCTGAGAACGTAGCCGGTGGCCGGCCCATGTCAAGGGCAAGCCGGGCTCGGAGCCCGGTGCTTCGCACCCTTGACATGGGCCGGCCACCGGCTTGTGAGGGAGGGCATGAACGACCCGGAGGTGACCATGCACAACGCGATCCCTGGCACTGGTTTCGCTGCTCATCGCTTGGCGCTCGAAGCCGCGGGCGCTGCGATCAAGCTCGTCATGAGGCTGCCGGCGCAGCTCAGGCCGATTGGTGATCAGGTGATTCGCTCGGCGAGCTCGGTTCCCGCGAACCTCGCCGAAGGCCACGGACGGTCAGGCCGGGACCGGTTGCACCACTGGAGGATCGCATACGCCTCGGCCAAGGAGGTGGACAGCCACCTGCGACTCCTGGCTGCCACGGGAGCCGTCAGTCCGTCCGCAGCACAGAACGCCATGGACGGCTTCGACCACGTGCGGGCGATGACCTGGCGCCTCCTCCACCCCAACACCTGAAGGTCGCTGGGGAGGTCAGAGGGGGTGCCAGGCACCGTCGAAGAAGGTTCGAGAAACCCTTTCGCTTCATGTGTGGCGGTGCCTGGCACCCTCTTTGGTGCTCCCGGAGCGAGGCTCCCTGGTCCGGCCCCTTGCCTCGCGCCGCGCCGCCATGCGACGATGTCGCAGCGACCAGAGGAGGCACGCCATGCCAGAGATCGAAAGCCGAGAGGTCCATCTGCTGCATCGTCCCTCGGGCCTGCCCGATCCCGGGGACTTCGAGGTGGTCCAGACCACCGTGGCCGAGCCCGGCGACGGCGAGGTCCGGGTCCGCAACCGTTGGCTGTCCGTGGACCCCTACATGCGCGGCCGCATGTACGACCGCCCCTCCTACGTCCCTCCGTTCGCCCTCGGCAAGGTCATGCAGGGGGGGGCCCTGGGGGTGGTGGAGAGCTCCGGCGACGAAGGGTTCACACCCGGGGACTGGGTGCTCTCGGACCTGGGCTGGCGGGAGGCCTTCGTCGCTCCCGCCCGCGCCCTCACCAAGGTCGATCCCGACCTGGCCCCTCCCCAGACCTATCTCGGCGTCCTGGGCATGCCGGGGTTCACCGCGTGGGTGGGGATGCTGGAGATCGGCAAGCTCGGCGAGGGGCAGCACGTGTTCGTGTCGGGTGCGGCCGGCGCCGTGGGCTCGGTCGCCTGTCAGATCGCCAAGATCCACGACTGCACCGTGGTGGGCAGCGCCGGCTCCGACGAGAAGGTGGCCTGGCTGCGGGACGTGGCCCGGGTCGACGAGCCGTTCAACTACAAGACCGTGCGCAACCTCCACCGCTACCTGCCGACGGTCGCGGGCGACGGCTTCGACATTTACTTCGACAACGTGGGTGGCGACCACCTCGAGGCCGCCCTGCTGCGCATGAAGAACTTCGGCCGCGTCGTGCTGTGCGGCGCCATCGAGCACTACAACGCCGCCGTTCCCCCGCCCGGGCCCCGCACCCTCACCGTGGCCATCGGCAAGCGCCTGACCCTCAAGGGCTTCATCGTGTTCGACCACATCGCCCTGCGGTCCCGCTTCGTCTCCGACATGGTGACGTGGATGCGAGACGGCCGCGTGAAGTGGGAGGAGACGGTCTTCGACGGTATCGAGCGCTCGGTCGAGGCCTTCCTGGGCCTCTTCAGCGGCGCCAACCTGGGCAAGATGCTCGTCAAGATCTGATGCTCTACTCCATGCTCTCGCCGAGCACGGCGGTGACCAGGAAGCGCTCTCCCTCGGGCGCGGAGCCCTCGGCCACCATCACCTTGGCGGGATCCACGTTGCCCGCCCGGAGCACATCGTCCAATACCGGGGCCAAAGCCTCCCGGGCCTGCCCGGGGCCCAGGATCTCGAGGCTGATCACCGGCCAGCGCAGGCTCTTCTGGGCCGAGGTCTTCACGCCCCGGATCTTGGAGAGCACCTCCACCGCAGCCTCGAAGGAACCGGCCGCCTCAGGCCGCGGCACGGCGTCCACCTCACCCACGGCCGGCCAGGGTGTGGTGTGGATGCTGCGCTGGGCGCCCTCGCCGGCGAAGCGCCACGACCACACTTCCTCGGTCACGTACGGCAGGTAGGGCGCGAGCAGGCGCAGGAAGGTGCTCAGCCCGAACCTCAGGCCCGCCACGGCGGAGCGCCTCCCCGGCGCGTCGCCTTCGGCGTAGGAGCGCAGCTTGACCAGCTCCAGGTAGTGGTCGCAGAACGCCCAGAAGCTCTCCTCCACCACCTGCAGGGCGGCGGCGTAGTCGAAGTCCTCGAGGGCACGGGTGGCCTGCTCGACCACGGTGCGCAGGCGGTCCACCAGAGCGAGGTCCAGGGGCTCTGAGAGGTGCTCGAGCCCGGACGGAACCCCGTCGTCGGCAGCCCGGTCGAGCTGCATGAGGACGAAGCGGCTGGCGTTGAAGACCTTGGTGACCAGCCGCTTGCCGACCTTGAACACGC
This sequence comes from uncultured Holophagae bacterium, assembly GCA_963844865.1. Classification (GTDB taxonomy): domain Bacteria; phylum Acidobacteriota; class Thermoanaerobaculia; order Thermoanaerobaculales; family Sulfomarinibacteraceae; genus CAWJPY01. The sequence goes on from CAWJPY010000005.1 coordinate 58,696, forward strand.
TGGGGTCATAGGCGGTGTCGGTGCCCAGGCGGGCCCGCGCCGCCCAGTAGCGCACGGCGTCGGCGGAGTAGGAGTCGATGATGTCCTCGGGGGTGACGACGTTGCCCTTGGACTTGGACATCTTCTTGCGGTCCGGGTCCAGGATCCAGCCCGACAGGACGATGTGGTGCCAGGGCACCTCGCCGGAGTGCATCCAGGCCTTGACGATCGTGTAGAACGCCCAGGTACGGATGATGTCGTGGGCCTGGGGCCGCACGTCCATGGGGAAGAGCCGCCCGTGCCGCTCGGGATCGAGCCCCCAGTGGGACTGGATCTGTGGTGTCAGGGAGGAGGTCGCCCAGGTGTCCATGACGTCGGGCTCGGCGGTGAAACCGCCCGGTTGGTCGCGGTCCCTCTCCTCGAAGCCCGGCGGAGTGTCGGCCAGGGGATCCACCGGAAGGTCCTCCGCCGACCCGTAGATGGGGCGGTCGAGGACCGGCGCGCCGCCGTCGTCGAGGGGATACCAGACCGGAAAGGGCACTCCGAAGTAGCGCTGCCGGGAGATGCACCAGTCCTGGTTCAGCCCCTCCACCCAGTGCTGGTAGCGGGTCTTCATGTGCGGGGGATGCCACTGGATCTTCTCCCCCTGGGCCAAAAGCTCCCGCTTGAACTCCAGCACCTTGGTGAACCACTGCCGGGTGGGGACGAACTCCAGGGGCCGGTCGCCCTTCTCGTAGAACTTGACCATCTGCTCCACGGGACGAGGCTCGCCGGCCAGAGCGGCGCGCCCCCCCCGGGGAAGCTCCCCTCCTCCGCCAGCAGCTCGGCGACCTTCCGCTTGGCCTGCTTGACGTGCAGGCCCACCAGCGCATCGTAGGCGCGCTGCGCGGCGTCCGGATCGAGGCTCTCGAAGGGCGCCTCCCCGAAGCGTGCCGGGACCATGCGACCGTCCCGCCCCAGCACCTGCTTCAGGGGCAGACCCGACGACTTCCACCACTCGACGTCCATGGCATCGCCGAAGGTGCACACCATGAGGATGCCGGTCCCCTTCTCGGGGTCGGCGTGCTCGGAGGCCAGGATCGGCACCCGGGCCCCGAACAGCGGCGTGATGGCGTGGCGGCCGAACAGGGGCTGGTAGCGCTCGTCGTCCGGATGGGCGACCACGGCGATGCACGCCGGCAGCAGCTCCGGCCGGGTGGTGGCGATGAGGAGCTCGCCCCCGTCCTCGAGGCCGAACCTCACGTCGTAGAAGAGCCCCTGCTGGGGCCGGTCCTCCACCTCGGCCTGGGCCACCGCTGTCTTGAAGTCCACGTCCCACATGGTGGGCGCCTCGACCTGGTACACGAGGTCGCGAGCCGCCAGGTCCAGGAAGCTGAGCTGGGAGATGCGGCGGCAGTGCTCGTCGATGGTGGCGTACTGCTGGCTCCAGTCCAGGGACAGGCCGAGCCGGCGCCACAGGTGCTCGAAGGCCTTCTCGTCCTCGGCCGTGACCAGGGCGCAGGCCTCGATGAAGTTGCGCCGCGACACCTCCTGGACGTCATCGCCGCGCCCGCCGGGCTGCGGCCGCCAGTCGGGGTCGTAGGGCAGGTGGGGGTTGCAGCGGATGTGCAGGTAGTTCTGCACCCGGCGCTCGGTGGGCAGGCCGTTGTCGTCCCACCCCATGGGGTAGGCGATGTTCTTGCCCGTCATCCGCCGATAGCGCACCAGGAGGTCCTGGTGGGTGTAGCTGAACACGTGGCCCACGTGCAGGGAGCCCGACACCGTCGGCGGCGGGGTGTCCACCACGAAGGTCTCGTCCCTCGGCCTGTGGGGGTCCCAGCGGTAGATCCCCCACTCCTCCCACTGCGCGTCCCACCTCGCTTCCGCCGCGAGGTGGTCATACCGGGACGGGATCTCGGGCATCGCTGCCACCCCCCTCACACCGCCGCCGCGGCGAACGCGAAGGCGGCGTCATCCACATCCATGTGGTTCCGGTACACCCGACCCACCACACGTCGGTCCTCCCCCAGCACGACCGCGACGACCTCGTCGTCCTCCCCGAACAGGCCCGCCACCGCCGGATTCTCCGCCAGCTTCCGCTCCCTCACCCACAGCACGATCCGTTCCTCTTCGAGCTTGGCTGCGTCGAGGGCGTTCGGCAGGAGCTCACGGATCAGCGGCCCGTCTCCCCGGATCACCATCAGCAGCGGTTGGTAGGCGACCGGTGGCCGCTTACCGAGCCACGTGTCGAGCTCTTCACGACTGTCGATCTTCACCAGCCACGGACCCATCGCAGACTCCTCCCCGGTACGGTCAGGCGCCGCGCGATGATAGCAAAAGCCCGGGGCGCCGCCGCGTGCCCCGGGGCAGACCCGCTTGACAAGGGAGGGGAGGTTCGGCTTACCTATGTCCCCCATGGTGAAGACCCTGATCATCGTCGAGTCGCCGGCCAAGGCACGAACCATCTCCCGCTACCTGGGCAACGAGTACGCGGTGGAGTCATCCATCGGACACATCCGCGACCTGCCGTCCACCGCCGCCGAGATCCCGGCCAAGTACAAGAAGGAGCCCTGGGCGCGGCTCGGAGTGGACGTGGACAACGGTTTCCAACCCCTGTACGTGGTGCCGCCGTCGAAGAAGGCGCAGGTCAAGAAGCTGAAAGCCAAGCTCAAGGATGCGCCCGAGCTCTACCTGGCCACTGACGAGGACCGGGAGGGGGAGGCCATCGCCTGGCACCTGGTGGAGGTCCTGAAGCCGGACTGCCCCGTCAAGCGGCTGGTCTTCCACGAGATCACCCGCTCCGCCATCGAGCACGCCCTCGAGACGCCCCGCTCCATCGACCAGTGTCTGGTCAATGCCCAGGAGGCGCGACGCATCCTGGACCGCCTCGTGGGGTACGAGGTGTCGCCGGTGCTGTGGCGGAAGCTGCGCCCCAAGCTGTCGGCGGGCAGGGTCCAGTCGGTGGCGGTGCGCCTGGTGGTGGCCCGGGAGGAGGCGCGCATGCGCTTCGTCGAGGCCGGCTACTGGGGGATCCAGGCCGACCTCGCCAGCGGCCGAACCGGCGATCCGACGGTGGGCGCCCGCCTCGCCGAGCTCGACGGACGCCGGGTGGCCACCGGAAAAGACTTCGATGCCGAGACCGGAACCGTCACCGGCACCGGCACCGGGGTGGTGGTGCTCGACGAGGCCACCGCCTCGCACATCCGTGATCTCCTCGAGCGCGCCCGGTTTGAGGTCGACGAGATCGTGGAGAAGCCCTTCACCAACCGCCCCTACCCGCCGTTCATGACCTCGACCCTGCAGCAGGAGGCGGCGCGCAAGCTCCGCTTCAACGCTCAGCGCACCATGCGGGTGGCGCAGCGTCTGTACGAGAACGGCTACATCACCTACATGCGCACCGACTCCTCCTCCCTGTCCGGGGAGGCGGTCCGCGCCGCCCGGCGGCAGGTGGCCGAGCTCTACGGCGAGTCCTTCCTGCCCGAGGCGCCCCGCGTCTATCGCTCGCGCTCCAAGGTGGCCCAGGAGGCCCACGAGGCCATCCGACCGGCCGGAGAGACCTTCCGCACCCCGGCGAGCCTGAGGCCCGTCCTCTCCAGCGACGACTTCAGGCTCTACGAGCTGATCTGGATGCGCACCCTCGCCTCCCAGATGCGCGACGCCACCGGCCTGCGCACCACCGCCCGCATCAGCGCCCCGGCCGGCGACCACGGGCGAGCCGTGTTCACCGCCTCCGGCAAGGTCTTCACCTTCTCCGGCTTCCTGCGCGCCTATGTGGAGGGCTCCGACGACCCCGAGGCGGAGGTCGCCGACCAGGAGAAAGTGTTGCCTCCTCTCGCCGAGGGCCAGACACTGGAAGCCCTCCGCATCGACGCTGCCGGTCACACCACCCAACCTCCCGCCCGCTACACGGAGGCCAGCCTGGTCAAGGAGCTGGAGGCCCGTGGCATCGGCCGACCCTCCACCTACGCCACCATCATCCAGACCATCCAGGACCGCGGGTACGTCTGGCACAAGGGGCCGGCACTGGTGCCCACCTTCACCGCCCTCGCCATGGTGCGCCTGCTGGAGCGTCAGCTCCCCGACCTGGTGGACTACGACTTCACCGCGCGCATGGAGGACGAGCTGGACACCATCGCCGAGGGTGATCGCGAGCCGGGGCCCTGGTTGAACGACTTCTACTTCGGCGGCGGCAACGACACCGACCACGGAGCGCATCGGATCATGAGCGCCGGCCTGCGGGCGCTCATCACCCGGGCGAGCGAGGCGGTCGCGCCCCGCGAGGCATCCCGCATCGTGCTCGGGTTGAGCGAGGCAGGAGAGGAGGTTGCCGTCCGCATCGGCCGCTACGGCAACTTCGTCCAGGTGGGAGAGTCCGACCGTCGGGCCACCGTCCCCGAGCGGATGCCCCCCGACGAGCTGACCCTGGCCCGCGCCCTCGACATGGTGGAGAAGGCGGAGGCGGGAGGCCAGCTCCTCGGCACCGATCCGGCGAGCGGCAAGCCGGTCACCCTCAAGGAGGGCCGGTACGGCCACTACGTCCAGCTCGGTGACGCCGGGGAGGAGGAAGGCAAGCCCAAGATGGCGAGCCTGTGGCCCGGGACCTCACCCGACGAGCTCACCCTCGAAGGTGCGCTGGAGCTCCTGTCCTATCCCCGTGAGCTGGGCGCCGATCCGGAGACCGGCGAGACCATCCTCGCCACCTACGGCCGATTCGGACCCTACCTGCGCCGTGGCGAGGACAACCGCAGCCTCCCCGACTACGAGAGCCTCCGCAGCATCACGCTCGAGAATGCGGCCGCCCTCTTCCGGCAGCCCAAAGGCTCGCGGAGAAGCGCACGTCCCAGTGTGCTGGCCGAGCTCGGCAGCCATCCCGAAAGCGGCGCCGAGGTCCAGGTGCTCAGCGGGCGCTACGGTCCCTACGTGAGCGACGGCACCATCAACGCGAGCCTGCCCAAGGGGGAGGATCCAGCCGCCATCACCATGGAGCGGGCGGTGGAGCTGCTGGCCGCACGCGCCGAGCGCATGCGCCAGCAGGGCAAGGATCCCGCCAAGAAGAGCCGCCGCGGGAGGCGATCCACCGGCAAGAGAACGAAGAAGAAGTAAGGCTCAGCCGGAACGTCCATCGCTTTCAGCGACACACACGTCTGCGGGACCACCCGCGCCCGCGTCCGACCGAACGCCCCGCGCATTTCGGTGTCATTCCGTTGGGCACCGTCACGCGGGGCGCAACGATGCTCAGCATGACAAGAGCCGCGACACGTGCGGCCGCGGCTCCGTCGCCCGGTCCAACGACCGGGACCCGATCAGCGGGACTCTTTGAACACCACGTGCTTGCGCACGACGGGATCGTACTTCTTCAGCTCCAGACGCCCCGGAGTGTTCTGCTTGTTCTTCTTCACGTAGTAGATGTATGAGCTCTCGGTGCTCTTGAGCTTGACCTGGATGCGATGTCCCTTGCCGGCCATAGCGACCTCCCATGTGCGCGCCGGATGATATCCGCCACTGAGAGATGGTGTCAAATGTCGCCGTCACGCGCGCCGGAGCACGCCTCGCACCACCTCCTCGACCTGGTCCTCCATGGAGATCCGGAACACGGCGAAGTCGGGGTCCTGGAGGTTGACGGCGAGGCTCCCCTGGGGGTGGGCCACGGGATGGCAGGCGCCGGCCATCAGCTGTGCGAGGTGCAGGACACGCATCCCTTCGCCCGCATTCAGGGCACCGGATCGCTCCTCCATGGCCGCTCCCAATGCCGCCATCCGGTCGCGCTGCCAGCGCTGGAAGCGGTAGGCCTCCATGATCTCCATGTTCTGCTCCATGACCACCGCCGCCAGGCTGAGCAGGCGGGTGAGGATGGGGCGCCCGGCGATGGTCGCCGCCACGAGGTGGGCCACCTGGCCGCGGTCCAGGGAGGACGACGCCTCCAGCCGCCCCTCGAGCTCGCCGTACCATTCCTCGAGCTGGTCGTGCAGCAGTTGGAGGAAGAGCTCTTCCCTGGACCCGAAGTACATGGAGGCGATGCCGCGCTTGACCCCGGCCCGCTGGCCGATGTTGTCCAGGGTCACCTCGACGTACGGCAGCTTGGAGAACGACCGGATCGCCTCCGCCAGAATGCGTCGCTTGCGTTCCTCCTTGGCGTGCCGGGCCCGTGCCTGGCGCTCCTTGTTGATCAGCTTGCCCATCTCACCTCGCCGACGCCTCTCCCCTCCGCGGGGCGCGAGCCCGACCGCACCACGCTACCCAGGCGTGCCGGTCGGCGTCTCCATCGGCGCTTCCACGGGCGTCTCGGTGGGCCCCTGCTCCGGTTCGGCCTGGGCGCCTTCCACCTTGGTCCACTCGGTGGTGCGGCCGAACATCGGAATGCCCACGTACCCTCTCAGCTTGAGGACCTTGCCGTTGTCCGCGAGGCGCATCCTGGCCTTGTAGGTCTTGCCCTTGGCGGGGTCGTACACCGTCCCGCCGCCCCACTCGTCATCGCCCTTGTAGGTGAAGTCCTTGACGATCTCCAGGCCCATCACGGGCCGACTGCGCAGCGCTGGATCGGGGTTTTCGCGGTCCAGCTTCTGCTGGCCCGCGTCCTGGTCGCCGGGGGGATAGACGGGCTCGGCCAGCCAGATGATCTTGCCAAAGTACTTCCCGTCTTCCTGGTAGATCTTCACATGCGCCTGACCGCCCTCATCCTTGGGACTGGTCGCCCAGACCCCGAGGACGGCGTCACCATCGGCGGCGAACCCGATCCCTGTGAGAGCGAACATCAACACCAACGCCAACCTGCCTGCACGCACCATGGGTTCCCTCCTTTGCGAGTATCGCGCGGCGAATATCATACTCCCTCCCTCCATCGCCACCAACCGACCCGGCGACGCCTGGTGCGCCGCCGGGGTGGACAGCATCGGCTATCCTGATGCGCGATGATCGCCGCGAGCGACCTGGCCAAGGCGTACGGCGCCCAGACCCTCTTCGAGGACGTGACCTTCCAGCTCAACGCGGGATGTCGCTACGGGCTCGTGGGGTCCAACGGCTCCGGCAAGACCACCCTGCTGCGCATCCTCGCTGGCCAGGAGGAGGCCTCCGCGGGCGCCGTGGCGCGGCCCAAGCGCCTGCGGCTCGGGGTGCTCGAACAGGACCAGTTCCAGCACGACGAGATGCCCATCATCGACGTGGTCATGATGGGGCACCGGGAGCTGTGGGCCGCCATGCGCGCCAAGGACGAGCTCCTCAGCGAGGCCGACCGTAGCTTCGACGCGGACCGCTACGCCGAGCTGGAGGACGTCATCGTCAGCCAGGACGGCTACGCCTTCGAGGCACGGGCCGGCGGAGATCCTCGAAGGGCTGGGCATCCCCACAGAGGTCCACCACCAGCCCCTGGCCACTCTCTCCGGCGGTTTCAAGCTGCGGGTGCTCTTGGCCAGGGTGCTGGCCGGCCGCCCGCAGCTCCTGCTCCTGGACGAGCCCACCAACCACCTGGACATCGTCTCCATCCGCTGGCTGGAGAAGTTCCTGGCCGGCCTTCGCCGGCTGCGCAGTGGTGATCTCCCACGACCACCGCTTCCTCGACAACGTGGCCACCCACATCCTCGACATGGACTACGAGACGGTCACCCTGTACACCGGCAACTACAGCCGGTTCCTGCGGGCGAAGCGCGACGAGCGCGAGCGGCGGGAGGCGGAGATCGCGAAGAGGGAGCAGAAGATCGCCGACCACCAGGCGTTCGTCGGACCGCTTCCGCGCCAAGGCCACCAAGGCCCGCCAGGCCCAGAGCAAGCTCAAGCTCATCGAGAAGACCGCCGAGATCGGAGCCGCTGCCGGCCAAGTCTCCCGCGCGCTACCCGACCTTCCGCTTCCGGCAGCGTCGGCCCAGCGGCAAGGACGTGCTCGAGCTCGAGGACATCTCCAAGAGCTTCGGCGACAAGAAGGTGCTGGACGGGGGTCTCGCTCGTGGTCCGCCGGGGCGACCGGCTCGCCGATCATCGGTCCCAACGGCATCGGCAAGTCGACGCTGCTGAAGATCGCGGTCGGGCGAGCTGACGGCCGACGCGGGCAAGGTCCGAGTGGGGACACGAGGCCGCGCCCGGGTACTTCGCCCAGGACCATCGCGACCAGCTCGGCGCCAGCGAGGGCACGGTGGAGAGCTGGCTCAGCTCCGCCTGCCCCGGGGAGGGCATCGGCCCGGTGCGGGCCCGCCTCAGCCGGGTCCTGTTCGAGGGCAGCGACGTGGAGAAGAAGGTCTCGAGCCTGTCCGGAGGTGAGGCGGCACGCCTGGTGTTCGCCCGTCTCACCGCCGAGCAGCCCAATGTCCTGGTCCTCGACGAGCCCACCAATCACCTCGACCTCGAGGCCATCGAGGCCCTCGTGGAGGGGCTCCGCACCTTCGACGGCACCCTGCTGCTGGTGTCCCACGACCGTTGGTTCGTGTCCCGCCTGGCCACCCGCATCCTCGAGCTCACCCCCACCGGGATGACCGACTACCCCGGAACCTACGAGGAGTACGTGGCCGCGTGCGGCGACGACCACCTGGACGCCGACGCCGCCGTCCTCCGCCAGCGCCGTCCCAAGGGGGCGCGGGGGACGTCGTCGCAGGCGAAATCCGAGCCGGCGGGAGCACCGACACCATCCCGTGACCTGGAGCGACGCCGGGAGGCCGTCACCACCGACATCGAGGGTGTGGAGAACCGCATCGCGGACATCGACCGCCGTTTCTGCGAGCCCGGGTTCTTCGACTCCACCACGCTCGAGGAGATCCGCGACCTCGAGGAGGAGCGACGGCGTCTCCAGGAGCGGGTGGAGGCGCTGATGAGCGAGTGGGAGCGGCTGGAGGCCGAGCTCGGCGCCTGATCATTGGCTTCTGGAGCACCAAAGGGGGTGCCAGGCGCTGGCTTTGACGTCGCGAGGCGCATCGACGCGGTGCCTGGCAGCGTCTCTGGCCAATCTCGAGCGAGACCTTTCGCGACGCGCCATTCTGTCGGTGCGTTCCCCGCGGTTGCCACCGCTGACACTTTCCCGACCGGGAGCCACACAAGATCGGACCGCGCAGCCTTGGAAAAGGGTCACCAGTGGCACGCCCGAGGGACGAGCTGTGCTCTGGTAGTCCGCTGTTCCCCGCGAATGGGGCGCTGTGCGCCGCCGCTGGTCACGGGCGCGGGGAACAGCGGATATCGGTGCTCAAGAGGTCCTGCGAACCGCGTGCATCGTGAAGCCGTCACCGTCGGCGCCGGGCAGGATGCGGACGCCCGCTCCGGCGGCCCGCCACGGCGTGCCGGATGGAAGCCGTCCTCCGATGTCCACCGGAGCGAACCCCGGTGGCAGCGGTTCGAAGAGCGCCTCGTTCTCCTCCGGCTCCACCGAACAGGTCGCGTAGACGAGCACTCCGTCTGGAGCCACCAGGCGCAGACCCGCAGCCAGCAGCCGCCGCTGCAGAACCGCGCGTTCGGAGATCGCCTCCTCGGAGAGCCGCCACCTCAGCTCCGGGTGGCGGCGCAGGGTTCCGGTGCCGCTGCAGGGGGCATCCAGCACGACCACTTGGAAGCGGGATGGCGGGACGGGCGGTGCAGTCGCGTCTGCGCAGCTCGTCCGGCAGCCACCGCCGAGACGCCCGAAGAGCTCCTGCATGAGGCGGGTGCGCCGCAGGTGGAGATCCAGGGCCAGAGCCCGGCCCCACTGTCCCCGCTTGAGGAGGAGCCCCATCTTGCCTCCCGGGGCCGCGCACAGCTCCACCACGTCATCTCCGGCGGCAGCGAGGGCCAGCACGACGTGGGCCACGAGCTGTGAGGTCGGGTCCTGGACGTAGGCCCTCCCCTGCTCCACCACCGCCAGCAACGGCCGAACCTCGTCACGCGTGCGCCAGGCGCCCCCACACCAGGGGTGGGGTTCGAGGGCGACGCCCCCCGCGCACAGCTCGCGGCGGACGCCCTCGTCCAGGAACCACGCCCACACCGGCGCCGGCTCCTGGTCTGCCGTCATGGCTGCGACGGCTGCGGCCTCCCCGAAGGCCTCCCGCCACCGCTCGTACAGCCAGCGGGGATGGGAGAGACGCAGGTCGGGGGAGACGTCGGCCAGGTCGGCCGTCCACCCCGGTATGGCCCGTCGGAGCACGGCGTTGACCAGCCCGGCGGCCGAGCTCCGACCCAGCCGCCGGACCAGGTGCACTGCGGCGTCCACGGCCACGGCCGGCGGCACGCCGAGCAGGACGGCCTCGAAGAGACCGACCCTCAGGGTGATCCGCACCTCGCGGTCCAGGCGCTCCCACGGTATGCGGCACCGTCGTTCGAGCACTGCGTCCAGGGCCCGCTGCCAGCGTAGGACCCCCAGCACCCGGGTCCGGACGCCGGGAGCCCCACCTCCCGCCAGGAGTCGTGACGCGTAGCCTCCGCCGGCGATCCTCAGGAGGAGGCGGGCGGCGCGGAGCCGGTCAGCCGAACTGCTCACCGCGGCTGACCCGCTCGCCGATGAGGAAGGCGTCGGCGGGCAGGCGGCGTCGACCCTCGCGCTGCACCTCGGTGATGCGCACCGCGGAGCCGCGGCCGCAGCGAACCACGATCCCCGCCGTCTCCACGCCGATGACCGTCCCGGGCTGTTCGTCGCCCGGCGGCGGAGGGTGGACCTCCGTCAGGCCGAGGATCTTCAGCCGTCCGCCCCGGAACTTGGTGTAGAGACCAGGCCAGGGCGTGAAGCCCCGCAGTCGGTTGACGAGCTGGCGGGAGGGCATCGACCAGTCCACCTTGGCGAAGTTGCGGCGCAACATGGGCGTGACGTTGCCGCCGTCCGGGGGCTGGGGGCGGGGGACGATGTCACCCCGCTCGAGGCCGGCGAGGGTCTCCAGGACGAGCTCGGCGCCGATCCCCGCGAGGCGGGGGGCGAGGGTCTCGGCCGTGTCCTTGGGATCGATCTGCACCCGCCGTTGGAGCAGGATGGGGCCCGTGTCCATGCCCTCGTCGAGCTGCATCGTCGTGACGCCCGTGGTCCGGTCCCCACAGACCAGCGCCCACTGGATGGGGGACGGACCCCGGTGCCGGGGCAACAGGCTGGGGTGGAGATTGACGAAGCCAAGGCGCGGCAGGCCCAGGAGCTCGGGTGGGATGAGCTTGCCGTAGGCGACCACGACCGCCACGTCCGGGCCGGCCCCACGGAGCTCCTCCTCCACCACCAGGGCCTTGAGGGTCGGCGCCTGCAGCACCTCGATGCCGCGGGCGCGGGCCGCCTCGACCACCGGCGGCGAGGTCGGCACCTGGCGCCGCCCGACCGGTTTGTCGGGCTTTGAGACCACCAGCGCCACCTCGTGCGGGCTGTCGATGAGTCGCCGCAACGTCGGGACCGCGAAGTCCGGCGTGCCGAAGAAGACCACCTTCACGGAGCGGAGTGTACACCAGGAAACGAGACCGGCTCGCGGCGCCAGTGTCCAGAATCTTTACATGAACACGCCGACCCACCACCCTCCTCCCAACCATGACCACATAACATGCTCTTTTTCTGGTTACTTGCCACGAACCTCGCGAAGCGACGTGTTGGCACGATTCCTGCGTCACTCGACCGTGGGAGGCCACGATGAACGGGAGATCAACCCGACAACTGGATGTTCTCGTCGTCGACGACGACCCGGGTGTGCGTGAGGCCATGGGGGTCGTCCTCACCGAACGGGGAGCCCACGTCACCCAGGCAGGCACCGTCGAGGAGGCGAGGGCCAACCTGGCGGAGCGGCCCTTCGCACTCGTGCTCACCGACCTGCGGCTGCCGTCCGGGACCGAAGGGCTGGCCATCGCGCGCCTGGCGCGGCAGGCCGCGCCCTCGGCCAAGGTGGTGCTCTTCTCGGGCTCTGATCTGGACGACCTGGCCGAGGAGGCGACCGCAGCCGGGGTGGACGAGCTCCTGACGAAACCGCTGTCCCTGGATGTCCTGGGGAGGCTGCTGACCGACCTCGGTCACCAGCCGCCTTCCGCAGGGCGGCGACGTGCCGACAACCGCCTCAGCGACGACCAGGGCCAGGCCCTGCTCGAGGCCTTCGCCGCAGGCTCCACTCCGGCTCTGGGCCGTGTGGTCGAGGCCTACCGGCCCATGCTGTTCTCGGTCTTCTTGCGCTGGTTCCGACTCCAGAACGAGGACGCGGAGGATCTCTTCCAGGAGGTGATGCTCCAGCTCGTCATCAAGGCGGCGGAGATCCGCAATGTTCGGACATGGCTGCTCGGGACGGCCATCAACCAGGCCAAGAAGCGGATTCGGCGGCTCATCAGGGAGCGGAGCCTGGCCGAGCGCTATCTCGAGAATCTGGAGCTGACCGTGCCCGAGGACACGGACGACATCAGGGAGCTCATGGTGCGGGGGATGTCCCGCCTGCGACCCTTCGACCGCCGCCTGCTGTCCTTGATCTACGTCCAGGGCCTCAGCTACCAGGAGACCGCGGACCTGCTCCACCGCCCCATCGGCTCCATCGGGCCCCTGCGCGGTCGGGCCCTGGCCCGCCTCTCCAAGGTGATCACGGAGCTGGAAAGCCCTCCCCGCGCCAAGGTCGCGTAGCCGCTCACAGGACGGCTGACGTCGCACCGCACGCACCCACCGAGGCGCGTCGGGAGCTCCAGCGGGCGGGCCGGGGACCCCCTGTCCACGCGCATCGCGACGTCAAAGCAGGGGCCAGGCACCCCGTCTTGATTCGATAGCACGCACACCGCTGGATCCGGAAGGGTGCCTGGCACCTTCTCTGGCAACCCAACGCCACGCGCACACGCATCCCCGCTCGCACAACCTCACGGCGAGAAACCGACTGTGCTGCCCTCCCCCACCTCCCCGGGGGCGCGGAATGGGTTCCATCAGGCGGGTGCTTGCTGTACAGTGCACGGCCCCGTCCCCCGGGGCGGGGAGGAGGGCGCGATGAAGCATGGTCCGCCCCCGGAGAGCATCCGGGCGGCGCTGATGCGGATCCTGCCGACGGTGCAGAAGCCGGCGCGGTACGTGGGAATCGAGCGCAACCTGGTTCGCAAGGGGTGGAGTGACGTCCCTCTGCGCGTGGCGCTGCTGTTCCCGGACGCGTATGAGATCGGCATGTCCCACCAGGGCACCAGGATCCTCTACCACCTCATCAACCGGCGCCCCGACACGTTGGCCGAGCGCAGCTTCGCCCCCATGCCCGACATGGCCGAGGCCCTGCGCGACGCAGCTGTGCCCCTGTACAGCCTCGAGTCCTACCACGCGGTGCGGGACTTCGACGTGGTGGGCATCTCGCTCCAGAGCGAGCTCAACTACGTCAACGTCCCCTACGTGCTCGACCTCGCCGGCATCGCCCGCAGAGCTTCGGACCGCCGCCGAGACGAGGCCGTCGTGATCGGCGGTGGCCCCTGCACCGCCAACCCCGAGCCGGTCGCCGACTTCTTCGACGCCTTCCTCATCGGAGACGCAGAAGCGGGTCTCGATCGCCTCCTGGACGTGATCCGGGATGCCCGCGCCGCCGGGGTCGCACGAGCCGATCTCCTGCACCGACTTGCGGAAGCCCCCGGCGTCTACGTTCCCCAGCTGTACGACTGGCGGCGACCCGGGGAGGGAGATCCCGGCGGCTGGACGAGACGGGATGAGGAAGCGCCGTTGCCCGTGCCTCGGGTGTGGGCCGAGGCGCTCGATCCGGACGATCAGCCCTCCACCCCCATCGTTCCCTTCGCCGAGGTCGTGCAGGACCGCCTGGGCATGGAGATCATGCGCGGCTGCACCCAGGGCTGCCGCTTCTGCCAGGCGGGCATCTGGTACCGCCCCGTGCGCGAGCACGACCCGCAGGTCGTGCTGGAGCGCATCCGCCGGCAGGTGGAGGAGACCGGCTTCGAGGAGGTTGGGCTGCTCAGCCTGTCCACCGCCGACTACTCCCAGGTCGAGCCCCTGGTGGAGCGCCTGGCCGCCGAGCTCGCACCCGCGCGAGTGTCGGTGAGCCTGCCCAGCCTGCGCGCGGACGCGTTCTCGGTGGGCCTGGTGAAAGCCGCCTCCAAGGTCCGCCGGGGAGGCTTCACCTTCGCCCCGGAGACCGGATCGGACCGGCTCCGTCGCGTCATCAACAAGACCTTCACCAACGCCGACATGCTCGCCGCCGCCGAGGCCGCCTTCGCGGGCGGTTGGGACCTGATCAAGGTGTACGCCATGATCGGTCTGCCCACCGAGACCGACGAGGACCTCGAGGAGCTAGCCGCTCTCGCCGAGGAGCTGGTCCGCGTGGGCCGCCGTGAGCGGGGCCACCGGGCCCAGGTGAAGGTGTCGGTGGGCTGCTTCGTGCCCAAGGCGTGGACGGCATTCCAGTGGGAGCCCTTCGTCCCGGTCGCCGAGCAGCAGCGCCGGATCGAGTTCCTGAGGCAACGCTTCCGACGCATCCGGGGGGCGCGCCTGACCTGGAGCGATCCCGAGGATGCCGCCCTGGAGGCGCTCCTGGCCCGAGGCGACCGCTCCCTGTCGGCCACCATCGAGCGTGCCCACGACCTGGGCGCCGTCTTCGACGGCTGGTCCGACCAGCGAGACGTTGCCGCCTGGCGGCAGGCCATCCTCGACACCGACGTCGATGAGCAGCGCGAGCTGGGACCGCGGAGCGTCCAGGACGCGCTGCCATGGGACGTCATCGCCGCTGGCGTCCGCAAGGACTTCCTGCGTGCCGAGCGCCGCCGCTCCCGGAGCGAGCACACCACCCGCGACTGCAAGTGGGGCCGATGCTCACACTGTGGGATCCCGGGCGAGGGCGAGGACACGCGGCTCGCCCCGCCCACCCTCCCCCTGGCCGCGCCAGGCTCGGGGAACGGCGACCAGGCTGTGGGCGCCGCCCCCGACCGCCCACGCTCCGGCCCCGTGGTGTCTGCGGCCAAGAAGGCGCCGGCAGCTCAACAGTCGTCCTATCGCCGCTATCGGCTCAGGTTTTCGAAGTTGGGCGACGCCCGCTTCCTGTCCCACCGCCAGGTCATGGATGCCATGGAGCGCGCCCTGCGGGCGGCGGGCGCGCCGGTGCGCTACACCGAGGGCTACAACCCACACATCCGGCTCTCCATGGGCCCACCGTTGCCGGTCGGCCACGAGGGCGCCGCGGAGCCCTTCGACGTGGACTGCACCGCCCCGCTGCGGGCACAGCAGGTCGAGGCGGTCAACCGGCTGCTGCCGGAGGGGATCCAGGTGGTGGACGCGACGCTCCTCCTCCCCGGCGCCCCGTCCCTGGGTAAGCTCCTCGTCGGTGGTCGCTACGCCATCGGCCCCCGCCGGGACCGCCCGTGGCCGGGGCAGGACGAGCTGGAGACGGTGCTGCCGGAAGAGCTGCGTCGGGGCGTGCTCCGCTGGTTGCTCCGAGCGGACGGCGGCGTCGAGGTCGATCTCGACCATCGCGGCGACGCCGGACCCGTGGTGACCGTGAAGAAGCTCTTGGCCGGGCTGGGCGTCCCCGACGGGGAGGTCCTCCTGACGAGGGTCACCAGGGTCGGTCTAATCCTGCGTCCCGGGAACCGACGGCCGGGTCAGAGCCCACCCGCAGGGCCGAGCGAACACCCCCTGCACCACACGCCGGAGGAACGGCGGTGATGCGTTGGGTTGTGCACGCGAGCTGTGAGTTCTCCGCCACCCATGCCCTCGCCAGCTACCTGGGCGCGCCCGAAGACCCACACCTCCACCGCTGGCGTGTGACCATCCGCGCGGGGACGGACGCGCTCCACGCCGAGGGCTACGCCGTGGACTTCGTGGGCCTCCGCACACTCCTCGAGGAGGCCCTGGCCTCCCTCGAGGGCAGCGACCTCAACGCTCACCCGGAGATCGGCGTGCCCTCGCCCACCGCAGAGCGCCTGGCGGAGGTGGTGGTCGGCTGGCTCCGCGAACCGGTCGCCGGGATGGGCGCCACCCTCCTGTCCGTGACTGTCTGGGAAGGCCCGGAGAACCGCGTCGACCTCAACCTGGAGTGAAGCAGGGTCGGCGATCCGTGGCAGCCCACGCGCATCGAGGAGACGAGAGAGGGTGCCAGGTGCTCTTCGCTGTCAGGTCGGCCAGAGACGGTGCTAGGCGCCCTTGCGGATGAAGCGATCCGCGTACCATCGAATCAAGACGGGGTGTCTGGCTCCGACTTTGGCGTCGCAGCGTGCATCGGCGGGGTGCCTGTCTCCTGCCCTGGTGCTCCCCGGACGCGCCGGTCGTGGCTACCCCTTGTCGCCGTCCTGCAGGGACATGGCCACCAGCTCGATGACGTCGTAGGTCACCGCCTCCTCGTGGCCGAGCTCCTTCTGGGCGTCGGACAGCATGGAGAAGCAGTACGGGCAGGCGACCGCGACGTCCCGCGTGCCGCTGGCCTCGAGCTGGCCGAAACGGATCTGGTTGATCCGCTCCCCGATCTTCTCCTCCAACCACATGCGCCCGCCACCGGCACCGCAGCACATGGACCGGTCGTGGTTCAGGGTGGCCTCGCGGAAGGTCAGCCCGGGCACGGCACGGAGCAGGAAACGGGGCGCCGCGTACTCTCCATTGGTCCTCCCCAGGTAGCAGGGATCGTGGTAGGCGAGGTCCAGGTCGACGCTCTTTGAGAGGCGGACCCGGCCCGCTCGCACCAGGTCGGCCACGAGCTGGGTGCCGTGCACGACCTCGTAGTGACCGCCGAAGTCCGGGTACTCGTTGTGCAGCGTGTTGTACACGTGGGGGCAGTTGGTGACGACCTTGCGCACCCCGTAGCCGTTCATGGTCTCCACGTTCTGCTGGGCTAGCATCTGGAACAGGTACTCATTACCCAGCCTGCGGGCCGCGTCACCCGTGGACACCTCCTCGGGCCCGAGGATGGCGATCTTGACGCCCGCCGCCTGCAGGATCTTCACCAGGGCCCGGGACACCTTGCGGCCATGGTCGTCGTAGCTGCCGGGAGAGCCCACGAAGAAGAGGTACTCGAAGTCGCCTCCCGCCTCGGCGGCCAGGGGCACCCCCAGGTCCTCCGCCCACGCCCCGCGCTCCTCCTGGGGGAGCTGCCACGGGTTGCCGTTGACCTCGTAGCCGCGGAACGCCGCCTGCGCCTCCTCCGGGAACTCGGCCTTCTCCAGGACCAGGTTCCGGCGCTGGTCGACGAGCTTGTCCACGTAGCTGATCTCGAGCGGGCAGGCACGCTCGCACCAGCGACAGGTGGTGCAGGCCCAGACGACCTCCGGGTCCACCACCTCGGGCACCAGCTCGTGCTCGGACTGCCTGACGTCGCCGCCCGGAACGCCAAGGAGCTCACGCTGCTCGCGGTACAGCTGGTTGCGCACCGACTTCAGGTAGAGGACCGGCACCAGGGGCTTGTGGGTGATTGTCGTCGGACAGAACTCCCGGCAGCGCCCACACTCGGTGCAGGTGTACATGTCCAGCATCTGCTTCCAGGTGAAGTCGGTGATGGTGGAGATGCCGAAGCGCGAGGCCTCGTCCACGTTCTCCAGGTCCATGGTGGCGAGCTTGCCGGGGTGCTCCAGCTTGGCGAAGAAGACGTTGAACAGCGACGTGTAGACGTGGAAGTGCTTGCCGTAGGGCAGCTCGTTGGCGAAGTAGTACAGGGTCAACAGGTGGAGCCACCACAGCCCGGTGTAGATCCCCTGCAGCGCGTCGGAGCCGAGCCCCTTCATGGCCCAGCCGATCATGGCCGACACCGGCAGGAACGTGCCGATCTGGACGCCGGCGGCGATCCGGGCACCCTCCGCACCCAGGTCCGTGAGCATGAGGATGGCGATGAGCGCGATCACCAGCCAGGCGCCGAAGGACTGCACCACCCGCGCCTTGCGCTGGACCCCGCGACGCCACACCGCCAGGGCGAGCCCCACCAGCACCAGAACCTCGAAGATGTCCTTGGAGAACAGGTAGACGTGACCGGCGGGAGAGTCCAGGAGGGGCAGCTCCCAGCCCGCGAACAAACCCTCGAGGACCATGGAGATGGTGCGTATGCTCACCACCAGGAAGCCGTAGAAGATGCAGATGTGGTAGAGGGCCGCGTAGGGATCGTCGAACATCTTGCGCTGGCCGATGGCATACACGAGGACGTGCTTCAGCCGCTCGCCGAGACGGTCGAACCGGTTCTCCTGGCGCCCCGCGGTGAGCACCTGGAAACGGCGGCTCAGCGAGTAGGCCACCCCTCCGATGCCGATGGCGGACACGAACCAGAACCAGAGGACCCCGGAGACGCCGAGGAACGACCCTGCCGTGGCGTGGTGCATTGCTCCTCCCCACATGTGAAAAAAAGAACGAGGGCGGACGCCGGCCAGTATAGCAGAGAATGAATGCCCATTCAGTCCCGTGGAGATCGTCCTCGACCCACCGCCGCGACCAGCTTGGCCAGCAGCGTCGAGGTCGGGAAACCGCCGCCCCGTGGATCCATCCATCGTCCCCCGCCACCACCGCTCCCGGAGTCGCCGGAGGCGATCGCGACCACCGGAACCACCCGGATCTGGCGGTGCGTGATCGTGTGCCGGACCCAGGGAAGCTGCCGCGGTTCTCCCACGAGCGGAGGGAGGCCGAGACCCAGGGCTCCGGCGACCGGGTCGTCCTGGGGTCTCATCTCCGCCAGCGGGGGCAGCCACAGGCCGAGGAGGACGGGCCCCTCCTCCACCCTGCGCAGCAGCCACCTCCCGGCGGCATCCACGCAGCACGCGGCCACCCAGCACAGGCCGACGGTGGCCCGCCGCGGTCGCGGCGGCGGGTACGCCGCCGGGTCGCCTTCGGCGCGAGCTCGGCAGCCGGCCTCCAGGGGGCAGCGATCACAACGCGGGGCCGTCGGCCGGCAGATCACCGCTCCCAGCTCCATCAGAGCCTCGTTCACCGCCCCGGGGAACCCGTGCTCGAGAAGGGGCCGCACCCAGGAGGCGACCACCCGCCGCCCTTCCGCCCCGCGGGGATCGCCACCAAATCCGAGGACGCGGGCCGCCACCCGGGCCACGTTGCCGTCCACCGCCGGCATCGCCTCACCGAACGCCATCGAGGCCACGGCGGCGGCGGTGTACGGACCGATCCCGGGCAGCCGCTCCAGCTCCGCCGCCGTGCCCGGGAGCTCGCCCCCCGCGGCCACCACCTGCCGCGCCAGGGCGTGCAGGAGCCGGGCACGTCGGTAGTAACCGAGCCCGGACCACGCCGCCACCACCTCCTCCTCCGCGGCCGCAGCGAGCGCCTCGAGGGACGGGAACCACTCCATGAAGGCGCGGTAGACCGGGGCGACCCGATCCACCTGGGTCTGCTGCAGCATGAGCTCGCTGACGAGGACCCCATAAGGTGTTCGAGGCTCGCATCGCCAAGGCAACGGGCGGGCGTGGCCGGCGAACCACGTGCGGAGCCTGCTCCCGAGATCCACGGTGCAATCGTACCTCCACTGTGCTAGGCTCCGGTGTCGCGCGAGGATCGCTGTGGGAGGGATCCGCCGTGAATGCCGACAGACTCATCCCCCGCCAGATGTTCCTCACCAAAGGGGTCGGCCGTCACCAGGAGAAGCTGGCCAGCTTCGAGCTCGCCCTGCGGAAGGCGGGCATCGCGGCCTTCAATCTGGTCACGGTGTCCAGCATCTTCCCCCCCCACTGCAAGATCATCTCCAAGACCGCAGGGCTCAGGCTGCTGGAGCCCGGCCAGATCATCTTCTGCGTCAAGAGCCAGGCCCAGACCAATGAGCCGCACCGTCTCATCTCCGCATCCGTCGCCCTGGCGCGCCCCACGGACACCGCCCTCTACGGTTACCTCAGCGAGCACCACGACTTCGGGCTCCGAGAGGAAGAGGCTTCGGACTACGCGGAGGATCTGGCCGCCGGCATGCTCGCCACCACCCTCGGCGTGACCGAGTTCGACGTCGACGAAAGCTGGGACAACAAGCGCGAGCTGTGGAAGATATCGGACCGGATCGTCAAGACGCGCAGCATCACCCAGTCCGCAGTCGGCCGCAAGGGGCGCTGGACCACGGTCGTGGCGGCGGCCGTGCTCATCCTGTGATGGACTTCACCCATCCGACCTTCCTCAACCTCGGCCCCAAGCTGTCCGACCTCCGCCGCTGCGGCGCCATCGTTCTTCCCCTGCCGCTGGACATCACCGCCTCATGGCAGCGAGGGACGGCCGCGGGCCCCGCGGCCATCATCGGCGCCAGCCATCACATCGAGCTCTACGACGAGGAGCTGCACATCGACCCCTGTGCCGCGCTCGGAGGCATCGCGACCCACCTCCCTCCCGAGCTCCCCACCGACCCTGAGCTGGCCAGCCGCGAGATCCACGACCTGGCGTCGCAGCTGATCCAGAAGGATCGCCTCCTGCTCTCTCTCGGTGGCGAGCACGCCGTCACCTCCCCCCTGGTCCAGGCGCACCTGCAGCTCTGGCCCGGCCTGAGCGTGGTCCAGATCGACGCCCACGCCGACATGCGCCCGTCGTACATGGCCACTCCCCACAACCACGCCTGCCCCATGTACCGGGTCATGGAGCTCGGCGTCCACGTCACGTCCGTCGGGGTGCGCTCCCTCGACGCGAGCGAGAGCGGTTACGTCCACAGCAGCCGGAGCCGCATCTTCTTCGCCGCCGACCTGGCGGGCCGGCTGGAGAGCTGGTGCGAGCCGATCATCGACTCGATCCCCACCGGCGAGGTGTACCTGACCATCGACCTCGACGGTCTCGATCCCACCGTGGTGCCGGCGGTGGGGACGCCGGTGCCGGGCGGGCTGGGCTGGTACGAGACCCTCGCCTTCGTCCGCCGGTTGGCCGAGGAGAAGCGCCTGGTGGGCGCCGACATCGTGGAGCTCGCACCCCGGCCCGGTCTGCACTACGCAGATGCAGCGGCCGCCCGACTCGCCTACAAGCTCATCGCGTACTGGACATTCGCCCGCCAGCTCACCGGTACCGTCCTGTGAAGGCCTGCGGACCGAGCAACCCTCCGTCACCGGTAACGCGCGGTCGAGGTCAGGCATAGGAACCGGGTGGTGGCCGCGGCCATGGCAGACGACGAACGTCTCACCGCGCTCATGATCGGCTACCAGAACGGGAACGGGGAGGACTTCGCCGGTTTGTACGAGGCTCTGAGCACACCGCTGCGGCGCTACCTGTGGAGCTTCGTGCGCGATGCCGCCACGGCCGAGGACCTCCTCCAGGAGACCTTCCTGCAGATCCACCGTGCCCGCCACACCTACACCCCACCCCGGCCGGTGCGGCCCTGGGTCTACGCCATCTCCCGTCACGTGGCCCTGATGCACCTGCGCTCGGCTCGCCGGCGCAAGGAGGTGTTGCCCAAGGAGGAGCTGCCCGACCTGCCCGTCCCACCGGAGGTGGAGCGGCTCGGGGACCGCACCGTTGCCTGGCGCCTCCTCGACCAGCTCCCGCGCAGCGGGCGGGAGGTGCTGATCCTCCACCACATTCTCGGCCTCACGTTCCAGGAGGTGGGGGAGATTCTGGGCCTGGCGGCGGGCACCGCCAAGGTGCGGGCCCACCGAGCCATCAAGGCCCTACGGAATCGGATGGAATCCACTGAGGAGGGCTCCCCGTGAACCGGGACCGGTCATCGCTCCCGGACGCCCTCCGTGTCCGAATCGCGCGCGAGCTGCGGCCGGTCCGTCCCATCCACCCACCGTGGCTCCGCACCGTCATGGTGGCCTCCCTGGTCCTGGTCGTGACGGCGGGGGCGCTCACCGTCCTGTCCCTGCGCGCCGACCTTCGGCTGATCCCCACGTGGTTGAGCTGGGGCGGCTCCTGGCTGGAGCTTGTGCTGGGCGTCGTCCTCATCGCCATGGCCCTCCGGGAAGCGGTCCCGGGTCGAGCGGTCCCGGCGGGGATCGCCTGGCCGATCATGGGGGGCGGCGTCGTGCTGGAGATCCTGGTCGGCGTCGTCACCCGTCTCTACTCCCCGGGAGCCCCACCCGCCGGAGGCTGGGCGCTGGCCGGCATCACCTGCCTGAGTCACGACACGCTCTTCGCCCTGCCCGTCTTCGTCCTCACGTCATGGCTGGTGTTCCGGGCATGGCCCCTGCGGGCACCCATGGCTGGATTGCTGGGCGGCGGCGGAGCGGCTCTGGGCGCGAACGGCGTCATCCACCTCCTGTGCCCGATCACCAGCCTCAGCCACGTCCTGGTGTGGCACACCGGCGCCGTCCTCGGCTTCATGGCGATCGGCTGGGGCCTGGGGCGGCTGTGGAGCCTCCGGCAGCGGCGGCGAGGGTGACATGGCCCGGAGGCACGATCTCGGCGGCGACGTGAAGGACCCAGCTCCCGGCCTCCTGCTCGCCAATCTGGGATCGCCGGCGGCGCCCACTCCGGCGGCGGTGAGGACCTACCTGCGCCAGTTTCTGAGCGACCCCCGCGTGGTGGAGGTGCCCCGGCTACCGTGGTGGTTGATCCTCAACCTGTTCGTCCTCCCCTTCCGGCCGCGGCATTCGGCGGCGCTCTACCGTTCGATCTGGACCGCCGAGGGCTCGCCCCTGCTCACGCTCTCGGCCCGGCTCACCGAAACGGTGCGATCCGAGCTCGCCCGGCGCCTCGGCGCTCGGATCCCGGTCGTTCTCGGCATGCGCTACGGGAAGCCATCCATCGCATCCGCCCTGCGCTCTCTTCGCGCCAGTGGCTGCCGGCGTCTGCTGGTGCTCCCCCTCTACCCGCAGTACTCGGCGACAACGGTGGGATCCACCTTCGACGCCGTGGTGGGAGAGCTCGCCTCCTGGCGCTGGGTGCCCGAGCTGCGCACCGTCAACGGCTACGCGACCGACCCGCTGTACATCGCAGCGCTGGCGGCATCGGTGCGGGAGGCCTGGGAGCGAGGAGGTCCCCCACGACGCCTGCTGCTGTCCTTCCACGGCCTCCCCGTGCGCTACGCGGAGAAGGGCGATCCCTACGCGCTGCAGTGCGTCGCCACGGCGCGAGCCCTGGCGGACGAGCTCGATCTCGATGGAGATGCGTGGTCCCTCGCCTACCAGTCACGCTTCGGCAGGGAGCCGTGGCTCGAGCCCGCCACCAGCGACCGGCTCGAGGAGCTCGGGCGCACCGGGCTCGAGAGTCTCGACGTGCTCTGTCCGGGGTTCGCCGTGGACTGCCTGGAGACCCTGGAGGAGATCGCCATCAGGGGCCGAGAGGCGTTCGAGTCTGAAGGCGGCCGGCGGTTCCGCTACCTGCCGGCCCTCAACGATCGCCCCGACCACGGGCGCGCCCTCGCCGAGCTCGCCCTCACCAACCTGGCGGGCTGGATCTGATCGGCGGCCTCCGCGACGTCGTGCTATCCTCATCGACACAATGCGTCTCGTCATTTCGGGTTCCAGCGGGCTGATCGGAACCAGCCTCGTGCAGGCGATCAGCGCCGGGAGCGCCCAGGTCACGCGCCTGGTGCGATCGGCTGACGCCGCCCGGGCTGCCGACGCCGTTCGCTGGGACCCGGGGCAGGAGCGTCTCGACCCCCAGGTCCTGGCCGGCGCCGATGCCGTCATCAACCTCAACGGCCGCAACCTGGGCGACGCTCGGTGGAGTGAGAGCTTCAAGGCGAGGCTGGCGTCCAGCCGCCTCGATCCGACCCGCACCCTGGTGGAGGCGATCCGCCGTGCCGACCCGCCTCCCAGGCTTCTCGTGAACGCCTCCGCCGCGCACTACTACGGGGACCGCGGTCAGGTCGAGCTGGACGAGACCGAGCCCGCCGGCGACGGCTTCCTGGCCGGCCTCTGCAAGGACTGGGAGCGGGCCGCCGGCGAGGCCGCCTCCGAGGACACCAGGGTCGTGGTGCTGCGCTTCGGCATGGTCATCGCGCGGGGCGGCGCGCTGGATCGCCTGCTCACGCCCTTCAAGCTGGGCCTCGGCGGCCCCATCGGCTCCGGCGACCAGTGGTGGCCGTGGGTGGGGATAGACGACCTCGTCGGCGCGGTGCGGACCGTCCTGGCGAATCCGGAGGTCAGCGGCCCGGTCAACGTGGTTTCGCCCGACGCAGTGCGCAGCCGTGACTTCGCCAAGGCGTTGGGACGGGTGCTGCACCGCCCGGCCGTCCTGCCCCTGCCGGGCCCGGCGGCCAGGTTGGTGCTCGGCGAGATGGCGGACGAGCTCTTACTGGCGAGCGTCCGGATCCGGCCGGCCGTACTGGAGGGGCTCGGTTACGGCTTCCGATTCCCCGACCTCGAGGACGCCCTCCGCCACGCTTTGTCCTGACTCTGGAACGCCGCGGCGCGTCCGACTGCCCCTTCGCAGGCGCCGTCGCGCGTGTAGAATGACCGTCACCGATCGTCACGGGAGGCACGGATGCGCGAGCTGCTGAGCCAACAGAACGTCGACTACCAGGAGCGGGCCCGCGAGGTGGCCGAGAAGTTCGTGCGGCCCCGGGCCGCCGAGCTCGACCGCAGCGCGGAGTACGGCTGGGACATCCTCGAGGCGCTGAAGCGCTACGAGCTCACCGGCATCTGGATCCCCGAGGAGTACGGGGGCCAGGGCGCCGGGGTCTTGGACCTGTGCCTCGTGGTCGAGCAGCTCTCCCGGGCCTGCGGCGGCATCGGCGTGGCCTACTCGGTCAACGCCCTCGGCTCCTTCCCCCTCATCCTCAACGCGACCGAGGAGCAGAAGCAGAAGTACCTGCCGGGCATCGCCTCAGGCGACCTCCTGATCGCGTTCGGGCTCTCCGAGAAGCCCTCCGGCTCCGACGCCGGCAGTCTCCGGACGACCGCCATCAAGGACGGTGACGACTACGTCCTCAACGGCCACAAGAAGTGGAACACCAACGGCGGCGTGGCAGGCATTTACACGGTCTTCGCCCTCACGGACCCAGCCAAGGGGATGCGCGGGATCTCCGCGTTCATCGTGGAGCGGGACACCCCCGGCTTCGTCGTCGGCAAGCGCGAGGACACCCTGGGCATCCGCACCGTGCCGGTGAACGAGCTCTCCTTCACCAACTGCCGCGTCCCCGCATCGCAGCTCCTGGGCGGCAAGGAGGGCGGCGGCTTCCGCAACGCGATGATGACCCTGGACCGGGCTCGACCCGGCGTCGCCGCCCAGGCCCTCGGGCTCGCCCAGGGGGCCCTGGAGTGGGCGCTCCGCTACACCTCCGAGCGCCGGCAGTTCGGCCAGACCGTCCTCTCCTTCCAGGCCATCCAGTTCATGCTCGCCGACATGGCGACCCAGGTGGAAGCCGCCCGCCAGCTCGTGTACGCGTCTGCCCGGGCCATCGACGCGGGCGCCAAGAACATCAGCCGTCTGGCAGCCATGGCGAAGGTGTTCGCCACCGACACCGCCATGAAGGTGACCACCGACGCCGTGCAGCTCTTCGGCGGCTACGGCTACTGCAAGGACTACCCCATCGAGAAGTACATGCGGGACGCCAAGATCACCCAGATCTACGAGGGCACCAACCAGGTGCAGCGGGTCGTGATCGCACGCTCCCTCACCCGGGAGCTCGCGGACATGGCCGGCCACCTGGATGTGAAGGTGGAGCACTTCCCGGAGTACGAGCCTCCTGGGGAGTAGCTCGCCCGGCGCTGCCGCCGATCAGACCGGCGCGACCTCGGACGTGCAGTTCGGACAACGGCTGGCCCGCACCGAGATCATCGTCGTGCAGTGAGGGCACTCCCTGGTGGTGGGCGCCACCGGCTCGGGCGCCGGCTCCCGCTGCAGGCGGTTCATGGCGCGGACCAGCAGGAACACGGCCCAGGCCACGATCAGGAAGCTCACCAGCGCCATGATGAAGACGCCGTAGTTGAGGGTCACGGCGCCGGCTGCCTGGGCGTCGGTGAGGGTCGCATAGGGACCCGCGGTCGCCCCGGGCTTCAGCACGAGGAAGAAGTCCGTGAAGTCCACACCCCCCAGGAGCAGGCCGATGGGCGGCATCAACACATCGGCGACCAGGCTCTTCACGATGGTCCCGAAGGCACCGCCGATGATGATGCCGACGGCCATGTCGACCACGTTGCCCTTGACCGCGAACTCTTTGAACTCCTTCAACATAGAGACCTCCGCTCGTGTTCTTTCCTGGCGTTGATCACACCGCTTTGGTCGCCGAAGCACGGTCTTCGGGCTCCGCACGACAACGCTCTGTTTACCGACTGAGGACGGCTCAAGATAGCACATGGACACGGGCCGTGCCCCACGGCCACGTCCGGTTCAGGTATCATTCAACTCTCCATGGGGGCGGCGGACCGCCTCCGGAGGACTGGATGACCTGGAACTACAGCAAGAAGACCACAGAGCTCTTCATGAACGCGGTCCAGGGCGGGCCGGGCAGCCACATGGGCGAGATCGCGGATCCCGACGGTCTCGGCGAGCACGGCTCCATCGCGTGCGGAGATGCGCTCCGGTTCACCTTCAGGGTCGACCGGCACGCCACCGATCCCCTCCAGGACCTGATCGTCGAGGCCCGCTACCTCACCTTCGGCTGCACCTCGGCCATCGCCGCGTCCGAGGCCCTGTGCGCCATCCTCGAGGAGGGTCGCTACACCCCCGTTGAAGCGCTCAAGATCAGCAATCAGGACATCGTCGCCTACCTGGAGGGGCTCCCCCAGCAGAAGATCCACTGCTCGGTGATGGGCGCCGAGGCCCTGGAGGCGGCGGTCTTCAACTGGGCTCAGAAGCGTGGCGTCGACCTGGTGGAGCTGGGCATCGACATCCAACGGGAGGAGCAGGAGGAGGGGCGCCTGGTCTGCACCTGCTTCGGCCTGACGGAGCCGTACATCCTGCGCAAGATCAAGGAGCTCGAGCTGAAGACCATCCCGGACATCACCAACGCCATCAAGGCGGGCGGCGCCTGCATGTCCTGCCATCACACCCCGGGAGGTCTCCAGGACCTGTTGGTCCAGGTCTGGGGCAAGCAACCGACCTCGTTCAAGGAGCTGCCGGTGCTGCCCATGGCCCGGACGGCGGCCCCCGGACCGAAACCGGAGATGTCGCCCTACAAGTTCGCGAAACGGGTGGAGCAGGTCATCGAGGAGTCAGTCAGCCCCCGCCTGCGCCAGGACGGCGGCGACCTCGAGGTGGTGGACATCAAGGACACCATCGTCTACTGCCGGTTCCGCGGCGCGTGCTCGCAGTGCGCCGGGAGCGGCAACACCCTGAAGATCCTCGTCGAGCGGGCCCTCAAGGACCAGATCGACGAGCGCATCCGAGTGGTGGAGGTGTAGCGGTCGGGGCGGCCATGATGCCGCTGGGGCCCCGGGCCGCAGGCATCGCCACCCTTGACCCGCCGACCGTGAGCCGGTCCCGCTCCCCGGCATACCGAGCCGAGAGAGTAGGATAGGGTCCGGACAGAGGAGAGAGGCCAGTGGACGTCACCTACATGGACAACAACGCCACGACCATGGTCGCCCCGGAGGTGGTGGCGGCGCTCACCCCCTACCTGACGGAGCACTATTACAACCCGAGCTCCATGTACGAGCCCGCCGCCGAGGTGTCCGCGGCGGTCGGCGCCGCCCGCGCCACCATCGCCCGGCTGCTCGGAACGCGCCGTCCTGCCGACATCCTGTTCACCTCCTGCGCCACCGAGAGCAACAACACCGCCCTGCTCGGGACCGCGGCCGCCCGACCCGAACGTCGCCACATCATCACGACGGCGGTGGAGCATCCCGCGGTGCTGAACGTGGCCAAGGACATGGAGCGCCGGGGCTGGGAGGTGGACGTCCTCGACGTGGACGAGCAGGGCCGGCTCGACCTGGCCGACTTCGTGCGCGCCCTGCGGCCCGACACCCTGCTGGTGTCGGTGATGCACGCCAACAACGAGACCGGCGTCGTCTTCCCGGTCGAGGAGATGGCCCGCATCACCAAGGAAACGGACCCTTCCATCCTCTTCCACACCGACGCCACCCAGACCGTGGGCAAGCTGCCCATCGACCTCGGCGGCAGCTTCTCGAACGTGGACCTCCTCTCGTTCTCCGGACACAAGCTGCATGCTCCCAAGGGCATCGGCGCCCTCTTCGTCCGTCGGGGAACGCCCTGCCGACCCTACCTGCTGGGAGGCCATCAGGAGGACGGTCGGCGAGGTGGAACGGAGAACGTCGCCTTCATCGTCGGGCTCGCCCGCGCGCTGGAGCTCGCCCTCGCCACCCGAGAGTCAGACGAGCAGCGGGTGCGCGGCCTTCGGGACCGGCTGGAGCAGGAGCTGACGGCCCGCATCCCCTACGTCCAGGTCAACGGCGGGGAGGCGCCACGGCTCGACAACACCCTGAACCTGTCCTGTCACTTCGTGGAGGGGGAAGGCATCCTGTACCAGCTCTCGAGCCAGGGCGTCTGTGCGTCGTCCGGCTCCGCCTGTACCTCCGGCTCGCTGGAGCCGTCCCACGTGCTGCGGGCCATGAAGATCCCGTTCACCGCCATCCACGGCTCGGTGCGCTTCAGCCTCAGCCGCTACTCCACCGACAGGGACGTGGAACGCGTCGTCGAGGTGTTCCCTCCTATCATCCACAACCTGAGGCGGCTGTCCCCCTACTGGGACGAGGCCCACGGCCGGCCACGGGCCGAAGCCCTCGCAATGCTGGAGCGCGGCGTGGCCGCCCCGTCCGTCTCCCCCTAGGCGGCCCGGTCGGCCGCACCTGGAGCCATGTGCCAATGAAGACCCCCAGCACTCTCCTGCTCGTCGTCGCCGTCGCCGGGGCGGCCTTCGCCCAGGATCAGGCGACGCCGCAACCGGCGGAAGACATCAACCCCCAGGTGCTCACCGTGAACGGCGAACCCGTCTACGCCGCGGAGATCAGCCTGGTGATGAGGACCGTCGCCGAGAGTCTCAAGGCGGGGAGCGCGCAGCCGTCCCAGAAGGAGATCCTCGGCGCGGCCACGCAGCGCGTCATCGAGCAGAAGCTCCTGGCCCAGGAGGCGCGCCGCTTCGGCCTCCACGCCGACGAGTCGGAGGTCGAGAACCTCTTGAACGCCGCGGCCACACAGCTCGGCGGGCGGGAGGAGCTCGCCGCGTGGCTCGCCAAGGGGGGCTCGAGCATCGACCAGCTCACCCGGATCTACCGCGAGGTCGATGTCGGCCGGGTCTTCGTCGCGAAGCAGATCCGACCCACCGTCCAGGTCACGGACCAGGAGGTGGACGAGCTCATCGCGAAGCACCCCGAGCTGTCCAAGGCCACGAGTGGAGACGCGCCCGGGGAGGCGTTGCCCCCCGAGGAGGCGAGGCAACGGGCGCGAGCGCTGCTGGTCAACCAGAAGACCGGGAAGCTGGTCTCGGACCTCTTGAAGACGCTCTACGACGAGGCGACCATCCAGTACGCCGACGCACCGGCGGTCGGAGGGGGCTCCACGGCTCCCTCCGAGCCCGCAGGCGACGCGAAACAGTAGCACCTACGGCGCCTCCTCCGAGGCCCCCTCGAGGTAGCGGTGCGCCCACGCGGCGATCACACCCGCCACCCAGCGGGAGTCCCGCTGGTCGCTCAGCAGGTGGTCGGCATGGTCGAGGGACACGAAGCTCTTGGGGTGTCGGGCCGCCACGAAGATGTCGGTGGCGTTGTCGATGGGGACCACCTCATCGTGCGGGGAGTGGAAGATCAGGATGGGGCGCCCGAGCTCGGCAATGTCGCGCCGCATGGAGTCGCCCTCCAGGTCCTCGAGGAACTGCCTTTTGATCCGGAAGGTCCGGCCCGCGATGGCGACCTCCGCCTCGCCCTCGACCTCGATCTGCTCCCTCTTCGAGGAGATGGCCCGCAGCACGTGACGCGGCGAGCTCGGCGTGGCGATGGTGACGACGGCCCTGGCGGACGGGATCTGCGCCGCGGCCTGCAGAACTGCAGCGCCACCCAGCGAGTGCCCCACGAGGATGGCCGGCGCCTCGAGATCACGCTCCAGGTGTTTTGCAGCGGCCACCACGTCGTCGACGGTGGAGGAGAAGTTGGTGTCGGCAAAGTCGCCTTCGCTGTCACCGAGGCCGGTGAAGTCGAAGCGCAGCACGGTCACCCCCTCCTCCGCCAGAGCGCGGCTGACGTGGGTGACCGCCTTGTAGTTCTTGGAGCAGGTGAAGCAGTGCGCGAACACGGCGAACGCCACAGGCGCCGCTCCGTCCGGCTCGTCGAGGATGGCGGCCAGCCGGTTGCCGCGCCCGTTGTCGAAGTGGATCGCGCGTGACGCCATGTGACCTCCCCGTGCCGGCGATCCTCCGCCGCTGCTCGCATCCAGGTTCCTGCTATGATCGCCGCACCATGTCCACCAACCTACGGACCACAAGGAAGTGACCCATGTCGCCAGCCATCAGCTTCTTCGCCCAGGTCAACAGGAACTTCGACCGCGCCGCCGCCCTGACGACCTACCCGCGGGGCATTCTGGAGCAGATCAGGGCCATCAACGGCGTCATCCACTTTACCTTTCCCATCAAGCGCGACGACGGCTCCGTGGAGGTCATCCACGCCTGGCGCGCCGAGCACAGCCACCACCGGCTTCCCACCAAGGGGGGGATCCGCTATGCGGAGGCAGTCGACGAGGACGAGGTGAAGGCCCTGGCCGCCCTCATGACCTACAAGTGCGCCATCGTCGACGTCCCGTTCGGGGGCGCGAAGGGGGGCGTCAAGATCGACGCCCGGACCTACTCGACCGAGGAGCTGGAGCGCATCACCCGGCGCTACACATTCGAGCTCTTCAAGAAGAACTTCATCGGCCCGAGCCTCGACGTTCCAGCCCCCGACTTCGCCACCGGCCCCCGTGAGATGGCGTGGATCGCCGACACCTACGCCACCCTGGCGCCCCAAGACATCAACGCCCTCGGTTGCGTGACGGCCAAGCCCGTGGCCGAGGGGGGCATCCACGGCCGGGTGGAAGCGACCGGTCGGGGCGTGTTCTTCGGCCTCCGGGAGGCCTGCGACGTGGTCCAGGACATGGCCGCGCTCGGCCTCGAGCCCGGCCTGCAAGGCAAGCGGGTCGTCGTCCAGGGCCTCGGGAACGTCGGCTACCACGCCGCCAAGTTCATCGAGGAGGACGGCCAAGCGGTGATCGTCGGCGCCGTGGAGGTCGAAGGAGCCATCTCGAAACCGGAGGGCATCCGGGTCGAGGAGCTGATGGAGCATCGACGCGCCACCGGCTCGATCCTGGGCTTTGCGGGAGCGCGCGACCTCGAGCGCCGGGAGCTCGGGCTCGAGCTCGACTGCGACATCCTGGTCCCCGCGGCCCTGGAGAATGCGATCACCATGGACAACGTGGCCGGCGTCAAGGCCAAGATCGTGGCCGAGGCGGCCAACGGGCCCGTCAGCTCGGAGGCCAGCGACTACCTCTTCGAGCACGGGGTGATGGTCCTGCCCGACGCGTACATCAATGCCGGCGGCGTCACGGTGTCCTACTTCGAATGGCTCAAGAACCTCGAGCACGTGCGCTTCGGACGGATGGTCAAGCGGTTCGAGCAGCGGTCTGCTCGGGGGATGCTGGCGGCCATCGAGAAAGCCACCGGCCACGTCTTCACCGAGGATGAGGCCGGCCGGTTCGCCCGGGGACCGGAGGAGATCGACCTCGTCAACTCCGGCCTGGAGGAGACGATGATCGACGCCTTCGGCCAGATCCGGGCGATGCGGCAGCGACACGGTGATCGCATCGATCTCCGGACCGCCTCCATGGTGACCGCCATCGACAAGATCGCGACCACCTATAGCGACCGTGGAATCTTCCCCTGACCGAGGGGCCGCCGCTGGTCCCGTTCCTCCTCACTCGGGGGGCGCGGTGGGCAGCTCGAAGGGGATCCTGATCCGGCTCTCCTCGAGGTCGATGCCGAGCACGTAGCGGCCGGGCTGCACGCCCCCGGGGATGCGGAACAGCAGCTTGCCCTGGCAGGCCCGCCGGTCGTTGAGGCTCACCTCGTTGAAGACCACGCCCTCCCCGGGCGCGACGAACAGCCCCAGTGAGCAGGCCTCGCGGTTGGGCGGGAAGTAGTTCATGGGCTCGCGGACGATGTTCGCCTGCGCGATCTGCGGGCGCAGCCGGGAGTACGCCTCGCCGAACTGCTTCTGGGTGGCGAGGGGGACCGTGCTGCCATCGGGGATGGTGAGGAAGATCTTCCCGCGCTCGAGCCGCGCGGTCTTCCCCACGGGCGACGTGGCCGCGACCTCGAGGATCAGCCATTCGTTCCCCAGGGACATCGCGGCGTACTTGTACGCCACCACCAGCTCCACTCGGTTGGTGTTCTCCTGCAGGACGTACCTGCCCAGGCGCTCGATGCCGGGCGTCGAGGTGGGGACCGCGCTCGAGCAGGCCACGCTCGTCGCCAGCAGTCCCACGGCCGTGATCCCGAGCAGGAACGCACCGCTCGTCGTGAGGATGTGTCGCTGAGTCATGGAAGGTGGTCCTCCTTTCCAAAAAGGAGCTCATGGACCGGCAGCGCCCCCCGTGGAGGGTCATCATCGCCTACCGCCCCGGGCTCCGCCATCACCCACTGTGGACACTCCGAAGAACCCGTTCCTGGACCGGTGCATTCTCCACCGGGGCACGGCGTATCAAATCCGCCGCTCGTGGTACGATGGTTTGGGCTCTCGATCGATCTGGAAAGTCCTTTATTACAGCAATTTGGCGTTGACGTCGCACGAGGGAGCGGGCGGTGCCACCCACAGGAAGGCTCGACAGAATCCGGCGCGACATCCTGCGCGGGGCCGTGGACGAAAACCTGGACGCTATCAACGGGCGTCCTCTGGGGACGTCCCGTCGGATCCGCGAACGCCGCTCCCTCACCGTGCGTCGATCACTGGCCGCGGTGGTGCTCACGATCGTGGCCGGGGCTTCGCTCGTCGCCGTGGACGCCGCCCGCCTCGTGCGCGGGCCGGAGGACGCCTCCCAGACAGGGTCCCGACGGCTGGTCGCCGAGCGCATCGCCATCCCGGCACCCCGGTTGGAAGCCCAGGAAGTGGCCGCGCGCATCGCCCGCTCCTCCCCCTCTCCCCTGCTCCCGGAGGTCATCCCCGTGTCCGTGGGACGGGTTGTGCTGGACCCCGGTCACGGCGGTGTGGACGGGGGCGCCAGCATGGGCTACGGCCTCCTCGAGAAGGACCTCACCAAGGACATCGCCAACCGATTGGCCCGCCTGCTGACGGCCGCCTCCTGGGAGGTCGTCAGCACCCGCTCCGGCGACGAGAGCCTCCCCCTCAAGCGGCGGGCGGAGATCGCCAACGCCGCCGCGGCCGACGTCTTCGTGTCGATCCACGTGAACTGGCTCCCGGATCGGACGGCGCGGGGCTTCGAGACCTACTACCTCGGAACCACGGACGATCCGTTCCTGCGTCGCCTGGCGGCGCTGGAGAACACCGACTCCGGGTTCGCGATGGCCGACTACCGGGACCTCCTCGCCGGCATCTACGCGGACGTCCGGCAAGACCAGTCGCGGCAGCTCGCCGAGCAGATCCAGGCGACGCTGGTTGAGACCCTGAGGGAGGACAACCCCGAGATCGTCAGCCGTGGCGTGATGACCGCGCCCTTCGCCGTGCTGGTGAGGACCGAAATGCCCGCGATCCTGGTCGAGGTGGCGTGCCTGTCCAACGATCGCGAGGCTCGTCTGCTGTCCCTGCCGAGCTATCGGGAGCGCATCGCCGAAGCACTCTATGCGGGCATCACGGCATACGCCGATCAGGTCATGTCCGCACCCTCGGAGACTGCACAAGGGAGTGAGAGATGAACAAAGAAGGAGAACGCATCGTCGGGATCGATCTGGGAACGTCCCGGTCCTCCATCATCACCTCGGACGGCCGCAAGGAGATGGTGGAGAGCTATGTGGGGTGGCCCGTGGACATGGTGGCCAAGAAGCTGCTCAAGAAGGAGGTGCTCGTCGGCACCGAAGCCCTCGAGAACCGCCCCATGTTGGAGCTGCACAGGCCGCTTGAGAGAGGGCTCCTCAAGGAGGGCTCGGAGCGCGACCAGCAGGCGGTGCGCGCGCTCATCGAGCATCTCCTGCAGACGGCGGGGATCGACACCAACAGCAAGGAACGTCCCAAGGTGCGCGCGGTGGTGGGCGTGCCCGCCGAGGCCCTGCGGGTCAACCGCCAGCACCTGAGGGATGCGCTCCGGGGCTTCGTGGACAACCTCATCATCGTCTCCGAACCGTTCGCCGTGGCCTACGGGATCGAGGCACTCCTGCACGCCATGGTCGTGGACCTGGGAGCGGGGACCACGGACTTCTGCGTCATGAACGGGCACTACCCCACCGACGACGAGCAACGCACCCTCCCCAACGCCGGCGATTGGATCGACGCCCAGCTCCACACCCTCCTCAGAGAGCGCCACGACGGTCTTTCGGTCTCCATCCACACCGTCCGCTCGTGGAAGGAGCAGTGGAGCTTCGTGGGCGAGCCTCCGAACCCGATCAAGGTCACCGTACCGATCCACGGCAAGCCCACCGAGCTCGACATCACCGGCGAGATGAAGCAGGCCTGTGATGGGCTCGTCCCGCCGGTGGCGGAGACCATGATCGACCTCATGGCGGCGGCCGAGCCTGAGTACCAGGAGAAGATCCGCAATCAGATCGTGCTCGCCGGTGGAACGGCGGCCATCCCGGGGCTCGGACCCGCACTCGAGAAGGCCCTCGCCCCCTACGGCGGAGGACGGGTGAAGGTGGCCAACGACCCGGTCTACATCGGCGCCAACGGCGCCCTGGCGCTGGCCCTCGACGCCCCCAAGTCGGACTGGGAGAAGCTCCCGACCTGATGGCCGTCCGAACCCCTCGCCATCTCGCCGCCGCCGGCTTCCGGCTGGCCCTTGCCCTGGCGCTGTCGGCCCTCGCCGCCATCAGCATCAGAACCGTGCATGCAGGGTCAGACGACTCCGGCCTTCAGCTCGCGCCGGGCACCATCGTCCGCTGGTCCGACCCGGGCACGACCCTCTGCGCCATGGGTGGCGCGAGCTGGCAGCCCATGGGGGACACCTGCTGGTACCCGATCGATCTCCTGGCGCCGCAGGGTCCCCTGGTACTGAAGCGGGAGGTCGCCGGCCACATACAGGAGATCACGGTGCGGGTCGGACCCTACGCCTATCCCGTACAACGGCTGGATGTCGCTCCCGACATGGTCACCCCGCCTCCGGCCCAGGCCGAACGCATCGAGCGCGAGCAGCAGCGTGTCGCTGCGCTGTGGTGGTCACATCGGCCGCGACGGTTCAGCCTCCCCCTGGCACCACCCCTGGACCCGCTGCCGGAGGTGGGCGGCTTCGGTTCTCGGCGCATCTTCAACGGCGAGCCGCGGAGCCCCCACTCCGGCACCGACGTGGCGGCGCCACGCGGCACCACCGTCCACGCCGCAGCCACGGGGACGGTGGTCCTAGCGGACGATCTGTACTTCTCCGGGAACAGCGTCTTCATCGACCACGGCGACCAGCTGATCACCATGTACTTCCACCTGGCGGACATTGTCGTCGCACCCGGCGCCGAGGTGGCCCGAGGTGATCCGGTGGGCACCGTGGGGGCAACGGGCCGCGCCACGGGTCCCCACCTCCACTTCGGGATCAGGTGGCGCGGGGCGCGCGTGGACCCCTCCCTGCTCTTGGAGAATCCGTCCTCGGTGCCCCGGATCCAGGGCCTCTCCCCAAATTGATTGGCGCGCGCCGCCTCGGACCAGCTATGCTATCCGCGGCGCCGCTCGGCCCAACCAATCACAGCGACCTCGGAGGTGCTCATGGACAAGCCACGCTACTACTTCACCGGGGATACAGACAGGGCGGACATCGACTTCGCCCACCTCGGTTTCAGCTACTTCCCCTGTCCGTACCGCTTCGAGGCGGTCTACCAGCACGGCGTGTGGAGGGTGCGCGGCTTGTTGGAGGACTCCACCGTGAGTCTCCCCGAGGGGAGCCAGTGCCTCCACTATGGGCAGGAGCTCTTCGAGGGCATGAAGGTCCACGGCGGCGCTGACGGCAAGGTCTACGCCTTCCGGCCGCGCCTCAACGCCGAGCGGATGAATCAGGGCGCGGCGTACCTGCAGGGTCCGCCTGTTCCCGAGGAGCTCTTCATCCGTGGCGTCGAGGAGGTCACCGCCGCCAACCTGCCCTATGTCCCTCCCCACGGCAGCGGCGCCAGCCTGTACCTGCGCCCCATGTACCTCGGCGTGGACGAGAACATCGGCGTCAAGCCCGCACGTCGCTACCTCTTCCGCATCTTCGTGAGCCCGGTTGGCCCCTACTTCAAGAGCGGGTTCGGGCCCGGCCTGGGGCAGGAGTTCATGGTCACGGGCTACGACCGGGCCGCGCCTCACGGAACAGGGCACGTCAAGGCCGGAGGTAACTACGCATGCTCGTTCACGCCCGGCGCCGAGGCCAAGGCCCGGGGCTTCTCGGAGGCCGTGTACCTCGACCCGGCGCAGCACCGCTACATCGACGAAATCGGTGCCGCGAACTTCCTCGCCCTGAAGGGCAAGGCCCTCGTCACTCCGGACTCCAAGACGGTCCTGCCCTCGGTCACCAGACGCTCCCTGCTGGAGATCGCGGAGCGCCTCTTCGACTGGCCCACCCAGGAACGGAAGATTCCCCTCGAGGAGCTCGGTGAGATCGACGCCGCAGCCTGCTGTGGCACGGCTGCGATTCTGAGCTGGATCAGCAAGATCGTGGACGGGGAACGGACCTGGGAGTTCCCCTTCGACGAGCGCTGGCGCCAGCTCCACGACAAGCTCATCGGCATCCAGACCGCCAGTGAGGAGGATCCCTTCGGCTGGCGGCACGAGATCCCCACGTAGCGGGTGGGGGGAGGAGAGAGCCTAGCCGAAGGGCCACCACCACGGTCGCGTGGGAACCTCCGGAGCATGGTCGCCGGAGCGTGCAGCGTCCAGAGCCTGCCGGCGCTCGTCCGCATCCAGCTCCACCAGCAGGCAGTGGGCATCCTCGACGGCGGCCAGCAGATCGGGGGCCGAGTTGAGGATCACCACGTCCATGTAGTCGCCGTCCGGCAGTGCCCGGGCGACCCGCGCCGACACCCCGTTGAGCGCCGCGCGCACGGATCGAACCGCGTGCCGACGCAACCAGACGAACAGCACCAGCTCCGGATGTGACTGCTGTCCCGGAACGTACACCTCCGGCAGGTACGCGAAAGCCACGTCCTGGCAGTCCTGCAGCGCGCCCTGCAGGCTTTCGAGGAGCTCGGAATCCGGGGGTTGCCTGGGTCGTCTGATCTCGAGGGGCGGTCCGGCTTCCATCCACAGATCTTAGCCCGATCCCGCTCCTCGGTCGCCGACCACAGGCGCGGAGGCTGCCACCGCAGGCCGCCCGGTCTCACAACGTTGGGCGAACGACCATCTTTGATAGCATAGGCCCATGACCGAGCTGGCCACGCCCCTGGAGGGCAAGCTGCTCATCGCCATGCCGAACCTGGCGGATCCCAACTTCTGGCACACAGTGGTGCTGGTGGGAGTGCACACCGAGAACGACGGCGCCTTCGGCCTCGTCGTCAACCGCCCGCTGGACATCGACCTCAAGGACATCCTCGAAGAGCTCGGCGCGGAGGTGGAGGGCGGCAGCTTCCCCCAGGTCCTGTCCGGTGGGCCCGTGGAGCCGAGCCACGGGTTCGTGCTCTATGAGAACGCCGACACCGGCGACTGGGATGAGGCGGCCCTCCGGATCGACGGGGACCTGACCGTGTCCGGCAGCACCGAGACCCTCTCCAGGCTCGCTCACGGCCGCATCGGCAGCCGCTACTATCTGCTGCTCGGCTACTCAGGCTGGCATCCCGGTCAGCTCGAGCGCGAGATCGAGGAGAACTCGTGGCTGGTGGCGCCTCTGGACGCCTCGATCCTCTTCGACGTGCCCGTGGACGAACGCTGGGCCGCCGCCCTGCGCTCCATTGGAGTCGATCCCGGCACGCTGGTGGATCTCGGGCCCGGTGATCCGAGCTGAAGAAGCCTCAGGTCCGAAACAACGATCGCCCGGCACCGTGGTGCCGGGCGGATGGTTGAGGTCGGGAGGGACCGTGAAGCGTGGCAGGTAGGACCGATATGAATGGAATAAAGTAGGTAAGCCGATAAAGGTTGGCCCAAGATGGTAGGGTCAAGGTGGACAGCGTTCCGGTTTCCCTCCCAGTAACGTTAGGAGCATTATACGACCTGGCGCCGGTGTTGTCCATACCCTTGTGAAAAATTCCACTATGATTCGCCGGCAGCCCGCGAGACGCCGTCGCCAGGCCCGCCTTCTCTGTCAATCCGCGCTTCCCGGCTGCAGGTCCACCTCGACCTCGGCGGCCTCTCCGGACCGCGCCTCGAACTCCACCCGACGGCTCTCGAATCCGGGCGCCGACACCTCGAGCAGGTGGTCACCCGAGGAAATCGCCAAGGGGGCGGCCAGGCGGCTGAGCTCCCCACCGGTCGCCAGAAACTCGCCGTCAAGGAAGACCTCCGCAGTCGCGGGCGTGATGACCAACCGCACGGAGGCGAGCTGCCGCACCTGCCGCGGGGTTTCAACGCCCTGCGCGGAGAGGTCAGGCCGCAGGCTTCGATCCGGGCCCGCAGGAACGGCCGGCGCACGTCCCGCGGACGCTTTCTCGGGTCCGTACACCCGGCGCAGGGTCCCCTTCTCCGCCGTCCCGCGCTCGGGTCGCTCCTTGCTGGTGCCCTTGATCCGCTGCATCCGCTGCCGGATGTCGAAGCGGCACCTCGGACGCGCGGCGATCCGGAATGCCACCGTCTCGTACCCCCCCAGGCGCGCTTCGAGAAGGTAGTCCCCGGGCTCCAGGTAGAGAAACCCGTTGCTGCCGTTGAAGGCACGGGCTGGACCGATGTCCCGTCCGTCCAGCAGGAGGTGCACGTCCTTGGGCCTGAGGTCCGTCATCACGACCGCCACTCGCGGGGGGCTTGGCTCGGTATCCGGATCCCGCCAGGGGGGCAGGGCGGCGCCGACGGGGATGCACACCGCATCGACCGCCGGCACGTCGCCGGCGACTCCCCGCCCACCCTCAGCCGCAGGCATCGGCTCACCGGTCGAGACGGGCCGTCCCGTCGCTTCGGGGGCCCCTCCCGACCCAGCCAGGGCAGGAGCGTAGGTCCCTGGAGGGATGCAGGGTTCCCGGGGCTCCGAGCCGGTTCCCGTTGCGGCGGGCATCACTGCCCACGAGATCGCCGCGGCCCAGATGAGCGCTTGCAGTCGTCCCATGGCGCACCTCCCGTCACCGCCCGTGCAAGCCCCTTGCCAGTCCCTCCAGATAGCAGAGATCCACGAAGCGCTGGTAGAGGCGATGGGGAAGCGTCGTCGAAATCGCCTCCGCAGCAGCGATGGTGGCGCCGAGAAGCACCGCCTGCACACGCCCGGCGGTCGCCGAGAGTCGGGGGCGGTTCACGCCCAAGAAGTCCGCCAGCTCAGGATGCTTCTCGACGAAGATGGCCGCCGATCTCCCGGACGTCCTCTGCCGGAGACAGAATGTCCGCACATCGACACGATGATGATGGATGGTGCGCGCCCGGGGCTGGTAGTGCATGCGCAGGCCGTGAGCCACCGCCCGGTACGCGAACTCGATGTCCTCCCAGGCCGCGGCCGGGAAGTCCTCGCGGAACCCGCCCTCCTCCTGGAGGACCTTCCGCGGCAGGGAGATGTTGGAGGTGTAGAAGAAGTTGAAACCCACCGCCAGCGGCCGATCGATGAGAGCGTAGCCGAACTGGGGCCCGTACTCATTGAGGAAGCGGAGGAAGGGACTGTCGTAGGCCCGAGGGAAGGTCGTGTATCCGACCACCGCCAGGGGCTCCTGGTCGGCGAACACACGATGGTGCTCCAGGTGTTCCATCAACAGTCCGGGCGCGGGGACAGTGTCGTCCCCGAGGAACAGGATCACCTCATGGCGAGCCTCTTCGCATCCCCGGTTCCGGGCCCGCGCCGGTCCAGAGTTCGGCTGGCTCAGAAGACGCAGGGGCAGGCGGCCCGACCATCCCTGCAACCGCTCCCTGGTCCCGTCGCTCGACCCATCGTCCACGACGAGGACCTCGACCTTCGTGTCGGGAGCCAGCCACTGCCCGTCGAGCGCCTCGAGAACAGTCACCAGGTCGTCGCACCTGTTCCAGGTCGGGATCACGATGCTGGCCGAAGGGAGCGGGGTCACGGCGTCGATTCCCGAGTGGACGGCCCCGCGCTGTCAGCGGTGCGAGCCAGGAGCATCCGTCACGATCCGCGGGATGTGGGGCGCCAGTCGAGCCAACACCTCGTAGTTGATGGTCCCACTCAACTCGGCCAGCTCCTCGGCGGTCACCTCCGCGCCGGCCTGGCGGCCGATCAGCACCACCTCGTCGCCGACGCCGACCCCGGAAACATCCGTGACGTCGGCCATGATGATGTTCATGCACACTCGCCCCACCACCGGGACCCGCCTCCCGTCCACCAACACCCGGGCACGATTCCCGAGGCTCCTCGTGAAGCCGTCGGCGTACCCCACTGGGAGGACGGCCAGGCGGGTCGGCCGCAAGGCGGTCCAGGTCCGGCCGTACCCCACCGTCTCCCCCTTGGCCACCTCCTGGATCTGGCCGATGACCGTCCGCCACTCCAAGACCGGCTCCAACTTCACTCCGTTGCGGCCGTGGTCCCGAATCCAGGTGAGCTGCGTCTCCCGCGACGGCCAGTGTCCGTACATGGAAATGCCGACGCGCGCTAGGGTGAAATCGGTCTCCCTGAACAGCAGCGTCGCCGCCGAGCACGCGGCGTGGATGTACGGCGGCTCCGTGGCGAGGGCGGCACGACCCACTTCGATCGCCCGCTGAAATTCACTCAGCTGACGCCGCGCAAAATCATGCTCGAGGGTGTCCTCAATGTTGGCGAAATGCGTGGCTAGACCAACGACCTGGAGACCTTGCCGCGCCGCCAGCCGACAGGCCGCTTCGAGCCGATCGACGGCGAACCCCTGTCGCTTGGTGCCGGTGTCGACCTTGAGATGCACCGGCAGGGCAATGCCGGCCCGCCGCCGATGCTCCCCCACCCACGTGAGCACCTCTTCGGTCGACACCACGATGTGCACGTCCGGGTCCAGACCGTCAAGCTCCTCAGGCGGGCAGTAACCCATGACCAGGATCGGACAATGCACTCCGAGTCGACGGATCTCACGGGCCTCCCAGGGGGCGTGCACCGCAAGCCAGTCGGCGTGCCTGGACGCGATTGGTGCGATCTCCTTCAGGCCGTGTCCATAGGCGTTCGCCTTCACCACCGCGGCGATCTGGGCCCGATCGCCGAGAAGATCGCGGAACAACCCGAGGTTGCCCTCGAGCGCCCTCGCGCTCAGGTTGATCCACTGGCCATGGTCTGGAGATCGCGGCGTCACGGCCCGCAGTGTATCGCTTCGGAGAACGGTCCGCCATCCCGGCGCAGGCGGTACATCCGAGAGGGTTACTCGTGGCTTTGATCGGTTCCAGGACTTCATTTCGTCGGCAGGTGTCAGCTCGAACGACACCACAATTCACCGCCACTTCCACCTGGGCGCCCGGATCCCGGGCGGTCGGTCGGGCCGAACTTCCATCCCAGTCCAACACCCATTCTTCGAGTCACTCTGAGAGTATCTGATCCTCCCGATCCGCAAACTCGTGCGGACATCCCACAGCAAGTTGGCTTGACTCTCGTTGGGAAACTGTCTATCGTCTATCTAAAGTCTTTGGAGGTGAGTGATGCCTTTTGAGCGATTTGTTCCTCCCCGAGCTCCTGGTGCACGACCGAGAGTCACCATTCGACCCAGCGGGCTGATCTCGTTCGACGCCACCGCGGTCGAGCTGTTCGGGCTCGACAAGGCCACGTATGCCATTCTCTACTTCGACAAGACGCGCAAGATCATCGGCATCCAACCAACCAACAATCAGAAGGAAACCGGCTCGTTCAGAATGTCGAGACGGCGCCGTTCCATCAGCCTGAAAGCACCCCAGTTCTTCGAGCAATACGGGCTGGAAATCGACGAGCCCCAACGCTTCGATGTCATCGAAGACAAGACGAGCAAAATGCTGACCGTTCCGGTAAAGGACGTGCAAAGGCGCCGTGGGCGGCGGCCCAAGAAGACCGCCTGATCCCTCGCGGTCGACGCGGTGGCGCGCTCCCTGACGTCCACCGAACGGCTCAGTCAAACCGACCGGGCCACGACGCCGGGACCCCGAACAGATCGCGAAAGTTGTCCGTCGTCCGCGCCGCGATGACGGCGGGATCAGCTCGCCAGACCTCGGCCAACATCTTTCCAACCTGGACCACGGAATGCAGGCTCATTCCGCCGTCCGCGGTGGGGGACCGGCGCCAGGAAGGGGCTATCCGTCTCCACGACGACGTGGGACGCATCCAACGCCGCCGCCATGTCACGGATGTTGTCGGCGTTTGCGAACGTGATCATGCCTGACACTCCCACCAGCAGGCCCATGGCGACCACTTCACGTGCTTGCGCCGCCCCTTCCGTGAATGAATGGCACACTCCGCGGAGCTGCCCGGCCCGTTCGCCGAGAAGCTCCTCTAGGTCGCTCCACGACTCCCGGTTGTGGATCACCACCGGCCGCCCGCTCTCCAGGGCCAGGTCGAGCTGCCACGCCAGAGCCGAGAGCTGATCTTCACGCGGGGAGCTCATGTAGTGGTAATCGAGCCCGATCTCCCCCACCGCCACCACCCCGCGCGCCTCGAGCGCGGCCTCGACGCGCCGTTTCAGGGTCGCATCCAGGGAGGTCGCCTCGTGGGGATGGACGCCGACGGCCACCACGATCTGCTCGGGGAAGCGTTCGTGCAGGGTGAGCGCCGCGTCCAGATCGTCGGCGCCTGTGGTGGGCACCAGCACGCCGCCGACGCTCCGGTCGGCGGCCCGCACCAGCACGTCGCCCACCTCGTCGGAGTCGAACATCGTGAGGTGGGCGTGGGAGTCGACCCAGGAGCTTGATGCAGCCATCGGCGACCTCATGCCCGGGAGTCTACCCCATGACCACGAGGAAGCTGGCGCCGGTGACGGCGGCGGTCTCAGCCCGCAGGACGTGCGGCCCCAGCCACACCCGCGGCCAGCGTTCGGGGTCGAGAAGTCGCCGCTCGTCGGTGGTCAGGCCCCCCTCCGGGCCGACCACCAGCAAACGAGGGTGGTCAGGAGGCAGCGACAGGGGGGGCAGACCCGCCGGATCCGCCACCAGGCCACCGCCTCCTGAGCTCTGTTCCACCAGCTCCGGAAGCGTGACCGGGTCGGTCACGATCATGCTCCACGGTCGGTGACACTGCTTGATTGCCTGGCGCGCCGCCTCCCGCCAGTGGGCGAGGCGCCGTTCGACGGCAGCGCGGGGGAGCTGGCTGCGCGCGGCCAGGAGGGGCAGCAGACGCCGGACTCCCACCTCCGCGGTCTTCTGCACCGCCCAGTCCATGGTGCGTCCGTGAAGCACGCCCAGGGCCACGTCCACGCCGGACCGCGCAGGTGGCGACTCGGTTTCCACGGACTCCACCTCCGCCGTGCAACGACTTCGGCCGGAGAACCGAAGGACGGCCGCAGCCGTCGTCCCCTCGCCGTCGGCGAGCACGATCCGCATCCCGGAGCGCAGGCGCAGGACGGCCGTGGCGTGCTTCGCCTCGACGTTGTCCAGCTCCACCATCGCGCCCGACCGCAGAGATCCCGGTGCTGCCAGCAGCCAGGGCTCAGCCACGCTGGACCTCCAACGCCGCCCACTCTCCCAGGGACATCTCGCGACCAACGA
The DNA here is from genome assembly GCA_963844865.1 of uncultured Holophagae bacterium. GTDB lineage: Bacteria > Acidobacteriota > Thermoanaerobaculia > Thermoanaerobaculales > Sulfomarinibacteraceae > CAWJPY01. The sequence continues at coordinate 102,061 of CAWJPY010000005.1, forward strand.
GGAGACCACTGGCGGCCAGAGCATCGCTCATCGCACCCACTTCCGTTTCCAGCATGCCGGCGAGGATCGCGCGTCCCGCCGGCTTCAGCCGGCGCTGGATCTCTGGCAGCAACGGGACCAAGACGCCGGTGAGGATGTTGCAGACAACGACGTCGAACGCCCCCTCAACCACCGCGGCCGCGGTCCCGACCACCAGTGCCACGCGGCTGCTCCACTCTTGCCGGTCGCGCGTCCTCCTCGCGACCCACACCGCCTGTGGATCGATGTCCACGGCCACCACCCAGCGAGCACCGAGCGCGTCGGCGGCCAGGGCGAGGATGCCGCTGCCCGATCCCAGGTCCAGGACTGTCGCGTCCTCCACCGGCAGCTCCTCGAGGGCGGTCAGAATGAGCTGCGTCGACTCGTGGGACCCGCTCCCGAAGGCGGTCGAAGGCTCGATGCGCAGGCGGACCCGGCCGTCCGGCGCGCCCGCCGCGTCGTCGTGGCGGGGATCGATCCACCACCTGCTGCCCACGGCGAAAGGCCGTGCCGACCGCCGGTACTGCTCCAGCCAGTCACGGTCTGCCACCATCTGCCTGGACATCTCCCTGCCGCCGATCCGCCGCAATGCCTCCTCGAGCATCGCCTCGGCATCCGAGGCCGACGGATCGAGGTAGATCACGGCGCGCAGGACGCCGGGCTCTTCGGGTTGCAGCCACGCTCCCAGGCTGGAGGACTCGACCAGCACTGCGGCCAGCTCCTCGTCACTGCTCTCGGGGATGAGACAGCTCAGACAGATGAAGCTGTTCATGAGCGCCCCCGTCGTCGCAGCGTCTCCGTCGAACCTACTCGTCGCCGCCGAGCGCACGTTTCAGGCGGTCGAACAGCCCGCCCGAGGAGTCGTCATGGAGCTCGTCACCCAGGGCGGCCGCGTCGCGAATGAGCTGCCGCTGCTCGTTGCTGAGGCGCTTGGGCACGACCACGTTCAGGTGGACGTGCAGATCCCCGCGGCGATGAGAGTCGAGCTGCGGCATCCCGGCGCCACGGACGCGGACCACAGCGCCCGGTTGCACGCCCGCATCGATGCGTACGGTCTTCGGCTCCCCGAGTATGGTCTCCACCTCGACCTCGGTCCCCAGGATCGCCCGGAACACCGAGATCGGAAGCTCCATGTGCAGCTCCGGCCCCTGGCGTTGGAAGAGGGGGTGCGGTTCGACGGCGAGCACCACGTAGAGATCGCCGGCGTGCCCACCGGCCAGACCTCCCTCTCCCTCCCCGGCGAGGCGCAAGCGCATCCCGGTGTCGACGCCCGCCGGCACGGTCACCCGCAGGCTGGCCTCCACCTCTGTCCGACCCGCGCCATGGCAGCTCGTGCAGGGAGTGCGGTTGATCCGACCCGAGCCGGAGCAGCTCGGACACGTCTGGGAGACGGAAAGGAACCCGCGGCGGAACATCACCTGGCCCGCCCCGCCGCAGGTGCTGCAGGTCTCGGGCGAGGTGCCGGGCTCGGAGCCCGTTCCGCCGCAGCGCTCACAGCCCTCCAGACGGGGGATCTTGATGGTACGCTCCACCCCCCGTGCCGCCTCCTGAAGGGTCAGGCGCAGGGTGTACTGCAGGTCGCGACCGCGGCGGGCGCCGCCCGGAGAGCGCCGTCGCCCGAACACGTCGCCGAAGCTGAAGCCGAAGAGGTCGCCGAGGATGTCGGCGAAGTCCCCGAAGGCGCTGGGGTCGAAGCCCGAGAAACCCTCGCCGGCAAGCCCCTGGTGACCGAAGCGGTCGTAGCGCGCCCGCTTCTCCCCGTCGGAGAGCACGGCATACGCTTCCGACGCCTCCTTGAACTTCTCCTCCGCGTCCGGGTCGTCGGGGTTGCGGTCCGGATGGAACTGCACCGCGAGCCGCCGGTAGGAGCGCTTGATTTCGTCGGTCGAGGCCTCCCGGCTGACACCGAGCACCTCGTAGTAGTCTCGTTTGGTTCCTGTCGTCATGGATGTCTATTACTCGTTGTCTGGACCGTTGTCGGATTCGAGCTTCATCCCGAGCTCTCTGCCCAGGGCCGCCATGGGGTTCACCATGACCACCTCGGTGAGGATCGCCGCAACCTCCTGGACCGCGACGATCGCTTCCTCCAGGACAGAACGTTCCTCACTGGTGAGGGCCTTCCGCGCTCGATTCAACGTGGCGCGGACCCGTTCGCGCTCTTCCGCCTCGAGATTGCTCCCGAACTCGCGGACCACCCTCTCGTTGGTGTAGAGCAGGCCTTCCAGGCGATTCTGGAGCTGCCGCGTTCCCCGTCGCTTCTCGTCATCCTGACGGTACTTGTCCGCCTCCGCGATGAGGGTGTCGATCTCGGTCTTGGACAGACCTCCCGCCGGTTGGACCTCGATGCTCTGCTCCTTGCCGGTGGCCAGGTCGCGGGCACCGGCATGCACGATGCCGTTGGAATCGATGGAGAACGTGACCTCGATCTGGGGCACGCCACGGGGAGCGGGTGGGATCCCCACCAGGTCGAAACGTCCCAGGGAGCGGTTCTCGCTCGCGATCGCCCGTTCCCCCTGGAGCACGTGCACCTCCACCGACGTCTGGTTGTCGGCCACCGTGGTGAAGATCATGGACTTCTTGGTGGGGATGGTGGCGTTGCGCTCGATGATCTTGGTGAACAGGCCGCCATGGCTCTCGATGCCCAGGGACAGGGGCGTCACGTCCAGCAGGATCAGGTCCTTCACCTCGCCCTGAAGGATGGCGCCCTGGAGGGCGGCACCGATGCCAACCACCTCGTCGGGATTGATGTCCTGGCACGCCTCACGGCCGAAGAACTCGGCCACCGTCCGGACCACCAGCGGCATGCGGGTCTGTCCGCCGACCAAAATGATCTGGTCGATGTCGGCGGGCTGCAGGCGGGCGGCCTCGAGGGCGTTCTGGCAGGGCTCCAGCGTGCGCTCCACGAGGTCGCGCACCAGATCCTCGACCTGGCTCTGGGTGAGCTGCACCTGCAGGTGCTTGGGACCGGTGTGATCGGCGGCGATGAAGGGCAGTGAGACCTCCGTCGCCTGGCTGGTGGAGAGCTCGCACTTGGCCGCCTCCGCGGCCTCCTTGATGCGCTGGATCGCCATCACGTCGTCGGAGAGATCGAGCCCCGTCTCGGCCTTGAACTGCTCCAGCAGGAACGACATGATCCTGCCGTCGAAGTCCTCGCCACCGAGGAAGGTGTCACCGGCGGTGGACTTGACCTCGTAGATGCCGTCGCCGATCTCCAGCACGGAGATGTCGAAGGTGCCGCCCCCAAGGTCGTAGACGGCGATCACCTCGTGCTTGTCCTGGCCGAAGCCGTAGGCGAGCGAGGCGGCGGTGGGCTCGTTGATGATGCGCACCACCTCCAGCCCGGCGATGGTGCCCGCGTCCTTGGTGGCCTGACGCTGGCTGTCGTCGAAGTACGCCGGCACCGTGATGATGGCCTGGGTGATCTCCTCCCCCAGGAACTCCTCGGAGAACTCCTTGATCTCGCGCAGCACCAGGGCCGAAATTTCCGGCGGCGAGTACGTGCGTCCCTGGAACTCCACGTGGGCGTCGCCGTTCTCCGCCTCCACGATGTCATAGGGAACGAGGGTCCGCGCCCAGCGCACCTCCTCGCAGTCGAATCGCCTGCCGATCAGGCGCTTGACCGCATAGGCCGTGTTCTGGGGGTTGGTCATGGCCTGGCGGCGTGCGATCTGGCCCACGAGGCGCTCACCGCTGGCGGTGAAAGCCACCACCGATGGCGTCGTGCGGGCACCCTCCCGGTTGGGGATCACCACCGGCTTGGTCACATCCACGACCGCCGCGCAGGAGTTCGTGGTGCCAAGGTCGACACCGATGATCTTGGTCACGAGCGGGTTCCTCCCTCGTCATCGGTCTCGATGGGTTGGCTGGGAGCGGCCGGCGCCCGTTCCACCGCCACGGTGACCATGGCGGGCCGCAGCAGCCGTCCGGAGTAGGTGTAGCCCTTGACCAGCACCGCGACCACGGTACCCGGCGGCTGGTCGCTGTCCTCGACGCGCTGGACCGCCTCGTGAGACTCCGGATCGAACGGCTCTCCGACGGGGTCGACGACCTCGACCCCTTCCCGTTGCAGCACGTCCCAGAGCTGACGGGCGATCATCGTGATCCCCTCACCCACCGAATGCTGTTCGCCGTTGCCGAGGTGCTGCAGCGCCCGTTCGAAGTTGTCGACCACGGGCAGGAGCTCGCGGATGACACCTTCCGCTGCCGTCTTCCGGAGCTCCTCCCGCTCGCGGATGGTGCGTTTGCGGAAGTTGTCAAACTCCGCAAGCTTGCGGAGATACATCTCGTGGAGCTCCCCATGCTCCTTCTTGAGGCGCTCGATCTCCTGCAGCAACGCTTGGTTGCCGGCGGCTTCCTGACCCGCCGCGACCTGCGCATCGACCACTTCGTCCAGCTCATCTGGCTCCTCATCGTCGTCGATGAACTCGATCTCGTACTCCTCCTCCTCCCCCATGTCGGGGAGGCTGTCCGATCCTTCCGGCGCCTTCGCCGTCAGATCGTATCGGCGGCGATCGTCATGCATGCCTCACTCCCGGTTCTTCCAGCATTCGTGTCAGGGTGTCTCCCACGTACTCCATGAGCGGGACGATTCGACCGTAGTCCATGCGCCGCGGGCCCACGACACCCAGGGCGCCGGCCCGGCGGCCACCTCGATAGAACAGCGTCACCACCATGCCCAGATTCCCCGAGGCGGTGACCTGAGACTCCCGTCCGATGATCACCTGGGTGCGGCCTTTCTCCAGAGCTCGCCGCCACTCCCGCGCGATCCCGCGTCGGTCCTGGAGGGTGGCCAGGAGGGAGCGGATCCGGCCGGCTTCCGCGAAGTCGCTCCCGTCGAGAAGGTTGTCGGTGCCAGCCACCCACACCTCCACGTCACCGCCGTCCTCCTCGAAGAGCTGCTGGGCCACGGTCAGGGCGCGCTCGAGCAGTGGATCCATCTCATCCCGGTCGCCCCCCAGCCGCTCCCACTCCGAGACCTGGCGACGGATGCCGTCCACGCTCATGCCGGAGAAGGTGCTGGACAGGAAGTTCCCTTCCTCCTGAAGCTCCTCCAGGGTCGGCTCCTGGACCTTGATCACGACCTTCTTCTCGACGCTCCCGTCGGCGCTCACCACCACGCCCAGCACCCGTTGCCCACCCAGGGGAACCAGGGAGACCGCATCCACCACCGGCCCGTCGTCGATGGGACGCACCGTGATCCCGGCCTCGTGCGTGACGTCGGCCACCACCCGTGCCAGCCACTCGATGTCCTCCACCAGCTCGCGCCGCATCGCCGTGATCTTCTCCAGGAGCAGGTTCTTGGTGACTCCCGGCAGGCGGCGACCCGGCCCCATGGAGTCCACATAGGTGCGAAAGCCGCGATCAGTGGGGACGCAACCGGCGGACGAATGCAGACGGTCCAGAAAGCCGCGATCCTCCAGCTTCGCCATCACGTTGCGGATGGTGGCTGGAGACAGACCGAGACCGCAGACGCGGGCGACCTCGCGCGAGGCCACCGGCTCTCCCGTGCCGACGTACCCCTCGACGATGCCGCACAGGACAGCGAGCTCTCTCTTGGTCAACTCCATGCAATCACTCCCCACGACCCGACGATCAACGCTCACCTGTTGCACGGACACGTCCGACGGGGCGCGGTCAACCAACCGGACTCATTGTAACATCGGTGCACGCACGGCGCGGATCTTGCATGCTCCGCGGCGCTCAACCGCCGCCGTTCCTCGGCGAGCCCCCCGTCGGCGCCGCTGACCGCTTCCGCTGCAAGCACTTAGTCTCATTGACCCCTGTTTAGCGTTGTGTTAGCTTGAAGAGGTCGGCCGAGGTCATTCACGGAATGGTTTTCTTCAACTGGGCAACTATGCAAATGGCAGCCAAGATCGTGTACTACGGTCCTGGTCTGTGCGGAAAGACGTCGAATCTCAGCTGCATCTACGCAAAGACCTCGCCCAACTCCCGTGGTGAGATGGTTTCCCTCGAGACCGAGTCGGACCGGACGCTCTTCTTCGACCTGCTCCCCATTGAGGTCGGGACCATCGGCGGCTTCAAGACCCGCCTCCAGCTCTACACGGTTCCGGGTCAGGTCTTCTACAACACGACTCGCAAGCTGGTACTCAAGGGCGTTGACGGCGTCGTCTTCGTCGCCGATTCCCAGCGGCCCATGCGGGAAGCCAACATCGAGAGCTTGACCAGCTTGCGCAGCAACATCGAGGAGCTCGGCGTCGACTTCAGCGACCTCCCGCTGGTCCTCCAGTACAACAAGAGAGACCTCAAGAACACCCTCTCCCTGGAAGAGCTGAACGCCGACCTCAACCATGACCTCGCGTTCTCCTTCTTCGAGTCGGAGGCGATCAACGGCGTCGGAGTGTTCGAAACCCTGAAGGAGATCACCAAGCTCACGCTCAAGAAGCTGCGTCGGCGGATGGTCGCGCCCCATGGGGCCCCCGCGGGACCGCGCCAGCCGTCTTCACAGGTGCGCGTGGGCACGCCCTCTCCACCGCGACCTGCCGCCGTCTCGGCCGCTGCCCTGATCCGCGCCGCGGAGGAGGGCGTCGAGGCGAACCCGGGGGCACCGGCGGCCGCCGAGGTCGCGCGCTCCACCCCGCCTCCGACCGCTCCGCACTCTTCGACGCCATCCCCGCCCGCCCCTGGGGACCCCTTCCAGGCGCCGGAAGCCGAAGCGGCGGCGCCTGAACAGGCACCGGACGACGGCATCGTGCGGCCGCCCGACGACGCAGAGGTCCACGGCGGAGAACCATTTGCCATGGACCCCGATCAATCCGAAGCCATGCAGTCGGAGGATGACGAGCCCTCGGCCGCACCCTCGTTCTCGGCCCCGGTCGACGAGGAGTCCGATGTCAAGATCGAGTTCGATCAGACCGGTGCGTCCGCCGACGAGGCGTCGCCGCCGGAGATGAAACGGGTCCAGGTCTCCAATCAGATGGACATCCTGGCCGAGCTGGAAGGGCTGCGGAAGCAGGCGACCATGGACAGCTTCGAGCGGCACTACCAGGGGAGCGGGTCCGACCTCGACATCGACGCCCTCCTGGCCGGGTCCGAGAGCACCCGGGAGCTGCGGCGTCGGGTGGAGCAGGCGCTGAACTCGGACATCTTCCGGAACATGGGCGCCCTGCAGCTCGCGGTTCGCATCCAGGACGTGAACGGCGAGACGATCCACACCCTGGAGCCGGTCTCCCTGGCTGTGAACAAGGCCGGGAAGCTGCAGAAGCTCTCGCTGCGGTTCACCCTGGACCTGGAGAACCACCAGTGACCTTCAGCGACCTGCGGTCCGCCGGACGGGCCCTCCTCATCCTGGTCGCCGCCTCCGCCCTCGGTGCGTGCGGCAGCACCAAGCCTGTCACCCATTCCTCGGTCCCCACCCCGCAACCGGTTGCGAAGGTGTCACCGAGTGAGACGCACCGCCACTGGGAGGCCGACACTCGGCGTCTGGCCGATCGGCTCCTCGAGGAGGCCGACCTCCTCGCCGCCGCAGGGCACAGCAACGAGGCCATGGACCGTCTCGACGACGCCCTGTGCGAGGTCCTGACGCCGCCCGAGGGCTATCGCACCACCCCGTCCTATCTCGAGTACATCAGCCTCCTGCTGGACCAGGCCGACGCGGTCGAGGCCAAGCTCGAGCTCGAGCCCGCGAACGAGGACGACGGGGAGCTCGTGGAGCCGCCTCCGGTCGACGTGGAGGAGCAGCCGCAGGTCGCAGAGGTCGAGCACGAGCGAGGGCTCTTGCCGACGAGCGACCTGCCGCTGGAGCTCAACCCCACGGTGCGCGGCTTCCTGGACACCCTGACCTCGCCTGGTGAGTATCGATCGCGCATCGCCACCGGCCTCGAAAGGGCCGGATTGTACCTCCCGATGATCCGGGCCCGCCTGAGCACCGCCGGCATGCCAGAGGACCTGGCCTACCTCCCCCTCATCGAGTCCGCGTTCTCCATCAAGGCCTACTCGAGGGCCCACGCCCACGGGATGTGGCAGTTCATCGCGCCCACGGCTCGACTCTACGGCCTCGACGTGGGCTCATTGGTGGACGAGCGTCGCGATCCCATTCGCTCCACCGAAGCCGCCGTCGCCTACCTCGCGGATCTGTACGGTGAGTTCTCCAACTGGGAGCTCGCCCTGGCCGCGTACAACTCGGGTGCGGGCAACGTCCGGCGGGCGATCCGGCGCGCCCACAGCACCGACTTCTGGGCTCTCCGGCGGTACCTCCCCCGTGAGACCCGCAACTATGTGCCCGCGTTCATCGCGTCGGTGATCATCGCCAAACAGCCCGAACGCTTCGGCTTCCCGGTGCCCGACGAACAGGACTGGTTGTTCGAAGAGGTCACCGTGCCCGATGCCCTGGACCTGCAGTTCTTGGCGTCCAAGGCCGACCTGCCCCTGACGGTCTTGCGCGATCTGAACCCGGCGTTGCGCCGCGACCTCACCCCCGCCAACCACAAGACCACGTTGCGCCTACCGCCGGGCACCTCCGACCGGGTGCACGCGGTCCTGGCCTCCGTGCCCCGCTCCGAATGGGCCCCCCGTCTGCTGCACACGGTGCACCGCGGAGACTCCCTGTACACCATCGCGCGACGCTACGGGTCGAGCGTCAGCGCGATCCGGCAGGCGAACAACCTCCGCGGCAGCCTCATCCGGCCGGGCCAGACCTTGCTCGTGCCTCGCTTCGGTGGAGCAGCGTATTCGCCCGCCCCCAGCGCACGGACCACCATGGGCGGCGCCTACGTGGTCAAGCGTCGCGACACACTGTGGGACATCGCTCGGTCCTTCTCCCTCACGGTGGACGCGCTCTGCGCCGCGAACGGCCTCTCCCGGTGGGACACCATCCATCCCGGCCAGCGGCTCGTGGTCCCGGGCGCCACCGCCACGGCCGTGGCTTCCAAAGAGGCCGTCACCGAGGCCAGCGACCAGGAGTACCGAGTGCGCAAGGGAGACACCCTGTACGACATCGCCCGCAAGTTCGGGACCTCGGTGCACGCCCTGAGACAGGCCAACGGGCTCCGCAGCTCCCGGATCTACCCCGGGGACGTGCTCCACATCCCACGGTCGCGCGCCACGAGCTGACCGGCGCCCTGCGCTCGGACCCCGAGAGCCCGCGACGGCCGCTGCGCCGTAAAGCGGCGCAGCGGCGGGCACCCCGTGGGAGACTTCGGACTAGGACAGCGTGGCGCCCGTGCGATCGCGGCGGACCGCGGATGTCACCGCCCCGTTCTCGTCCCGTTCATAGGTGATCTCGACCGCACCGTCGGGCAGCGGGTGGAGATAGAGGGCGCGCCGGACGAGGCCCGCATCGTCGAGCTCGTACACCTCCTCCAACACCTCGCCCCTCAGCACCTCGACGCGCCGCGGTTTCCCATCCTCGAGCAGCAGCAGCGAATGACGCTGCGGGCCCTCGTCCACGGCATCGGTGGCCGGCGCCGGCGACGCCGGATCGAAGGCGGTCACGGGCTCGGAGGTCCACCCCGGCGCGAGTGCGGTCTGAGTCTTCGCCACGTCGGGGAAGAGGAGCACTGCGACCTCCAGCTCGCGATCGCCTCGCCGCACCTCGAAGCCGAGCCGCTGGCCCCACTGGATGTCGGCCAACATGAGGCGCAGGCCCGCCGCGTTGGCGGGGGACACACCGTTCATGTCCAGGATCTCGTCGCCGTGCTCGAAGCCCGCCCCTGAGGCCGGGGTGTCGGGCCACACCATGGTCACCGTCGGCGCGGCCTCCGCCTCCTTCTCGACGCTGAGCCCGAGGCGGGGAAACGCCTCGATGCCGCCACGGTTGGGGAACGCGGCCACGTAGTCCGCCAGCGAGCGAACGAACTGTGCCGGTGGGGGACCGGTCATCATCGACCCGTGCCCCACCGGGTGGCCCTCGCTGTCGTCCTCGCTCTCGGGAGGAGGGGCGATGACCGGGGAAAGGGTCACGACCTCCATGTCGGGCCGTTGTCGAGCCGCCAGCTCGTCGTGGATCCGGCGGGCGATGCCGAGCCCGTAGGCCACGTGCCCGTTGCCCACCACAACCACCATCGTCCGGTCAGGACCCAGGTCGGCGAGGATGGACCGCGCCATCACCACGTCCCACAGGCACTGGGCGGCGTACATGTTGTCGAACCAGCCGGGCGGCATCTGCGCCACGGTGTCCCCGAAGTAGCGGGCGATGAGGTAGCGGTGCTCGGGCGAGCCGGTCGTGGTCACCTCGCCGACCTCGCGGCGCTGCTCCTCGTCGAGCCCGTCCAGACCACTTCGGTTCACCGCGCTCGGGATGCTCCGCGGCACGTTGAGGCCGACCACCGGAATGCCGTGGGCTCGGGCCGCGTCCATGATGGGGCGGTAGTAGTCGAAGCGGTAGTTCCCCCGCTCGTACCAGTGCACCGCCTCCAGGAGCTGCTGCTCGTCGATCTCCCCGCTCCCCCACCTGCGCAGCGCCTGAGCATCGGAGCGCTGGAAGAACTCCATGCCCAGGATCAGGTTTCGGCCGCGGGCGACGAGCGCTTCCAGCACACGGGCCTGGAACAGCTTCTGGTCGAGATCGGTGTGGTCCTCTCCCAGCAGCACCACGCGCGCCTTCCCGATACGCTCCGCGAGGGATGTGGCGTCGAGCTCGTCCGCCTCGCGGCAGTCGTACACGACGCCCGCCGGGGCCGAGGCCAGGAGCAACGACCGGTCGGAGGGGCCGATTGGGAGCAGGTCCAGCTCCCCGGCACCGGCCACTGTCGCGACACCCAGAACCCCCATGATCACCAGCCTCAACCCACCTGCCGTCATGCTCTCCTCCTGTCTGTACCCACGGCCACCGCCGTGGCATTCCGGAGGCTCGATTGTACCTGGAGCCGACAGCGTTGGGTCACCGCGCTCCGGCGCCCGCCACCGACATTCGGCGACTCGCCGGCGACTGGTACAATATCGCTCCCGCCTCGGCGGGACGCGCAACCATGGCTGAGCATCCCCTCGTCGATGACCGCTTTCGCGATGCGATCCAGGCCGACGACCTGGATCGGGTCGAAGAGCTCTGGCTGGATGCGCTGTCCGCCACCCCCTTGCCCCTCGCCGAGCTGCTCGAGGTCCGCCGCCTCCTCTGGAGTGCCGGCCACAAGGACCTGGCTCGGACCCTGCTCGAACTCCTGGCCGAAGCGGGGCAGCAGCACGAAAACTGGGGAGTGGCGGTGCGCGCCCTCAGCGAGCTGGTCCGCCTCGGTGACAACGGGGATCATGCGCTCCTGGATCGACTGGAGGCCGCGTTTGCCACCACCCGGAGCGACAGCCCTTCCCTGGAGGCGGTCCGCCGGCGCTTCGTCCTGGCCTCGTCCAGACGTCCCCTGGACACCCTCGACACGATGACCACGCTCCTCGACCACGACGTGGGCACGGTCGTGGAGGTCATCGGCAAAGGGGTCGGTCGGGTCGTCGACCTGAACCTGGAGCTGGAGACGGTGAAGGTGGATCTCGGTGGGAGCCGTCCCATCTCGGTCCCCTTCGGCGCCGTCCCCCGCTTCCTGCGGCGCCTGCCCGCCGATGACTTCCGCCGCCGCGCCCTCGAGGAGCCCGAGGCCACCGCGCGCTTCGTGCGGGACGAGCCCGGGCCCGCCCTGGTGAGGCTCCTGGAGAGCCTCGACGGGCCGTCCGACGTGGCCACCATCAGGAGCGCGCTCTCCGACGTGCTGCCGGCCGACCGCTGGAATGCCTGGTGGGGGAAGGCCCGGGCCCATCCACGGATCGTCACCTCGGGCTCCGGCTCCAGGCTCAGCTACGCCGTGGCCCAGAACGCGGAGACCGCCACGGAGGAGCTCCTGGAGGAGCTCGAGACCATCGACCCTCGCCGACGCCTGGTGACCGCCCGGCGGGTCGCCGGTCGCGGCCAGGAGGCGACGTCCCACGCGGCATCGGTCCTGAGGGACTCCCTGGCGGCCCTCGAAGCGAACGACCCCGGCCTGGCGTGGGAGACCGCCGCCGTGCTGGCCGACCTGCCCGGAGGCGCGGAGGCGGCCGCCGCCTGCCGTCACCGCCTCCTCGAGGAGGTGGACAGCCTCCGCTTGCTCGCGGGCATCGAGGACCGCGCCGCTCGCACCAACGCCCTCGAGGCCATCCGCGACGCCGCGGGCGAGGCGTGGCCCGAGGTCTGGAGCCGCTGGCTGCTGCGCGAGGAGCACCCGGCCGTGCTCGAGGAAATCGCATCGAACCTCGAGAGCACGGGTCACACGGACCACCTGGAGAGTGTGCTGGAAGTGGTGTTCAGGAACCACCAGGAGCACCCCGCCCAGTTCATCTGGGCGTGCGAGTCGCTGACGGAGGAGGGCAGCACGGAGGCGGTGCAGCGCTGGCTCGCCCCGTCGCTTTTGGAAAAGCTCCCCGACGCCTTCACCCGGCGGGAGTTCCAACCGCTGCGCTCCCGCGCCAAGGCCCTCCTGGAGGGTGGCCGGGCCGCCGTGCGGGTGATCCTCGAGGAGGCCTCACCACAGCAGGCGGAGCGGTTCCTGGCGCGACTGACCCGGATCGACAGCATCGAGCCCGAGCGCCTGCGCACGGTGGAGGAGGCGGTGCGGCAGCGGCAGGGCGCCGCCGGTCGCGAGCAGTCGGTCCCGTTCGTGGCCACCCGCGCGGCCGTCGAGGCGAGGCGTGCCGAGCTGAAGCAGCTGCTGGAGGTGGAGATCCCGAAGACGCTCAAGGGGATCCAGGCCGCCGCCGCGGAGGGCGACCTGCGGGAGAACTTCGAGTACCACATGCTGCGCGACCGCCAGGAGCTGCAGTCGGCCAAGGCCGCCCGCCTGCAGAAGGACCTGGCGCGGGTCAACATTCTGGAGCCCGGCGCGGCGGACACCTCGGCGGTCAACGTGGGTACGGTCATAGAGCTGGAGAGCCCCGGTGGTGACCGCCTGCCCCCCGTCACCATCCTCGGTCCGTGGGACTCCGCGGTCGAGCGGCGCGTCTTCTCCGCCGGTAGCGAGGTGGCCCAGCGCCTGCTCGGTCACCGGGTCGGCGACGAGGTGGAGGTCACCGGCGCCGAGGCCCGCATCTCCGGGATCAGGGCCTGGACCGGCGACGACTGATCCACCTCGGCTCCAGACGACATGGGCACCACCACGACACACCCTCGCCGCGACCAGGCGGTGTTCCTCGCCCTCAAGGCCGTGCTCGGCCTGGGCGGCCGCTTGCCCCTCGGACTCATGCGGCCGCTCGGCGCGGGACTGGGGAGGGTCGCCATGCGCCTCGGCACCCGCGACCGGGGTCGTGCGCGCGCCCATCTGCGGATCGCCTTTCCCGAGCTCTCCGAGGAAGCCATCCAGCGCCTGCTGACCGCCTCCGCCCACCATCTCGGGCTCATGGTGGCGGAGGTCTCCTGGCTGTGGAGAGCCTCCGCGCACAAGGTGCGCGCCCTGTGCTCGATGGAAGGCATCGAGCACCTCCAGGCGGCCCTGGAGAGGGGCCGGGGGGCGGTGCTGGTGACCGGCCACTGCGGCAACTGGGAGCTGCTCAACGCCTGTCTGGGGGCGTGGGACGTCCCCATGACCATCGCCGTACGCGGTCTTCGGGACACGCGGATCGACGCCGTCTCCACCGCGCTCCGCCGGCGCTTCGGCGGAGAGGTCGTCCCTCGCGGGCCGGAGGCGGGCCGACGGCTCGCCCGGGCCGTGCTCGCCAACCGAGTCGCCGGCCTCCTCATCGACCAGGACATCCGGGACGTGCCCGGGGTGTTCGTGTCCTTCTTCGGGCGTCCCGCCTGGACGCCCTCGGGCGCCGCCACCCTGGCACTTCGCCTGGACTGCCCCGTGGTGCCGGCCTTCATCCATCGCCGGAAGGACCAGACCCACCACGCCGTGGTCCACCCTCCCCTGGAGCTCCCCGCCGAGGGACCGAAGGAGGATCGCGTGGTGGCCGTCACCGCCGCCGCCACCGCCGCCATCGAGCGCCAGATCCGGGCCCACCCCGAGCAATGGGTGTGGATGCACCGACGGTGGCGGACGCGCCCGGACGACGAGGGGGGCTGACCAGGGGGTCAGCGTATCGAGAGGCCCTCACTGCGAGGTGGTGACTCCCACCTTCGGACACAACGGTTCCAGGAAGCAATCGCTGCAGTGGGGGCGTCGTGCGGTGCAGAGCCGGCGGCCGTGCAGGATCATCCGCATGGACAGAGCGATCCACTCCGTCCTGGGGATCAGCGCTTCGAGATCGGCCGCCACCTTCTCGGCGTCCTTCTCGCGGCTCAGACCGAGGCGCCGCGCCACCCGCCCCACGTGGGTGTCGACCACCACTCCCGCGGCGATCCCGAACGCCTCGCCCAGCACCACCTTCGCCGTCTTGCGGCCCACTCCGGGAAGGCGCACCAGCTCCTCGATGTCTTCAGGCACCTGCCCACCGTAGTCCGCCACGAGCATCCGAGCGGCCTCCTGCAACGACTTCGCCTTGTTGCGGAAGAAGCCGGTGGACCGGATCGTCTCCTCGATGTCGGCACGAGCTGCGTCGGCCAGATCCTCGGCCTGAGGCCAGCGCGCGAACAGCGCGGGCGTCACCTCGTTGACCCTGCGGTCCGTGCACTGGGCGGAGAGGATGGTTGCCACCAGCAGCTCCCAGGGGCTGCGGTAGGCAAGCGCCGTACGCGCCTCGGGGTACTCCCGTCCGAGGAGCTCCACCACCTTGGCCGCGCGCTCCTGCTTGCCGCTCATCGGCCCATTGTAGGGGCGAGGGCTCAGTACCGGAAGGTGCTGCCGCCGATGAACTCGCGCAGGATCGAGGTCTGGGGCACCTCGTCCGGGAACACGGGCACGAACATGGACACGAACTTGAGGAGCCGGTAGGCCTCCGCGTAGGCACGGCTGGTCCGCCGCACCTGGAGCAGGAAGCGCTCGGCGAAGACCTTCAGAACCGCCGGCTCGTACACCAGCGCCGAGTTGAACATCACGTCGGCCCGCTCCTGGAACGGGAAGATCCAGCGACCCTCACCGCGCCGGACCCGCTCCCAGAGCTCCAGCGTCCTCTCGGTGGTGAACCCCCGGAACAGGCTGTCCCGCACGATCCTGCGGATCAGCCGCGCGTCGGAGGTCAGGATGCGGTTGTGGTCGTCGATGGCGAGCTGTGACAGGGCGGACACGAAGATGCGGTAGGCGTGCTGGCTCGACACGCTGTCGGTGAGGCGCTCGTTGAGCCCGTGGATCCCCTCGGCCACCAGGACCTGGTCCTCTCCGAGCCGCATGGCCACCCACTGGTCCTTGCTCTTGCGGGTGCCGGTCACGAAGTCGAAGCGGGGCGTCAGCACCTCCGCGCCCGCCAGGAGGTCCGCGATCTGCGAGTGGAACAGCTCCAAGTCGATCGCATCCAGCGACTCGAAGTCCGGGTTCCCGTTCTCGTCGCGGGGGGTGTCCTCGCGATCCACATAGTAGTTGTCCAGGGACAGGGCCACGGGATCGACGCCGTTGACCTTGAGCTGGATACCCAGGCGCTTCGCGAACGTGGTCTTCCCGGACGCGGAGGGGCCCGCCACCAGGATCAGCCGCACCCGCGGCCGCCGCGACAGGATGTCGTCGGCGATGTTCGCGATCTTCTTCTCGTGCAGCCCCTCCGCGACCCGGACCATCCTGCGGATCTCGCCGTTGAGGCAGAGCCTGTTGAGCTGGCCCACGTGACGGATGCCGAGCAGCTCCTCCCAGTGCACGGTCTCGGTGTAGGTGCCGAAGAGGAGCGGGCGGGGGGTGAAGTCCGGGAGACGCTCTCGGTTCGACCGGCGGGGGAATCGCAGCAACAGGCCGCCGCCGTAGGGAATGACGCCGAACGTCGGGACACAGCCGGTGTGCGGTGCGTAGGGCCCGTGCGCGATGTCGAGGAACTCTCCACAGGTGATGGTGTGGACCGTGGAGGAACGGCGGGTGGCCAACAGGAGGAGCTTGTCGTCATACCCTCCGGCCTTGAAGTGCTTCTCCACCTCCTCCACGGTCACGGTCTGACGCGTGAAGGGGCGCCGCTCCCGATGGAGCTGCTCCATCAGCAGCTCGACCGCTGCCGCCGCCTCCTCCAGAGGAGGGCTGTCCCCACGAACCCGGTAGTGATAGGAGTTGCCCATGGACTGACCGATGATCAGGTGGGCCTCGGGATAGAGCTGGAGGAACGCCTCGTACAGCATCAGGCTGGCCGAACGCTTGTACACCGACTCGCCCTCGCGATCGCCGTAGCACACAAGCTCCAGGACGACCTCGCCCCGCAGAGGAAAGTCGAGCATCACCTCGCGCCGATTCACCAGGGCGGCCAGGATGGTGTCCGGGACCTCCCCGTCCACCCGGTCGAGGAACTCATCCACCCGGATCCCCGACTCCATGCGGTGGACCGCCCCCCGATACGTGATTTCGACGACGTGGTTGTTGATCATGGGTGTCTCGAGCGATGGGCGCATTCCCCGCCGGGAGCTCGTACCCCTCAGGATAGCGCGTCACCGCGGCACCCTCAAGCCCGCCGCGAAAACGGCGCCGTGGCGCACAGGGCGACCTCACCGCCTGCCCTCCCCCCCGGGAGTGCGTTACACTCTGGCCCGACATGCGAGAGGTTGACGAGGCCATGGCGAACCCGGACTGGTACAGCGGCAGCGACCGGACGGGGCAGGTGGCTGCGGGCATCGAGGCCGTGATCGAGCGCATGGACGCGCGCACGGCCGACCATCGTGACATCCAGGCCCTCGACCGCCTCCTCCGATTGGAGAAAGAGGCCAACTGGCGAGCCTTTCTTCGGGGGCTGGCCGGCACGATCCACTACGACCTCGAGGAGATCGACAAGGCGAACACGATCCTGGAGGAGTCCATCGCCGGGTACAAGGTCTACCTGGACACCTTCGACGAGGTCCTCAGCGTGTACTGCCAGTCCTGCTACACCCTCGGCGTGATCCTCTTCGACGCCCAGGACTACCCGGCGGCCGTGCCCTACTTCCTGCGCTGCCTCCCCTACATGCATGAGGTCTACGACGAGACCTACATCGGCAACATCTTCACCTACCTCAACCTGTGCTACGGGTGGAGCGACCTCAACGACGCCGGCCTGGTCTTCTCGGAGGCCGCGGCCTTCTCCCGCCACTGCGACTGTGAGTCCCTCGAGCACCTCATGGTCGCCTACGGCAACTGCGGCCACCTCGAGAAGGCGACCGAGGTCTTCCACCTCCTGCAGGGCCACTGCCAGGACTACGACCAGATGGAGCGCGTCCTCGACTACGCGGCGCGCAACCTCGGCGAGTCCAGCATCGTGAACTGATCGCGGCGGGCCCAGGGCGATTTCGTCTGGCGGACCAGCAAGCCGCGACGCTCGACCTCCCCATCCCCCAGGTGGTGGGGCACGGGACCGGCGGCGCGGACGGCCGAACGCCTCACGGGCCTCCGCCGTCCGGCAGCCGATGCCGAATGATCCGCAGCAGCCGCCGCTCCTGGATGACAGCGGCGAACTGGAACAGGACCAGCGCCACCAGCAGCACGCAGCAGACCAGGAACACGACCGGCAGCTTGGCGGCCATCTCGGCCAGCGTGGTCGGCGGGACGCGCTCGGCGGCTATCAGGCGCGCGGTCCGCCAGGGGTTGATCAGCAGCGGGCTGCGGACCCACAGGAAGCCCACCACCCCGCCGATCGCCAGCAGGAGCATCGGTCCGATCACCCACCACCTGGTGGTCAGCGCCTGCCGGCGGTCGAGATACGCCTTCTCGTCGTCGTCGAGCTTCATCCGCGGCCCTTCCCCCGGCGCCCCTGCCGGGTGGCAGCGATTGTAGTGGCCTGCGGACAGGATCCGGGGGCCGACCCGGCCACAAGCCCCTGCGGGACACGGCTCGATCCTGTGTTCGGCCGCGCCCCCGGCCTCAGGGACGTGCCCCCCCGAAGTTCCCGTCCAGGAGCGAACCGGGTTTGAAGGTGAGCAGCTCCCCATCGCGACGGATCCTCGGGCCGTCGGGACCGATGGTGACGCTCACCCCGCTGGGCAGCCCCAGGTACGGGATCACGCGGGGATCGTAGCCCACCACCGCCTCATAGAGGGGCATATCGGTGCAGTCGCGCTTCGGATCGTGAGCGTGCGCGGGGTCGTCGCAGGTCAGCAGCCACCCGGAGTGCCCCTCGCCGCCATCGAACCGACGCATGGACGTCCCGTGGCCATCCAGGAAGCAGGGCGTCACCGCAGCCCGCTCGGTGGTCGACGGGAAGGCGACCTGTGCCGCGTCGAGCACGCTCGCGCACACCCCTCGCTGCAGCCGGCGGTGGATCAGACAGTGATTCACCGAATCGATCCACCACACCGGCGTGTGGATCATGTCGGGCTCCTGCAGGACGAGCGCGCCATCCTCATGCCGGCCCACGCGCAGCACCACCCAGCCCACCGTGAAGCTCGACCCCGGTGCGTAGCGCTCACCCCTTCGGACCGAGCCCTCGAGCCGCGTGATGAGGTCGCGGAGGTCGTCCTCGCCCACCAGGCCATCGTTGTAGTGCAGGCGAAACTCCGGGTGCTCGTGCTCCGAGCAGGTATGCGTGTACGCCACGAGGTCCGCCATCCCACCTCCCCGGTCCGCTTCCGGACGGCACCGACGCCGCCCCTCTCCGATCGTCCTCGAGCCGATTCCCCGTCAACCCTCCGACTGCGTGACGCACACCACGTGCGCCATGCCCACCGCACGCCGCGACCTCGTCATCGTCCGACAGTCCCAGGTCTCGGACCCACGCTCCCCGCCGGCGGAGGCCGACCAGAGCTCCAGCGATCCGCCGCCGCCGCAGATCGTCGGGTCAACGCGCACGATCGTCTCCAGCTCCCCGATCCGTGGGAGCCGCCACACCGCATCGCCGGCGCCGCCGAGCCCGTCGCAGTATGCGCGGGCGTCCTCCAGGACGAACAGCCCCGCCGGTCGCCTGGTCCACTCGAGGCTCACCTCGCGCGCCCTCGCGCGACCGTCTTCGACCACCTCCACCTGCAGGGGCGGCCGTTGCCTCGGCGATGGCTCTTCCTGCGCCGACCCGCCCGCCTTGTCCGCGATCCTGGTGCGGATCACCTCCAGGGCCCGCTCCCGGGACGTCACCGCACTGGTGCGGCTCGGACTGACCACGGGCGTCGGGCTCGCCACCGTCGTCGGCTCTTCGGCGACGTCGCGTGCACCGGGCCTGCAGCCGCCCGAGATGACTGCCGCTGCCAGCACCGCTGCGCCCAGGACGGTCAGGCCGGCGGCGCCGGCCCGGAGCACCTGCGGACGCCGGAGGGCGGCTCGGTCAGCCGCAGCGCCCTCGGATCCCGACCCTCGCGAGATCATTCCTTCATCCCCCACCGTGGCTGCCACTCTGGTCGGCATCGATCTGGAGGAGCTCGATCGGCGCCCCGTTGTCCCGCACGAAGGCCACCCGCACGCCGGGCGACGGGCTGTTGGGCTCGATGAGCACCTCCCTGCCGACGAGCGCCTCCTCCAGGTCGTCCACCTCGAAGGCGACGTGGGGCACCGTCCTCACAAGCTCTGGGAGAGGGCTGCCTTCATCGAAACGCATCCACTCCACGCCGTAGGGACTCGTCGCGAAGCCCGCGGTGTACATCCCGAACTCCTCGAGGTACACCTCGTCCTCGTGGGGCACCGGCGTGGGGATGCCCACGTGGTGGTACCGCAGACCGCCCCTGGCGCCGGAAACGACGAGCGGTGCGGCTGCCTCTGTCTCCCCCCCTCGTCCACCACCCACGTCCTGAGAGAGGTGCGCGAGCTCGTGGGCGTGTAGCTCCCAGCGGCGACCGTCGAAGTGGGTGACGCGGACCCCCTCGATGGTGGACGGATCCAGGCAGCGCGCGTTGACGCTGATGCCGTCGGGATTGGAGCGTGGCACGTAGAAGGACTTGATGCCGCAGGTGCGGCAGAAGTGGTGGCGCGCCACCATGGTGTTGAAGCCGTATGTGAGGAGCTCGTCGGAACCAGCGACCAGCCGGAACCGTGAGGTCGGGACGATGAGGTGCAGGTAGGAGGTCATGGAGCAGATGGAGCAGTCGCAGAGCTGCACATCGAGCCGTGGGGGAGCGTCCACCTCGTAGCGCACGCGGCCGCAGTGGCAGCCGCCCCGATGGGTGACCAGCGCCTCCGCGTCGTCCCTCATCCACCCTCCCTCCGGCCCCGCCGCGCGTCCGCCCGGGACCCCGGTCTACGCGCCGAGCATACCCTGCCCCGGATGTCCGCACCTTCAGGGTGTGCGTCGACGAGGAAGAGAGGGCTCGCCCTGGGCGGTCGGATCCTGCACGTCCGTGGGCCCGACGCGGTCGTCATGAGCCGGCTCCGCGTCATCGGGGACGACCTCCACCAGCAGCTCGAAGTCATGGGCGCCCACGACGCGCACCGTCGCTCTTCGTCGCAGGGCCCTCTCATCCGCCGAACGCGCGCTCCACACCTCTCCCGCCACCTTCACCACTCCCCCGGGCGTGAGGTCGGTCATGGCCGTCCCCTCTGCACCGCGCAGCCGCGCGAAACCGTCCACCAGGCCGTGGCTGAGCTTCCGTTCCCGGTCCTCCTCGATCAGCACCGTGAGCACGGAGGCGCCCCACACCGCGCAGCCGAGCAGCAGCAGGACGAACGGCCAGTAGGGCCACGGCAGCAGCCACAACGCGATCAGGGCGATCGGGAGACACCCGGCCGCGGTGAGCGCCACCGCCAGCAGCCGCCGGCTCGACAATGGCACCCGAAAACGGCGGACAGGCCCTTCGATGCCGGTCGGGTTGCTCATGTGGCGGATGGCCCCACTTCACACCAGAGATCATCGGTTCCGAAGGCGACACCATCCGCGCCCGCCACGGCGGGTCACTCCTGGTCCGGCAGGTGGCAGAGGATCTCCCGTGCCTCCTCCGCCCGCTCGCGGGCGACCACCACCTCGACGCGTCCGGCCAGGGGGTTGAAGCGCAGCGCGGAGAGCGCGCCGCGAAAAGGATCGAAGCGCTCCTCGCCACGGACCATGCACTCGATGCCCTCGCTTCTCAGAAGCGATGTGACGACGGCCACCTCGGTGGGGTCCGAGGTCTCGAACACCGTCTCGAGGTCATCCTGGGGGCCGGCGCCCGAGCTCATCCCTCGTCCGACAGCAGCGGCGCGTCCACGATGTCGATCACCAGGCTCGACAGCTCGACGTCGAACCAGTCCCGGAACATGGGGAAGGTCCTTTCCCGGGGCCACGCCTTCTCGTTGTCCACCCACGCCATGAGCTCGTGCTCGAACACGAGGTCCCAGAAGTGCTGGAGGACGGCGTCCCGGTCCTCCTCGAGCTCGTACTCGGAGAGCAGGTACCCGGTGGGCTCCTCGCGCAGGTCCTCCAGGGTCACGTCCTCGGCGTCATCCTGGGACAGGTACCAGTCCAGGAACGGTCTCCGGGGTCGAACGGTGAGCAGGGAACGGTTCAGCAGCGGCATGTGGCACCCTCCGATCTGGCAGCCGGCCCGTGCAGCTGTCCCGCGCAGCCATGACGAGGCCCAGTCTACGCCGGGCTGCCGCCGCGGGCGAGCCTTCCACCGGGTTTCTCTCTCCAAGGACACATCGAGCAGAAAGCCGGGGCACGTCACCCGGAGCCCTCCCCCGGCACGGTGCTCGACGCGTTCTCGGCCGGGACATGACAGGCATCCGGCACCTCGCTGTCACTGGGGGATCGGGATCCTGTCCGCGTTCCTCGTCAGCCAGTCGGCGAACGTCTGCAGCCTCGGATTGAGGGCGCAGGCGCGGGCCGGGTCGCGGGCGCCGCAGAAGTACTCCTCGAAGTCCCGCTTGAACTGGAACATGTTCCCGAGGTCGTCGGCGCCGGGGAAACCGAGGTTCCGGTACACCTCGGGGGGCACGTCCTTGTACCTGACCTCCTGTCCAAGGGCCAGTGTGAGGGCTGCCGCCATCTGACGCCCCGTGAGGTGCTCGCCGGCGATACCCACGGTCTCACCCACCAGCTCCCCTCCTTGCTTGAAGATCCCGTAGGCGCACCGTCCGATGTCCTCCGAGGCGATGCCCGGGAGCTTGCTGTTCCCCATGGGGAAGGAGATGGCGAGCCCGCCGTCATCGTCCCGCTGGGGGCCCATGCCGAAGTGGATCAGGTTGTCCCAGAAGAAGGACGTGAGGAGGAAGGTGGTGGGAACGCCCGCGTCCCTGAAGAGGTGATCGGCCTCGCCCTTGCCGTCGAAGTGCGGGACCTTGTAGGCGCCCATCAGCGTGGGCATGCGGTCGTCATCCAGGGGCACCCACCGCCTGGTGTCCTCCAAGGTGGACCAGATCACGTGCTCGACCCCGGTCGCGCGGGCGGCGGCCGCCATGGCCCTGGCCTCGGCCACCTCCTTCTCCGGTGAGAAGTGCGCCCAGAAGAACGTCACGCAGAAGGCACCGTGCGCCCCCCGGAATGCTCTCTCCAGGGTGGCCCCATCGTCCACATCCGCAGCCACCACCTCGGCGCCCAGGTCCGCCAGCTCCCGCGCCTTCTCCGAGCTCGGATCCCGCGTCAAGGCACGGACGGCGAAGCCCCCGGCCGGGTCCTCGAGGATCGCGCGCACCAGGCCCCCGCCTTGCGCGCCGGTCGCTCCCAACACCGCGATGATTCTCTTGTCCGCCATCAGAACCTCCCAGCCGAGTCGGCCCGCTCGCCCGCCGCGCACCATCCAACCGCCACCTTCGATAGCCGCGCTGGGAGCTTTTTGATTCCCTGTCTCTCCTTTATCCCCGACGCTGAATCTCCTCTGACGCCAACGACACCGCGCTCGCGACCACTCCGGCGCACGCCTGCGGCCCGCCCGCGGCTGCATACGCCATCGCCCCCGCCCGGTCCGCGAGATCGAACGTCTGGCCCAGGGCATGCCGGAGGACCGCCGCGCAGGCGGTGCCGCCGTTCGCCTCCTCGAAGCGGGCGCAGAACCGCCGGGCGGATGGAAGCGACCTCAGGTATCCCTGCCAGTCAGCCAGATCGTTCCGACCGTACACGAGGCCGAGCGCCATCAGCGAGCCCGTGACGGCGCCGCAGGTCTCCCCCCGCAGGGCCACGCCGGGGAGGGCGGTGAGCGCCCGCAGCACCTGCCCTCCCTCGAGATCGAACCGTTCCTCGAGCACTGCGAACGCCGTCTGCGCACAGTTGCCCGACTCCAGCAACAGGTCCGCGACGCGCTCCGCCAGGCCGGGCGGGGCCTCACCCTGCCCGTGTTCCAGGTCTCTGCTCATCCTCTCCTCCAAGGCGGCGATTCGCCCTCGGCCGCCGTCGCGCCCGAAGAGCCGCCAGTTGAGCCCAGAGCATCCGATCCCGTTGCGCCGTGGCCAGGCGCCACCGCCGGACTCGGCACCGGGCCGTGCTAGGGAGCGTCACCGGAGGCGGTCGAGCGCAGCAGAGCGTAGGAGGCCGCGACGCCGAGCGCCATCCCGAGCAGCATCAGCAACGCGGGAAGCGCGATCGCGTCCCCCGCCTCGGCTCCGGCAAGGGCGCCGACCGGCACGAGCAGTGAGCAGTAAAACGCGAACAGGTGGTGCCTCTTCATGTCCACCCCCGGGGCCACGAGCGGCCGCTTCGGGAAGCGTTCCCCCCCCGCCGACGGCGGTCGCTCGGTTCTCGGGCCGCCCTGAGCATACAGCAGCGGCGCCTCCCACCTCAGGCTGTTCTCGCGGGGGGGCAGTCCGAGCGCCCGGCAATACTGGAAGATCACGAGCCGAGGGGGCGGGCTCGTCGCCGCAAAGGCAGGCAGCTCACGAGACCCATGAGCTCTCCATCGGGTTCCAGCGCGCCCCGTCGGCGCGACGGTTCACACGGCGTCGCGGACCCAACGGGCGAACTCGGGGAGCTGCTCCACCACCGGCACCGCGATGTCCTCCCGCTTGACCGCGCCGCGGTGATTGAACCAGACGCCCTGCACCCCGAGCTCCCGGGGACGCAATGCGTCCTGCTCGTAGGAGTCACCGACCATGGCGACGTGCCGGAGCTCGACCCCCAGGACGCGCTCCACGGCTCGCCAGAACCCCGGCTCACTCTTGCGGAGCCCGAGCTCTGTGAAGATGTGGCTGAAGTAGTCGCGGAAGCCCACCCGGTCGAGGGCGAGGCCGATCATGGCGCGGGTCGAAACCGAGGCGTTGGTGGCGATGGCCAGGGGCCGGCCTCCGGCCAGCGCCTCCAGGCACTCGACGGCGACTTCCCCGGCTAACGTCGTTCCTCCATCAGACCCACCAGGTTGCCGTCAGGGTCCCGCACGAACGCCGTCCACAGCTCGTGGTCCGGCATCTTTGCGGTGAGCTCTGGACCACGCCCGTCCGCCGCCCCCCGCGCCAGCAAGGCGGCGTGGGTAGCGTCGATGTCTCCCACAGCGAAGTAGAGAATCGAGTTGGCCCCCGGCGTGCCGGCACCTTGGGGCGTGGTCAGCATGATGCGGATGTCGCCTGCTGCGAGGAAGGCGAGGTCTCCCCCCGGCCTGAAGAGGAGCTCGAGCCCCATGACATCGCGATAGAACGCGACCGCATCGTCAACCTTCGTCACCGTGATGGCGATCTGTCTGATTCGGGAAACCTTCGTAGCCTGTTTCATCGCCCGCCCCTTCCTGTTCCCTCACCGTACGTCTTGGCACCCGCGATGAGTTCGAGCACCGCCTCTGACACGGCCGATTCGCGGACGGCTTGGAGCGCGCGACCGCCAAATACCAGCCCCACGAGAAACGAATCATGCTGAGGAATCAGGTACGCTACGGTCCGATTGCCGACCCGAGCGCGCAGGCCCCAGCCGTGCTTCTTCCCCGAGGAGCCCCACTGCCAGTCGTCGATGCCCGCGGAGAGCGTCAGCCAACCTTCAAGGTCCGACCACGCCTGCATCGCTGGACCGAGGACGTCGGCCACCTGGTCTCGGGACGGCTCGGCAGAGAGGTCATCCAGGGCTGACAGGGCCATCCATCATGTCCTTCCCGGTTCGACTGAGACGCCCAACACCACAAGAATCAAGGCACCTGCTCGAGCCAAGCGCCCAATGCTACGGCGTGGTTCCGAGCTGACCGGACGCCGCGTGGCCGAAAGGACGTGCCGCGGCCGGTGCAGACGGCCGGGTGGCGGCCGTCTGCACCGGCCGTGAGGAGAGCAGCGGTCCCGTTCAGCGAGCTGTTAGGTAGCGTCGGATTGAGCTGGTTGCGACCGCAGCTAGCGCGGCTCTTCATCGCCGGCCCTGATGAGCTCGCGGAGAGCCTCGTTCACCGCTTCTGAGTTCGGGAACTTGGCTGCGACATCCGGTTCGAGGACAACGACGTTACTGCCCTCGGCGTACCGGCGCGCGTACTTCCCACGGATACCCTTGGAAAAGTCATATTCCTCTCGGATATCGTCGACGATCGAGTCGGGCTCAGGCTTCCTCATAGATCTTTCTCTCTTGCCGTGTCGCGGCGCGGGCACTCATCAGTCTGATGGCACCCGCTCGGTCCGCGAAGACAACCGCCACGAGGTTACCACGATGGGTAACTCCCAGAAGTACGTAACGCTCTTCTCCGATCGAATGGTCAGGATCTGGGATCGTGAGTGACAACGGATCGCCAAACGCGGTGGTCGCCTCTTCGAACGTCACTCCATGCTTGCGCCTGTTGGCATCAGCCTTCGGCCCATCCCATTCGAACTGCAAGGGCATGGCACGATTCTATCGCTACCTAACGGTATCGAGCTGACCGGCCGCCACGTTCCGCCCTTGGCCGACTTGGCGCGTGCTGTGCGGGGGCCGGGCGGCGGATCGCACAGCGCGTGACAGGAGTGGCGATCCGGTTCAGCGAGGTGTTAGGCCGCCGATTCACGTTCGATATCCCAGCCTGGAAACACGAGGACGGCCGGGTGGACTCTGAGTGCACGGGCGAGCACCTTGGCGCGTTCCACGCCCAAGTTCACGCGGTCTCTCTCGATGGCCGAGATCGTTGACTGAGGAATCCCGGTGACCTCGGACAATTGGTTCTGGCTCATCTCCTGCAGCTCCCGGATGATCCGGACTGATTCACCGACGGAGACATCGACTCGCCTCCGCGCCTTTCTGTACTCAGCCATCGTTCTACTTCCTTCTATAGTCATGGGCCGTGATACTGACGACCTCAACGAGGATTCGCTCACTCTCGACCCTGTAGAACACTCGATACTGCAGGTTCAGCCGCGAAGATCTGTGACCCTTCCACTTCCCGCTCAACGACTCGTCGTGGAACCCTTTGATGAAGCGCAACCCCTCGGGGCCGGAAACGGTGACGATATCTTTCCATTTCTCATATCGCTTCAAGACGTCCGTGGGGAGGTGCGTCAGCTGGCGGTCCACACGGTTGCGCTCGTAGACCTCCCACATATACCTTATAAGGTATAGACGAAATAGAACATGTCAAGGAGTCACTAGCGCCATATTCGCCCCGAAGGCCCTTAGTTCCCGTGTGCGATGTGCATGAGCGGCCTAAGGGTATCGAGCTGACCGGCCGCCACGTTCGGCCTTCGGCCGACCTGGCGCGCGGTGTGCGGGGGCGGGGTGGTGGGCTGCCGGCGCGTGACAGGAGTGGCGTTTCGGTTCAGCGAGCTGTTAGGCTTTGTCATCATTTCCGCCGGTTACGTCACACTCAAAGTCGAGTCCCCCGAACATCTCCGAGAACCGATTGAACGCCCCGGCAGAAAGAGCTCCAGCAAGCACACCCAGCAAACCCCAAACGACAGCGTAGGTAATCGGCGCACCATAGCCAAAGACCACTGACTCCAGTTGGGAGGACGGCGGCTCACCCACGCCCATCAGCCGGAATCCGAGGGTCAAGAGGCCTGCTACGAGACCGACGAACGCTCCCACCAGCCCGTGCCACCTGCACCACGGCTTCAACGGAACACGGATTACGCGAATCAACTGTCCCATAGCTTCCTCAACCAGTCTGAAGCGGCCTAACGCTGGAGTTCAGTGGACCGCAACCGCCGCTGCCGCACACCCACCCACCCAAGCGGCGGTTAGCGTCCGCTGCAACGACTCGTTAGGCTGCGATCTACGAGCCAACCGCATGCAGCACAGTGACTTTGCGTTCCGGCTTGCTGGTAGCGAGGTCGTAGTTCGCTTGGAGGTTCAGCCAGAGCTCGGGAGTGGTGCCGAATGCCTGGGAGAACAACCAGGCCGTTTCTGGAGTGATGCCACGCTTGCCACGAACGATCTCGTTGATCCGCTGCACCGGGACGCCGATGTGAGCCGCGAACGCAACCTGCGTAATGCCCATTGGCTTCAGGAAGTCCTCGGAGAGGATCACCCCGGGGTGTGTCGGCGTTCGCTTCTTTGGAATCATGGGTTAACCCCCAGTCTAGTGATAGTCAGTGAGCCATACCTCGTGGGCATCCGACCCAACCCACCGAAACACCAGACGCCATTGATCGTTGACCCTGATGCTGTACCAACCGGCCAGTTCACCCTTGAGCTCTTCCAGCCTGTTGCCAGGTGGCACGCGCAGGTCCTGCAGAGCCTGCGCGGCGTTGAGCGCGTCAAACCTTCGTTCGGCCGTTCGCACTACGTCTGAGGGGAACCGCCGGACCAAGCGCGCTGGCGTGCCATGGAAGACTGCTTCGGTCCCCTTGTCCTTGAACGAGACGATCAACCAGTGCGCCTCCCAACACCAATGTAGCGCTTACATGCCATCCGTGCAACCGGGAACGCAGGCTGAACAGCCTAACGCTGGAATTCAGCGGACGCTAACCGCCGCTTGGGTGGGTGGGTGTGGGGCAGCGGCGGTTGCGGTCCGCTGCAACGACTCGTTAGGCGGACCCACCTACGACCAGCCCCACCCTCGCCATCCAGATAGGGTGGTGTCTACCGATAGCTCACGTCGGCGCGTCTATCCCTAGCGAATCTTCAGCAGGGGACAGGACTGAGCTCCCAATCGCCAGCTTCGCGCGAGAATCGAAACGCATCATGATCAGCCGACTTCGAGTCCGATAGCAAGATCGCCTCAAGATCGTAGGTTCGACTCGGTTCTCCATACTGCGCCAGCATACGAAGCAACCGCGCTGCGAGCCTGCTCATCTTCTTTGGAGTAGTTGGATTCTCCCAACGGGAGACGGTCTCTGGTGTGACTCCCACAAGGTTGGCGAAATCCACACTCGAGTAACCCAAGTAGGTACGAAGATACCGAATCTCCTGAGGCTTCAAATGTCCCGGCCGCCTGGCAATACTCTGCGAAATCGCTCTGTGCAGGTCCTCGATATTCGGAATGACGATCTCCTCTTCGCCACACTCTGGGCAACGCCTAGTCTCCACACCCTGAAGGACGACGTCGATACCCTTCCCATAGCGACGAGGACCAATCGACGACTCCATCGTTGCACCGCACTCGAGACACTTCACGGATCCTGTCATTGCCCTCTTCTCCGTTCCCTCCAAGCAGTCACAACGACAAGCTCACACGTGCTGCGGAAGATGACCACGACCCCTATCCTTTCCGTCCTTATCCGGTAGCACCAGTCTCCACGGTGGCCCAGTTCTCCTGGTTCTGTGATCAGGCCCCCGGAGATGGTATTGACGACGTCCGTCTCCAGCAGATCGTCCTCCTCCATCTCCTCTCTTGCATGGCGAGTGAAGGCAGTTACACCTTCCTTCAGGACCTTTCTGGCGAGGCGCCGTGCCTGCTCTGGTGCCAGCTGTTGCGATATGTCGGGGTCGCGCGTCATCGCCACCTACAATCTACCCTCCACTTGATCTGAAGTCAAGACTTGACCGCAAGTCATCCGCTGGGCCGCCTAACGCTGGAGTTCAGCGGACCCCAACCGCCGCGTGGGCGGGTGGGTGTGAGGCAGCGGCGGTTGCGGTCCGCTGCAACGACTCGTTAGGCCGCTGCTACGGAGAACTCGAGAACACGCGTAACGACACCCATGAGGTTGAACATGGCGTGAACGACGACACCAATGCGGAAGTTCTGCCTGGCCTGTACGACGAACGCGATAGGCAGGAAGGCCACGAAGATGACGGGCAGGCCCCAGGGCGTGAAGAAGTGGTAGACGCCGAACATCAATGCGCTGAGAACCGGCGCCAGCCAACGCAGATGCTTCATGCGAGGCAGCAGAAAGCCCCGAAAGTAGGTTTCCTCGATCAGGGGCGCCAGAAGGCCCGACAAGAAGATCGCGAGAACGAGAGTCAGATGCCTTTGGACAGGTGGAGAAGAAGCGACCCCACTGACCATTGCGTGGCTGCCGAGCTGTGCTGGAAACCAAGTCAGGCACCAAGCTTCGAGATGGCCGCTGAGTGGAACCACAGCCGGTGATGCCAGGGCCCAGCAAAGGAAGAGGAGGACCGGCCATCCAACGTAGTCGGCGATCGTACCCGGTGCTCGGTAGCCGATGGCACGACGCAGGGAGAGACCCGGGCCGAGCCGCTTCGCCGAGAAGACCATTGTGCTCACAAGCATGGGCAGCAGGCATGCTGGGATCAGAAGCAGCTCGGCAAGGTAGGCAGTGAGCCCGTGCTCGATGAACACACGGGAAAGAAGGATGACGAGTGCGCTGAATATCGCGCCAGGGATCAGATGGAAGCCGAGGATCCCAAGAGCAACTGAGCCTTGGAAGCTCCCGCGGGGATTCGATGGTCTCTGGCATAAGAAGCGCGATTCAAGGGCCGAAAGCGGCCTAACGGTATCGAGCTGACCGGCCGCCACGTTCGGCCCCTGGCCGACCTGGCGCGCGCCGTGCGGGGGACGGTCGGCGGCCTGCACAGCGCGTGACAGGAGTGGCGGTCCGGTTCAGCGAGGTGTTAGGCAGCACTCTGGTCACCCACCACCGTCGAGAATCCCTGGTATCACTTCCGGCGTAGCTATAGCGGCAATCAGAATCAGTGAGTATGCCACGCCGCCCCCGACAATCCACGAAGATACTCGGCTCTTGACGCGAGCCAACCCGGGGCCGCTTCTGCTGCCGGAGGTTGTTAGACCACACTAACGCGACCTATCGCCGGCGGCTGCCTGACACATCCTCAAGACCCACGGCGTCGAATCAAGCTGGGCATCAGTGCAGACAGTCGCGCGATCGTTGACAAGGAAATAGCAGTCCGTTACGTCCTCGCCATACCAAACTGGGATCTTCACGAAGGCGGGATAGGCGAATACCGCTAGGACTCGGGGCATTGAGTGGCGGAGATCGAAGGACATAGACCATGCCTCGGCTACCTCTTGGCCTGATATCGTCATGCCGTGAGTCAGGAAGTCGATCCTGACGACCGGCATACCTCTGTCAGGTGTATCGAGTTCTATGTCCGCGACGCGGAAACTCCCCCCATCGTTGTCGTCGACTTTGCTTTCGATGAAAGGGAGGCCGTAGTAGTGCAGCCTCCACCAGGACACTGAGCCATCGCCTCTGAGCGCGAATATGATCTGGATGCGGACTCTAGTGTTATTCAGTACTACCGGGAGGTCATCGGCGCCGAGAACGCGCCAGAGTGTCATCGACCCCACGTAGACTTCAACTGAGTTGAACGAATACTGCTGGCTAATAAAGGGCCCAAACACAGCGTCGGCCGAGATTCCGGCGGGGCCACCCGCAACAATGGTGGCGAAGTCGGTGTCGAGGGAAAGTGGCACGAGCTCAGCAACATCGCGGGCGAGATCTCTCACCGAGCACCCTTGGGCCTGAGGGAGAGGTCCCAAAGCCGGTCCACACATAGCGGCCGCAAGAACAACGATGACGGACGGATTCACCGTTTCCTCGTCGTTCGCGGCACGTGAAGCCAATCCCTCATGCGGTCCGATCTGCCTAACGACAATTAGACTGCCAAATGAAAAATCGCAACTCTTGCATGGATAGCAGTCTAGTACGAATCGGGTGTGGGGTCCACGTGAGGGCCAAGAGCCTGGAGGGGCACGGGTTGTGAACGGGAGAAGGGGAAGAGGCACAGGGAGATAGACTGCAGGATCTGCAGCCTAGTACGAATCGGGATGTACTGCAGGAGTCGAGAATGGGGCTCGTGACGGCCAAGTGGGTGACCGGTGTGCCGGCTCTCAGGTCCGCCAGAGGGTGTCGGCCGGGCTTTGGACGCCGCGGCCGCCGGCGCGGTTGAGGACGTGGGTGTAGATCATCGTGGTCTTGACGTCTCTGTGGCCGAGCAGCTCCTGGATGGTGCGGATGTCGTAACCCGCTTCCAGCAGATGGGTCGCAAATGAGTGGCGGAGAGTGTGGCAGGAGGCGGGCTTGGTCAGGTGAGCCCGTCGGACGGCCGCCTTGAAGGCGCGCTGGATGACCGATGGGTGCAGGTGGAAACGGGCCGTGATTCCGGTGCGTGGGTCGAGGCAGTCGGAGCTCGCGGGGAAGACCCACTGCCAGCTCCACTCGCGGTCGGCGTCGCGGTACTTGCGGTCCAAGGCGTCCGGCAGGTGTACGCGACCCCTCCCCTGCTCGAGGTCCGCGAGATGTTGGCTTCGGACGGAGGACATCTGGGCCCGCAGCGGTTCTCGTGCGGCCTGTGGGAGGAGCGTCACCCGGTCCCGTTGCCCCTTGCCGGCACGGATGGTGATCTGGTTGACGCTGAAGTCGACGTCCTTGACGCGCAGCCTGAGGCACTCCACGAGCCGCATGCCGGTGCCGTAGAGGAGGAGCGCCACCAGCTTCGGCACGCCATCCAGACGCCGCAGGACCTCCCGCACCTCGTCGGTGGTGAGCACGGTGGGCAGCCGGTGCGGCCGCCGCGCCCGCACCACGTCGCCGATCCGCGGCAGGGGCTTGCGCAGAACACGCTGGTACAGGAAGAGGAGAGCGCTCAGGGCCTGGTTCTGGGTCGAGGCGCTGACCCTGCCGCGCACCGCGAGGTGCGAAAGGAAGCGGTTGATCTCCTCCTCGCCGAGCGTGGCAGGGTCCCTCGACCCGCAGACCTGCAGGTAGCGACGGATCCAGTACAGGTAGGCCTCCTCGGTCCGGTGGCTGTAGTGGCGCGTCCGCAGCACCGTCCGTGCGAGCTCTGCGGTTCGCCGCTGCCGTTCGGCAGCCGCGATCGACGGTGGGGACTCCTCGGCGCGCATGGCGTAAATGGAGTGTAATGCTCGTAACGCCCATCGTCAAGTCCTTCGCGGAACCCCCGCCTCGGGAGGATTCCGGGGTCCTGCAGCACGGCCCGCAGGCCCTCGAAACGCAGCTACCGCGCGATGATCCCTGGGAGAGATCATCGAACTAAAACGTCTTACGGCGTCGCTCGCGGACCGACGCACGGTTGTCCAAGTGGCTGACACAATAATAGCAGCGTCGCGTCGGTGAGGCGCTCTCACCTCCTGCCGGGCGCGACATCGCAGGTGCGATCTCGACGCCGCGCGCGGCCCCCGACACGGCCCGGAGGCCCCTCACTCCCCCTGCACGTTCAGCCGCCCGCCCGCGCTGTAGGCCGCGAACTCGGGCGCGTACATGGACTCGAGGGTGGCCGGCCCGACCTTGAAGGCGCCGCCGGTGGCCGCCCGCAGCCTGTACTTCAGGGTGTACTCGCCGGCCGGCAGCCACTGGATGAAGAAGTTGGTGCCGGAGTCTCGGATTTCCTCGTAGTACCCGATCCCGAGGTCCCAGCGGTAGCCGGACGCGGTGCTCTCGGGCTCGAAGCCGGCGCCCCGCGGGTCGCGCAGGTGCACGTACTCGGCGGCGTGCCTGGCCCGGATGGTGAGCTGCACCTCCACCTGGTCGCCGGGCGCCAGCACCGTGCCGTCCGTGATGGGCTCGAGCTGCCACTCGCCCGCGACGTTGGCGCGCTTGAAGTAGCGGCGGGTGACGGAGAACAGGTCGCCGCGCGCCTCGGACGGCAGCTTCTCGGTGGAGAAGTGCCACGTTGCGGAGGCGAAGGCGAAGCCCTCAGAGCCCTTCTCCACCACCACGGTGGACATGGTCGTGGGATCGATCTCGGGCCCCGGCACCACGACCTGGTTGTTGGCACCGGTGTAGGCGTCGGGCTCGAAGACGAAGGTCCTCTGCACGGGCCCCGCCTTCACGGTCACGTCCTCGCGCTGGCCGAGCTGGCCCTCCTGCTCCAGGTAGTGGACGAGGCTGTAGATCACCTCGGCGGTGGCGCGGGTGGACTCCCAGTGGTTGAGCTTCTTGTTCAGGAGCAGCCACTGCACCAGCCCGTCGGCGGCGGGCATCAGCCGGCTCGAGCTCGCCCAGGGTGCGCAGGGCCAGCGCGTGGGTCTCGATGGTGTCGTTGTACCAGAGCCAGGCCCTCTCCTCCGGCGCCCAGTAGGTGCCCAGGTCGGGATCGGTCGCGGCGGAGTCCATCACCGAGTTCGAAGACCAGCGCCGCGTCGGCGCCGCGGCCCGCGCGCTCCAGCGTCAGGGCCAGGTAGCTCTTGAGCAGGGGTGAGTGCTGCTTCCAGTGGCCGAACGAGTAGTCGAGCATCCGCTGCCGGTCCTCGGCGGTGAACACACCCCCGGTCCAGCTCTCGCCCGGGTAGTTGGACAGGACGTAGTTGAGGAAGGTGATGGTCTCCCAGCAGCAGTCGTCGGCCATCATGTCGGCCGCCAGCTCGTCCACGTAGTGGCGGTGCATGTACGCCCACCCCCGCACCACGACGTCCTGCGGAACGTCGACGCCGAACTCCAGGGCCTTGGAGAAGCCGTACAGGATGTACAGGGTCATGTAGGGCGACGGCGGCCCGCCCGGGAACCAGGGGAAGGCGCCGAGGGAGGTCTGGGCCCTGCCCAGCTTGGCCAGGGCGTCCTCCCTCTGGGCCGCGGCGATCTTCGGGTCGAGGACGTTGATGAGCTCGTCGGGGGTTTCGCCCCCGCCCCGTGCCCGCACCAGCCACGGCGTTTCCTCCAGCAGCATGCGGCGGTTGGGATCCTCCGCCTGCCACGGCGCGAGGCGGGTCTCGCGCTCGGACAGCTTCTCGGCCATCCGCTGAACCGCCGGGTAGCGGCCGTACAGGGAGGACACGATGCCGGTCGAGAGGAAGCGGTTCAGGGTCTGCTCGGTGCACTCGTAGGGGTAGGAGACCAGGTACGGCAGGGCGTTCAGCACCGAGTAGAAGAGCTGGGCGTCCACGGTCACCACGAGCTGCTCGTTGATCAGGCTCGGATCGTCGCCGGCCGCCATGTCGGGGAAGCGCAGCTCGCGCCGGTCGGCGTCGTGGAGGGTGACGAAGCGGGACTGCACCAGGTGCATCCGCCCGGGCAGCACCGGCAGGGGTCGCAGCTCGCCGTCGGAGAGGTCGCCGGCGCGGGCGGTGACCCGGAAGGCCACGGTGCCCACCCGGGCCGGCGTCGCCACCGGGAAGCGCAGGGTGGCGCCGGCGCCGGGCGCGACGGTGAACGGCACCGCGGTGGCGGCCGTTGCAGCCAGGCCAAACTCGGCGCGCAGGTCCTGGTTGCTGTCGGGGTCCAGGATCTCGAAGTCGAGGGTGCCCTCGAGCGGCTCCTCCCCCGCGTTGTTGACCACCACCTCGAGCTCGGCACGGTCCCCCTCGCGCAGGAAGCGCGGCAGGTACGGCCGCACCATGAGCTCCTTGACGCTGGCGGTGGTGCGGTGGACCGAGCCGGCGCGCAGGTCCCGGGTGATGGCGTGCACCCACAGGTTCCAGTCGGTGACCGAATCGGGGACCTCGAACTCGATGACCGCGGCGCCGTCCGCGTCGGTGAGCAGGTGGGGCGCGAAGAAGGCGGTCTCGGCGAAGTTGGAGCGCAGCTCCACCGCGGGCTCGGGCGTCGCCTGCGGCGCGGCCGCTGAGGGGGCCACCGCCGCCTCCGCGGCCACCGCCGCGTCGGACATGGCCATCTGCGGCTGCGCCACCCGCAGGTGCCCCTCGGCCTTCATCATCACCCAGTCCCGGCGACCCGGGCCGCCGATGCCGTAACCCTCCATCACCTTGAGGCGGTCGCCCCTGAGGTACGGGTAGGACGGCAGCCGAGCGAACCCCCGCTCCTCGAACCACACGACCTGGGCCGGGCCGAGGTTCGCGCGGGCCGTGCCGGTTCCGGTGCGGTCGGGGTAGAGCGACAGGGGGTCCGGCGGGCTGTGGGGCGCGAAGATGTCGAGCGAGCGGTCGTACATGTACGCCAGGAGCTCGGCGGCGCCGGCCTCCACCGGTTCGCCGTCGCTGCCCTTCACCGTCACCCGGAAGGTCTCTCGGGTCCCCGGGCGCATCCGGTCACGGAAGGTAGCGAACTGGATCGCGAGCTTCTCGTCGTCCCAGGGAACGAACACCCTCGCCGTTGAGCGCATGAGCTGGTGGTCGCGCAGCGCGGTGAGGGTGATGCCGAATCCGCCCCGGTCGGCTGGTCCGACGGGGATCTCGATCAGCTCGGCGTCCCGGCCCGAGTGCAGCACCCGGCGCTCGCTGCGCCGGCCCGCGCGGTAGACCTCCAGCACGAGCGGTTGGTCGCGCAGGCCGGAGTGGATCAGCAAACGGGCGGTCTCCCCCACCGCCACCGAGGCGCGCTCGACCAGCAGCAGCTCGGGCAGCGCCACCGGGGTGGCGCGCCTTCCCGCCACCAGGAGCTCCCTGCGGGTCTCATAGGCGGCGCCGAAGTCGTCGGTGGTCTCGTAGTGCAGCCGGTAGGCGCCGGCGCTCAGATCCGGCAGCTCGACCGTGGCGACCCCGTCGGCACCGTGGGCGAGCACGCCCGCCGCCAGCTCCTCGCCGCCGCGCCAGCGGGCCAGGATCTCCTGCGGCGGGACGTCCGCTTCCCAGCGCGGGCGGAGCCCGTCCCCGGGCGTCCGGTAGCCGCTCTCGCCCGGCGGCTCCGGCAGCGGCTGGTCGGCGGGAGTCAGGGTGCTGGTGGGCTGCTCCAGGCGCACCAGCCGCCAGCGGCCCTGTCCCGGCCGCGGGGTGCCGTCCAGGTCGGTGCGGAGGACGGTCAGGCTGCCGCCCTGGCGGGCGAGGAAGAAGCCGACCTCGCTCGAGATGCGTGCCTCCACCGCCACGAAGCCGAGCCGGAAGACGCGGCTGGCGGAGCGGGTCTCGCCGCCCTCGTCGGTGACATCCACGCTCAGCCGGAAGGTGTAGGTGACGCCCTGCTCGGCCTCGCGCTCGTCGGCCTGAGGGGTGAAGCGCAGGGCGAAGGCGCCGTCCTCGCCCAGGCTCGTCTCCCCCGCGGCCACAACCCGCTGCTCGGTCGCCCGTGGCGGGTGCCACCAGAACCACCAGGCGGGGAAGACCGGCTCCCGCGTGACCCGCCAGCTCACGTCCCCCGTGACCACCGGCAGGCCGAAGTAGTAGCGGGCCGAGCCTGAAAGCTCGGCCGGGCGGTTGAGGCGCAGCGCCGCCGCGGGCTTCGCGACCTCCACCTCGAAGGTGGGGCGCTTGTACTCCTCCACCCTGACCGCCGCCTGGCCCCGAGGCGAGGTGCGCAGCCACCACTGCCCGAGCAGGCGCCCCGCGGGGATCTTGAAGGTGCCCGCCGCAGAGCCGAAATCGTTGGTCTTCAGGTCGGCGGAGGCGACCGTCTCGCCGTTGGCGTCCACCAGGGTGACGGCAACGGAGGTGCCGGCAGCCACGTGCCAGGAGGCCTCCTCCCCTCCCCCGCCGTACGCCACCACCTTGACGTGGATGGTCTGCTGCGGACGGTAGACGCTACGGTCGGTGTAGACGAACGCGCCGCTGGTGGCCTGGGGACGCCCCTCGCGATGGGGATAGAGGAACTGCTGGTCGATGGCGACGTGGTCCCGCCACCGCGCGAGCAGGAAGTACTGGGAGGAGGAGCCGGGGAGCTCGAACCGGGCGCGGCCGTCGATCCCGGTGCGCTCACGTTCCACCTCGCGATGGCCCCGCCGCCAGTCCGCGCGGTACAGGGAGACCTCGGCGTCGGCCAGGGCCCCGCCGGTGGCGCCGGAGCGGGCGGTGACCTCCCACGCTCCGTCCACCTGCCGCACGACCAGCACCAGGTCGCCCACCACCAGGTTGACAGCGAGGAGGCGGTTGGCGTCCTCGTCGAAGTCGCGCCGGGCGGACGCCACCACCAGGTAGGCGCCGGGGCTGTGCATGGGCGGCGTGGCGTAGGTGAGGTGGGAGCGATAGTCGGGGGTCGCCGGCAGCTCGACGCGCCACTCCGCGTCCGGCGGCCGCTTGATGATCTCGGGGACCTCGCGCTCCGACGGCAGCAGGTTGTAGTCCTCGGACTCTTCCACCCGGGCGTACAGGTCGTAGCGCCAGGCGCGGAGGTACAGGGCGTCGAGGTTGCGGTGGGCGATCCGGATCGAGCGCTTGCCGGGCCCGTCCAGGGCCATGGCGGTCAACGAGAAGTCGGGGGCTTCGATGGCGGCGGCGATGTGGGCACAGCGCCGGCCGCCGACGCTGTCGGGGTGGCGCTCGGCTCCGGCCAGGGCGGCCCGCCGCGCCTCGATCAGGCTGTCGGACTCTTCCGAGCCCTGCAGCAGCTCCGCCAATATGGACTGCCCCTGAGACCACCAGGGCAGGCCGTGGTCGAACCGCGTCAGGGTGGACTCGAGGGCAGCGACGACGGCGCTGCGATCCTCCTGCGACTCGAAGGCGGTGTGCAGGCGGCGCAGGCGCTCCAGGCGCGCCTCCAGGGCGGCCTCGGGCTCTCCGTCCGCGAGGTGCCAGGCCTCCAGATCGGCGAGGATCGCGCCGATCTTCTCGACCGGGTGGACCCGCGGGTCGGTCAGGTCCAGCGTGTCGGCCGCGTCCGGATCACCGGCGAGCAGCTTCCCCAGGTCGAGCCGGTAGGTCTCCTCGGCCTGTCCGGCCCGCCACAGGGAGGTGTCGGCGAGCTCCTCGACCCAGAGGTAGGACACCGCGTCCCGCAGGGTCCCGCGGATCCCGGGCGGGTAGTCGTTCTGCTCGATGTACCGGGCGAGCCCGCCGATGGGGGCGTGGCCCCATTCGATGCGCCGGGCGAACGCCGTGTGAAAGGCGCGGTTGGCCTCGGCCACGATCTGGTCCAGCGTCCACTTCTCCAGGTCGACCTCGTCGTCCGCCACCACCTTCTCCCGCTGCCGGATCTCCCAGCCGTAGGCGTGGACGTAGGTCACCAGGGCGTTGGCGTAGGTGAGCTCGAGGACCGCGCGCTGGAGCGGTTCCTCGGGCCAGTCCTGCCCCGAGAGGAAGCGCACTGCCCTCGCATAGCCGTGCAGGGCGGTGCGGAGCTGCACCTCCTCGACCAGGGCGCGGGTCCACTCGTCGGCGTTACCGGCTAAGCGGGCCGCCTCGAGGATCTTCGCCACCTCGGCCGAGGCTGCCTCCAACTTCTGCTCGGAGACCAGGCGCTCAACGGTGCTCCAACTCGGTTCCCCTCCGGTCACCATCCCCTCCGACCCCGAGAGTACCCCAGCGCCTTCGGCCGACGGGGTCGGGTCCGGCGGCCCGCTCACCGCGGCGGCGACGAGCAGGACCGGGATCAGGAGGAGGAAGTGGGCGGCGCGCAGACGTGTGTGATCACCCATGGTACGAGTTTAGACACCGGACCAGCGGAAACGTTCCCGCATGACCTGCTGCACTTCTCGACACCGCGCCGTCACGGACGGAACGCGCACCGCACCGCAATGCCTCCAGGCGCGGACCGGGCTCCCCAGGACCCGCCGTCAGCTCGGCAGGGTGGGCAGGATGATGATGGACGGGCGCGAGCCCGCCTTCGCATGCTGGGGCAGCTTGTCCGGGTGGTCCTTGTCGTGGCTCATGTACACCTGGTACTTGTACACGCCCGCCTTGGTGCCCACCCTCAGCGATGCCGACCGGTGGCCATCGGCGAGGGGATGCCGCCCCTTGCCGTGGTCCGCGAACGGACCGGCGTCCTCCAGGACCAGCTCGGCGTTGGCGCCGCTCCCGTTGCGGAACTTGACCGTGCCGCCGGCCGGCACGGCCACCTTCTCGGGGTGAACCAGGTAGAACTCCCCAGCGTCCAGGATGACGACCTCGATGTCTCCGCCCTTGCTGTTGGCTTCCATAACGGTCCTCCTCTGCCGGCATCACCGGCGAGCCGCTCCCAGCTTGATCAGTTCTCGTTCCCGCCAGCCCGAGCCGCGAAACGAGGGTCGGCCCTCAGGTTGTTCAGGGCCGGGCTCTGGGCCACCCACTCACGGTTCAGGCCGGCGTCCAGCGCCTTCCCGATCCACTCCAGCGCCTTCTCGCGCTCGCCCAGGTCCTCGAAGCTCTCCCCGATCAGTCCCATGGTCTCCGGGTCGCTGGGAGCCTCAGATGCCGCCCGCTCGAGCAGCTCGCGGCCCCGGCGGCGGTCGCCGAGCACGCCATCGTAGCCCGCCAGCTCCACCAGGAGCTGGACGTCGTCCGGGTCTGTTGCGAGCTTCTTCTCTCCGAGCTCCACCGCGCGCTTCAGGGCATCCTCCGCACCCTTCGGATCCCCGGACCAGCGCAGCGAGTTGCCCAGGCCGCCCCACACCCGATAGTCGTCGTCCTGCATTTCGAGGGCCCTCTGGAAGTACTTCGCCGCCTTGCCGAACTCGGAGTCGCTGTAGTACATCGCACCGAGGTTGTTCAGCACGGCGTAGGAGGGCTCCAGCGCCACCGCCTTCTCGAAGGCGGCCTTGGCCCGGCCCGGGTCGCCGATGGCCAGGTACAGACCACCCAGGTTGTTGAACCCGAGGGGATTGCCCGGCGCGATCTGGGTGACCCGCAGGAACTGGTTGATGGCCGCTTCGTCGCGCCGTTGCCGCCAGTAGAAGGTGCCGAGCCGGTTGTGGGCCTCGGCGTCCCCCGGGCGGAGGCGGATCGCCCGGTTGAAGGCCTCCTCTGCGTCCTCGAGTCGTCCCGACCGCGCATAGGCCTCCGCCAGACGGAGCTGGATCTCGCCGCTGCCGGGGGCCAGCTTCGCAGCTCGCCGGAGTGCGGCAACCTGCTCGGCGGGCTTGCCCTGGGCCTCGTGCAGAGCGGCCAGCGCCTCCTGCAGCGACGGCGAGCGCAGGCTCCCTTCCGACGCCGACTGGACCTCGGCAACGCCTCGGTCGAGCCAGCTCTCGTCTCCCGTCGCTCGGTACTTACCGAGCAGGGCGTCGGCGAGGGCGGTCCGGGCGGACACGAAGAGGGCGTCCTGCCCCACGGCCTGGGACAGGGACGCGATGGCAGGATCCAGCTCGCCCGCGGCCAGGCGGCCCACCCCCTCCAGGTACGCGTTGCAGGCCGCCACGACGTTGGTGCCCCGCCCCCTCAGAAGCTGCCGGGTCGCATCCGTGACCGGCACGCCGAGCTGCGCCGCGAGCTCCACGACGGGCTCCACCTGCAGGCAGGACAGGTTGCTCATGTCGTCGCTGATGGTGACGCTGCGCAGCCGCCGGCCGGACGCCACGTCGACGACATCCAGGCGGAGGTCGACCCTCTGGCCGCGCCACTCGACGTCACCCTCCACGGCGAGCGGTACGTTGTGATAGCGGCGGATTTCCTCGAGGGAGGCGGAGTGGCTCCCCGGCGGCACCAGCCACATCCGGCCCGTGGTCTGGGCGCCCACGAGGGCCAGCCCCTCGGCCAGGGATCTCCTCAGGCCGCGCGCGGTGGACGCCGGATCGTCGACGGCCCCTCCCCCGGTGAGGGGCAGCACCGCGAGGCTGAGCTCATCGGGAAGGGCCGCCGGCCCGGAGCGAAGCCGGACGACCCCCAGGACCGCCGCTGCCGCGACCAACACGATCACGGCCCCCCCCACCAACCGGCGCCAGCGCCGTGGCGCGCGCCGTTGAGCGTAGGTCGCCGCTGAGGGGATCGCCGCTCCGCTGGCGCTCACGGCCTGCAACACCAGGGCCAGGTCGCGGGCCGACTCGAAGCGATCCTCGGGCCGTTTCTCCAGGCACTGGCGCACGATGCGCTCCAGGGTTGGCGCCGGAGGATGGGCGGAGTCGGACAGGTCGGGGGGCTCGTCGCGGAGGATCGAGGCGGCGAGCTCGGGGCCGGTGTCGCCGGTGAAGGGGCGGCGTCCGGTGAGCATCTCGTACAGGACCACGCCGAAGGAGAAGATGTCCGACCGGTGGTCCAGCGCGGAGCCCTGGAGCTGCTCCGGAGACATGTAGGCCACCGTCCCGACCACCGACCCCACCTCGGTGAGGAGGCTGGCGGTGGGACCCGCGGCCACGTCCCGCGGCGGGGGCTCGCGCTGGACCAGCTTGGCGAGGCCGAAGTCCAGGATCTTGACGTGGCCGTCACGGGTGATGAACAGGTTCTCGGGCTTGAGGTCACGGTGGATCACGCCCTTGGCGTGGGCCGCCGCCAGCCCGTCGGCGATCTGGGTCGCGTACTCCACCGCCTTGCGCGCCGTGAGCCCGCCCGCCGAGATCCTCTCCCTCAAGGTCTCGCCATCGAGCAGCTCCGAGACCAGGTAGGGCACACCATCGTGAGTGCCCACGTCGTACACGGCGAGGACGTTGGGATGGTTGAGCGACGCCACGGCTCTCGCCTCGCGCTCGAACCGCTTCAGCCGTCCGTCGTCGGTGCCGAAGGAGGCGCTCAACGTCTTGATGGCCACGTCGCGGTCCAGACGCGGGTCACGGGCCCGGTAGACCTCCCCCATCCCTCCGGCGCCGATGCGCTCGACGATCTCGTAGTGCGAGATGGTCTCGCCGATCATGGGGCCGTCATCCGTCGCGCCG
Source organism: uncultured Holophagae bacterium (assembly GCA_963844865.1). Taxonomy (GTDB): domain Bacteria; phylum Acidobacteriota; class Thermoanaerobaculia; order Thermoanaerobaculales; family Sulfomarinibacteraceae; genus CAWJPY01. The sequence goes on from CAWJPY010000005.1 coordinate 143,482, forward strand.
CCTCCACCTGCAATGTGACCACCCACGGGTCCCTTCCCGAAGTATGAAGCGGCACGGTGGCGCCCGCAAGGGAGGGACGCTCTCCGGCCACGCGCGCGACACGCCCTCGGCTCCCCCAGAATCACCGTCTTTGCAGGGCGGTGAAGAGGCCTCGACACGGCCGCGCACGTGGCGTCGCTGCCACGGGGACAGGCGCCGGCTCTCCCGCCGGCAGCGCAGAATCCATCCCGCCGCGATACCATCGTGAGGTGACGCTCTCCGGAACCCAGATCTTCCTGGTGGCGGTGACAGCGGCGGCGGTGGGGGCGCTGCTGGTCGGCATCGGCCGGGGCATCCGTCCCTTGGAGGTCTGGGCCAAGGCCCTGGCGTCCGCCTCCTTCGTGGCCCTCGGCGCCGCCTCCTGGTCGGCCGGACACCCGGTGGCCACCTGCTTCCTGGCGGGGCTCGTCCTCGCCGCGGCTGGAGACCTGCTGCTCCTGGGAGATCGCACGTTCGACGCCGGCCTCGCCGCCTTCCTGCTCGGCCACCTGGCCTACGTGGCGGCGTTCTGGTGGGCCCTCCCACCCTGGCGTTGGCCCGCCGTGCCCGCCGTGATCATCGCCGCGGCCGCCGTGGCGGTGGCGCGTTGGCTGTGGCCGGCCCTGGGTCGCCGGCGCCTTCCCGTGGCCGCGTACATCGTCGTCATCTCCTTCATGGTGTGGGGCGCCCTGGCCGTGGCCGCACGCGGCCTCCTGCCGTCCATCGTCGCCGCCGGCGCCACCCTCTTCTACCTCTCCGACCTCGCCGTGGCCCGCCACCGCTTCCTGCAGCCCGCCTTCATCAACCGCGCCCTGGGCCTGCCCACCTACTACGCCGGCCAGGTCCTGATCGCCCTCACCATCGCCGCCGCCTAGCACGGGGCACGAATGCCGTATCCTGAGAGGCTGGAGAGTGGAGGCGCCATGACCCGTTCCATCCCGTCGCTCCTGGTCGCGTTGCTGCTGGCCGCCTCGGTGGCGGCCGCCCAGGACATCTGGCAGTACCACACCGCCGCCGGCGAGTTCGCCTACGCCGCCGGCAACGTGCAGCGCGCCGAGCGCGAGTTCGTGGCCGCCCTCGAGCTGGCCAAGAAGGACCCGGGGGACGGTCACCGCCTCGAGCGGAGCCTGTCGAACCTGGCCCGCCTGTACGAGCACGCGGGCCGCTTCGACCGGGCCCTCCCCCTCTACCAGCTCTTGCTGGCCTCCCAGGAGCACCGTTTCGGCGACGACAGCCCCGCTCTGCTGGACGCCCTCCTCGCCGTGGCCCGCTGCAGCGTTCCCACCGGGGACGCGCCCACGGCTGACGCCGCCCTCGAGCGCTTCCTCACCATCGCCGATGCCAGCGGCGCCGCCGATCCCGCCCAGCGCTGGCGGGCCGCCAGCATGCTGGCGCGCATGAAGACCCTGGAGAAGAAGCCGGAGGAAGCCCTGGAGGCGCAGCGGCGCGCGGTGGCAGCCATGACGGATGATCCGGATGCCGGCGACCTCGAGCGCGCCACCGAGCTCGAGTCTCTCGCCAAGATGGAGCTGGAGCACGGCTCCGCCGAGGCCGCGGAAAAGGCGCTCGAGCGCGCCGTCGCGCTCCGGGGCAAGGCCGGCCAGAGCACGGCCGAGCCCCTGGCCACCGCGGCGGCCGCAGCATTCGCCGCCGGTCAGCCCGACCTCGCCGAGCGGCTCGCCGAGCAGTCTCTGGCGGATGTTCCGGAGGCCCCTCCTCTCGCGGCGGTCCAGGTGCTCGCCAAGGTCTCCTGGCTGCGGGTCCGGGCGGGCGGAGAGCTTACGGATCTCCTCGGTGTGGGCACCGATCAGGCGGCGTTGGAGCTCGCCGACCACCGCCTGCAGGCGGTGGTTCAGCACCCTGCCATGCAGCCCACAGCCGACCACCCCGAGCTCGTCGAGACCATGGCCCGGCTGGCCATTGTCGCTGCTCTGCGCGGCCGGGCCGGTGAGGCGGCCGACTGGAAGTCCCGCCAGCTCGACCTCATGACGGCCGCCGGTGGCGGCTCGGTCACACCCGCCGTGCTCGCGGCCCGCAGCGACCTGGTGGGCCTGCTCGTCGCCGCCGACCGCGAGGTCGAGGCGGCGGCGGCGAACGAGCGGCTCATCGCGGGGCTCGAGCAGACCTACGGAGCCAACGACTCACACCTGCTCGCGCCCCTCCAGCGGCAGATGGAGCTGCTGCGGGCGACGGGCCGGAAGCGGGATGCCAAGGTGTTCAAGAAGCGCCTCCGCGCCCTCGAGCGCTCCCTCCGCTGAAGACACAGCTCCGCAGTCAGAGCACCAGGTCCAGGTAGCGGGTGAGCGCTGGCACGTCCGGGAAGGCGAGGTCCGCCTCGTCGGCGTGGCGGGCGGCGCCTCCGTAGAGCAGACAGACCCGGGCGCAGCCGGCGGCGCGGGCCGCGTCCAGGTCATGGCGGGAGTCGCCCACCGCCAGGCACTCCCCCGGGGTCAACCCGAGGCGCTCCATGGCCGCCCGGAATGGCGCCCCGGATGGCTTCCACAGGCCGCTGTCCCGGGTCAGGACGACGTCGAAGACGAGCTCGTACCGCTCCAGCAACGTGCGGGCATTGTCGTCCGTGTTGTTGGTGACCAGGGCCGTGGCCAGACCGCGGGCGCGCAGCAGTGACAGGAGCTCGGGGACGCCTTCGTGGAGGCGGGCACTCCGCGTAGCCTCGGCCTCGATCCGCTCCATCTCCTCCCAACCCGCGCGGCGCTGGTCGGGCGGCAGGCCGTTGAGCTCGTCGATGATCGACGCGCCGGTGACGCCCAGACGGCGCCGGATCTCCGGCCAGTCGTAGCGGGAGTCGATCAGCGTGCCGTCCATGTCGAACACCATGCCGCGGATGCCGCGCACGCGAAAGGCCTTCAGGATCTCGTCCCGTTCGAAGCGGGGAAGAGCACCGCGGCCGGCTCCCTCCGCCCGCGCCCGTCCGATCCAGGTGAGCTGGATGCCGTGGGCGGCGAGCTCCTCGGCCAGCGCCGTGCGGCCCGCATCCGAGCAGCCGATGAGGAGGGAGCCGGAGCCGATGAGCCCCAGGGGGTCGAGGCCCAGGTCGGAGGCGATGCAGCGGGTCGCCTCGAGCATGGGCACGTCTTCGCACCGCACCTCGATCGCCAGGCCCGATGCGCGCCCCATCTCGTACACAGCCTCCCCCACTCCGCCTTCGGTGACGTCGTGGAGGGCCGTGACCTCCCCATGTCTGGCCGCGACGCGTGCCTCCTCCACCACCGACAACCAGTCGCCGGCCAAGACCTCCTCAGCCGCTCGGAAGGCCTCCGGACCGTGCCGCTCCCGCAGCCGCTCGCCCATCTCCGACAGCAGGATCGCCGTGCCCTCCAGGCCGGCCCACTTGGTCATCCCCACCCGATCGCCTTCCCTCAAACCGCCGGTGGTGAGGGGGCGGCCCTCCACGCGGCCCAGCATGGTCCCCACCACCATGCTGTGGGGCAGCCCGGGAGTGACCTCGGTGTGGCCGCCGATCAGCGCCACCCCGAGCCTGCGGCAGCTCGTCAGAATGTCGTCGAGGATGGCGCGGACCCGATCCCCCGCCGCATCCTCGGGCGCCAGCAGCAGGACCGCCAGGAAGAGGAGCGGCCGGGCGCCACGGGCCGCCACGTCGTTGGCGTTGACGACCACGGCCAGTCGGCCGACATCCGCGGCGCTGAAGGTGACGGGGTCGGAGGCGACCGCCCACAGCTCCCCTCCCATCCTCACCAGGGCGGCATCCTCTCCCACCGCCGGGCCGAGCACGACCTCCGGGGGGAGGGCGGCCGCCAGCCTGTCGGCGATGAGGTCCCACGGCACCTTGCCCTCGGCCAGCCGGTCGCCCATGGCCGCCTCAGGAGGTTCCGATCAGGCCCCGGTGGGCGTGGGAGGGGTGCTCAGGGCATCGCGCAGCTCACGCAGCTTGGCCTGGACCTTGCGGACGTTGTCCGGACCCATGCGCAGGAAGTGGCGCTGCGCGGCATTCATGGACTCAAAGCGCTCATCGGCGTAGGCGTAGGTGCTCACGGTGCGCTCTTTCACCTGGATGCGCGCCGGCGGCACCGGCACCGCCAGCAGCTCGTCCATGGCGCTTCGCAGGCGATCCGAGAACTCGCGGCCAGGCGGAGCGATCTCCCGGTAGGCCTCGTCCATCAGGGGTTGGAGCTCGTGATAGAGCGCCACCGTCCCCTGCGTGTTGAGGGACGCGATCACATCGGCCACCCGATCGTAGCGGTGGTAGCTCGCGGGATCGATGTACAGCTTGCCGCCCTCGTTGACCACGTCGAGTGGTCTGTCGGGGCGCAGGAACTCCACCTGCTTGCTGGGGCTGTCCCCGGCGGCCACGTTGTTCACCGCCGCCACGAAGCGGCGGATGAGGTCGTCGTTGGCCAGCCATGCCGCCAGCTTGGGGTTGGCGGAGAGGTGGGAGGCCAGCTCGCGCACCGCGGCGTCGCTGGTGCGCAGGGTCACGCCCTGGAGGCGCAGCGACAGGCGTTCGGACAGGGACGGCGTCGGGGTCGGCGCCGGGGCCGGCGTGCCCAGCATGGGCGGCTCCATCACCTCGGCCGCGCGCTCCGGTCGGAGCCAGATGAAGTACACCGCCGCGCCCACCAGCACGAGGCCCGCGAAGATGGCGGCGGCGACCTTGGTCGTGTTCGACATGACCTACCTCCGCCACTACTCTACACGCTCCGCAACGCCCCACCGGCCCATTGGCGGTCGCACACTCCGGGCGGCCATATCGGTTCCCGCCGACGCACGCGGCGGCCTCAAAGCCGGCCCCAGCCACCCCGTCGATGCGCGCTGCGACGCCAAAGCCGGTGCCAGGCACCCCGTCGATGCACATCGCCACCTCAATGCCGGTGCCAGGCACCCCGTCTTGATTCGATAGTACGCAGATCGCCTCATTCGAAAGGGTGCCTGGCACCGTCTCTGGCCTACCCAATGTCAGAGGGTGCCTCGCACCGACTTCGACAACCCCCGGCCGAGAACCACGCGCCCGGCGGGAGCGGTGCCCTTAGGCGAAGGCCGATTCCAGGTCCTCGAGGGTCTTCCGCTCGGCTGCCGAGATGGAGCCCAGGCCCAGGATGCCGCCGGCAGCCTCGGCCACCCGGCGGGCGGTGCCCATGACCTGGGCACGCAGGGCGGCGCTCTCCTCGGGGGTCAGCGAGCCGTGGAGGGCCTTCGCGTGGTGCCGCCACGCCTCCACCAGCACCGGCTCGGGCTTGCGCAGGAGCCAGCTCTGGAGCAGGTCGTGGTTGACGCTGCCGGCCTTCACCCCCCGCTCGTCGGCGGCCTTGAGGACCGCCGCGCGCTCGGCGTCCTGGATCTCGCCGTCGGCCCAGGCCACCCAGACCAGGGGCACGAGACTGAACGCGACCACGGCCTCCGGGGAGACGTCGAGGTCCACCAGGTGGGCGAGGACCGTGTCGTCGTCGATGTTGAGAGCGGTCCGCAGCGTTTCCCGCCTCTCCTGGAGCTGCGCCTGCCGGCGGAGCTTGGCCAACAGCTTCTCGTTTTCCCGGGCGAAGAACGACTCCTCCAGGGCCTTTGCCGACTTCGCCAGTCCGATCACGTCCCCCATGGCGCCTCCTCGTCTCCTTGTCGCAACCACGGCGGGCGCCGTGGTCTCGAAAGTCCATCTCTGCCGAGGGCTAGATTATGCCACAACGACGACGGCCGCTGGCCTCGTCGCAGGGGCGTGCGTAGAATGGCGCGACCCGGCCGGAGGGCGTGGGCGGCATCGCGTGATCGGGTCAAGCCGCCTCCCCCGGGAGACCGGACCAACGAGCGCGCCGGAGACGCTGCATGCCAGAGCACACCTACGACCCGTCCGTGATCGAGCCCGCGTGGCAGCGGGTATGGCGGGAGCGGGAGGCCTTCCGCACCCCCGACGACCCCGCCGAGCTCGGGACCAAGCCCAAGTTCTACGTCCTCGACATGTTCCCCTACCCCTCCGGCGCCGGCCTCCACGTCGGCCACCCCGAGGGCTACACCGCCACCGACATCATCGCGCGCATGAAGCGCATGCAGGGCTACAACGTGCTGCATCCCATGGGCTGGGACGCCTTCGGCCTGCCCGCGGAGCGGGCCGCCGTGCGGGAGAACCTGCACCCCGCCGAGATCACCCGCCGCAACATCGCCACCTTCCGCCGCCAGATCCAGCGCCTCGGCTTCAGCTACGACTGGGACCGCGAGGTCAGCACCACCGAGCCCCGACTACTACCGCTGGACGCAGTGGATATTCCTCAAGCTGTACGAGCGCGGTCTCGCCTATCAGGCCGAGGTCCCGGTGAACTGGTGCCCCGCCCTGGGCACCGTGCTGGCGAACGAAGAGGTGAAGGACGGCCACTACGTGGAGACGGGCGACCCGGTGGAGCGGCGCCTGATGCGCCAGTGGATGCTCAAGATCACCGCCTACGCCGAGCGCCTGCTGGCCGACCTCGACGCTCTGGACTGGCCGGAGAGCGTCAAGGAGATGCAGCGCAACTGGATCGGCCGCTCCGAAGGCGCCGACGTCCGCTTCGTCATCGACGACACCGAGGAGAGCTTCACCGTCTTCACCACCCGCCCCGACACGCTGTTCGGCGCCACCTACTGCGTGCTGGCTCCGGAGCACCCCCTCGTGGAGCGGATCACCACCCCGGAGCACCGCGCGGCGGTGCGGGCCTACGTCCAGGAGGCGGCCCAGAAGTCCGACCTGGCCCGCACCGACCTCGCCAAGGAGAAGACCGGCGTCTTCACGGGCGCCTACGCCGTCAACCCGGTCAACGACGCGCGCATCCCCATCTGGATCGCGGACTACGTGCTCATGGCCTACGGCACCGGCGCCATCATGGCGGTACCGGGGCAGGACCAGCGGGACTGGGACTTCGCCGAGGTGTACGACCTGCCCATCATCCGCACCGTGCAGCCGCCGCCGGACTTCGACGGCATGGCCTACGTGGGCGACGGCCCGGCCGTCAACAGCGGCTTCCTGGACGGTCTGGCCATCGCGGACGCCAAGCGGAAGATGATCGAGTGGCTGGCCGAGCAGGGTCACGGCCGGCGCCGCGTGGAGTACCGCCTGCGCGACTGGCTGTTCTCGCGCCAGCGCTACTGGGGCGAGCCGTTCCCCATCGTCCACACCGATGACGGCGAGGTGGAGCCGGTGCCCGAGGACTGGCTGCCGGTGGAGCTGCCCGACCATCGACGAGTACCGGCCCACCGCGGACGGCCGCCCTCCCCTGGCCCGTGCCGGCTCGGACTGGCTGCGGGTGCTGCTCCCCGATGGGCGGGGCGCGACCAGCGCGAGACCAACACCATGCCCCAGTGGGCGGGCTCGTGCTGGTACTACCTGCGCTACCTCGACCCGGGGAACGGGCGCGAGCCGTTCTCGAGCGCGGCCGAGGCCTACTGGATGCCGGTGGACCTGTACGTGGGCGGGGTGGAGCACGCCGTGCTGCACCTGCTGTACGCCCGCTTCTGGCACAAGGTGCTCTACGACTGCGGCCTCGTGCACACCCCGGAGCCCTTCCAGAAGCTCTTCAACCAGGGCATGGTCCTCGCCTACTCCTACCGCGATGCCAGGGGCAAGTACTACCACCCCGACGAGGTCGAGGAGCGGGAGGACGGCAGCGCCGTCGCCGCCGCCACCGGCGAGGAGCTCCTGGCCCAGGTCGAGAAGATGTCCAAGTCCAAGCTCAACGTGGTCAACCCGGACGAGGTGGTGGACCGCTACGGCGCCGACGCCATGCGCCTGTACGAGATGTTCATGGGGCCGCTGGAGGTCCAGAAACCCTGGCAGATGAAGGGCGTGGAAGGGGTCAGCAGGTTCCTGCAGCGGGTCTGGCGGCTGGTGGTGGACGAGCGCGACGGCGGCCTCAACCCATGCCTGACCGGGGACCCCGCGGACCGCGCCCCCGCGCTGGAGCGCTCACTGCACAAGACCATCAAGAAAGTCACCGCGGACACCGAGCGCCTGCAGATGAACACCGCCATCGCCCAGATGATGATCTTCGTCAACGACGCCACCGCCAGCGACACTCTGCCCCGGGAGATCGTGGCCACCTTCCTGCGCCTGCTCGCCCCCTACGCCCCCCACATCTCGGAGGAGCTGTGGCAGCGCCTCGGCGAGGACGGGCTGATCGCCCACGCCTCCTGGCCGGTCCACCGCGAGGAGCTGACGGTGGACGAGCTGATCCCCATCGTGGTCCAGGTCAACGGCAAGAAGCGGGACGAGCTGATGCTGCCCGCGGACGCCGACCGCGCCACCCTGGAGCAGTCGGCCCTGGAGTCGGAGAACGCCCGCCGCTTCATGGAGGGCCGGGAGCCGAAGCGGGTGATCGTCGTCCCCGGACGCCTCGTGAACATCGTCGTCTGATCCCGCGCCCTCGCCCCCATCCGAATGCGCGGTCGCTGTCGCTGATCGCCGCAGCTGGCCCTGGTCCTCTAGGAAGCCGACGCCTCCGAAGCGACGAGGAGGATGAGCGTGACCACGAGCCCGCCGTCAGGATGATTGCTGGCCGCGACCGAACCTCCGTGCAGCCCCACGGCGCGCTCGGTGATGGCCAGGCCGAGCCCCGTCCCGCCGGACGCCCGGTCCCGGGCCTCAGCCACCCGATAGAACGGTTCGAAGAGGTGCTCGAGGTGCTCGTCCGGCACGCCCGGACCGTGATCTCGCACCACGATGAGAGCGCGCGCCGGCTCGCCGTCTCCCTCCTCCACGGTCCAGGACACCTCGACGTCGGTCCCAGGATCGGTGTACGAGAGACCGTTGCGGACCACGTTCTCGACGGCGCTGCGGAGCGGATCCACCGATCCCCTGACCATGCACGGCGGCCCGGCGAGCAGGTGCACGTCGCGGTCCCGGGTGTGAGCCTCGAAGCGGGCGTCCGCCACCACCTCCTGCAGCATTCCACCGAGGTCCACCGTCTCCAGCTCCTGGCCGGGCGGCGTTCCCTCGAGCCGCTGCAGCGTCAGGAGCTGACCGATCATCTCGTTGATCCGGCTCGACTCCCTGGCGATGCGGTCCAGGGGCCCCTGGGCCCGATCCCCGGCCCGCTGGCGGGCCAGCTCCAGGGCCACCTCCAGGCGCGACAGGGGCGACCGGAGCTCGTGGGAGACGTCGCGGAGGAGTCGCCGCTGGGAGCCGATGAGGACCTCCAGGCGCTCGGCCATGTGGTCGAAGTCCCGCGCGAGCTCCCCGAGCTCGTCGCGCCGAGATCCCACCTCCGGGCCGACCCGCGCCGTCAGGTCGCCGCCGGTCAGGCGCCGGGCGGCGGCCCGCAGCACCGCCACCGGCGAGGTCAGGTAGCGCGCCAACCAGTAGCTGAGCCCGCCGACCACGAGCGCGATCAGGCCCAGCAGAGGCGCCAGCGCGCCGGGATCGAGGATCTCGATGGCGCGGGGCAGCCCATGCTTCTCGCCGTGGGGGGAGAACTCGTGGCTGATCACCATCATGTACCCGGTCCCGTCGGGGCCCGTCACCGACCGAGCGACCATGAAGACGGCGGCCTCCCGCGCCAGCTCCGGCTGGCCGGCGCTGCGGGCCCTCTGGGCCAGCTCCGCCGCGGCGCGGGGCACCCGTTGCTGCCACAGGTCGCGACCGGAGCCGTGGAGGAGGTACAGGGACGGATTGGGCAGCGGCGCGAAGTGACTCAGGGTCTCCCGGAGACGCTGTGGGCCCTCCGACTGCAGCAGGTTGCTCGCCTCCTCCGACTCGTGCGCCAGCCGGGCGTAGATGTGCTGCTCCCACCGCGAGTAGGACGGCCGCACCCGGGTCCACATGGGAGACAGCACCACCAGCAGGCCCACCAGCACGGCCATGACCACCCAGAACCACACGAAGATGCGCAAAAAGAGGGACTTCAAGGCGGGTCAGCCTTCCAACGCGGGATGGACGTACAGGTAGCCCACCCCGCGTACGGTCTTGATCCTCTCCCCGCCGTCGGCGAGGGGGCCCAGCTTGCGGCGCAGGTTGGACACGTGGACGTCGAGGCTGCGGTCGAAGCTGTTGGCCCGACGGCCCAGCACCTCCTGGGAGAGCTCGTCGCGGCTGACCACGGTGCCCGCGTGCCGGACCATGAGCTCGAGCAGCGAGAACTCGATGCCCGTCAGGCGGACCTCTCGCCCCTCCAGGGTCGCCGTCCTGGCGCCGAGGTCGAGGGCCAGATCGCCGACCTCCAACGCCTCCGAACGCGGCCCGCTCACGGCGCCCCGCGGCTCAACCCGGCGCAGCACCGCCCGCATGCGCGCCGCCAGCTCCCGCGGGCTGAAGGGCTTCGGGAGATAGTCGTCGGCGCCCATCTCCAGGCCCACGATGCGATCCACCTCCTCGCCACGCGCGGTCAGCATCACCACCGGCACCATGGACGACGTACGGATCCGGCGCAGGACCTCGAAGCCGCTGCATCCCGGCAGCATCACGTCCAAGACCACGAGATCGAAGGCGCCGGTCAGGGCCCGTTCGGCGGCGCCGGAGCCCCGGTGATAGGACTCGACCGCGTAGCCCTCCTGCCCGAGGAACTCCTCGAGCAGCTCACAGAGCTCGACGTCGTCATCGACGATGAGGACTCGTGCCACGTGGCGATCGTACCCCAGAGCGAGGCGGCCGCGGGCCATGGTGTGCCTTTGTTTACCGTTCTTTACGGTCTCTGAAGGACGGCTCGGCTCGGACCATCCGGCCCCGGCGGGGAACGCCGGACGGGGCCGCAGCTCACCACCCGAGGAGCCAGGCGAAGAGGAGCGGCGCGACGATCGTCGCGTCGGACTCGATGATGAACTTGGGCGTGTCCTCGGCCAGCTTGCCCCAGGTGATCTTCTCGTTGGGCACGGCACCCGAGTAGGAGCCGTAGCTGGTGGTAGAGTCAGAGATCTGGCAGAAGTAGGCCCACACCGGGATGTCGGCCATCCGCAGGTCCTGGTGGAGCATGGGCACCACGCAGATGGGGAAGTCGCCGGCGATGCCGCCGCCGATCTGGAAGAAGCCGATGGGCTGCCGCGCCGACGCGGTCCGGTACCAGGCGGCCAGCTCCATCATGGTCTCGATGCCGCCGCGCACGACTCGCGGATGCAGCGAGCCGCTGATGCACGCCGCCGCACACATGTTGCCCAGGGTGGAGTCCTCCCAACCGGGCACGAACAGGGGCAGGTCCTTCTGAGCAGCCGCCACCACCCAGCTGTCTGCGGGATCGATCTGGTAGTGCTCCTCGAGGGAGCCGGCGCGGACGATCCGGTACAGGAACTGGTGCGGGAACATGGCCTCGCCGGCGACGTCCGCGCGCTTCCACTCCTGGATCACCGCCTTCTCCAGACGCCGCATCGCCTCCTCCTCCGGGATGCAGGTGTCGGTGACCCGGTTGAGCTGGCGCCCGAGCAGGGCGGTCTCGTCGGCGGGGGTCAGGTCCCGGTAGTGAGGGACCCGCACGTAATGGTCGTGGGCGACCAGGTTGAAGAGGTCCTCCTCGAGGTTGGCGCCGGTGCAGGTGATCGCCTGGACCTTGCCGCGACGGATCATCTCGGCCAACGACAGGCCGAGCTCGGCGGTGCTCATGGCGCCCGCCAGGGTCAGCATCATGGCGCCGCCGTCGTCGAGCAGGGCCTCATACGCCCGGGCGGCGTCGACGAGCGCAGCGGCATTGAAGTGGCGGAAGTTGTGCTCGATGAAACGGGACACCGGACCACGTGGCATCACGGACCTCCCGAGTGGATGCCTGTCGATCTTAACAGGGCCGTCTCCGGGTCCGAGTCGCGAAATCGCGAATGAATCCGCTCTCAGCCGAGTTGCAGGAGGGCGACGGGCAGTGCCCGCCCGGGAGGAGCCGCCATGCTCATCGAGATCGATCCGTCGGAACCTCAGTCGTGGTTGATCGGCCGCGCGGTCGACACGCTGCGCAAGGGCGGGCTCGTGGTCCTCCCAACGGACACCGTGTACGGCCTCACCTGTCTCGTCTCCCAACAGGACGCCATCCATCGCATCTACGACATCAAGAAGATGGACGCCAAGAAACCCCTCTCCATTCTCGTCAAGGACATGGAGACCATCGGCCGCTACGCTCGCGGCGTCTCCACGCCCGCCTACCGGCTCATGAAGCGGGTGTTGCCGGGACCGTACACGTTCATCTTCTCCGCGTCCGGCGAGGTCCCCAAGATCATGCTGCGCAAACGGCGCACGATCGGCATCCGCATGCCCGACCACGAGGTCAGCCGCGCTATTCTGTCCGAGCTGGAGGAGCCACTGCTGAGCACATCCATCCGCCACCCGCACGACGACTTCGTCAACGACCCTGGCGAGATCGAGGAGCTCTTCGGCGCGCGGATCGACATGGTGCTCGACGGTGGAATCCTGCTGCCCACGCCGTCCACGGTGGTGGACCTGAGCGGCGACGAGCCGGTCCTGGTACGCTCTGGCAAGGGCGACGTGGACAGCTTGCAGCTGTTCGCCTAGGAGGAGGAGCAGTGAATCGACGACTGGCGCTTGTTGGCATTCTCGGAACGGTGCTGCTGCTGGGAGCGTGCGGCGAGTCCGCGCGCAGCCCCGAGGAGACGACGCTCACCAAGGTCGGGCAGGCGGCCCCCGACTTCACGGCCACCACGCTGGACGGCACCTCCTTCCACCTCGCCGGCGAACGGGGCAACGTGGTCGTGCTCGACTTCTTCGCCACCTGGTGCCCACCGTGCCGAGAGGAGATGCCGCACCTGGAGCAGCAGGTGTGGCAGCGTTTCAAGGGCGATCACTTCGCCATGCTGGCCCTCGGCCGCGAGCACGTGGACGCAGAGCTGCTGCCCTTCGTGGACGAGTTCGGGATCACCTTCCCCGTCGCAGCCGACACCAAACGGAACGCCTTCGGCCTCTACGCCGAGGAGTACATCCCCCGCACCGTCGTGGTGGGACCAGAGGGCACCATCCTGTTCCAGTCCACCGGGTACGAGCCCTCCGAGTTCCAGCGCATGATCGGGGTCATCGCAAAGGCCGTGGAGGCCGCCGGTGAGACGCCGGCCCCCCCGGCGGCCTCGCAGCCCGCCCAGTCCGCCGGCTGACCCCGGCGAGGAGCTCCGGGAGCAGCAGCAGACCGGGGGCCCGTCCCCGCTTCGACGCACCGGGCGAGCTCAACGGCACTGCCCGGCACCCCGTCGACGTACGCCGCGACGCCCAAGTCGGTGCCTGGCACCGTCTCTGACCTACCCGAAGTCAAACGGTGCGTGGCGCCCGCTCTCCCGCAGGATCACAAGCGACCGGTGCGCCGTGCCGCTGCGACGGCGGCCCGGATGTCGTCGGCAACGCGCTCGAAGCGGTACCGGCGGCGCCACACCTCCCGGCCCTGCTGCCCGATTCGCGTCGCCAAGTCGCGGTCCGTGAGCAGCTCCAGGAGCCGGCGCTCCCACTCCTCGGGATGGGCGGCCTCCACCACGGCCTCCCGGCCGTCCTCCTCCAGGCCGCCGGCCGCCCACGGGTCGGCCACCACCGGCAGGCCGGCGGACCAGGCCTCCACGACCTTCATGGGCATCCCCGAGCCCGCGCCCATGGGGGCGACGGCCACCGTCGCCCGGGCGAAGAAGGGCTCGAGATCGGGCACGTCGCCGTGCACCTCGACCCCCTCCAGGTCCGCCAGTCGGCGGACGGCGACCCCGGGGCGCGCCCCGGCGAGGATCCAACGCACGCCGGGCAACCGTGCCCTCAGCCGCGGCCACACCTGGCGCGCGAACCGCTCCGCCCCCTCCACCGTGGGCCGATAGCCCAGGTTGCCCGACAGGAGGATGGTCGGAGGCCCGTCCGAGGGACACGCCGCTCGCCGCTCGCCGGCCGCCACCGGAACGACGCGTCCCCGCCCGGACGGGGGCGCCAGCGCGTTCAGATCCCGACTGCACACCGCAGTGCTCACCTCGGCCTCGGCAACCAGGCGGGCCTCCCGGCGGCGGCACAACCGAGCCTCCAGGAGCAGGAGCCGGCTCATCCCGGGACGGGCGGCGGCGGCCGCGCGCGTGAAGTGGGCTCCCATGGCGTCGATGGCGTCGAACACCACTCCCGCTCCGGGCGTCGTCGCCCGCACCTCGGCCAGGGCCCAGGCGCAGCGGACCATCTGCACCACCACCACCTCCGGCTCGAGATGGCGCAGGGCCTCGCCGAGCACACGGCGGGAGGCTGCACTGCGGTAGATTCCCTCCTGGAGGGGGAGGCCCGCCACCAGGCCCGCCGCCCCTCCCCAGCCTCGCGCCACCGTGGAGACCGAGGTGAGATGGGCGGCCTCCACCAGGGGGGTCAGGCCCTCCACCTGCTGTCGCGCTTCCGGGGCCGGGCACACCAGCCCGCGGGTGGCGCCGTCCAGCGCGCGCAGCCACTGCACCGTCCGGACCTGGTTGCCGCGCCAGTGGGGAAGCGGGAAACGGCTGCTGACGATCAGGACCCGCACGGCCCATCCCCCCGGTCAGACAAGGGGCCGGATGGAAGACCCGACGCCGCCGTCCCTTCGCGCCCCACCGGCGCGCCTGCCGAGGCCCGGGACGCAGGGATTGGCGGCGGCACCTACGTCCTGCCGTAGAAGGTCGCGACAGCCTCCACCACCTGCGCCTGCTCGCCCTCGTCGAGCTCTGGAAAGACCGGCAGCGCCAACACCTCGCGGCTGGCCTGCTCGGCCACGGGGAACTGCCCTTCGCGGTAGCCCAGGTCGGCGAAGCAGGGCTGCAGGTGCAGCGGCAACGGGTAGTACACCGCGCAGCCGATGCCGCGCTCGCCGAGGTACGCGCGGAGCTCGTCGCGGCGAGCGGCTCGAACCACGAACTGGTTGTAGGTGTGGCCTCGGCCCTCCCGCGCCTCCGGCAACCGGATCACGTCCTCCAGATCGGCCTCCCCGAAGAGGTGCCGGTAGCGCTCGGCGTTGGCTCGCCGGCCCTCGATCCAGGACTCCACGTGGGGCAGCTTCACCCTCAACACCGCTGCCTGCAGGGCATCGAGCCGGAAGTTCCCCCCCACCTGTGGGTGCAGGTAGGGCCCCGACTGGCCGTGCATGCGGAGCTCGCGCAGGGCAACGGCGAGCTTTTCGTCATCGGTGGTGACGAGCCCGCCGTCCCCGAAGCCGCCCAGGTTCTTGGACGGGAAGAAGGAGAAGGCGCCCATCGTGCCCAGAGACCCCACCTGATGCCCATCGAAGGTGGCGCCCCAGGACTGGGCACAGTCCTCGATGACGGCGACCCCATTGGCCGCCCGGCCGACGGCCGTGAGGTCCGCGGCCTGGCCGAACAGATGTACCGGCATGATCGCCTTGGTGCGCTCGCTCACGTTCTCTCGGACCAGCTCGGCGTCCATGCAGTAGTCCACCGGATCGATGTCCACCATCACCGGCCGCGCGCCGAGCCGCGTCACGACGCCGCCGGTGGCGAAGAAGGTGAAGGTGGGGATCACCACCTCGTCGCCGGGGCCGACTCCCACCGCCATGAGGGCGACCAGCAGCGCATCGGTGCCCGAGCTGACGCCGATGCCGTGGGCGGTGCCCACCACCGCGGCGGCTTCGCGCTCGAAGGCCGCCACCTCCGGACCGAGGATGAACATCTGGCTGTCGCAGACACGATCGACGGCGGCGCGGATCTCCGAGCGCAGACCACGGTACTGGCGGGTCAGATCAAGCAGCGGCACGGACATGGGACCTCCTGCAGAATGGGCGACCGGCCCACCTCGGGGCCGGCGGACCACCGGCGGCGCGGCGGTGCAGGAGAGAGTACCTGGATCCCGGTGAAGATCAAGCCGCCGGGGACGGCCCGGGAGCCGTCTCCTCCCGAGAAGGACCGTCGAACGGACCCGAAGGGACGGTGATCTGTGACACCGGCGCCGGACTGAGCATCGGCGCGCCGTTTTGCTACCATCCCTCCGGGCGCGGTGACATTGGAGGGTTGCATGCACATCTGCGTGGTGGGCACCGGGTACGTCGGACTCGTGACCGGGGCCTGTTTGGCCGACTTCGGCATGGACGTCACCTGCGTCGACAACGACACCAGCAAGATCGAGCGGCTGCGGCGGGGAGAGATCCCGATCTACGAGCCCGGTCTGGAGGCTCTGGTCGCCAAGAACACCAAGGCCGAGCGGCTGCACTTCTCACTGGATCTGGCCACCGCCCTGCAGCGGGCGCTGGCCGTGTTCATCGCGGTTGGAACGCCTCCTCGGGCCGACGGCTCCGCCGATCTCAGCTAGTGATCCAGGTGGCCGAGGCCATCGCCGACAACCTGAACGGGTACAAGGTGGTGGTCACCAAGTCGACGGTCCCCATCGGGACGGGCCAGCTCATCGAGAAGATCATCAGGGACCGCACCGGTTCCACCCACCCGTTCTCGGTGGTCTCCAACCCCGAGTTCCTGCGCGAGGGCTCGGCCATCGGCGACTTCATGCGCCCCGAGCGCGTCGTCATCGGCGCCCGCGACCCCCATGCCATCGCCATCATGAAGGACATCTACTCCCCCCTCTACCTCATCGAGACCCCCTTCGTGATCACGAACGTCGAGTCATCGGAGCTGATCAAGTACGCATCCAACGCCTTCCTGGCCACCAAGATCACGTTCATCAACGAGGTGGCGGAGCTGTGCGAGCGCATCGGTGCGGACGTCCACCACGTCGCCAAGGGCATGGGTCTGGACAGCCGCATCGGCCCCAAGTTCCTGCACCCCGGCCCCGGGTACGGGGGCTCGTGCTTCCCCAAGGACACCCAGGCTCTGGCGGAGATCGCACGCCTGGCCGAACGTCCCTTCGAGGTGGTCGAGAAGGTGATCGAGGTGAACCAGCGCATGAAGGAGCGCGCCGTGGACAAGGTCCTGGCCACCCTCGGCGACGAGCCCGCCGGCAAGACCGTGACGCTCCTCGGGCTCTCCTTCAAACCGGAGACCGACGACATGCGGGAGTCGGCCGCCATCCCCCTCGTCGAGCGGCTCCTGGCGGAGGGCGCCCGGATCAGGGCCTTCGACCCTGCCGCCATGGACAACGCGCGCACCATCCTGCCCTCCGAGGTGGAGTACTGCTCCGACGCCTACGACGCCGCCACCGGCGCCGACGTGCTGGTCATCGTCACCGAGTGGAACCAGTTCCGGTCACTGGACCTGGCGCGCATCAAGGAGTGCCTGGCCAAGCCCATGGTGGTGGATCTGCGCAACGTCTACCAACCCGACCGTATGCGCTCCGCAGGTTTCGCCTACGAGGGTATCGGGCGCGCCGCCGCCGACCTGCCGTCGGTGTAGACATGGCCATCGGCAGGGCGCGCGCGACCGTTCCCGGGAGGACCCGCTCCGGGGGAAGCGACCGTGGGCGGGGATGACCCGGTCCGCCTGGACGTGTGGCTGGACGTCGCCTGCCTCTTCAAGACCCGGTCCCAGGCGCAGCGGGCCTGCAAGCTCGGCCGGGTCGAGGTGAACGGCGACCGCGGGAAGGCCCATCGCCTGGTGCGCCCCGGGGACCGGCTCCGGATCTCCATGCCCGGCGGATCCCGGCGCGTGATCGAGGTAAAGGCGGTGGCCGAGCACAACCTGCCCCGGGCCGCTGCACGGGAGCTCTACGTCGATCACACCCCACCGCCGTCGGCCCAGGAGCTGGAGCTGCGGCGGATGCAGCGCCTGGCCACTCCTCCCCGCCGCCCCCGCGGCGCGGGCGCTCCCAAGAAGAAGGAGCGGCGCCAGCTCCGCCGGATCAAGGAAGGGGAGGACGAGTAGAATGACAGGATCGCGGCGGAGGGGGGTGAGGCCATGGCGGTAGCGGCATCGTGGGACAAGATCGTGCTCGGTGGCACCGTGCTCACCATGGAACCCGGGAGCCAACCCATCGCCAACGGCGCCGTGGCCATCGCCAAGGACAAGATCGCCGCGGTGGGTCCGGCCGAGGAGCTGCTGGAGCTCGCCCCGACTGGTGAGGTGATCACCGCCTCGAACTGCATCGTGATGCCCGGTCTGGTGAACACGCACGCCCACCTGGCCATGACCCTGCTCCGCGGCATCGCCGACGACCTGCCCCTCCAGGAGTGGCTGGAGGAGCACATCTGGCCGGCGGAGAAGCACCACATCACCCGCGAAACCGTCCGCCTCGGCACCCAGCTCGCGGTCGCTGAGCAGCTCCTGGCCGGGGTCACCACCACCACCGACATGTACTTCTTCGCCGGAGAGGTGGCCGCGGTGCTGGCCGAGGCCGGGATGCGCGGCGTGGTGGCGGAGTCCATGTTGGACTTCGCCACTCCGAGCTGCGACACACCCGACGAGATGCTGGCCATGCAGCGCGAGCTGATCGAAAGCTTCCGGGACCATCCCCTGATCACACCCTCGGTGGCGGCGCACACCCCGTACACGGTGAGCGCGGCGAACCTCGCGCGCGAAGCGGAGCTCGCGGAGGAGCTGGAGGTCCCCCTCCAGATCCACGTCTCCGAGACCCGTTGGGAGGTGGAGAAGCTGCTGGCGGAGAAGGGCGTCTCGCCCGTCGCCTACCTCGCCGACCTGGGAGTCCTGTCGGAGCGCACCATCGCGGTGCACTGCGTTCACCTATCGGGTGAGGACTTGGACCTGCTGGACGAGTTCGAGGTCGGGGTCTCCCACAACCCGGCCAGCAACCTCAAGCTCTCCTCGGGCGTGGCTCCCCTGCCCGCCATCCTGGAGCGCGGCCTCAAGGTCGGGCTCGGCACCGACGGGCCGGCCTCCAACAACACCCTCGATCTCCTCCGGGACATGCAGCTCTGCGCGCTCCTGCACAAGGGCGTCACGGGCATCCCGACCGTGCTTCCCGCACGGACCATGGTCGAGATGGTGACCTCCGGGGGCGCTCGGGTGCTCGGGCTGGAGGACAGGATCGGCACCTTGACCGAGGGGCGGGAAGCCGACCTGGTGTGCATCGCGGTCGACCAGCCCCACAGTGTGCCCATCTACGACCCCTACTCCCATCTCGTCTTCGCCGCGCGCTCGGCCGACGTCCGCCACGTGCTCGTCGGCGGCAAGGTGGTGGTGCGCAACCACTCGCTGGAGACTATCGACCTGGAGACGGTGCTCGCCGAGGCGCGGGAGACGGCGACCCGCATCTCCGGCTCCTAGGGGCAGCGAAAGGAGTCAGGCAGCCATGAACGCCATCCCCGGTCACATCCTGTTGGCCACGGACTTCTCCCCGGCCGGGGAGCGGGCCCAGGCCTTGGCCATGGATCTGGCGCGCACCTTCGGGGCCGCGCTCCACCTGCTGCACGTCCAGGTGCTGCTGGACGACCCCCACCTCGACCGGGAGCACCACGCGGCCCTGGAGACCTTCATCGGCGAGACCGACGAACGCCGACGCGCGGCGTTGCAGGCCCCGTTGTCGGGAGTGGACGTCGAGGTCCACACGCACCTCGTGCGCGGCATCTCGGCGGCTGAAGCGATCGTCGAGACCTGCGGCGATCTCGGCTGCGAGCTGGTGGTCGTGGGAACCCACGGTCGCCGGGGGCTGACCCACCTCCTGCTCGGGTCGGTGGCCGAACGGGTGCTCAGGACCTCCCCGGTGCCCGTCCTCACCGTGGGGCCCGACGGCGGCGGGCACGCCGATGGCATTCGCCGGATCCTGACTCCCTACGACTTCTCCCCCTACAGCGCCGACGCCCTCCGCACCGCCGCCGCCTGGGCTCGCAGGCTGGGGGCCGAGGTCACGGTGATGCACGTCGTGGAGCCCGTGGTCTACCCCGAGTTCTACGCGGTGGACATGCTCCCGGAGGAGATGCTCGGCCGCCTCAAGACGAGGTCCGACCAGGCGTTGCGCGAGGCCGTTGCCGAGCTCCTGCCCGGGTTGCAGACGAAGACTGTGGTCCGCGTGGGGCGAGCCTCGGACGCTATCGTCAGCGAAGCTGCACCCTCAGACTACGACATGGTGGTGATGGGCACCCGCGGCCTCTCGGCCATCGAGCACCTGCTCCTGGGTTCCGTGGCGGAGAGTGTGCTGCGTCGCGCCCACGTCCCCCTGCTCGCCGTGCGCGGTGAGAACGGGAACACCGAGTTCGAGGACGACGGCGGCTAGTGCGCATTCACCTGGTGGTCGGCCTGGGCAACCCGGGCGCCGAGTACGCCGCCAGCCGCCACAACGTCGGCTTCAGGGTCGTGGACGAGCTCGCCCGACGTCACCAGGGAGGGGGCTGGCGGACGCGGTGCCTCAGCATGGTGACCCCGGCCACGCTCGAGGTTCCCGTGCTGCTCGCGAAGCCGCTCACGTACATGAACCGCTCGGGGCAGGCGGTCGCCCGCCTCCTGGGCCATCTGGAGATCGAGCCGCCCCACATGCTGGTGGTGGTGGACGACGTGGACCTGCCCCTCGGCGCGCTGCGGCTGCGGCGAAGCGGAGGACCCGGCACGCACAAGGGCCTGCGCGACATCTGCTCCACGGTGGGGGAGGAGTTCCCCCGCCTGCGCGTGGGAGTGCGCGGCGATGCGCCGTGGGAGGATCTGGCGGACTACGTCACCAGCCCGTTCAGCACCGTCGAGGAGGAGCTGCTCGGAGAGGTCGTGGGGCGAGCGGCCGATGCCGTCGAGACGGCGGTCGCCCACGACCTGGACCGGGCCATGAGCGAGTTCAACCGACGTGACGGGAGCGCGACCGGAGGCTGAGGCGCGGTCCGGCGCGGCCCTACTCCCCCTCCTCCCCTTCGCCTTCCTCGCCACGGCCGCGGCGGATGAGCTCCGGCTCCTCGGCCTCCTCGATGACGAGCTCCCCTTCCGCCTCTTCCTCCTCGAGACCGAGGCCACGCGGCGCCTCCACCAGGACCACGACGCGCTGTGGGTCGTCCGCGAACTTACCGCTCGGCGGGAGCCGATCCTGGAGGTCACCCACAACCACGTTGTCACCGATGTCGAAATCGCTGACGTCGACCGTGATCTTGTCGAGCATCTCGCGGGGGAGGACCTCCACCCCGAGCTCCCGGGTCACGAAGTCCATCCTGCCGCCCTGACGGATGCCCAGGCAGTCACCGGTCAGCTCCACCGGGACCATCACGTGGACCTTGTGGCCGCGCGTGATGCGGATGAAGTCGATGTGCAGGAACTTCCCGGAGATGGGGTCCTTCTGGATCTCCTTGATCATGGTTTCCCGCTGCTCCTTGGAGTTGGGGAGCTTCAGCAGGAAGATGGTGTTCTCGCCGGCAGCCTGGCTGAGAACCTCCTTGACGGCCGTCTCTTCGACGACGATGGGGACCGCGGGCCGATCGCCGCCGTACACCACCGCCGGGATGTGACCCTCGCGCCGGATCCTCGAGGACGCCGACTTCCCGAAGTCGTCACGGGTCTGCACTGTGATCACCAGGTTTCCACGTTCGCTCATTGTCAGGGTCTCCTTGTCGTCACACGAACAGGCTCGACACCGAGGCACCCTCGTGGATGCGGCGGATCGCCTCGCCGAGCAGGACCGCCAGGGACAGCTGCTCGATCTTGGGGCAACGCACCGCGTCGGCACTGAGCGTCAGGGTGTCCGTCACCATCACCTTGTCGATTGGGCTGCCGCTGATGCGTTCGATGGCCGGCCCCGAAAAGACCGGGTGCACGGCGGCCGCATACACCGAGTTCGCGCCGCGCTCGAGCAGCGCCTCCGAGGTCTTCACCAGGGTCCCGGCGGTGTCGATGATGTCGTCCACGATCACGCAGTCGCAGCCCTCGACGGCACCGATGACGTGCATGATCTCCGCCTTGTTGGCCTCCGGCCTCCGCTTGTCCATGATCGCCAGCTCGACCTTCAGCCTCTTGGCGAAGGCCCGCGCCCGCTCGACACCGCCGGCGTCCGGCGACACGAGCATCAAACGCTCCAGGCCCTTGCGCCGGATCGCGTCGATCAGGACCGGCGCGGCGTAGAGGTGATCCACCGGGATGTCGAAGAACCCCTGGATCTGCGGGGCGTGCAGATCGATGGTCAGCACGCGGGTAGCGCCGGCGGAGGTGATCAGGTTGGCGATCAGCTTGGCGGTGATGGGCACCCGCGGCGCGTCCTTGCGGTCCTGGCGTGCATATCCCATGTACGGCATGACCACGCAGATCCGGCTCGGCGAGGCCCGTCGAAAGGCGTCGAGCATGATGAGCAGCTCGATGAGGGACTCATTCGGCGGCTGCCCGGTGGGCTGCACGATGAACACGTCGGCACCGCGAACGTTGTCCTCGATCTGGCAGTAGATCTCCCCGTCCGAGAAGTTGCCGAGGCGCACCCGCCCCTTCTCGATCTGCAGGTATCCGCAGATCGCCTCCGCGAGCGGGAGGTTGGCCCGTCCGGAGAAGACGAAGAGGGGCTGCTCCTTCAGCATTGCATTCTGGCTGGGGCGGCAGGATTCGAACCTGCGGATGCCGGTTCCAAAGACCGGTGGCTTACCGCTTGCCGACGCCCCACAGCGCCGGACAGTATAGCCGATCGCCGCGATCCGTCAGTGGCCCGCAGATCCGCCGCCTTCGTCAGCTCTCGCCTTTCTCCTGCCGACTCGGGGCGTCGGCCACCCAGTACTCCTCGGAGAACAGCCTGACGGCCAGCCGGTCCAACACCGACTGCCGCCCCTCCTGACCACGCTTCTTGCCGGACCCGGTCGCGGGGACCGCCAGGCTCGCCACCGCGTCCTCGAACTCGGCCAGGACCCGGCTCTCGATGACCTCGCGGGTCTCGCTGTTGAGGGGATGAGCGATGTCCCGCAGCTGCCCGGTGCGCGCCTTGCGCGCCGGCATGGTCACGAACAGCTGGCCCTCGCGACCCTCCATCACGCGCAAGTCGTTGACGATGAAACAGTCATCGATGACGATGCTGGCGAACGCGCGGATCTTGCCGCCCTTCGCAGGCGTGATCCGAACCTCGGTTACTTCCATCTCGTTCCTCGCAATTCCCCTCGGCGCGACGGTTGCTCGCACGCCACCGTCGCCAGAGGATACACGACTCCCCTGCGCGCCGTCACTCCAGCGACGGACGCCGGCCGCTCCCCATCCGCGTCCGCGCCCCGGGCCGGGACGGCGGCTGCGATCAGCCGACCACGGCAGCCGACAGCGGTTCGCTGTCGATTGTGACGGCGCGGGGGAGCTCAGGGGCCGCCGGCGCCGGGCGCCGAGATCGCACCGCGACCCTCTCCGGCCTCCGCGCACATCGGCAGCTCAGGGAGGGCCGGCAGGGCCTGCACCCGGTTCCACTGCAACCGCAGCAGCTCGAGCTCCGCCCAGCGGCCGTCCACGGACCACGCCTTCAGCCACCCCGGCACGGTCAGGCGATGATCGCGCAGCACGATCCTCCAGCCGGAGCCGTCCGCGGCGCTGCCGTCCTCCACCTCCGTCACCCGCCACGGATCCGGGGCGACGGTCACCAGGCCGACCCACCCCACTCCCGTGATACGCAACCTGCCGTCGGAGGTGAGACCGATCCGATCCGACGGCACTGCCGGAAGCCGGCCGCCGAGGAGCCGCGCCGCCTCCGGCAGCGGCAGGCTGGACACGCCGAGCACCCCTGACAACGTGTCGGCGGCGAAGCGACAGCCCTCGCGCAGGTCGAACACCTCCGGTGGCGCCGCGCCCGACCACGCCGTGACGGAGAGGGCCGAGCCGAACGGCTCGCTGATGGTGAGCCTCCCCTGCTCGCCCAGGACCAGCACCGAGAACGAGAGCCCCCCCGAGGCTGGGACGCGGAGACGGTACAGGGCCCCCATGCTCCCCGGCAGGGGCCCGGAGAGCTCCTCCCGGGCGACGTCGAGCTGCTCGGGACCGAGGCCTGTGCCGGAAGCGGCGGATCGGCACCCGACGCCGATGCCTGCAGCCACCACCAGGCCGAGCAGCGTCACCGCGGCCAGCGTCCCCCGCGCGCCCGCTCGCTCACTCCTTGGCATCGCCGCTCTCGCCGAGCAGATCCCGAACGTGCTCCGGATGCTCGCAACCGCGGTCCAGCGCCTTCCGCAAGAGCTGGAGCCCCTCGTCGCGTTTGCCCTGGCGCAGGAGCACCTCGCCCAGGTGGGCCAAAATCGTGCCTTCGCCACCCGCGCTGTCCGCCGCCCGCCGCAACCAGAACTCGGCCTGGTCCAGGTCGCCCATCCGGTAGTGGACCCAACCCAGGGAGTCCAGGTAGGCGGAGTTCTCGGGATCGGCCGCCACCGCGGTGGAGATGAGCCGAAGCGCCTCCTCGAGGCTTTCGCCACGATCGGCCAGGCTGTACCCGAGGTAGTTGGCGGCCACCGGATCGCTCGGATCCCGGGCCACGAGCTGACGAAAGATGTGGTCGGCCTCGTCGTTTCGACCCAGCCGCTCCAGGGCCGCGGCGCGGGCAAACAGAAGGTCGCGGGCCTCCGGCAGCCGCTCCAGGGCCGCAGCCGCTCGCTGCTCCACATCCTGCCATCTCTCGAGACGCTGCAGGATCTCGAGCCCGACCTGCACAACGTCCGCGTCGCTCGCGTCCAGGAGGGGTTCCAGGAGCTTGAAACCTCCCGCCTCGTCACCCATCCGCAGCCTGAACTCGGCCTCGAAGGCCCGGGCCAGGCGGCGTGCTCGACCTTCGAGCCGAGGCTGCAACCTGAGCATGGCCGCCACACCCCGGCTCCACGCCTCTTCCCGTCGATAGGTCTCGGCCTGGAGCACGGCGAGCTGTTCCCCGACCTCAGGCGACGGCACGATCCGGTCCAGCCAGTCCCGCGCTCTCAAGACCGAGCCGCCATAGAGCTCCACCCTGGCCCCGGCCACGGCCACCCGGCCGGCCCGCGGCGATCCGCTATCGGAGGACACCACCTCCCATGCCTTGCCGATCCAGGACCGGGCCGTCTCCAGGTCGCCGGTGTGCACGGTCGCCCAGGCGATGGCGGTGAGCAGATCCAGATTGTCGCGGTCCGACCGCAAGAGCTCCTGGTACCGATCCACGGCCTCCTGATAGCGCCCCAGGGTGGACAGGATGTAGGCCTCCAGGGTGCGCGCCGGCTTGGAGTCCGGCGCCGCTGTCAGGACGCGCCTGACGGCGCGCAGGGCGTCCTCGGGACGGCCGCCGTCGTACAACAGGGAAGCGGCTCGCAGGAGCTGGTCGAGGTCTGAGTCGTCCAGCCAGCGCAGCATCACCTCGCCGGCCTCCCCGGAACGCCCCTGCTCCACGAGCAGCTGGATCAGGCTCTCGCGGCAACTGCCGTGGTCACCGGAGCCGGCCCCGGCGCACTGCGCGTAGAGCTCGGCCGCCTCCTCAGAGCGCCCGAGCTTGCGCAGCAGGCTGGCCTCGTAGGCGAGGAGCTGGGGGTTGCCTCCCCGTGCTTGCCTCAGCTCCGCCACGAGCTTCTCCGCCTCCGCCACCTTGCCCTCTCGCTCCAGGATCTGAGCCAGCGTCAGCTGGACGTTGGCGTCGTCGGGCCGTTCGCCCAATGCCGACCTGAGCGCCTTCTCGGCGGCGGGCAGAAGCGTCTCGTCCGACGCCGAGGCACGCGCCAACGCCAACGCCTTCACCCGTTGGCCGTACGCGTCGAGCTCGCCGCTCTCGTCCAGGACGTCCACCGCCTTCTGGACGAGGCCCACCTCGAGCAGCAGCGCCGCGTACCGCACGCGGATCTCCTGCACCTCGGGCTCTTCCTCGACGGCTCGATCGTACGCTCGGAGAGCCTCGCGATAGTTGTCCCGAGACTCCGCGAGGCGGGCCGCGATGAAGTCCTGCAGACCTGGCTCGACGGGCGCGGACGTCGCGGGCTGGTCCGCAGCCGTCACCACGCTCGCGGCCAGTACCCACAATCCCAGCCACACCCCCGCACGCCGAAATGTCATGTCCTCCTCCGTCGTGGCGCGTCGCCGGGGCCCGGGTGCTCCGGCGGCGCCGCCCCCAGGAGTGTACCGCGATCCACGGGGGCGCAACCTCCTCGCGCCGCGCACGCCCGGTGCCGGGTGTTACAATCCGGCGCGCATGGAGACGCACGACCACAAGAGCGGACTGTTCACCGACCTCAGCTTCAACGACATCGACATCCCGGATGAGCTCCGGCGCGCGGTCGCCGACCTGGGCTTCGAGCACCTCACCCAGGTCCAGGCGGAGGTCATGCCGCTCACGCTCACGGGGAAAGACGTGGTCGCGCAGGCGCAGACCGGTTCCGGCAAGACCGCGGCCTATCTGCTCACCATCTTCGCCCACTGCCTGCGCACGCCCCGGCCGAGCCCGGAGAACACCCCGCGAGCACTGATCGTCGCCCCCACTCGCGAGCTGGTGGTCCAGATCGGCAAGGACGCCCACGACCTCGGTCGGCACACCGGCCTTTCCGTACATGCGGTGTTCGGCGGCATCGACTACCGCAAGCAGCGGAACGTGCTCGCCGCGGGCACCGACCTCCTGATCGGGACGCCCGGTCGGCTCATCGACTACCACCGCCAGCAGGTCTACTCCCTACGCAAGACCGAGCTGGTCGTGATCGACGAGTGCGACCGCCTCTTCGACATGGGCTTCGCCGACGATCTGCGCTGGCTGATGCGGCGCTTGCCCAACCCGAGGCAACGCCAATCCCTCATGTTCACCGCCACCCTCTCCTACAGGGTGATGACCCTCGGGTGGCGGCAGATGAACGAACCCACCGAGATCGTCATCAACCCCGAGCAGCTCACCCCGGAGACCATCCAGCAGGAGCTCTATCACGTCTCATCGCGGGAGAAGCTGTCCCTGCTCCTCGGCCTCCTGGAACGGGAAGGCAGCTCGCGGACCATGATCTTCGTCAACACGCGCTACGGCGCGCGGCGGCTGGTGGAGGAGCTCAGGAGGCACGGCCACGGCTGCCGCGACCTCACCGGCAACGTCGCGCAGACCCGCCGCCTCCGCGTCCTCGACGACTTCCGGGAGGGCAAGCTCCCGATCCTCGTCGCCACCGACGTGGCCAGCCGAGGCCTCCACATCGAGGGCGTGAGCCACGTGATCAACTACGACCTCCCCCAGGATCCCGAGGACTACGTGCACCGCATCGGCCGCACCGCTCGGGTTGGCGCCGCGGGGAAGGCCATCTCCCTGGCGTGCGAGGAGTACGTGTACTCACTGGACGCCATCCAGAAGCTCATCGGGTACGAGATCCCGACGGTCTTCGCGGACGACTCCCTGTACAAGGAGGTCCTCCCCCCGGAGGAGCGCCGTTCCTCCCGCAGCCACCGACGTGATCGCCGGCCCCGTCGCGGCGGAGGCGGCGGCGCTGGCCGAGGATCACGCTCGGGGGGCGGTCGCCGACGCCGGTCCTCCCCCCGCGGCGAGGACTCCGACTCGTCCGACGACTGACGCGAACGGGCCCTGTCACCCCACGGTCGGCCCGGCAGCCGGCCGACCTCTCTCACACGCTGCGGGATCGCCGGGGACCGTGCCAGGCACCCATCGCGAACCCCGCCATGCCCACCGTCCGCGCCCTTCTCGGCGCCCCGACGGCGTCAGCCGGGACCGATCTCGAGGGTCGGCTCCTCCTCGTCCGACCACTTCGGGAGCGTCGGGCCGGGCGCCGCGGGATCGCACCAGACCACGTCCCTGGGGGCCGCCGGAAGATCGATGACCGCCTGGCGGCGCCCCTCCTTCACGTCCAGCACCGCCACCCGCGCATCCTCGAGGCCCACCGCGACCTGGGGCGTTCCATAGGGCGAGACCGCAACCCGCAGGGGCACGCCGTCCAGGGCGGTGCTCCGCTCTCCCTTGATCTTGAGGCCGTGCTTCCCGCGCTTGAGCGACCACCGGCTCACCACGCCACCGCCGGAGGCGCCGGCACATGCGGCCACCAGCGTGCGGCCGTCGGCGAGGAAGGCCACGTCACGGGGGCTGCCGTCCACGGGAAGTGATTCCACGAGGGCGATGGTGGCCGGGTCGAGGAGCCGAATCGCCGCCGTGTCGGTGTCAGCCACGGCGAGCACGCCGAGGGCCGGCGACACCGCCACCCGAACCACGCCGCGGGGCAGCGCGCGGCGGTAGATCACCCGCTCGCTGATCATGTCCACCGCCACCAGGCGGGGGGCATCCTCACCCCGCGGATCGCGCTCCAGCACCAGCAGCACCGAGGCGGACACGGGAAGGACCTGCCAGGGGCTGGTGATGCCGGCGCGGATCCTCTTCATCAGGGCCCGCTCGGGGTAGCTGACCACGAGGATGTCACCCGCCACCACCAGATAGCGGTCCGGCTGGTCGCCGAAGTGCGGCATGGTGACACCGTCGAAATGGTCGCTCGCGGAGCGCGTCGCCAGGTCGATCACCGTGGTCCGCCCGTGCACCAGGTCGGGAGCGAAGAGCACCCCGGCGGGAGCCGGAAACAGCCAACCCACCTCGCCGGCGGGGACGGACGTGGTCCATCCTCCCTGAGGATCTGCGAGAACCACCGCGTCCCCGGCCGAGACCGCGATGACCCCGGCCGGCGGCTGCGTCTTGCCGTAGGCCAACCCCGTGACGAGGGCGATCCCCGCCGCCAGCACGCCGAGCCGCAGCCACCGCTCCATGTCCTTACTGTACCTCGATCCCTGACATACTGGCAGCGATGGATGGGCTGACGACCCGGTTCAAGGAGCGAGCTCGCGCGGAGGGCTTCGACCTGGTCGGAATCGCCGCCACCGGACCGGCCGCCACCGCCGTTCATCTCCAGCGATGGCTGGAGGCAGGAATGCACGGTGACATGGCGTTCATGGCGCGCACCGTCGCCGAACGGGCCGATCCGTCACGGCTGCTCTCGGGGTGCCGGTCCGTGGCGGCTGTGGCCATGAGCTACCACACCCTTCACCCAGTCTCCACGTCGTCGGCGCCCGATGACCGGGCCAGGGTCTGGATCTCCCGCTACGCCTGGGGACGCGACTACCACAAGATCATGAAGAAGGCCCTGGTCCGCCTGGGGCGCTGGCTGACCGCCCAGCGGCCGTCCGCGCGGTGGCGGGCGACCGTCGACACCGCCCCGATCCTGGAGCGGGAGTGGGCGGCCCGCGCGGGGCTGGGGTGGATCGGCAAGAACACCAGCCTCCTCAACCGGCGGCTCGGCTCGGAGCTCTTCCTCGGCCTCCTCCTCACCGACGTGGAGCTGGCGCCGGACGGACCGGTGCCAGAGCACTGCGGACGCTGTACCGCCTGCCTGGACGCCTGCCCGACATCGGCGTTCCCCACCCCTCGTCTCTTGGACGCCAGGCGCTGCGTGTCCTACCTGACGGTGGAGCACCGGCACCAGATCCCGGCGGCGCTGCGCCCCGCCATGGACGCCATGGTGGCGGGGTGCGACATCTGCCAGGAGGTGTGTCCGTGGACCGTCCGGGCCCACGCCACGTCCCACCCGCACTTCGAACCGGCCCCGCACCGCTTCCGACCCCTTCTCGCGGAGCTGGAGGCCATGGATGAGGAGGCGTACCGGCAGTGGCGGTCGGGCAGCCCGTTGACGAGGATCCCTCACGCCCAGTTCCGGCGGAGCCTGGCCGCGGCGCGCGCCAACCAGGGCCGCCATTCCTGACGGACTGGCCCCGGCTCGGGCGTTTGCGGCTACTTCTTCTGCGGTCTCAGCACCATGGTGAGATCGCGGCCCTCCAGCTCGGCCGAGGGTTCGCGCTCGACACGCGCCACGTCGGCGAGGTGCTCACGCACCCGGCGCAGGATCTCGTACCCGTTCTCCGGCCGCCGCAGCTCGCGGAGGCGGAACATGATGGTGACCTTGACGTGCTTGCCTTCTTCCAGGAACTCCTTGGCACGTCGCACCTTGGTCTCGAAATCGTGGATATTGATGTTGGGACGGAACTTGACTTCCTTGAGCTCGACCTGGTGTTGCTGCTTCTTGGCCTCCCGGGCCTTCTTCTCCTGCTCGTAGCGGAAACGGCCGTAGTCCATGATCTTGCACACGATCGGTCGTGTGTTCGCCGCAACCTCGACGAGGTCGAGCCCTTTGCCGCGGGCGATACGTAGGGCCTCGTCTACCGGCACCACCCCGATCTGCGCGCCGTCGTCGTCGATGAGGCGCACCGGTGACAGCCGAATCCGCTCGTTGACTCGCACCTGCGGCGCCTCTGGATCCTCCCGAAAAGCGTACTTCCGAATGACCGTTCTCCTTTCCTCAGAAGTGGCTCATCCGCGACACTCTGATCCATGACCATGTACCCGCGGAGTATAGCAGAAGGTGGGCCTCGAACGACCACAACCCCCTGATAGGCTGGGACCTGGAGAGATTTCCGAGACGTCCCGGAGGTCCTCGGGATCGGGCCGCCTACCGCGCCGGCGCTCGCGGCCTGCCGTAGGATGGCAGCGTGAGCCAGATCTTCGAGCAGGCGCTGGTGCTGGACAGCCATCCCTACCGGGATCGGGACCTGCTCCTGGCGTTGCTGAGCCCACGACTCGGCGTCGTCAGAGGCGTGCTGCGGCGCGCCCGCGGAGGCAGGGCGCCCCAGGCCGCGGCGGCCCAGGTCCTGTCCCTGGTGCGGGTGACCGGCTTCGCCGGCCCCCACGCTGAGCTCGCCACCTTCCAGCGCCTGGAGCTCGTCACCTCGTCCTTCCCGGTCGCTGCGGACCTGGATCGCGCCGCCGCCGCCGCCGTCACCGCCGAGCTTCTCGCCACCTTCTGCTCCCCCGGCGAGGCCGCGCCGCGCCGCTTCCGGCTCGGGACGAGCCTCCTCGACGCCCTCCTCGAGGGGGGACGCCCCGACGCTCTGGTGGCCTACGCCGAGTACTGGATCCTGACCCTCTCCGGGCTGTTCCCAGGTGTCGAAGAGGCGCCGGTGGACGCGAGCGGGCGTCGTTTCCTCGAGGAGTGCCGCGTACGGCCCCCCTCCGAGCTGAACGGGACGCCTCCCGGGGAGACGGCGCGCTGGCTCGATCGGCGGGTGCGCGAGGAGGCAGAGCGCCCCCTTCGGGCCCTCGACTTCCTGCGCCGCCATGGTGGCGCCGACGCCTCCTGATGCGAGCCGCTGCAGGGGTTATAATTGACAGCAGCGCCTGAAAAAGCCGTGGCGGGCGACGGCTGCGGCAGAAGTCACGCGGGAGTGGCCATGAGCAGAACCATCCTCCTCGCCGACGACAGTCTGACGATCCAGAAGGTCGTCGAGCTGACGTTCGCCGACACCCAGTACAGTGTCGTGACACTGAGCAGCGGCGAGCAGCTGCTGGAGCAGCTGCCCACGGTCCGCCCGGACGTGATCATCTGCGACATCATCATGCCCGGCAAGGACGGCTACCAGGTGTGTCAAGAGATCAAGTCGGATCCCGACACCCTGCACATCCCGGTCGTGCTCCTGTCAGGCACCTTCGAGCCCTTCGACCGTGATCGGGCCCTCGCCGCCGGCTGCTCGGAGATCATTACCAAGCCCTTCGAGGCGCGGAAGCTCGTGGACACGGTCGACCGCCTCCTCAGCGCTCCACCGGAAGAGGCCACCATCGAGCCGGACCCGGTCATCCAGACATCGCCGACCGAGACCGTGTACATCCCCCGACCGGAGGCGACGCGCCCACCGCCCATCGGCTCCGAGCCAGTGGCGGCGGCGGAGCCGGTCGCTGACCTGGCGGCGGCGGACGAGAACGGCCTGGACTTCACCGACACCGGCTTCGCCGACATGGAGGCCGCCGGGGAAGGCACGCCGGAGCAGGCCGCCGAGCTCCCCGAGGAGGGTCTGGACTTCGAGTTCGGTAGCGACGAGGAGGAGGTCGAGGCCCCGGCGTTCGACGATGCCGCAGAGGACGAGCCCACTCGAAGCGGCCTGGGCGAAGACGAGCCCACCGACGTCCTGGAGCCCGAGCCGTCCGCGACAACCGATCCAGACCTGGAGCTGGCCGTGAGCGCCCCGACGTTTCCTCCCCTACCGTCGGAGGAGCCCTTCCCCGCGGAGGATCCGGAGGCGGAGGCACAGAAGCCCATGTTCGACCGCTCCGCTCCCTTCTTCGTCGACACCGGAAGCCCCGCCGCGGACTTCGGGGAGGGCCCCTTCCGGGAAGGAGAGGAGACGGCGACCGACGCGCCCCCCGCACCGAGCGAGCCGGACGAGCGCCCCGAGCCCGCGACAGCCCTCCCGGCCGCGACCGAACCCATCGCTCGCCCCCTGGCCACCTGGAACGGCCCCGGCCACGACACCGAACCCGGAGATCAGGGGGAGGCGGACGGCGACGGACTCGCGGAAGAGGAGGTGCTCGCGGCCGAAGAGGCGGCAACCGCCGCTGATGAGGAAGCGGACACCGCCCCCGTGAGCGCTCCCTCCGAGGAGGAGGTGGCGTTCACGCCCCCCACCCCCGAACCGCCGCCGACCCCGGCGGTGGAGGCCGCTCCACCCGCCACCCCGGGCGCTCTCTTGTCAGACGAGGACGTGGACCGCGTCGCGCGCCGTCTCCTCGAGCTTGCATCCGACCACATCGAGTCCGTGGCCTGGGAGGTGATCCCGGACATGGCCGAGATCGTGGTTCGAGAGCGCCTCCGCCAGCTGGAAGCGGAGGCCGAGAGAGCCTCCTCTGACAGTCTGCAGTGACGCCCGCCGCCGGATGACCGGCGAAGCGCGACGCCGTCACCGACCGTCGCCGGGGGAGAGGCGACCATGTCCGCGCTGCTGAACCGGTTGGCCGAGCAGCTGGCAGGCACGGCAGAGAACATCGTGGTCATGGATGCGCTGGACTCGACCCACGCCTTCGCCATTCGTCTCCTGGAGCAGATGGACGCGGAGAGCGTCCCCCTGCCGGTCACCGTGGTCGTTGCCCGCCGCCAGACCGAGGGAGTGGGCCGCAACGGCCGAGGATGGCGGTCCCCTGAAGGCGGGCTCTACCTGAACTGGATGGTCACCCATCTCCATGCCAGCGTCATCCGGGCGCTCCCCATGCTGGCCGCGGCGGCCGCACACGCCGCGGTGACCACCCTGGGCGTCACCGGAGCCGCCATCAAGTGGCCCAACGACGTCCTCGTCGACGGGCGCAAGCTGGCCGGCATCCTGGTCCATGCCCACCACGGACAGCCCACCTGGGCCACCGTCGGCCTCGGCGTCAACCTGAGCGTCACGCCTCCTCTCGGCGAGGCAGAGGCCCGCCAGGCCGTCTCGGTGGCGGATCTGCTGGGTCCGGCTGGTTGGAACGAACGTTCGGCGGCCGTCGTCACCAGCTTCGTGCGTTCCCTGGTCCACTCCCTGGAAGAACCGGGGCCCGCGCTGGCCGCCTGGAAGACCCACCTCGTGCACCGGCCGGGGGAGGCCATCCAGGTCCGAACGACTGACGGGGCGTCCTTGGTCGGGACATTCGCCGGTGTCACCGAGGAGGGCTTCCTGAGGCTGGGCACATCCGACGGCGAGCGGATCGTCTCGGCGGGCGACGTGATGGAGGGTGACTGAACGTCGGGGCGCTGCCCTCCGCGGAATCGCAGAGGGACCCTACTTCAGACGCTCGAGAAACCGCTCCGGCGCCTCGAAGCCGGTGATCCGGAAGCGTTCCTTGCCGTCGCGGAAGACGATCACGGTGGGCATCCCCATGACCTCGAAGTTCTCCGCGGCTTCCACGTTCTCCGGGACGGAGTGGGTCTGGTCGACCTTGAAGCGCGCGTAGCCCGCGAGGATCCCGGCCACCCTGGGATCGGAGAACGTCTTCTCGTCCAGCTCGCGGCAGGGGGCGCACCAGTCCGCATAGAAGTCCAGGATCACCGGCCGCCCGGAGGAGATGGCCGCCGTCACCGCGGCCTTATCGTAATTTTGCCAGGCCAGCTCCGGCGCGTCTTCGGTGGACGAGCGCGGCAGCAGCAGCACTCCCGCCACCACCAGCCCGATGGAGACCAGGCGCATGAAGCGGTCCACCAGCGCCTGCTCATGGCCGGTGCGGTCCACCACCAGCAGGTACAGGCCGCCGGCTACGAGGACCGCGCCCATGGCCATCGCCCCCACGCTCGGGGGCATGAACGTGCGCGCGAAGTACACCGCCATGGCCACCAGCAGGACGCCGAAGACCTTGCGCACGCCCACCATCCACTGTCCGGACGCCGGTAGACGGTTCACCGCCCCGGTGAACGTGCCGAGCACCAGGTACGGCACGCCGAGGCCGATGGCGAGGGTGAAGAACAGGGAGAAGCCGAGCACGGGGTCTCCCCGCTGGCCGACGAAGGTGAGCAGACCGAGCACGAAGGGTCCGATGCAGGGTGCGGCGACGAACCCCACCAAGAGGCCCATCAGGAGGGCCCCGCCGGCGCCGCTGCGGCCCCCGGAGGCGCGCATCGCCCAGCCCGGGACCCGCAGCTCCCAGAGCCCGAACATGGAGGCGGCGAGGGCGAGGAGGACGGCGACGATGACGCCGACCACGACCGGGCTCTGGAGGGCGGTCCCGAACAGGGAGCCCGTCAGCGCGGCGGTCACGCCCAGCACCGAGTAGGTCACCGACATCCCCAGCACGTAGACCAGCGCCAGGGCGAAGCTCCCCCCGTTCCGCGTTTCGACTGCTGGGCGAAGAACCCCACCGTGATGGGAATCAGGGGGTAGACACAGGGCGTCAGGTTCAACGCCAGCCCGGCCAGGAAGACGGTGGCCAGCAGCAGGGGCAGGGACAGGTCGGCGAGGGGGCTGGGTGGATCACCCGCCGCCGCTCCCGCTCCCCCTGAGGGGGCCGCCGGACCGAACAGGTCCGTGTGCACCGGGACGCTCTTGGTTCCGGGGGCCGCCACGTCCACCCGCAGGCTGGCACGCTGCAGCACCGGCGGCAGGCACCGGGTGCCGTCGCACGCCTGAGCGGTCACCTCCACGGCGAGGTCAGTGGGCCCGCGCGCGTCGTCCGGTACCAGCAACCGGCCGACGACCACCGTCTGTCCCTGCCACACGGAAATGGGCTGATCGGCGAAGGGGAAGGTCAAGGGCGTCGCCTCCGGAAAGCTCACGTCCGGCTGCGGCCAGCCGTCGGGGAGCAGCCAGCTCACGATCGTGGGCATGGAGAACTCGTCCCCGGGCTGATCGGAGTTGACGTGCCAGCCGCTCCGCACACTCACGACCGTCGCCAGCCGGGCCTGCTCGCCGGCTACCAGCGGCTGGCGGTCGGGCACCAGCTCGACGCGGAAGACCGGATCCGCGCTCCGCGCCTGTGCGCCGGCCATGGGCGCCACCAAGAGCATGGCCCCAAGGGCCACCGCCATCCACCTCGACGATGCGCTCACGCTCAACTGACCTCCATCGGGCTCATGCGTCGTCACCGGGGTCCTCCTCCCGGCCGAGGGGCCGGATGAGCTGCCGGACCTCCTCGGGATACTGCTCCCAGCACTTCTTTACCAGATCGGGGCGTCTCGTTACCGTGGCCTCCACCGCCCGTTGCAGCCGCCAGCGGCGGATGGCCTCGTGGTGGCCGGACACCAGGATGTCGGGGACGCGGTGCCCCTCGACCTCCGGCGGCCGAGTGTAGCAGGGATGGTCCAGCAGCCCGTTGACGAAGGAGTCCTCCGCCACCGACTCCGGGTCGCCCACGACGCCCTCGATCAATCTGGCCACCGCCTCGATGAGCGCCATGGCGGGCACCTCGCCGCCACCCAGGACGAAGTCCCCCAGCGAGACCTCCAGGGGTTGGAGGATGTCCACGATGCGCTCGTCGAACCCCTCGTAGCGTCCGCACAGCACGATGGTCCGGTCGAGCTCCGCCAGCTCCCGGACCAGCGCCTCGTCGAGGGCTCTGCCCCGGGGGCTCATCATCACCACCCGCGTCCCGTCGGACCCGGCCCCCTCGAGCTCCCGCACGGCCGCCAACACGGGCGGTGCCTGCAGCACCATCCCGGCGCCCCCGCCGTAGGGCTCGTCGTCCACCTGCCGCCAGCGGTTGCCCGACCAGTCCCGGAGGTCGTGGACCTCGATGGTGACCAGGCCGCGATCCACAGCCCTGCCCAGCAGACCGGTCGTCCGGAATGGGTCGAACAGTTGCGGGAAGATGGTGACGACGTCGAAGCGCATCGTGGTCGTCCGCAGGGAATCAGGCGGTGACGGAGTCGTCGTCCAGGAGGCCCGGAGGAGCGTCCACCACCACGACGCCGCCATCGAGGTCCACCTCGGCGACGATCTCGGGTACATAGGGCACCAGGTAGTCGCGCTCGGCGCGGCGGACCACGAGCCGGTCCTGACCGGCGCCGCGGTCAAGGCCCACCACCTCGCCCATGGGCTCACCCGTCACGGATCGGCACCGGAGTCCCACCAGCTCGTGCTCGTAGTAGTACCCCTCGGGCAGGTCGTCACGACGCTGCTCGGGCAGGTACAGGTAGCGCCCACGCCACCCCTCGACGATATCCCGATCGCGCACCCCGGCCACCGAAAGCAACCAGCGGCCCTTGTGGGCGCGCACGCGGTGAACCTCGAAGAACTCCTCGGGTCCGTCCTCGCCGCCGAACCCGAACTGGACGCCGTCAGCCAGCCGCTCGGGGAAGTCGGTGATGATCTCCACCATCACGTCCCCGTGAACCCCGTGCGGCTTGGCCACGCGGCCCACGATCAACCACTGGGGCTCGGTCAAGTGGCGCTTACTCGAGGATCTCGAGGACGAAGCGCTTCTGGATCTTCATCCCTGCGGCCGACAACAACGTCCTGATCGCCCGCGCCGTCCGCCCCTGGCGGCCGATCACCTTGCCGAGGTCGTCCGACCGCACCCTGAGCTCCAATACCGTGGTCTGCTCCCCCTCCACCTCGGTCACCTGCACATCTTCGGGATTGTCCACGAGAGC
The DNA here is from genome assembly GCA_963844865.1 of uncultured Holophagae bacterium. Lineage (GTDB taxonomy): Bacteria > Acidobacteriota > Thermoanaerobaculia > Thermoanaerobaculales > Sulfomarinibacteraceae > CAWJPY01. Next base: position 179,994 of record CAWJPY010000005.1, read on the forward strand.
CTTGGCAATCTCCTCGAGGAGATCTTTCATCGCACTCACTGGCAGCTCCTTTCACGGCATGGTTTCAGGTCTGCTGCTGCTGCCGTTGCGCCCGCTGGATCAGGGAGCGGACCGTCTCGGAGACTCCAGCCCCCTGGCTCCGCCATTCTGCAACCTTGTCCAGGTCGATCCGAATTTCCGGGGGATCCGTGTGCGGGTTGTACACGCCCACCTGCTCCACGTAGTCTGCGTCCGGCGTCTTGCGCGAGTCCGAGACCACGACTCGGTACATCGGCTTGTGCTTGGCGCCTCCGCGCCGGAGCCTGATCATCAGCATGTCCACATCTCCTTCTCGCCGGTCGCGGAGCCGGCATTGTCCGTTGTCACCTGATTCCGAACTGTCGCTTCAGCGTCCGGGCGTCCGCCTTGCCCAGACGTTTCATCAGCTTACGCATCTGGCCGTACTGACGCAAGAGGCGGTTGATCTCCTCGACGCTGGTGCCCGAGCCCCGGGCCACCCGGCGCTTGCGGGAACCGTTGAGGAGCTGCGGATGACGCCGCTCCCTGGGCGTCATGGAGTCGATACAGGCTTCCATGCGCTTCAGCTGCCGCTCCTCCTCCTCGCCGACGCCACCCTTCGGCATCGCCTTGCCCATGCCCGGCACGAGCTCCATCACCTGCTGCAACGGCCCCATCTTCTTCAGGCTCCGGAGCTGGTCGCGCAGGTCTTCGAGATCGAACTTGTTCTTCGCGAGCTTGGCCTCGAGACGGCGCGCCTTGCGCTCGTCCACCGCCTCCTGGGCCTTCTCCACCAGGGTGAGGACGTCGCCCATCCCCAGGATCCGGCTCGCCATCCGGTCCGGGTGGAACAGCTCCAGGTCGTCGAGCCGCTCGCCCACGCCTGCATACACGATGGGCCTGCCCACGACTTCCCGGATGGACAGCGCCGCACCGCCGCGGGCGTCGCCGTCCAGCTTCGTCAAGACCACGCCGGTGATGTCCAGGGAGGTGTGGAACGCGCGCGCCGAACGCACGGCATCCTGGCCCGTCATGGCGTCGGCCACGAACAGGATGTGCTTCGGCTTGAGGATCTCCTTCAGCCGCAGCAGCTCGCCCATCAGGTCTTCGTCCACGTGCAGGCGCCCCGCGGTGTCGAAGACCAGCACCTGGTACCCCTTGATGGCGGCGTCGCGGAGCGCGCTCCGGGCTATGATCAACGGATCCGACATCTCCCGGGTGTCCAGGGTCGGGATGCCGGCCTGCTCGCCCAACACCATGAGCTGCTCGCGCGCCGCCGGTCGCGACGTGTCCGCCGGCACCAGGAGCGGAAACAGCCCCTTGGAGCGCTTGATCCAGCGAGCCAGCTTGGCAGCGCTGGTGGTCTTGCCCGAGCCCTGGAGGCCGACCAGCATGACCACCGCGGGGCGGCCCTTGAAGGTCAGCTCGGTGGTGCTGCCGCCGAGAAGCTCGACGAGCTCCTCGTGCACGATCTTGGTGACCATCTGGGCCGGCGTCACCGAGCTCAGGACCTCCTTGCCCAGCGCACGCTCCCGGATGCGGTCCACGAAGTGGGTCACGACCTCGACGCTGACGTCCGCGGCGAGCAGCGCGAGCCGGATCTCCCGCAGGGCCGTCTCGATGTGGAACTCGGTGAGATGGCCCTCGCCCCGGAGGGTCTTCATCACGCGTGCCAGCCGGTCCTGCAGCGTCCCCAACATAAGGGTGGAAGTCTAAGTGAGCGGGTCTGTTGGGTCAAGGGCATGTAGAATTGAGAGTGGAGATGGGCGCCACAACCGGGATCCTGCTGCAGCCGTGCTGCCCGCCTCGGGAAGACCCCGAGGTCCGCCAGCTCCTGGAGCTCGTGACCTCCGTCACCGGAGCTCCCTGGGCTCGTCTCGAGCTGGAGCCAGAGGGCGGCACACCCGAGAGCTACACGGTGGGCGGGGCCCGGGACGAAGGCGGCGCCACCGTGGACCTGAACATCGAAGGGTTCTCCGCCCGGCTGTGCGTGGGGTCGGACGGGGCGCCGCGACCCGAGCTGCTGCACCTGATCTCATTCGCCCTCGAGCGGGCCCTGCACTGTCGCCGCTACAACGAGCAGGTCGCCCTGCTGCGGGGGGCCCTCGACACCACATCGAGCGCTGTCCTGCTGTTCGACGCCGAGGGCGGCATTTCCTACGCCAACCCGCCGGCGGATCGCCTGCTGTCCCGCCAGACGGAGCACTCGCTGACCGTGGAAGGGCTCGGAGGAGCCCACCAGCCCGTGATCACCTTCCTGTGCTCCCTGGTGGAGCGGGTCGCGGCCTCCCACCACTCCTCCCCCCCCTGGACTGAAACCCTCTCGCTCTCGGACGGCTCGGTGCTGGCGTGCGAGATCCTGCGGGTCGACACCGGCGGCGCGGCTCCTCGCAGCGGCGTCCTGGCCTTCCTACAGCCGGTGTCCCCGCTGTCCAAGCTGTGCCTCGAGTCGTTCTGCGCCCGGCACGGCCTCAGCCCACGGGAGGAGGATGTGGTGCGGCTGGTGCTCGAAGGTCTCACCACCCTCGACATGGCCGAACGACTGAGCATCAGCCTCCACACCGTGCGCGACCACCTCAAGAGGCTGTACCGCAAGACCGGCGCCAAGTCACGCAGCGAGCTGCTGAGCCTGGTGTCGACGGCTGGCGCCGGCGGCGTGACCTCCAGTGATGGCTCCACGGTGTGATACCGCTGACGTTCCCCGGCGACGGCGCCGGATATACTCGTATCGAGTGCGTAACGGAGGGTCGAGCATGCGACAGAAGGCCACGTTCCTGTGCACAGTCTTGCTCTTCATGGGCATCGTGTCCGCCAGCGCCGGCGGCTACGTCGTGATTCTCAAGGGGGGACACAAGATCCCATGCCGCGATCCCATGAAGATCCAGGGCTCGAGCGCGCTCATCACCCTGGTCACCGGCACTCTCACCAGCTACCCTCTCGATCAGATCGACATCGTCGAGACCGAGCGGTACAACCAGCAGGGGTTGGGTGACGCACTCCTGATCGAGGAGCTGTCGACGACCGGCACGCCGGTTCCCACTCCGACCCCTCGGGTTCCGCTCGGCCAGTACACCTCCCTGGACGCCAGCGGACGGAACCCCGTGCTCGGATCAACGACACTCCCGACGCCCACCCCCACACCCGGCATCAAGCTGCAGACGGCCCCCTACCCGGACGAACGCGTCGTCCAGGCATTCTCGAAGTTCTTCGACGAGAGCAAGCTGTACATCTACCGGACCAGCGTCGGCACCCTCCCCGGTTACTTCTTCGTGCAGGCCGTCACCGACAATCAGGGAGAGGTGTTCAATGCCCTGCGGGTCGTGGCCGAGGCCTACACCCTCATCCATCGCCTGCACCCGGAGATGGCGCCCAAAGCAGTGGAGCTGGAGATGATCCAGACCTCTGGCAAGGCGGCGGGCACGTTTCGGCTGAGCCCGCAGATGGCCGCCAAGCTCGCGGACAAGGACACGTCGGTGGAGCAGTTCTACGTCAGCTACGTGATCTTCTGACGGATCCTCGTGTGCATGGCTGACGTCGCTGTCATCGGCGCCGGACTTGCCGGTCTGACCACCGCCCTCCGGTTGTGTCAGAGCGGGCACCGGGTGCGGGTGTTCGAGCGCTACCCACGGCCCGGCGGTCTGGCACGCACCTTCACCATCGGCGGCGAGCCCATCGAGGCCTTCTACCACCATCTCTTCACCACCGACGTCGCCTACGTCTCCCTCGCCCGCGAGCTCGGCCTGGAGGAGGAGATCGAGTGGCTGCCGTCGCGCATGGGCCTGTGGACCGAAGGTCGGCTGTGGGACTTCGGGACACCCATGTCCCTCCTCAGGCTGCGTCCCCTGACCCTCCTCGACAAGGTCCGATTCGTGCTCACGACCCTCCGGCTCCAGCACACTCATGACCCGAAGCGGTTCGAGAACGTGACCGCCAGTGAGTGGATGCGACGGCATCAAGGGGATCGCGCATATCGCACGATCTGGGGACCACTCCTGTTCCAGAAGTTCGCGAACCGCGCCGAGGACGTCGCCATGGTGTGGTTGTGGGGCAAGCTCTACCTCAGGGGACGTTCCCGCTCCACATCCGGGCTCGGTGAGCGGCTGGGTTACATGCGCGGCTCCTTCACCCGACTGGCGGACGCGCTCGAGGAGAGAATCACCACACTGGGCGGCGAGCTCGCCCTCGCCGAGCCCGTGCAGCGCATCGCCAGGAACGATGGGGGCTTCGAGATCGTGACCCGCCGCGGAACGACGGCGGCCTCCGTGGTGGTGGCCGCCACCCCGGTCCCCGACTACCTGGACATGGCAGCGCCCCTGCTGGAGGAGGAGGAGCGCCGCAACCTCGCCTCCCTGGAGGCCACCAGCGCCCTGTGCACGGTCCTGGAGCTCGACCACTCCCTGACGCCCTACTACTGGCTGAACATCGCCGATCCCGACATGCCCTTCGGGGGTCTCATCGAGCACACCAACTACATCCCGAGGGAACGTTACGGGGGGCGCCACATCCTGTACGTCTCCAACTACATGTTCAAAGACCACCCTCTCTACCGAGCTCCCAAGGCGGAGGTGCTGGCGGCCTACCTCCCCGCCCTGACCAAGATCAACCCCGATTTCGCCCCGTCCTGGATCGTGGCCAGCCACCACTTCCGCGCCGACTATGCACAGCCGGTGGTGACCGTGGGGTATCGGGACCGGCTGCCGGCGATGCGCACCTCAGTGCCCGGCCTGTACCTGTGCTCCATGGCGCAGATCTACCCCGAGGACAGGGGACAGAACTACGCCGTTCTCTACGGCGAACGGGTCGCGGAGCTGGTGGCCGAGGACCTTGGGTAGGACCGACTGGGTGTCACGCCCGCCTCAGAGCACACGGCGACGTCAAAGCCGGCGCCAGGCACCCCGTCTTGCTTCGATAGTACGGAGATCTCTTCATGCGACAGGGCGCCTGGCACCGTCTCTGACCTACCTCATGCCGAGGCTGGCTGGCACCGTCTCTGACTCACCCAACGCGTAGGGGTCCCGCAGCGGGCCCGGGGTAGCACCCAATCCCGCCGCCGTCTCCGGGAAACCCCCATAGCCGGGAGTGGTGGCTTCCTGTAGTACCATGACGCGGCTCCGGAGCTCGCCGGAGACCATTACGGAGGCTGCGCACATGGCCGACAATGCAGTGGAAGTCACGGATCAGAACTTCGAAGATGTCATCATCGGGGCGGACAAGCCCGCGCTGGTGGACTTTTGGGCGGCGTGGTGCGGCCCCTGTCGGATCGTCGGCCCCATCGTCGAGGAGATCGCCGACGAGTACGAGGGCCGCGTCGTGGTGGGCAAGCTCGACGTCGACTCCAACCGCGACACCGCGGTGAAGTTCGGCATCCAGGCCATCCCCACCCTGCTCCTGGTCAAGGACGGCAAGGTCGCCGACCGCATCATCGGCGCTGTGGACAAGAAGAGCATCACCTCCAAGCTCGACGCCCTGCTCTGAGCTCGAGGCCCCCGCGCCGCCGCCGGCACGCGAAGGGCAGTCGGCGTCCGGGCTGGAAGAGGGAGCCGCGCCGACGGCGCCCGGCAACCCCGTCGATCCACGTCGCGACCTCATAGCCGGTGCCAGGCAGCCCGTGGAAGTACTTTGCGATGTCAAAGCCGGTGCCTGGCACCCCGTCTTGACTCGATAGTACGCGGTTCGCTTCATCCGAAAGGGTGCCTGGCACCGTCTCTGGCCTTCCCGAAGTGATGCTTCAGGCGACGCTTCGGTCGCCCGACCGGCGGCGGCCCCCGTCTGCCGGCCGCTGCCTCTGCCCCTGTCAGGGACGGACACGGAGCTCCCCCAGCCGTTCTCGCGCCCCATCCAGCAGCGCGCCGCGTCCCTGCACCAGCACCTTGAGGTCGGAACCCATGCCGTCGGGGTCGAGCAGCCGCTTGATCTCCTGCCTCTGAGCCAGCGTCGCGGCATCCCACGCTGCGTCGGCCCCCACGCCACGCCGCTCCATCATCTTCTCGAGGCCCGCCCGGACGAGCATCTCCGCGAGGGGCCAGAGCCCGACCTCCACCCAACCCGTCGCTGCCGCCGCCGTCCTCAGGTCGTCCCAGTTGACGTGGGCGGTGATGTCCTGCTCTCCGGGCGCCACCAGAGGGTCGCGGCCGAGGCGGTGAGCGCGGTAGCAGGCCAGGGTCCCACCGGCACGTCCGCGGGGGTCGTAGAGCCGGCGGGTCTCGAAGCCGTACTCCAGGGTCAACGCGAGCCCCGGCCCCCGGACACGGCCCAGCAGGTGTCGATGGAGATCTGCCGCGAGCAGGTTCACCTCGGCGATCTGCCCGTCCACCAGATCGACGCCGCGACGCTCGAGGTAGGACACCACTGCGGCCGCAGGCTCGCGCTCCTCCCAGACGAGCTCCTCGCCATCCACCCTCACCCAGAGCTCGCGAAGCTCGGCGCCCCGCTGCACCACACGGTGGACCGGCAGCGCATCGTAGAGCTCGGAGGAGTGCACGACGGTGGGCCCGGAGAGCATTTCGACATCTGCCACGGACCCGAGCCATTCCGAGCGAACCGGGCTCCCCTCGAGGCGCTCCCGCTGGAGGCGCCGCATCTCGGGCGCCGACTCCACCGAGACGATGGCTTCGAGCACCTCAGGCGCTCGTTCTCCCAGAGCCTCCACCACCCCGGCGAGGAAGGAGCCGTCGCCCGACCCCGCGTCCACCAGGGTGAGCCGCCCCTGCCGGGCGGCCAGGTCTTCCACCAGGTTCGCCATCACGGTCGCATACCACGGGGAGGCCGCCGGCGCGGTCAGAAAGTCGGCCCTCCGGCCCACGGGGGACCCTGCCTGCCTGTAGTAGCCGCGGGCGGGGTCGTAGAGGGCGAGCTCCATGAAGACGCGGAAGGGAACCGCGCCGCCCCGGTCTGCGATCTCGTCGCCCATCCAGCTCACGGCGGCATTTTACGATCCCTCTCCACGCCCCCGCAGCCACGGCCGTAACATCAACTATATTTGTGGTTACGACTCGAAGACGGGGGCCTGGCTCCCTTGCGCGTCGAGGCTCGCTGTGCTATACAGAGCGCGCTGCTTTCGTAAGGAAGTGGGCCGGTGGCCCACTTTTTTTGGTGGTGAGCAGCGCGAAGGAAGAAATGAAGCTGGATCAGAAGTTGCAGAGACAGCTCGCCGAGCTGGCGGCGGACGAGGGGCTCGAGCTCCTGGCCGCGGAGGTCGTGGGCAGCGGGCGCAACCTGGTGCTCCGTCTTGTGATCGACTGCGCCGAAGGGGTCACTCTCGATCAGTGCAGCGCAGTGTCCCGCCAGGCATCCGCCATCTTGGACGTCGAAGACCCCATTGAGCACGCCTACACCCTCGAGGTGACGTCGCCGGGGCTCGATCGCAAGCTGTACTCCGAGAGCGACTATGAGCGTTTCGCCGGGAACCGGGTGCGGATCCGAATGCAGCCCAGCTACCGCGAGCACCGGCTGGTGCTGGGCGAGCTCCTCGGCCTCGCCGACGACGCCGTGCGGGTGCGCAGCGACGCCGGGCAGGTGATCGAGCTGCCCCGGGACGAGGTGTTCGAGACCCGCCTCGAGGTCGATTGGGACGCCATCATGACGAAGGAAGGAAAGTCCGGAAGATGAAGCTGGACATCAACACCCTGGTCCGCCAAGTGGCCGCCGAGCGGGACATCGAGCCCGACAAGCTCATCGAGGCGGTGGCCGAGGCGATCTCGTCGGCGGCGCGCAAGCACTACAAGGAGCGGGGCGTGCACACCGAGATCGATCCCGCCACCGGCGAGGTCGAGTGCTGGAAGGTGCGCGACGTGGTGGAAGAGGTCGAGGACCCCGAGACCGAGATGACCCTCGACGAGGCGCACGCCATCGATCCCTCGGCCGAGCTCGGCAGCATGGTGAAGCTGGAGTCGTTGGACACCTCACAGCTCGGTCGGATCGCCGCCCAGTCGGCGCGCCAGGTGCTCTTCCAGCGCGTCCGCGAGGCGGAGCGCGCGGTGGTCTACCGCAACTACATCGACCGGGTCGGTGAGATGATCAACGGCATCGTCAAGCGCATCGACCGCGGCTCGATCATCGTCGAGCTGGGCGACACCGAGGGCATCATCCCCCGCAACCACCAGGTTCGCCACGAGCGGTACAGCCAGGGTGACCGCATCCGGTCGGTGGTGGTGGACGTGACCATGGATGCCGCGCGCCCGCAGGTGGTGCTCTCCCGGACCTCGCCCGAGCTGCTGAAGAAGCTCCTCGAGATGGAGGTGCCCGAGATCTACGACGGCACCGTGGTCATCAAGGTGTGCGTCCGCGAGCCGGGCGAGCGGGCCAAGGTGGCCGTCTTCTCCAAGGATCGCGACGTCGACCCGGTAGGGGCCTGCGTGGGCCTCAAGGGCTCACGCGTCCAGGCCATCACCCGCGAGCTCAAGGGCGAGAAGATCGACATCATCCCGTGGAACTCGGACCTCGTCACCTTCGCCCAGAACGCCCTCGCCCCGGCCAAGATCAACCGGGTGGCCGTGCGCAACGAGACCATCACGGTCCCCCTGCGAGACGAGGAGGGCGTGCCGGTTCTGGACGAGAACGGTGACGCCGTCATGCACGAGATCCCGGAGACGGTCCTGGACGTCATCGTGGGCACCGAGCAGCTGTCCCTCGCCATCGGCAAGCGGGGCCAGAACGTCCGCCTGGCCTCCAAGCTCCTGAAGTCGCGTATCGAGATCAAGAGCGAAGAGGCCGTCAAGGACGAGCTCGCCTCGGCACTGGCCACCATGCTGCGGGAGATGGAAGGCGTGTCCGAGGAGGAGAGCATGCCGGCGGCGCCGGCCTCACCCCAGGGGATCGACTACGACCAGCTCATTCCCCTGGAAGACCTCGAGACGCTCACCGAACGCCTGCGCGAGCGCCTCGAAAGCCACGGGCTGCACACGGTCCAGGACGTGCTGGCCCGCAACGCCGAAGAGCTGGCGACGATTCCCGGCATCGGGCCGGTCACCGCACAGCGGCTTCTGGAGATGATGAGCCAGGCCCTGGACGAGGCCCTGGCCGAGGCCGCCGACCCGGTTGCCGAGGAGGAGTGATCTAGCATGCAGCAGCTGCGAGTTGTGGACCTGGCGCGCACCATGGGCATTACCTCGACGGAGCTCATCTTCAAGCTCCGGTCGATCGGGGTGAGCGTCGCCGGTGAGGAGGACACCCTCGATCTGTCGACGGTGCGTTCGATCATCACCGGTGAGACCCTGCAGAAACGCCCCCGCGAGGTGATCGTGCGCTCCGAGCCGCGCGAGGAGGATGGCGCCGCCGGCACCACCGCCCGGGACCGGGTGGCTGCCCGCCGGCGCCGGCGCCAGGTTGTCGCCACGGACAAGAAGATCCGGGAGTTCGCTCCCCCGCCGGCACCGCCGTCTGAAGAGGAAGAGGTGACGGCCGAGGTCGAGGTTGAAGAGCTGCCGGAGATCGAGGAAGCCGAGACCGAGGTCGCCGCGGCCCCGGCCGAGGAGGAGATCGCCGTCGCCCCCGAGGAGCCCGAGGAGGAACAGCCGCTCGTGGCCGAGGAGGCCGTCGAGGCCGAGCCGGTGGAGGCTGCCGAGGCGGCGCCTCCCGCGGCGGCTGCACCCGAGGCTGCGGATCGGGGAGAGGAAGAAGAAGAAGAGATCAAGCCCGCTCCCGAGGTCACCGAGGAGGAGCTCACGGCCCAGCGCGAGCGGCAGGAGGAGCCCACCCGGGTGCGCCGCGTCCGGGCCAAGACGCCCCTCGAACAGAGCCTGCGCGAGCTCTCTCCCGAGGAGATCCGGGAGCAGCTGCAGGCCCAGAAGAAGGCCGAGAAGAGCCGCAAGGAACGTCGGCCGGCGCCGGGCCGCAAGGCCAAGTCGGCGGCCGACGCCCAGGAGATCAGGGAGCTGCTCACCAAGTTCGAGGAGCAGAAGCTGAAGGGGCAGCAGGAGCCCGCCGGAGGCCCGTCTCGTCCCGGACCGCGCCCGAGCGGCAGACGCCCCAGCAAGCGCGCTCGCCGGCGCCAGCAGCAGGAGGATGGACGCCCGACTCCGCCGCGGCCCTCACGCACCGTCCAGTTCCGGGACGGCGACAAGCCGGAAGGACCCGTCATCCTGTCCGAGATGGTCACCGCCCGGGAGCTGGCCGAGAAGTTGAACGTCACCGCCAAGGACCTACTCGGCCTGCTCATCCAACGCGGGGTGATGGTGACCACCAACCAGGTCCTGCCCCACGAGCTGGCCGAGGAGATCTGCGCCGAGCTCGGGGTGGACGCCATGGTCGCCTCCGCCGAGGAGGTCATCGAGTACGAGCGCGAGGAGAGCATGGAGAGCGTCGGGCCCGCCGAGCCGCGGCCGCCGGTGGTCACGGTCATGGGCCATGTGGATCACGGCAAGACGTCGCTGCTGGACGCGATCCGCTCCAGCCGTGTGGCCGAGCAGGAGGCGGGGGGCATCACCCAGCACATCGGCGCCTCCCGCATCACCACCGACGATGGACGGGCGGTGGTCTTCGTGGACACCCCGGGGCACGAGGCGTTCACCCAGATGCGCGCCCGTGGCGCCCAGGTGACCGACATCGTGGTCCTGGTCGTGGCTGCCGACGACGGGGTCATGCCCCAGACCGTGGAGGCCATCAACCACGCCCGCGCCGCCAACGTCCCCCTGGTCGTGGCCATCAACAAGATCGACAAGGCCAATGCCACCCCGGATCGGGTCAAGCAGCAGCTCGCCGAGCACGAGGTCCTGCTGGAGGCCTGGGGCGGCGACGTGCCCGCCGTGCAGGTGTCCGCCAAGACCCGGCAGGGGATCCAGGACCTTCTCGACATGATCCTGCTGGTGGCGGAGCTCAAAGACCTGAGGGCGTCGGCCGAGGGGCCGGCCCGGGGCATCGTGCTCGAGGCGCGCAAGGAGAAGGGACGGGGCATCGTGGCCACGGTCATCATCCAGCAGGGCACCCTGGAGGTGGGAGACTACTTCTTCTGCGGCTCCACCTGGGGCCGAGTGCGGGCGATCACCGACGACGTGGGCGAACGGGTCGATACGGCCGGACCAACCGATCCCGTGGAGATCATGGGCTTCGACGACGTGCCGGCCGCGGGCGACATTCTCCAGGCCACCGTGAGCGAAGACAAGGCGCTCGAGGTCGCTTCCTACCGCAGCCAGCGGGAGAAGGAGGAAGGTCTGGTCGGCGCCCGCAAGATCTCCCTGGAGAACCTCTTCGACGAGATCGCCGAAAGCGAGACCAAGACCCTCAACGTGGTGGTCAAGGCCGACGTCCAGGGGTCGGTGGAGGTGCTGCGGGACACGCTGGAGAACCTGGGGACGGAGAAGGTGAAGATCAACGTCCTCCACGGGTCCGTGGGCGCCATCACCACCAACGACGTCATGCTCGCGTCGGCCTCCAACGCCATCATCATCGGCTTCGCCGTCCGGCCAGAGCGGACGGCCCGGGAGCTGGCGGACACCGAACAGGTGGACGTCAGGCTGTACACGGTGATCTACGAGCTCATCGACGACGTCAAGAAGGCGATGGTCGGGCTGCTCGAGCCCGTGTACCGGGAGGAGGAGCTGGGCCACGCCGAGGTCCGCGAGGTGTTCCGCATCCCCAAGATCGGAGCCATCGCCGGCAGCCGGGTTGTCGATGGCGTCATCGTGCGCAACGCCAAGGCGCGCCTCCTGCGCGACCACAAGGTGGTGTACGACGGCCACGTGTCCTCCCTGAGGCGGTTCAAGGAGGACGCCAGCGAGGTCCGCGAGGGCTTCGAGTGCGGGATCGGTCTGGAGCGCTTCCAGGACGTCAAGGAGGGCGACGTCATCGAAGCCTACCGGATGATCGAGATGACGCCGGAGCTGTGACGCCGTGCTCCCGGGTCTGCGACCGACTCGCGCACCCCGTGCGCCGTCCCGCCCCTGCCCGCAGAGGGCGGCGGCCTGTGGCGCCGACCGGGCGGCCACCGGCCGGGACGACAGCCCATGAGCGTCAACGTCTACATCGGCGTGGCGCGGCTCGGGCTCCACATTCCCGGGGCGCGTAGCCTCAAGGAGAAGCGCAGCCACACCAGGAGCCTCATCGAAAGGATCCGCAGCCGCCACAAGGTCCTCGTAATGGAAGCCGACTACCAGGATCTCCACCAACGAGCCCTGATCGTCGTCTGCGCACTGTCCAGCGACATCTCCGACGTGGAGGCGCGCCTGCAGCGGGTGGAGAGGACCGTGAACGAGACCTGGAGCGGTCACGTCCTGGGCTGGGACGTGGACATCATCCAGGCCTGAGGAGCGCAAGGTGCCGTACGTGATCAGGACCGAGCCGGATGTGTGCGTCGAGCCCGCCCCCGGGCCGCACGCACCGAACCGAGCCGCGCGACAGGTGGCCCGAACGGCCGGCGGGACGTGGCGCCCGAGGGAGCTTGACGTGACAGAATCTGGATTCGACCGCAACGCCCGTCTGGAGGGTCAGATCCGTGCCGTGCTCGCCGAGGTGCTGCACTCCGACATCAAGGACCCCCGGCTGGAGGGCGTCACCGTGTCCGCCGTCAAGCTGTCGGCCGACCGCAGCCACGCCAAGGTGTACTTCTCGGTGATCGGCGACGAGGAGCAGGCCCGGCATGCCGCGGATGCCTTCGCGGCGGCCGCCAGCTTCCTCCGCCGACAGCTCGGGCACCGGATGCGCCTGCGCACCGTGCCGAGCCTCGAGCTCGCCCGCGATACGTCGTACGAGTACGGTGACCGCATGGAGCGGCTCTTCGATCGCATGCACGCCGAAGGGCTCCTCGACGAGGACGAGGGCGAGGGCGGGGAGGAGCGATGAACCAGACCATGAACGATCCCCGGCCGGCGGTGGCGCGCCTGCGGCAGGCGCGGCGGGTGCTGGTGACGGCCCATGAGCGGCCCGACGGGGATGCCGTGGGCTCGGAGCTGGCGCTCGCCGAGCTGGCGCGACACTTCGGGGCGGAGGCCCGGATCCTCAACCACGATCCGGCGCCCCTGAGCCTCCAGGAGCTGCCCGGTGTCGGTGAGGTCCAGGTCGCAGACTCCCTGCCACCCGGCTTCGAGAATAGCTTCGACCTGGTGGTCACCCTGGAGTGCAGCGACCTGACCCGCAGCGGCTTCACCGGGCTCGACGCGCTGCCGATCCTCAACATCGACCACCATCCGGGGAACCCGGCGTACGGGGAGGTCAACTTCCTCGATCCCACCGCACCCGCGGTGGGAGAGATGGTCTGGCGCATGTTCGACGACGCCGGCGTGAGACCGTCCGCCGATGCCGCCACCAACGCCTACGTCGCCCTGTCCACGGACACCGGGGACTTCCGGTACTCCAGCGCCAACCCGAGGGCCTTCCGGGCGGCGGCCGAGATGGTGGAGGCCGGCGCCGAGCCGGTGCAGGTGGCGGAGTGGATCCACGGGCGCCGCAGCCTGGCCTCGGTCCGACTCCTCGGCGAGGCCCTCGCGACCTTGCGCCTCGCCCACGACGGCCGTATCGCCACCGTGCAGCTCGACGAGCAGGCATTCATGCGCGCCGGGGCGAGCCCCACCGACAGCGACGACATCATCAACCACCCCCGCGCCATCGCGGGTGTCCAGGTGGTCGCTTTCTTCAAGCAGTGGGAGCCGGGCGTGGTCCGCGTCAGCATGCGCTCGCGGGGGCGGGTGGACGTGCGCAGCGTGGCCACGACCTTCGGTGGGGGCGGACACGTCAACGCCGCCGCCTGCACCCTCGAGATCCCTCTCGAAAAGGCGTGGGAGCGCGTCACCGCGGCCCTGGGCGAGGCCCTGAGGAGCACGCCGTGAGCCGTCGGCGAGCTCGCTGGCACGGCCTGCTGCCGGTGTACAAGGCGGCCGGCCCCACCTCCCACGACGTGGTGGACATGGCCCGGCGCGCCCTCGGCGAGCGGCGCATCGGTCATGCCGGGACCCTGGACCCGGCGGCCGAGGGCCTGCTCCTGCTGTGCGTGGGACAGGCGACGCGGTTGCAGCAGTTCCTCTTGCGCTGGCCGAAGACCTACGAGGGGCAGATCCGGCTCGGTCACGCCACCACCACCTACGACGCGGAGGGCGAGCCCAGCGAACCCGCGGGCGAGCCTCCGGTCTTGACCGCCGACGACCTGGCCGCCCTGCAGGAACGTTTCTCGGGCGAGATCGACCAGGTTCCGCCTCCCTTCTCGGCCAAGAAGGTGGCGGGCAAGAAGCTCTATGAGCTGGCACGGGACGGGCAGGCCCCGGAGGTTCCGGCGAAGCGCGTCAACGTCCACGATCTGGTGCTCGAGGCCACCGGCCCGACCCTGCTCACGGTGCACGTCGTCACCTCCACCGGCTTCTACGTGCGCACGCTGGCCCACGACTTGGGTATCGCCATCGGTTGCGGCGCCTTCCTCCACCACCTCTGTCGTGCAGCCATCGGCCCCTACACCCTGGAGCGCGCGATGCCCCAGGAGGCTCTGGAGAACGCCGCCGACAGCCGCGACGTGCTCGACCATCCGGCCTGGATCGGAATGGACGGCGTCGAGCTGCCCTTCCCGAGCCTGTCCATCAACCGCACGGCCGCCGAGCGCTTCACCCACGGTCAGGAGGTGATCGTGTTCCGCTCCGGCGGTGGGGCGCTGAGCGCGGAGCAGGAGGTGACCGTGCGCGGTCCCGCGGACCACCTGCTCGGCATCGGCGTCGTCCAGGCGGTGCTGGCCCGTGGGCGCACCGTCAGCGTGCAACCGCAGACCGTGATCCACCACGGGGGAGACGGTGGCGCGGCACCCCCGCCATCCGATGCACCCGTTGCACAAGAAGAAACTTCCTGATACCGTACCTGGGCCATAACGGCGGCCCCCTACCCTGGGGAGGGAGAATGAGCCACTTCGACGCACAAAAGACCTCGGTCATCGAAGAGTACAAGACCCACGACAACGACACCGGTTCGCCGGAGGTTCAGGTCGCTCTCCTGACCAAGAGGATCGAGTACCTGACCGAGCACTTCAAGACCTTCAAGAAGGACTACCACTCGCGACGCGGCCTGCTGCGCCTGGTCGGACGCCGGCGCCGGCTGCTGGAGTACCTGAAGTCCAAGGACATCACCCGCTACCGTCAGATCGTGGATCGGCTGGGACTGCGCGGGTAGGAAAGAAAAACAGAATGGCTGAGATCACACGATCCGTCGAGATCGACGGGAAAACCCTGACGTTCGAAATCGGAAAGGTCGCACGGCAGGCCAACGGCGCGACCACCATCCGCCTCGCAGACACCATGGTGCTGGTCACCGCCTGTGCCCAACAGGGTGGCCGGGAGGGCATCGACTTCCTCCCCCTGACCGTGGACTACCGCGAGCCGACCTCCGCCGGAGGCCGCATCCCGGGGGGCTTCTTCAAGCGCGAGGGCCGACCAACCGAGCGCGAGATCCTCACCTGCCGGGTGATCGACCGCGGCCTGAGGCCCCTGTTCCCAGACGGTTACCACAGGGAGACCCAGGTCATCGCCTGGGTGTTCTCGGCCGACGACGACTTCGACCCCGACGTGCTCGGGATCTCGGGCGCGTCCATGGCGCTCATGGCCGCCGCCGACATCCCATTCGACACGCCGATCGCCGGGGTCCGCGTGGGCCGGGTGGACGGTCGCTTCGTCGTGTTCCCCACCTACGAGGAGCGGGAGCGGGCCGAGCTGGACTTGGTCGTGGCCGGCACCGAGAACGCCATCGCCATGGTGGAGTGCGGGGCCAACGAGCTGTCCGAGGACGTCATCCTGGATGCGCTCGACCTCGCCCATCGCGAGATCAAGCGCATCATCGCCGTCCAGCGCGAGATCGTCGAGGCCATCGGCGTCACCAAGCTGGTCTTCGCGGCGCCTCCGCTTCCGTGGCCGGACGAGTTCGCCGACAAGGTGCGCTCCGACTGGCGCGAGGCCCTGCGCGACGTCCTCCGCACGCCCGGCAAGCTGGCCCGGGCGGCAGCGGTGGACGAGGTGAGGGCGCGGGCCATCGAGGCTCTCCCGGACGAGCAGCGCGAGGAGCGCACCCCCTGGGTGAAGGCCCTCTTCCGCGAAATGGTGAAGGACATCACCCGCGAGACCATCCTGGAGCAACGGCAGCGCCTGGACGGACGCGTCTTCGACGAGATCCGGAAGGTGACGTGCGAGGTGTCGGTGCTGCCCCGTACCCATGGTTCGGCACTGTTCACCCGCGGCGAAACCCAGGCCATGGTGAGCTGCACCCTGGGAACGTCCGACGACTCCCAGCTGATCGAGGCCTTCGAGGGTGACTGGCGCCGCAACTTCATGCTGCACTATAACTTCCCGCCATTCTCCGTGGGCGAGGTGAAGTTCCTCCGTGGTCCCGGTCGGCGCGAGATCGGGCACGGGGTCCTCGCCCGCAGGGCGCTCCAGCCGGTGCTTCCCCCAGACGAGGATTTCCCTTACACGGTGCGCCTGGTCTCCGACATCCTGGAGTCCAACGGCTCATCCTCCATGGCCTCGGTGTGCGGCGGGTCCCTGGCGTTGATGGACGCTGGCGTCCCGGTGCGCCAGGCTGTGGCCGGGGTCGCCATGGGCCTGGTGTCCGACGGCAGCCGCTTCGCCGTGCTCACCGACATCGCCGGTGGCGAGGACCACTACGGCGACATGGACTTCAAGGTCGCCGGAACTCGCGACGGGATCACCGCCCTGCAGATGGACATCAAGGTCTCCGGGCTGAGCCGTGAGATCCTCGAGCAGGCTCTCGAGCAGGCCCATCAGGGCCGGATGCGGCTCCTCGACATCATGGCCGACACCATCCCCGAGCCGCGGTCCGAGATCTCCCCCTACGCCCCGCGCATCTTCCAGATCAAGGTCGATGTGGATCAGATCCGGAACGTGATCGGCCCCGGGGGCAAGACCATCCGCAGCATCGTGGACGCCACGGGCGCCCGGATCAACGTCGAGGACGACGGCACCGTCCAGATCGCCACCAACGACCTGGAAGCGGCCGAGAAGGCCATCCAGATGGTCCGGGGCCTCACCCGGCAGCCCGAGATCGGCGAGGAGTTCGAGGGCACGGTCAAGCGCATCGAGCCCTACGGCGCCTTCGTGGAGATCCTCCCCAACCAGGATGGGCTCGTCCACATCTCCGAGCTCGCCCTGGAGCGCATCCCGGACATCCGCGACGTGCTCTCAGAGGGGGACACGCTCAAGGTGCGCATCATCGACATCGACGCCAACGACCGCATCAAGCTGTCGCGGCGGGTGATTCTCGAGGACGAGGCGCGGGCGCGGGGCGAGGAGATTCCCGAGCGGAGCGGCGGCGGGGAGCGGCACGGGGGTCGACCCGGCGGCGGCGATCGCCGTCCCCGGCGTGGGGACCGCGATCGTCGGGGCGGCCGCGGGGGCCGGGGCGGCGGACATAACCGCGACTGAGCCCGGCACGCAGTGACGGCGTCAACGGCATGGTCCATCTCCGGATCGCCAGCTCACGGCGCCTTGGGCCAGCCAGAGAGGGTGCCAGACACCCTTTCGGGTGAAACGATCTCCCTACTGTCAGATCCAGACGGGGTGCCCGGCACCCCGTCTGATGCTGCTTGAACCTCTCACCATCGGGCAGGGCCAAGCCGGCAACCCCGCGGACGGACCAGAGTTCTGGAGTTCTTTGCCGCATTGTGGCAAATGGCTCTTGCAAAACCGATCCGGCTCGGCCAAAATGAATGACGGCTCATTCACAAGCTACTGGGCCGACTCCGGGGAGGTCATCCATGAGCTACAAGGTCGACATGCGTGACGTGAAGTTCCAGCTCTTCGAGTGGCTGCCAACCGCCAAGCTGCTGGAGGCCGAAAGGTTTGCCGACTGGGACCGGGACAGCGTCGAAATGGTCCTCGACGAGGGGCTCAAGATCGCCCAGGAGCAGCTCGCGGCGGGGTTCGTCGAAGGCGACCGGGTGGGGGCCCAGTGGAAGGACGGCAAGGTGACCATGCCGCCCACCTACAAGACCGCCTACCAGACGGTGGCCGAGGGGGGCTGGATCGGCATGGTGGCCAGCCCGGAGCAGGGGGGCATGGGCCTGCCCGAGACCATCGGCACGGCGGTCACCGAGTTCTTCTCCGGCGCCAACGTCTCCCTCGGCGTCTCGATCATGCTCACCAAGGGCGCCGGCATGATGATCGAGCACTTCGGCACCGACCAGCACAAGGGGCTCTTCCTGGAGAAGCTCTACACCGGGGAGTGGGCGGGCACCATGTGCCTCACCGAGCCCCAGGCCGGCTCCGACGTGGGCGCCGCCAAGACCAAGGCGGTCAAGCAGGACGACGGCACCTACCTCATCAGCGGCGAGAAGATCTTCATTACCTCGGGCGAGCACGACCTGACCGACAACATCGTGCACCTGGTGCTGGCTCGCACTCCTGGCGCGGCCCCCGGGACCAGGGGGCTGTCCCTGTTCATCATCCCCAAGATCTGGGTGAATGGCGACGGCTCCCTGGGCGAGCCGAACGACGTCTACTGCAGCAACATCGAGGAGAAGATGGGGATCCACGGATCCCCGACGTGCTCCCTGGTCTTCGGCCAGGAGGGAACCTGCCGCGGCCACCTGCTCGGAGAGGAGCAGGGGGGCATGAAGCTGATGTTCTACATGATGAACGGGGCCCGGATCGAGGTCGGTCTGCAGGGAGAGGCCATCGCCGGCGCCGCCCACCAGCAGGCCCTGTCCTACGCCAAGGAGCGTCTCCAGAGTCGCCACTGGATGCAGATGAAGGATCCCGCGGCTCCCCCGGTGCCCATCGTCGAGCACCCGGATGTCCGCCGCATGCTCCTCGACGCCAAGGCCTACACCGAGGCCATGCGGGCTCTGATGTACCAGACCTCGCTGTACATGGACCTGAGCCACGGCGACGGAGACGACGCCGAGCGCTACCGCACCTACGTCGAGGTGCTCACGCCGGTCTGCAAGGCGTGGGCCTCGGAGTGGGGCGTCCAGGTCGCGCTGTGGGGGATGCAGGTGCACGGCGGCTACGGCTACACCACCGAGTTCCCGGCCGAGCAGTACCTGCGCGACTCGGTCATCTCCACGATCTACGAGGGCACCAACGGCATCCAGGCCCTCGACTTCGTCGCCCGCAAGCTGATGATGGCGGGGGGCAAGCCGATCATGGAGCTCATGGGCATGGCGGCCGCCACCGTCGAAGCGCTCAAGGACGACCCCGAGCTGGGCGGAGCGGCGGGCGCCCTCGGCAAGGCGCTGCAGCAGATCGACGCCACCACCAAGGAGGTGATGTCACGACCCGACGGGATCGAGCTCATGCTCCTTCACGCCGTGCCCATCCTCGACATGTTCGGCAACGTGCTCGGCGCCCACTTCCTGCTCGACCAGGCGAAGGTGGCCCGGGAGAAGCTCGATGCCATCCTCGCGGACGCCGGCGTCGACCGCTCGGATCGCGACGCCACCAGGAAGCTGCTCCAGGACAACCCGGACGCGGCCTTCTACCACAACAAGGTGCAGACCGCGATCCACTTCGCCTTCCGGGCGCTGCCCACCGTCGGCGCCAAGGCGGCGGCCGTCCGCGCGGGCGAACGCGCCCCCATCGACGCCATCATGTAGGCCGCCCACCTCTCGCGATCACCAAGCCCCCGCTCTCGCGGGGGCTTTTCTCTGGCCACCCACGCCCTTGCCCGCGTCCGCGTCCGAACAGCGACGGCAGCGCTCAGCGGCAGCCACCCGCTCACGCGGGCCAGCGACTCACGGGAGAACGGCGCGTCCCTCGGGCGTGCCACCGCTGACACTCTCACGAGGCGGGGCGGAACGGTCGTGCGGTCCATGAGGTCGTGAAAGTGTCAGCGGTGGCAACCACGGGGAACGCGTCGAGAGAGTCGGCACGTCTCGAGAGGCGTCACTTCGGGTAGGCCGGAGCGGGTGCCAGGCACCCTCTCGGATGAAGGGATCTGCGTCCTATCGAATCAAGACGGGGAGCCTGGCACCCTCTCTGGTGCTCCCGAGGTCTCTCTCCGCCGGACTGGCGCAGCCGCTGTCCCTGATTACTGCCGCTGAGTGGAGGTCCCGCCGCACAGACAGCATCGACATCTCCGGTTGCGGCTGTGCCGCCTCGGCTGCTCGTGACGGCCCGCTCGGAAGAGCGGTCGCGATCTACGCGACGGTGACGTCGTCGCAGAGATAGACGTCCTGAATCGCATTGAGGAGCTTGACTCCCTCGCCCATGGGCTTCTGAAAAGCCTTGCGGCCGCTGATCATCCCGGTCCCGCCGGCGCGCTTGTTGACCACCGCGGTGGTGACCGCCTGGGCGAGGTCGTTGGCCCCCGAGGCGCCTCCCGAGTTGATGAGGCCCGCCCGTCCCATGTAGCAGTTCACCACCTGCCAGCGGGTCCACTCGATGGGGTGGTCGGGCACCAGCTTCTCGTAGACGAGCTTGTGGGTGCGACCGAAGTCCAGGGCGGGATAGCCGCCGTTGTTCTGCGGCTGCTTCTGCTTGATGATGTCGGCCTCGATGGTCACGCCCAGGTGGTTGGCCTGGCCGGTAAGGTCGGCGGCGCTGTGATAGTCGGTCCCCCCCTTCTTGAAGGCGGAGTTCCGCAAGTAGCACCAGAGCACCGTGAACATCCCCAGCTCATGGGCCTGGTGGAAGGCCTCCGACACCTCCTGGATCTGGCGACGGCACTCCTCCGAGCCGAAGTAGATGGTGGCGCCGACGCCCGCCGCACCCATGCTCCAGGCCTGCTCCACCGACGCGAACATGGTCTGATCGTAGAAGTTGGGGTAGCTCAGGAGCTCGTTGTGGTTCAGCTTGACGATGAAGGGGATCTTGTGGGCGTAGCGGCGGGCCACCGCCCCCAGCACACCCAACGTCGAGGCGACCCCGTTGCAGCCGCCCTCGATGGCCAGGCGCACGATGTTGGCGGGATCGAAGTACTCGGGATTGGGCGCGAAGGAGGCCGCACCGGAGTGCTCGACGCCCTGGTCCACGGGCAGCAACGAGAGGTAGCCGGTTCCGGCCAGGCGGCCGTGGTCGAAGAGCGAGCTCATGCTGCGCAGCACCGCCGGGGAACGGTCGCTGACCGCCACCACCCGATCCAGGAAGTCGGGGCCGGGGAGGTGGAGCTGGTCCTTGGACATGCCGCGGCAGCTGTAATCCAGCAGCGAGGCCTTGTCGCCGAGGTGCGTGCGGATGGTCTCGATCATAGTGGGCCTCCTTGGGTTCCGGGTCATTGTACGGCATCCGCCGCCACGGCCATTCCTCTATCCGGTCGGCCCCCATGGAGTGCGAACAGCACGGCCAACCCGGCCCCCTTCACGACCGTGGTGGCGGCGATGGCGAGCCACACCCCCTCCACCCCCCAACCGTGGCTCACCAGCAGCCACGCCACCGGGATGCGGGCCGCGGTCAGGGAGATCACGAACGCCGCCGGGAGCGCGGTCCAGTGGGCGCCGGCAAAGGCACCCAGCAGCACCACTTCACCGACCATGAACACCTGGCTGAGGCCCACCAGCAGCACGTAGGTCGCCCCCGCCGCCACCACGGCCGGGTCCGAGATGAAGAGGGACACAGCTCCCGCTGGATGGGCCACCAGCACCACCGTCACCGCCCCCACCGGAAGCACGGTCAGATAGAGGGTGCGCCAGGCCACCCGCATCGACCTTGAGAGGTCCCCGGCGCCCCGACTCTGGCCCACCAGGGTGGTGGCGGCGGCCCCCATGCCCGCGCACACGAAGTAGTTCAGCACCTCTAGCTTGTGCCCCACTCCCAGGGCCGCCACCGCCGCCGTCCCGAACGACGTCGTGAACCGCGTGAGCACGATGTAGATGACCGAGAACAGGGCACCCTCCAGGGCCAGGGGCAGCCCCACGCGCAGGGCTTTCCACATCACCACGGGAGGCCTGAAGAGCGCTCCGAGACGGGGCCGCAGCCCGACCACTCCCAGCAGCCACAAGCCGCAGCCGCTCCCCGCCAGCCACGACAGCACGGTGGCCCACGCCGCCCCCGCCACCCCCAGCCGCGGCAGCGGCCCCAGGCCGAAGATGAGCAGGGGGTCCAGCACCACGTTCACCGCGGCCGCCAGCCCCAGCAGCTTCAGGGGCGTGGTGGCGTCCCCCGTGGCCCGAAACGCGGCCGCGATCCACGCGAACACGAAGTAGGCCGGCATGCCCACCAGGATCAGGCGCATGTAGGTGGTTCCGGCGGCGGTGACCGGCGGTGCGGTGTCCATGAACACGAACACCTGGCGACAGAGCAGGAGACCCACCGCGGACACGAGGACGGCGCCCCACACGGCGAGGCTCTGGCCGGCGGCGGAGGCGTCCAGCGCTCCGCGCCGGTCTCCGGCACCCACGGCGGCCGCGAGCACGGCGCCGGATCCGGCGGCCACGCCCTCGCCCAGGGTCTGGGCCAGCCACATGATGAAGCCGGCGGTGGAGGCGGCGGCCAGGGCGACCGCGCCGATCCTTCCGAGCCAGAAGGCGTCCACCACCAGGAAGCCGGCCTGCAGCAGCGCCGCCGCCGCCGCCGGAACTCCCAGGTGGAGGATCGCGCGGTCGATGGAACCGGAGACGATCAGGTCACGGTAGGAAAGGACGCCGTCGCGCACAGCGTCGCAGGATACCAGGACGATCCCGTCCGCCGCTGCCCTACAATCGACTGCGTGGCGGTGCTCTCGATCTTCACGGAGGTGGTGGCCGCAGCCATCCTCGCGGCCGTTCTCTTCGCCGCCGGCGCCCGGATCCGTGTCCTGCTGAGGGTCCCCACTCCGCCCCGTCTGCGTTGGCCCATCGACCTCGCCCTCGGCGCCTGGTCCGCATCGACGCTCCTGCTCCTGGCGGGTCTGGTCGGTCTCGTGGACCGGGTCACGCTCCTCGCCCTGGTCCTCGCGCTCGCGCTGGTCGGTCGCTGGCGGAGAAACGGCCGCCCCTGGGCCACGCTCGCACCCCCCGCCATCGCCGGGCTGTTGACCCTCCCGGTCGCCCTCGCACCGCCGTTCTTCTACGACGCCCTGGTCTACCACCTCGCCCTGCCGTGGCGGGCCCTCGTGGAGGGTGCGTGGCGCGCGCACCCGGAAACGGTGTTCGCGGCGTTCCCGCCCCTGGCCGAGCTCCTGTCCCTGCCGGGGCTCGCCGTCGGCCTCGACCGCGTGCCCGCCCTCCTCCACTGGCTGGCCTGGGTGGTCGCCGGCGCCGGCGTCATCGGGCTCGCGAGGCGGGCGGGGGCGCCACCCGTCGCCGCACGGCTGGCCGGCGCCGCCGTGCTGGTCCTGCCCGCGACACCGCTGGTGCCCGGTTTCCCGGCCGCCGAGGGCTGGCTCCTGGTGGGAGTCGTGCCGGCGGCAGCTCTCGTCACCACGCGCCTCCGTCCGGGCACGGCGCTCCTCGCGGGATCACTCCTGGGGATCGCAGCTGCGGCCCGCCTCCAGGGCCTCCCGTGGGCGTTGGTGCTGCTGTCGTTGGCGGCGCTCCGTTGGCGAGCACGCCCACGGCCCCTGACGGCCGCCGCCGCCGGCCTCGTCCTCGGCGCCGTGCCGTGGTGGGCGGCCAATGGCGTGCTGCTCGGCGATCCCCTGGCGCCCCTGGGCTGGCACCGGGAAGGCCTCGACACCCTGTGGCGGGACTCACACTCGCTGCTGCGCGGCGGGCGATCGGTCCTGGAGTGCATGACCGCGTTGCCACGCCTCCTCTCAGGGGAGTCGGCCTGGCTCCTTCCCCTCGCCCTGGTGGCCGTGCTGGCGCTCATCCAGCGCCCCCGCAGGGCCGCCCCGTTGGCCTACGCATCCATCCTGGGAGTGGCCGCGTGGTCCTGCACCGGCGCTCTGCCCCGCTTCCTTGCCCCCACGGCGGCGCTCCTGCTGGCGGTGGCCGCTCTTCCCAACCGCGGCCGCCTCGTGCGCGGCGTCACACTGCTCGCCCTGGGCTGGTGCGCCGTCGTCGGGGCGGTCCACGAGCTGCGGTGGTTGCAGCGCATCGACCTCCCCCACCTCCTCGTCACCGACACCGCCGGAGCGGTGCGGGCGATGTCGCCCAACCCTCCCACGGCCGCCTTCGCCGGCGCCGTGTCCCTGCCCACACGCGCCCGCGTGCTGTTCGTCGCCGAGCCCCGCTCCTTCGGCTTCCCCCGCGCCTGCGTGGTCCCCTCCCAGCACGATCCTTCTCCTCTCCGCGACCTGACAGAAGGCGGCGGAACCGTCCAGGAGATGCTCGCGAGGCTGCGCACGGCGGGCTATACCCACCTCCTGGTCAACTGGCGCGAGCTCGCCCGCCTCGGCCCATCCTACCCGGTGGCGCCGTGGCGCTCGGCCGCCGGAAACCGGCGCTGGCGAGAGCTCCTGCGGACCCTCGGCGAGCCGGTTGTGTCCGCGGACGGGGTCCAGATCTTCGAGCTGTCTCCCGAGTCGTCCAAACAGCGCGCGTCGGGGAGGCCAGAGTGGGTGCCAGGCACCGTCGAAAACGCATCGGAACACTCGACCGCCACATCTGCGGCGGTGCCTGGCACCCCCTCTGGTGCTCCCGGAGGGGTGGATTTCAGGAGGACACGGCGCCCAGGGTGGCCACCATCACCGCCTTGATGGTGTGGAGGCGGTTCTCGGCCTCGTCGAAGACCCGTGACCGAGGCCCTTCGAAGACCTCGTCCTCGACCTCCTGGATGTCCGGATACTGCCGGGCCACCTCGGTCTCGAGGTTGTGGAAGGCCGGCAGGCAGTGCAGGAAGATGGTGTCGTCACGGCCGGTGAGCTCGAGGGTGCGGCGGGTGATCTTGTACGGCGACAGGAGGGCGATGCGCTCGGCGATCTTGTCCTCCTCGCCCATGGAGGCCCAGACGTCCGAGTAGATCCCGTGGGCTCCCCGTACGCCCTCCTCGACGGCCGCGGTGATCGTCACCCGACCGCCGGTGTCGGCGGCGATGGACGTCACGACCTCCACCAGCTCGGAAGCGGGATGGAGGGCCTGCGGCGCCACGATCCTCACATCCATGCCGAGCTTGGCGCAACCCACGAGCAGGGAATTGGCCATGTTGTTGCGGCCGTCGCCCAGGTAGGCGAGGGCGCGCCCCTCGAGCGTCCCGAACTCCTCCTGGACGGTGAGGAGGTCGGCCAGGATCTGGGTCGGGTGCCACTCGTCCGTGAGCCCGTTCCACACCGGCACGCCGGCGTGGGCGGCCAGGGTCTCCACCGTCCGGTGGGAGAAGCCGCGGAACTGGATACCGTCGAACATCCGGCCCAGGACCCGCGCCGTGTCGGCCACGGTCTCCTTCTTGCCGAGCTGGATGTCACCCTTGCCCAGGTACTCGGGATGGGCGCCCTCGTCCACGGCCGCCACCGTAAAGGCGCAGCGGGTCCTGGTGGAGGGCTTCTCGAACAGGAGGGCGACGCTCTTGCCGTCCAGCCGGCGGTGACGCACCCCCTGCCGGCGCTCGGCCTTGAGCCGCGCCGCGAGCTCGAGCAGGCCCCGGATCTCGGCAGGTGTGAAATCGAGCAGTTTGAGGAAGCTCCGCCCCGTCAGGTCGCTGGTCACCGTGTCCTCCCGTGGCGCGTCACCCCGGGGAACGGCCGGCCGTGCCCTCGGGGCCCCGGCATCCTACTGTGGCTCTCCCACCTTGCCAAGCGGGAGAAGGGTATTCTGTACCCGTGAGGGTGGGACTTGTGGTGGCCGCGAACAAGTACACCGGCGCCGCGGCGGTGGCGGAGCACTGCTGCCGCGCCCTGCGCGCGGCCGGCGTCGACGCCGGGCTCCTCTTCACGGCGGGCCGCAACCTGGAACGACGGTTGCAAAACGAGCCGTGGGCCCGCGCGGGGCTGGTCAAGGAACGAACCCCGGCGGCGCTCGCGCGCAACGTCGAGGCGGTCCGTGACCTCGCCGCGGAATGCGACACCGTCATCTGCCACCTGCCCCACGATCACGTGCTGGCCGTGGCCGCCAGGGTCCACCATCGGGCGGCGCTCATCCGCAGCTTCCGCAACCCCCGCCACCTGCGGTCCGACCCCTGGCACCGCGCCCTGACCCGGCGGCTGGACGGCTGTCTGCTGGCAAACGCCGCCATGGTTGACCGCCTCGATACCCTGTGCGGTGCGATCCCGAACCTGGCGCTGCCGGTGCCCGTGGAGGAGCGCTTCGCGCCGGCGGCCGCGAACGGCGTTTGGCGTCGTCGCCTCCGCATTCCGGAGCACGCTCCCGTGCTCGGCATGGTGGGGAAGCTGGCGACGGGCCGCGGCTTCAACGTCCTGCTCGCCACGGCCTCCCTCGTCCAGCCTCCGGTCCACGTGCTCGCCGTGGGCCATGGCGAGGCCCGTCCCGCCCTCGACAGGCTCGCCGGGCGGCTGCGCCTCAACGGGCGCCTGCACTGGGCGGGGTACCAGGAGGCGGCGCTGCCCGAGCTACTGGCCGAGATGCAGGTCGTGCTCTTCGCCGCTCCGGGATCGGACCACGGCCACCGGGCCATCAGCGAGGCCCAGGCCTGCGGGCGCGTGGTGGTGGCGGCGCCGCTGCCGGGAGTCGAGGACCTGATCAGGAACGGGGAGACGGGCGTGATCGCCGACGGGCGGCCCGGGGCCCTGGCCACGGCGGTGAGCGAGGTGCTGCGCGACCCACTGCGCGCGCGACGGATCGGTGAGACCGCAGCCAGGGACGCGGCCGAGCGCCGCCTCATCCCCTCCGGCGACCGGCTGCGGACTTTCCTGGATGACGTCTCCGCCGGACGGTTCGCGACCAGGTCCGCATAGCTCGGGTTAGAATCGGCGGTCGCTTGGAGGGTAGATGCCGCTCGAGGACATCAAGAATCGAACCGCCGCCGCTCTGGCCGAAGCCCTCGAGACGGAGCTCGGGCACCGGCCCGAGAGCATCCACCTCGAGATCCCGCCCCGCCGTGACCTCGGTGATCTCGCGTGGCCCGGCGCCCTTCCCCTGGCCCGGGTCCTGCGCCGCGCACCCCGCGACATCGCGGCGGCGGCCGCCGCCGCGGCATCCTGGCCCGCCGAGGTCGAGCGCGCCGAGGTGGCCGGCCCGGGCTTCCTGAACCTGTACCTGCGCCGCGGCCCCGTGCTCGGCCGGTTGCTGGAGAGCGTCCGGCAGCCCCCCCCGAGCACGGGCGTCAAGACCATCGTCGAGCACACCAACATCAATCCCAACAAGGCCGCCCACATCGGCCACCTGCGCAACGCCGTGCTCGGAGACATCCTCGTCCGATGCCTCGGGGCCCTGGGCCGCGAGGTCGAGGTGCAGAACTACGTCGACGACACCGGCGTGCAGGTCGCGGACGTGGTGGTGGGCCTGCTTTACCTCCCCGAACGCGAGCTGGCAGCGGTGCTGGGGATGGAGCCGGTGCGCCGCGACGAGGTCCTGGAGCGGGTCGTCGACCGGCTCCCGGGAGACCGGATCCCGACCGCCTCGAGCGACGACTTCGACGACCTCTGCTGGGAGATCTATCCCAGAGTGACGGCCCGCTACGAGGATGACAGCGCCTTCGGCTCACATCGTTCCACGGTGCTGCACGCCCTGGAGGAGGGCCCGGGGTCCCTCCCTCTGGACGAGGCGCTGCAGCTCCTGCGGGGTGCGGTCATTGCCGGGGAGGCATTCCCGCCGCGGGCCGTCGCGCGTCTCGGCACCGCAGTGGCGGAGGGCAACCTGCGTTGCCACCTCGCCACCATGGCCCGCCTCGGCGTGCCCTACGACCTGCTCCCCCACGAGTCGGACATCCTCCAGCTCGGGTTCTGGCGGCGGGCGTTCGAGCTGCTGGAGAGCAGCGGGGCCATCCGCCTGGAGACGGAGGGGAAGAACGCCGACTGCTGGGTCATGTCGCTGGCGGCCAGCGCCGAGTTCGCCGACATGGACGACCCGGACAAGATCCTCGTGCGCTCCAACGGCACCGTGACCTACACCGGCAAGGACATCGCGTACCAGCTCTGGAAGCTGGGGCTTGCTCAATGATGCAGCCGGTGGCGCGCCACGACTTCGGCTACCGCGGAGCTGGCCCGCTGGCGGCAGCCACGGCCCGGCCGCGCCCGTCCGTCTATGATCTGTGGCGAGAACCACCTGGGCGCGCACCACGGCCGATGGGGCCGACGTCCTGCCGGGGCACAGCTATGGGTGGACGCCTCCGTGGTCTACAACGTCATCGATGTGCGCCAGTCCTACCCCCAGAAGGTGGTGCGGGAGGCGGTCCGGGTGCTCGGCCATCCCGAGGCGGCGGACAGCTCCGATTCACTTCGCCTACGAGATGGTGGCGCTCACGCCGGCCGCGGTGCGGCACATCGAGGAGCGGACGTGCTCCGACTTCGGCCTCGACGCCGAGGAGCTGGCCAAGCCCTACGTGGAGATGTCGGGGAGGCGGGGCATCGGGGTGAGGGCCGACGAGTTCCTGGACGTGCTCACCGAAGCCGCTGAGCAGGCCATCGTGGACCGTGTCGGCCACTCCGGCGAGGTGGCGGATCTCGGCGACCGATCGCGGGACATCGCGGTGGGCGCCCTCCGTTACCTCATGGCGCGACAGTCGCGGAACCGGGTCCTGGCCTTCGACTTCGACGAGGCCCTCGCCTTCGAAGGCGACACCGGACCCTACCTCCAGTACTCGGCCGTCCGGGCCCGCAAGATCTTCGAGCGTCTCGCCCTGCGCCGGGGAGAAGGGCTCCTCGAATCGGACGAGCTCGAGCGCGTGACCTCAAGCCCCGTCCCCGACGACCTCTGGGATCTGGTGCTGGAGTGCGCGCGACGGCATGAGGTCGTCTCTCAGGCGGTGGAGAACCTGGAGTTCTCCCTGCTGGCCCAGCACGTACACCACCTGGCCCAGCTCTTCCACAAGCTGTACCACGCCCATCCGGTGACCCAGGAAGAGGACGCCGAGCTCAGGCTGGTGCGACGGGCCGCCTTCACCCTGTTCGTGCGCGAGATCTCCTATCTCCTCGAGGACCTGCTCGGCATCCCGGTGCCGGAGGAGATGTAGGAGGCTCGCCGTGCCTGACATGCCTGCAGACGGAGGGAGAACCACGCACATGGACGATGCCGCACGGAAAGCGCGTTACGAGCGCATTCGTGAGCAGATCGCGGGTCTCATCGCCGCCACCGACGACGAGACCAGCCACCGTGCCACCACGGCGGCGGTCCTCCACTTCAAGGTGCCCGGGGTGTCATGGACCGGTTTCTACATGCTGCGCGACAATCAACTCGTCGTCGACGCCTACCAGGGACCCGTCGCCTGCCTGGTCCTGGAGGCACATCAGGGAGTGTGCTGGGCAGCGCTCGACCGGGCGGAGGCGGTGCTGGTGCCCGACGTCCACGCCTTCCCCGGCCACATCCCGTGCGATGAGCGCACACGATCGGAGCTCGTGGTCCCGATCATGGGCGCGGACGGGCGACCGGTCGGTGTCCTCGACATCGACTCCCGCCTCCCCGACCACTTCGACGACGTCGACCGCCAGGGCTACGAGTCCGTCGTGACGATGCTCGAGGCCAGGTGGTTCAGAAGCTGAAGGACAGCCCGACCGCGACCCCCAGGCCGCCCGCATCCAGGTCCACCTTGCCTGCGGGGCCGTAGTCGGCGGTGATGTCGGCGCTCCGGTAGATCACCTCGCCGAAGACGCGCACCCCCCGGGTCTGCCCGAGCACGAACCCGCCGTTCACGTAGAAGCCGAGCTCGTCGTCGGCCTCCCCCACCCTCGTCGTGACGAGGAAGTAGCTGAGGCCGGCGCCGACATAGGGCCGGAACTCGCCACCGGGAGCGAACAGATAGCGCCCGCCCAGCTCCACCGGGGTGAGGGTGATCTCATCCGCAACGGGCGGCGCTGTCGTGCTGGCCTGGCGGAACCAGGTGCTGGTCAGATCGAACTTCGCACGCTCCCCGCCGAGGCTGACCCGCGCCCCCAGGCCCAGGCTGGCGTTGGTGTCCACCGTCTCGCCGTAGGCCCCGAACACCGCCACATCGCCGCCGGCCCACGCCGGGGCCGCCAGTGCACAGACACAGCCGAGCACTATGAGCATTCTCCGCATCTCGTACCTCCTCGCCTTGCTCCCGCACATTGTGTGCCCTCTCGGAACGATTGTAGTACAGGAGGTGCGCGATCCGGGCCGGGGAGCCGCACTCGCGGCGCAGCTCACGCGGTGTGGCGTTCCTCCAGGATCCGATCGTGAAGGTCCTCCAGGAGCCGCCTGTGGAGCTGATCGTCACCCCCCAGGGCGGTCATCAACGCGGCCAGCTCCGGATTCGCAAGGGCCACGACGGACCCGTGGATCCTCTCCGCCAGCGACCCCTCAAGCTCCTTGGCGAGGTCGATGGCGGCGGCGAGGGGCGGACGATCGCCGCCGTTCCGGAAGGCATGGATGGAGTCCAGCGCCGCGTCCAGGCCGCCGAGGTCGACATCCACATCCTGGAAGCGAGTGGGGTTGTGAGCGACCAGCCGTCGTTGGTAGCGCACGAGGTTCGCGTGCCGCTCCTCCTGGGCTTCGAGACGGAGGAACAGGGCCGCCACGTCGTGCTCGTCCCTGAACGCCGCCGCCAGGAAGCCGTACAGGTCCCGCATCGCGATCTCGAGCTGCAGCAGACGGTCCAACAGCGACTTGATGTCCATGGCATGTCCTTTCCTCGCACAGCGGGTTGCACCGGGGCGCGTCAACGCGCGCCGCCTCCGTCCGTCGAGCAAGAGCCATGCCGCCTCCGAGCCCGACGCTCCCCGTCGGCCGGGCCCGCCATTGGTCCAGATCGGGACAGTCGCGGCACATCTCCGGTCGATGGAGTTCTACGAGCGCCGCCGGAGCGCGTGTGGCAGCTTGTCACCAGTCCTCATCGACGGCGGTCGAGTGGGCGGGCGCCCGGTGCCTCGCGGGTTAGGGCAGCGTGCCCCTGTAGCCCTTGCGGGTGGTCACCTCATAGCCCTTCACCCGGACCTCGATGGTGCGCCACTTCCTGACGCCGATACCCGACGTGGAAAAGGTCAGGATGTATCGCGACGACAGCTCCTCGAGCAGGGTGCGCACGGCCTCGGGCATGTCCCCGGTGTCCGGGATCCGTCGGTAGTGCCCGCCGGACACATCGGCCAGCAGATCCAGGATCTCCTCGTAGGAGGGACCTTCATGTCCACCCGTTCCGGGTGGAGGCTCGACGCCGAGCGCATAGATGGGCGTGGTCAGTCCCCGGGCGATGCCCGTGGCCTCGTCCGCGCTCAGGCGGGAGGCGTTGTCGACGCCGTCGGTGAGAAGCACCACCGCCCGCCGCGGGTGCACTGCTTCGGCCATCACATCCGGAACGCGTTGGATCATGTCGTACAGGGCAGTGGTGCTCCAGGGACGTAGCGACTCCAGGATCCTGGGCAGGAGATACCAGGGCATGCCGAACGGAAACCGCTCCAGGACCCGATCGTCCGCGAAGGTCCACAGCGCGACCTCGTCCTCGGGGCGCCGTTGGTCGAGGAACGCGTTCACCAGGGCTCGGCACGAGGTGATCTTGCGGCCCCCCATGGAACCGGAGGTGTCCACCACGAAGCCGAGGCTGAGGGGGAGCTGGCTCTCCAGCTCCAGGTCGTGGATCGGAACCTCCATGCCGTCCACGTACAGGTGGAAGCGCGACGGCTGAAGGTTGGTGACGATGCGCCCGGCGGCGGTCCGCACCGTCACCGGCACCACCACCGCCTCCACCTCGACCTCGCCGCGGTACTGGCCGAGAGCGCCACGACCGCCGAGAAAAAGCAGGCAGACGCCGAGGAGGACCAACGCCAGGCGCTTCGGGCGCCCGCCCATCGGCGGCCGGCGGCGGCCGCCCACGTCCGCGGCCGTCACTGCGGCACCTCGGGTCCGAGCAGGGCCTCGCGCACATCCCGCCCGCAGGCTTCTGCATAGCGGTCGCCGTACCCTTCAAACACCCCGCTCGACTCATCCAGATCGATCCGCAGGAGGCGGTGGGCGGGCACGAAGCAGGTGGACGGCGCGATCAGAGACGGCCCGTCCGTCCGCTCCTGGCGCAGCCAGTCCTCCACCGACGCCAGGTCGAGGCCGCGCACCTGGGCTCCGGCGGCATCCAGGCGCAGCAGGACGCCCCAGAGCTTCTCCCTCGGGTTCGTGCAGTGCACGATCACCAGCGATCCGGCGTCGATCCCGACCACGCCTCTAGCCTACTCCGGATCCCGACGGTGCGGTGTGACCGCACGCGCTCATTCCCGGTCTCCACCCGGTTGAGCCAGCTCGATGAGCACGCCGTGGGCCGAGCGTGGGTGCAGGAAGCACACCTGGCTGCCGTGGGCTCCGGGCTGCGGCTCGTCACTCAGGAGCTCGTACCCGGACGCGCGCAGCCGTTCCATCGCCGCGCGGACATCCGGGACCGCGATGCACACATGGTGCAGGCCCGGCCCCCTGCGCTGGAGGTGGCGAGCTATGGGCGACGCGTCATCCAGAGGTTCCAGGAGCTCGAGCCGGGGCCCTCCCAGGGGGATGAACCCGACCCGCACCCCCTGCTCCCGCACCTCCTCCACCCCCGTCAGCTCGAGGCCGATCGCCTGGTACAGCTCCGCCCCCTCCGCGATGGACCGGACCGCAACTCCGATGTGATCGAGGTGCGATCCGGTCATCAGCCGGCCGACACCGTCAGCAGCTCTCGCGAGATCACGAGGCGTTGGATCTCGGAGGTTCCCTCGCCGATGGTGCAGAGCTTGGAATCGCGCCAGAAGCGCTCCACCGGGTAGTCCTTGGTGTAGCCGTACCCGCCGTGGATCTGCACCGCTTCCTCCCCCACCCGCACCGCCACCTCGGAGGCGTACACCTTGGCCATGGCGGACTCGCGGGTCGTGATCTGCCCGCGATCCTTGAGGACCGCGGCGCGTAACGTGAGGAGGCGGGCGGCATCGATCCAGGTCGCCATGTCGGCAAGCTTGGAGCGGATGATCTGGAAGGCCGCGATGGGTCGCCCGAACTGCTCCCGCTCCCCGGCATAGGTCACCGTGGCATCGAAAGCGCCGCGTGCGATCCCCAATGACAGGGCGGCGATGGAGATGCGGCCGCCGTCCAGCACCTGCATGGACTGCACGAAGCCGGCCCCCTCGTCCCCCAGCATGTGGTCCTCAGGCACGCGGCAGTCCTCCAGCACGAGGGACGAGGTGTCGGAGGAGCGCATGCCCAGCTTGTTCTCCTTCCTGCCGGCGCCCACACCGGGGCGATCGAAGGGCACGAAGAAGGCGGAGATGCCGTGATGGCCCCGCTCCTTTGAGGTGCGGGCCATGACCACGGCGGCGTCACCCACCGAGGCATGGGTGATGAAGTTCTTGGAGCCGTTGAGCACCCACTCCGAGCCGTCGCGCACCGCCACGGTCCGCGTGGCGCCGGCGTCCGAGCCGGCCTGGGGCTCGGTGAGGCCCCAGGCGCCGATCCACTCGCCGGTGGCCAGCTTGGGGAGGAAACGCCTCCTCAGTTCGTCCGATCCGTACTGATACAGGTGGTTGGTGCACAGCGAGTTGTGGGCGGCCACGCTCAGGCCCACGCCGCCATCGGCGGCGCCGAGCTCCTCCAGAATGGTGGCGTACTCCACGTAGCCCAGGCCGGCGCCGCCGTACTCCTCCGGGATCAGGATGCCCAGCAGACCGAGCTCGCCCAGCTTGCCGAAGACCTCACGGGGAAAGTGCTGCTCCTCGTCCCAGGCAGCCGCGTGGGGAGAAATCTCGTTGCGCGCGAAGTCGCGCACCATGTCCCGGATCGACTCCTGATCCGAAGCCAGCTCGAAGTCCACGATCACCTCCCACAGCGCGTCAGGCGCCGGCGACGGTCATTCTAGCGTGTCGCTTCCTCACCGTGCGGCCACGAGACCAGCGAGATCCCACGGTAGTAGGTGGCGAGAATGGCGGCGTAGTCACGCCCCGCCCGGGCGAGGCCGTAGGCTCCGTTCTGACACAGGCCGACACCGTGGCCCCACCCGCGGCCCAGGAACCGCACCACGCGCTGCCCGTCGGCACGGGTGAGGACGCTGAACGAGAACAGGTTCTCGGGCAGGTCCAGGGCGCGGCGGATGGGAAATCCCTCGAGCTCCCGCACCGAGCCCGACCTGCCGGTGGCGACGAGTCCGATCACCCGCCCCGAAGGGGAGCGCCGCGTCACCTCGATCCTGTCCAGGTCCGGGAGCTGGAGGTTCGCGGCCAGCTCGTCCCAGGTCCGCTCCCTGGTCCAGCTCCGCCACGCCGAACGCCGGTCGGCCTCACCGGCCCCGCCCGAGCGCACCACCACCAGGGCCAGCAGCTCATCCCCGCGACGGTACCGCTCCACCGCGGTCCCGGGCAGCACCGACAGCTCGCCGGCCCCTTCATAGCGGCTCTCCCAGCGCCAGAAGAGCGGCATGGTGGTGGGCAGCGGCTCCGACCGGGAGGCGCGCCGGGGGTAGATGGCCGCCCCCTCGGGATGGGGGACCAGCTCGCCCCGGTCCTCCTGGACCACCCCTGCGAGCTCGAGCACCGCCAGCGCCGCTCGCAGGTGCCACCCATCGCGCCATGACGTCGACGGCGGCTCGAGGGGCAGGTCGAACAGGTCGGCAAGCCGCACGAGCTGCTCCGCTCCTTGGGCCCCGTCCACCAACGCGGCGACACCCTTGAGCGCCCCCGCCGCCACGAGTGCCTGCGCGTAGGCGTCCACGTCGGTGTCGACACCCGAGAGGGGGGGCGGCGGCGCGGAGCATCGCCCGGCGACCCGAGCCACCACCTCCGCGACGGATGCGCCTGCCCCGTCGAGGCCCAGGGCCGCCCGCGCCAGCCAGGTCCGGAAGTCGCTCCCCGGACCCGGCTGACCGGCGCCCGCGGCGCCATGGAGCACCAGCGGCCGCTCCCAGGCGCACGCGACCCCCACCAGGTAGGGCTGGGCGCGATCCGGGAAGAGCAGGCCCGCATCCTCGGTGTGGCCACCGCAGGTGGAGGTGTACATGGCGTCGATGGGCCTGCCCCCCAGGTCGCCACGACCCCGGCCGTCTCCGCGACCGCGCGGTCGCTGAGGGGGTGCTCGGCATCTACTCCCCCGTACACCTGGCACGCCGGCGTGGCGCACAGGTCGTAACCCTCCTCGGCGTGATCTCCGAGATGGGCCACCGCATAGGTGCGGGCGGCCACGGCCTGCGCCTTCAGAGCCTCCAGCTCGGGGAACTGCGCCGGCCCCATCTCCGCCGGCACCACCCCCCGCAGGTAGCGCTCCAGGTTGAGCTCGTTGACCAGGAGCGCCTCACCACCCCTCGCCAGGACCTTCATGCGACCCCGGTAGCGTCTCCCGGCCACGGCGACGGGCCAGTCCGCCTGGGGATCCAGCGTCACCTCCGAGGGGCCCTCCACGACCCCGTCTCGACCCCGGATGACCACCTCGCCCGCGGACGGCACCTCGAAGGCGGCATCGAACCCGAGGGCAGCGAGGAGGGACGCCGCGTCCGGCGGAGGCGCCCCGCGCCACGCCGCCCGCACCCGGACCAGACCGCCCGGTGCGGTCTCGGTGGTCGCCTCCAGGGCGTCGCCCAGGGTGGCCTCGAGCCGCGCCCGCGCCGCCGCAGCGGCGGCGCCGTCGCGGAAAGCGCCCACCTGCCAGACGTGCCGCTGCCGCGCCGACACTTCCAGGGGCCCCCACAACCAGGTCGCGCCGCCGTCCCAGCGGGCGTGGTAGACGCGGCCCGGCTGGGGCAGGCTCAGCGTGTCCCGTGAACGCTGGAGCAGCACACGCACCAGGGGCGGCTCGGTGTCGCTGGCCGGGAGGGGCGCCGGCGGGGGCACCGCAGGTGGGGGCGACGGCACCTCTTGCGGGGCGCTCGGCGACGGCGACGGGACAGGCGGCGGCGGCTCCGGGGAAGGAGCAGAGGGAGGGAGTGGAGCACTGGCGCACCCCCCCACCAGGAAGAGCACGGCGGCGAGGAGTGGACGGAGAGTCACGGCGTCCTGCGCTCCGAGGCGTGGGCCAGGCGCTCCCGCCGGTAGTCACCGCCCCGCAGCTCCACCCGACGGCACATCTCGAACAGGCGCGACCTGATGCGCGCGGAGACACGGTCGGTGAGCGAGTCCTGGCCCGCGCCGGCCGCGAAGTCCGAGTAGTTGGTGGTGAAGACCGTGGTCCGACCCTCCAGGTAGCGGGTGTTCACCAGGTAGTACAGGAGATCCATCACCCACGGTGTGGTCTTGCCGGCGCCGAGCTCGTCCAGCACGAGCACCTGGGTCTCCGTGAGGGGCTGCAGCAGCTCGCGGCTGGACCCTTCACCGTCGAAGGTCATCTGGATGTTGAGCACGAGCGACGTGAAGTCGGCGAATCGACCCGTCACTCCCTTGCTCTCGATGAGCTCCTGCAGAGCGGCCACGGCCAGGTGGGTCTTGCCGCAGCCCACGGGCCCCATGAGGAGGAGACCGCGATCGACGTGCGGGAAGAGGTCCACGAACTCCTGCACGGCCCGGCGGGCGCGGCCCAGGGTCGGGTCGTCGGGGTTCCAGAGCTCGAACCCGGCGAGGGTGCAGTGGCGGTAGCGGGCCGGGATGCCGGCCCGATCCAGGAAGCGACGGCGCCGGGAGACGTCGGCGCACTCGCACCGTCGCACCAGCCCGCCGCCCTCGCTGGACACCAGCCGCCACCCGGTGCCTCCGCAGATCGCGCAGACCTCGGACGTCGCCTTCACCGTCACCACCCGGACAGTATAGGGGGTCCGGCGCCCCGTCGGGGGCGCTGGCGGGTCGACCTACATGCCGTAGCTCTCGATCTCGATGATGCCGGCCGTAACCTCCGACCGCGCCACCTCCAACGCCTCCCGGATCTCCGGCCGTCGGCTCGCCTCGAGGGAGGGGCTGAGCGTGACGTCCAGCACTCCGGATGCCAGGTCGAAGGTATAGGTGCGGCCCGCGAAGGTGCCGTCCAGTGCCTCACGCGCCACCCGCACCATGGCCTCCGGCACATCCACGTCCATGGTCGCCATGACCAGCTCAGGTCTCCTGGCCATGAGGTCCGCGTCGACGGCGAGCAACCGGATCCCAGCCTTCTGCGCCGCCTGCAGCACCTGCTCATCCACCTCGTCACCTGCCAGCAACGCGAGCTGGGCGCCCTGCTCCGCCAGCCGCCCCGGGCCGGCGGGACCGGCGACGACGACCGGCTCGGCGTTCCGGTGCACCGACTCGAAGCCCTGCAGGAAACCGCCCTCCAGGTCCTCGAGCCATGACCCACCGGCGCCACGGATCACGCCGATCACGGGGGTCGAGCTCAGCCGGCCCGCTACCACGCCGGTGACGTACCCCGCACCCTGGGACAGGAACTGGATGCCGGCAAGGTTGGCGCCCCGCTCCTCGCCCGGCAGGAGCACGAACCGGGTCTGGGGGTAGGCGGGCGCCTGTGTGTAGACGATCCGTCCGAAGTCGGCGCCGACGCAGAAGACGAGGTCGACATGCGCCCTCCCGAGCTCGTCGATGAGTCCGCGACGTTCGCTCTCGCTCGACGCCCGGAGGCGCGCCACATCCGCACCGAGCTCGGCGGCTAGGCGTCCCAGGCCGCGCTCGGCGGCCCGCTCCCAGCGACCGCTGCCCGGTGCCGAGGTGAGCAGGCGAACCGTGAAGGCGGGGGCCGCAGGCGCCTCCTCCCGCCGGCAGGCCGAGCACGCCAACCCGAGAAGGGCCAGGGCGGTCCCGACCGCGGCCAGGTGCCTGACGCGCACGACCAGTCCATTCTATCCTCGCCGCGCCCATCGATCGGGCCATGGAAGTGACCGCCGCCACCCCGCCCCAGCCGGGAGCGTGCGGGTGCCAGGCACCGCCGCACTTGAAGTGACAGGGCTTCTCGAATCGTCTTCGACGGTGTCTGGCGCCCGCTCTGGCCTATCCGGCGCGCTCGACCCGGCGAGGGGGAGTTCGCTAGGA
The DNA here is from genome assembly GCA_963844865.1 of uncultured Holophagae bacterium. GTDB lineage: Bacteria > Acidobacteriota > Thermoanaerobaculia > Thermoanaerobaculales > Sulfomarinibacteraceae > CAWJPY01. Next base: position 217,704 of record CAWJPY010000005.1, read on the forward strand.
TGTCCCCATGAACCTCATGCGACTGGTGGCGGAGCTGGACGAGCTGTTGGACGCCGACGAGATCGCCGATTACTGCCCCAACGGCCTCCAGGTGGAGGGGAAGGCGGAGGTCCAGCGGGTGGTGACGGCGGTGTCGGCATCACGGGCCCTGTTCACCCGGGCGGTGGACCACGAGGCCGATGCGGTGCTGGTGCACCACGGCATCCTGTGGAACGGATCCCATCCCCAGCGGGTCGTCGGCTCCTTCCGGGAGCGGCTTCGGCTCCTCATCGCCAACGGCATCTCCCTCATCGCCTACCACCTCCCCCTCGACCGGCATCCAGAACTCGGCAACGCCGCCCAGCTCGCGCACCGGATCGGTCTCGAGGAGCTGGAGCCGTTCGGCGAGCACCAGGGGAACTCGGTCGGCGTCTGCGGCGTGTTCCCGGAGCCCATCGAGGCACAGGAGCTGTTCGCGGCGGTCGCCGACGCCTGCCTGCGCGATCCCCAGGTCTTCGAGGGCAGCCGCAGGCTGGTGTCGTCGGTGGGGATCGTCACCGGTGCCGCCCAGCGGGAGTACCACGAGGCGGTGGCGGCCGGCCTCGACGCGTACATCACGGGCGAGGCGTCGGAGTGGGTGCTCCACCAGGCCGCCGAGGACGGCGTCCACTATCTCGCGGCCGGCCATTACGCCACCGAGCGCTTCGGCATCCAGGCCCTGGGACGCTGGATTGCCGAGCATCTCCAACTGGAGGTGGAGTTCATCGACCTTCCCAACCCGGTGTGAGCCACACCGTCTGCCGCCGTGGCCTGGGTCCGGAAACCGCACGGCGATCGCGGATGCACGGTGTGTGGCACTGTCTGCAGACGACCATGTGCGAGCGACCGCGACCCGGGTCCCAGGTTCGCGTCGTGTTCACTGGAGGCGCAACCCGGGTAGGATCGGTACCGAGAGGCGGCGACCATGAAGATCCTGCGACGACCGACCCTGCGCTTCACACGCCGACGCCACGATCCGGGCACCGCGCCCGGCACCATCCACGTCAGTGAGGAGCCGGCCGCTCCCCTGCGGATGCGGCTCGTCCGCTACGACCTGGGATCGATCCACGAGGCGGATCTTCTCGATCTGGGGGGCATGGACGAGGTGGCGGAGGCCGCGGTCAGCTGGCTCGACGTCGAGGGGATCGATGGTCGAGTGATCGCTGCCATCGGCTCCCGCTGGAACGTCCACCCTCTCGCGCTCGAGGACATGGTGAACGTCGGCCAACGACCCAAGGTGGAGGACTACGAGGACTCGCTGTTCATCGTCTTGCAGCACTTCTTCGTCGACGACGGGCACGAACACATCTTGCGCGAGCAGATCAGCCTGCTGCTGCAGGAGGGACGGCTGTTGTCGGTGCAGGAGCGGTCGAATCCAACCTTCGACCCGGTGCGGGAGAGGCTCCGCGGCGGCAAGCAGCGGATCCGCGGCGGCGGTGCCGGGTACCTGACCTATGCGCTGATCGACACCGTCGTGGATCACCTGTTCCCAGTGCTGGACACGCTCGCTGATCGGATCGAGTCCACCGAGAACTCCTTGCTTTCCTCACCCACCCGCAACGACCTCGACTCGCTGCACCTCATCAAGCGTGACCTGCTGCTGCTGCGCAAGTCCGTATGGCCGCTGCGGGACATGATCAACACCATCATGCGCCTGGAGATGGGACTGGTGGGGACGGACACGCATCTCTACCTGCGCGACGTGGCCGACCACGCCTCCCTCGCCCTGGACATCATCGAGACCTACCGCGAGATGGTGGCGAGCCTGACCGATCTCTACCTGTCCAGCGTCTCCAACCGCCTCAACGAGGTCATGAAGGTGCTGACCATCATCGCCACCATCTTCATCCCCCTGTCCTTCATCGCCGGCGTGTACGGGATGAACTTCAGCCACCAGGCCAGCCCGTGGAACATGCCGGAGCTGGAGTGGCACTACGGCTATCCGGGGGTGCTGGCGGTGATGGCCGCGGTGGCCGGAGGGCTGCTCCTCTACTTCCGCCGCAAGGGGTGGCTGTGACCGCCGGCGATCCCCGGCCCGCGTCGCGGCCGCCGGCTGCTCGCGGCGAGCCCATGCGTCCGGCCACCATCGACGACATCGAGGCGCTGGTCGCCCTGGAGCAGCGGAGCTTCCCCACCGACCGCCTCAGCCGCCGCAACTTCCGGTACATGCTGACCCGGGCCAACGCCACCACCCTGGTCCACGTCACCGATGTGGCCATCGACGGGTACGCCATGGTCCTGTTCAGCCGTGGAACGGCGCTGGCTCGGCTGTACTCCATCGCGGTGGACGAAAGCTGCAGGGGACGGGGCGTCGGCCGCGCCCTCCTGGCAGCGGCCGAGCGCGCCGCCACGGACCGCGGCTGCGTGTCCATGCGCTCGGAGGTGCGGCGCGACAACCACGCCTCCATCGCCCTCTTCGAGGGGGCGGGCTACCACCAGTTCGAGGAGCTCGAGGACTACTACGAGGACCACATGGACGCGCTCCGCTACGAGCGCACCCTCGCTCCCCAGCTCGCCCTCACCCAGGTCCGCGTTCCCTACTACCAGCAGACCACGGAGTTCACGTGCGGACCGGCCAGCCTGATGATGGCCATGAAGGCCTTCAACCCCAAGGTCAGGCTGGACCGGCGCCTGGAGCTGAGGCTGTGGCGCGAGGCCACCTCCATCTTCATGTCGTCGGGCCACGGTGGCTGCGGGCCGTACGGCCTCGCGGTGGCCGCCTATCACCACGGCTACGACCCAGAGCTCTACGTCAAGCAGCGCGGCGTCTTTCTCGCCGACTCGGTGCGCCACCCCGACAAGAAGGAGGTGATGCGCATCGTGGAGGAGGACTTCAGGGAGGAGATCCGCAAGCTCGGTCTGCCCCTGTACCTGCGGACGATCCGCTTCCGCGAGGTCCAGGAGAAGTTCGAGCAGGGCGGCATCCCCCTGGTGCTCATCAGCTCGTGGCGCATCTATGAGGAGCGCTCACCTCACTGGGTGGTGATCACCGGGTTCGAGGAACGCTACATCTACGTCCACGACCCCTACGTGGACGTCGGCGAGGGCGAGACCATGAGCGATTGCATCAACATGCCCATCGCCCGCCGCGAGTTCGAGCGCATGGCCAAGTACGGGCGCAGCGGGCAGGCCGCGGTCCTGGTCCTGTGGCCGCGACAATCCCGAGCACGGCCGCCCGAGCCGCGCTTCCCTCCCCCTGAGCCGGAGGAGGAGAAGCGTGGGCACTCCTGATGACGCACACGTCTGCGGGACAGCCCGCGTCCAATGGGAGGTCCGAATTCCGGAACGGGCGCGGGGCCACGTCACCGTCCACCACACGCTCTGTCATCGCACGTGACACCGCCGCGAAGAGGCGTCGGGAGGCTCAGGGTGATCTCGTCCCGGCGGTCACCTCCTCCAGGCGACGCAGGAAGGACCCCATGATCCGCCGGTAGATCTCGTCCTTCAGCACCAGGTCCTCCACCTGGTGCTCCACGTTCGGGTTGTCGTTGATCTCGATCACCGACCACCGCCCGTTCGACTCCTTGAGGTCGACGCCGTAGAGGCCGTCTCCGATGAGGTTGGCGGCCCGCACTGCGAGCCCCACCCCCTCGGCCGGCGCATCCTCGACCCGCAACACCTCCCAACGGCCCCACCGCATGGCCCCGGTCTTCGGCTCGTGCTTGATCACCTGCCAGTGGTGGGGCGCCATGTAGTACTTGGCGACGAACAGGGCGCGCCGGTCCAGGACCCCGACCCGCCAGTCGAAGGCCGTGGGCATGAACTCCTGCACCAGCAGCAGGTCGGAGGTGGCGAAGAGGCGGTTGAGGAGCTCCTGCAGCGCGGCCGGATCGTCGGCCTTGTGGACCCCGAGGGAGGTCGAGCTGTCCGGTTGCTTCACGATGCACGGAAAGCCGAGGCCGTCGGCGGCCGCGGCGCGCCCGTCGCGGTGGACGATCCGCGTCCGCGGGGCGGGAATGCCGTGCCGCGCCAACAGCTCGGCCAGGTAGACCTTGTTCGTGCACCGCAGGATCGACAGGGGATCGTCGATCACCACGAGGCCCTCCGCCTGGGCCCGGCGGGCGAACCGGTACGTGTAGTGGTTCACGGCGGTGGTGGCGCGGATGAAGAGGGCGTCATACTCCAGCAGGCGGCCGTAGTCCTCCCGCCCGATCACCTCGGCTTCGATGGCGAGCTGTTCGGCGGCGCCCAGGAAGCGCTCGATGGCCGCCGGATCCGAGGGTGCGGTGAGCTCGCCGGGCTCGTACAGGATCGCGAGGTCGAATCGGGGCGGCGGTGCCGGACGGCGCAGTCGCGGAGGCCGCGCGAAGAAGCGGGCCGCGCTGTCATAGGCGAACGCCCGCTCGTCCTCGGGGATCGAGCTGGTGGGGATGGCGGCGATGCGCTGGAGCTCCCACTCATCGCCGCGCAGGAAGCGTGCGCGCAGGAACGGGGCGGGGAACTGCTTGAAGAGCGCCGTGGCCAGCCGCTCGAGACGACTGTCCGCCGTCCGTCCGAAGTAGATGTCGACGACGAGCGGTCCCGGGTCGTCGTCGGGCAGGCTCTTCTGGATCAGCTCCTCGAGCTCGTCCGAGGCCATGCGCACCAGGGCGGGCGACCGCAGGTCCTGCATCGTGAGCACGCTGGGGAAGGGGCGGTGACCACGCGCCTCCGCCAGCAGCGACACGTAGTAGCCCCGCGACTGGTACCGGTACTGGCGGCACAGGTTGAAAACCTTGGCATGGCGCAACGAGCTGAGGTCCGGGGAGGTCAGGTACTCCAGATCGGTCACCAGGCGGGCATCGGCGAGCTCCAGGGGCCAGTCACCGCGGTGGGTGACGACCACGAGCGTCTGCATCAGTAGTCGTCCTCGTCCCGCTGACGGTGGCGGTCCCTCTCCTCGGGCCGCCGGCGCTTGCGACCTCGCTGGCGCCGCTCCTCGCGCCACTCGTCGTAGTCGTCCGCCTCGCCCGGGTCCACCCGTTGCCGGGGCGGTCGCTGGTCGTCGAAGTCCTCGAAATCGTCGGGCTCGGGGTGCCGGGCCCGATCCTCGGAAGCCGTGTCCTGGGTCATGGCCTTGACCTCATCACGCGATCGCCGGGACGCCCCGGATCCACCCCACCGAACATAGCAGACTGCTCCGGATCTGCGTAGAGGCCTCCTGGCAGATGGATTGCAGCACGAACGGGATCCCGGCTCTCTTTGGGGAGCCGACCCGGGAGGCGAGCATGACCAGGAAGACGTGGCTGTGGCTCAGCACCGCGCTGGTAGTGGCAGGGGTCGCGGCCCTCGCCTCGTGCCTGTTGCGCCCGGACCGCCGATCGTACCGACTGTGACTGTCGCCGGCTGTCCGGAGGCGGCTCCGAGGAGCCTCACGCCTGGGAGGGGCCCGTCGGAGGGCGTCGATGATGGCCGAGGAGCACCATCGCGGCGCCGAACAGAACCATCCCTCCACCCACCCACAGGTAGGTGGAGCCGTACGCGGCGGCAGCCATGGCCAGCGGCGGCACCGCGAAGCAGATCAGCAGCCAGCCCACGACCGTCAATCCGGAGGTCTGGGGCCGTGGACCGCCACCGGCCGCGATGTGAGGAGGGGTTCTCTGGCTCGTGGTCATCGTCGCGTCTCCATCGCCGCATTCGTCACGCGTGCCGGGTCATCGCTTGGGGAGACGCCCCGGAGGACGCCTGGCGAGCCGCACCGCGCCCCGGCGGCTCGGCGGTTCCTTCGCGTCGCGCCCACCGCCCACCTCCACAGGAGCGTCGACCTGCTCCCGTTCTCGTCTGCCCTCGCGGTCTGCGGTGGTGCGGCGTTGGTCATCCATCCCAACCTCAGCTGGCGAGTGCCTCGCAATACCGGTGCCAGGAACCCGCGTCGTTGCGGCGGCGGAGCGACGACATTTCGGTCGTAGACATCCGATTATATCGGTAATATAGTTCCGATCGGAGCGTAGCTGCCGTGTTGATTCGCGCCCTGGTGGTGTCCGCGTCCTCCCCTCTCCAGCGACGGTTGATCCCGCTCCTGGAGCGCGGCGGAGCGCTGGTGGAGGGGTCCGCGGAGCTCTGGGAGGGCCTCAGCCGCCACGGTTGTGATCTGCTGGTGATCGACCGCCCGGCGCTGCCGGAGCCCGCGGAGCAGGTCGTCGCCACCATCCGCAAGCTCCCCGACCGACCCGAGGTCATCCTGGTCCAGGACGACGAGGACCCCGTGGGCCGCGCCAAGATCCTGTCCGCCGGGGGCCTCGCGGTGCTCAATCTCGGCCTGGCCGACGATATGCTGGGGCCGGCACTGGCGACCATGGTCGCGCGCCGCCGGGAGGTCCTGCTCCCGCGAGCGACCGACGTCGCCGAGCCCCCCCGTCACATCGACGATTTCTCCGCCGCCAGCCCCGCCATGGCCGAGCTGCTGGACCTGGCGCGGCGGGTGGCGCGGGCCGACAGCTCCCTCTTGATCCTCGGCGAGACCGGGGTCGGCAAGGAGTGGCTGGCGCGCTCGATCCACGGCGAGGGGTTCAGGTCCCAGGGGCCGTTCGTCGCCGTCAACTGTGCCGCGGTCCCGGAGGCGCTGCTGGAGAGCGAGCTCTTCGGGCACGAGAGGGGCGCGTTCACCGGCTCGGTCCGCACCCGGCGCGGGACCTTCGAGCTCGCCCACCGGGGGACGCTGTTCCTGGACGAGGTGGCCGACCTCCCGGTCCACCTCCAGGCCAAGCTCCTTCGAGTGCTGGAAGAGCGCCGGATCCAACGGCTGGGATCGGAGACCTCCATCCCCCTGGACGTGAGGATCATGGCCGCCACCAATCGCGACCTCGACCGAGCTCTCGAGGAGGGCGTCTTCAGAGAAGACCTCTACTTCCGACTGAGCGTGGTGACGCTGCACATTCCCCCCCTGCGCCAGCGCCGTGAAGACATCGCCCCGCTGGCCCACAGCTACCTGGAGCGCTTCAGCCAGCAGCTCGGCCGGCCCGGGCTCGTCATGCGCCAGGAGGTGGTGGACGCCCTCGAAGCCTACGCCTGGCCGGGCAACGTCCGCGAGCTCATCAACGTCATGGAGCGGGCCGTGCTCCTGTGCCGGGGACCCGACGTCGTTCTGGAGGACCTCCCGCCGGCTGTGAACCGGGCGCGACCCGCGGCCACCGAAGAAGCGACGGACACCCCCGGCATGGACGTTGCGAGGAGGCTCGGCGCGGACTGGCTCGCCCAGCCCCTGAAGGTGGTCCGGGAGCGGATGGTCGAGGAGCTGGAGCGGTCCTACCTCAGCGCCCACCTCGAGCGCAGCGGCGGCAGGATCGCCCCGACAGCCGCGGCGGCCGGGATCGATCCCCGTTCCCTGTACAGCAAGATGCGCCGCTACGGCCTGCGCAAGGAAAGGTTCCGCCGCTGACGGCGGAGATCGGGGTGGAGACGACATGCCGACCTACCGTCTCATCGTGGAGTACGACGGCAGCAAGTTCGCCGGCTGGCAGGTGCAACCAAAAGGGCGCACCGTGCAGGGGGTCCTGACCCGCATCCTGCGGGAAACGACCGGCCATGAGAACCTGACCCTGCTCGGGGCCGGCCGCACCGACGCCGGCGTCCATGCCCTCGCCCAGGTGGCGTCCATCAGGACGCCCGCCCGCCTGCCCGTGCCAAAGCTGTTGGGGGTCCTCGCCAAGGCGCTCCCCCCCGACCTCGCCGTCCTCGAGATGACCAGGGTGCCAGACGCCTTTCATCCTCGCCACGACGCGGTCCGCCGCAGCTACCGCTACCAGATCGCCCGCCGCCGTTCGGCCTTCGGCAAGCGCTTCACCTGGTGGGTGCCGGGCCGGCTCGACGCGACGGCCATGCAGACCGCGGCGGTCCGCTTCGTGGGCCGTCACGACTTCGCCGCCTTCGCGCGTCGTGACGCCTCCCGCACGCGGACCATCGTCGTGGTCGAGGAGTGCCGGGTCACGGACCTGGACGAGGTCGTGCTGATGCGCATCGTCGCCAGCCACTTCCTGTGGAGCCAGGCGCGACGCATGGTGGGCGCACTCGTCGCAGTGGGCCGGGGCGAGGCGGCGCCCGCCGACGTCGAGCGCTGGTTGACCGGCGCGGCATCGCCGCCGGCGCTCGCTGCGCCGGCCGCCGGCCTGTTCCTGGAGGCCGTGCACTACCCCGGCGAAGCGCCCGACCTGCCACCCCTGCTGCCGATCGGCATCCCCTGGCGGGCTGGCCATCGCCCCCAGGAGTGAGGCCCCCCTCGACGAAGGTCGGAGCTCCACCGCTCCGGCCCAACCCGGCGGCGGCCCTCCATCCGGCTCCGATTCGAGATTTGCTCCCAATGACACACCCTTGTTCTGTCATGGTGAGCGAGGAGCTCGCCGTCCGCGGCGAGCGACGAGTCGAACCATCCCCCCGAAGGCCCGTGGGACGCAGCGCAGGGGCGGTCGCGGTTCTAGCGGGGGATCCTTCGGCCGCACTCGGCGGACCGAGCGCCGGCCTCAGGATGACGCTCGACTTGAGCGGCCCACCGTCTCTGGACGGCTCCGTGTCATGCCATGCGGCACCGCCCCGAAGGGGCGTGAAGGTGCTCAGGGGTCCACGAGGAGGATGGAGACCCCCGGGCGGAACATGTGGAGCAGGCGACGGGCATCGTCGGCGCTGGTCTCGACCACCAAGGTCGGCGGTCCCGTGTCCACCGGGCGCCCCCAGAGCCGGTTCCACCCCGTTCGTACCCGTGCCAGCAGGCGGCGCCCGAGATTGGTGGGCGGGTTCGACCCCATGGCGAGCATCCATCCGTGGTCCAGCTCGACGCGGTACTGGGCGGGCGGCCGGGGTTCGGGAGTGGCCGTCACCGCCGGCACCGGCGGCTCCTCCTGCTCGCGGTAGGGGACCAGGGTGGGCGGCGCCACCACCGGTCGCCACTCCTCCTTCGGAGCGTGGACCACCCGCCACACCTCCGGCAGCTCGACCTCCGCCTCCCCCGCTTCTCCCGCAGGGGGCACCGGCAGGAGGAGCTCGACCGCACGCAGCGGCACCCGGTCCAGCTCCATCCCCCGAGCCTTGACCACCAGTTGACCGCGTCCCGGATCCACGACCAGGTACAGACCGGGCCGCCGCGCGAGTGCCAGCTCCAGCTCCGGCCCCGAGCCGGCAGCGGCGCCGACCGCGCTAGTACAGATACACGCGAGCGCCAACAGGTACCGTGTCATAGACGAACTTCAGGTCGGCATCGCCGAGTCGCACGCAGCCGTGGGTGACCCCCTGGCCGAGGAGAGTCTGGAAGAGGGTGCCGTGGATGATGTAGCCGTCGCCGAGGTAGAGCGCGTAGTCCCCGAGAGACACCCGGTCGATGCGCTCGCCGGGATCGCGGGGGGGCGCGAACCCCTCCTCGATGAACGCCCAGTCCGGCTTCGTCCACACCGGGTCCCGCACCTTGCGCAGGACCCGGCGCTCGCCCAGAGGCGTGTCGAACACCCAGGTCCGCGAGCCCTCCGGATGGACGAGGACCGTGCCGCTGCCCGTGGAGCACACCGCCTCGCGCAGGAGCCGCTCGCCGTCATAGACCCGGAGCCGGTTGTGGAAGGTGTCGATGACGATGTAACGGCCCCGGGGCCGGAGCCTGGCCAGCCGTCCCTCCGCCGCCTGCTCCCCGGAGCTCTCCCGCGTTCCTTGAGGCCGTCCTCCGGCCGGTAAGAGACGAACCACCCGCGTCGGGGCTCCCAGCAGGACCAGGAGCGTCATCGCCGCCGCCAGCACGCCCAGGATGGTCAACGAGGCGACCCACAGGCGTCGACGGTCGGCGACCCACGACGCCCCGGGCCCTGGACCGACGCCGTCCGGGATCACAGCGCCCCCACAATGGTCACCGGCGTGCCCACCCTGACCAGGGAGAACAGGCGATCCATGTCGCGGTCCGTGAGGGCCACGCATCCATCCGTCCAGTCACGGCCGCTGCCGCCACCGCCGTGGATCTCGATGAGGCCCCCTGGGCCCGCGCCGCGCGGGATCTCCCCTGCTTTCACACTCCTTTCGAAGCGCCGACGGTCCTCCGCATTCGGGTAGTCGATGAGGAGGGCCAGGTGGTAGCGGGTCGCCGTGCCCGACTTCTTGTCCGTGATCCGGTATCGGCCTTCAGGTGTGGCCCGATCGCCGGCTCGCCGCTTCGGTTGGAGACCGCCGCTCCCGAGTTCGACCTCGAAGTCGGCGGTCTCGAGCCCCGAGCGGTACACGATCAACCGGCGCTGGAGCTTGTCGATGACGATGGCCGACTCTCCGGTCCGCCGTGACTGCGCCACCGTGTCTGCAGCCTGTCGTCGCCACCGGCGGAGCAGCTCGGGATCGGAGAAACGCTCGTGGACGGCCTCCCAGGTGGCAGCCAACCGCACGCCTTCCTCGCGGGCCGCCGTCGCCTGGGCGAGGGCCCCCTGGAGATCCCCCGTTGCCGCCAGGCGCCGGGCCGCGCCGAGCCGGAACTCGGCCGCAGCGAGCAGCGCCGCTTCCTCTCGAGCCATGCCGGCGCGGCCACGCCGGCTCCGGGCCGCTGCAATGCTGGCCCTCGCCTCGTCCAGCACCGTCTCCAGGCGCCGGAGCCGCTTCGCCCGCTCGCCCCGTGCCGCGAGCAGCCCTCTTCTCGCCGTCTCCACCGCCCGCTCCCAGGCCCCTTCGACGCGCCCCGTGCGCCGCGACCAGGGCGGGGCGACACCCTCGGCGGCGGTGATCCTCTCCGCCTCGGCGACCAGGGCTTGGACCCTTTCCGCGGTGGCCGGATCGCAGCTCCGGAGCTCTCGAATCGACCGATCCAGGCCCTCGCGCACGCCCGCCCAGCGGCCGGCCGGCTCGGCGCGCGCACAACCCGAGGTCGCGGCCAGGATCATCCCCATCAGGTTCAAACACCAGAGACGCCGGCGGCAGATGACTGCCGCCGGCGCCTTCCGAGCATCCTCAGGTCTCAGCACCCGATCTTGGCCTTGGCGCTTTCCAGATCCTTCACAACCGTGTCCACCTGGCTCTTGAGCTCCTCGGCGAGGGTCCTCGCCTGCAGATAGCTCTCGCTGCTCATGGCCGACTCCACGTCCGTGAGCTGCTGGGCGAGGCCGTCCACGTTGCCCCGCATCAGCTGGAGATCGCTGGCGAAGCCCTTCGGCCGGCGCCGGCATCGACCGAGCTGATCCAGAAGCTCATTGGCTCGATCCAAGCTCCCCTTGACATCGGACACGGCCGTCTCCGCCTCGGTCTTCGCCTGCTCCCTGCCGGCCACCGCGGCCTGCTCGGCCTTCACGGCCTCCTCGCGTGCGGTCTCGACGAGCTGGCCAGCGTTCTTGTAGGAGCGGAGCGGGGCGAACTTCGCGTTCTGGGCCTCGACCTCGGCCATGGCTGCCGTCATGGACTGCTGCGCCTGATCCCACGCCTGCGGCGCGTAGTCGGGCGCCTGCGCCTTCTGGGCCTGATCGAGCGCTGTCCGTGCCTGGTCGATGGACTGCTGGGGGGCCTTGGCGCAGCCCACCAGCGCGCCGACGACCAGCAGCATCACTCCCGTCGTCACCATCATCTTCCGAGCCATCATCCTTCTCCTTTCCCCTGAAGCGGCTCATGCCGCCCGTGTGCGGATGTCTGGTTCGCCCTCCAATCGGCACCTGCCTGGGCGCTGAGGCCAGCAACCGCAGAGAGGCGGCGAGTATAATGCAACTCCCATGCCGCGCCATGTCGGAGCACGTCCCCCTCGGAGGCGACCACCGTCAGTGCCTGTTGACCGCACCTCACAGGCTCCGCAGACGTTGTCGACTGCAAACCTACGCCTCCCGGGGGCGCACCGGCACCGGATCGGGCGCCGCGACCGTGGCGCCGGTCACCGTCGATCCGGCATTGCCGCGATCACCCCGCCACCCGCGGTGCCGCTCCGCCCCGGTCCCACTCTCTCGAGGACGATCGTGGAATCCATCCCGTCCCGGCAGCACAGCCCATGGACCTGATTCTCTCCACCATCGTCGTGGCGACCGCGGTCGGCATCGGCGCCCAGATCATCGCCGACCGCTTCCAGCTCCCCGCCATCCTCCCCCTCCTGGTGCTCGGCATCCTGCTCGGTCCGGCAGGCATCGGTCTCTTCGAGCCCCACTCCCTGGGCGGCGTGCTCGAGGTGGCCATTCACCTCGGGGTCGCGATCATCCTCTTCGAAGGGGGGCTGTCCCTGGAGGCCGATCGGCTGCTCAAGGTCGGCGCCCCGGTGCGCAACCTGCTCACCATCGGCGTCGTGGTCACGGGCCTCGGGTGCGCCGCGCTGGCCCACGGGCTCCTCGGCCTGTCCTGGGGGGCGTCCGCCCTCTTCGGCGCCATCATGACCGTCACCGGCCCCACGGTGATCGTGCCCCTGCTGCGCCACATGATCGCGCCCAAGGCGGTCAAGACGATCCTCCTCTCGGAGGGCCTGATCATCGATCCCATCGGTGCGGTCCTCGCCTACATCGTGCTGCAGTGGATCGTGCGAGCGGGCATCCCGGCCCGGGAGCTGGGCGGCGATCTGCTGCTCCTCGTGGCCAGCGGGACGATCCTCGGCTTCGCGGCCGGCGCCCTCGCGCGGCTCGTGCTGCGCACTCGGCTGGTGGGCGGAGAGCTCCGCAACCTGTCGGTGCTGGCGCTGCTGCTCCTCTGCTACGTGGTATCCGAGCGGCAGGCCCCCCAGTCCGGCATCCTGGCCGCGGTGGTGATGGGCTTCACCCTGTCCGCCTCCGAGCTTCCCGACCTGGTCTCGTTGAAGGCCTTCAAGGGGCAGCTCACGACCCTGATCATCTCGGTGCTCTTCGTTCTCCTCGCCGGTCAGCTCCGGCTGGAAAGCATCTTCGGCCTCGGCTGGCAGAGCCTGCTGGTGGTCGCCGGCATCGTGCTGCTGGTCCGGCCCCTGTCCGTCCTCCTGTCGGTGCACCCCTCCCACCTGCCCTGGCGGGGCCGCACGGTGGTGGCCCTCACCGCCCCTCGGGGGATCGTGGCGGCGGCCGTGGCGTCCCTGGCGGCGCGGGAGATGGAGACCCTCGGCATCTCTGGGGCGGGCACGCTGGAGGGATTGGTCTACCTGACGATCATGGTCACCGGCGCCTGGGCCACCGCCGTGGCCCTCGTGGTGCCCTGGCTCCTGGGCTACACCTCGGATCCGGCCCGGCGGCGGGTCGTCCTGGTGGGCGCGAACGCGCTCAGCGAGCAGATCGCCCTGTTGCTGCAGCGTGCGCAGCGGACCACGGTGGTCGTGGACGCCGCCTCCTGGCGCCTCGACCGGTTCCGGGACATGGGCATCATGACCGTGTGCGGCGACGCCCGGGAAGCGGCTACCTACGAGGACGCGGGCGTGGAGCGGGACTCGACGGTCGTGGCGCTCACCACCAACGACGAGCTGAACCTGCTGGTGGCGGAGCTGGTGCGGGACGAGTTCGGGGTGGAGCACCCTATCGTGGCGCTGCAGCGCCCACCGGAGGACCTCGGTCGCCGCTCGCGGGCCTGGGTCGACCTCCTGGGGGGAGGGAGCATCGACGTGCCGGGATGGGTCCGGATGCTCGAGAACGAGGAGGCGAGCCTGCTGGAGCTCGACTCGACCGACGAGGCCAGTCTCCCCCACCTCCGGGAGGTCGAACGGGAGCACCGCCGGCGCATCCTCCGCCTCGGCACCTGGGTCGGCGACCAGCTGCGGCTGGCCGTGGACGACGACGCGGTGAAGGGCGCCGACCGGCTGGCGGTGCTGCTGGGCGAGGGTCGGGCCATGGAGCTCCTCCGTCCCCACGTCGTTGTCGAGGGCACCCAGGAGGAGGTCCCCCTGATCCCCGGAGCCGCCGCTGACGGCATCTCGGTGGAGTGAAGCCGCGCTCAGTCGCCGGCTTCAGTGCTCAGGGCGCGCCCCTCGGCGTCCACGACCTCCACACTCACCGGGATCCCGGAGCGGATGCTCTCCGTCACCACGCAGAAGTCCTCGAAGAGGCCGAGGCAGCGTCGCACGGCACTCTGTCCCCCCGACACGGGAACGCGGATCTGCACGTCGAGGTCCGCCAGGCGCATCCTCCCCTTGTCGTTGCGCTCCACCCGCCCGGTGACCGCGGTGGCGATCTCGCCGTTCAGCTCCGCCCGGGCCTTCTGGAGACAGAAGAACAGGCTGGCGGAGAGGCAGTTGCCGACGGCCGCCGCCACCAGGCGCGAGGCGTTGGGCCCCGCCTCGCCACCCAGGGGCTCCGGTTCGTCGAGGATGAGATCATCCACCGTGTCCCAGTCGAATCGGACCTTGAACTCGAAGTCCTGCTGCTGCTCCACGTGGATGGTGAACTTCCCGTTCTCCGCCATGGTACGTTCCTCCCTTCGCCGTTTCGGGCTCTTCAATGGACCGGGCCGCCGGGAGCCCTTCGACGCGGACGGCGGACGCCTCTGAGCGCCACGGCCCTCGGCCCCGTCCGGCGTCACATCGCACCCGCCCTGAACCCGGAATGCCCTGCCATCAAGAGCGACTTACTCATACTGATGATCTCAACGCGCGACTGCACGTTGGCAGTCCCTCACCACTTCGAAAGGAGAGACCACCATGCCCTTCGAGCTCCCCGATCTGCCCTTCGCGAAGGATGCCCTGGCGCCCCACATCTCGGCCGAGACCCTCGAGTACCACCACGGCAAGCACCACCGCGCCTACGTGAACAACCTCAACGGACTGATCGCGGGCACCGAGTTCGAGGGCAAGGCCCTCGAGGAGATCGTCAAGCAGCGCCTCGCGGCGGCGTCTTCAACAACGCCGCCCAGGTCTGGAACCACACCTTCTACTGGAACTGCATGAAGCCCGGCGGCGGCGGCAAGCCCCGCGGCGACGCTGGCCGACGCCATCAACGCCGCCTTCGGCTCGCGTCGACGAGTTCAAGGAGAAGTTCACCGCACGCCGCCGCCGGCCAGTTCGGCTCGGGCTGGGCCTGGCTGGTGAAGAACCGGCCGGCACGCTGGAGATCGCTGCAACACGCGCCAACGCCGACAACCCCATGCGTCAAGCGGCGACAGCCGCTGCTGACCTGCGACGTGTGGGAGCACGCCTACTACATCGACTACCGCAACGCGCGCCCCAAGTACGTCGAGGCGTTCTGGAACCTGGTCAACTGGGACTTCGTGGCCGCGAACCTGGCTGGGTGAGGCGCGCGGCGGCCGTGGGCGGCCGCCTCTCGGTCGCCCACGTGCCGCGGGCGCCGTCACATTCCTCAGGAACGAGCCTCCCCTGCCCGGTACCGTCGCCAGGCCCGGTAGCCCTCTTCGATGATGGTCGCGCTGTGCTGGAAGTCGAACCAGCCGAAGCGGCCCACGTCGGGCTCGATCGTCTCCTCGCCGCCGCACATGGCGACCGCCAATCGGTACTGGAGGATGTTGTACCCCCGCTCCATGACCTCCCAGCGCCCGGGGAGCACCTCCTCCATGGACGGCTCGCCCCCGTTCTCCTGACGGATCGTGCGCCGCACCCAGCCTTCGAGACGCTCCACCAGAGCGGACCGCCTCGGCGAGGGGTTCTGCGGGCCCTCCCGGCCCGCCGGCTTTTCTCCCGGAGATGACGGGCGGAGGACATTGACCCCGAGCACCGGGGCACCGCCGAGGGTGTGGGCGGCGGTCGTGGGCACCGGATTCACCATGCCGCCGTCGATCAGAGTACGCCCACCGATCCGCATGGGGGACAGCACCCCGGGAATGGCCGCCGAGGCCCGCGCCGCATCCGCCACGCTGCCCTCGCGCAGCACCAGCTCCTCGCCACTGTCGAGATCGCAGCACACGGCGCAGTAGGGCATCGTCAAGGCCTCGATATCGCCCCTGCCCAGAATCTCCAGGAGCAGCTCGTGGAAGGCGTTGCCGAGCAGCGAGCGGACCAGGATGCGGCCGACCGCCAGTGAGTTGACGGCGTTGAAGACCTCCGCCATCTCCTCGGCGGACAGGCCCTCGGCGAGCATGGCGCCGACGATCGCACCCATCGAGGTGCCGGCCACCGCCGCCACCTCGATGCCGTCCTCCTCCATGCCCTTGAGGATGCCCACGTGGGCGGCGCCGCGAGCGGCGCCCCCTCCGAGGGCCAGGATGACCTTGTCCGAGCTGAATGCCATGTGCCCTGCTCCGTCACCACCAACGAGGTCACATTCGCCATCGTCCGGCGCGACAGTCGGCGTTCGTCGTCACCGGCTGGGCCTGTCGGGCCGTCACCCCGTTCGGTACAACGTTTCCACGACCCCGACATCATCCGGACTGGTGCCCCTGCGTGCCCCAAACCGCGCCATGCAACCCAGCGGATGTCTCCACCCGGGAAGGAGCCGTCGACACAGGGTCGACCGTCAGTCCGACTGGCGCAGGTCCTCCTGCTCGACCTCGGTGAACAGGGATCGGCCGAGACGGTCGAGGACGTCGCCGACGGCGCCGATCTGGGCGGACAGGCTCTGCGACTCCTCTTCCGAGCCTCCCGGCGCCTGGGCCGCCGCCGCACGAGCATCCGCCAGCACGGCTTCGTCGGCGGGCTCGACGGGGGCATCCGACCACACCAGCGCGCGATCGACGTAGACGGTCGCTGCCCCCAGAGACGCAGCGGCGCTTTCTGGATCTCCCCGCTGCAGCTCGGCCGCTGCGTGGAGCTGGTGGACACGACCGACGGCCTGCGCGGTCCTGGCCAGGACGCGGTCGACGCGCGCCACCTCGTGGACGTCGCCCGACCCCACCTCCTCGGCGAGCTCCCGCAGGTCCATCCAGGACGCGATCATGCGCTCCTGCTCCCCGACCGCGGCGCCGCGGGCCGCTTCCATCCTCACGAACGCCGCCGCCCGCCGGAAATCGCGGCTCGCCGCCTCCAGGTCTGCGGCTGCGAAGCCCGCGCGCCCCATCTCCAGGTAGCGCTCGGGCTCACGGGCGAACGGCTGCCAGTCGCGACCCACCAGGGTCGCCCAGCGGGTGTCGATCTCGGCCTGCCAGGCACCGTCCACCGCCTCATCGAACTGCTCCTGGTCGGGGGGGACCCCGCGGGCCAGATCGGTGGCCACCCCACGGAGGTCGACCGCGGCGTCCAGGAGCTCGGCCTTGGCCATCTCGCCGGCGTCCGCACGCTGCCGGTCCAGGAGCTCGGCCCCTCGCTCCAGCTCGTCCCCGGCCGCCGCCAGCTGGCCGTCATCGAAGGCGTCGGCCCCCGCAGCCAGCCGTTCACCCAGATTGTCGACCACGGGGATGAAGGTGTTCTCCTTGACCACGATCCACGACTGGTTGACGCCCACCGGGGTCACCTGTGGCGTCGCCTCCACCTTGGCCGGTGCGCCCGGCGGTCCACCGCCGCAGCTCCCTGCAAGGACGAGCGCCCAACCTGCCAGCATGATCACACCCGTGTTCCGTATCGCCATCGGCCGCCTCCCGTTCTTCCTCAGCTTCCTGCAGCGCAGTGCCACCATTGTCCCACGAACCCGCCCCACAGGTCGATCACGAGCCCGCGCCCCGACGGTGGCGACCTGTCTAGGCGGTCGGCACCACCAGGACGGGGACGCTCACATGGTGGCGCAGGCGGTCCACCGTGGTCCCGTGCACGAAGTCGGCGAAGGCGCGGTGGCCATGGCTGCCCAGCACGACCAGGTCCGGGCGATGCTCCTGGATGAGGGCGGCCAGTGCCTCCACCGGGCTGCCGAACCCGAGGTCGTAGCTGGCGTCCACGCCGTGCTCCCTGAGCTCGTCGGTGTACAGCTCGAGCCGCTGCTGGTCGGCCTGGGCCTCGTCGTCACGATGCTCCTCGCCCATGAGCCGAGCGCCGCCCGACTCCACCACGTGCAGCAGCACGACGTGGGTGGAGCGTCCGGAACGGCGGGCAGCCGCCGCCACGTGGGAGAGCACCGCACCGTCGGCATCGGTGAAGTCCACCGCCGCCGCGATGCGACGGGGCGCGGCGATGGGGACGACCTCCGGCACCGCCAGCGGACCGTGGAAGCTCTCGTGCACGGGAGTGGGCAGCCTCCGCAGGCGCTCCATCGCGGGCACCACGGTCACGTACACGAGGAGGGCCACGAGCCCGACGATCAGCGGCACCACCGTAAAGGCGAGGACCCAGGCGTGACCGCCCAGGCTGTGCACCCAAGCCACCACCTCATCGCCGGCCAGCTTCAGGTTGAGCCCCGCGATCACCGCCGCCACCGCCCACGCAGCCACCGCCACCGTCGGCCGGACCACGTACTGGCCCATCCACCTGCGGTCCGAGACCAGGTGGATCAGCGGGATCACGGCGAACGAGAGCTGCAGGGAGAGCACGACCTGGGACAGCACGAGCAGCTCTCCGGTGGCTCTCTCCCCGAAGAGCACGATGGTGATGGCCGCCGGGGCCACCGCCGCCGCCCGGGTCAGGAGACGCCGCGCCAGGGGCCGCATGCGGATGCGCACGAAACCTTCCATGACCACCTGACCGGCAAGGGTGCCGGTGATGGTGGAGGACTGCCCGGAGGCGATGAGCGCGATGGCGAACGCCACCGGCGCCAGGTGGACGCCGAGGAGGGGCTCCAGCAGGCGGTAGGCGTCCTGGATCTCGGCCACCCCGTGGAGACCGGCGCCGTAGAAGGTCGCGGCAGCCATCACCAGCAGCGCGGCGTTCACGAAGAAGGCGCCGTTGAGGGCCACGACGGAGTCCAGGAAGTTGAAGCGGATGCCGCTGCGGATGCCGGCCGGCACCCGCGCGATGCGCCGCGACTGGACGAGGGCGGAGTGCAGGTACAGGTTGTGGGGCATGACCGTGGCGCCGAGGATGGCGATGGCCAGGTAGAGGGCGCCGGGCCCGGGCAGCGACGGCACGAAGCCGACCCCGATGTCGGCCCACACAGGCTTGGACAGGAAGACCTCCACCCCGAGGCACACACCGATGGTGGTGATCAGGCTGACGATGAAGGCCTCCATCAGGCGCACGCCCCGGGACTGCAGGAGGAGCAGCAGGAGAGCGTCGAAGGCGGTGATGCCGACACCCACGAGGAGCGGAATCCCGAACAGGAGCTCGAGCCCGATAGCCGAGCCCAGCACCTCGGCCAGGTCCGTGGCGACGATGGCGATCTCGGCCAGGATCCACAGGGTCCACGACACGGGCCGGTTGAACATGGTGCGACACGCCTGGGCCAGGTCCATGCCGGTGACGATGCCCAGCCTGGCCGACAGGGTCTGGAGCAGGACCGCCATCAGGTTCGACATGAGGAGCACCCAGATCAGTGCGTAGCCGAACTTGGAACCGGCGGCGATGTCGGTGGCCCAGTTGCCGGGGTCCATGTAGCCGACGCTGACCAGATAGGCCGGCCCCACGAAGGCGAACAGGCGGCGCCAGAACGTGGGCTGGCGCGGCACCTCCACGGTGGCTCTCACGTCCCGCAGAGAGGGTTCATGCCCCGGGTGACGCTCTTCCTTCACTGCCCGAAGAGCATTCGGCATCCATCCCAGAGTGTCAAGACACCGGGGTCGGCGTGGCGCCGTTCACCCGTGCCCGGTGCGCCCCGACCACCCCGCCGGCAAGGCGCCTACCGGACGGTCACCAACCAGCCGACCGGCCGCACTCCGTCAGCGGCCAGCAGACGCGCCGTCACCCGTTGCGTGTCCACCTCCTCGGTGACCTCGGCGGCCTCGTCGGTGGGTGTGGCCGCGCGGACGGCCGTCAAGCCCCGCTCGGCGGTCGCCAGATCGTGGTCGGCGAGGGTCGAGGCCACAAGGGTGCCGTTGAGGGTGAAGATCGCGCCCGGGAGATCCAGGGCGGCCACCATCCCCAGCAGGAGCTGGCGCTGCTCCTGGAGGCGGCCCTGGAGGCGGCCCTCGGCTTCGGCGAGCTGGTCGAGCACCCCGTTGAGCTGGCGCGCGACCACACCCAGCTCATCCCCGCTGCCGACCACCGCACGCCGGCTGCGATCGCCGTCGGCAATGGCCTGAGCCACGTCCCGCAGCTCGGCCAGGCGACGCAGCACGCCGCGCTCCAACCCCTGGGACAGGTAGGCGAGGGAGAGCAGCGCCAGCACCACCAGCACGCCGTGACCGAGGGCGTGGAGGTTGGCGGCGTCACGGGCGTGCTGGTCCGCATCCACCATGGCCTGGTGATTCACATCCAGAAGCTCGTAGACGTCCTTCTTGACCGCCTCGAAGAGCGGGTATGCGGTGGCCTCGTACGCCGCCAGGGGCCGCTCGGGGGCGACCCCGAGCAGCGTGTCACGGGCCGCACGGTAGGCCGAGTAATCGTGCTCGATGTCCTGGAGCACGGGCGCTTCCTTGGCGATGGTGAGGTTGCCCCGGGCGCGAGCGAAAGACTCCTGGAAGGCCGCCTCCGCCTGCTCCATCTGGCGCCGCGAGGCCGCATCGCCCAGCAGCAGCTCGAGCATGGCGCTGTCCTGCCTCTCCAGGGCCTCGAGCATGCCCATGGAGGCGCGCACGCTCTCGAAGTTCTCGTCCAGGACGGTGCCGATCCTCGTGCCGAGGCTGTGGAAGCCGAGGGCCGCGGCGGCGGCGCTGAGCACCAGCAACCCCACCAGATACCAGTACCCGAGCAGGATGCGGGTGCGCAGGTTCATGGTCAGGCCAGGGATGCCAGCCGGCGGATGCGGTCGGCCGCGCCGATGACCAGCATCACGTCCCCGTCGCGAAAGCGCTCGTCCCGGCGGATGGACGCCCGCACCTGCCCCTCCCGGCGGATCGCCACCACGGTCACGCCGTGGCGGCGGCGCACGTCCAGCTCCACCAGGGTCTTCCCCACGAAGGCCGAGGGCACCTCGACCTCCGCGAGCTGCGCCTCGCCCCCCAGGTCCAGTCGATCGAGGACGTTGGGCTCCGCCAACCGGCGCGCCACCCGCTGCCCCATCTGCTCCTCCGGGCTGACCACCTCGTGGGCGCCCACGGCCCGCAGGACCCGGCTGTGCAGCTCCGTCAGGGACCGGGCCACGATCCGCGGCACCCCCATCTGGCGCAGCAGCGCCGTGGTCAGGATGGACGCCTCCATGGACTGGGCGCCGATGGCCACCACCGCGCACGACATCCGCTCCAGCCCGAGCTCGCGCAGGGCCGTCTCGTCGGTGGCATCGGCGCACACCACCGAGTCCAGCTCCGGCGCGACGCGGTCCACCTCGGACTGGTCGCGGTCGACGGCCAGCACCGCCTGCCCGGCGGCAGCCAGGTGGAGCGCCACGTTGCGTCCGAACATGCCCAAACCGATGACGACGAAGTTGCCCATCAACCCACCATGATGCTGGCCTCAGGATACCCGACCTTGGCCGTTGCCTGGCGTCCGAGCAGGAGCGCCACCGTCAGGGGACCGATCCGACCCGCCAGCATGGTCAGGATGATCACCACCCGGCCGAAGCCGTCGAGGGCCGGCGTGGCCCCCAACGACAGGCCGACGGTGCCGAAGGCGCTCACGGTCTCGAACATCAGGGTGTCGAACCCCATGCCCTGGGTGGCGAGGAGCAGCAGCGACGCTCCGAGGACGATGAGGGTCGCCACCACGACGATCACCGCGCTCCGGTACAGGGTCTCCAGGGCGATCCGGCGCCTCAGCAGCACCACCTCGGGCCGCCCCCGGGCCATGGTCGGCACGGCGCTCAGGAGCACGACCATGGTGGTGGTCTTGATGCCTCCACCCGTGCCTCCGGGTGAGGCCCCCACGAACATGAGGGCGATCATCAGCAGGACGGTCGCCGGTTGGAGCCCCTCCATGGGCACCGAGTTGAACCCGGCCGTGCGGGCGGTCACGCTCTGGAAGAGCGCGTTCACCACCTTCATGCCGGGGCTCAGTCCGGCCAGGCTGCGCCCCCACTCGCCGGCGCCGTACCCCACCCACCCCACCACGATCAGGGTGATGGTCGCCAGCAGCACGATCCTCGCCTGGACGGCCATGCCCACCCGGCGCCGTCCCCCGAGACGCAGCCACGCAAACGCCAGCACCGCGAAGCCCAGCCCCCCGAGCACGATCAGGGCCGTCACGGTCAGCAGTGCGAAAGGATCGTGCTGGAACATCATCAGGGAATCGGACTGGAGGGCGAAGCCCGCGTTGCAGAAGGCCGACACGGAGTGGAAGATCCCACGCCAGACGGCCCTCGGCAGCGCGTCACCGTGACGGGAGTACGCCACCGCCAACAGCCCCGCACCCGCAGTCTCCACCGCCAGGGTGAGGCCTACGATGAAGACGATCAGACGGTAGGCCGCCCGTGCCGCCTGCAGGTCCAACATCTCACCGAGGGCACGCTCCCCCTTCAGGCCCAGACCTCGACCCAGGAGCACGGCGGCGAAGGTGGACAGCACCATGATGTTGAGCCCTCCGGCCTGGATGAGGAACAGGATCACGGCCTGACCGAAGGTGGAGAAGGCATGGGGCGTGTCGAGGACGATGAGACCGGTCACGCACGAGGCGCTGGTGGCTGTGAAGAGGGCATCTAACGGCGATACCGAGCTGCCCGGTGCGGCGGCTGCCGGGAAGCTCAACAGCAGCGTCCCGAACAGGATCAGGACCACGAAAGACACTGCAACCAGGAGGGCGGGGCGGCCCAGGAAGTGCTCCAGGAGCTCCCCGAAGAGGGGGCTCTTGATCATGAGCAGGGCGAGACAGAGGGTGAGGGCGGCTCCCATCAGGCCGAGGGGGGCGATGGGTCGGGTCGCGCCGGCCATGGCCGCCACCGCCAGCACCCAGATCCCCAGCGGGACACGGTTCCCCCGGCGCGCGAGGAAGACCAGGAAGGGCGTGGTCAATCCCAGCACGAGCAGGTCGCCGCCGACGGTCAGGAGGCGGACCCCCGAGCCGACGCCGACGTGGTACCCCACCACAGCCACGGTGGCCAGAAGAGCCACCACGGCCAGGTGACGCATGGCCCGCCCGTTCACCGCCAGCCAGCGGTCCAGCTCGTCCTGCAGCCGCGGCGGCAGGTGGGAGCGACTGCTCCCGGTCGAGGTGGGGAAGACGAAGCGGCCGAGCAGGATCAGGTTCCAGCCCACCACCAGTCCGGCCACCACCGCGTCGGCCGGCAGCGCCGGGAGGAAGAGACCGATGTTGAGCGCCAGCAGCGCCGGCGACACGGCCACCGCCCAGCGCGCCCCCCGTAGCCAGCCGATGGCGCCGACGCCGACCAGCACCAGCACCACCACGCCGTAGAGCGTGCCGACGCTCGTGAAGGTCTCCGCCGGCCCGAAGTACCCGCCCGGGGTGTTCACGGCGAGCTGCCCGAGCAGGCCCGAGACGCCGGCGCCCACGAGCTGGGCGGCGGTCAGTCGACGGGAGGCCTCGCCCGCCAGACCGGCCGCGTCCAGAACCTCGCCGACCTCACCGTCAGCCATCCCCTTCGCCCTTTGCCATGGTGTGCATGATAGATCAGCCCTCGGCAGCACACCCGTTCGGAGGTACCATGCTGCCCATGGGACGGAACATTCGCCGTGGAGTGCGTCGGTGGGAACACCGGTTCCCGGGAGTGGGGCCGTGAGCTGGAGCGAGCAAACCTACCGGTGGGCGGAGGCCAACCTCGGCATCCCACCGCGCACCCTGAGCCACCTGCTGGCCTCCTTGGTCTTGATCCTGGTGGTGATCGTCGTCCGCCGGCTGGTGGTCCCCCTCCTGACCCGGCGGGTGGAGGACCCGTCGCGGCGTTACGTGGCCGTGAAGGTCCTCAACTACACCCTCGGGCTGGTGGTGCTGCTGGTGCTGCTACGGCTCTGGCTGGGTGGTTTCACCGGCCTGGCCGCGTCCATCGGGATCATCTCCGCGGGCCTCGCCGTCGCCCTCCATGAGCCCCTGGCCAACCTGGCCGGCTGGGTGTTCCTGACCATCCGCCGGCCGTTCGTGGTCGGCGATCGCGTGCAGGTCGGGGACCACGCCGGCGACGTGATCGACGTGCGTCTCTTCGCCTTCTCCCTGGTGGAGATCGGCAACTGGGTGGCCGCCGACCAGAGCACGGGGCGGATCCTCCACATCCCCAACGGGGTCGTGTTCCGCCAGACCATCGCCAACTACACCCAGGGGTTCAACTTCATCTGGCACGAGATGCCGGTAACCGTCACCTTCGAGAGCAACTGGCGCAAGGCCAAGGACCTGCTCACGGAGATCGCCAACCACCACAGTGCGATCCGCGGCGAGGACGCGGCGCGGGAGGTGCGGCGGGCCGCCAGCCGGTACCTGATCCGCTACGAGCACCTCACCCCCATCGTGTGGACGGCGGTGGCGGCGAGCGGCATCACGCTGACCATCCGCTTCCTGTCCGACCCCCGCCGGCGGCGATCATCCGAGCAGACCATCTGGGAGGACATCCTGGACGCCTTCGCCCAGGCCCCCGACATCGACTTCGCCTACCCCACCCAGCGGTTCTACGACAACGTGGTGGAGGGCAAGCCGCAGGCCCGGGCCGAGCCCCTGCCCCCCAGCGTCCGGACGGGCGGGCGTCCCGAGGAGTAGGACGCCAGGGCGACGCCCACGACCTGGTCCGGTCGGTACGACCGGCGGCCGCACGAGGAGGCGTCACCGTCCCGCCGCCGGGGCGCCTCAGCCGGTATACTCGACCCAATGGGTCCTGACAGCTCCGTCTCCCCCGCCGTGGAGGGCAGCTTCCACCGCCGGGACCTGGGCACCTTCCTCGGCGTCTTCACGCCCTCCATCCTCACCATTCTCGGCGTCATCCTCTTCCTGCGCCTGGGCTGGGTGGTGGGCAACGTAGGCCTGCTGCCCGCCCTCGCCATCGTGGTCGTCGCCAACCTCATCACCCTGGCCACCGCCCTCTCGGTGGCCGCGGTGGCCACCAACATGGAGGTCCGCGCCGGCGGTGCCTACTACATGATCTCCCGGTCCCTGGGGTTGGAGATCGGCGGCGCCATCGGGGTGCCGCTCTTCCTGTCCCAGGCCCTGTCGGTGACCTTGTACGCCTTCGGCCTCGCCGAGAGCCTCCAGCTCCTCTGGCCCGGCCTCCCCCTCCGCCCCGTGGCCGCAGCCACCGTGCTGGCGGCGGCCCTGGCGGCGAGCCGGGGCGCGGGCGTGGCCCTCAAGCTGCAGCTTCCCGTCATGGCCGCCATCGTCGTCGCCCTGGGATCCCTCGCGTTCGGCGTGCTCGACGCGCGCCCCGAGTCCGTCCCCCTCTGGCAGCCGGCACCGGGGGGGGCGCCGTTCTGGTTGGTGTTCGCCGTGTTCTTCCCGGCGGTGACCGGCATCCTCGCCGGCGTGTCACTTTCCGGCGACCTCAAGGATCCCAAGTCCGCCATCCCCCGTGGCACTCTCGCCGCCGTCCTGGTGGGCTTCGCGGTCTACGCGGGCGTGCCCTTCCTCCTCGCCGCCGCCGCCACGCCGGCCACCCTGGCCGGCGACTCCCTGATCTGGTTCAAGGTGGCCGCCGTCCCGGTGCTGATCTTCCCGGGCCTGTGGGGCGCCATCCTGTCCTCTGCCATCGGCAGCATCCTGGGCGCGCCGCGCACACTGGGCGCGCTCGCCCTCGACCGCATCATCCCCGCGGCGGTGGCGCGCCCCATCGGCCGCGGGGGAGGCATGACCGTCGCTCACCTGGTCAGCACCGCCATCGCCCTGGCCGCCGTCGGCCTCGGCGACCTCAACGCGGTGGCTCCGGTGCTGACCATGTTCTTTCTCACCACCTACGGCATGATCAACCTGGTGGCGGGTGTCGAGCAGTTGGGTCGCGCCCCGGCCTACCGACCCACCATCCACGTCCCCTGGCCGGTCTCCCTGGCCGGCGCTCTGGCCTGCTTCTGGGTCATGTCCCTGATCAGCTGGTGGGCGGCCCTGCTGGCGGTGGTGATCGAGGTGGCGCTCTATGCCGTGCTCAGGCGGCGCTCAGTGAGCGCCTCCTGGGGAGACATGCGCTACGGCACCATCATGTCCCTCATTCGGGGCTCGTTGCTCTCACTCCGCGATCTGCCCGTGGCGCCGCGCAACTGGCGGCCCCACATCCTGGTCTTCGCCGGCGACATCGACCGCCGCATCGACCTCGTCCGTTTCGCCGCGTGGCTGAATCAGGAGCGGGGGCTCCTCACGGTCTGCCACCTCGCCATCGGCGAGCTCGAGGAGCTGGTGGAGGAGAAGCAGGAGCGCGAGGAGGCGATGCAGCGCCGGCTCGAGGCGGAGGGCATCACCGCCTTCGCCGAGGCGCACGTCGTGCGCGCCTTCGAGACCGGGGCGCTGGCCGTGGCACAGGCCCACGGTATCGGCGGGGTCGTGTCCAACACGGTGATGTTCGGTTGGAGTGCCAAGCCTGCTCGGGTGGAGGCCATGCTGCGCATCATGCGCCGCACCTCGCTGCTGGGCAAGTCGACGGTGATCTGCCGGACCGCCACCCGATCCTGGGCGCCGCAGCCGCGGCGGATCGACGTCTGGTGGGGCGGCCTGGAGCAGAACGGCGACATGCTCCTCCTCTTCGCGCACCTGCTGTCCCTGAATCGCGACTGGCGGCAGGCGAGGATCGCCGTGAAGTGCATCGCGTCGTCCAGGAATCCCTCCGCCTGGTCGGAGGCCCGACTCCGGGAGCTGCTCGAGCGCAGTCGCATCGACGCCGAGCCGGAGGTCATCGAGGTGGCTCCCTCGAGCTCGGTCCAGGACACCATCCATCAGCGCTCGAGCGACGCGGACATCGTCCTGCTCGGTTTGCGCGAACCACCCACGGGCCAGGAGGCGCACTATGCCGCCCGCCTGGCGGAGCTCGTGGGCAACCTGCCGACGGTCGTCCTGGTCCGCGCCGCCGGCGCATTCGCCGGTCAGCTCCTGCAGACGCCGGAGGAGTGACGCCCCCGGTCGGGGTCCGGCCTCGGCGCCTGGGTGTAGTATCTCCAGGTCAGGTCCGCGGCGGCCGCGGCGGGCAGGCCCGCTGCGCCGGCGGTCACGAACCGTGCGTCGGCACGACCCAAAGAGGTTGATTCAACATGGTGCAATCAGCGAGCAATCCAGACGAGGTGCCGTGGAAACGAACGTGGGAGCTCGAGAACTTCGCCCACATCTTCCGGCTCATCCGTCCACCGGACGCCGAGACCATCCTGGGTGACATCGAGATCTATGGCGACACGGTCTTCCTCAACCGCGTGGCGGGGGGCGACCACATCGTCTACGTCAACTTCGCCGAGCGCTACGACCTGGACCGCCGCATCCAGGTGGCCGAGGCCCAGGGGGACCTCGCGGTCGCCAGGGAGCTGGCCGAGAACCGTCGCCGGATCGGCATCCTGGTGGCTGACGTCTCGGGCCACAGCATCACGGACGCCATGGTGGCGGCCATGCTCCATCAGGCTTTCTTGACCGGCGTCCTGTATGAGCTGGATCGCTTCGGCGAGGTGACGACGCGCCTCTTCGAGAACCTCAACAGCCGCTTCTACAAGTCCTTGAGCATCGAGAAGTTCATCACCCTCGTGTACGGAGAGATCTCGGCGGAGGGCACGTTTCGGTTCCTGTCCGCGGGCAGCCCGCCGCCACTCATCTTCTCCGCGGACTACGACCGCTTCGTGACCATCTCCCGGGAGCGGCTGGTGGGGATGTACCCCCTGGGCATGTTCCCGTCCCGGGACGACGTGGACGCGACCCGCAACCTGGGCGCCCTCTCCTACCGGGCGTCGTACACCGTCAACGAGGTCAACCTGCTCGGCCAGGGTGACATCCTGCTGCTGCTCACGGATGGCCTGGACGATCACCTCGTCAGAGACACCGACCCCTTTGTCCCGGATCGACTCGAGGACGTCCTGCGGGCCACCAAGGAGCGGCCGGCCCGCGAGATCTTCGCCGCGATCCGCGATGACGCCCTGGCGGCCGGCCCCCTTCAGGACGACATGAGCCTGGTCGTGATCAAGCGTCGCCCACACCAGGAGGGGAGCTCGTGATGGAGGCTCTGGCGACCATCCCCGTGTGGCTCCTGGCCCCTCTGGTGTTCGTCTTCCGGGTCATGGACGTCACCCTGGGCACGGTGCGCACGGTCTCCATCGTCAAGGGCCGGCTGAAGCTGTCCATGGTCCTGGGTTTCTTCGAGGTCATGATCTGGATCACGGCGGTCGCCCAGGTCATCCAGCGCCTCGACGAGGCATGGTATCTGAGCATCGCCTACGCGGCCGGATTCGCCGCTGGGAACGGCGTCGGCATCCTGGTGGAACGACGTCTCGCCCTCGGCACGTCGGTGGTGCGGATCCTGTCGAACCGTCATGGCGCGGCCATCGCCGACGCCCTGCGCACCCAGGGCCACGCGGCCACCACGTTCAGCGGCCACGGGCCCGGGGGCCGCGTCACCCTGGTGTACGCCGTGGGTCCCCGCCGGTGTTGCCGCGAGATGATCGAGACCGCACGCCGCATCGACCCCGATGCGCCGTACATCGCTGAGCCGGCCCACGAGAGCAGCTTCGTCTCCGCCCTCCCGATCCGCCGGGTGACCAACCCCACCGGTTGGCGGGCGGTGTTCAAGAAGAAGTAGACGCCCCCTCCACAGCTCGGTCCTACTCTGGTGCTAAGGTGTGCACGACGGCGATGTACACGTTCGACAGCAGCTACCGCGAGGAGGTGGTGCTCGCCGACGGCACGGTGGTGGTTCTGCGCACCGTCCGCCCCCAGGACAAGGAGTTCTTCCGGGCCGGGCTCGAGCGCCTGTCCAGCGCCTCCCGGCAGTCCCGCTTCCTCGCCCCGCGCGCCGGCTTCTCCGAGGCGGAGCTGCGGTACCTCACCGAGGTGGACGGCATCGAGCACTTCGCCATCGGCGCCATCCATCCCCTCGCCGGAGGGCTGGTGGAGGGCATCGGCGTCGGGCGCTTCGTGCGCTCCGGTCGCGACCCGACGGTGGCGGAGCCAGCGGTCACCGTCATCGACGAGCACCAGGGGAAGGGCCTCGGCACGGTGCTCCTCCACCGCCTCGTGGCCGCGGCCCGGGAACGGGGCGTGCACAGCTTCCACTGCGAGTTCTTCACCCACAACCGGCGGGTGCGTGCCCTCCTCGATGGCTACGCCGACCGTGCCCTCATCGCCCACGACCGCGACCTGGTGACCATGGACTTCCCCCTCCCCGAGCCCCGCCCCGAAGAGCGGCTGCGCGACCTGGTCCACGCCGGCCCGTTGCACGGGGTCCTCCGCCACGCCGCCCGTGGTGGCCTCTCCCTCCGCCCGCCCGATGACGATCCCCCCTCCGGTCGCGGGCGGTGATCAGCCGCGCCTCAGCCCTCTCCTGTGCCCGGCGCTGGCGCCATGGGCGTTCCCGCTTCCGGTGGGTCAGCGACGGCGCCACGCATCTCTGACGCTGGGTAGGTCAGAGACGGTGCCAGACACCCTTTCGAATGAAGCGATATGCGTGCTGTGGAATCACGACGGCGTGCCTGGCACCGGCTTCGGCATCGCAACGTGAATTGACGGGGTGCGTGGTCCCACTCGGTGTGTGCCCGCTAGGCCGCGACACCCATCCCATGTCTGGGGATCGTCCAACGAGAAAAGCCCCGGGACGCCGTCCCGGGGCTCGTCTCCGTCGCCGCTCGCGATCGCGGACGTCGCCTAGGCCTTCTCCACCTTGACCTTGATGGAGCGCGGCTTCAGCTCCTCCCGCTTGGGCAGCCGGACGTGCATCACGCCGTCCTTGAACCGCGCCTCGACCTTCGAGGGATCCACGGTGTTGGGCAGTGTGAACGTCCGCTCGAAGAGCCCGTACGTCCGCTCGACCCGATGGTAGGTCTCACCCTCGGAGGCATCCTCGAACTTCCGCTCCCCACGGATCGTCAGCACGCCCCCTTCCACGCTCACGTCGACGTCGTCGCCCTGGAACCCGGGCAGGTCCGCCGTGATCTCGATGGCATCGTTCTTCTCCAGGATGTCCACTGCGGGCATCCACGCGCCTCGAACGCTTCCTTCACTCACGCCCCTCCGAACCTGCCGGCCCATGAGCTGATCGAACAGACGGTCCATGCGCTGGCTGAGGTTGGCGATGTCCGACACCGGCTCCCAGACAGTCATTCCGTTCATGGTCTACGCCTCCTTTCTTCATTCCCAGACACAATATACGATATGAGTGTTGGTTTGTCAAGTACCAATGAACAAAGAATCTGCTTCATGATGGGCCAGAACTCAGATCATTCGTTAAGTCGTTTTCTTACCTATTGTTCCAGAGTGACCAGTTCTTCGCGAAAGACCCGAGCGTCCGTCGCCGCTCATCCACGTGCGCCGCCGAGGCTGCAGCAGTTCGAGATCATCGGGGGGGAGACAGAGGGTGCCCGACGGGAGCGCTCTCCTCCGCCGCCGGCCCGTTCCTCGGAGCGTGATTTTCACAGCGGGGCGCTCGTCCTCTCGGGCCCTTCCCTGCTAAGATGAAGGGCTATGGCCAGCCGCCAAGGAGCACCACAGGACGGTGCCAACCCGGGCTCGCTGTTCCGCCTCAACCGCGGACAGCTCTTCGGGCTCCTCGGGCGCGAGACCGCCGAGAGGGGCTACCGCCTGTACCAGGAGCACCAGGTGGTGAAGATTCTGTGGACCGGTGGGCTCATCGAGGCGACCCTGGCCCAACCGCAGTGCACCGTCGCGGTCGCAGCTCCGGCCGAAGCGCACGCCATCACCGCCGACTGCACCCACTGCGGCCATGACGGCCCCTGCCTGCACGCCGCCGCGGCACTGCTGCAGTGGTTCGACATCCGCCCCACCATGCAGCGTCTTGGGCCCGGTGCAGCCTGGCGCGCCAAGTCACGCCACCCCTTCATCGCCCCGAGCCGGACGGCCGCCGAGCGGGTGGACCTGGGCCACCTCACCGGTTCGGATCTGCGCTCGGCCCTGGAGCTGCAGCTCTCGCTGCAAAGCTCGGGCGCGGCCGTCGCGCGCCTGCTGGGCAACACGGTGGAGATCCACATCACCCTTCCGTCGGGCGATCGCAGGGTCGTGTTCTTCTCCGCCCCCGTCCTGCCCGTGGCCCTGCCCCTGCTGCGCAGCCTCCCGAGGATCCGCCTCGAGGGCGAGCTGCAGGCGCTCGAGCTCTCCGAGGCGCGGCTGCAACCGGTGCTCACCGCCGCATGGCGCGGCGACGGCATCGCCCTGGAGCCGGCCTACCGGCTCGGCAACGGCACACTGCTCTCGGTCTCCAGCCTCAACGGCCGGATCCACGGCCGCTGGGCACGGATCGGCAATCTCCTGTGCCGGGTGCTGGACCCGGCCACCCCACTGGTCCCCTTCCACCGCCAGGGGCCTCAGCACCTCACCGGCGGCGAGGCCCTGCGCTTCCTCAGCCTCGACCACCCACAGCTCTCCCAACACCCCTGGTACGTCCCCCAGGGTCACCTCGCCTCGTTCCGCCAGCCTGTGCAGCCGAAGGCCGTCGCCCTCGAGGCCCAGACCACGCCCAACGGTCGCATCCTCGTCCGCCCCAGCTTCCGCGCCGGCGACCGCGAGCTGACGTGGCCGGAGGTGCTGCCTCTCCTCGACGAGGGCTTCAGTCGCATCGGCGGCGCGATCTTCCGTGCCCCGGATCTGCGGCCCTTCGAGCGCGTCGGCTTCACGTTCCCCAGCCGCCGCATCGAGCGCGGCCTCCTGGGCAACCGGCTCGCCTTCCTGCGCCTGGTCGCTGAGACCGGGCTGCCGGTGACCGGCGGAGACGAGGATCTCGCCCTCCTCTCCCGCACGCTCCTCGGCACCGACCCGCCGGACATCCCGCCGCCGGCCGGCCTGCGCTCGCGCCTGCGCCCCTACCAGCATCAGGGCGTGGCGTGGCTGTGGAGCCGTTATCTGGTGGGGATTGGGGCCCTCCTGGCCGACGACATGGGCCTGGGCAAGACCCACGAGGTCATGGGCCTGCTGTGCATGGTCCGGCAACGTCCGCGGATCGGGAACTTCCTGGTGGTCTGCCCCCGCGGCGTCCTCGAGCACTGGCACACCCTGCTCGAGACATACGCCCCGGACATCCCGGTCGTGCTCTTCCACGGGCCTTCTCGCTCCTTGGACGGGTTGCCCAAGCAGGGCGGCCTGGTGCTGACCACCTACGACCTGCTCCTGCGCTCCACGGAGGAGCTGTGCAGCCCCCTCTGGGAGGTCGCGGTCTTCGACGAGGCGCAGCGCATCAAGAACCCGCGGACCAAGGCCGCCCGGGCCGCCCGCAAGGTCGAGGCCAACCACCGCGTGGCGCTCACGGGCACCCCACTGGAGAACCGCCTCCTGGAGCTGTGGTCGGTGGTGGACCTGATCCTGCCAGGCTTTCTCGGTTCCGAGCGGGAGTTCCGGACCAACTACCGCAACCCCACCCAGCACCGCCTGCACCGCCTGCGGCGCCGGCTGTCGGTGCTCACGCTGCGCCGGGTCAAGGAGCAGGTTCTCCACGACCTCCCCGACAAGGTGGAGGACGTCCGCTTCTGCCACCTGCTCCCGGCTCAGCAGGAGCTGTACCGGGACATCCACCAGCAGCGGGTCACCCAGATTGCTGCGGCCCTCCGCGACACCGAGGCCGAGGTGCCGTACATGCACATCTTCGCCCTCCTGACCAAGCTCAAGCAGGTGTGCGACCATCCCGCGCTGGCCGGGGACGGAGCCGGCGCCGGGCCGGCCTCCGGCAAGCTCGAGGTGTTCGAGCAGATCCTCGACGAGGCACTCGCCGGCGGCCACCAGGTGGTCGTCTTCTCCCAGTACGTCAAGATGATCGAGATCCTCTCCCGCCACCTGAAGCGGCGGGGTGTCGGACATCTGCTGCTCACGGGCGGCACCCGCGACCGCAGCCGGGTGGTGCGCCGGTTCAACTCCGAGCAGCACGAGCGGGTCCTGCTGGCCAGCCTGCTCGCCGGCGGCGTGGGCATCGACCTCACCGGCGCGTCGGTGGTCATCCACTACGACCGGTGGTGGAATCCCGCCCGCGAGGACCAGGCCACGGATCGCGTCCACCGCATCGGCCAGCGGCGCTTCGTGCAGGTCTTCAAGCTGCTGACGAGGGGCACCGTCGAGGAGCGGATCGATGCCCTGATCCGGCGCAAGACCGAGCTCATCGAGACCGTGGTGGCCCCGACCGACGAGGTGGTGCGCAGCCTCAGCCGCGCCGAGCTGGCCGACCTGCTGCAGGTGGACCTGGCCGGTTGAGGGCACTGCCGCTCGTGCCGCCAACGTGCTACCGTTCGCCGAGGGAGGCCTCATGCGCGACAACCCTGATGCGGAATACCGGTCATGATTCCCGACTATCTCATCTGTGTGGAGTGCGAGTCCCCCACCTATGTCTTCGAGTGGCGGAAGGACAAGGTGGTGGAGGCTCTGTGCAGCACCTGCGGCAACAGCGATCCGACCCAGTTCCTCACCGAGGAGGCGTACGAGGAGCTGAGCCTGGACGATCGTTACACCGACCGAGAGCACTCCTGAGCGGCGCCTCCCGACCACCATGGCGACCCTGAGCTTTCTCTGGCACCTCCATCAACCGTCCTATCGAACCGCGGACGGCATCGCCCACGCCCCGTGGGTGGCCCTGCACGCCGGCGGCGCTTACACCACCCTCGTGAGCTCCATCCTGGACGCCGGCGGCCGCGGCCAGGTGATCAACGTGGTCCCGACCCTCCTGGAGCAGCTCGAGGCCTACCGAGACGGAGGAGTGACCGATCCGGTGATGGAGGCGCTGTGCCGCCCGGTGGTCGACCTGGAGCCCGAGGATCGGGCGACCGTCCTGGCATGGTCGGGCCACGTGTCGTCACGACAGCTCCAGCGCTACCCCCGCCTCCGCGAGCTGAACGCGCGCAGCCGCTCTCCCGTGGACCCGGAGCTTCTCGCGGCGCGCTACGGACCGGGCGACATGCGCGATCTCCAGGTCCTGACCATCCTCGCCCACGCCGGTGACCAGGCGTGGCGGGACCAGCGCCTCGCGCCCCTCAATCGCAAGGGGCAGCACTTCAGCTCCGACGACCACGGGACCGCATCGGCGTGGTTGCGTGCCCAGCCGGGAGAGCTCATCACGCTCGTCGGCAAGGCTGCCGAACGGGAAGGCGTCGAGATCGCCACCAGCCCCTACGCCCACCCCATCATGCCCCTGCTCATCGACACCGCTGTGGTCCGCGAGAGCTGGGCCCCCAACCCCGCACCCCAGGTCCCGTCCTTCCGCCATCCCGAGGACGCCAGGCGTCAGCTGGAGGAGGGCCTGGCGTTCATGCGCGAGCGGGGGTTCGATCCCCAGGGCTGCTGGCCCCCCGAGGGATCGGTGTCGGCCGCGGCCGTGGCCACCTACGGCGAGGCCGGCGTGGGCTGGCTGGCGACGGACGAGGGCATCCTGGAGCGCAGCCTGGAGCGGCCCCTCAGGAACGGAGATCACGTCGACCCGGCCCTCTACCGCCCGTGGCGGTTGCAGGACGGGGGACCGGCGATCTTCTTCAGGGATCGCTGGCTCTCCGACCGCATCGGCTTCGCCTTCGGTCGCTGGGAGGACGAGCGGGCGGCGGCCCACGAGCTCGTCCACCATCTCACCGGGATGGCCGACGCCCTGCCCGGCGACGCCGCCATCGTGATCGCTCTGGACGGTGAGAACCCTTGGTTGCACTACCCCTCCTGCGGCGGCACCTTCCTGCGGGAGCTGATGTCGAGCCTGGACAAGGCGGGCGACGCGCTCCAGCCCGCGACCCTGGGCGAAGTCGTCCAACGTGCCCCGGTGGAGACGTTGCCGCGGCTGCACCCGGGCTCCTGGATCAACGCCGTCTTCGCGACCTGGATCGGGCACCCCGAGAAGACCGCCGGCTGGAAGCTCCTGACCCGCGTGCGTGAGGCCATCGCCGAGCACGGCGATCCGCCGCCGTCGCTGTTGCTGGCCGAGGGATCCGACTGGTTCTGGTGGCTGGGCGACGACAACCCGTCGCCCCTCGCCCCGCTGTACGACCGCCTGTTTCGATCCCACCTCGCGGACAGCTCGCGAGCAGGCCGGCGTCCGGGCCCCGGCGGACCTCGACCACCCCCTCAAGACGGTGACGCGGCCGGTGCGGGTGCCGGTGTCCGCGCACTGGCGGCCGCCGACCCTGGACGGCCGCATGACGGACTACTTCGAGTGGTCCCTCGCGAGCCGGGTGGACGCCGCCGGCGACCAGCCCCTGCGCCGCCTCGCGCTGTGGGCGGACCCGAACCAGCTGTACGTTCTCGTGGAGGGAGCGCGGCCCTTGCAGCAGCTCGTCAACGGTGACCGTCTGACCGTCCGCCTGACCGGGCCGGAGGGGGACACCGTCACCGTCACCGCCGCCGGGGACCACCAGGAGGTGGAAGGCGGTCGCTGCTGTCTGGGAGCGGTGGCGGAGCTTTCCCTGCCCTGGGACGCCCGCGACGGCTATCGCCTGGAGGTCCTCCTCGGCGCCTCCCAGCTGCCCGAGGGCGCCGTGCTCCTGCTGGAGCCCTTCCCCGTGGACGAAGAGGCGGCGGCCGGGGCCGACCCCCACGAGACGAACGAGGGCTAGGGGCCGCGATGGCGCGAAGCCCGTTGCCCGGGACCTCCCTCCTCTCCCGCCGCCGGAGTGTGGGGCAGTGGATCGTTGCGGCGGATGCCGCGTGGGAACACGTCGAATCAGGTCGGTGGACCGGCTACGGGAACGGGGACGGAGGGGCTTCATGTCGGAGCTGAGGTACTGCCCTGTCAAGCAGCGTTGGACCATCATCGCCCCCGAGCGGAAGATGCGCCCCGACGAGTTCCTGGCGCCGGCGTCTCCGCCCCCGGCCACGTCCCCGAGCCCCTTCCGCTACGGCTACGAGGCCCAGACGCCGCCCGAGATCCTGCTCCTGCACCGCGAGGGCCCCGCCCACAGCGGGCCGAGCTGGCAGGTGCGTGTAATCCCCAACAAGTTCCCGGTCCTGCGGGTGGAGGGCGAGGTCTCCCGTGAGGGCGTCGGCCTCTTCGACCGCCTGACGGGCATCGGGGCCCACGAGGTCATCGTGGAGAACCCCGACCCGGCCAAGGAGCTCGCCGACCTCGAGGTGGCCGACGTGGTCCAGGTCCTGCGCGCCTACCGGGCGCGGCTGCAGGACCTGCGCCGGGACCACCGCCTGCAGTACATCCTCATCTTCAAGAACAAGGGCGTCGCCGCCGGGGCGACCCTCCCCCATCCTCACTCCCAGCTGATCGCGACCCCCATCATCCCCACCTTCGTCAAGCAGGAGCTGCGGTCGGCCCGCGAGCACTATGCCCGCAAGGAGCGCTGCCTGTTCTGCGACATCATCCGCGACGAGCAACGGCTAGGCGAACGGGTCGCTATCGAGACCGACCGCTTCATCGCCCTCGAGCCCTTCGCCGCCTCCTTTCCCTTCGAGACCTGGATCCTCCCCCGTCGCCACTCCCACGACTTCGCCGCCTCCAGCGACGACGAGCTGCGCCGCCTGGCCGAGATCCTCCGGGACTTCTTGCGCCGGGTACGCGTCATCCTGAACGACCCGCCCTACAACCTGGTCCTCCACACCGCGCCCAGCTTCCATCCCCGGCCCGCCCACCCCGACTACTGGGGCACCATCGAGCACGACTACCACTGGCACCTCGAGATCATCCCCAGGATCACCCGCATCTCGGGCTTCGAGTGGGGCTCCGGTCTGACCGTCAACCCGACGCCGCCCGAGGAGGCCGCCCAGTTCCTCCAGGACGCCGACCCCGAGCGCGACAACAACGCCCAGGACCGCGGCTGAGCGCGAACCGCGTTCGTGTCCACGCCCGCGTGCGGGGCCGGATCAGCGATCAGTGACGCGTATTGCGGCGCAGGTCAGTCCCAGACGCCGAGGACGGCGCGCACCGGCGACGCCTCGGCGCCCACCAGGGGCAGCGGCAGCACCACCAGCAGGTAGAGGCCCGGTGCCACGTGGGACAGGTCCAGGCCTTCGACCCAGACCATCCCGCGTGCCGCCAGCGCCCGGTGGGCGGGCAGCTGGGCGGACTCGAGGGGATCCACCGAGGGCGTGTCCACGCCCAGGAGGTCGACTCCGCGCTCGGCGAGCCAGTCCACGGTCTCGGCAGCCAGTGCGGTGAAGCCGGGGCCGATGGGGCTGCCCACGGGGTGGCTGTCGCTGCGCAGCAGCAGCCGCGGCGCCCGTGGTGTCCACCCGGAGGGAAAGCCCGAGGGCGAGACCAGACCCGCTTCCCCTCGGGGCGCCACGACCTCGGCCGGACCCACGAGCCGCTCCACCGCCAGCGCCTCTACCCCCGGCGCGGTCGCCACCACGTGGCGCGGACCTTCCAGGTGGGTCCCCACATGGCAGGTGGTCGTCAGAGACGACACGGTGAACCCGGCGCTGGTCGCCTCGTCCCTGCGGAAGGGCAGGTCGCCGGGCCACACCGGCGTGTCACCGCTCAACGGGCGTGAGATGTCGACCCATCCCGAGGGCAGACGTCCGGTATCAGGAGATGGACCGGTGGCAGCAGACGTCTTCACCGCGCTCCTCAGGGCGCCTCGCCCGGCTCGCCGGTCAACGCCCGCGCGGCACGAATGTGGCGTCGCACCAGCTCCACGAACTCCACCTGGTTCACGATCGGCTTCGCCACGTAGTCGTTGGCTCCGGAGGAGAACAGGAGCGCCTCGCGGTCGCCACGCATGGCGTGGGCCGTCAGGAGCAGGACCGGCAGACGGGCGCCCTTCTCCAGGCCCCGGACCCTCCGTGTCAGCTCGACGCCGTCCACCTTGGTGCCTTCCACCCGGGTGTTCTTCAGCCACACGTCCATGAGGACGGCGGCGATGGTGCCGCTCTGGACGAGGCGCAGCACCTCGTCGCCGTCGTCGCTGGTGATGACCCCGAAGCCGCCGACACGATTCATGATGGTCTCGATCAGCAACGAGTTCGCCCGATCATCCTCCACCACGAGCACGGTTTCCGGCATTCCGAGCCTCCCGGTGATGCGCCAACCGTAGCAGATCGGCGCCTCATCCCCAATCCCGAGCCGTCGGGGCCCCTCCCCGTCCGCGTGCTATATTTCCCTTACTTCGTATGGCTTCTCTGTCGCATTTGCGCTCCTCGCTCACGTACCCCATCGCCGCCACCCTGGTGCTGGTCACGGTGGTCCCGGTGGCCCTGGTCGGCCTCCTTCTAGCCCGCTACAACCGCGAGTACCTGACCACCGAGGAGAAGCGCAGCCTGACCCGCCAGGCCTCCAGCCTGGCCGCCGAGGCCTCCCTGTTCTTGAACAGTCACCTGACTCAGCTCGAGAGCACCGCGCGCGCGCTCGAGGCGGGTGGACCGGTCGCGGTCTCAGCCTTCGAGTCGCTGCTCCAGGACATGGCGGCGCAGCCGGGTCGGGCCTTCGTCTACCTCCAGATCCTCAATGCCCGCGGTGAGGGGGCCTACGTCCGCAGCCAGATGCTCGACGAACGGGCCGTCGCCGATCTGGAGTCGGCGGCCACTGCCGCCCATCATCAAGCCCTCCGCGGCGAGCGCGTCGAGGACCTGTTGCGCGACACGGCCCGCGAGCACCCGGCGCGGGCGGTCATCGCTCTGCCCCTCGAGTCCGCGACGGCGGGCACGTGGGGCGCCCTCACCGGCGTGCTGGACCTGGAGCCCCTGGCGAGCCGATTCAGCGACTCCAGTGCGGCGGGGCTCCTCATGAGTCTCATCGACGCCCGCGGCGACGTCCTCGTCTCGTCCCATCCCGAGTCGCGCGGTCGCAACTTCGCCGAGCTGCCCCTGGTGCGCGACTTCCTCCGTCGTCCCATGCGTCTCACCAGGATCTACGAGCACTCCGACTCGGGGCCGGGGGAGGTCCTCGGCTCGGTGGCCCCGGTGGGCGCGTTCGGTCTGGGCGTGCTGGTGGAGCGCCCGACCGCGGAGGCCTTCGCGCCCGTGCGGGTCATGCAGCAGCGGACCCTCGCGGTGACTGCGGTGGCCGCCCTCGTGGCGCTCCTCATCGGCTTCGCGCTCAGCCGCCGGCTGATCGTTCCCCTGCAGAACCTGACCGACATCTCCACCGAGATCGCGCAGGGGAACCTCACGGCGCGGGCGACCGTGGAGGGCCACAACGAGATCGCCCGCCTGGGCGGCAACTTCAACCACATGGCGACGAGCGTCGAGGCCCTGGTGCGCCGCCTCAAGCAGGCCCTGCGCCAGAACCAGGAGCTCTTCCTCGAGACCATCCGCACGGTCGCCACCGCCATCGACGCCAAGGACCCGTACACCCGCGGCCACTCGGAACGGGTAAGCTCGTACTCCATGGTGATCGCCCGCTATCTCGAGCTCGGCCAGGACGAGCTGTTCCAGGTGCGGATCGCCGCCATCCTCCATGACGTGGGCAAGCTGGGAATCCAGGACGGCATCCTCAACAAACCCGGCGGCCTCACCGAGGACGAGTACCGCATCATGCGCCAGCACCCGGCCATCGGCGCCCAGATCATGGCGCCCATCCGGATGCTGAAGGACATCATCCCGGGCATTCGGAACCACCACGAGACCTGGGATGGACAAGGTTATCCCGACAGCCTGCGTGAGCACGACATCCCGCTCGTGGCGAGGATCATCGGGGTGGCCGACACATTCGACGCGATGACCACGACCCGCCCCTACCAGGAGGCGATGGAGCTCGACTTCGTGCTGTCCCGCATGCGCTCCATGGCCGGCACCAGGTTCGATCCCCGGGTCGTGGAGGCGCTCATCAAAGCCGTCGAGGCCGGTGACGTGACGCCGCCTCGCCCCCACCAGGCGTCCGCCACGGCCGCCACTCCGGAGGTTTCATGAAAGCTCTGGCTTCGGTGCTCCTCTGCTCCACGGTTCTCATCGCCGGCTGCGCCGGCACCTCGACCAAGACGTCCGACACCAGGTCCCCTGCGGGCGAGCGGACCGATCCTCTCTACTCGCTGACCCTCATGCGACAGGGCTCGGTGCTCTTCCAGCAGGGGGAGTACCAGGAGGCCTTGAACCGCTTCACCCAGGCCGATCGAATCGCTCCCGGCAATGCCACCATCCAGAACATGATCGGGCTCTGCCACCTCAAGATGGACGATCATGCCCAGGCCCTCGAAGCCTTCAACGCCGCTCTCGACCTCATCCCGTCGTTCACCGACGCCCGCAACAACCGCGGCGTCACCTACCTGTCCCTCGGGCAGTACAGGCTCGCCGAGGTGGACTTCCTGGCCGTGCTCGGGGACTCGACGTACCCCCACCGCTGGGAGGTCTACTACAACCTCGGCACCACCTATCAGCGACAGGGGAAGCTCGCGGCCGCCGAGGAGAACTTCCGCAAGGCGCTGCGGGCCCCGACGCCGATTCCCGGCGCCTACTTCCAGCTCGCCGACATCTCCCACACTCAAGGGCGCGATCAGGAGGCGCTGGATCTCCTCGAGGAGGCCCGTCTGAAGTTCCCGGACCGCACCGACGTCGCCCTCGCCCTGGGGAGGACACTGGTCGAGCTGGGACGCGCCGAGGAGGGACGGCCCTACCTCGAGGAGGTGGTGGCCAAGGAGCCGGGTTCGGAGCGGGCGCGGGAGGCTGAGGCCCTTCTCGGCGGCGGGTAATCCTCCCTCCATGCCCTTCCAGTACCTGCTGTCGAACCTTCTGGCGGATGTGCCCAAAGCGGTGGGCGCCATCGTCCTGGACGAGGAGGGGGAGGCGGTGGAGTGGGTGAGCCGCAACACGCGTGACCCCTACGACCTCAAGGTGGAGGGCGCCTACCACAGCATCTTCAAGCGCCAGCTCGCGGACGCGAGCGCGGCCACCGTCAGCGGCCGGCTGTGCTCCTACATCCTCGCCGGTCACG
Organism: uncultured Holophagae bacterium; assembly: GCA_963844865.1. Lineage (GTDB taxonomy): Bacteria > Acidobacteriota > Thermoanaerobaculia > Thermoanaerobaculales > Sulfomarinibacteraceae > CAWJPY01. Next base: position 258,224 of record CAWJPY010000005.1, read on the forward strand.
ATCTCGTGACGTTGACGTGGCTTCTCCCCCACGGCTACTATGTGCTCCTCGTCATGCGCCGGGGCGGCTCTCCGGCGGTGGCCAGCTACCACCTGCGACGGGTGGCCCGTGCGCTGGAGCTCGAGCTGCGATAGCGAGCCCAGGCGAGACACCCCCGCCCGAACGAGGACAGCACATGGCCAGCGGCTTCCTGGGCAAGCTCAAACGCGGTCTCTTCATGACCCACACCGAGTTCCTGGAGCGGGTCGGGGAAACCCTACGCCGGCCCGGCCCCATCGAGGACGAGCACGTGGACCGCCTCGAGGAGGCGCTCATCGCCGCCGACGCCGGCGTGGAGCTCGCCGTCCGGCTCGCGGACGATCTCCGGGCGCAGGTCTCGCGGGGACGCATCACCACCGTGCAGGAGCTCCTGCCGGCGCTCCGCGAACGGCTGCTGGACCTGCTCCACGGAGCCGAGAACAGCAACCCTGTTCTCCAGGGCGGGCCACGACCGCGGGTGACCATGCTGGTGGGGGTGAACGGCACCGGCAAGACGACCACCGTCGCCAAGCTCGCCAAACGCCGCCAGGAGGCGGGCGGGAGCGTCGTCCTGGCCGCCGCCGACACCTTTCGCGCCGCTGCCGTGGACCAGCTCAAGGTGTGGGCCGACCGGGTTGGGGCGCCGATCATCCACCAGCGCGAGGGCGCCGACCCCGCCGCGGTTGTCTTCGACGCCATCGCGGCGGCCCGGTCCCGCGATCTGGACGAGGTGCTGGTGGACACCGCCGGACGCATCCACACCCACGCCAACCTCATGAAGGAGCTGGAGAAGCTGCGCCGGGTGGCCGGGCGGGAGGTGGAGGGAGCGCCCCACGAGGTGCTGCTGGTGCTGGACGCCACCACGGGCGCCAACGGGGTCGAGCAGGCGCAGCGCTTCGGCGCCACGGCCGGCGTCACCGGGGTGGTCCTGACCAAGCTGGACGGGACTGCCAAGGGCGGCGTCGTGCTCGCCATCGCCGACGTCCTCGGGCTCCCGGTGCGGTGGGTGGGCGTTGGCGAGGCCGTGGACGATCTGCTACCCTTTAATGCTGAGGTTTTCGTCGATTCCCTTCTCGAGATCGGCGGCTGAGCGGGACCCCGGTCGGGTTGTGTCTTCGTCTTCTCTTCGGAGGAAGTGTGGGGCGGATCGTGTCAGTGACGGCGAGCTCCCGGAAGCCGTCGTCTCCGTATGTGGTGACCACGGCCCTGTGGCCCCTGCCCCGCGTCGCTTCCCCACTCACGCCACGGTGGACAGATGTCCGCGCTGGATGCTGAAACCGCCGGGGCCTGGATGGACCGCGCCCTGTCCCTGGCCGCCCGGGGCCGCTACGGTGCGTCGCCCAACCCCATGGTCGGGGCGGTGGTCCTGGATGCAGGGGGTCGGTTGGTCGGGGAAGGCTACCACGCGCGCTACGGAGGCCCCCACGCCGAGGTCGTGGCTCTCGCAGAGGCCGGGGAGAGAGCGCGGGGGGGCACCCTGCTGGTGACCCTGGAACCCTGCACCCATCACGGCAAGACTCCCCCGTGCACCGACGCCATCGTGGCGGCAGGAATTCGCCGGGTGATGGTTGCCATACGTGACCCCAACGCGGAGGCTGCCGGTGGCGTCGAACGGCTGCGCGCCGAGGGCGTCGACGTCACCGTGGGTCGGAACGCCAACGGCGCCCGCCGCCTCAACCGGCGCTGGCTCACCTCCGTGGAGGAGGGGCGGCCGTGGGTGACCATGAAGGCGGCGGTCTCCCTGGACGGCCGCATCGCCACCCGAACCGGCTGCTCACAGTGGATCACCGGCGAGGCGGCCCGCCGCCGCGGGCTGGAGCTCCGGGAGGAGCACGACGCCATCCTGGTCGGGGTGAACACCGTGCTCGCCGACGACCCCCGGCTGACCCGGCGGCTTGGCCTCAACCCCTCCGATCTGTGGCGGCGGATCATCCTCGACTCGCGCCTCCGCACCCCATCGACCGCCGCCGTGCTCGCCAGCGACCCCGAGCGCACGTTCATCGCCCACACCGCCGCCGCTGCGACCGAGGACAGGCGGCGCCTCGAGGCCGCGGGAGCACGCCTGCTCGAGATTCCGGCCGACGGCCGGGGGAAAGTCGACATCCCTTTGCTCCTGGGACGTCTCGCCCGGCTGGAGATCGCGGCGCTGCTCGTCGAAGGCGGCGCCCAGGTCCACGGCTCGTTCGCGGACGCGGACCTCGTCGACGAGGTCGTGTTCTTCGTGGCGCCCACGATCATCGGCGGTCCCGCGCCGGCGGCGGTGGCCGGAGCAGGGGCCGCCGACCTGACCGCGGCGCCCCGCTTCTCCTTCGAGGTCGTCGATCGGCACGGCGAGGACGTGGAGCTGCACGGGGTCAGACCTTTGGAGAGTGATGTTCACAGGACTGATTGAGGCGGTGGGTACCGTGCGCGGGTTGCGGCGCAGCGGGCCGGGGGGGCGTCTCGACGTCCAGGCGACCTGGCCCGACGGCGACCTCCCGAAGACCGGTGACAGCGTCGCCGTGAGCGGCGCCTGCCTCACCGTGCTCGAACCCACTGCCGAGGGCTTCACCGCCGACCTCTCGCCGGAGACCCTGGCGCGCACGCTCCTGGGCGACATGCGCCCCGGCGACCGGGTCAACCTGGAGCGGGCCATGCGCCTCTCGGACCGCTTCGGCGGCCACTTCGTGCAGGGCCACGTGGACGGTCTCGCCCGCATCGAGGCCATCCACCCCCAGGCCGGCTTCTCCCGCTGGCGCCTGTCGCTGCCCGACGAGCATCAGCAGGAGGTCGCGCCCAAGGGCAGCGTCACCCTCCACGGCGTCTCCCTCACCGTCGCCGGCATGGGCCCGGGGTGGTTCGAGGTGGCGTTCATCCCCGAGACCCTCCGGGCCACCACCCTGGGTTCCAGCCGGGTGGGCGAGCGCCTCCACCTCGAGACCGACGTCCTGGCGAAGTACGTCGCCCGTCTCATGGGCACGCCGCGCCCGTCGGCCATCGACGACATGTTCGGCACCGGAGGTGGCGGTGCGTAGGATCGAGCCCGCCTACCCCGACCTGCTGCCCGTCACTCACGTGGTGCGCCCCGGATACCTGCCCGGCAAGCGGGTCGCCCTCGACCCCATCCGCATGGGCGTGGTGTGGGAGGACGCGCCGCGGCGCATCCTGCCCGCCGAGGGTGCCGTGCCCCGGGACCCGGTGCGGGCCATCGTCTTCGCCAAGGTGGCCCGGGACCGCCTCGACGTCTTCCACCGCCTCCTCGAGCGGGGCAGCTCCGCGTTGCTCGTCCTCGACGATCCCACCATCTCTCCCGGCGACCTGAGGTTGAACGGACTCTCCAAGGACATCCGGCTCACCGCAGCGGTGCCGGTGCTCCCCTTCCCCCTCAGCGACGGCATGCGCGTGCCCACCGCCTGGCGGGAGGGCTGGTGGGGCGCCATCCTCGGCCTCTTCCCCTTCCCCGGGGCCGAGGAGGAGGTGGCCCGCCGGATCAGCCAGCTCAAGGAGGCCGGCGCCCGCTTCGCCGTGGCGGCGCCCCTCCTGCTCACCCCCAAGGACCGTCACCGCATTCTGGACGGTTGCGATGGCACCGGCCTCGAGGACCGCCTCGAGAACTCCCTCTTCCACGCCGACGTGAGCCGCGGGCTGCACGCCCTCGAGCGGGCGACCGGCGTCGCCGTGAGCCGGGCGGACATGGACCCCTTCCTCCCCTGCCTGGTCCCCCGGGGCCAGCACCCCGGCGCCGTGCGGACCGCCGCCATGCTGCGTCTGTGGGCCCGTAGGCTCGATCAGAGCCACGAAGAGTCCTCCTGGGGCTGGCGGCTGCGCCGGGCCGCCACCGCCCTCGACCGGCTGCCCTCCGACCCGGAGGCCCTGGCCGCGGAGGGCAACCTGCGCGTCGTGCCGGGCTTCGACCCCTGGGTCGAGGAGTTCACCCAGGCGATCTGGCACGGCGGGGAGCCCGTGACCTCGGCCTGGCGGAACTGGTCCGGCCTCGACAGTCGACCGGAGTGAGGGGTGAGGGGTTACGGGTGAGGGGTTGGAGTCCACCCGCTCGGGGTTCGCTGAGCGATCCTTCGTCCGGGTCGAGACGACAGACGCACATCGCCCCCGGTGCCCTCGCACTTGCATGTCCCGGTCTTCCACGCTAGGATGCGCGCTGCGCCGCGTGGGGCCGTAGCTCAGCTGGGAGAGCGCCAGAATCGCACTCTGGAGGTCGGGAGTTCGATCCTCCTCGGCTCCACCAAAGACGTCGAGTCCGCCGCCTGAGGGCGGCTTCTCTCGTCTTTGGCTCCGCCGATCGGATCTCACCTGGAGTTACTCGCGGCGCCCACCCGACCGCCCTCCGCGGTGCCCCGCCGAGACCAGCGGGCGGCTGCAGGCCGGCCAACCCCCTCCTGCGGACCCCCTCGGCCACATCCGCAGCCGCTGCCTTCGGCGTGGTCGATCCTCCTCGGCTCCACCAAAGACGTCGAGTCCGCCGCCTGAGGGCGGCTTCTCTCGTCTTTGGCTCCGCCGATCGGATCTCACCTGGAGTTACTCGCGGCGCCCACCCGACCGCCCTCCGCGGTGCCCCGCCGAGACCAGCGGGCGGCTGCAGGCCGGCCAACCCCCTCCTGCGGACCCCCTCGGCCACATCCGCAGCCGCTGCCTTCGGCGTGGTCGATCCTCCTCGGCTCCACCAAAGACGTCGAGTCCGCCGCCTGAGGGCGGCTTCTCTCGTCTTTGGCTCCGCCGATCGGATCTCACCTGGAGTTACTCGCGGCGCCCACCCGACCGCCCTCCGCGGTGCCCCGCCGAGACCAGCGGGCGGCTGCAGGCCGGCCAACCCCCTCCTGCGGACCCCCTCGGCCACATCCGCAGCCGCTGCCTTCGGCGTGGTCGATCCTCCTCGGCTCCACCAGGCTTCGTTCTCAGCCGCAGGATGAGAACGAAGCCTGCCACGGCGTAGCCCATGGCGAAGCCGGGCTTCCCCGAATCGTCACGCGCGGCTGAGAACTACGCCCTGGCAAGCCAGTCCTCCCTAAACGCAGTTTCGAACGAGGCCTGCCACGGCGAAGTCGCCAGACGAAGCCGGGCCCTGGCAAGCCGGGCCACCCAAAATCGGCAGAGGCTCCTGAGAACCACGCCCCTGACCAGCCGGACTTGTCACGGCGTCTTGCCACGGCGGAGCCCCGGGCGGAGCCGGAAGCCGAAGGGCGAAGGCGGATCACAGCATCACGGCGTAGCCGACCTTGAAGAACACGGTCCGGCTCTCCCGGGTGAGGGTGATGTCCTGGTCCCCGAGCGACCTGTCCGAGTAGCCGAGGAAGAGCACCGTCTGGGGGTTGATCTTGTAGGAGAACAGGACCTGGTTGAACCAGCTCCGGCTCTTCACGTCCACCTCCGACTCGTACGCCGCGGGGTTTCGCTCGATGTCCTCATACTGGGCGATCCAGCGCGCGAAGGTGCGGACACCGAACTGATAGGTCGCCCGAATCTGTGACAGCCGGGCCGTGTAGAGGTGGCCTGCATCGACCCCGAGCCTCTCGTAGGACTGGTCGAGGTTGACCCGCAGGTGACGACCGAGATGGAGCCGGAGGCTCGGGTCGAGCCGGAGCTGGTGGGCCTGACGGCCGTTGGCCAAGTCCACCTGGCCGCCGGCGGTGACCTCGAGGGCGGCGTAGACGCTCGGGAACGCCTGCGCCTCGACGTAGGCATTGACCCGATCGGTGTCGAAGAGTCGGTCGCCGTAGAACAGGTCGCCGGCGATCAGAGAGAATCGGAAGAACGTCTCCCGGGGCCCGTCGCCCCAGGTGTAGGCCTCGACCCGGCGGCTCAGGTGCTGGCCCCCCTGGTCCTGGTAGTCGTCCCACTCGACGCCGACGCGGAGCTGACTCCAGGCGCTCTCCTGAGGGTAGAAGGCCCGCTCGAGCGCCGCGGCGCTCTCGCGGAAGTCGACCTGGGGGACGAACCCGAGGTCGGCCCGGAAGCCCTCGCCGACGTCGCGGTACAGAACGTAGTACATCCAGTCCCGGGAGGTGTGCTGGTAGACGACCCGCAGGGCGTGGTCCGAGATCCGGCCGGCGCTCTGGCCGTAGCTGTCGGCCACCGCCGTCGGGTACAGCGTCTGCGACCCGAGGATCTCGATCCGGGCCGCTTCGGTGTCCTTCCAGCGGAAGAGGACGTCGCCGCCGAACAGGCGGTTGTAGAAGCCGTCACCCTCGCGCCCGGTGTAGAAGAGACCGCCGGTGGTGGCGCCGAAGAGGTCGCGGCGGTAGCGCACGATCGAGGAGAGGTTCCCCTCGTCGAGGGAGGCGACGTCCGACGACTGGCTGGACGGGATCAGGAAGTTCGTCGTCCGGTCCTGGGCGATGATCACGCCGAGGGCGTCGCTGCCCATCTTGCCGGTCAGCTTGAGCCCCCAGTCGGGGTCCGCGATGTCGCGGCTGTAGATGGCGTTGAAGCGGGTGGCGAAGATGTCGCCCCCCTCCAGGAAGAACGGTCGCTTCTCCGGGTAGTAGAGGGCGAACTGGGTGTTGACGTCGAGCTGCGCGGCATCCGCCTCCACCTGGGAGAAGTCGGGGTTCAGGGTCGAGCTCAGGACCAGGTTGGGGGTCAGCCCCCAACGGGCCGTGATCCCGGGCTCGAAATCGCGGTCCGTGCTCTCCATCCTGCCGTGCGGGAAGTCCGCGCGGGCGTCGTTCAGCGACGCGGTGAGCGTCGGGTCGAGCTCGATGGAGCGGGCCTGCGCCACACCTTCGAGACCCACCAGCTTCGAGGCCTGGCAGAGGTAACAGTTGTTGCCGCGCTCCAGGGGCTGCAACCCGATCCTGTAGCGTTGGTCCCGGGGATAGATGCGGACAGCGTCGATGCCCCAGGTCATGCCGCCGGCGGCATCGGGGAAGCGCAGCGAGGAGAAGGGCACCCGCATCTCCACCGTGTACCCCGTGTCCGTGGTGCGCCCGGCCGAGTCCCAGATGGCGTCCCACGAGTCGTCCTCCTCGCCGGTCATCTCGTTCTGGGTCATATCCATCTGTACACCCAGTGGGTTGACGAAGAACTCGACGGCGCGCCGCTCGTCGTTGAACGTGTCCAGCACCACCCCCACCAAGTCGTCCTGGGAGGCGGCGTCACGATCCGACAGCCGGGCGCGGATCCTGTCCGGCTCGGGGTCGTGGGCGCGAAACGCGATGTAGAGATCGTTGGCGTCGTACGCGATCCAGACCTCGGTGCGCACGGGCGCGGGACCGTTCTCCGCCGGGCGCGTCTCATAGAGCAGCTCGGCGGTGGCCGGCTGGCTCCACGCGGCCTCGTCGAGCCGGCCGTCGACCTTGATCTCCTCGTGGATCGCGCGCGCCGTGTACGTCGCCCGCGGCAGCGGGCTCGCCACCGCACCTTCCGACGCCTCGTCGGCGGCGCCCGGCGTCGGCGAGGAGAACACGAGGAGAGAGGTGGCCAGGGCGATCGTCACGGTCGAGGTGCATGTCCCAACCGGTCCGAGACCGAGGCGCCCGGCCATCCCTACCATCGACGCGATCCTCCTTCGTGTCTCAGATTGCGCGGCCGCGTTCCTCGTGCGACCGGCCATCCGCCCGTCAGCTGTCCCGGATGCCCCGGAACGACGACTCTCTGGGGGCTTTGATACCTGTCGGGCGCGAAAAGGTTGCACCGGGGTGCCGCGGGATGGCGCGCGCCGATGACCTCTCGCCGGCGTGTTCCAGAGGAGAGCGGCCAGGCTTCGTCTCTCTCCCCCCGCCCACCGCGACTTCGCCCTGGCAAGCCGGGCCTGCCACGGCGTCTTGTCACGGCGTAGCCCCCAGCGAAGCCGGAAGCCGAAGGCGAATCGGGAATCAGCGCTCGACGGCGGTGAAGGCGAGGGCCTCGCGACGGGAGTCCACGAGCCGCGCCAGGCGGGGCAGGAGAGCGCGCCACAGGGCGAGCATCGCTCCGAGCCAGACCCCGGCCAGGAGGGGGAACAGCCAGGGACGGTGCAGCTCGGCCAACGACAGCCACCCGGCGGCGAGGAGCGGGAGGGAGACGACGGGGATGGAGAGCAGGTTGACCACGGCCGCGGCGGCGCTGACCGTGCCCCCCCGGCGCACGGTGTTGAGGTCCACGGTCTTGGGGAACACCGCCGACAGGAGGGCGAACATCGGCAAAAGGGAGACGAGGACGGCGAGGCCGGCGAGGAGCAGCCCTGGCCAGAGGGCGATGGGCGCGCCCCGGAAGACGGCGGCCAACAGGGCCAGGATCAGCACCTCCTGGACCGCGAAGAAACCGATCAGCGCGGCAGCACGACCGGCGAGCAGCGTGGCCCCGTCCAGGGGCTGCAGCAGCTCCACCAGCAGCCCCGGGCCGAGGAGCGTGAGCTGGTTGCACCCCAGGGTGGTGGACAGGTTGGAGAGGACCGACCAGAAGGCGAACGCGGCCAGGGTGGCTGGATGACCCAGCAGCGCCAGGGGCCCCTCCTGGCGACCCGACGAAACCGCCACGATGAGGATTCCCGCCACCAGCAGCGGGCTCACCATGGCGAGGCGGCCTCTCACCGTGCGCAAGAACCCGCGCAGCTGGACCCGGGCGACCTCGGCAGTGGCCGGAGCGAGCAGGGGGACATCGAAGCTCGTCCGCCATCCGCCCCGAACGGACGCGGCGGAGGACGCGGTGGGTGTCTCCACCAGCCGCCGGGAGGTGACGAGGGACAGGCCGTAGAGCACGGCCGCCCACCCCAGGAGAATGCCTCCCGCACCGAGGGCGCGCAGGGGCCGTCCCCCCGCAGCGTCTGCGATTGCCGCGGCGAAGGCCGGCGGCGGCAGCACGCGCAGCGCCCCGGCAAAGCCTCCCGCCGGGAGTGCCGGGGCAGCTCCGCGGGGCGATATGGGCTCAGGCACCGCGGCCCGCTCTGGGTGGTGGGGCCCGAAGGCGTAGGGCACCAGGCCGGCGACGCTGAGGAGCAGAATGAAGACCAGGCTGACGGCCTCGGCCCGCCGCCGCGAGCGGAACAGGAGCTGCACGACGTCGGCCGCCAGCCCGCCCAGCACGGTGATGAACGCCGCGAACACCACCGCCGCCAGCTCCGCCAGGAGGGCCGCCCCCGGTCGCTGCGCGGCGAGGATGCCGACGGGCAGGAGGAGCAGGCCGGGGAGGGTCATGAAGTGCACGGGGTCGAGGAGCAGCCGGAGAAGCTGCATCCGGTGCAGCAGGGTGCGGGGCACCGGTAGGAGGCGGAGCAGGAGCTGGTTGCGGCTGCCGCCGTAAAGGCCGGGAATGAAGGCCTGCACCACCGACCAGACGGTGACCACCGAGGCCGCGGTGATCACCCCCACCCTGACCACCTGCCCGCTCTCCGGCAGCCTCACCAGGGCCCAACCGGCGAAGACGCCGAGGCCTGCGGCCGCCAGACCCGCCGGCACCATGACCACGGCGGCCAGCACCGGCAGGGCGACGCGCACCCACCGCGACGCATCGTCGAGCCCGCCCCGGCCCCGGGACCGCATCCCGTTGACGAGGAGGCGCCACTCCAGCCAGAGCAGAGCGCGGATCATCCCAGCCACTCGAGCACCGGGCGGTCGCGCTCGTCGGCGCCCACCACCCGCATGAAGATCTCCTCCAGGGTGGCGCCGCTTCCCGCCCGCAGCTCGGCCAGCGACCCCTGGGCCACGATCCGGCCCTGGTTGATGACCCCGATGTGATCCGCCAGCCGCTCCACCACCTCGAGGATGTGGGAGGTCAAAAAGACGGTGCCGCCGCGGCGCACCACGGTCTGGAGCACCTCCTTGATCTGCCTGGACGCGATGGCGTCGATGCCCTCGAAGGGCTCGTCCAGGAAGAGGAGCTCGGGGGCCGGCAGGAGGGCGACGGCGAGGGCGAGCTTCTTTTTCATGCCGTGGGAGTAGTCCGCCACCAGGCGGTCGGTCGCCCGCTCCAGCTCGAGGAGCTCGAGCAGCTCCCCGGAGCGGTGGGCGATGACGGACGCCTCCAGGCCGTGCACGCGGCCCACGAAGGTGAGCGTCTCCCGGGCGGTGAGGCGCTCGAACAGCGCGGTCTCCTCGGGCACCACGCCGACGCGCCGCTTCATGGCCACGGCATCGGCGAACGGGTCCAGGCCCAGCACCCGCTGGCGCCCGGAGGTGGGGCGCAGGAGCCCCGTGAGGCACTTCAGGGTCGTGGACTTCCCCGCTCCGTTGGGTCCCAGGTAGCCGTAGAAGCTCCCGGCCGGGACGGCGAGGTCGAGGCCGTCCACCGCTTTGACGTCGCCGAAGTGTCGTGTCAGGCCATGGGTCTCGACGGCAAGCTCCATGGCTGCGATTCTACGGCGTTCCTCCGCGTCCGAGCATTTCCATCGCCACCGCGGTCATGAGGCGCACCCCGACGGGCAGCACGCGCTCATCGATGTCGAAGTGGGCGCTGTGGTGGGGGTAGGGCCGGCCGTCCCCGATCCCCAGCAGCGCGAACGCCCCCGGCACGCGCTGCAGGTAGTAGGCGAAGTCCTCGCCGCCCATGATGGGCGCGACGGTCTGCACGGCGTCCTCGCCCAGCTCCCGCGCCGCCGCGCGGCTCACCAGCTCCACCGACGCCGGGTCGTTCACCACCGGCGGGTAGCCGTCGCTGTAGGTGAACTCGGCGGTCGCGCCGAAGAGGCGGCAGGTCTCCCCGCAGACCTCCCCCAGGCGCTGCTTGACCGCGCGCTGGGTGTCCGGGTCGAAGCACCGCACCGTGCCGGTCATGGTGACCGAGTCCGGAATGATGTTGTGGATACGGCCGCCGTGGATGGTCGAAAACGACACCACCACCGGCTCCAGCGGGCTCGCGAAGCGGCTGACGATGGTCTGCGCGGCCACCACGACGTGGGAGGCCACCAGCACGGGATCGATGCACTTCTCGGGCTGCGAGGCGTGGCCGCCGCGTCCCGTGACGACCACCTCGAACTCGTCGGCCTGGGCCATGATGGGGCCGGGACGCAGGCCCACCACCCCCGACGGCAGCGGCTGCCAGAGGTGGAGACCGAAGACGGCGTCCACCCCCTCCAAGGCCCCTTCCTCGATCATGAGGCGCGCGCCCCCGGGCGGGTTCTCCTCCGAGGGCTGGAAGAGGAGCACGACGGCGCCCGGCAGGGTGTCCCGGCGCGCGGCCAGGACCCTGGCGGCGCCCATGAGGATCGCCATATGGCCGTCGTGGCCGCAGGCGTGCATGACGCCGGGGTTCTCCGACACGTAGTCGTGGTCGGCGATCTCGGCCACCGGCAGGGCGTCCATGTCGGCCCTGAGGGCCACGGTCGGACCCGGCAGAGAGCCCCTCAGGACGCCGCGCAGGCCGGTGCGGCCGCAGGCCGCCACCTCGATGCCCTCCCCTTTAGAAACCCCCTGATCACGTCGGAGGTGCGTCGCTCCTCGAAGGCCAGCTCGGGGTGACGGTGGAAGTCCCGCCGCCACGCCACCAGGGTGTCGGTCATGGTCTCGATCTGGGCCGTCAGGTCGCTCATGCTTCCATCTCCCTCGCCCGTGGATTCAACGCTGCGGCTCGGCGGCGGCGGGCGCCGTTCCCCCATGCAGGAAAGCCATGGCCACCAGCGTGACCGTGGCCGTCACGACCATCCCGGCGAAGCCCGCGTTGAGGCCGAGGAAGGGGTCGTGGCCGCTCCAGATGAGGCTCACAACCGCCGCCTCCCCCGCCACCAACCCCGCGATCACGGGCCGGGCGGTGGCTCGGGGCACGAAGACGCCGAGCACGATGGCCGGGAAGAGCTGAGCCACGCCGTCGTAGCCGAAGATCAGCAGCTTGACCAGCTCGTTGGGCGACCACAGCGCGAGCAGCAGCGCGGCGACGGCGATGAGCAGCATGAACCCGCGGGTCGCGCGCATCAGGTGCTCCTCGCCGATCGGTCGGCGCCGCAGGGGCCGGTAGAGGTTCTTGGCGAGCAGCGTCGCCGCCCCCAGCAGGAGCATGGCGGAGGGCACCATGGCCGTCACGGCGCCGGCGCCGCCGATGAAGCCGGCGAACCAACCGGGGTAGCTGCGGGTGACCAGCTCCAGCAGGGCGGTGTCCGGGTTCTCCAGCCCCGGCATCATCAGCAGCGCCGTGAACCCCACCAGGAACACGAGCAGGATCGGGAGCTGGTACAGGGGCATGAAGATGGCGTTGCGGCGCAGCGTGCGGGCGTCCTTGGCCGAGTACGCCGAGGCGAAGGTGTGGGGCCAGCAGTAGAAGCCCATGCCGGTGAGCAGGATGGTGCTGATCACCCAGCCCACGCCCATGGTGGTGGTCCCTCCAGGGAAGACGAGATGGGCCGGGTGCCGGCGCATCAGCTCGGCGAGCATCTCGCCCACGCCGCCGAAGTACATCGCCGGCAGCCCGATGCCGATGATGCCCACCGCCAAGAGCATGGCCACGTCCTTGATGATGGCCACCCAGGCGATCCCCTTGATCCCGCTCGTGTAGACGAAGACGCAGGTGACCGCGAAGGCGGCGATGATGGCGGTCTCAGAGGAGATCGCGCCGGCGCTGGCGATCTCCACGATCATGCCGAGCCCCGCGAGCTGGAGCTGCAGGTAGGGCACGATGGAGATGACGCCGATGAGCACCACCATGCCGGCCAGCACCTGGCTGTCGTAGCGCGCCAGGAAGAAGTCCGGCTGGGTGTGGAGGCCGAGACGCTTGGCCATGCGCCACACCGGCGGCAGCAGGAAGAACGAGATGATGTAGCCGATGGTGCCGTAGGCCAGAATGTAGAAGGCCGGGGCGCCCCGGGAGTAGGCCCAGCCGCTGGCGCCGAGAAAGGTGAAGGTGGTGTAGATCTCGCCGGCCATGAGCAGCCACACCAGGATCACGCCGAAGCGGCGTCCCCCCACGCTCCACCGCTCCACGTCCATGGCGCCGCGGCCTCGGCCGACGACGCCGACCACGGCGGACACCGCCACGAAGCCGACGATGACCAGCAGGGGGGTCGTCACCGGTCGGCTCCCCCGTTGCCGTCATCGTCTCTCCTGTCGACGAGCGCGTAGGAGATGGCGAGAAAGAGCGGCGTCAGGAGGACCCAGGCGAGGATCCAGAAGAGCAGGAAGGGCAGGCCGAGCACCACGGGGTGGAGCCGGTTCACGAAGGGCAGCGCGGCGACGAGGGCCAGCACCGGAATCAGGGCCGGAATCAGCGCGAGAGCTGCACGTGGCTTCATCATGCCCCGATGGTACCTCGGCCGGATCCGGCGTGGCGGTGGCACCCGCTCTGTTGACGCCGGCCCGCCGCCGTTGGAAGATGCCGCGTCCATCGGAGTCTTCGCCGTGCTCACCGGATGCGATCGGGAGGGAGACACGTGGCGGATCTGAAGACGTGGTTCCTGGCCATGCGGCCATGGTCCTTCAACATGTCGGTGATCTCCGTGACCCTGGGCGTGGCCTGGGCGGCCCGGGAGGTGCAGGTGAGCTGGGGGTTGTACCTGGCCAGCGTCGCGGCCATGGTAGCGCTCCACGCCGGCGGCAACCTCCTCAACGACTACTTCGACGTCCGCTCGGGGGTGGATGCCGTCGGGGTGCCCACCTCGCAGTACCGGCCCCATCCCCTGCTGGAGGGGCGGATGCGTCCCGGCCAGGTCCTGACCCACGCCCTCGCCTTCTACGGCGTGGCGGCCATTCTCGGCGTCTGGCTGGCGCTGGAGGCCGGCCCGTTCGTGCTGGTCCTCGGTGCGGCCGGCATCCTCGGCGGCGTCCTCTACACGGCGCCGCCACTGAGCTACAAGCACCACGGGCTGGGCGAGCTGGGCGTCTTCATGCTGTGGGGCCCCCTCGCGGTGCTCGGCGGCTACTACGTCCAGACCGGCACCCTGGCGTCGCCGCCCGTGCTGATCTCGATCCCCATCGGGACCTGGGTGGCCCTCGTGCTCCTGGCCAACAACATGCGGGACCGGGAGTTCGACCGCACCGCGAAGCTGGGAAGCCTCGCCGTGCGGATGGGGGCGGGCGGGGGCCACACCCTGTTCTCGGTCCTGGTCGCCGGCGCCTACGGCGCCGTCCTCGTGATGGCGTTCCTCGGCCCCCTGTCCCCCTGGTCCCTGCTGGCCTTCCTGACCCTTCCGGGGGCGTTCCTGCTGGTGCGATCCCTGCGGAGTCACATCCCCGAGGACGCCGACGCCCGGGTCGCCAAGCTGAGCACCGTCTTCGGCGCCCTGCTCATCGCCGGCGTGGTCCTGGAGGCGATGCTGTGAGGGACGGGCTGATCGACGCCGCCATGGTGACGCTGGCGGCGGTCTTCTGGTTCGTGACCTTCGCCCTGCCGTGGGGCGTCTTCTGGGTGAAGATCGCCATCGCCGCGTCCATCCTGGCGGCGCTGTCGTTGATCCTCGACCCGCCCCGCCGCGGCGAGCTCAAGCTCAGCCTGCGCGGTGCGGGGGTCGGCGCGCTCTCCGTCGTCGTGCTGTGGGCGGTGTTCTACGTGGGGAATGCGGTTTCCGCGTGGCTCTTCCCCTTCGCGGGACGCCAGGTGGACATGATCTACGGCAAGGGCGCCGGCTACCCGGGCTGGGTGATCGCCCTCCTCCTGCTGCTGGTCACCAGCCCTGCCGAGGAGCTCTTCTGGCGCCGCTTCCTGCAGCGACGCCTGGCGGCACGCTGGGGGGCCGGCGCGGGCTGGTTGGCGGCGGCGGCCGTCTACGCGGCCGTCCACGTCTCGTCGGGCAACTTCATGCTCGTGGGAGCGGCGGCGGTAGCGGGCCTCTTCTGGGGCGCCATGTACTGGTGGCTGGGCCGCATTCCCCCGGTGATCGTCTCCCACGCCCTGTGGACCGTGCTGGTGTTCGTGGTGGCCCCCATCGGGTAGGCACCAGACGGCGGCAGCGAGCAGCGGCCGCGATCAGCGACGGCGATCCCAGTCAGCCCTCGGCGCCCTCCAGGATCGCCGCGCCCCAGGTGAGGCCGCCCCCGAAGGCGGTGAGCAGCACCCGGTGGTCGGGGCGGACACGGCCGTCACGGATCGCCTCGTCGAGGGCGATGGGGATGGTGGCGCAGGAGATGTTGCCGTACTTCTGGATGGTGAAGACCATCTTGTCCAGGGGCAGGTCCAGGAGCCCCGCCACCGCCTCCTGGATGCGCCGGTTGGCCTGGTGGGGGATCACCCAGTCCACGTCGGCCACGCCGAGGCCCTCCGCCTCGAGGACCTCCCTGGCGATGTCGGCCATGCACCGGACCGCGACCCGGAAGGTCTTCTTGCCCTCGAGCTTGAGGGTGTGCAGCTTGCGGTCGACGCTGTCGTGGGAGATGGGCGTCGTCCGGGAGCCGCCTCCGGGCAGGAGGAGGTCCTCGCCGTAGGCACCCTGGCTGCGCACCTCCACGCGCCGGATGCGGAGTCCGGGTCCGCCCCTGCGCAGCACCACCGCCGCGCCGCCGTCGCCCCACAGGATGCAGGAGGAGCGGTCCTCCCAGTCCACGGTGCGGGTCATCACCTCCGCCGAGCACAGGAGGGCGGTCTGGATCTCGGGGTAGGTGGAGAAGTAGGCCAGCGCCGTCTTGAGGCCGAACAGGAAGCCGGAGCAGGCCGCCGCCAGGTCGAAGGCGTAGGCCCTGTCCGCCCCCAGCTTGGCCTGCAGCCAGCACGCGGCGGAGGGGCACATGGTGTCGGGTGTGATGGTGGTGACCAGGATCAGATCCAGGTCCCCCGGGTCGACGCCGGCATTTTCCAGGGCGCGCTTCCCCGCGCGCAGGCAGATGTCCGAGGTCGCCTCGTCAGGCGCCGCGACCCGGCGCTCGCGGATCCCCGTGCGCTCGAAGATCCACTCGTCCGAGGTGTCGAGAATCTTCTCCAGATCACGGTTGTGGAGGATCTTTTCGGGGAGATAGGAGCCGGTGGCCGCGATGATCATGGGCCAGAACCTCTGCGCACACTCGACTCCATCGAGCGCTCCTCCCGGGCGGGCGGGGTGGGTCTTGGCTCGAGATCGGAGGACGCGACGCGATACGCCGCGTAGAAGGTTCTCCGGTCCGAGAACGGAATGTTCTCCTCGAGCAGGCGGCCGCCGGGAAAGCGCGCGCGCAAGGTCTCGAGATCGCCCACATCGGAGGCCGGCAGCACGAACGTGACGCCGTCGACCCCGGCGGCCGGGGCGACATCGATGGTCGCGGCATCGTCGAACACGTGCACGATCCGCCGCACCGCGATGAGCTCGAAGGCCTGGTGGTGGAGCTCCGACGGCAGACCGGCCTGCACCCAGGTCTCGTTGTGCGGGCCCCAGTCCCGGATCCGACGCGCGAGCACCGAGCGCTCGGCGTCCGCCCGTGGAACCGCGCTGGTCCAGTTGTAGTGATCGTACTGGCGGAAGTAGAAACGGAAGTTCTCCCAGCCGGCCAGGCCGACGACGACGATCAGCAGCCCGGCGGCGAGCCACCTCCCCGGCCGCCCCAGGGACCGGCTCGCTCCCTCCTCGAGCTGCCCCGCCCACAGCGCCGGCAGGAGGGGGAGCACCAAGGCCAGGCCGGCGATCCGCATCGACGACACCCCATCCATGGTCAGGATCCCACCCAGCGCGACATCGAGAACGATCAACAGCAGCAACGGCCAGATCCCGACCGCGGTCAGCTGCGCCACCGCGACGCCGGCGCCGAGCACCAGGATGACCGCGGTGGAGCGGTCGACGATCCCGAAGCCTTCGTAGCCGTACTGGAGGTGGGAGTCGCCGGCGTCGTACAGCAGCCGCGCCGTCCTCTCCAGGTTCCTGTGCACCGTCCCCAGACGAAAGTGCTCTCCGAACTGCGAGGACATGTGGCGAACGGAGTCGGGTTCCTGGCTCCAGACCATCATGTTGCGGCGACTGAAGAACGTGTCCGGGTGGTTGACGTACTCCGCCAGCATGGGCGCGAAGAAGACGGTGGCAGCGAGGCCGGTCACGGCAAGCGGGACCGTGAACCGGACCCTGAACGACCGCCGCGCGAGCCACGAGCCGCCGAGGACCAGGGCCGCCCAGAGAGGCAGCAGGAAGGCCGCGTTGTAGGTCAGCAGGCAGGCGGCGAGGGAGAAGCCGAGGAGCACGAAGTAGTGCAGCCGGCCGCCGGCGAAGGCCTTCCACGCCAGCCAGGCGCACAGCACCGTCAACCAGGTCGCGTGGCCGCCATGGATGCCGCTTCGCGACCAGTGCACCGCCATGTGGGCGGTTGCGCCGAGACCGAGGGCGACCAGGGCGGCGGTGCGCCCATACAGGGACCGGGCCAGCAGGTAGAGGACCAACAGCACGCTGGTGCCCAGCACCACGTTGGCCAGACGGTGCCCGTAGAGGTCGGAATGGGTCGCCGCCTGGGTCACGGCGCTCGGGAAGAACCCCAGGCTCGGGAAGTAGTAGAACCCGTCACAGGCCCGGAACCAGTAGCGCTCGCCGGCCGCCCGCCACTCCAGGGCCTGCCGCGCCATCAGGCCGCAGCTCGCCTCGTCGTTGTGCACCTTGGCCGGGAAGCGCTCCAGGTAGGGCAGGCGAAAGGCCAGCGCCGCGCCCAGCAGCAGCACCACGGCGGCGACCTCCAGCCACAGGCGTCGCGGCCGCCGGCCGGTCTCCGCCTGCCCCGCAGGGATCGGTTCCCGCCCCTCGCCGTCGCCCTCGCACCCCGGTTCCGCAGACGGGCGGGCCGGCGCCAGCCACGGCGCCAGCATCGAGGCCAGCGCCGGGAACCAGCAGGCGAGCACCAGGGTCTCCCGCGACGGCGCGAAGAGCTGGACGAGGAACGCCGCTCCCCCGAGGATCGTCCCGACCAGCAGCCACCACCACCGTCGGCGCAGCCTCGGGTCGGGCGGCGGGAGGACGAAGGGCCGGGGCCGCGCCACGAGCCGGGTCGCCGCGAGCGCCAGGGCGAAGCCGGCCAGGGTCAGCCACCAGCCGCCCGCCCGGTGCCGGAGGACCAGCGAGACCCCGAGGGCCGAGGGCAGGACGGCGACGAGGAGCAGCGCCGCGCTCGCGCCGGCGCGCAGCCGAGACGGGCCCACCCGCCCAGGAGCGGGATCGGATCCGTCTTTCACGCTGGTCCTCCATCCCTCCCGGAGGCGGGATCCCTCGACAGCGCCCCCCGGGAGTCGATGCCGCAGGGCCGGCGGACAGAGCGCTCCCCGAGCATCCCGTCGAGGTCCATGTCCATGATCCCATCCTACCCTGGTGTCCGCCCATCCGGCGGCGAAGCTGCTACCCTGACAGCGTCCTGGGACAGTGGATCGGCGGCTCTCCACCTGACGAGAGCATGATCCGGGCGCGAGGAGGCGGCATGGCGGCCGGGCTCGAGGTCCGACTCAGTCGCGAGATGGGGCTCACCGACATCACCATGATCGGTGTCGGGGCCATGATCGGCGCCGGGATCTTCGTGCTCACCGGCATCGCGGCCGGCGTCGCCGGGCCGGCCCTGATCCTGGTCTTCCTCCTCAACGGGGTCGTCACCCTGTTCGCCGCCTCCGCCTACGCCGAGCTCGGGTCGTCCTTCCACGACGCCGGCGGCGGCTACCTGTGGGTGAAGACCGGGCTCAAGGACCCCCAGGGGTTCCTGAGCGGCTGGATGTCCTGGTTCGCCCACGCCGTCGCCTGCTCGCTCTACGCCATCGGCTTCGGCGCCTACTTCAAGCTCGTGCTGCCCCTGGCCGGCATCACCCCGGCGCGCACCCCCTTCCTGCCCCTGGAGAAGTGGCTGGCGGTGGGGGTGGTGGCGCTCTTCGCCTACATCAACTTCCGCGGCGCCTCGGAGACCGGCAAGGCCGGCAACATCGTCACCATCGGCAAGATCTTCATCCTCGCCGTGTTCGTGGCCTTCGGGGTGTGGATCACCCTGCGCCGCCCCGACTGGCAGGCCGCCTTCTCCGACTTCACACCCAACGGCTTCGGCGGCGTCTTCACCGCCATGGGCCTGACCTTCATCGCCTTCGAGGGCTACGAGATCATCGCCCAGTGCAGCGAGGAGGTCCGCGACCCCAAGCGCAACGTGCCGCGGGCGGTGTTCCTGTCGCTGGCCATCGTGATCCCCATCTACCTCCTGGTGGCCTTCGCGGCCCTCGGCGGGATCCACTCCGCCGCCATGCCGAGCTGGAAGTTCCTGGGGATGTACAAGGAGACGGCCCTGGTGAAGGAGGCCGCCACGTTCTTTCGCGGCGGCGGGGTCATGATCCTGATCGGCGGCCTGCTGTCCACCATGAGCGCCCTCAACGCCACCATCTACTCCTCGTCCCGGGTGTCCTTCGCCATGGGCCGCGACCGCAACCTGCCCACCTTCTTCGGCCGCGTCCACCCCACGCACAAGACCCCACACTGGGCCATCCTCGCGTCCGCCTGCCTGATCGCGTTCATGGCCGCCGCCCTGCCCGTGGAGGCCGTGGCCAGCGCCTCCGACATCATGTTCCTGCTCCTCTTCATCCAGGTGCTGGTGGTGGTCATCGCCCTGCGCCGCAAGCGCCCCGACCTGGACCGCGGCTTCAAGGTCCCGTGGGTGCCGGTGGTGCCCATCATCGGCATCGTGCTCCAGACCGGGCTCGCGGCGTACCTGTTCTTCTACAGCCCGAAGGCCTGGCTGAGCGCGGCGATCTGGATCGGCGTCGGCTTCGTGGTCTTCTACACCTACTCCAGACGGCGGGACCGCGCCTACGCCCAGGTGGTGGCGGGCCAGGAGGCGGCGGCACGCCGCGAGTACTCGATCCTCACCTGCATCGCCAACCCGGCCACCGCACGGCCCATCCTCACCGTCGCCGCCACCATCGCCCGTCGCTTCGACGGCGAGGCGGTGCTCCTGTCGGTGGCGGAGGTGCCCGACGGCGACCTCCTCGCCACCGGCCTCGACCTCGTGGACGAGACCAGGGACACCCTCGAGCGGTCCCTGGCCACGCTCCAGGAGCGCCAGGTGCCCGCCCGGGCGGTGGTCAAGGTCTCGCACCGGATCTCCTTCGGCATCATCGAGACCGCCCGCGAGGAGGGGTGCAACCTCATCCTGCTGGGCCGCGCCCGCCGGGTCTCCCTCCTGGAGCGGCTCGCCGCCACGGTGGTGGACCGGGTGGTCAGGTCGAGCCCGGCCCAGGTCCTGGAGGTCGTCGCCGAGAAGTGGCCCGAGAAGGTGGAGACGGTGCTCCTGGCGTACGAGTCCGGTCCCCACAGCGAGCTCAGCGTGGACATCGCCCGGGCCCTGGCGGAGGAGAACGCGGGCGCCGTGCGGGCGGTGCACGTCCTCTCTCAGGACGCCGCCGAGTACGAGGTGGAGCAGGCTCGGACCGAGCTGGCCGAGGCGCTGGGGGACGCCGTCGGACCCGACATCCGCGTCACCCCCGCCCGCGACATCCTGTCGGGCGTGCTGCGGGCGTCGCGAGGCGCCGACGTGATCGTGGTGGGCGGCACCGAGGCCGGCGTGCTCGAGCACATCCTGGGCTACGCGGTGCCCCTGGAGCTGGCCGACCGCACCAAGAAGCCGGTGATCATCGTGTACGAGATGCCGGCGGAGCCCAAGCGGTGGCTGGGATGAGGGAGGGAAGGCCATGTCCAACCAACCCCTGACGTCGGTCCAGAACCTGTTCGCCAAGATCGTCGCCTACCTGCCCTCGCTGCTGGCGGGGATCGTGGTCCTCCTCATCGGCGCCGTGGTGGCCTGGCTGACGGCCAAGGCCGTGGTGCGCATCCTCATCTGGCTGCGCCTGGACCGCATCGCGAGGCGCCTCGGCTGGAGCGGCGGCCTCGAGAAGGGGGACGTCCGCCACGCCCTCTTCGACCTGATGGGGTTCTCCATCGGCATCCTGGTCTTCCTGGTGTTCCTGGACAACGCGCTGCTCATCTGGCGCCTGACCGTCCTGTCGCGGCTGCTCGACCGCATCGTGTTCCTGGTCCCGGAGCTGATCCTGGCGGGGATCATCATGATCGGCGGCTGGATGATCGGTGCCGCGGTGGCCAGCGCGACCCGCCGCGCCCTGTACGAGGAGGAGGTCGAGCGCGCAGGGCTGGTGGCGCGCATCCTGCGGGCCGCCATCCTGGTGCTGGCCGCCACCATGGCCCTGGTCCAGCTCGATATCGCCTCCCACATCGTCACCTACGCCTTCCTGGTGACCTTCGGCTCCCTCGGCGTGGCCTTCATCCTCGCCTTCGGCCTCGGCAGCCGGCGGGCCGTGGAGGCCATGTGGGACGGGCTGCTCTCCCGCCGTAGCGACCAGCGCAAGCCCCCGACCGGCGGCTCACGCGCCAAGACCAAGCCCTGACCGGCGCCGCACCGCTGAGCAGTTGTTCACTGACGCGTGGAGAGCTCCGAAAAGGCGAGACACAACGTCGTCGAGGTCGGTGTTGAAGCGGCAGGAGCAGCGCCAGGAACAGCGACCGCGGCAGCGACGGTGATCAGCGGCCGCGGCAGTCACCAGCGTCGGCGATCAGCGGGCAGCGATCAGCCCGAGGCTCGCGACACATCACTGAGGGTGGCGATCATCAGGGCTTGGGGTTGAGGAGGCGCCACGTCATCGCCTGCACGCACTTCGTGTGGGCCAGAGACGGAGCCAGGCACCGTTCGGGAAGGGACGCACCACCGGCTAACAGCGGACGACCCGGTGCCTGGCACCGGCCCCCGCGTCGGATACGCGAGAGGCACTCGCTTCGGGGGCACCAGAGAGGGTGCCAGGCACCGTCACGATCGAGCCGGGAAAGGGCAGGCGCCGCTTCTTCAACGGTGCCTGGCTCCCACTCTGTGGTCGGCAATCGGCTTCAGTGGAGCCGGGACCCGCAATACGAGCTTGATCGCGGTTCCGGCTGCTTCAAGGGCCTTGCGATGGGCGATGAGGTCGCTGGTGGCGAGGACGTCGGGCATCGTCACCTCGCTGTACCCGCGATCCGCCCGGCACCGCGCCGCACGCTGGTGCTGGCGCTGCCACTGATGCTGCCACTGGCGCTGATACTGCTGCTGTCTCTGTCGCCTGCCACTGTCCCACCTGCCGCCGCCGTCGCCGACACTGTTGGCTGGTCTCTCTCAGTCACGCGAGCCGCGTTCCGCGGCGTGGCGTTGACGCGTGCAGATACAAGTTCTAGGTTGTATCCAGAGGGTATGCGCCGGACCATGAGTGGACTGGACGGATTGCTGCAGGACGAGCTGAACCTGACCAGAGGGCGGCCACGATCGTTCCGGGAGTGGCAGACCCTCCGGCGTTGGCGAAAGCTGCCGGCTTGGGAGCGAGACATCCCCGGCTACCTGCTCCGCACGGCGAGGGAGGAGTCCAGGTTGACTCAAGCCGGCCTCGCAGAACGGCTGGGGATCACCCAGCAGGCGGTCTCCACGACCGAGCGGTGGGCATCCAACCCCACGGTCGCTCTGATGCGCCGCTGGCTCGCCGCCTGCGGCTTCCGTCTCGAGCTACGCATCACCCCTCAGGGGCGCGTGGTCAGGTAGAGGTCGATGACACAGGGGCAGGTCGTCGGCACCTGGATGGAAGGGCTGGCGGCCCCGCTGGAAGAGAACCGCCAGATGCCGGCGCCCGGCAGGGCCACCGCGTACGTGCCGTTGGCATCGGTGTTCAGCGCGATGGAGGCACTGGCAGTGCCATCGCCGAAGCGGGCGGCGCCGACGCGCCCGTTCGCGAGCGGCTGACCGTCCAGGAAGACCCGCCCGCTGATGGGAGTCTGCGGTACGAAGTCGACTCGCGCAGACTCCCCGTCACGGAGCGTCACGAACTGTGTGTCGCCGGTCCCCATGCGGGCAGACCCTCGAGTCGCCACGATCGTCTGGCGCGAAACCTGCCACCGCCCTGGTGTCAGCCGGTCCAAGGCGTAGGTGCCGTTCGCCCGCACCGGCGCGGAGCGCAACGAGACGTCCGGACCCAGGGCGGTGATGGACTCCCCTGCCGCGGGCGAGCCGTCCTGGCGGACGACCAGCCCGGAGATGCTTCCACCCCGGACCAGATCGACGCCGATCTCCCGACCGGGCATCACCTCACTCCTCTGGCGGACCGGGGCGAAGTCCGGGTGGTGGGCGAGCACGGTCACCTCGGACGTGCCCTCCCCTACCGAGCTGAAGGTCGCTCTCCCGCCGTCGTCTGAGATCTCGGGCGGACCGTACCCTTCCAGGGAGACCTCGACCCCCGGGACCGGCATTCCTCCGTGCCTCACCGCCACATCAACCTCCATGCCCCGCTCGAGACGGATCACGCCCAGGTCGTGCTCGGCGCCGGCGGAGAGGGCCAGGCACTCCCGGTGGGGCACGGCGTCGGGCGCCAGCACGGAAATCCTGTACGCACGAGGCTTGCTGAGGGAGAGGTCGATGGCGCAGTCGGGGATGGCGCGCTTCTCCACGGGTGCCCACATCTCGCCCTGGTCCGGCGGCCCCGGTTGCGGCTCGGCCAGCTCCACCCACACCTCGCCGGTGTCGCAGGCCTCCGCCACCACGCGCCCGGTGATCCTCGGTCCGTGCTCCAGGCGGATCACCAGCTCGTCCCCCGCCCTCGCCTCGCGCCTCTCACTGACGAAACCGTCCTTGCCTACCCAGAGGCGAACCTTCGCCGTGGCCTCCACAGCGGGTAGCACTGCCGCCCCGTCGGCGCCGGTCTCCCGGGTGACGCGGCGCGGACCCTTCGCGTCCCTCCAACCCATCCCCACGTCGGCCGAGGTCACGGGAAGGCCCGACTCGTCCACCACCCAAACCTGCGTCTGCAGACCGGCCTCCAGGCTCACCGGGGGCAGCGCCACGTCCGCGTCGCCGATCTCGAGGGGGAGGACAGCGGATGTCAGGGCGCGCCCGGAGACCTCCAGCTCATACTCGCCCGCCGCGAGACCGCACAGCCTCCCGGCCCACCGACTCTCGCCCTTCCTGGTGACGTCGAGGGGGCCTACGGCCTGGGGCTCCAGAAGGCCTGAGCCGAGGCGACGCGCCAGGCTGTAAGCGAGATCGGGACGCGCGCACGGGCCGCAGTCGATCTCGAGGCGCACGCACCGGCCACGCTCGAGCGGGTACGCCAGGGCCAGGGGTTCTGCACCCTCCTGGAGGCGGAAGGAGTCCACGATCTCCGCCACGCCCTTCCCCGAGATCGAGAGGTGGTAGCCGCCGAGGGGCAGGCTGCCCAGGGAGACCACCTCGCCGGGGACGAGGTCCCGCTCGATCGTGGCCCCTGCGGCGTCCGAGGTAAGCCGCAGCTCGGCTTGTGGGCTCTTCACCACGGCCGGACCGGTGGGCGTGGTGTGAATCGTCACCACTCTGCCCGGGCGCAGGATCAGCCGACCACCCTCGAAGTCCTCGTCGAGCGTGCGGTCCTCATATCCACGGCACGCCACGGCGGCCCGCGACGGCCACCTTGGAAGCTCGAACCCGCCCGATGAGGCTCTGCTCTCCAGCACCACGCCACCATCACCCTTGGACAGGATGATCATGCACGGCACCGGGATGGGATTGCGCCACTCATCCAGCAACGCTACCCGGCGGCACACCGGATCCACGTCGGTCAGGCCCGGCTCGCCGACACAGCCGTCGCGCTCTCGCAACGGCGTCACCTCGCCCTCCTCGGGCCGTTCATCCGTGCACGCGTCAAGATGGATCTCACCCTCGGCCGGACACCACAGCGTGCGGTCCGCGGCGCCCGCCGCCGAGGCGAGCGCGAGCATGGTCACAGCCACGAGCGTTCCGCGACAGATCGTGAGCATGGGGAGCCCCCCTTGGCCCAATCCTGGGACAGAGGCGGATGTCCGTGAAGCGGCCATCTTCCTCAAAGATCCCGACACTTCCGCTGGGTGCGTCACCGAAATATTGAAGGCTGCAAAATCAATGCCGTGAGGTATGCGGAGCCAGGCTCCTGCCGTGACCGGTCATCGCGATTCGTCTACGGCAAAGGGACGCCGCATGGTCGCAGCCGGATCGACTCAACTGAGCGAGGCACTTCCTCAATCTTCATCGGAGCAAGATCAACAGGCACAGTAGAACACGGGCTGGCGTGCCGTCCTCACTGCTCCATTGTCCGGATCGGGCGTGGCTGAACACAATGCGCCACAGGAGTGGAGAGACGCGTCACCGTGGCACTGTGGCTGGGCACCCGACGCGCTCGAGTCCACCCTTCAGGGCGGCCGTGCGCGGTGGCTGAGCGCTGGTCGCCGACCCCGCCCCGGAAGCGTGCCGCTGTTGCGGTCGCCGTCGCTGATTGCTGCGACTGCCGCGGAAGCGTGCCGCTGGCGCTGTTAACGGGAAAGTCAGGAGCGGTCGCGGAGGAGGGGCAGCAGGCGCTCGTGGATGGCGTCGCGCACGGCGCGGTAGACCGCCATGCGCTCCTCGTGGGTGCCGACGGCGGCCGCCGGATCGGGGAAGGAGACGTGGACGGACTCCACGGGCCGGGGAAAGACCGGGCAGGACTCCCGCGCCGAGTCGCAGACGGTGACCACCAGGTCCCAGGGGTCGTCCAGGCACGTCGACACGGAGCGCGGCACGCGGTGGGAGATGTCCACGCCGACCTCGGCCATGGCCTCGACGGCCAGCGGGTGGACTCGCTCGGCGGGCGCGGTGCCTGCCGAGCCCACGATCCAGTGGCCACCCAGCTCGTGCTCGATCCAGCCCGCAGCCATCTGGGAGCGGCAGGAGTTGCCGGTGCAGAGGATGAGCACGTGCTTGCGGTCGTTCATGGAGCCTCCGGAGGTTGACAACCCGGGGTCACACTACTACATTTCGCGAAGGAGCGAAATGGGAACTACGCCGCTCGACCGCACCGCCACCGTCGCCCGCGCCCTCGCGAACCCCGCGAGGCTGCGCATCGTCGCCATGCTCGCAGACGGCGAGCTGTGCGCGTGCCAGATCACCGAGGTGCTGAAGCTGGCGCCGTCCACGGTGTCGGCGCACCTCCTCAAGCTGCGCCAGGCGGGGATCACCGCGGAGCGCAAGGAGGGCCGCTGGGTGCACGTGCGTCTGGCCGCGGACCCCGACCTTGCGGCGTGGGTTGAGGGCTCCCTGGCGGCGCTCGCGGGGGACCGCCGGATCACGGCCGACCGGCGGCTGGTCGAAAAGCTCCGCCAGGTCGGGGCGGCGGACCTGTGCCGGCTCGGCTACGAGAAGGCGCTGGCCGCGCGAGGCAAGGACGGGCCGGCCCATGAGGCGGCCGGCGCCCGGTCCACGTCCCACGAGAGCTCGGAGGTCACCTCATGAACCAAGCTGCCGGTGTCGGCTCCAGGCTCTCGCTCCTCGACCGCTACCTGACGGTGTGGATCTTCCTGGCCATGGCGGTGGGCGTCGTCGCCGGCTGGGGCTGGCCGGGCATCGCCTCCTTCTGGGAGCGCTTCTCGGTGGGCACCACCAACCTCCCCATCGCCGTCGGCCTCATCCTCATGATGTACCCGCCCCTGGCCAAGGTGCGCTACGAGGAGATGGGCCGGGTCTTCCGCGACACCAAGGTGCTCGGCCTGTCCCTCCTCCAGAACTGGGTGGTGGGCCCCATCCTGATGTTCTTCCTGGCCATCCTCCTGCTGCCCGACAAGCCCGAGTACATGGTGGGCCTGATCATGATCGGGCTGGCCCGCTGCATCGCCATGGTCATCGTGTGGAACGAGCTGGCCTCAGGCGACACCGAGTACTGCGCCGGCCTGGTGGCCTTCAACTCGGTCTTCCAGATGCTCTTCTACTCCGTCTACGCCTACCTCTTCATCACCGTCCTGCCGCCCCTCTTCGGGCTGGAGGGCGCCGAGGTGCACGTCACCATCTCCGAGATCGCGAAGTCGGTGCTCGTCTACCTCGGCATCCCCTTCGCCGCCGGGGTCATCACTCGCTTTTCGCTCATCACGGCCAAAGGCAAGGCCTGGTACCACGAGCGGTTCATCCCGAAGATCAGCCCCCTGACCCTGATCGCCCTGCTCTTCACCATCGTGGTCATGTTCTCCCTCAAGGGCGAGTTCATCGTCGAGCTGCCCCTGGACGTGGTGCGGATCGCGGTGCCGCTGCTCATTTACTTCGTCCTCATGTTCCTGGTCTCGTTCGCCATGTCGAAGCGCGCCGGCGCCGACTACGCTCGCTCGGCGACCCTGAGCTTCACCGCCGCCTCCAACAACTTCGAGCTCGCCATCGCGGTGGCTATCGCCACCTTCGGCATCTCCAGCGGCGCGGCCTTCGCCGCCGTCATCGGGCCCCTGGTGGAGGTGCCGGTGATGATCGGACTGGTCAACGTCTCCCTGGCGCTGAGGCGCCGGTTCTTCCCGGCCGAGGTGGCCGGGGCGTGACGGCAGTCGAGTCCCCATGTGGGTGATCCTGGCCGCGGGCATGTTCGCGGTCGCCGTGGTCTTCTCCATGCTCGGCCAGGGCGGCGGGGCGCTGTACACCCCGCATCCAGGTGTGGCTGGGGATCGGATTCCACGAGGCCGCGACCACCAGCCTGTTCCTGATCATGGTCACCTCGGTGGCGGCATCCCTGGTCTTCCACAAGGCGAAACGCATCGACTGGCCGCTGGCCATCGCGCTCGAGACGGTGACCACGGCCGGTGGGTTCGCCGGCGGCCTGGGCTCGGGCCGGCTGTCGGCGAGACGCTGTCCCTGATGTTCGCCGCGGTGATCGGCGCCGGCGCGGTCTTCATGATTCGTCCCGTGAAGGCGCGGGAACGTGGGCGCGGGTCCGCGGGCCAATTCCCGGTGTGGAGGCCGGACGCTGGGCGACAGAGACTACTGCGTGAACATGGCGCTGGCGCTGCCGTTCTCGTTCCTCGCCGGAGCGCTGAGCGGCATGGTGGGCGTGGGCGGCGGGCTGATCAAGGTGCCCGCTCATGGTGCTCGTGCTCGGCGTGCCCATGGACATCGCCGTCGGCTCCAGCTCGCTGATGGTCGGGGTGACCGCCAGCGGCGGCTTTGCGGGCCACCTCCTGCACGGCCACTGGAACTGGCGGCTGTCCTTGGTCCTCGCCGCCGCGGTGTTCGTCGGCGGCCAGATCGGCAGCCGCCTCACCGTCAAGATGGACAAGACGAAGCTGAAGGTCGGCTTCGGCTGGTTCCTCCTCCTCGTCGCCGCCGCCATGGCGGTCAAGGCGCTGTGATGGGGACGCCCGGGGACCGCGCGTCGCAGGACAGCCCTCGGAATGAAAGGACCCTCATCATGAAGACAAGAACGAACATGAAGCACGGTGCGTACAGCTGGCCGCAACCGCGCAAGCGCTGTCGGGCCCTCCTGGGACGAGACGTCCTGGAGGCCTCCTTCCTCATCCACGGCCACGTGTGCGGCGGCATGCCCCTGGGGTTCCGGGCCGGCGTGGCGGCGCTGGAGGCGCTGGGCATCGAGCGCGAGGAGAACATGGCCCACCGGGTCTTCGTGGAGACCGGCACCGGGCATGCCGCGGGCTGCTTTGCCGACGGGGTGCAGATGGCCACGGGCTGCACCTTCGGCAAGGGCCTCATCGACCGCACCGAGTACGGCAAGTGGGCCGCCAACCTGGTCGATATCGCGACCCGCAGGGCGGTGCGGGTGTCGGTGCAGACCCGAGGTCATGGAGGCCGCCCTCGCCTCGCCGTTCGTCCAGATGCGGCGCCGGGGCGTCCCACCCACCGAGGTGCCCCTGGACGTCAGCCGGCCCCTGGTGGAGGGGCTCATGGCGAGAGGGGACGGGGACTCTTCACCGTGTCCGCGGTCTTCGAGTACCCCCTCGGACCGCCGGCGTCCCCTGCTTCGACACCGTGCGCTGCAGCGCCTGCGGGGAGCTCGTGGCCCAGAACAAGGTGCGCATGAAGGAGAGCGCTCCGGTCTGCCTCCCCTGCTCGGGCTACGCGGGGTAGCGCAGCCGAGCCAGTGATCGGGGAATCCCGGACGCCGGCCCGGTATTGCACTGGCCGAAGCGATGGGCGGACCTCGGCGTGCTCGACCCCGGAGGTCCGTCGTCGCCATCGTTTGTGGAGGCAGCCGCCGTGCCGTGGAGCCGAAAGACCGCCGAGCTCTACAGCGAGCTGGGAAAGCAGCAGCACATCCCCATCCTGGGGCCCGTGGTCGAGGAGCTCCTGGGTCCCCTGGAGGGCCTGCGGGTGCTCGACTTCGGCTGCGGCGAGGGGCGACTGACACGGCTCCTGGCCGAGGCGGGCGCCGCCACCGTGGTGGGTCTGGACGAGAGCTCGGAGATGATCGCCAGCGCCCGGAGTGTGCTCGAGGACCTGCCGGCGCGTCGCCGCGAGCGGGTGCGGCTAAAGGTGGGCGACGAGGGTCGGATCGCCGAGGAGGGCCCCTTCGACGCGGCCCTGTGCAGCCTGGCGCTGATGATGTGCGCCACCCGCGAGCGGCTGCAGCGGACCTGCGCCGCGCTCCTGGACGCGCTGGTCCCGGGCGGTCGGCTCCTCGCCATCGTCACCCATCCCTGCTTCCGCAGCGGCGGCTACCGCACCTTCCACTATGAGCTCGCCGGTGACTTCGACTACTGGTCCTCCGGCGCGCCCTACGAGGTCGTGCTGACCCCTCCAGGCTCCGATCGAGAGGTCGAGATCACCGACTACCACTGGATGCTCGAGGACTACGTCGCTGCGCTGACCGACGGCGGTGGGTCCGTGGTGGCCGTCCGCGAGCTGCCCTCCCGGTGGCGGGCGGACGGCAGTCCCGGCGGCCCTCCGGCCTATCTCTGTCTGCTCGTGCGGCGAGACGGGACGTGAGGGTGGTGGTGATCAGCGGCAGCGGCCGAGACAGTGGCAGTGGCAGCGGCCGGGACAGTGGCAGCGGCAGCGGCCGGGACAGATGGCAAGTGCGATGTCGCCGGCATGATCACCTCCGGTTCGTTCGTCTGACAACCTAGCCAGTGGGCAGCCCATGTCAAGGGCTCGCCCTCGTCGAGGCCGAGCCGGTCCAGGACCGGCTTGCTCCGCACCCTTGACATGGGCTGCCCACCGGCTTTCAGGGGAGGCATGAACGACCCGGAGGTGACCATGCCTGACACCCGCACCAGCACCGACCTCGTTGCCCACCGCAAGGCCCTGGCGGCAGCCGGCACCACAATTAAGCTCGTCCTGCGGATACCGGCTCCGCTGAAGCCCATTGCCGACCAGGTCATCCGCTCGGCAAGCTCCGTCGCAGCCAACTTGGCCGAAGGCCAAGGCAGGTCCGGGCGAGATCGCGCACAGTTCTGGCGGATCGCCTACGGCTCGGCCAAGGAGGTCGACACCCACCTGCGACTCCTCGTTGCGGCGGGAGCCGTCGATCGATCCGAGGCCGCTGTCGTTCTTGACGGCTTCGATCAGGTGCGGGCGATGACCTGGCGTCTGCTCAACCCAAGACCTTGAACGTGGTTCTGTAGGCCAAAGGCGGTGCCAGGCAGCATTGGGAGGAAGCGACCTGCGTCCGATCGAATCACTGCGGCGTGCCTGGCTCCGGCCTTGACATCGCGACGTGTATCGCCGAGGGGACTCGCACTCTCTGTTGGTGCTCCCGGAGCGAGGCTTCGCGGGTCGCTGACGCCGCCCCCGTCCTCTGCCCCCGCCGCCGTTGTCTGCCAGTGCCGCTGATCGCGGTCGCTGCCGCTGTTGCTGCAACTGCCGCTGTTTGCTGCTCCGGACATGTTCCCGGCGCGACCCGTGTTATCCACACCACAGCGCGCGGGCCGGGACCCGCCGCACCGACGCGAAGGAGGCAACCACCATGGCCGACATCCGCTACGGCATCGTCAAGGAGCTCCCCAACACCGACTACGACGCCGCGCGCCAGCGCGTCACCGAGCTGCTCGCCGAGGAAGGGTTCGGGATCCTCACCGAGATCGATGTCAAGGCCACGCTGAAGAAGAAGCTGGACAAGGACTTCCGGCGCTACGTCATCCTCGGCGCCTGCAACCCTCCCCTGGCCCACAAGGCCCTGGAGGCGGAGCCCCACATCGGCCTGCTGCTGCCCTGCAACGTGGTGGTTGCCGAGCGCGAGGACGGCGCGGGCTCGGTGGTCTCCGCCATGGACCCGGTGGCCGCCTTCAGCCTCATCGGCAACGACGACATCCAGCCGGTGGCCGAGAAGGTGCGCGGCATCATGCAGGGGATCCTCGACCGGCTCGAGTAGCCCCCGACACAGCAGTGACAGCGCCCGCGGCAGCGGCGGCGACAGAGACGGCGGCCGTGTCAGGGGGCAGGGGCAGCTCCTGCCAGGGGCGCGCCGCCGGGCGGATGGCGGGTGCGCCGACGCCGGCATGGTCACCTCCGGGTCGTTGAGCCGGGAACATAGCCGAAGGCCATGGTCATCCCGGCCGCGGCCGGCTGCACTTCCGGAGACTCGCACACACCTCGGCGAAGGGCGCACACCACCACCCGCGGCTCCTCGCTCCGGCGGACCTCCGCGCGCTCCCGGTGCAACGACACACCCTTGTTCTGTCATGGTGAGCGAGGAGCTCGCCGTCCGCGGCGAGCGACGAGTCGAACCATCCCCCGAAGGCCCGTGGGACGCCTCCCAGCCACGACTCTGGTGCTCTCGGGGGATCCTTCGACTCGCTCCGGAAGACCGACCCTCGCTCAGGATGACACTCAGGCGGGTCGGTCCACCGTCTCTGAACGACTCCGTGTCATGCCATGCGGCACCGCCCCGACGGGGCGTATCGATGCTCAGGGTGACAGGGAGTAGGCGCCGCCGACAGTCTCCTCGGGTGGGTGGGGGCTTCGCGTCTTCGCGTCCTGTCCTCGGGCGGGTGGGCGGCTCTGCGCCTCCGCGCCTCTGCGTTCCTTCTTCTCCTCGGGTGGGCGGGCGGGGGCTCCGCGCCTCTGCGTTGCGGTTCGCCTCCGCTGCCTCTGTTCATCACCAGCCCAGCGCTCGCGCGCTACCCCCTGAGGCGCGCCACCAGATCGATCTCGCCCTCGCGGACCTCGTCAGCCGAGGGCTCCCGGCCCGCGAGCATCAGCTCGTGGAGAGCCGACACCTGGTGGTCCCGGCCCATGGCCGCGGCCGCGAGCACCCGTTCGGGCCCCAGGTAGTAGACCATGAAGTCGCGGTCCTCCAGGGACCCGTGGGTCACCTCCTCGTCCCAGCGCACGGCATGGCCCAGGTAGGCCAGGGGGTTGCCGAAGTGCATGGTCCAGAAGAAGGGCACCTTCCGGAACGGCTCCTGGCCGCCCGCCATGTTGCGGGCCGCCGTCATCCCCTGCTGGAGAGCCACCCGCCAATGCTCGATCCGGATCGGCTCGCCGCTCCGCCAGTCCGGGAAGGTGGCGACGTCCCCCGCCGCCCACACTCCCTCGGTCACCCGCAGGTGCTCGTCGGTGCGCAGGGACCCGTCCTCCTCCAGGCGGACGCCCTGAAGGCCGCCGGTGGCGGGACGGACCCCGATGCCCACCACCACCAGGTCGGCGGGGACCCGCCGCCCGTCCTCGGTGACGACGGCCTCCACTCGGCCCGAGCCCTGGATCCTGGCCAGGGGGCTGCCGAGCTCGAAGGCCACCCCCTGCTCGCTGTGCAGCGCCCGCAACACGCCGCCCACCCGTTCGCCGAGCACCCGTTTGAAGGGCACCGCCTCCGGCGCCACCACCGTGACCGAGGCCGCGCCCCGCTCCTTCAAGGAGGCCGCCACCTCCATGGCGATGAAGCTCGCTCCAATCACGACCACACGCTTCGCCCCGTCGGCGGCGGCGGCGATGCGGTCGCTGTCGTCCCAGGTGCGGAGGGTCAGCACGCCCTCGAGGTCCGCGCCGGGCACCTCCAGGCGGCGCGGCTCGCCTCCGGTGGCCACCAGCAGGGCGTCGGCGTCGACGGTCGCGCCTCCCGGCAGGCCGACCCTCCTCGTCGTCAGGTCCACCCCATCCACGCGATGGTGGACCCACTCCACCCCCGCCTCCTCGTAGAAGGAGGCCGGTTTCAGGGGCAGCCACTCCCCGGGGGCGTTCCCCGCCAGGTAGTCCTTGGAGCAGTGGGTGCGCTCGTAGGGCGGGCGCTCGTCCGCGCTCACCATGACCACCCGGCCCGCGAAACCCACCCGCCGGAGCTCCTGGGCGGCGGCCAGGCCGGCGCCCCCGCCACCGAGGATCACGAAGGTCCGCGGATCCGTGTCGGCGTCGGGAGCGACCATCTCCGGCGACCGTGCGCCTCGAGCCTCGTCCGGCACGTCCACCAGGACCTCGCCGTGCTCCACCACCACCGGATAGACGGGCAGGCAGCTCATGGCGGGAGGCTCCAGGAGCTCGCCGCTGCGCGCCTCGAAGACCGACTGGTGCCACGGGCAGAGCACCCGGCCGCCGGCCAGCAGCCCGTCCGCCAGGGGCGCCTCCTGGTGGGGGCAGTGGGCGCCCAGAGCCCGGACCTCCCCACCGGTCCGCACCAGGAGCACCTCCACCCCGTTCGCCGTGACCTGGCGCATGCTGTTCTTCGCGAGCTCGTCGAGCTTGGCCACCTTCACCCTGGGCATCTGAGCCTCCATCTCTGAGTCCGCCCCGGCCTCCGACCGCGCGGCGGGGATTCCCCTGCTTCAACGGCGGCGCCGGAGCGGCTCTTCCGCGACATCCGAGGGTGCGTGACACCCCGGTTCCTGCCCGGTGGGGGTCCCGGGAACTCCCCCATGGTGTCTGCCCCGTGGGTGCCGACATGATAATGAGGCAACCCGACGTCCCGCCCCGGCAAGGTAGTCCCATTCCCGTATCACGCGCAGCGGACGCCGCCACACACCCCTCGAAGCTGCCGAATAGAGGCCGTGGGGTCTGTGTTTTCTCCTCTGTCCGCAGCAACGGCACGGCGCCGATGACGGGCCGGCCGCGACCACAATCAGCGACAGATCGGAAGGCAAGTGGACGTGATCGAGGGCTTGAAAGAGATCGCCGGCAATCAACGAGATGCCGTGTACCTGTTCCTCCGCCACCTGCTTGCAATGCAGCGCCCGTTCCTGCTGCGCTCCGACGTCGTGGACAGCTTCGCCGAGGTCACCAACGAGGAGCCCGCCGCCGAGCTGAAGGGGACGGTCGTGGAGGACCTCGTCAGCACGACCCAGGAGACGGCGCTGGCGAACCCGTGGGTGTGCTTCTCGGTGCGCCCGGACCGCGGTCGGCGGCTGTTCGTGCGCTGCCACTCGGAGACCCTGCACTTCGAGGCCATCACCAGCTCGGAGTACTTCGCCTTCAAGGAGCGGCTGGTGGACGGCCGCCTGGTGGATGACGCGTGGCCCCTGGAGATCGACTTCCAGCCCTTCTCCCGGCACCTTCTGCGCCTCCGGGAGCAGGGCTCCATCGGGCGCGGCGGCGAGTTCCTCAACCGACGTCTCGTGGGGCAGCTCTTCGCCGACTCGGAGCGCGGCTTCGACGACCTGTTCCGCTTCCTGTCCCTGCACAGCTCCAAGGGCCAGCAGCTCATGATCAACGCCGGCATCCGCTCGGTGGAGGGGCTGCGCGACGCCATCCGTGCCGCCCTCAGGTACCTGGCCTCGCAGCCCCCACGCGCTGAGTGGGACCAGGTGGCGGAGCGGCTGCGCGGCCTCGGCTTCGAACCCGGCTGGGGTCGCACCGTCGCCCGCATGCGGGAGACCATGCAGCTCCTACAGGAGACCCTGGAGGCGCCCGAGCCGAGACGCTTCGAGGCGCTCCTGTCGCGCATCCCCATGGTGTTCCGGACCGCCATCATCTCGCCCCACGGCTACTTCGGCCAGGGCAAGGTCATGGGCCTGCCCGACACCGGCGGTCAGGTGGTGTACATCCTGGACCAGGTGCGGGCGCTGGAGAAGGCCATGCGCTCCCGCCTCGCAGAGCAGGGAGTGGACTTCGAGCCCGAGATCGTGGTGGTGAGCAGGCTCCTGCCGGAGAACCGGGGCACGGCCTGCAACCAGCGCCTGGAGCGCATCGCCGGCACCGAGTCGGCACGCATCCTCCGGGTGCCGTTCCGCAACCTGGGCGGCGAGATCGTGCCCCACTGGATCTCGCGCTTCGCGGTCTGGCCGTATCTGGAGCGTTTCGCCCTCGAGGCGGAGAAGGAGATCCAGGCCGAGCTGGGCGGGCGGCCGGACCTGATCATCGGCAACTACTCCGACGGCAACCTGGTGGCCAGCCTCATCGCGCAACGTCTCGGGGTCACCCAGTGCAACATCGCCCATGCCCTGGAGAAGACCAAGTACGTGCTGTCCGACCTGTACTGGCAGCACAACGAGGGCCAGTACCACTTCTCCTGCCAGTTCGTGGCCGACCTCGTGGCCATGAACGCCGCCGACTTCATCATCACCAGCACCTCCCAGGAGATCGCCGGCGACGACCAGAGCGTGGGCCAGTACGAGAGCTATGCCGCCTTCACCATGCCCGGCCTGCTGCGGGTGGTGCAGGGGGTGGACGTCTTCGACTCGCGGTTCAACATCGTCTCCCCCGGTGTGGATCCCGACACCTACTACCCGTACAGCGAGCAGGAGCGCCGCCTGCAGGGCCTGCTGCCGGAGATCGAGGAGATGCTCTTCGATCCCGACGTGGCCGACGCCCGCGGCAACCTCGCCCACCCGGAGCGCCCCATCCTCCTGGCCATGGCCCGGCTCGACCGCATCAAGAACCTCACCGGCCTCGCCGACTGGTTCGGCGCCAACGAGCGCCTCCGCTCCCTGGCGAACCTGGTCATCGTGGGCGGCAACGTCCTTCCCCAGGAGTGCCTCGACGCCGAGGAGCGGGCCGAGGCGGAGCGCCTGCACGAGATCATGAACGCCCACGAGCTCGACGGCGACATGCGCTGGATCGGGCGCCTGCTCGACAAGCCCCTGGCCGGGGAGCTCTACCGCTTCGTGGGCGACCGCCGAGGCGCCTTCGTGCAGCCTGCCCTCTTCGAGGCCTTCGGCCTCACCGTGATCGAGGCCATGACCTCCGGCGTGCCCACCTTCGCCACCTGGTACGGCGGCCCCTCGGAGATCATCGAGCACGGGGTCTCCGGCTTCCACATCGACCCCAACCACGGCGACCAGGCCGGCGACATGATCGCCGACTTCCTCGCCGACTGCGCCGAGCATCCCGACCACTGGCAGGCGATCTCGGACGGCGCCGTCGAACGGGTGCGCGCCCGCTACACCTGGGAGCTCTACGCGGAGCGGCTCATGACCCTGGCCCGGGTCTACGGGTACTGGAAGTACGTCACCGCCCCGGAGCGGGTGGAGGTCAACCGCTACCTGCAGGCGATCTACAACCTGATGCTCCGCCCCCGCGCCGCGGCCCTCATCGAGCCTCCGTCCCCGGCACCGGCGTGAGACCCGGCTCCATGATGGATCAACGGGATGCCACGGGCGGGACGGAGTCGGACCCGGGGAACGAGCCGCGACGGGGAGACGGCGCTTCGGAGCGCACCCGCGGGCAGCCCGTGGTCACAGAACGCCTCGTGCGGCGGAAACAGGAAGACCAGGAGTACGTCCCGGTCATCGTGAAGCGCACTGACGAGGCGCTCCGCCACCCCGACGACATCCTGGTCGCCGCCGTCGCCGAGGGTCTGGAGCAGATCCGGCGTCCCACCCTGTCCCTCGCCCTGTCCGCGGTGGCCGCCGGCCTCATGCTGGCCTTCACCGCCATGGCGGCGGGGGTCGCCACCGTCGCCGCCCAACACGTGGCCTTCTGGCCGGTCCTGGGCAGGATCATGGTCGCCACGGTCTACCCCCTGGGCTTCGTGGTCTGCCTCATGAGCGGCGCCGAGCTCTTCACCGAGCACACGGCCACCGCCGTCTACCCGGTCCTGGATCGCCAGGCGTCGCCCACCGGCCTGCTCCGCCTGTGGGTGGTGGTGGCCGCCGGCAACCTCCTCGGAGCGCTCGCGGGAGCCGGCCTGCTGGTCGCCGCCGACGACGCCATCCAGGCCCGCGCCGGCTACGTCGAGATCGGACGCCACCTGGTGGCCATCGACTTCGTCCCCTTGCTCTTGAGCGCCCTGCTCGCCGGCTGGTTGATGGCGCTGGGCGCATGGCTGATCCTGGCCACTCCGCCCACCGTGAGCCAGATCGTGTCCATCTACATCGTCACGTTCCTGATCGGCCTGGGGGGCCTCCACCACTCCATCGCGGGGGCCGTCGAGATCTTCACGGCCGCGTTCGTGAGCGACGACATCACCACCCTGCACGTGATCCGCTTCATCGGGGTCGCGCTGCTCGGCAACCTGATCGGCGGCAGCGTCTTCGTTGCGGTGCTCAACTACGCCCACATCCGCGAGACCCGGCAGACGTGAGCGTCCGTCATCCGTCCTGACCCGCCGCAGCGGTCGCGAGGATGTCGCGCCACGTCCGGAATCGAGAACAGGTCTTTCTTGTATTCCGTACAGAAGGCACCGCGCACAACCCGCCGCAGCGGGCCGCACAGGTGGACGGAGATCGCCGATGGAAGCACGACCGAACCTGTGGGCCATCATCTTGGCCATGGGGGAGGAGCCCGACGCGGGCCCCTTCAAGGACGCGCGCCCCGAAGCGGAGCCACCCGCTGCCCACCGGAAGGCGGCCGGTGGCGCCTCGCTCCTGGAGAGGGCCCTGCGTCTGACCACCACCATCAGCAGCCCGCGCCACACCATGCTGGTGGTGTCGGACCAGCAGGCCCCATGGTGGAGACTGGCGGCGGCCGCGCTGCCCCCCGAAAACACGGTGGTGCAACCCTGCGACCGCGGCACGGCCTGCAGCGTCCTCCTCCCCCTCCTCCAGGTGCTGCCCCGGGACCCGGAGGCTGTGGTCCTCATCACCCACGCCGGCCACCACGCGTGTCGCGAAGACGTGCTGCAGCGGTCCGTCGAACGGGCGCTCCAGCACGTGGACTCCAACCCGGACGCGCTGGTGCTGCTCGGGCTGGAACCTGACGGTGACGAGGACCCGGGCTGGGGCTGGATCGACCCCGGTCCCAGCGGACCGGACGGGGTCCGCGAGGTCCTGGCCATGAGCGACGCCCCGGGACGCGGGCGTGCCGAGGAGCTGGCGGGGAGCGGCGCCCTGTGGAACAGCTTCACCTTCGTCATCCGCGCCGCCCTCCTGGAGGCGCTCTTCGAGTCCGCCCTCCCCTGGCTCCCGCTGGCCTTCGGCTACGCCGTGCGCACCGCCCGGGGCGAACGCGGGAGCCGTGTGTTGGAGACCGTCTATCAGCACCTGCCCCGCATCGACCTCTCCGACGTGGTCCTCCACGGCTCCAGCGAGGAGCTCCGCGTGCTGCCGGTGCCGCCCTGCGGGTGGACCCAGCTCGCCGCTCCCGAGAGCGACCGCTCCACGACGATCAGAGACGCTCTGGCCAGCTGCCCGCCCGCGATCTCCGACGCATCCCACGGCGACGCGGACGACAGGCTCCAGTTCACCAAGTCATGAGCCGGCGGCAGTGATCGGCGGCATGGTCACTCCGGGTCGTTCTTCTGAGAACGTAGGCGGTGGCCGGCCCAGGTCAAGGGCAAGCCGGGCTCGAGCCCGGTGCTTCGCACCCTTGACATGGGCCGGCCACCGGCTTGTGAGGGCGGGCATGAACGACCCGGAGGTGACCATGCCCAACGCGATCCCTAGCACTGGTCTCGCTGCTCATCGCTTGGCGCTCGAAGCGGCGGGCGCTGCGATCAAGCTCGTGATGAGGTTGCCGGCTCCACTGAAGCCGATCGGCGATCAGGTGATTCGCTCCGCGAGCTCGGTGCCCGCGAATCTCGCTGAAGGTTCGCCAAAGGGGGTGCCAGGCACCGTCGAAGACGGTCCGAGAAACCCTTTCGCTTCATGTGCGGCGGTGCCTGGCACCCCCTCTGGTGCTCCCGAAGCGCTACGCCTCAGCCCCTCCCTCGGGCGTGCCACTGGTGACCCGGCTTCGCTTGCAGCTCCGCCGTGGTCAGCGGTGGCAACCTCGGGGAACGCGTCGAAAGAATCGGCGCGCCGCGAGACGCGTCACGAAGCGCGCCGTGGCTGATCGCTGTTCGCCGTCCCCTGTTCAGCGATCGCCGACGCGGACGCCGTTCGCTGACGCGGACGCTGCTCGCCGCCGCCGGTGGCTGCCGCTGACGCCGACACTGTTCGTCGTCGCCGATCGCTGCCGCTGTCACGGTGACCGCAGCGTGATCTGGATGATCTCCGAGGGGGCGAAGAGGCGCATGGGCGGCCCCCACTGTCCCGAGCCGCGGCTCACCACCTGGGTCATGGCGCCCACCCGGTACACCCCGGCGAGGTGGGGGTAGGCCCGCTTCACCAGGTAGTGGAACGGCCAGATCTGGCCGCCGTGGGTGTGGCCGTCCAGCAGCAGGTCGACCCCGGCGGCGGCGATGCGCTCTTCCCCCTCGGGGGCGTGCTGCAGGAGCACCACCGCCGAGTCGGGATCGAGCCCGGCCAGGGCGGCGTCCAGGTCAGCTTCCGGCCTCCCCGTCTGGGCGGAGCCTCGAGCATCCGGCACCCCTGCGAGGTACAACCCCGGAGCGGGCTCCACCCAGCGGTTGTCCAGCACCTCGAAGCCCGCGTCCCGGAGGAGGGCGCGGGAGCGCTCGCGGCCGGCGTAGTACTCGTGGTTGCCCAGGATCGCGTACACCCCGCGCCGGGCGCGCAGGGTCTTCAGCTGTGGCAGGAGCTCCTCCACCACCCCCGCATCGCCATCGATGAGATCGCCGGTGATCACCACCACGTCCGGCTCCAGCTGCTGCACCCCGTCCAGAATCTTCTGCAACCGCGCCCGGCCCAGGATGGTGCCCACGTGGACGTCCGAGATCTGGACCAGGCGGAGGCCGTCCGCCTCCCGCGGCAGACCTCCGAGGGTCACGTCCAGGCGCACCGTCCGCGGGCCCACCGCGGCGCTCACCCAGGCCGCGGACGCCGCGCACACCGCCACGATCGCCGCCGCCCCGCGCAGCCACGGCGCCCAGGAGCGCAGCACGAACCCTCCCAGGGTGACCACCTCCACCGTGAGGAGCGCCGCCAGGAGCAGGAAGAGCGTCCCCATCCAGACCGCGCCCACGTACTCGAGCACGCGCCCGGAGCCGCGCCAGCCGACGGCGAACAGCGTCCGCCCCAGGGGATAGGTGAGGAAGCCCACCACCAGCCAGGCGAGGAGGCCCTTGCGCGCCGCGCCGGCGGCAAAGGGGGGCACGGACAGGAGCCTCCAGCCGACGTAGACGTGCTCGGCGAGCCAGATAGAGAGCACGATCCCGAGGAACACGGCGACGCGGGCGGCAGAGCTCATGCCAACCCGAAACCGGGACCGGGGCCCGGGTATTGCAGGCGATCCCGGCAGCGGCGGCCTGCCCGATCGCGTCGCGGCCCCGCGGCCACCGGACGGCGCCTGCGTTTCCGCGATGCCCGTTCCGAGCAGCCGGGCCGGGCCGCACCGCTCCCCTCGATCCCACGTGAAGACCAGGGTCCCATCAGGGTCTCCTCAGCCTTCATCCG
The DNA here is from genome assembly GCA_963844865.1 of uncultured Holophagae bacterium. Lineage (GTDB taxonomy): Bacteria > Acidobacteriota > Thermoanaerobaculia > Thermoanaerobaculales > Sulfomarinibacteraceae > CAWJPY01. The sequence goes on from CAWJPY010000005.1 coordinate 298,341, forward strand.
CTCCGGGCCCGGTGACGCTCGCCCCTTCTCCCTCCGCCCGCACGGGTTGCCGGCCGTACACCCACACCAGCTCGGCCAGGCGCTCGCGGATGGGATCCTCCAGCATCCATGGGGTGATCCTGAACCGCCAGTTGCCGAGACCGCGCGCAGGCGTGTTCATGCGGCAGTCCGAGCCCACGCCCACCAGGTCCTGGTGGGGAACCACGGCCTGGTCACACACCGTGCCCAGGGCCAGGCGGACCATGTCCCAGTGGATCTCTCGACCGTTGGAGGCGACGTAGCGGCGAAGGAGGTCGCGCTCGCCGTCCCCGGCGTCCTCCCAGTACCACCCCACGCTGGTGTTGTTGTCGTGAGTGCCGGTGTAGACGACCATGTCCCGCTCGAGGGCATAGGGGATGAAGGTGGACCGGAAATGCGGCGAGAAGGCGAACTGGAGGATGGCCATCCCCGGCAGCCCCAGCTCCTTGCGCAGCGCGATCACGTCGGGTGTGATCTCACCCAGGTCCTCCGCCACCAGGGGGAGCTTCCCCAGGGCTTCACGGACGGCGTCGAAGAGCGCGCGGCCGGGGCCCGGCATCCAGCGACCGTTGACGGCGGTGTCCTCGCTCGCCGGCACCTCCCAGTAGGCGGCAAAGCCCCGGAAGTGGTCGAGGCGCACCGCGTCGGTGAGGGTCAGCTCGTGGCCCAGGCGGTCGATCCACCACGCGAAGCCGTCCGAGGCCAGTCGCTCCCAGTCGTACACCGGGTTGCCCCAGAGCTGACCGGTGGCCGAGAAGTAGTCGGGGGGCACGCCGGCCACCACCGTGGGCCGCAGCTCCCCGTCGAGCTTGAAGAGCTCCGGGTGGGACCACACGTCGGCGGAGTCGTGGGCCACGAAGATGGGCACGTCGCCGAGGATCTTCACTCCCAGCTCCTCCGCCCGGACCCGCACCGCGCGCCACTGGCGGAAGAAGAGGAACTGGGAGAACTCGACCAGCTCCACCTCCTCGGCGTGGGCGGCCCGCCACCGCGCCAGGGCCTGGGGATCGCGACCCGCCAGCTCGGGCGGCCACTCGTACCAGGGCGCTCCGCCGTGGGCCCGCTTGAGGGCGAGGTAGAGGGCGAAATCCCCCAGCCACGCGGAGTGCCGGTCGCAGAAGGTCTCGAGGCCCGCCGCGATGAGGGGGGGCGGCTGCTCCCGGAAGCGGTGGAAGGCGCGCCTGAGGAGCTCCCCTTTGCAGGGCAGAACGTCGTCGAACGCCACCTGCCCCGCGGGAAACGCCGGCAGGCCCTCCAAGGCCTCCTGGTCGAGGAGCCCGTCCTGCACCAGCACATCGGGGCTGATCAGCCACTGGTTCCCGGCGAAGGTCGAGATCGCCGAGTAGGGGGACTGCCCGGGACCGGGGGGATGCAGGGGCAGGATCTGCCACCAACTGATCCCCGCCTCGGACAGCCACTCCAGGTAGCGATGGGCTCCGGGCCCCAGGTCCCCGATGCCGTAACGGGAGGGCAGGCTGGTTGGGTGCAGCAGAACACCGGCGGTGCGCGTCATGGCGAGCTCCTCGGCGGGCATGGTAGCGCGAACCGGGCCGAGACCGGTGTGAGGGTGGGGCCCTCCCCTGTGTTACCCTCGGCCGGCGGCTGTATAACCACCATTCAGGGAGCCTGCAAATGGCCATCACGATGCCGCCAGTGCGGCTCAAGAACCCAACCCCGGAGGAGTTCCGGGACCGCTTCCTGCACTACCTGCGCTACGCGGGCGGTGTGGAGCTGCGCATGGCACGGCCCGACGACCACCTCGCCGCCCTCGAGCTGGCGGTGCGGGAGACCCTCATCGACCGCGCCATCCTGGCCCGGCGGACCTACGACGCGACCCGGCCCAAGACGGTCCACTACATGTCCATGGAGTACCTGCCCGGGCGCCTGGCCCGCAACAACCTGATCGCCACCGAGCTTTTGGGCGTGGCCCACGAGGCCATGCAGCTCCTCGGCCTCAACCTGGACACCATCCTCGAGGAGGAGCCCGACCCCGGCCTCGGCAACGGCGGTCTCGGCCGCCTGGCGGCCTGCTACCTGGACTCCCTGGCCACCCTCGACTACCCCGCCTACGGCTACGGCCTGCGCTACGACTACGGCATGTTCCGGCAGCAGTTCGAGGACGGCTGGCAGGTGGAGCACGCCGACACCTGGTTGGAGGAGGGGTTCCGCTGGGGTGTCCCGCGCCACGACCTCATGGTGCCGGTCAAGGTGGGCGGCCACGTGGAGTGGGTGGAGACGGACCGCGGCAAGCACCGCCCCACCTGGCGGGGATGGCGCGTCGCCTACGGCATCCCCCACGACGTGCTCATCGCCGGCTACCACACCAACACCGTGTCCATCCTGCGCCTCTGGGATGCCGACGCGGCGTCCGAGTTCGACTTCCAGATGTTCTCCAAGGGCAGCTACATCCGGGCGGTGGCGGAGCGCGAACGGGTGGAGGCGTTGACCAGGGTGCTCTACCCGGCCGACGACATCGAGGCCGGCCGGCAGCTCCGGCTCCTCCAGGAGTACTTCCTGGTGGCGTGCTCGGTCCGCGACGTGGTCAACCGCTTCCGCCGTCGCCACGGCGAGGCGTGGGAGCTGTTCCCGTCCAAGGTCGCCTTCCAGCTCAACGACACCCACCCCGCCCTGACGGTGGCCGAGCTCATGCGCTTCTTCGTGGACGAGGCCGAACTGCGCTGGGTCACCGCCTGGGAGCTGACCCGGGCGACCTGCGCCTACACGAACCACACGCTGCTGCCGGAGGCCCTCGAGACCTGGCCGGTGTCTCTCATGCAGCCCTGGATCCCCCGCCACGTGCAGATCATCTACGAGATCAACCGGCGCTTCCTGGACTCGGTGAAAGGTCAGCTCGAGGAGAACGGCAACGCCGTCCGCCGCCTCTCCATCCTCCAGGAGGAGGGGGAGCCCCGGTTCCGGATGGCCAACCTGGCCATCGTCGGCAGCCACAAGATCAACGGCGTGGCCAAGCTCCACACCGAGCTGCTCAGGACACGGCTGGTGAAGGACTTCGCCACCCTGTGGCCGGAGCGCTTCATCGCCATCACCAACGGGATCACGCCCAGGCGCTGGCTCCTGTCCTCGAACCCCCGTCTGCCGCCGCCATCACCCGGCGCATCGGCGACGGCTGGGTCACCGACCTGGACCGGCTGGCCCAGCTCGGGGAGCACGCCGCGGACCCCGAGTTCCAGGACGAGTTCCTCGCCATCAAGGCCGCCAACAAGGTGAACCTGGCCGCCTTCCTGTCCGGACCCGGCGGCCTCCGCATCGACCCCGACGCCTGTGCGACGTCCAGATCAAGCGCCTCCACGAGTACAAGCGGCAGCTCCTCAAGGTGATGCACATCATCTGGCTGTACCACCGTGTCCTCGACGAACCCACCCGCGAGATCGTGCCCCGCACCTTCGTGTTCGGGGCCAAGGCCGCACCGGCCTACCACATGGCCAAGCTCATCATCCGCCTGATCAACGGCGTCGCCGACGTGGTCAACCGCGACCCCGTGGTGGAGGGACGGCTGCAGGTCGCCTTCCTCCCCGACTACCGCGTCACCCTCGCGGAGAGGATCATCCCCGCCGCCGACGTGTCCGAGCAGATCTCCACCGCCGGCATGGAGGCCTCCGGCACCGGCAACATGAAGCTGGCCCTCAACGGCGCCCTCACCGTGGGCACCCTGGACGGCGCCAACATCGAGATCCGGGACGCGGTGGGCGCCGACAACATGTTCATCTTCGGGCTCACCGCCGACGAGGTCGAGGCGCGCCTCACCACCGGCGCGCACAACCCGTGGAAGATCTACCGCGCCGACGCCGAGCTGGCGGCGGTGGTCGACGCGATCCGGGACGGGGTCTTCGCCCGCGGCGACAGCGGCATGCTGCGGGGCGTGTGGTCCGCCCTCATGGAGCACGGCGACCGCTACATGGTCCTCGCCGACTTCCGCTCCTACATCGAGGTCCAGGAGCGGGTGGAGGAGCTCTACCGCGACCGCCGGGCGTGGGCCGCAGCCGCCATCCGCAACGTCTCCGCCATGGGCGGCTTCTCCTCCGACCGCGCCGATCCGCGAGTACGCCCACCAGATCTGGGACCTGGAGCCGGTGGAGATCGAACCGCCCCCCTGATCTCGGGCGCGGCGATCGGCGGCAGCGGACGGTAGCGGCGTTCGACGGCGCAGCAGCCTTCGAGAGAACAGCGCGTCCCTCGGGCGTGCCACTGGTGACCCGGCTTCGATCGCAGCTTCGCCGTGGTCAGCGGTGGCAACCACGGGGAACGCGTCGGGAGAATCGGCACGTCGCGATATCTCTCGCTTCGGATAGGCCAGAGCGCGAGCCAGGCACCGTTGAAGAGGGCACGATCGTGCTTCTCCGCGAGGGCCCGACGGTGCCTGGCACGCTCTCTGATCCTCCCAGTGTCCCGCTCCGTTCATCGAACGCCCAGCGCCGCTGCGGCTCGCTGACGCCGCCATCCGACGCGGACGCCGCCGCTGCCGCTGTCCACCGCCGCTGTCCACCGCCGCTGTCGCGGTCGCTGACGCGGTCGCCGATCGCTGTCGCTGCGCTTGTCAGGCCACGCAGAAGTAGTCGGAGCCTTCGGCGAGCCCCACTCCGTCCAGACGAGCCCGGATCAGCCCACGCGCACCCCGCGCCGCGACCGCGGCCAGCACCAGGGTGCCGGGCGCCAGGAGGCCCGGCAGGTCGTCGGGGGCGACCACCGGCCGGCCACGGGCGGTGCGCCCGATCTTGGCGGGGTCGATGTCGACGAAGGCAGCCACCTCGCCCCCTCCCGCCAACAGGTGGGTGGCCAGCCGGCGCCCCGTCCTCCCCGCCCCCCACAGCAAGGCCCGCGGGCGTGCGCGCAGTGGGCCCTCGAGCAGGAAGTGCGCCTTGCAGCGCAGGAAGGCGTCGACACCGTAGCGAGGGTCGCGCCGTGTGAGCCGGGCCCCGTGCTCGCGCCAGAACAGGAGCGGGTCCGGCACCTTCGCGAAGACCACGCCGGTCCCGAAGAGACGGAGCCAGAGGTCGTAATCCTCCGGCCAGCCGCAGTCGCGGTAGCCTCCCGCCGCCGCCAGCAGGGGTCGACGCACCACCGCCGAGGGGTGCGCCAGGGGCGACTCCACGAAGCGCTCGCGGGCCATCTCGTCGTGCCGGACGAGGGAGTTCAGCCACGTCTCGTAGCGCCGAAACCCGCCGGCCACGGCCCGGCGTGGGAAGAACCGGATCCCGCATCCGACGACGCCCACGTCGGGCCGCTCCTCCAGGAGCCTCACCTGCAGCTCCAGGCGCCGGGGGTGGCAGACGTCGTCGGCATCCATGCGCGCCACCACGGGGCCCCGGCACGCGTCGAGCCCTGCGTTCAGCGCCGCCACCAGGCCCGCACGGGGCTGCGCCAGGACGCGGATACGGGAGTCCGAGCCAGCCCAGCGCCGCAGCGTGTCCAGCGACCCGTCCCCCGACCCGTCGTCCACCGCCACGACCTCGTGCTCCGCCAGGGTCTGACGATGCAGGCTCGCCAGGCAGGCCTCGAGGTAGGGACCTGCATCGCGGACCGGCAGGAGCACGGAGACCAGTGGTGTGGTCATGCGGGGGAGAGTACCGACTCTGGCCTCCCGAGAGCCAGAGCGCGCGGCTCTCAGGTGGCGTCGAGGACGGCAGCCACCTCCGCCACGGTCGACTCCAGGGAGGTCAACGAACCCAGGGGGCCGCCGCGGGGGCCGTCATCCACGTACACCAAGGCGACGACCCGGTCCTTCACCACCAGCGGCACGACGGCCGCCTCTTCGGGCGCGCTCCCGCCCAGCTCCTTGACCAGCGGCTCGTTGGCGGGATCCAGCGGGATGGGTCCCCGACAGGTCGTGGCCGCCTCGGAGACCCGCGACAGCACGAGGCCGGGATCCCGGACCAGGCGAAGGCGGCGGCCGGACAGGCGCCGCCGCTCCAGGCCGGCGCCAAAGCCGCCCACACCCTGGAAGAAGCCGGGATAGGCGAGAAACACCAGCGCCCGTTCCGCCACCACAGCCGCCGCGCGCAGGATGTTCAGCGTCATCTCCGCGGTCAGCGAGACCGCCTGCTCCTCCATCTCCTCGAGCAACGATCTCACCTCGGCGCTCCTGGCCCGGGGCCCCTGGGCAGGGGCCGGGTCCTGCATTCCTTCGGTCGCCGTCTCGTCCTCGCCGGGTCTCCGGCCCAGACGCCCGAGGCTCTCCATCAGCAACGGCTCCACGTCGTGGTCGAGACCGATGAGCACGTCCGCGGGGTTGACGTGGATCGCTCCCAGGCTCGGGATCTCGCCCCGCTCGAACACCATCACGCCGCTCCGCCAGGCCAACAGCTCCCGGAGCACGTTCTCGAACTGGCTGTGCACCGCCGCGGCGAGATCGTTCACCTCCAGGACGCCCATGTCCATGAGGACGGTGCCCAGGAGGCCGGCGTCGGGATCGTCGCGCTGCCGCTCGAGCGCCTCCGCCAGCTGCTCCTCGGTCACCAACCCACGGCCGACGAGGACGTTGCCGATGCGCTCCCCCACCATGGGCGCGGCGGCGTACACGATCGAGCCCTCGTCCAGGGCCAGGAACACCTTGTCCTTGCCCCGGACCGCGGACAGCTTGCCGGTCTTGGAGTGCACGGACAGCATGAGCAGGAACTCGGCGGGCGCGAGGTCTTCGACGTCGGCGACGATTGACACGATCCGTCCTCCGGATGAGCAGGCGGTGGGCACCGCCCGTATTGCAGGGTACCAGCAACCCCCTCGCCAGATACCCCCACCGGTCCGCGTCCGAATCGCCGAGGCCGTTCTCTGTCGCGGCCACTGTTCGCTGCCGCGGACGCGGCCTCACGGAACCGCGATCGGGCCGGGGGGTCGGACCGCCCGCGCTACCCGATCCGGCGCAGGATGCGCCCCACCAGGGCGGGCCCCTCATAGACCAGTCCCGTGTACACCTGGACCAGGGTGGCCCCCGCCGCCAGCTTCTCCGCGGCGTCGGCCGGACCCATCACGCCGCCGACCCCGATGATGGGCAGGGCACCGCCGATGAGCTCATGGACGGCGGCCACGACCCGCGTGGCCCGCTGCCCCAGGGCCGCGCCGCTCAGCCCTCCCTCCTCCACGCCGCGGGGGTCGTCCACACCCTCTCGCGACGTCGTCGTGTTGGTGGCGACGACGCCGTCGACGTTGGCGCCGAGGATGGCGTCGGCTGCGGCCGCCAGTTGCTCCTCGTCCAGGTCCGGCGCCAGCTTCACGAGCACCGGCACCCCCCTGCCGGAAATGGCGGCACAGCGGTCACGGCGAGCCACCACTGCCGTCAGCAGGCCCTCGAGGAAGCCCCTTCCCTGCAGCCTTCTCAGCCCGGGGGTGTTGGGAGAGGACACGTTCACGGCCAGGTAGTCGGCGAGGGGGGCGAAGACGTCCACCAGCTCCTCGTAGTCGCGGGCCGCCTCCTCGATGGGGGTCGTGCGCTGCTTGCCGATGTTCACGCCGAGGACCAGCCCCGGTGGGCGCGGTCCCTGCAACCGGCCGGCCACGTAGGCGGCGCCCCGACCCGGGAAGCCGAGGCGGTTGATCAGGCTGCGCTGTCCGGGCAGCCGGAACAGGCGCGGGCGGGGGTTGCCCGGCTGCGCCCGCGGCGTCACCGTGCCGACCTCGATGTGGCCGAAGCCCAGCGCGGCCAGGCCGCGCCAACCCTCCCCGTCCTTGTCGTACCCGGCGGCGAGGCCCACCCGATTGGGGAAGTGCAGGCCGAACGCCTCCACCGGTCGGCCCCGAGGAGCACGGACCGCGGCCGTCACGAGCCGGCGGAGGCCGGGCACCGCTCCCATCGCGCCCACGCTCTTCAACGCGAGGGCGTGGGCCGACTCGGGGTCCAGCCGGAACAGCAACGGTCGGAGGATCCGGTAGAGCATCCCGCGCTCAGGGCTGGAGCCGCTTGACGAAGGGTTCGAAGGTCATGAAGTCCGCGTGGTGCACCAGCCACGCCTCCGTGGTGCGGGCGACCAGGTCGCCCTCCTTGGCGTGGGTGGCCACGATGTGGGTGACCGCGTCGGGCAGCCCGCACTCCATGGCCAGGGCGACGCCGGTGAAGGGATGGCGCAGGAACGCCCCACGACGGCTCTGACGAATGCCGCCGTCGTCCGCGGGCTCGTACTCGGCCAGCTTGCCGACGTCGGCCAGGATCGCCCCGGCAGTGACCACGTCGAGGTCCACCGGCAGGCCGTCGCCGAAGAACTCACGCACTTTCTCGGCGGCGTGACGGGCGATGTGCACCACCAATCGCTTGTGGGCGAGGAAGCTGGCCGGGCACTCCCGGACCTTGAGGGTGAAGGGAATCCGTTCCAGGTCCCCCGCCTCGAGGGGTGAACGCTCCAGGGCCAGCCGCCAGCACTGGGCGGTCCGCTCCCTGAGGTCGGCGTCCGCGATCCACTCGAGCTCGGGCCAGATGCGCCTCACCTCGTCCAGCTCCATGGGCACCTCCTGCGAGCGCCGAGCATAGGCCAGGCCGCCGCCGCCTTCAACCGGCCGCGGGCTCGATCTCGACGTTCGCGTCACTGTCGGAGAAGGGCAGCTCGCCCTTGCACCCGAAGGGCACCGCGCCACCGGCCCGGTCCACCAGGCCCAGCAGCCACTCCTGCTCCAACCGCCTCCAACGCGTCTGCTGATGGTCGCTGCGGGGGGCGGCGACGCAGAACAGGACCGTGCCCAGACGGGGGCTGGTGAAGGCCCCCGCCAGGACCACGACACCGCCGTCCGTGGTGGTCAGCGTCCCGGTCTTGCAGACGACGCTGTGGGCACGGGGCCCCGCCACCAGCTTCGGGAACATCCGCCGCGTGGGGCCCGGGTCGCATCCCGGCACCGGCAGCAGGTCGGTGAGGCCCAGCCCCTGGCGAGCGGCGGCGGCCCCCAGCTCGCGGATCAGGTCCACGGCGAGGCGCGGGGTGATGCGGTTGCGGCCCTGTCCGGAGGCGGTGGCGAGCTGCATGTCTGCCGGCGCCGCGCCCAACCGGCTGCGCAGGAAGGCCTCCAGGGACCCGACCCCGCCCAGGGTGTCGGCCACCCGGATCAGGTCGTTGTTGGAGTAGGTGTTGAATCGCTTGAGGACCATGACCAGGGGGTTGGAGCGGTGGACCAGCAGGGGTCGGGACCCCGGCGAGGCGCCGAGGCGGACCGCACCGTCCACCCTCAGCCGCGGCGGGCGCTCGTCGTCCAGACCGTGACGGGCGCACAGCTCGAGCCATGCGGACCGGGTCGACGGCTGCCAGCGAGCCGGCTCCAGAACGGCCCGCAGGCGTTCCCCCATGGCCAGGAGGCGGCGGGCGGGGTCGCCGCGGCGACCCTCGATGCCGTTCTCCCAGCCCATGAAGAACGGTCCCTCCACCAGGAGGTCGCCCGTCACCTCCCGCACACCCATCCTGTTGAGGGCGCGGACCACAAGGAGGGCGTTCTCCACCTGGAAGTCGGGGTCCCCTCCGCCTTCGACGACCAGCGATCCCACGATCCGGCCCCGAGACCGGTCCAGGAGACCCGTGGACGCGAAGAGGGTGGCGTACCGGTGCCCAGCTCCCAACCGCTCCAAAGCCCAGAGAGAGGTTCCCGCCTTGACCACCGATGCCGGGTTGAAGGTCACGTCGGCGCCGTGACTGAGGACCACGTCGCCGGCCAGGGTCTCGACGTGGTACAGGAGCCGGTCGCGGTCCGCCGCTGCGGCGAGCTGGGCAAGGAGCACGAGGAGCACGAGGAATGCGAGAGGGGGAGCCAGGCACCGCTGAAGATGAGGCGGTCGAGTACTCAGATGCGATCTCGGCGGTGCCTGGCACCCGGTCGTGCGCTTCGGGAATGCGAGAGGGGGAGCCAGGCACCGCTGAAGATGAGGCGGTCGAGTACTCAGATGCGATCTCGGCGGTGCCTGGCACCCTCTCTGGTTCTTCCATCCTGATACGTATCGCATCGTGCTACTCATTTTGGTAGAGGAGGCGGTCGGCGAGGGCTGAGCGCAGCCGGTGTTGCGGGTCCACCTCCGCCTTGAGGGCGCGGAAGCGCTCGAGCTGGCCGTCGCGAAAGGAGGCCCGGTAGAGGTCGCCGGGGAGGGCCGCGTCCTTGGCGGGGTAGAAGCGCCCGCCCGCCTCCACCACCGGCTCCGCCAGCTCCCGCACCAACGCCCACAGCTCCCGGCGGCGCCGGCCGCGGACCGGGAAGTCCAGCGCCAGGGAGAAGCCGTCCACCCCGTGGCCGAGCAGGAACGGATCGGGACGATGGCGCTTGAGCACGGCCAGGAAGGGCGGCAGGCCACGGCGCCGGGCGAGCTCGAGCTGGCGCCGGAAGACGCCGGCTGCCGCCGCGGCGGGGACGAAGGACTGATGCTGGATCAGGCCGCCGGGCTCGTACACCCGTTTCCACCCTGGCACGTAGTCGAGGAGGAAGTTGAACTCGGCCAGGGACTGCCGGTAGCGGGCACCCTCCCCCACCGTGCTCCCGACGAGGTACCTGCCGGCGTTGAGCAGGCGCATGCCGGGACGGTTCGTGAGCGGCCGCATGAAGCGCCACATGACGGAGCGGGGCACCAGGCCCAGCAGCACGTCGGGCAAGCCCTGATGCTCCAGGCGCAGGCTCTGAGCCGGCGCCGGGTCCTCGCCCTCCTCGAGATGGCGGGCGAAGTGGAGCAGGCCGCGACCGATCCGGCCTCCCCGGGCGAAGGCGTCCAGCCAGCCGACCACGTACTCCCAGTCGTCCTTGGCCTCGTCGGCGAGGCGCAGGGCCGTCTCCAGGTCGGGGGCGGAGACCGCTTCCACCTCGACCAGACCCGAGGCCACGGCCTTGAGCCGAAGGCGGGCGCGGGTGATGACGCCGAGCTGGCCGAAGGATCCCACCACCGCCCGGAACAGGTCGGCGTCGGCCTGGGCATCCAGGGTCCGCAGCTCCCCGGAGGGGAGCACCAGATCCAGCTCCAGGCAGTGCTCGCCGAAGGTCCCCCGCCGCCAGTTGTTCTTGCCGTGCACGTTCATGCCGAGGCAGCCGCCCACCGCCGGTCGCATGGTCCCGGTCACCACGGGCGGCCACCAACCGTCACCGAGGGCGTAACGCCACAGGCGGCGGATACTGACTCCCGGCTCGACGTCGATGACCCCGGTGGCCGGGTCCCACGCCAGCACCCGGTCCATTCGGGACAGGTCCAGCACCACCGACTCGGGACAGAGGGCCGCGTCGCCGTAGCTGCGCCCCGCCCCCCGCGCCACCACCGGCACGCCTTCGCGGACGGCCTCGGCCAGAGTGGCGCGCACTCCGTCGACCGTCGTGGGGCGGAAGACATAGCCGGCGGCCCCCACCGCCATGCCCCAGCCCTCCATCCACTCCAGCCGCTGGCGAGGCAGCATGCTCACACCTTCAGGTACTTGAACAGGAAGGACGGCACGGACCGGATCGCCAGCATCACGAACCGCCACCGGGCGGGCACGTAGGCCGTCACCGCGCCCCGTCGCGCGGCGCGCAGGATGAGCTCCGCCGCTCGGTCGGCTGAGATCATCCAGGGGAGGCGTCCCTGGCCGCGGGTCATGGGGGTGTCCACGAAGCCGGGCTTGACGGTCACGACCCGGACGCCGTAACGCCCCACCCGATTGCGGAGAGCCTCGAGGTAGGTGTGCAGGGCAGCCTTGGACGCGTTGTACGCGGGGTTGGCCGAGCGCCCGCGGTCCCCGGCCACCGACCCGATGCCCACGATGGTGCCGCGCCGCAGGCGGCCGAAGCGCTCCGCCACCGGGTTCAGCCAGGCCACCGCCCCGGCCAGGTTGACCCCCAACATCTCCAGGTCCTTGCCAGTGTCGAACTCGTCGAAGGCCACCGCGTGCTGGCGGCCCGCCGCGTACACGGCGAGATCGAGCCCGCCCAAGCCCCGGGTGATCTCCTGGAGGAGGTCCGGCACCTCCTCGGCGGCGAGGACGTCGTGGGGAAACGCGAGCGCCCGCTCATCCTCCGACGCGGCGTTGATCTCGTCGGCAACGGCCCGCAGCCGCTCAGCGCGCCGCGCCACCAGGGCGACCCGGCAACCCTGCTCAGCCAACCGCCGCGCCAGGGCCTCGCCGATCCCCGACGAGGCCCCCACCACCAGGGCCGTCTCGAAGCGTCGCGCCATCATGCCCCCTGCCCGCTACTGTGCCACGAACACGCCCCCCTGACCAGCCGGCGGCCGCGATCGGCGGCAGCGATCGGCGGCAGTGATCGCCGAGGGCGTCCACTGACCCTGTTCGCTGCCGCGGACGCTGATCGCCGACGCGGTCCACTGCCGCTGTCACCGACTCCTGGCGCCGCCGCTGATCGCGGTCGCGGATCGCCGCCGCCGCACCTGCTCGGCAGCGCTGTCCGTGCCGCCGCAACGCTGGAGTCGGCGCCGTTCGCCCTCGCCTCTTCGAAGCTCTTCGCCCGTCAGTGATGACCTCTCACTGCTGACTTCGAGCTTCGACGTTCGAACTCGTCTCTCCGGAGGCTCCGGCGGCGGGCTCGCGGAGGCGGTAGTGCAGGCGCTCGAGCTCCGCCTCGACCCGGGCCTCGTACTCCTCCCCGAAGACCCGCTGGCGCAGGGCCTCCGATACCGGCAACACCATGGGGAAGCCCTGCACCTGAGCAGGCTCGCCGGTGTCGGCATCCACCACCCCGCCTTCGTCCACGGTGCGGCTGGCCGTCGCCAGGTCCATGGCCTGCACCGCCTCCGCCAGGGCTCGGTAGCGCGCCTCGTGCTCGGCGTGCAGGAAGCGCACCATGCGCCGGCTCTGGGCGGCCACGTGGAAGGACGAGGGGGCGTAGTAGATGCCGTCCAGCTCCAGCATCTCGCACACCACCACGAGCCAGCCCAGGACGTCCTTGAGCATGCCGAGACCCGGGTGGGTCTGTCCCGGCAGTGGGCGTCGATAGGGACCGAAGTGGGCGCGGGGGTTCTGCAGGAGCAGCCACTCCACCACCAGCATCTCGCACCCCTCCACACAGCGCGGGTTGCGGTCGACCCGCAGCTCCATGAGGAGGTCGTGCTGCTCCGTGCCGGAGAACACACGCAGCGTCTGGCCGAGGGGGTGGCCGATATCCACCTGGAGGGCGGGCTGCTCGTAGCCCAGCACGCGCAACCGATCGAAGATGCCGAAGCGCTCCAGCAGCAGCTCGACGCCCTGGCGGGAGAAGTACCCGAGGAAGCGGGTCTGGCGCGGGGCCTGGGGCATGATCCCCACCAGGTCCTCCTCGGTGAGGCGGAAGGCGAATGGATCGGACTCGGTGGTGAGGGCGGCCCGGTCCAGGCTGCGCCCGATGCGGCGCAGGCGGCGCAGCAGGATCTCCTCCTCCGCCGGGGGCTCGATGACACGGCCGGAGATCAGCCACGACAGGAACCGGGCCGAGTATCGCCAGGCGCCCACGCCGTAGCCGCCCGCCAGCGCCACGACGACTGGAATCGGACGGTCGCGGCGTCGCAGCAGCTCGATCACGAAGCGGTCCCGGCCGAGCAACCCCTCCGCCGTCAGCTCCCAGCTCCCGAGGGCGTCGTCGGCCGCACCGTCCGTGCCGGCCAGGTAGTACACGATGCCCGGCCGCACCGACTCCACGACGTCGGGCAGCGTCTTCAGCACCGTCCCCAGGAAGAGCTCGTCGGAGACGCCGTCCCCGAGCTCGATGGCGGTGGAGGCCACAGCGTCGGTGGCGCTCCAGTGCGCCCCGTGCACCGAGTAGGTGTGCACGCTGGGGTCGCGGGCGAAGATGTCCCGGGTACCGTTCCCGTCGTGCATGTCCAGGTCGATGACCAGGACCGGCGCGGAAAACCCGTGCGAGCGCAGGCGCGTGATGGCGGCGGCGATGTCGTTGAAGAGGCAGAAGCCCATGCCGGAGTCGCGATTGGCGTGGTGCAGGCCCCCGCCGAGGTTGCACGCCACACCCCCGCTCTGGAGGGCCAACCGGGTGGCGTAGACGGTGCCCCCCACCATCATGCGCTGCATCTCGAGCACGTTCTCCAGGTGGGCCTCGCTGAGCGGGGCGCCGAAGATCCGCTCCGCGGTCTCCGGCTGCTGCAGGGACTCCAGATAGGCGGCGGAGTGCACCCTCAGGAGCGCGCGCATCTGCGGGCGGCGGGGGACCTTGACGTCCCCCGGGTCGAGGAGCCCTTCGTCGGCCAGGAAGCTCATGATCAGCTCGCCGCGTCGCGAGTCGAGGGGCACCCACTCCAGGCTGCGACGGTACGCCTCGTGGTACACCACCGCCACGTTGGGCCGGCGCCAGCGCCGGCGCAGGCGCCGCCACGATCGGCGCAGCGCGTGGGTGGTCAACCGCCACCAGGAGAGGCCACCGCTCCCGTCGGAGGAGTTCGCCATGCCCGCAGTATAACCGTCTTGAGACGACGCGCCCGGTCTATGCCAAGGTGAAGTCCCAGATGCACGCGGCGTGGGCCGGCGCGTCCGGCGGACAGCCGACGCAGGCGGTCGAGATCCGTCGGTCGATGGTGCGGGCAAAGGTCTCGAACTCCACGGTGCCCACCGGACGACAGGGGAAGTCGGGCAGGCCCTTGCGGCGGCGAGTCTCCTGCACACGGCAGGTGTCCATCACGAAACGCAGCCGGCGCCGGTCATCCGACCACTCCAGGTGCTGGGCGTTCACCAGGGCGTACATGCGCAGCTCCAGGGCCCTCGCCAGGGAGTCCAGGCCGCCGTCCGCGGGAATCGCGAACGTCGCGCTGAGCCGGCGAGCCTCGGCGGCGGCGAAACGCTCCCAGGAGCGGGCGTCCAGGGCGATGGCCTCCTCCAACCCCAGCTTCTCCTCGGCGGCCAGGAACCAGCAGCCGTCGTGGGCCAGCCAGTTCTTGGCGAAGGCCTCCAGTGCCCGCAGCAGCTCGTCCCGATCCATGGTTTTATAGGGGTTCATCGTTCGATCTCCTCCATCTGTTCCACGGAGTAGCCCTGCCGGCGCAGGAGCTCCAGGATCCCGTCATCTCCAACCAGGTGGAGGGCCCCCACCACCACCAGCGCCGGCTCGCGACCCGCCAGGAGCTCCTCCAGGCGCGGCAGCCAGCTCCGGTTCCTCGCTGTGACCATGCGCGCGAAGAGGTCGGGGTACTCCTGGTAGCCCTCCTCCAGGAGCCGGGTGACGGTGGACACGTCGCCCCGTCGCCAGGCGGCGGTCAACTCCCGGACCTGGGGGATGAGGGCGTCCAGCTCGTGCAGGGTCTCGCGCAGGAACGCCTCGCTCTCGACACCGTCCATGTCCGCAAAGAGGCTCACCTGGTAGTCCACGGTCTCCAGGGCCTTCCGCTCTTTCCCGGCTTCCTTCGCCCGGGCGAAGAGCTGCGCATCGACGCCGTCCTCCTGGCTGTAGCCGGCGCGGGTCAGCTCGAAGGCGGACAGGGTCATGGCCACCATCCAGGGCCGCATTCTGGCGAAGGCATCCGGGTCCAGCCCGAGGCCGCGCAGGCGCCCGCAGGCGAGCCGGTAGGTCTCGGGCGCGACGACATCGGCCAGCGCGACCCCATCGCGGAGCGTACCGGCCGCCAGCAGCTTCATGCCCGCCTCGGCCATGCGGTCCATGTCAACCTCGAAAACAAGCGTTCGGGCCGCGGCGAAGGAGGCGTCGACGGCCGCTCCCAGGGTTCCCGCGTCCGCGTCAAGGACGTGGATGGACCCGAGCAGATAGATCGAGGTGGACGGGGACGAGACCCGCCACAGGAAACGGTGCCGCGGGAGTGCGCCGGGCGCCTGCCGCGAGAACGCCGCCAGCAGCAGGACGAGGAAGGCGACACGAGCCAGCCGTCTCTTCACGAGCCGGAGACTACCACGGGCCGCTGGCCCGCTGCCGCCGTGTGCGGCGATCCGCGTTACAGTAGGCGCGAGAGGAGCACTGTCATGTCCAATCCCACCGCCGTGTTCGAGACCAGCAAGGGGACCTTCAAGGCCGAGATCTTCCGCGAGCAGATGCCCGTCACGGCCGGCAACTTCATCGACCTGGCCGAGGCCGGGTTCTACGACGGGTTGCACTTTCACCGGGTGATCAAGGGCTTCATGGTCCAGTTCGGCTGCCCCCACAGCCGCGACCCCGAGAGCCGCCTGGCCGGCACGGGCGGCCCGCCCCACGGCACCATCCCCGACGAGCATCCGCCCGACCAGAAGCTCTCCAACGAGCCCGGCACCCTGTCCATGGCCAACACCGGCCGCCCCAACTCCGGGGGCTCCCAGTTCTTCATCAACACCGCCGACAACGCCTACCTGGACTGGTTCTCGCCCGGCCCATCCAAGCACCCGGTCTTCGGCCGCGTGACCGAGGGCATGGAGGTGGTCCGCGCCATCGAGTCCACCCCCACCGGCGCCAACGACCGTCCAGCGACGCCGGTGCGCGTGGACCGCATCACCATCGAGGAGTAACGCTGGCGAAGCACCGACTGGGGTGCCCGGCGCCGCCGCGAGCACCCTGCTCGCTGCGTTTCGCGGCGGCGACTCGATCCGATCGCGGGGCCAATGTCGTCACGGAGAACAGCGAGTAGCTCGGGTGTGCCACTGGTGACACTCTTCCGAGGCCGGGCGCCCCGGTCGAGGGTGGCTCCGGGTCGGGAAAGTGTCAGCGGTGGCAACCGCGGGGAGCGCGTCGACAGAATCGGCGCGTCGCGACAGCTCTCGTTTCGGGAGCACCAGAGAGGGCGCATGGCACCCGCTCTCGCCTCCCCGAAGCGCTCACCCATTCAGCGCCTGGCGGGCCGCGGCCTTGGCCTGCTCCATGGCCTCGGGACGGTCCCCCGCCGCCAGCACGTGCCAGCGCACGTCGTGCCGGGCCATGAGCCGGTCCAGCTTCCGCCACAGGTCGCCGTGGGCCACGGCCTTGCCCTCGCGGGTCTGCCAGCCCCGGCCCTTCCAACGCTCCAGCCATGCGGTGGCGCCGTCGTGCAGGTAGTCGGACGCGGTGTAGAGGTGCACGCGCATGGGGCGTGTGAGCGCATCGAGCCCCGCCACGGCCGCGGCGAGCTGCATCCGGTTCGGGCTCGTCCCCTCCTCGCGCCCGGTCACCACCCGCTCCCGTTCCCCGAAGGAGAGCACCACCGCCCAGGCCCCGGACCCGCTCTTCCCGGAGTACACGGCCGCCGCGAACAGGTGGACGGCGCCGGGGTCCGCGACCGGCGACGGTGGTCGGGGGATGGCCGCCGCCGCCAGCGCGTCGGCGCGCTCGTTCCAACGGTCTCCGGCGTGGCCCTTGACCCAGTGCCATCCCACCCGGTGCCGCTCCAGCTCGGCTTCCAGCTCCTCCCACAGGTCCCGGTTCTTGACGTCCGATCGGCCCGCGGTCTGCCAGTCGGACTCCCGCCAGCGCGGCAGCCAGCGGGTGATTCCCTTGCGGAGGTACTCCGAATCGGTGTACAGGCTCACCGCAGCTGGCGCCTCGAGGGACCGCAGGCCCGCGATGGCGGCGGTCAGCTCCATGCGGTTGTTGGTGGTGCCCTCCGCGCTCCCGCTGAGCTCCCGGACC
The DNA here is from genome assembly GCA_963844865.1 of uncultured Holophagae bacterium. Classification (GTDB taxonomy): domain Bacteria; phylum Acidobacteriota; class Thermoanaerobaculia; order Thermoanaerobaculales; family Sulfomarinibacteraceae; genus CAWJPY01. Next base: position 315,807 of record CAWJPY010000005.1, read on the forward strand.
TCACCACCGGGGAGGAGGATCACCACGCCCCACCCGCCCGGGCCTGGGTTCGGGCGGCAGCCACCGTCGGTGTACATGCGAATCTCGGGCGTACGTCCGGACATCCTCGACGACACTCCTGAAGCTCCGCCCACGGCGACGGCGGATCATCTCCCCTGGTGGCTGTCCCGAACCCCGAAGGTGCGCACGATGGCGCGCACCAGCCAGGGCGCGTGACGTTGGATGAAGACCACCACGCGACCGTGGAAGGTGAGGACCCGCACCGGGCGGCGGCGGATCATGGCTCCCACGATCTTGCGGGCGGCGACGCTGACCCGCATGCGCAGCCACACCGGCACCGGGTCGGAGGCATGGGGACGGAGCTCACCGCGGTTGTTCACCTGCCTGATCTGGGAGTCGACGAAGCCGGGCACCACCAGTGTCACTCCGACCCCCTTGGGGGCGAGCTCGTAGCGGATGCAGCCGGCGAGGGAGTGCACCGCGGCCTTGCTCATGGAGTAGGGCGCGCTCCCCGCCAAGGGGACGCAGCCGGCGACGCTGCCGATGATGGCCAGACACCCTCTGGAGGCGAGGAGAGCATCGCGGCTCGCATACAGCGTGCGCAGGACCCCGTACACGTTGGTCTCGAACTGGCGCCGGAAATCCTCCAGGGTGAGCTTCTGATGGGGACCGCTCACACCGAAGCCGGCGTTGGCCACCACGAAGTCGATCCGCCCCAGCTCCTCGAGGCCGGCGGCCACCACCCGCTCGAGGTCGCCGTCCCGTGTGACGTCTCCGGTCACGGCCACGGCCCGTCGGCCCTTCGCCCGGACCGCATCCGCCACCGCCTCGAGCCGCCCCTCGCGACGCGCCACCAGCACCACGTCGGCTCCGCGGCGCGCGAACTCCTCCGCCAGCGCCGCGCCGATCCCCGAGGATGCCCCGGTGATGAGCGCGACCTTCCCATGGATGTCGCTCATGACCGCCTCCGACGGACCGCAGGGTAGCGCGGATCGACCGGTGAGGGAATCGCTCGCGCCGGCCCGATCACCGAGGTCCCGTGGCGACGATGCTTTGACGCCCGGCGCGGAAACGAGGAGACTGCATCCAGGAGGCTGCATCATGGGCGACGCGCGCGAGGTCATGCACACCGATCGGGCCCCGGCGGCCGTGGGGCCTTACTCCCAGGCCATCCGAGCGGGCGGGCTGGTGTTCACCGCCGGCCAGATCGCCCTCGACCCGGCCACCGGCGCCATGGTGGACGGCGGCATCGAGGAGCAGACGCGGCAGGCGCTGCGCAATCTCCAGGCGGTCCTGGAGGCTGCCGGAAGCGACCTCGCCGGGGTCCTCAAGACCACCGTCTTCCTGACCGACATGGGCGCCTTCGCGGCCATGAACGCCGTCTACGGGGAGTTCTTCCCCTCCTCGCCGCCCGCCCGCTCGGCCGTGGAGGTGGCGGCCCTGCCGAAGGGCGCCCTCTTCGAGATCGAGTGCGTGGCCTTGGCGGGTTAGCACCCGCGCTCCGGGAGCGCGAGGGGGGCTCTGCCGCCGCCGCGGATCGCTGACAGCTGACGCTGCCCACTGCCGCTGCCGCTGCCGCTGCCGCTGCCCCTGAGCCTCGCTTCTGCCTCTACTCCTGGTCGGCGACGGGGTTGGAGAGCAGCCCGATGCCGGTGATCTCCACCTCCACCACGTCCCCGGCCACCAGAGGCCCCACGCCGGACGGGGTACCGGTGAGGATCAGGTCCCCGGGCTCGAGGGTCATGACCTGGCTGGCGTAGGAGATCACCTCCGCCGGCGGGAACACCATCTCGTCCAGCCTCCCGTGCTGCCGGACCTGGCCGTTGACCCGGCAGCTCAGCTCGAGCGCTCCGATCTCGTCCTCCGCGTAACCGGCCACGATCCAGGGACCCACCGGGCAGAAGGTGTCGAAGCCCTTGCCGCGGGTCCACTGCACGTCCGCGCGCTGCAGATCGCGGGCCGTGACGTCGTCGGCGCAGGTGACACCGAGGACGTGTGTCCACGCCTGCTCCGGCGCAATGCGCCGGCAGCGCCGCCCGATGACGACCGCGAGCTCGCCCTCGTGCTCCACGCGACTCGACTGTGGGGGACGAACCACCACTCCGCCCGGAGCGAGCAGGCTGCTCGGGGGCTTCAGGAAGAGGGCCGGCTCGGTGGGCACGTCGGCCCCGTGCTCGGCGGCGTGGGCGACGTAGTTGCGGCCCACACAGATGATCTTGGTGGGCGAGGTCGGCGGCAGCAGCGCCATCTCCTCGAGGGAGCCGAGCCGCTCCCCCACCGCCGGCCTCTCACCGAAAGGGCCGTCCGGCAGGGCCTGGACCCCGCCGTCTTGGACCACGCCCCACTGCGCGCGCCCGTCCACCTCGACCCGGACAATGTGCCGATGACCATCCATGGCGCCCCCCTGTCGCGCCGCATACTACACCGCCGGCTCCGGGTGCACGATGCTATGCTCCCCAGCGCCGAACCGAGACGGAGCCCACATGAGCAGGCAGAAGCTGGAGATCGCCGGCCTCGACGTGACCTTCGACCGGACCCGGGACGGCGCCGCCGAGCTCTGGGGCGAGGATGACCGGGCCCTGGCCGCCGGCCTCGGCTTCGCCCACGCCCGCGATCGGCTGGTGCAGATGGAGCTGGCGCGCCTCGTCGGCCAGGGCCGCCTGTCGGAGTGCCTGCACAGCGATCAGGAGACGGAGGCCGTCGACCTCTTCGCTCGGGAGATGGGCCTGGCGCGCGACGCCGAGGACGACGCGGCCAACCTGAAGCCCGCCACCCGAGCCTTCGCCGAGGCCTACGCGGCGGGCGTCAACCACGTCCTGGCGCGCCACCACCGGCCCCTGGAGCTGCTCCTGGCCCGCCATCGCCCCGAGCCCTGGCGGCCGGCGGACTGTCTGCTCACCGTCAAGCTCATCAGCTACCTGGGCCTCGCCCAGACCCAGCAGGACTTCGAGAAGCTGCTGGTCCAGGCGGTCCGCGGCGGCGTGAGCACGGGCAAGCTCAAGCTCCTGTTGGAGCCCCACCTGGACGGCCTCGACGAGGCCACGGTCCGCCGGCTCCGCGACCTGCGCCACGTGCAGCCTCTCCTGCCCAACGCCGTCCGTTTCGCGGCGGCGCCGGTGCTCAAGGCGAGCAACAACTGGGCCGTGGCCGGCTCCCGTTCGGCGACCGGTTCGCCTCTGGCCGCCTTCGATCCCCACCTGGAGGTGAATCGGCTGCCGCCGGTCTGGTACGAGGCGGTGCTGCACGCCGGGGATGACTATCGGATGGGGATCACCATGCCCGGCATCCCCGGCATCGTCATGGGCCGCAACCGTCACGTGGCCTTCGGCTTCACCTACGGTTTCATGGACATGATCGACTACTTCATCGAGGAGGTGCGGGACGGGCGCTGCCGGCGGGGCGACGGCTGGCAGGGGTTGGCGGTGCGCTCGGAGGAGGTGGGCCGCCGCCGCGGCGGACCGCTCCGGATCACCATCCGGGAGAGCTCCCACGGGGTCCTCGAATGCGATCTCCGGTCGGACGACCTCCCGGACGGGCTCTACCTGGCGCGGGCCTGGACCAACCATCGCCACGGTGCGGCTCGGTCCCTGGACGCGCTGCTCGCCGCCCAGCAGGCACGCACCGCGGCCCAGGCGCAGCGGATCCTGCGCGACGTGACGATCTCCTGCAACTGGATCCTCGCCGACCGGGACGGCCACATCGCCTACCAGCAATCGGGCCGGGCGCCTCGGCGCGCCCACTCCGGGCTGTACCCGGTCCCGGGCTGGGACGAGCGCCTCGCCTGGCGCGGGCAGGTGCCGTCCGACGAGCTGCGCGCCACGAGCGACCCCGCAGCCGGCTTCCTCGCCACCGCCAACGACGACCTCAACCCCGAGGGAGGGCCGCTGCTCATCAACCTGCCCATGGGGCCCTACCGGGCCGACCGCATCCGCGAGGTGCTGGCGGCCACGCCGGCGGCGTCGCCGGCGGACATGAAGACCCTGCAGCTCGACCTGTACTCTCTGCAGGCGGAACGGATGCTCGCCGGCTGGCGGCCCCTCCTGCCCGACACCATCGCCGGCCGCCTCCTGGCCCGCTGGGACCTCCGCTACGACGCCGACTCCAGAGGCGCCACCCTGTTCGAGGAGGTGTACCACGCGGTGTTGGCCCGGGTGTTCGGCGACGGCCTCTTCGGCCGCACCGCCTGGGAGAGCATCCGCGACACCACCACCATCCTGGCCGACTACTACGGTGTCTTCGACCGCGTGCTCCTGGGCACCGACCCCAGGTGGTGGGGCCCGGCCGGCCGGGAGGCGGTGCTCCGGGAGGTGCTGAGCGAGGTCCTTGGCGAGCTCGACCCCGGACGGGTCGCCCCCTGGGCCCGTCGCCAGCGCGTGATGATGTCCAACATCCTCCTCGGCGGCAGGCTGCCCCGCTGGCTGGGCTTCGACCGCGGGCCCGTTCCCATCGCGGGGAGCCGCGCCACCGTCGTGCAGGGCGCGGTCTTCGAGGCCCACGATCGCGTCACCAGCATCGCACCCTCCTGGCGCTTCGTGACCGACCTGGCCGGGGACGCCGCCCACACGGCGCTGCCGGGCGGCCCCTCCGGACGCCGCTTCTCCCGTCACTACACCACCGGCATCCAGGACTGGATCGAGGGACGCTACAAGACGCTTGATGGCCTTCCCCACCCGTCCGGCGATCAGTGACCAGCGACCGCGATCAGCGGCAGCAGCAGATGTCAGCGACGGCGAGCCGCGGCAGTGGACGGCGTCAGCGACCAGGGATCAGCGGAAAGCGATCACCCCGAGCCCCCGCGACACGTGAGTGAACGTGGATCATCGGGGATTGGGGTTGAGGAGACGCCACGTCATCGCCCGCACCTCATCGAAGCCATCCAGTGCGACAGCAGTCTCGGATGGATCAACGGCTCCCGCCGCAGCGAGGAGCCGCAGGTGACTGTCGACCTCCTTGGCCGATGCGTAGGCGATCCGCCAATACTGTGCGCGATCTCGGCCGGACCTACCTTGGCCCTCGGCCAGGTTCGCGGGCACGGAGCTCGCCGAGCGGATGACCTGGTCAGCGATCGGTTTGAGTGGAGCCGGTATTCGCACGACGAGCTTGATCGCCGCGCCGGCTGCTTCGAGGGCCTTGCGGTGGGCGATGAGGTTGCCAGTGGCGAGGGCGTCAGACATGGTCACCTCCGGGTCGTTCATGCCTCCCCTGAAAGCTGGTGGCGAGCCCATGTCAAGGGTGCGAAGCAAACCGGTCTCCGACCGGCTCGCCCTCGACGAGGGCGAGCCCTTGACATGGGCTCGCCACCAGTTATGTTTCGGGCTCAACGACCCGGAGGTGACCATGTCGGCGTTACTCCACCGGCCATCTGCCCGGCAGCGCGCCCGACGCTGACTCTGGCAGTGCCACTGTCGCTGACACCTGCCGCCGAAACTGATGCTGCCACTGCCGCTGTCTCTGCCGCTGCCCCTGTCGCCTGCCGCCGTCGACGGGAGATCAGTTGACCACGTCGGGACGTTCTTCGGCGGCGTCGGTGACGGCGGGAGGCGATGGCTGGGGTGGAGCGCCGCCGTTGCGGGCCCGGCTGTCGAACTCGAGCTCGCACCATCCGCTGCCGAGCAGGGCGCGCAGGCCGTCCCGGGTGGCGGGCGCCGGGTCGACCGTGAGGGCGGGCGGTGGCACCAGGCGGGCCCGGAAGCGCCCCCGCCGGATGAGCTCGAAGCGCACCGGCAGCTCGCCGGGATGCTCCAGCAGATACTCCCTGAGCTCCTCGAGCCCGGCCTCGGCCACCTCATCCAGGTCGAGGACGATCCGCAGGGCCGCCGCCCGCTCCGACTCCACCCGCTCCAGGGAGGCCACCTCTTCGGCGGTCAGCTCCACGTGCTCGCCCTCCCCCTTGATGGTCGCCACCACGAGGACGGCGCCCCCCGGCTCGAGCAGTCGCTCCACCCGTTCGAAGGCATCGGGGAAGGCCACCACCCGCACCGATCCGGACGCATCCTCGAGCTGCCAGACGGCCATCCGCCGGCCCTGGTTGGGGCCCTCCTTGCGGATGGGGAGCACCTTGAGGGCGGTCACCAGGCCACCCACCGTCACCCGCTCGGCGCCGGCGGCGAAGCGGTCCGCCAGCTCCGCCACACGGCAGTCGGCGAAGCGCTCGAGCTGGTCGGCGTAGGCCTCCAGAGGGTGCCCTGACAGGTAGAAACCGAGGACGTCGCGCTCCCAGCCGAGGCGCTCCGCGTCGGGCGCCTCCTCGCCGCCCCGAAGCTCCCCTTCCAGGCTCTCCGACAGCATGTCGTCAAAAAGGAAGCCCTGCCCCAGCTCCGACTGCTCCCGTTCCCTGGCCGTCACCTCCACGAGCTGCGGAAGCGCCCCCAGGAGACCCTGTCTGGGCAGACCGAACTGGTCGAAGCAGCCGGCTTTCACCAGGCACTCCAGGACCTTCAGGTTCAGGGAGCGCGCAGGCACCGAGCGGAGGCAGTGGACCACCGACTCGAACCCCCCCAGCCGGCTCCGTGCCGTCAGAATGGGCGCCACCGCCGCCTCGCCGACTCCTTTGATGGCGGCCAGACCGAAACGGATGCCGTCCCCCTCAACCGTGAACTGCGGCTCCGAGGCGTTGATGTCCGGCGGCAGGATGGCGAGCCCCATCTGCCGGCACCGGCCAAGGTACTGGCCCAGCTTGTCCGTGTTGTGCACCTCGGATGTGAGCATGGCGGCCATGAAGTGGGCGGGATAGTGGGCCTTCAGGTAGGCGGTGAGGTAGGCCACGTGGGCGTAGGCCACCGAGTGCGACTTGTTGAAGCCGTACTTGGCGAAGGGCACGATCTGCTCCCACAGCCGGCGCACCTTGTCCTTGGGGAACCCGTTGGCGACGCCCCCCGAGATGAAGTTCTCCCCCTCGCGATCAATCATCTCCTGGATCTTCTTGCCCATGGCCTTGCGCAGGGTGTCGGCCTTGGCCATGGAGAAGCCCGCGATCCGGACCGCGATCCGCATGACCTGCTCCTGGTAGACGATGATGCCGTAGGTCTCACCCAGGATCTCCTCGAGCTCCGGAAAGATGTAGGTGATGGCCTTGCGCGAGTGCTTGCGTTCGGAGTAGTCGTCGATGAACTGCATAGGACCCGGGCGGTACAGGGCGTTGAGGGCGGCGATGTCACCGAAGACCCGCGGCTGCACCTTGCGCAGCACGTCCTTCATGCCGGAAGACTCGAACTGGAACACGCCGTCGGTGTTGCCTGCGGAGAAGAGGTCGTACACCACAGGGTCGTCGAAGGGGACCGCGTCCAGGTCGAAGTCCGGGTCGGCGGTGCGGCGGATGGACTCCACCGTGTCGGAAATCACGGTCAGGGTGCGCAACCCCAGGAAGTCCATCTTCAGCAGGCCGAGCGTCTCCACGTCGTCCTTGTCGAACTGGGTGCACACCTCGCCGTTGGAGGTCTTGATGAGGGGGACCAGGTTGACCAGCGGCTCGGGCGCGATCACCACCCCTGCGGCGTGCACCCCGCAGTGGCGGGCCAGCCCCTCCAGCCTCGAGGCGGTCTGGACGAGCACCCGAACGTCGTCGTCACCCCTCACCAGCTCCGCGAGCTGCGGCGACTCCTTCACGCCTGGTCCACCGTGATGTTGAAGTCCTCGGGGATGAGCTTGGCGATACGGTCCACGTCGCCGAAGGTCATCCCCATGACCCGACCCACGTCCCGCACCGCCGAGCGCGCCTTGAGGATGTTGAAGGTGGCGATCTGGGACACCGACTCGGCGCCGTAGCGCGCGCGCACGTACTCGATCACCTCGTCCCGCCGCCGCTGGCAGAAGTCGATGTCGATGTCCGGCATCGAGATCCGCTCCGGGTTGAGGAACCGCTCGAAGAGCAGATCGTGCTCCAGGGGATCGATGTCGGTGATGCCGAGGGCGTACGAGACCACGGACCCCGCCGCCGAGCCCCGCCCCGGACCCACCGGGATCCCGCGCTCCTTGGCCTGACGGATGAAGTCCCAGACCACCAGGAAGTAGCCCGGGAAGCCCATCTTGCCGATCACCGCCAGCTCGTGCTCGAGCCGGTCCCGGTAGTCCGCCACCGGGTGCCGCCGGCCTTCCCCTCCCGCCAGGCGCGTCTCGAGCCCCTCGTCCGCGATCTCCGCCAGATAGCTGTCGAGGCGGTGCCCTTCAGGGACCGGGTAGCGCGGCAGGTGGAGGGTGTCGGTGTCGAAGAGCACGTGACAGCGGGCGGCGATCTCCGCGGTGCGCTCGCAGGCGTCCGGGTGCTCCGGGAAGAGCTCGTACATCTCCTCCGCCGACTTGACGTAGAACTCGGGGTTGTAGGTGTACTCCAGCTCGTCCAGGGTCCGGTTGGAGCCGATGCCGATGAGCACCCGGTGGGCGAAGGTGTCCTCGCGGCGGTGGAAGTGGCAGTCGTTGGTCGCCACCAACGGGACGCCGGTGGCGACGGCCAGCTCCGCCACCCGTTGGCGCACGAACTCCTCGTCAGGGAGCCCGTGGTTCTGGATCTCCAGGTAGAAGCCCTCCGGTCCCAGGATCTCCCGGTACTCCTCCACGGCCCGCCTGGCGGCGGCAGGGTCGCGCCCCAGGGCGGCGCGGGCCACCTCCCCCGAGAGGCACGCCGAAAGACCGATCAGACCTTCGCTGTGGGAGCTCAGCAGCTCCTTGGAGATGCGCGGCTTGTGGTAGAACCCCTCCAGATAGGCATCGCTGACCAGCGTCATCAGGTTCCGCCAGCCCCGGTTGTTCTCCGCCAGCAGCACCAGGTGGTCATAGGGCTTGCGGCGCCCGGGCACCGGGTTCCGGTCGCGGTGGTCGCCGGGAGCGACGTACACCTCGCACCCCAGCACGGGGCGCACCCCTGCGGCCAGGGCCGCGCGGTGGAACTGAAAGGCGCCGAACACGTTCCCGTGGTCGGTCACGGCCACCGCCGGCATACCGAGGGCCGCCACCTGGCGGGTCAGCTCACCGACGTGGATGGTCGCATCCAGCAGAGAGTAGTGGGTGTGGAGGTGGAGGTGGACGAACGGCCTGCCAGACGCGCCATGGGTCATGGCGCCATGATAGCGCGCCCGTGACGCGGCGCCCGCCCATCTCGGACCGGCCGCCATCCACCCCCGCGGGGTCATGCGCCGGGAACCGGGAATGATTCGGCGCGCATATCCCATGATTATTTCCCCGATGATTTCGTTGTCGATTTTCCCGTCCATGGAGCTCATGCACGTGTCCGCGGTCACGAATCAGATACGTCACCGGTCATCACAATGGCGAAGAATCCCTTGACATCGGGGAAATGATCCGTCATTTTTGTTTCAGATCGAGATGCGTACTTTTCGAGTTTCCAGACCGCCGCGAAGGGTCAATGAGTCCACGACTGGGGATCTGATCCGCGTCTATCGGCGGCATGCAGCGCGCGCTCTTTCCGAGTCCAGATGGCAGATCGCGGAGATTTTTTTTGATCGCATTCTCCAGATTGAACCCGGTCACACCGAGGCCTGGTTGATGAAGGGGCATCTGCGCTTCCACTGCCACCGTGACGACGAGGGTGCGGTGCACTGCTACCGCAGAGTGGTCGTCCTGTGTGGGCACGATCCCGAGCATCCCCATGCCCGCCGCGCCGAGAGTGCCCTCGCCCGTCTTCTCGGTGCCGCGCCCCGCTCGGTCAGCGAGGCCCGGGCCGGCTGAGGCACCACTGGGAGGGACACGGCGGTGCGCCGGCACCGTCGGGCGTCAGTCTTTCGAAGACCCGCCGAGCATCCCGTCGACGCACGCGGCCACCTCAAAGCCGGTGCCAGGCTCCCCGTCTTGATTCGATAGCACGCACATCACCTTATCCGGAAGGGTGACTGGCACCGGCTCCGGCGCTCGCGACGCGCCGTCCGGTCGGCGGCTGTCGGCCCCTGCGAGGGGGACGCTGCCGCCGGTCGCTGACGCCGTCCCCGCCGCTGATCGCAGTCGCTGGCGACAGCTCAGTGCTCGCGCTCGAGCAGGAGCCGGGAGGCCCGCACCAGGGCGTCCCGCTCGACGCTGGACGGGAGCTGGGAAGCGTGCGCCGCAGCGCTGTCGGCGTAGGCCGCGGCGCGCCGTCGTACCCCGTCGAGCACGCCCGAGGTCCGCACCATCTCCAGCACCTCTTCCTCGGTGATCTCCGTGAAGCTCCCGCTCTCCATCACCGACTGGAGCCGCGCGCGCTGCACCTCGTCGAGGCGGGGCAGGAGGAGGATGATGGGCAGGGTGGCCCGGCCCTCCCGGAGGTCGGCCATGACGGGCTTGCCGAGGGTCTGCGAGCTGGCGGTGAAGTCCAGGAGGTCGTCGACGAGCTGGAAGCACAGCCCGAGGTCGCGGCCGAACTCCAGGAGCGGCTCCACCAGGTGGAGCGTGGCCGGTTGGAAGAGCGCCGGCAGGGCGCAGGCGGCCGCGAAGAGCTCCGCCGTCTTGCGACGGGTGATGTCCATGTAGAGCTCCTGGGAGGTGTCCAGACGCCCCCGGGCCCGATCGGCCATGATCTCGCCCTCGGTCATCTGCAGAGTGGCCGCCGTGAGCAGACGCATGACCTCCACGTCACCGAACTCCAGGCACAGCACCATGCTCCGGGTGTACAGCCAGTCACCGACCAGCACCGTGGTCTGATTGCCCCAACGCCGATTGGCGGTGGGCTGGCCACGCCGGAGGTTGGACTCGTCGATGATGTCGTCGTGGATCAGGGTGGCGGTGTGGATCAGCTCGACCACCGACCCGTAGCGCACGGCGCGCTCGGAGCTCGCTCCCAGCATCTTCGCCACGAGCAGGACCAGGGCCGGCCGCAGCCGCTTGCCGCCGCTGCCCAGCACGTACCCTGCGACCTCGCGCACCATGGGCTGCGCCTGGTGGAGCTCGCGATCCAGGAAGGCTTGGACTCCCTCCAGGCGATCGGCGATCGGTTCGAACACCTCGCGGACCTGTCGAGCCTCGCTAATCGCCTCGATCTTCAATGACTTCTCCGCGCGCAGTCTACCATGCATGGTCCCCTGTCCCCATCCCTCTACCGCGGCTCCGCGACGCACTCCACCCCCGGCGGTGGCTGGGGCAACCAGGCACCGGCGGGAGGTCCATCGACAGCGGTCCAGTCTGTGAATCGGAGACGGTTGGTGGCTCCCTGGGGGTCGACCACCACCACCTCCGTCGGCAGACCGGCCGGGCCCACCACCACCTCCACCCTGGCGACGCCCCCCGGCTGCCGCGGGACCAGGGTGACTCCGTCGCTTCCGAGGGCCAGGATCGAGAAGCGATCCAACGCCCTCTGCGGATCGAGCACGGCCGCCAGGGGGATCCGCGACCACTCCTCCTCGCTGAGAAGGTGGTCATCGCACGTCCTTGCCTCCAGATCCACCAGCCGCACCGTGCGTCCGTCCATTCCCATGCGCTGATTCACGGGCGTTCCGGACGAGAAGAGCGCGTGATCCGGCCATCCCACCCACGCCGTTCCCTCCACCTCTTCGCCCTCGGTCATGCCCGCGGGCAGATAGGTCTGGCGGTAGGGGGCGCGCCAGGCGGGGGAGCCGCGGAGCGCGCGCCCCAGCGCCTCCAGGCGGGCGATGGGACCGCCCTCCCCGGCGGCCGCGGTGGACGCTCCGACGGCCGCCACCACCAGGACGATGCCCAAGCGGACGAGGCCACCCCGCCGCATCGGGGCCGTCAAGGCACCCGATGCGGCCGTGGGGCCGGCCCCCTGCTCAGCCCTCGATGGAGAGGGTGCGCAGTGCGCGGGCAACCACGAAGATCCGCTCATTGTTGCTGTCGAGGGCGGCCGGGTACAGGAAGAAACCGTTGTCGTCCACGCGATAGCTCGCCATGCGGCCGTGGATCACCTCGCCATCGTTGAACTCGACCCGGGAGGGCGCGCCCCCCGCCGGAGGGACCGTCGGTTGCCCGGTCTGGATCTCGTACTCCCGGCGCAGGGGGTCCTTGAGGAAGAACACCGCCTTGAGCGCGTCGACGTCCACCTTGATCGTCTCGCCGTCCGCGGTCTCGGCGACGATCACCCGGTCGGAAGGCTCGAACTCCTCCAGGAGCGTGCAGCGCAGCGCGTGCCCATCGCGGTACCGCAGCACGACAATGCTGCGCTCGTTGTCCTCCATGTCGTCCCTCCGCGACCCGGCGCCCGCCAATGCTAGCAGAGATCCGCCGTGAGCAACCTCGACCGGCGCCCCGTCAGTGCCTGAAATGCCGGCGACCGGTCATGACCATGGCCATGCCGAGGCGGTTGCACGCCTCGACCACCTCACCGTCCCGGATCGAACCTCCCGGCTGGATCACCGCGCGCACGCCCGCCGCGTGCAGGGCCTCCACGCCGTCCGGGAACGGGAAGAACGCATCGGACGCTGCAACGCACCCGCTGAGGTCGTGACCGATCTCGCGGGCCTTGGCCACCGCGAACTTGGCCGCATCCACCCGGCTCATCTGGCCGGCGCCGATGCCGAGGATGCGATCGGCGCGGCCGAGCACGATGGCGTTCGAGCCGACGTGCTTGACCACCCGCCACGCCAGCTCGAGGGCCGCCGTCTGGTCCGGGTCCGGCGCCTCCTTCGTGGCCACGGTGCGCTCCTCGCCCTCCCATCCGCAGTCCGCGCTCTGCAGCACATAGCCGCCGTCGATGGTGCGGATCACCAGCTCCCCGAGATCGGCGGGGCCGGCCTCGAGGACGCGCAGGTTCTTCTTGCGGGCGAACACCTCGGCCGCCGGGGCCTCGATCTCGGGAGCGATCACCACCTCGGCGAACTGCTGAACCACCGCCTCCGCGAAGGCAGCACCCACGGCCCGATTCGCCGCGATCACCCCGCCGAAGGCCGACACGGGATCCGTGGCGCGCGCGGCCAGGAAGGTCCGTGCCATGTCGTCGCCGACGGCCACCCCACACGGGTTGGCGTGCTTGATCACCGCCACCCCGGGCCCGGGCAGGTCCCACACCAGGCGCCACGCCCCCGTCGCATCCCCCAGGTTGTTGTAGGACAGCTCCTTGCCCTGGAGCTGGCGGGCCGCCGCGAGCCCCCTGGGCGGATGGCAACGGGCCAGGAACCCGAGCTGGTGCGGGTTCTCTCCGTACCGCAACGGCACCTCGTCGCTGTCCAGGAGGGCCGCCGCCACGGAGGCGGTCGGGGTCGGCACGTCCGCGCCTGACAGCACGGAGGGCAGCCTGGCGGCGATGGCCGCGTCGTAGGCAGCGGTGTGACGATACGCCTTGAGCGCGAGCCGCCGCCGGGTTTCCAGGCCCACCTCGCCCGCCGCCAGCTCGGCCAGGAGCGGCGCGTAGTCGGCCGGATCCACCACCACCGTCACCCGTTCGTGGTTCTTGGCGGCGGCGCGCAGCAGGCTCGGCCCCCCGATGTCGATCTGCTCCACGGCCTCGGCCGCGGTGACGCCCTCCCGGGCCGCGGTCTCGCGGAAGGGATAGAGGTTCACCACCACCAGGTCGATGGGCGGGATCTCCAGCTTCCGGAGCTGCTCGGCGTGCTCCACGGAGGTCGTCGCCAGGATGCCCGCGAAGACCTTCGGATGAAGGGTCTTGACGCGGCCGTCCAGGATCTCGGGGAAGCCGGTGTGGGCCCCCACCTCGGTCACGTCGGTGCCGGCGTCGCGCAGCGCCCTGGCCGTACCCCCCGTGGACAGGATCGTCCACCCCAGCCGGGTCAGCGCCCGCCCCAGCTCGTCGAGACCGCTCTTGTCCGAAACCGAGATCAGGGCGATCGGTGACATCGGTGTCCTCCTAGCGGGGGGCATAGTAGCAGCGCGGTCACGCGCGCGCGAGAAGCTGGCGGCAGCGAGCGGCGGCAGAGGGGGTGCCAGGCACGCTTTCGAATCAAACCATCCACGTCCTGTCGAAGCAAGACGGCGTGCCAGGCACCCTGTCTGGTACTCCCGAAGCGCTACGCCTCGGCCCCTCCCTCGGGCGTGCCACTGGTGACCCGGCTTCGCTTGCAGCTTCGCCGTGGTCAGCGGTGGCAACCTCGGGGAACGCGCCATCTCTCGCGTCGCCGAGGTTCCCTCCCCCGCAGGACGCCGACCCGTGGTATCCGCTAGGATGGTCACGAGATGGGGAGTGCACGAAGGCTCGTCTTCGCATGCCTGGCGGCGACTCTGGTCGTCGGTTGCCAGCGCGCGGCGCCACCGTCCGCGACGACCCGAGGCGCTCCGGCGCCCGGGGGAACGGTGGTGGTCGGCCTCCTCGGCGACCTCCAGAGCTGGAACCCCTACCTGGCGGAGGACGAGGACTCCTACCAGATCCTGCGGCTGGTCTATCCGTCCCTGGCCATCGAGCAGACCGACTATCGCACCCATCCCCCGGCCTTCGCACCCGATCTCGCGACCTCGTGGGAGTGGTCCGAGGACCACCTCGCGCTCACGTTCCACCTGAACCCCAAGGCGACCTGGAGCGACGGGGTGCCGGTGACCTCCGAGGACGTGGTCTTCACCTGGCGCACCCAGACCGCCCCGGACCTGGGTTGGCCCTACGCCTCCTCGAAGGACTCCATCGACGACGTGGAGGCGGTGGACCCCGCCACGGTCCGTTTCCACTACTCCAGGGTCTATCCCTACCAGCTCATGGACGCCAACGACGGCGTCATCGTGCCGGCGCACCGTTGGAGCCAGATCCCCTACGGCCGGTGGCGCGACACCGACTGGCGGCAGCTCGCCCTGGCGGCGGGACCGTTCCGGATCGCCTCCCACGAGCCGCAGCAGCAAATCACCCTGGAGCGCAACCCCACCTACTGGCGGGCGGGACGTCCCTATCTGGACCGTCTGGTGTTCCGCATCGTCCCCTCGCGCAGCAGCCTCCTCACCCAGCTCCTGACCGGCGATGTCGACCTCCTCGAGAACGTGCCGCCGGAAGATGCGGAGCGGGTCCGGGATGCATCCGATCTCCACCTCATCGTGTTCCCCGATCGCGGCTACAGCCAGATCCGCTGGAACCTGCGGCGACCTCCCCTGGACGACGTCCGGGTCCGTCGCGCCCTGTCGGAGGCCATCGATCGCCGGCTCATCGTGGACGTGGTCTACGACGGCTTCGCCCGCCCCTCCCTGGGCCCGGTCCTGTCCGACATGTGGGCGTTCGACACGCGCCTCGAGCCCGTGCCCCACGACCCTGCGGACGCCCGCCGGCTCCTCGCCGAGGCCGGCTGGCGGGACAGCGACGGCGACGGCGTCCTGGATCGGGACGGCCAGCCCCTGTCCCTGGAGCTCCTCACCAACGCCGAGTCGGAGCTGCGCCAGGACACCTGCCTCCTGGTCCAGGAGGACCTGGCCGGTGTCGGCATCCAGGCAGAGCCCCGCTTCGTGGAGTGGGGCACCCTCCTGGCCCGAGAACGCAAGGGCGATTTCGACGGGATCATCAGCCGCTGGATCGAGCCCACCATGGTGGATCTCTGGGAGGTGTGGCACAGCGCGGCCCCGGGAGAGCCCACCCTCAACAGCACCGGCTACGCCAACCCCGAGGTGGACCAACTGTTGGGGCAGATCGACGAGGCCACCACCTTCTCCGCCCAGAAGCCGCTGTTGGACCGCGTGCAGCAGTTGATCGTGGCCGATCAGCCGTACACCTTCCTGGTGGAGACCATGGCCCTCGTGGGGCTCAACGACCGGGTCCACGGAGCGGACATCAACGATGCCGGTCCGTACTTCAACGTCGACCAGTGGTACGTCAACACCGAGCCGCAGTGAGTCCCACGGTCGCGGCGCCCCCTCCACCCGGGGGGCCCCGGCCGGAGAGGGCTCCCTGCGGGCAGGGCCGACGGTGGTGAGACGCGTCCTCGTCCGTCGCCTCGCGACCCTCCTCCCCCTCGCCTGGCTGGTGGTGACCCTCACGTTCGTGGTCGTGCACGCCGCTCCCGGCTCCTACGCGGACACCATCGACAACCCCCGGCTCACTCCCCAGGGACGAGCCCTCCTGATGCAGCGCTACGGCCTCGACCAGCCCCCCCTCACCCAGTACCTGCGCTGGCTGGGGGCGGTGGTCACCGGGGACCTCGGCACCTCGTTCTTGTTCCAGGAGCCCGTGTCCGAGGTCATCGGCCGCGCCCTGCCGCCCACCGCGCTGCTCGCCGGCACCGCCCTCTTTCTCGACCTCGTCTTGGGGCTGGTCCTCGCCCTGGCCGCCGTCCGCCGCCCCTACGGAATCGTCGACCGTCTCACCACCGTCCTGGCCCTGGGGCTGTACGGCCTCCCCACCTTCTGGCTGGCCGGGATCGCCATCCTGGTGTTCGCCGTGTGGCTGGGCTGGCTGCCGCCGTCCCACATGCACGGCATCGACGCCGACCGTCTGGGCGCGGCGGCACGGCTCGCGGACCTCGTCCGCCACCTCCTGCTGCCGGCCCTGACCCTGGGAGTGGTGGGTGCCGCCGCCACCGCCCGCTACCTGCGGGCAACCCTGCTCGACGTCCAAAGCTCCCGCTGGTTGCTCGCCGCCCGTGCCCGGGGACTGTCCGAAAGACGGCTGCTGTGGGTGCACACCCTCCGCCCGGCGCTGCTGCCGGTGATCACGCTCCTCGGTCTCTCCCTGCCCCTGCTGGTGTCCGGGTCGGTGGTCGTGGAGACGGTGTTCTCCTGGCCGGGTACGGGCCGGCTCCTGTGGTGGGCGGCCCAGGCCCGCGACGTGCCCCTCATCCTCGGCATCACCCTGGTGGGGGCAGTGGCGGTCATTGTCGGCAACCTCGCGGCGGACCTCCTCTACGCCGCCGCTGATCCACGAGCCCGGGGCGACGCGTGAGGGCGCCCTCGCGCCTCCGCGTCGGCCTGGCCGCGACGGCGGCCCTGGCCGTCGCCTGCCTCGTCCTGCCCGAGATCCTGCCCGCACCTCCCGCCAACGACCCCGTCCTCAGCGCCCTCCTGCCCCCTCTGACCCGGGTCGTCTCCCTCACGCTCGTGGACGGGTCCTCCGTGACCGCGCCGGAGGTGACGAGCTCCGACGGGGCCGTCGTGGCCACCGGGCACGGCCGCAGTCGGACGATCCCCCGCGGCGAGGTGGCGGCCCAGCACCACTTCCGCTTCTGGCTGGGCAGCGACCGCTTCGGTCGCGATGTGCTGCGACAGCTGCTGCGAGGCGGCCGGATCTCCCTCGCCATCGCCGGCCTGGGCACCCTCCTCGCCCTCACCATCGGAGGCGCGGTCGGTGCGGCCGCCGCCACCCGCGGTGGGTTGGTCGACGGCGTTCTCATGCGCCTGGTGGACGCGCTGCTGGCGTTCCCGGTGCTCTTTCTCATGATCCTGGCCGCGGCTCTATTCCGACCGGGTCCTGCCCTCCTGGTAGCGGTCCTGGGCCTCACCTCGTGGATGGGCCTGGCCCGGCTGGTCCGCGGCCAGGTGCTGTCCCTCAGGACGAGGCCGTTCGTCCTCGCCGCCACGGCCGCGGGCAGCCGTTGGCACCGGATCGTGGCGCTGCACTACGCCCCCAACATGGTGGGGCCCATTGCCCAGGACACCGCCCTGCGCATGGGAGACCTGGTGATCGCCGAGGCCACCCTGTCCTTCCTCGGCCTCGGCGTCCCGCCGTCCATCCCCACCTGGGGGGCCATGGTGGCCGAAGGCCAGCGGGTGATGCTCGACGGCTGGTGGCTGGCCGTCTTGCCCGGTCTCGCCATCGCCTGGCTGGTCATCGCCCTGGCGCTGATCGGCGACGGCCTGCAGCAGCTCGGCGAGCCCGCCGCGTGAGGCCCACCCACCCGACCACCCTCGTGAGGCCCGCCCGCCCGACCGCCCTCGTGAGGCCCACCCACCCGACCGCCCTCGTGAGGCCCACCCACCCAACCGCCCTCGTGAGGCCCACCCGCCCGACCGCCCTCGTGAGGCCCACCCGCCCTCACGCCCTCACGTCCTCACGCCCTCACGGGGCGGTGGGAGGGACGGCTATACTGAGAGCCGATGGCCACAGCCGCAGTGCCCGGGCGCGTTCTCATCGTCGATGACGATCCCGACATCCGGGAGAGCCTCGCCACCGCCCTCGACCCGGCGCGCTACGTGCTCGTGTCGGCGGCGGACGGCGCCACCGCCGTCGCCCTGGCGCAGAGCTTCGCTCCCGAGGTGATCCTGCTCGACCTGGGTCTGCCGGACGTGGAGGGGCTGGAGCTGATCCCGCGCCTGCGGGAGCTGGACCGGCTCGTCGGCATCGTGGTCCTGACCGCCACCAGCGAGATCCAGGTGGTGGTAAGGGCCATGCGTCTCGGCGCCGACAACTTCCTGGTCAAACCGACGACCCTGGACACCCTGAACGAGGTGCTGGGTCGCACGTTGCTCGCCTGTCGTCGCGACCGCCAGCTTCGGGCCCTGGTGGCGCGCACGGCCAAACCCGACGACAGCACCCTGGTGGGCTCCTCCCGCCCCATGCGGCGGGTGGTGGAGCTGATCGATCAGGTCGCCGACACCGACGCCACCGTCCTCCTGGAGGGCGAGTCCGGGACCGGCAAGGGGCTGGCGGCCGAGGAGATCCACCGTCGCAGCGCCCGCTCGGAAGGTCCGTTCCTGGACATGAACTGCGCCGGCCTCTCCCCCACGCTCCTGGAGTCGGAGCTCTTCGGCCACGAACGCGGCGCCTTCACCGACGCGGCCCACAGCAAGCCCGGCCTCCTGGAGATCGCGGACGGGGGCACGGTGTTCTTGGACGAGATCGGCGAGATGCCCCCCGAGGTCCAGAGCAAGCTCCTCAAAGTCCTGGAAAACAAGCGTTTCCGTCGTGTCGGCGGGTTACGCGACATCTCCAGCAACGTGCGCCTGATCGCCGCCTCCAACCGGGACCTGAAGAAGCTCGTTCGAGAGGGCTCCTTCCGTGAGGACCTCTACTACCGCCTCAACGTGTTCGCCATCGCCATCCCGCCCCTGCGCCACCGCGCCGACGACATCCTGGAGCTGGCCCATCACTTCCTGGGCGAGCTCAACCGCTCCATGGGCTCTCGGGTGGAAGGGTTCGACGGCGCGGCCAGCGACATCCTGCGGCGCTACGCCTGGCCGGGCAACGTGCGCGAGCTGCACAACGTGGTGGAGCGGGCGGTGATCCTGGTCCGCACCGGCCAGATCCAGAGCCACCACCTGCCCTCCGACCTCCTCAACCCGGCCCTGCGCACCGCCAAGGGAGCGATCAAGCCCCTCGCCGAGGCGGAGTGCGACCACATCAGCCGGGCGCTGGAGGCCACCATGGGCAACGTCAAGCGCACGGCGGAGCTCCTCCGGATCTCCCGGACCACCCTCTACAACAAGATCAAGGCGCACAACATCAGCGTCCGCGATTGACGCCGCCCCGCGCCCACGTCTACCTGCTCACTTCCAGCCGGGAAGCCTGATACCCTGACGCACCATGGACGTCGAGGTCGCCATCGTGGGTGCCGGTATCACGGGGTTGGCGGTCGCCGCGTGGCTGGAGCACGACCATGGGGTGCGCGACCTCCTGGTGGTGGATGCGGACAGCCGCGCCGGCGGCAAGGTGCGCACCACGATCGAGGAGGACCACACCCTGGAGTGGGGTCCCCAGGGGTTCCTGGACAACGCTCCCGACACGCTGGAGCTGGCCAGCCTGGTCGGCCTGGACGACGCCTTGGCACGGGCCGACGAGGCCGCCGCCGACCGCTATATCCTGCGCGACGGCGTCCTGCGCTCGGTGCCCACCTCGCCGCTGGCCTTCCTCAGGTCCGACGTGCTCTCCTTGACGGGCCGGCTGCGGGTTCTCGCCGAGCCCTTCGCCCCTTCTCGGCCCACGGGGGACGAGACGGTGTTCGACTTCGCCCGTCGCCGCATCGGCCGCGAGGCCGCCGAGGTCCTGGTGGACGCCATGGTCACGGGGGTGTTCGCGGGCGACTCCCGGCAGCTGTCGCTCGAGGCGACCTTCCCCCGCATGGCCGCCATGGAGGCCGAGCACGGCTCCCTCACGCGAGCCCTGCTGGCCAGGATGCGGCAAGCACGGCGCGCCGGCCACCGCCCTGGCGGGCCATCCGGTCCGGCCGGGACTCTCACCACGTTCCGGGGCGGAATGGCCCGCCTACCGTCGGCCCTGGC
Source organism: uncultured Holophagae bacterium (assembly GCA_963844865.1). GTDB lineage: Bacteria > Acidobacteriota > Thermoanaerobaculia > Thermoanaerobaculales > Sulfomarinibacteraceae > CAWJPY01. The sequence continues at coordinate 335,814 of CAWJPY010000005.1, forward strand.
GGCCCGCCTGGACACCCGCCTCCTCCTCGATCACCCGGTGGAGACCGTGGAGGCCGGCTCGGACGGCTTCGTCCTCAAGGGTCCGGCCCCCGAGGTGGTGGCGAAGCGCCTGCTCCTGGCCACCCCGGCAGGGGTCACGGCTCGTCTGCTGCGGCATGTCGCTCCCGCCGCGCACGACCCCCTGGCGGGGATCCACTGCGCCCCCATCGCCGTCGTGATGACCTCCTACACAGACCCCATGGCCTTTGGCCGGCCCGTAGACGGCTTCGGGTTCCTGGTGCCCGGTGGCGAGGACGTGGGCATCCTGGGCACCCTCTTCTGCCACGCCATCTTCCCGGGCCAGGCGCCCGAGGGGAGCCTGTTCCTCCGCACCATGCTGGGGGGAGCCCGCGACCCGGCGGCGCCGGATCTATCGGACGAGGCGCTCCTCGCGCGCAGCCGAGCCGCCCTCGCGGGGGTCCTCGGGCGGGACCCGGATCCGGACCGGCGCTGGATCGTGCGCTGGGCCGAGGGGATCACCCAGTACACGGTGGGACACCTGAACCGGGTTGAGAACGCCGAGGCGGCCGCCGCCGCCGCCGGCGTCGTCCTCGCCGGGTCGCCCTACCGCGGCGTCTCGGTCAACGACTGCATCCGCCAGGCCCGGGCCGCCGCTCGCCGCCTCGCGCCGGGCGCCTGACGAGGGAGCACACCCCGCGAGTCCGCGGTCACGGCGATCAGCAGCGACAAGAAGTAACGATGAGGCGCAAAGCCATCCCTCCACCCGACTCTTGAACGCCGTGTAGCGGCGGCGACTCGACCCGGTCGGGGGCCGATGCCGCCACGGAGGATGGCGCGTCCCCCGGGCGCGCCGTCTCCGACGATTTTGCGGAGGGGACGGATCAAGCTGTCGATGCCGTTCGGTCACAGACATCGTCGCAGGGACACGGACGGGTTGGTCAGCCGCTCACCCTGATCACGACCGCGGCCACCGCCAGCCACAGCAGGACGCACAGCAGGAGTGGGCGATCGGTGGCCACCACCTGGGTGGGGCTGCCCCCGAGCTCATGCCGGTGCAGCAAGTAGAGGTAGCGGAGGAGCCCGTACAGGACCACCGGCACCGTGAACATCAGGCCGTCCGAGCCGACCTTGGCCACGGTGTCCGGGGCCACCGTGTAGAGGGTGTAGGCGAGGACGGTGGCTCCGAGCACGACGCTGATGGCCTGGTCCACCAGGGGCAGGGTGTAGTGGCTGAGCACCATGCGATGATCTCCCGCCCCTTCGCCGAGCAGCACCAGCTCCGCCCGCCGCTTGCCGAGCGCCAGGTACAGGGCCAGCAGGTAGGCGCAGAGTAGCAGCCAGCGGGACACCGGCACGGAGATGGCCACCGCCCCGCCCACCACCCGCAGCAAGAAACCCGCGGCGACCACCAACACGTCGATGAACACCAGGTCCTTGAGGACCGCCGAGTAGAGCACGGTCAGACCGAGGTAGCCGAGGAGCACCAGCGGAAAGACCGGGCCGAGGGCGACGGCCGCCGCGAAGGCCAGGGCGGTGAGGGTGGCCGCCGCGGCGAGAGCCCAGGAGACCCGCAGCTGGCCCGAGGCGATGGGGCGCAGCCGCTTGGTGGGATGTCTCCGGTCGGCCTCCCGATCCAGGACGTCGTTGATCAGGTAGGTCGCGGAGGATGCCGCGCAGAAGGCCGCCACCGCCAGCACGCACCTGACCCAGGCGGCGCCGTCGTCCATCTTCCCCGAAAACACGATGGGCGCCAAAACGAAGCCGTTCTTCAGCCATTGTTCCGGACGCAGGCTGCGTCCGAGGGCGAACATGGGTGTGGCTGCCACCTGTCCATTGTACGGAGGATTGTCGGGTTCTTCTGCGGAGACGATGCCGGGGTCCCGGCCGCCGACGACCCCCGTCGTCCCTGATCGCGGTCACCGACCCGGGGTCGCCGGGTTGTTTCCAGCGGCCGCAGGATCCACTACCCTGGGCGACCATGAAGCGCATCGGGCTGATGGTGGCGGCATCTGTGGTCACGACCCTCCTCGCTGCTGCCGGTCCCGCGAAGGCCCAGGAGGTCGGAGGCGGCGAACCGCAACCGTGGGTGCGGACGCTGGCCCCTTCCAGCCACTTCTACCCCCTCTACCTGGCCGACCCGCGGCGCGCGCAGTCGGCCCTCCTGCTCATGGAGCCCCTCTCCACCGACGTCCCGGAGTCGGACGCGCTCCGCTTCGCCATCCGCCTCGGCGGCCGCTTTCCCATCCTGAGGGTCCACCCCGCCGGCGAGCCCGACCGCGGCTGGCAGCTCGACTTCCTGGGTGGCTTCCTGGGCCAGTTCGACTCCCACCACAGCCTCGACAACATCGGGTGGGACGGGCTCTACGGGCTGCTGGCCACCTACAAGCCTCGGCCGACTCTGGGATTTCGCTTCGGGGTGCTCCACGACTCGGCTCACGTCGGCGACGAGTACGAGGAGCGGACGGGGCGGCGGCGCCTCGGCTACACCCGGGAGGAGCTGGTGGCGGGCGCCGCCTGGCAGGTCGACCACGCCTGGCTCATTTACGGTGAGGTGGGCCACATGTACAACGAGGTGAAGCCCTTTCAAGAGCCCCTGCGGCTCCAGGCGGGCGCCCAGTACGAGAGCGGCGCCAGCCCATTCGGCCCGCGGCGCCCCTGGTACGCCGCCATCGACCTCACATCCTTCGAGGAGAACGACTGGCGGATCACGGTGACTGCTCAGCTCGGCGTGATGGTGCCGGTGGGCGACGGGGACAACCGCTACCGGTTCGCCCTGGAGGTGGGCGACGGGCGCTCCGAGCTGGGTGAGTTCTTCTTCTATGACGACACCTACGTCGCCCTCGGCTGGTACTTCGACTTCTGACGCCAGGGCGCCGGCCCGGCCGCGTCGCGGAATGCGGCGGGAGGGGCCCTGTTGTTACCCTGACCGGAACGTCCGCACCCGGAAAGGAACCATGCCATGCCCAGCCACGCCTCGACCCTGCCCGTCATTCTGCTGACCGGACTCCTCGGCGCCTGTGGAGGGGTGCCCCCGACGACGACCACGAAGGCCGAGGGACCGACCCCGGTGCAGTACACCGAGCAGAAGACCGAGTCCTCGGCCGGCGACTGCAGCCAGCCGGAGGGGCACTGCGCGCAGATCTCGATCCGCTACCAGCAGGCGGTGAGCGGCGGCACCGACGCCGTGTGCGAGTCCGTGGACCTCCTCGCCCGCCACCAGCTCGTGTCCTGGATGCGTGCACGCCTGCCCGAGGGCCAACGTGCGCCCACCGATCTCCCGGCCCTGGCCGACGCCTGGCTCGCCACCTACCGCGCCTTCATCGCCGACAACCCGGGCTCCGTGCAGCGCTGGTCGCTGGACGCGGCCTGCACGGTGCCCTACAACACCCCGGTGGTGACCACCATCGACTGCCGGATCCAGGAGGACAGCGGCGGCGCCCACCCGAACTCCCGGCGACGCCTGGCCTCCTTTGCGGTGTCCTCGGGCGAGCTGCTAGCGCCCGCCGACGTGGTGACGGACACCCAGCGCCTCGATCAGCTCGCGGAGAAAGCGTTCCGGACCCAGCGAGGGCTGCAGCCGGGAGAGGACCTCGCGGCCGCGGGCTTCACCTTCCCCGACGACACCTTCGCCCTCACCGACAACTTCGGGGCCACCCCGGAAGGGCTCCTCTTCCACTGGGACGCCACCCAGATCGCCCCCTACGCCGAGGGGCCCACCAACGTCCTGGTGCCGGCCCAGGAGCTCGAGGGCATGACCGCCATGGACCTGTGGCCCGCGGAGAAGCCGCAGTAGCACCGACTTCCCGGCGCCGGCGCGGGGGCAGCGCTCCGCACCGCGGCCCCGTCTCGGCCGGTCACGGGCCCGCGAGCAGGTGGCCCCAGAGAATGCGGCAGCCGATGAGGATGAGGACCAGGCCGCCCGCCACCCCCGCCCAGCGGCCGACGCGAGACCCGAGCCGGCGGCCGATGGCCACGCCCAGCAGGGACAGCGCCGCGGCAACCGCGCCGATGACGACGGCGGCGCTCCAGATCCGGACCCCGAGAGCCGCGAAGCTCATGCCCACGGCCAAGGCGTCGATGCTGGTGGCCACCGACAGCATGACCAGCGACCAGCCCCGGGTCGGATCGGACCGGAGCCCGCGCTCCTCCTTGCTGCGGCGGCTGGCCAGGAGCATCCGGCCGCCCACGAAGACCAGGAGCCCGAAGGCCACCCAGTGGTCCCAGGCCTGGACCCTGCGAACGACGGTCTGCCCTGCCAGCCAGCCGATGACCGGCATCAGGGCCTGGAACAGCCCGAAGTGCCACGACAGACGGAAGGTCTGGCGGGCGTCGGGCCGACCCAGCCCGACGCTGATCGCGGTGGCGGCGGCGAAGGCGTCCATGGCCAGCCCGATCGCGATGCCGAGAAGCGTCCATCCGTTCATGGCTCGTCCACGACAGACGATGGTAGCGCGCCCGGCCCGGACCCGACCCCAGGCGACGGCCGAGCCCGGTTCACGGTAGGATGCCGGCCATGGGCAGCCATCGGACCCTGGATCGCGACCTCGCCATCGCCCGGCACTTCCCACCGCCGGAGCTCGAGCGGTGGCGACAGGCCGCCGAGGCGTCCCTGGGCGGTCGCCCGCTGGAGTCGTTGCGCTCCACGACCCCCGGCGGTCTCCTGGTCGAGCCCCTGTACTGCGAGGCCGATCGCCCCGACAGGGCCCTCGAGCCCACGCTTCCCGGAGAGGGATGGCAGGCCTGCCAGCTCCTCCAGGACGCCGACCCGGCGGTTGTCGGCCGTCGCATCGCCGACGCCGGGAGGCTCGGGATCGAGGTGGTGTGGGCGGGCCTCGACCGGACCCTTCGCAGCGGCGACCGGACCGCTCCCCCGGGCGGGCTGCTCCTGGACGACACCGGAGCCGCCGCACACCTCGTCGAGGCCCTTCCCGATCCCGGCGTCCGCCTGATCCTGGACGGCGGCGGTGCGGCACTTCCTCTCGCGGCGGCCTTCGCCTCGGCGAGCTCGCCGGAGGCGCCGTGGCGGCCCCTGGTGGCGATCCACCACGACCCCCTGGGAGCGCTGGCCGCCGATGGCGCCCTGCCCTTCACCCTCGACCGCTCCCTCGCGTTGCTCGCGGACCTGGCGCGCTTCGCGGGCCGCAGCGCGCCCGACCTGCGCACCATCGCGGTCTCCACCCTGCCCTACGCCGCCGCCGGGGCCACCGCGGCACAGGAGCTCGCCTACCTGCTGGCCACCGGGGTCGAGTACCTGCGCGCCCTGACAGCAGCCGGCCTCGGTACGGCCGCCGCCTGCCGACAGCTCACCTTCGTGGTCGCGGTGGGACGCGACCTCTTCGAGGGGCAGGCCAAGCTGCGCGCCGCCCGTCGCCTGTGGAGTCGGGTGGTGGAGGCGTGCGGCGCCGCCCAGGAGACGCCCGGCATGGTGCTCCACGCCGTCACCTCGCGCCGGGTCCTGACCCTGCGAGACCGGTGGAGCAACGTCCTGCGCGCCACCGTCGGCGCGTTCGCGGCGGTGACCGGCGGTGCCGACCTCGTCACCATCCTGCCCTTCGACGCCGCCTGCGGCTCGCCCTCCGACGAGGCGGTGCGCCTGGCGGCCCTCACCCACGCCATCCTGCGCGAGGAGGCCGGCCTGGACCGGGTGGCCGATCCCGCGGCCGGCAGCTTCTACCTCGAGCGGCTCACGGACGAGCTCGCCCGCGCCGCCTGGACCCGCTTCCAGCGCCTGGAGGAGGCCGGGGGCATGGCCCGGGCCCTCGTGGACGGCGCCGTCCACTCCGAGGTGGAGGCGGCGGCGGCGCGACGCCGCGACGCCGTCGCCCACGGGCGCGCGCCCATCACCGGCGTGAGCTCCTTCCCCGACCTGGGTGAGGAGCCCCCGCCCCGGGCAGCGCCGGAGGCGCGGCCCACGACCCGCGCCGCGCGCCCGCCCGGCGGGAGCGGACCGGTCGCGGAGCTGGAGCGCCTCGCCGAGGCCGCGGCCATGCCCGGCGACGGCTCGGTCACCGCCGCCGCCATCGAGGCGTTCCGGGCCGGTGCGACACTGGCGGAGGTGACCATGGCCCTGGGGGACGATCGACCCCGCGCACACGTCGAGCCCCTCCGCCAGGGCCGGGACGCCGAGCCCTTCGAGGCGCTCCGCGACGCCGCCGACGGGTTCAACCACCATCACGGCCACCGCCCCCGAGCCTTCCTGGCGGCCATGGGCCCACCGGCCGAGCACCGCCGAGCCGCCACCCTCGCCGCCAACCTTCTGGCCGCGGGCGGCATCGAGGCGTCCTCCCGGCACGACGACCCCACGGTGGACCAGACCGTGGACGCGTTTGCCGCCAGCGGCGCCCCGATTGCCGTCATCTGCACGGCACGGAAACGTCAGGCCGAGGTCGTGCCGGCCCTGGCGCGGGCGCTCAAGGAGAAGGGCGCCGACCGAGTGCTGGTCGCGGCCGGGCCCGCCGAGCTGCCGCAGGACTGGCGCCACGCCGGGGTGGACGCCGTGCTCTCAGAGGAAGGCGACCTGGTCGCGCTCCTGGGTGAGCTCCTGGAGGTGGCGGGGGTGCCGCGATGAGCCGGGCACGGATCCCCGACTTCTCCGCGATCCCCCTGACGGCGGACGAGCCCCCCTTCTCGGTCCCGCCCGCGCCCGACGGCGGGACGTGGGCGACGCCGGAGGGGATCCCGGTGCCCCCACGCTACGCCCCTGCGGACCTGGAGCCGGTGGAGCACCTGGGCTCGTTGCCCGGCATCCCCCCCTATGTGCGCGGCCCCTACCCCACCATGTACGTGGCCCGCCCGTGGACCGTCCGCCAGTACTCGGGCTTCTCCACGGCCGAGGAGTCCAACGCCTTCTACCGCCGCAACCTGGCCGCGGGTCAGAGGGGTCTGTCCATCGCCTTCGACCTGCCCACACACCGCGGTTACGACTCCGACGACGAGCGGGCGCGGGGCGACGTGGGCATGGCGGGAGTGGCCGTGGACTCCATCCTCGACATGCGGATCCTGCTGGACGGCATCCCCCTGGATCGGGTGTCCGTGTCCATGACCATGAACGGCGCCGTCCTGCCCGTGATGGCGCTCTACATCGTCGCCGCCGAGGAGCAGGGCGTGGCGCCGGAGGCGCTCACCGGCACCATTCAGAACGACATCCTCAAGGAGTTCGCGGTCCGCAACACCTACATCTACCCGCCGGAGCCCTCTCTGGGCATCGTGGCCGACATCTTCCGCTACACCACCCGGCACATGCCGCGCTTCAACTCCATCTCGGTCTCCGGCTATCACATGCAGGAGGCGGGAGCGACCCTCGACCTGGAGCTCGGCTACACCCTGGCCGACGGCATCGAGTACCTGCGCACCGGCGTGGGCGCCGGCCTCGACATCGACGGCTTCGCGCCCCGCGTCTCGTTCTTCTTCGCGGTGGGCATGAGCTTCCTGCTTGAGGTGGCCAAGCTGCGGGCGGCGCGCCTGCTGTGGGCCGAGATCGTGCGCTCCTTCGGCGCCTCGGACCCGCGTTCTCTGGCGCTGCGCACGCACTGCCAGACCTCGGGCTGGAGCCTCACCGCCCAGGACCCCTTCAACAACATCGTGCGCACCGCGGTAGAGGCTCTCGCCGCCGCGTCCGGTGGCACCCAGTCCCTGCACACCAACTCCCTGGACGAGGCCCTGGCCTTGCCCTCGGACTTCTCGGCGCGGATCGCCCGCAACACCCAGCTCCAGCTCCAGGAGGAGGCGGGCCTGTGCCGGACCGCCGACCCCTGGGGCGGCTCCTGGGCCATAGAGCGCCTCACCCACGACCTGGCCCACCGCGCCTGGACCCACATCCGCGAGGTGGAGGAGCTGGGGGGCATGGCCCGGGCCATCGCCGGCGGTCTGCCCAAGCTGCGCATCGAGGAGGCGGCGGCCCGGGCGCAGGCCCGCATCGACTCCGGGCGCCAGACCATCGTCGGCGTCAACCGCTACCGGCCCACCGAGGAGCGGCCCCTGAAGATCCTCAAGGTGGACAACAGCGCCGTCCTGGCGGCGCAGCTCGGGCGGCTCGAGCAGCTCCGGGGCGAGCGCGACGAGGGCGACCTCCGGCGCGCGCTGGATGCCCTCACCCGCTGCGCCGACACCGGGGAGGGGAACCTCCTGGACCTGTCGGTGGCCGCTGCGCGGGCCAAAGCGACCGTGGGCGAGATGTCGTACGCTCTGGAGCGGGTGTTCGGCCGTCACCGGGCGACCACCCATACCCTGACCGGAGTCTATGCCGCCGAGCTGGGGGAGCACGTGAACGACGTCGACAGGGCCCGCCGCATGACCGAAGCCTTCGCCCGGGCCGAGGGGCGGCGGCCGCGCATCCTCATCGCCAAGCTCGGGCAGGACGGCCACGACCGGGGCCAGAAGGTCGTGGCCACCGCCTTTGCCGACCTCGGGTTCGATGTGGACATCGGCCCCATGTTCACCACCCCGGAGGAGGTGGCCCGCCAGGCGGTGGAGAACGACGTCCACGTGGTGGGAGTGTCCTCGCTGGCGGCTGGCCACCTGACCCTGGTGCCCGCCCTCGCACGGGCCCTTGAGCGCCACGGTCGCGGCGACATCGTGATCGTGGTCGGTGGGGTCATCCCTCCGGACGATCACCAGGCCCTCGAGGAGGCCGGCGCGACCGCCATCTTCGGCCCCGGCACGGTGATCATCGAGGCGGCGATCACCCTCCTCGAGGAGCTGGGCCGCCGCCTGGGTCACGACCTCGCCGAGGACGGCGCGGGGGACTGACGTGACGCCCCGACCGAGCGTCGACGACTACCTCGAGGGGATCCGGGCCCGCGACCGCGCGATCCTCGGCCGGGCCATCACCCTCGTGGAGTCCGATCACCCCGACCACCGTCGCCAGGCCCAGGAGCTGCTGCGAAGGCTGCTCCCGCAGACCGGGGGCAGCCATCGCATCGGCATCTCCGGCCTGCCCGGCGCCGGCAAGAGCACCTTCATCGAGGCCTTCGGCTGCCGGCGGGTGGAGGAGGGCCACCGCGTGGCGGTGCTGGCCGTGGACCCCAGCTCGTCGGTGTCGGGGGGGAGCATCCTCGGGGACAAGACCCGCATGGAGCGGCTGGCGGCGGCGGAGCGCGCCTTCATCCGACCCTCCCCCACCGGCGGCACCCTCGGAGGGGTAGCCCGCAAGACCCGGGAGAGCATGCTGGTGGTGGAAGCCGCGGGCTTCGACCTCGTCATCGTGGAGACGGTGGGGGTCGGTCAGGCCGAGTCGGTGGTCGCCGAGATGGTGGACTTCTTCCTGCTCCTGACCCTGGCCGGCGGCGGCGATGAGCTCCAGGGCATCAAGCGGGGCGTCCTCGAGCTCGCCGACGTGGTGGCGGTCAACAAGGCCGACGGCGACAATCTGGCGCCCGCCCAACGCGCCCGCGCAGAGCTCGAGGCCGCCCTGCGCATCCTCAGACCCGCCGACCCCAACGAGGCGTGGGCGCCCCGGGTGGTCGCATCCAGTGCCCTCACAGGGGGCGGCCTCGATGAGATCTGGCAGGCCATCGAGGAGCACCACCAGACCCTCTCCGCCTCCGGGGCCCTCGCCGAGAAACGCCTCCGCCAGCGCCTGGACTGGATGTGGGCGCTGGTGCAGGAGGGACTCGAGCACGCCCTGCGCGAGCACGCCGGGGTGGCCGCCGCCCTCCCCGCCATCGAGGAGGAGGTCGTCGACGGCCGTCTCACCCCGGCCCTCGCCGCCGAGCAGATCCTCAGCTTGTTCAGAGGACGCGCGCTTCCCGGGCCCTGAGGGGCGAACACGCGGCGGCTCTCCTCTCCGGCAGCGCCGTCGGCCCTGGCGTTCACCACGACCCCGGCACGCCGAAGTCCAGCTCATCCTCGCGTGGGATTTCCCTCCTGCCGCCCCGGCGCCCGGCTCGGAGACCATTGAGGTCCCGCCGCCGCTCCAACGGGTCAGCCCGCTCGGCCCGGGCCCTTCCGGGTCGCCACGGGCGCCAGCAGGGTGATGCGGCTCCCCCGCCCCGGCGCGCTGTCGATGGCGAGCTGTCCTCCCAGCAGGACCAGGCGCTCGCGGATGCTGAGGAGGCCGAAGCCGGCCGGTGGGCCCTCGCGATCGACTATCCCGGCGGGATCGAAGCCCGCGCCCTGGTCCGAGACCTCCAGCTCCACGTGGTCGTTCAGCCTTCTCAGGCGCACCCGCGCTTCCATGACCCCTGCGTGCTCGACCACGTTGAAGAGCAGCTCCCGAGCCGCCTGGAAGAGCAGGACCGTCACGTCCTCGGACTCGGGGGCCGCCTCGGGGGCCGCCTCCAGGTCCACCCTCAGACCGTGCTTGTCATGCTTCCAGGTGACCAGCCACTCCAGGGCGGCCACCAGCCCCGCCTGGTGGAGGATCGGCGGGCTCAGCTCCCAGGTGAGGGTCCGGCAGCGCTCCAGCGCATCGTCCAGCAGGCCCTCCACGTCCGCGCCGATGCCCTTCACCGTCTCGTCCCTGGTGTGTCTGAGGCCGTGGAGGTGGAACTTGGCGCCCGCCAGGAGCTGCTGCAGGTCGTCGTGCAGCACCTCGGCCAGGCGCCGGCGCTCCCGCTGCTCGGCCAGGGTCAGCTCCGAGGCGAGGGCGCGCAGCTGTCCGGCTTGCCGCGCCAGCTCGGCGGTCCTCTCGGCGACCTTCTGCTCCAGCTCCTCCTTGGCCGCCCGCAGATCCTGCTCGCTGCGCTCCTGCTCCTCAAATAGGCGCGCGTTCTCGAGCGCGATGGAAGCCGTGGCCGCGAGCTGCCGCGCAAAGCTCACCTCGGAGTCGGTGAAGGCGTGCGGGCCGGCATGGTAGTTGAAGAAGATCGCACCGAAGGGCCGATCGCGGAGGATCAGGGGCGCCACCAGGACGGAGCGGATGTTGTACTGGGCCAGGTGCTCGCGGTCGACGCGCTCGTCGTTGAGAGCGTCGACCACCGCCACGGGCTGCCGCGAGGACAGGGCCAGCAGCGCGTGCGGTTGCTCACCGTCCTTCAGCCGTAAGCCCCGCAACTCGGACGCCATGCCGTGCACGTGCTCGACCACGAAACCATCGTCGTCGCGCAGGGTGATCGCAGCCGTCTCGCTGCCGAGGGCAGCCGCCCCCTCCGCGACAACCCGGCGGATCACCTCGTCCATGTCGAGTGATGAGTGCAAGGCCTGGTTGATGCGGTTGAGGGCGCCGGTGAGCTCCTTGTCGCGCAGGAGCGCCAGCTCGGCGCACTTGCGCTCGGTGACGTCCCGCCAGGAGGCCGTGCACCCGTCACCCAGGGGCGCCACCCGGAGATCGAAGTAGCGGCCCCCCTCTCGGCCGTGGGCGGTGGTGTCGAAGGCGACCCCCTCCCGGGTCGTCGAACAGCCGTTCTCGACCGCGTCCACGTACCATTCGAAGCACTCCGTCCCTTCGAGGCCCGGATACAGCTCCAACACCGTGCGGCCGACGTAGTCCGCGCGCTCGCGCCCGGTGAGCTCGCAGGCGGCCTGGTTGGCGTACTCCACCCGGAAGTCGACGATACCGCCCTCCGGGTCCCGCACCGGCGCGTAGATGGCGAACGCGTCCAGGAAGCTCTCCACCGCTCTGCGGAAGCTCTCGTCGTCGGGTGCGGAGCGCACACCGGCCTCCCGGCCCGTGTCTCGGGCCGCCGTCGGCGGGGAAACGCGCAACTGGCCCGGCACCACCTCGGTCGAGCCGGACCGATTCTTCCCTTTCGTACCCACTGGTCGTCCTCTGGCTGGCTCTCCGGCCGATCATCATACTCCCCGCCACGGCAACCCCGTCAAGGCGATCTGAGTGACTCGCCGCGGCAGAGCAGCATCCCCGCCCGCGGGGGATGCCGTCTCGGAGGCGGGATCAGCGATCAGCGAGAGCTGGGGCGGCGGCGGCCGGCGGCAGCGACGGCGACCGCGCACTGCAGCCAGCCGAAGGCCTCATCCGCCGTGCCGGCCGCCGTGGAGAAGCTCGCGACGGTCAAGGGGCTGGCTCCGGGTCGGGTTGCCGCCAGGTCGGCCACCGCCGCCATGGCCGCTGTCAGCCCACGCGCTGGGCGGCCGCCTGGCGCAGGAGCAGCCAGAGGAAGAAGGGGCCGCCGAGGAAGGCGGTGATCACCCCCACGGGCAGCTCCGCGGGAGCGAGGATGGTCCGGGCCAGGGCGTCGCAGAGGGCCAGGAAGGCGCCGCCGAAGAGGCACGAGGCGGGCAGCAGGCGCCGGTGCTCGGCGCCCACCAGGAGCCGGCAGATGTGGGGCGACATCATGCCCACGAAGCCCACCGGGCCGCAGGTGGCCACCACGCCGCCCACCATCACCGAGGTGGCGAGGAAGACGTCCCGCCGGACGCGGACCACGTCCACGCCCCGGCTGGCGGCCAGGTCGCCCCCCAGGGACAGGAGGTCGCAGCTCGCGGGCGCCGCGGCCCAGCACCCCCACGCCCACCAGCACGAAGGGGAGCATACGCAGCAGGTCCGTCCAGTCCACACCGGCCAGGCCGCCCATCAGCCAGCGCACGATGCGGTAGGAGTCGCCGGGGGACGCGCGGTACTGGAGGAACAGGATCAAGGACGAGAAGAAGAAGCTCATGGCCACTCCCGCCAGGAGCAGCACGGTGCTGGAGAACGCCGGCCGCAGGCGGGTCAGGCTCCACACCACGGTCACCGCCAGGAGGGCGCCCGCCAGGGCGGCCACCGAGTCCGTGCCGAGCCCGGCCACGGCGAGGCCGGCCCCGATCTGCCCCACCAGGGCGACGCCGAAGGCGGCGCCGCTGGCCACGCCGAGCGTGAAGGGGGTGGCGAGGGGGTTGCGGAAGAGGGCCTGGAAGGCGGCGCCGCCCACGGCGAGGCCGGCGCCCGCCAGCAGGGCGGCGGCCAGGCGCGGCAGCCTGAGCTGCCAGAAGATCACCGCGGCGGGGTCACTGCCCCAGGGTCGGAGCAGGACGTCCAGGCCCACCCGCTCGATGCCCACGAACGGGGCAACGGCGAGCACGACCAGCGACGCCGCCACCAGGGTCAGCAGCCGCCCCCGCCCGCTCATCTGCCGCGATCCCCGCCCGCACCCGCATCCGCTGGGTCGTCCCGAGCCAGCCCCGGACGCGGGCGGGGGCGGGGAGGGGGATCGCTCCGCCGCGGCACGACCAGCGGATGGCCGCCCCCCGTCGCCACCAGCCGGAAAGCGGTGCCGTACACCTCCTCCAGGCGCCCGCCGTCGAAGATGGCCGCGGTTGCGTCGTGCAGGACCACCCGCCCCTCGCGCAGCGCCAGCACGCGGTCCGAGATCGCCACCGTGTGGTTGAGATCATGGGTGGCGGCGATGATGGTCAGACCGCGCTCCCGGTGCAGCCGTTGGAGAAGCTCCACGATCCTCGTCTGGTGACGGTAGTCGAGGAACGTCGTGGGCTCGTCCAGCAGCAGGACCGACGCACCCTGGGCGAGGGCGGCCGCGATCTGCACGCGCTGCCGCTCACCGCCGGAGAGTGAGCCCAGGAAGCGCTCCGCCAGGGGTGCGGTCTCGGTCAGGTCCAGGGCAGCGTGCACCGCCGCCACGTCCGCGGCGCGCAGCGAGCTCCAGGAGCCGACGTGGGGGTAGCGGGCCATCTCCAGGTAGGTGCGCACCGAAAAGTCCGGGGACGGCGGCGCCGCCTGCGGGACGTAGCTCACCAGCCGCGCCAGGTCCCGCCGCGGATAGTCGGTCACCGGGCGGCCCGCCACCAGCACCATCCCACCGGCGGGGGCGATGATGCCGTCCACGGCGCGCAGGAGCGTCGACTTGCCGGCGCCGTTGGCCCCGACCACGGCCAGGAGCTCACCCTCGGCGACGGTGAAGGACACGCGATCGAGGATCCGTGCCACCCCCCCCGTCACCGTCAGCTCCCGGACCTCCAGGATCGGTTCAGCCATCGCCGCTCCGCACGAGGTCGGGGTGCAGGGCGCGGGCGAAGAGGCCCACCATGTCTGCGATCCTGGGCCCCGGCACCGCGACCAGCTCCTGCTCCAGGAGACGGACCCGCCCGTCACGGACCGCCCTCAGGATGTCCAGGGACCGCCAGTCGGCCAGGGCCGTTGCACGGTCCACGCCCCGGGCGGCGAGATCGGGCACCAGGTCCAGGATCACGTCGGGATCGGTGGCGAGCAGGCCCTCGGCCGACAGCTCCGGGTAGGCGACGGCGGACCGGTCCAGGGCGTTGCGTCCTCCGGCCAGCTCCAGGACCTCCTCGTAGAAGGTGGTCGGTCCGGCGGCCCAGAGCTGCGTGATGCCACCCTCCCCCACCCTCCGGTCCACCACCACCAGCGCGCGCGGCCGTTTGAGGCCGGCGGTGCGCCGCCCGATCTCCTCGATGCGGGACCGGATCGTCCTCGCCAGGGCCTCCCCGCGCTGCCTGACCCCACACGCGGATGCGATCCGGACCACCGAGCCCACGATCCGGTCCAGCGTGGTCTGGTCCACGGTCAGGGTGGCCAACCCGAGGCGCTCCAGGCGGGCGCACGCGGCCGCATTGTCGGCGATGCCCACCACCAGGTCCGGGCGCAGGGCGAGGATCTCCTCGTAGTTCACGTCCAGGTAGCCCCCCACCTTGGGCAGGGTCCGGGCCGCGGGCGGCGAGGTGCAGAACCGGGTCACGCCGACCACCCGGTCGCCGAGGTCGAGGGCGAACAGGGTCTCGGTGACCGAGGGAGCGAGGGACACGACGCGCCGCGGGACCGCCGGAGCGGACGCCCGCGCCGGGTGGTCGCCCCATGGTCGCCGGCACGCCGGCAGCACGACGAGGGTCGCCAGGGCGATCGCCGCCCCCCACCACAGCAGGTGGGCCACGCCGCACCGGCTCCTCAAGGCAACCATCCCCACGACCGACCTCCCACCGCGCCTGCAGCAAAAAAATCCCGGACGCGACCGCGTCCGGGATGCCGTTTTCCATCACCGGGTGTGGTTGAACGCCCGAACCCCGCAGGCTGGCCACGCCCCACGGCCGGGTCTTCTGGCTTCCGGATCACCCTACCTGCCGGGCCTTCCCATCATCGGAGATGACAGTGGCGTCTCCGGCCTTCGTCCCCGGTCACAGCGGCGGGTCCGCGACGGTCTCGCACCGTCTTCCCACGACCACGAGGCCGGCTCAGTCTAGCGCGGAGGACGCGCCCTGTCACTGTGAGGGGATGTCACCTCCGGCAGGCGTTCGTGCCCTACTGGGCGACCCCCGCTTCCGCGACCTGCACCGGCTCGCTTCCGGTGGCGACCCTGTCGTACTCCTTCTGTGCGGTCTCGGCGCAGCCCGTCGCCTTCAGGGTCTCGTCGTAGGCGGCCTTGGCCGCCGCCAGGCGAGCGGCACGCTCTGCCGTCTTGCAGCACCCGGTGGAGGCCAGAACCGCCTCGTAGGCCGCCGTGCGCGCCGTCTTGGCGCAGCCGGTCTCGCCCTTGGTCTTGGCATAGGTCTCCACGGCCAGGGTTTCGGCGGCGCTCTCGCCCGCGCTCTTCGCGCAGCTGCCGGCCTTCACGGCGGCCTGCTCCCCGGTCTTGGAGTGGCTCACGGGGCAGGATGCGCCGACCCTGACCACGCTGTCGTCGCTGGCCGTCTTCACGGCATCGTGCTCGACCCGGCTCTCCACGCCTTCGGCACGGTCCTCGCCGGCCTCATAGGGGCAGGAAGCCTTACCGGCAGCGGCCACGGCGGCTTTCTTCCCATCGTAGGGGCAGGTCGTGGAGGTCTTCATGGCGGCCTTCTTGGCCTCGTAGCGGCAGGTCGTCGAGCTCTTCATGGCAGCCTGCGCCGCATCGTCGGACAGGGTGCACCGCCGGCCCGTTTCGTCCCCTGCACGCGTCATCCCCGCCTGCTGGGCCGCCGTCGCTGCGGTCTTGGCGCAGCTCGTGGCGCTCAGCACCGCGTCGTACGCGGCCTCGCGCGCCGCCTTCTCGCAGCCGGTGGCGGCCAGGGTCTTCGCGTACACCGTCTCCGCCATGGTCTGTGGGCTGCTCGCTGCCTCGGCGGCAGCCTGCTTCGCCTGCTCGGAGTCGCAGGCCATCACCATCCCCGCCACGCCCAGCGCGAGGGCCAGGGCGCCGCTTGTCATCAACGTCCGTCTCATGGGGTCTCTCCTTTCGGCCGGTCGGCCAGAACTCCAGAAAAGATTCTTTATCTCAACACGAAGCCTACCAGACTTGTTCCTGGGCCGCCAGCCCGGCTGGGCACCACACCGACCCCAGGTGTGACCGAGTGCACTCGCGACGTCGGGGCCGGTGCCAGGCACCCTTTCGGATGAAGCGATGTGCGTACTGTCGAATCAAGACGGGGTGCCTGGCACCGGCTTTGACATCGCAACGTGCGTCGACGGGGTGCCTGGCACCGTCTCTGGCGATCCCAAGCTCGACGCCTACCTCGCACCGCCCCTGGAGAGATCATCGTCTCGAGAACTCCCGGGATCGCTTCCGACCCCGATGAACCTTGTCGGGCGGGAACTGCGGCGCTAGGCTGGCCCCGAGGCGAGAGGAGACACGGGTTGGAAGGACTCGGGCTTGCGGTGGCGTTCATGGCCGGTGCCCTCGTGGGGGCGCTGGTCATGGCTCTGGTGGCCCGCACCAGAACGGCTCGTCTGCAGGTGGAGCTGGCCCGACTGGCCGCGGAGCTTGAGGCGGAGCAGCGAAGCAACAAGGAGCGGCAGCGTCTCCTGGAGGAGGCGCAGCGACAGATGCGCGACAGCTTCAAGGCCCTCTCCCAGGACGCACTTGCCAGCAACCGGACCTCCTTCCTGGACCTGGCGCGGGAGACGCTGGCCCGGCAGCAGGCGGAGGCCCGGGGCGACCTGGAGAAGCGGGAGCAGGCGGTCAAGACCCTGGTCGAACCCTTGACCACGTCCCTGGACGCCGTCCGCAAGCAGATCGAGGAGATCGAGAAGAAGCGCGCCCAGGACTACGGCAGCCTCGGCGAGCGCCTGCGCGCCTTCGCCCAGGATCAGCATCAGCTGCGCGCCGAGACCGCCAACCTTGTGCGGGCCCTGCGCAAGCCCAGTGTGCGCGGCCAGTGGGGAGAGATCCAGCTCCGGCGGGTGGTGGAGATGGCGGGCATGCTCGACCACTGTGACTTCACGTCCCAGGCCACCGTGGCCGACTCCAGCGGGGTGAAGCGGCCCGACCTGGTGGTCCACCTGCCCGGCGGCAAGATCGTCGTGGTGGACGCCAAGGCGCCCCTGGAGGCCTACCTGGAGGCGCTCGAGGCGGAGGACGACGCGGTGCGCGACCTCCACCTGGCCCGCCATGCCAAGCAGGTGCGGGACCACATCGTCGCCCTGAGCAAGCGCGCTTACTGGGACCAGTTCGAGAGCTCCCCCGAGTTCGTGGTCATGTTCCTGCCCTCGGAGAGCGTCTTCTACGCCGCCCTGGAGCAGGATCCCTCCCTCATCGAGCGCGGCGTGGAGCAGCGCGTCATCCTGGCGACTCCCACGACCCTCATCTCGCTCCTGCGAGCCGTCCACTACGGCTGGCAGCAGGAGGTCCTGGCGGAGAACGCCCAGCGGATCAGCGACCTCGGGCGCGAGCTCTACGACCGTCTGAGCACGCTGGGAGGCCACTTCCAGGACCTGGGACGCCGCCTCGACCTCGCCGTCGACAGCTACAACAAGGCCATCGGGTCCCTGGAGAGCAGGGTCCTCGTGAGCGCCCGCCGCTTCTCGGAGCTCGGCCTCGGCGGCGCCAAGGAGCCCTCCCAGCTCAGCCCGGTGGAGCGGAGCCCGCGAGCCCTGCAGGCGGCCGAGCTGATCGACCCGGACCCCTCTCAGGAAGACGCCTAGCCCGGACCGCCCCGAGGTCCCGCCGCCAGAGCAGAGCGGGCAGCACCCGCGTTCCCAGGCAGTACGGGGGCCGGAGCCTCCGGGAGCACCAGAGTGGGTGCCCAGCCACGCCGTCTTGCTTCGACAGGACGCGGATCGCCCCATTCGAAAGCGTGCCTGGCTCCCGCTTTGGCCTACCGGAAGCCGGCAAGGGCACTTCGCGATCGCTCGGGCCGACCCGAAGGGCCGAGGGGCCGGGACGCGCTGTTCTCTCGAAGGCTCCTGTCCCGCACGAGCGGATCATCGCCGATCGCCGGCGCCGCTGGTTCGGGCGTGCGGGTGGCTTGCCGCCTCTCCGCCTCTGCGTTCCCTCTCTTCCCAGGTTGGGTGGGGGCTCTGCGGCTCTGCGTCTTTGCGTCTCTGCGTTCTGTTCTCGGGCAAGTGGAAGGCTCCCGGCCTCTGCGTTCCTGTTCGCGGTCGGTGCTCGCTGCCGCACGTTGCTGCCACCGCCCCGACAGCACACGCACGCCTGCGAGTTGCCCCCGTCCCCATCGGCTCCTCGACGGTCAGAGCCGACGCCGCGAGCGCCCATCCCGGAGCGAACCCGAGCCCATGTTGGGGCCGGATCCGGCTCCCCGGGGAAGCGCCCGCGGAATGGTCCTCTCCGAGCGCTCGTTCGAACCAAGTAGGGAGGGATCAACGACATGCACTCACCCTCCCGGGAGCGCGCGCCGCGCTCCCCGATGAGACGACGACATGAGACAAGGAGGCGCCACCATGGCGGCCCAGCAGTCGGAAGCCGAACGCAAGTCCATGGAGCTGGCCGAGGAGTCACGGCAGAAGGTGTGGGACAAGCCCAGCTTCGTCCAGGAGCTCTTCATGGGGAAGCTGCGGGTGGACCTGATCCACCCCTTCCCCGAGCCGGACCTCGCGCGACCCGAGTTTCAGGAGATCTTCGACAAGGTGAAGCGGTTCTTCGCGGACGAGGTCGACTCGGTGGCCATCGACCGCACGGGCGAGTACCCGCCGAACGTGGTGCGGGGCCTCGCCGAGCTCGGGATGTTCGGCATGAAGATCCCCAAGGAGTACGGCGGCCTGGGGTTCACCCAGAGCGAGTACGCCAGGGTCATGCAGCTGCTCGGCAGCCTCGACGGCAACGTCTCGGCCCTGCTCTCCGCCCACCAGTCGATCGGCGTGCCCCAGCCGCTGAAGCTCTTCGGCACCGAGGAGCAGAAGAAGAAGTTCTTGCCGCGCTGCGCCGCCGGCGAGATCTCGGCTTTCGCCCTCACCGAGCCCGACGTGGGCTCCGACCCGGCTCGCCTGGCCACCACCGCCGAGCCCACCGACGACGGCGAAGGCTACATCCTCAACGGCGAGAAGCTGTGGTGCACCAACGGCACCATCGCCGAGCTGCTGGTGGTCATGGCCCGCAACCCCGACACCCACAAGATCTCGGCTTTCGTGGTCGAGACCGCTGGCCCGGCGTCAAGGTCGAGCACCGCTGCCGGTTCATGGGGCTGAAGGCGCTCGCCAACGGCGTCCTCAGCTTCCGCGACGTGCGGGTGCCGGGGGAGAACCTGATCGGCGAGGAGGGCAAGGGCCTGAAGATCGCCCTGGTCACCCTCAACACCGGCCGCCTCACCATCCCCGCCGGCACGGTGGGCAGCGCCAAGGCCTGCCTGGAGATCGGTGCGCAAGTGGTCCACGGTGCGCGAGCAGTGGGGCAAGCCCATCGGCAAGCACGAGGCGATCGCCCACCAGATCGCCGACATCGCCGCCACCACCTTCGCCATGGACGTGCGGTCACCGACTCTCGGCGGCCGGCTGGCCGACTCGCGGCCGCACGACATCCGCCTCGAGGCGGCGGCCGCCAAGGAGTGGAACACCGTCCAGCAGCCTGGCGAGATCGTCGACGAGACCATGCAGATCCGCGGCGGCCGGGGCTACGAGACCGAGGACTCCCTGGCGGCGCGCGGCGAGGCGCCCATCCCGGTCGAGCGCATGATGCGCGACTCCCGGATCAACCGGATCTTCGAGGGCTCGAGCGAGATCATGCACCTGTTCATGGCCCGCGAGGCGGTGGACAAGCACCTCGAGGTGGCGGGCACGCTCATCGATCCCGAAGGCCACGCTCGGCAGCAGCTCGCGGCGCTGCCGCCGCATCGCCGCCTTCTACGCCGCGTGGTACCCGCAGCTGTGGTTCGAGCTGGGGACGCTGGCCGCGCTTCGCGGAGTTCGGGCCCGCTGGCCGGCCACATGCGCTTCGTGCGAGCGCTCCAGCCGCAAGCTGGCGCGCCAGATCTTCCACGGCATGGTGGTCTACCGGGGCGGACTCCAGCGCAAGCAGGGCTTCCTGTTCCGGCTGCGTGGACATCGCCTGCGAGCTCTTCGCC
Source organism: uncultured Holophagae bacterium (assembly GCA_963844865.1). Classification (GTDB taxonomy): domain Bacteria; phylum Acidobacteriota; class Thermoanaerobaculia; order Thermoanaerobaculales; family Sulfomarinibacteraceae; genus CAWJPY01. The sequence goes on from CAWJPY010000005.1 coordinate 355,929, forward strand.
ATGGCCACCACCCTGTCCCTGGCCGAGTCCATGCGGCGCCGCGGCGGCACCGAGGCCGCCAGCGCCCGCGCCCTGGCCGACACCTTCTGCACCACCACCAGGCGCCGGGTCCGCGGCCTCTTCCGCGCGCTGTGGCACAACGACGATGCCGCCACCTACCGCCTCGGCCAGGACGTGCTGGAAGGGCGGCACTCGTGGCTGGAGAACGAGGCCATGGGCATCGGCTACACCGCCGAGGACATGCGGCCGCGACGGCTGTCCGACGTCGGCCCCGGCGCGCCGGGCGATGAGGCCACCGGCAACAAGGAGAAGGAGCAGGAGACCGAGCCGGTCGGGACGACCACCTGACCAGCGCCCGTCCCGACGTCTGGAAGCGGTTCGAGGGAGTCGGGCGATCCGGGCGCCGCAACGCCGCACGCGGGACGCGAGGACGACCGGCGACCACACCGCGCGGACGCACGCAGCGACGTCAAAGCCGGTGCCAGGCACCCCGTCTTGATTCGATAGAACGGATGCCGCTTCATCCGAAAGGGTGCCTGGCACCGCCCTTGACCTTCCCAACGCCAAAAGGTGCCCGACATCCGTGCCTGCCTGCAATGTGCAGCACAATAATGAGGGATTGAAACTCGGCTCGAATCCCTCGTCCGATCATCCACGCTTCCTCCCTGAAGTGAGGCACGTCCATCCGCGGTGTCACGCCGTGGAGAATGCCCTCGGCAAAGCTGTGGAGAACTCACCTGCCAATTCCCGTGGAACAGCGAGAGGTGGGGATGAACGCACAGGATCGGGCACGCGGTGCACGTCTCCCCATCGCAATGTTGCTGCAATTGATTGACGATTGTCGGCCGTGTCGAGCGAAGGCGGCTACCGGATGGAGCGCGCCGGGGCCCACACCACCCGGCTGCTCCACGGACCGCTGAGAACGCGCACCCGGGTCGGCCCCGACCGCCCTCCCCCCTCCAGGACCCGCACCCTGGTGCCCGACTCCAGCTCCAGGCAGTGCTGCGAGGAGCGGAGCGAGGCCAGGCCGCCCTCGTCCCCCGCCTCGAGCGCGGCCGACAGCTCCACACCCGCGTCGCGGTCCAACCCGACCAGGACGGGGCCCCCACCGGGGTCCTGCAGCCGGCCGATCTCGCCCCGCGTTCTGGGGGCCGCGAACAGCCGGCCGCCGACCCCTCCGTGGTGGGCGGTCCCCAGCCACCACAGCCCGCCGAGGAGCGCGACCACCACCGCCGCGGCGGTGGCCACCCGGCGCCATCGCCGACCCCTCGCGCCAGGCGCCGCCGTGGCGTCTCCCGACTGCGGCACGGCGGTTTCGGGCGGGGGCCCCACGGGCACGAAAGGCGGCGGGCTGGCGGCGAACTCCTCGCCGCAGCCCGTGCAGCGCAGCGTCCTGCCGTAGTAGCGGGCGTGCACGCGGAACCGGGCGCCGCATGCCGTGCAGGTGTGGGAGTAGCTGGGCGGCACGCCCGCAGAGCCCTGGGCCGCGCCCTCGGTGGACGTCCCGGTGGTCGACGTCACCGTCCCGGTGGAGGCCGCCTCCTCAGCTGCAAGACCCTCGGGGGCCGGGGGTGTGACGGGTGCCGGCGGCGCGGCACGAGGGGCCTCCCCCTCCTCCAACGTGAACACCGATCCACACCGCTGGCAGCGGACGCGACGTCCCACCAGCTCGGGTCGTACGGCCAGGGGCGTCCCACAACCGGGGCACGGCCGGGACCGTGACCCGGGTGGGTTGGCGCCCGGCACCACGAACTCGGTGCCGCAGCGGCCGCAGCGCAGGCGCCGACCGCGATGGCGCGCCTCCACCTGGAGGGTGGCGCCGCAGCCGGCGCACACACGCCTCTCCGCGGCCGCCGCCTGTTCAGGCTCCGAGCTGCTCATCTCCTCTCGAGCTTACGCCAGCCACGAGCACGGCGTGGTGACGTGCCTCAATGCGTGGCCCGGTAGCGCACCTCGCCCCCGATGATGGTGGCCTGCACCCGGGTGGCCGGGATCTGCTCGTCCGGCACCGTCATGATGTCCTGGGAGAGGACGGTGATGTCGGCCAGCTTGCCCACCTCGAGGGAGCCCTTGACGTCCTCCTCGAAGGCCGCGTAGGCGGCATCCAGGGTCATGGTACGCAGCGCTTCGGTGCGCGTCATGGCCTGCTCGGGATGGAAGGCCTCACCGTCGGCCATGCGCCGGGTGACCGCGGCGTAGAAGGTGGCGATGGGATCGACCGCTTCGACCGGCGCGTCGGTGCCGCTGGCGATTACCGCCCCGCTGTCCAACAGGCTGCGCCAGAGGTACCCCTCCTCGCCGGCCCGCCGCACCCCCAGCCGCTTCTCCACCCAGGGACCGTCGGAGGTGCAGTGAACGGGCTGCATGGCCGCGATCACACCGAGGCGGGCGAACCGCGGCATGTCCTCGGGCGCCAGGTGCTGAGCGTGCTCGATCCTCCAGCGCAGCCCCGCCCCGTCCGGTCGCCCCGCCAGCGCCTCCTGGTAGATGTCCAGCACCTCCCGGTTGGCGCGGTCGCCGATGGCGTGGACGCACAGCTGCAGGTGGGACTCGAGGGCCAGCCGCGCGGCCTCGCGCAGGGTCTCCGGGGAGTCCACCGGCAGGCCCGAGCTGGTCGGAAGGTCGTCGTAGGGCGCCAGCATCCACGCCGTGTGGGAGCCCAGGGCGCCGTCCGCGTAGCGCTTGATCCCGCCCACGGTCAGGAAGCCGTGGCCCGCCCGCTGCACGACGAAGCCCGGCAGGCGCTGCTCGAGCACCCCGTTCGGCTCGCCCAGCATCACCCACAGCCTGAGCGGCAGCTCGCCGTCCTCGGCCAGCCTGCGCAGCACCTCCACGACGCGGAAGCTGGACCCGGCGTCCTGGAAGCTGGTGATGCCCCTGGAGACGCAGCGCCGGCCGGCCAGCGCCACCAGACGCTTCACGGTGGCGTCGTCCGGTTCGCCCACGGCCATGGCCTGGGCGCGGTCCCCGGCCAGGTCCAGGAGGATGCCGGTGGCATGGCCTTCCCCGTCGCGCACGATGTCGCCACCGGGCGGGTCCGGGGTCGCGTCGGTGATGCCGAGCAGGTCCAGCGCGCGCTCGTTCACCATGGCCGCGTGCCCGGTGGCGTGCTCGAGGAGCACGGGGTTGTCGGGGGAGGTCGCGCTCAGGCTGTGGTGAGTGGGGAGGCCCTCCACGGCTCCGCCGGGCGGATGCGTCCACCGCTCCTGGTGCCAGCCCCGGCCCACGATCCACTGCCCCGGCGGAGTTTCCCGCACCGCCGCGGCCACCTGCGCCACGATCTCGTCCCAGTCCGAAGCCCGGCTCAGGTCGAGCTGCACCTCGGCCCAACCGACACCCAGGAAGTGGGCGTGGCCCTCGATGAGGCCAGGCGTGGCCACGCCCCCGTCCAGGTCCATGACGTGGGTGGAGGGACCGATGAACCTGCGCACCTCCCTCTCGTCCCCCACGGCCACGATCCGGTCACCGCGCACCGCCAACGCCTCTGCCGCCGGACGGCTCGCGTCCATGGTCAGGATCCGGCCCCCCAGGAGCACCAGGTCGGCAGGATCCGGAGCCCCACCACAGCCCGACAGCACCACCAGCAGCATCGCCATCCACCAGCCTTTCATCACGCGATCCTCCTCCGACAGGGTACCCCGCGCGCGCGGCCGACGACACCGAGCGGGAGCTGGGTCCGCGCGACTCGCCCCGGCCGCCGCCCTCAGATTCGACCCCGGATCGCGACCTCCAGGGCCCGTCCCGGGGCCAGCACAGCAGCCTCGTCCGCCGACGCCAGGTAGGCTCGGTCGGAGAGGTTGCGCCCCCAGAGCTCGACCCGGACGCCTTCCCGCAGCCGCCACCCCACCCCGGCGTCCAACACTCCATGGGCCGGCACCACCTGCTCCGAGGGCCCCGGTCTGCCGTCGCGGCCGAAGACCGCTCCCCGCAGCAGCCACCACCACGGCCGGGAGGGATCCGAGCGCAGGATGAGGAACACGCCCGGCGCGGGTACGTCGTCCGTGGGCGAGCTGTCGTCCAGCACCTCACCGCGGATGAGCTGCGCGCCCACACCGAGGGAGACGGCGCCGCCGACGGCCACCTGGCCCTCCACCTCGACCCCCCGGATCTCGGCCTCTCCCCGGTTGCGGAAGAAGTAGTCGCCATCCTCCTTGTAGCGTTCGATGAGGTTGATGATCCGGTACAGATAGCCGTAGGCCGAGAGTTGGAACCGTTCGCCCCGCCAGTGCGCCGCCACATCCAACTGGCGGCTGGTCTCGGGTTCCAGGGCGGGGTTGCCGGTGATGAACCCTCGCCCCGTCACGCCGCGGTAGTAGCGGTCGGACAGGAGGGCGTCGCGGAAGCCCCGCGCCACCTGGGCGGTCAGCTCCACCCGCGGCCGCGGCCGGAAGCTGACGGCGGCGAAACCCGACAGCGCGCCGTTCACGGCGCTGTCGTCCCCGAAGTAGCCGCCGCGGTTGGTGGCCTCCACACGGTCCCCCCGGAGCCCTGCGGCGAGCCCCCACCGCTCCCAGTCCCGGTGCAGGGCGGCGAACACTCCGAGGTCGTCCTTCCGCGCGTCGGCCACCGAGATCTCGGTGACCGCGCCCTCGAGCTCGCCAGCGGGGCCGAAGTCCGAGGTGCGGTTCAGTGCCTCCAGGCCGTACCGGCCGTAGGCCTGCAGGCCGAGGACCAACCGTGCGCCTCCGAGGGGACGCTCACCTTCGAGGCGCAGGCCGTAGTCTGAGGAGTCCACCTGGGAGCTGGCGACCCGACGCACGGCTCCGCGGTCGTCCAGGGCCTTCTTGTCCAGAACGAGGCGGTAACGATCCCAGGAGGCGGACGCGCTGATGCGGTTCCACCGCCCCGCCCCGGGATGCTCGAAGCCCAGGGAGAGTCGGTGGGAGTTCTCCTCCGGGTAGAGCACCCGCTCCACGTCGGCGTCAGGCGACGGCTTGCCCACGTCGCGGGCCAGGTCGCTGCGCCAGCCCGCCCACAGCACGCCGCCCGCCAGCTCGGCCTGCCAGCCCAGCCGGCCGCCCAGCAGCCGTGCTCCCGAGCTCGGGACGCGCCCCCGCGGGCTCTCGTAGTCGGCGAACTCCCGGTAGTGACCGCCCACCAGCACGCCGCCCACCGGAGTGGATGTGGAGTAGCTGGCCACCGCACCGCGCTCGTCGGCCACAGTGCCGGCCACCAGCCCCCACCGGAGCTCGTCCGGCGAGCCGGGGGTGGGCATCCGCGAGCGCATGCGGATGATGCCGCCCAGGGCGTCCGAGCCATAGGCCACGGTGCCGGGCCCGCGCACCACCTCCACCTCTTCGATGGTGAGGGGATCGAGGAAGGTCGCCGAGGGCCCGGCACGGCGCTCGGCGCTCACTCTGCCGTCGTCGAGGAGGATCAGCGTGCGGTGCTTGGACAGGCCCCGCAACCCCGGGACCGCGGCGTGGCCCTCCCCCGTCTGGTCCGCCCCCGGCACGTTCTCCAGCACCTGGGGGAGATCCGCCGGCAGGCGCTGGCGGAGATCGGCGAGCCCGATCACCGTGGTGGCCACCGCCGGCGGCAGCTCCAGGTCCGGGATGACCCCGCTCACCACCGTCACCTCGGCGGCGGTCGCCGCCGCCCGCACCACCAGGGGCGGCGCTCCTCCTTCCTCGGTGATGGTCACCGGGGCCAGCGCCACGCCGTCCGGGCGAGCGATGAAGAGCACGAAGGGCAGCTCAGGGTCGGGAGCGAGGGTGGCGCGCCCCATGCGGTCCGCCACCACCGATCCGGAGCGGCCCACCACCGTGATCCGCGCACCGGCCAGGGGCGCATCGTCGGGGCCCAGGATCTGGACGTCGAGAGCGGCCGCAGGCATCGCCGTCATCACCGCCAGCGCCACCAAGTACGCCCAACGCCTCATCCCTCACCCCCCGCGCACCCCGGATTGCCCTCGAAATGGTCTCGGCCCGAGCGGGCCGCCGCCGACGGCATCGGCGGCTCCCCACCCTCATCCTCGGCCGCCGAGACTACCACGGACCGGAGAGCCCCCCATACCCTTGACCCGGCTCCAGCCGGGGAGGTACGGTGAGGGTGCGGAACAGTCGCCGAAAGGTGCACGAGGGAAGCCGGTGTGAGTCCGGTGCGGCCCCCGCCACTGTGACCGGGGACGGACCGCTCGGGGGCGAGCCCACGGGGGTGAGCCCGGCCACTGGTCGATGGGATCGCGAGGTTCATCGGCTGGGAAGGCGAGCGGGACCGGTTGATCCGGGAGCCAGGAGACCTGCTGTTCCAGTCTTGAAACGGGAGGTTTCGCCGTGCCCAGCCGTCCACTCCTCGCCGCCACGAAGGTCGCATCCCTGCTCCTGGCCGTCGCCCCTGTCGCAGGAGCCCAGAGCTCCGGAAGCACCCAGCCCGGTCCCTTCGCGGGTGAGATCACGGTCACCGCGACCGGGACCGAGACCGGCACCGAGGAGGTGCCCGCGCCCATCACCGTCCTCACTCGCCAGGAGATGGACGACGCCCTCGAGGAGTCGGTGGCCGGGTTGCTGCAGCGGGTGCCCGGGCTCACGGTGATGCGCTCCGGCGACCAGGGGAAGGTGGCGTCCCTGTTCTCCCGCGGGACCGACTCCGACCAGACCCTGATCCTGTTCGACGGCGTCCGGCTCAACTCGCCGTACTACGGCGGGTACGACGCGAGCCTCCTCGCCACCGCCGGCCTGGAGCGGATCGAGGTCGCCCGGGGGCCGTACTCCGCCCTGTGGGGCGCCGACGCGGTGGGGGGAGTCGTCAACCTCGTCCCGGAGCGTGGCCGTCGCCCCCTCGGCGCCACCTTCTTCGGTGAGGGCGGTCAGAGCGGCTGGCAGCGGTTCGAGGGCACGGTCGGGACCGGGGGCAAGCACCTCGATCTCCTCCTGTCGGGGCTCGACCGCTCCGGCACGGGGGAGCTCGACAACAGCGACTTCAGCACCCGCCAGCTCCTCGGTGACGTGGGCTGGACCTGGGACCGGGGTGACCGGGTCGGGGTGGTCGTCCAGCGGTTGCGCGCCTCCACGGGCATTCCCTACGTGACCCCCGGCGAGCCCACGCCCAACCGTCGCCAGTGGTCCGATCAGGACCTGGTGGCGGTGCCGGTGCATCTCGAGCCGACCGACGGCTGGCGATTGGACCTCGCTGTCAGCCAGGTGGACGCCGAGTTCCGTTTCCACGATCCGGACGACCCGTGGGGCCTCACCGAGCAGACGACGCACACCACCAGCCGCGAGGCGCGGCTGGCCAGCCGCCACGACCTGGGCCGGCACGTCTTCACCTGGGGCGGCGAGTGGGTCGACGGGAGCGCCCGCGACGCCACCAACCTGGGCAGCGACCTGAACGGCCGCGGCACCACCCTGGGCGGCAGCTTCGTGCAGGAGGAGTGGCATGGCCGCGGCGGGCTCACGGTGCTCGCCGGCCTGCGCTTCGACCGCACCAACGCCTGGGGCTCCCAGCTGTCGCCGCGCCTCCACGTCGGGTGGGCGCTGTCGGAGACCACCGAGCTCCGAGCCAGCTACGGCCGCGCGTTCCGTCAGCCCTCCCTGTCCGAGCTCTACGGCCCCGTCTTCGGCAACCCCGACCTGACACCGGAACGCTCGACCTCCTCCGAGGTGGGCCTCACGCATACGACGGCGAGCGGTCGCGCACGCGTCCAGGTGCAGGCGTTCGCCACCGACCTGGAGGACCTCATCCAGTTCGACTTCGTCACCTACCGGAGCCGCAACGTCTCGAGCGCGCGCATCCGCGGCGCCGAGCTCGAGGCCGAGCAGGCCCTCACCGCACGCCTCCGCCAGATCGCCCAGGTCACCTTCCTGGACACCCACGACGGCAGTGGAGGCGGGCCACTCTTGCGGCGGCCCCGATGGAGCGGCGCCTACACCCTCACGGGGTCCATCGGGCCGGCGCTGCGCGGCGACCTCACGGTGCTCTACGTCGGCGCCCGATCGGACGTGGACCCGGTCACCTTCGCCACCCGCCGGGTGGGGGGATTCGTCACCGCGGACCTGGCCGCAGCCATCCCGGTGGCCGCCGGCCTCGAGCTGACGGTTCGTTTCGCCAACCTCCTGAATCGTGTCTATGAGGAGGTCCTGGGCTATCCCGCGCCAGGGCGGCGGGTGATGGCCGGCTGCCGTGTCATCCTGGCGGGGGGATGACGGTCGCCCCTGATCGCACGTTGCTCCGAAAGCCCCGGAGAGGGTGCCAGGCACCGTCGCAGGCGCGTCGAGAGCCGCGGTCGCCACAGCTCCGGGGGTGCCTGGCTCCCGCTTTGACCCGTCCGACGCGCTCATCAACCTCCAGTGCCGCTCATCCCCTCCCCTGTCGATGGGAACATCCAATGGCATTCGGAATCGATCCCAATTGAGAAACCGCAACGGGCGCCGCAACCTTCAAGCCCGGAGAGACCGGCCAACAGGCACGCCATCAGTAACTTCCGCGCCAAGGTGTGACCGAGCGCACTGACCGTCGCGGAGGACGGGCGCACAGTATCTGCGAGGAACGGCAGACCCTCCGGCCACGTGCCGGACGACGAGGAAAGGATCACGCCATGGCGGTGCCAAGGTCACGTCGTTTGCGGCTCCTGGACAGCCTGCGCCAGACGCTGAGCGAGCTTCTCCACACCCGGGTGCGGGGTGCGGCGCGGCGCACCGGGTCCGGAGTGCCCTGTGACACCAGCACCATCTACACGCTGGCGGCATCAGAGGCCCCTGACCTTCTGGACCAGCTCCTGCTCGTGCACCAGCGCGCGAGCGAGGAACGGGGGGAGGCGGTGGCTCCCCGGCCGCCCGCCGACCTCGACGACGGCGAGCGCCAGCGCATGCTGTCCGCCGTCCGGGCCACGGTGAGGGAGTCCGGCGCCCGCTTCAGCACCTGATCCGTCGCCTCGACGGCGGCGATCACATGGCGGAAGCGATCGCGGCTCGAGCTTCCTCGAGCAACGATTGAAAGTCCTCCTTGTCACGGCCCTCCACCGGGATCGGCGGATGCAGGATCAGGCGCGCCCGTCCCGGCTTCACGTCCAGCTGGCCGGCGGCAGGATGCGACGCGTGCCGACGATGGTCACGGGCAGCACCGGCAGCCCGAGGTCGAGGGCGAAGCGGAAGGCCCCGGTCTTGAAGCGCAGCAGGCTGCCGTCCGAGCTGCGCGTCCCCTCGGGGAAGAACAGCACCGACGTGCCGCGAGCGATGCGCTCCTTGGCGGCCTCGATCGAGGCAGAGCCTGCATCCGCTGGGAACGATCGATGAAGATGTGGCCGAGTCGGGCGCAGGCCACTCCGAGCACCGGCACTTTCCTCAGCTCCTGCTTCATGACCCAACGGAAGTCCATGCCGAGCCATCCGTACAGGACGAGGATGTCGAACTGGCTCCTGTGGTTGCACACCACCACGTAGGACTGGTCGGGGCGCACGTTCCGCCGACCTTCGACCTTCACCCTGACCGGCGTGATGAGGGCGACCAGACGCCCCCAGACCACGCCGGTCAGGCGGCCGGCCAGACCGGGGGGAAGGACGAAGCTGAGCAGGACGGCGAGGCTGCCGAAGAGGACGGTGGCGATCCCGAGCAGCGGAGCGAACACCAGGTACTTGTACGGCTGATACAGGGCCCGGGCCGCGCGGCTGGGCCAGCGATCGTGGTCGCGGGAGGCGTTCGTCACCGTCATCGCGCTCATACTAGCCCGGACCGCGGCTCGTGCGTCGACTGGGACGCGGGCGCGGATCGAGGAAGTGCTATCCTTCCCGACTCGAGGAGAGCACGCCGTGGTCGACCGTTTCTACATCACCACCCCGATCTACTACGTCAACGACATGCCCCACATCGGCCACATCTACACGACGTCGGTGGCCGACGTCGTGGCCCGCTACCGCCGCCTGCCGGCGCCGGGTGCGCTTCCTGACCGGCACCGACGAGCACGGCCAGAAGATCGAGCGGGCGGCGCGCCGGCCAGGGCATCGAGCCCCTGGCGCTCGCCGACCGGGTGGTGGCGCGCTACCACGAGCTGTGGCGCCACTCGAGCATCTCCCACGACGACTTCATCCGCACCACCGAGGCGCGCCACGAGCGGGCGTCGCGGCCATGATCGAGCGGATGACCGCGCCGCCGGCGACATCTACGTCGGACCGCTACGACGGGCTGGTACTGCGCCGCCTGCGAGACCTTCTACACCGAGAAGGAGCTGGTCGGGGGACGGCCGCGCGACCTGGACCACGGCACGCCGGTGGAGTGGAAGTCCGAGGAGAACAGCTGTTCTTCCGGCTCTCGGCGTACGCGGAGCGGCTCCTCGACGTGGTACCGCGGACAACCCGCCTGCATCCGGCCCGAGACGCCGCTGCAACGAGATGCGTCGCTTCGTCGAGGGCGGCCTCACCGACCTCTCGATCTCGCGGGCCAACCTGCGCTGGGGAATCCCGTTCCCCGACCATCCGGGCCAGACGTGGTCTACGTGTGGCTCGACGCCCTGACCAACTACATCAGCGCGCTGGGCTTCGGCGGCGAAGACGCGGAGCTCTACGGCCGCTTCTGGCCGCGCCGACCTGTCCACCTGGTGGGCAAGGACATCCTGCGCTTCCACACCGTCTACTGGCCCGCCTTCCTGATGTCCGCCGGCCTGCCGCTGCCCACGGCGGTCTTCGCCCACGGCTGGTGGCTGCGCGACGAGGCGGAAGATGTCGAAGTCGGTGGGCAACATGGTTCGGCCCGACGCACCTGATCGACCGCTTCGGTGCCGACGCATTGCGCTACTTCCTGGATGCGTGAAATGGCCTTCGGCCAGGACGCCTCGTTCTCCGACGAGGCGTTCCTGGACCGCTTCAACACCGACCTCGCCAACGACCTCGGCAACACCGCCTCGCGGACGCTGGCCATGGTGGGTCGCTACCTGGAGGGACGGGTCCCGCCTCAGGCCGCCGAGGGCGCGGTGCCGACCAGCGTCGCGGACACGGTGGCCCGCTACCACACCGCTGTGTCGGATCTGGAGCCGCACCGGGCGCTGGAGGCTGCGTGGCAGCTCCTGGCCGTCATCAACGGCTTCATCCAGGAGCGCGCGCCGTGGGCCATGGCCAAGCGGGCGTCTGACCGGCCACAGCTCGAAGCGACCCTGTACACCGCCATGGAGGGCCTCCGCATCGCCGCGGTGCTGACACAACCGGTCATGCCCGCCATCAGCGCCCGTCTGCTGCGCCAGCTCGGCGCCTCCGACCTACCCGCCGACCTGAACGACGGCACGGCCTGGGGGCGGTTGAGCCAGGGTGCGAGCATCGGCGACGCCGAGCCCCTGTTCCCGCGCGTGGACGTCCAGGCCTACGTGGCGGGCGAAACGTCCAAGGAGGAGAAGGTGACTGACGAGAACCAGGTGAGCATCGACGAGTTCGCCCGGATCCGGCTGGTGGTCGGGACGGTGGTGGAAGCGGAGCGGGTGCCCAACTCCAAGAAGCTGGTGCGGATCATGGTGGACCTGGGTGAGGAGGCGCCTCGCCAGCTCGTGGCCGGCATCGCCGAACGGTACGAGGCGAGCACGCTCGTCGGCCGGCAGATCGTGGTCGTGTCCAACCTCAAGCCGGCCAGGCTCATGGGCGTGGAGTCCCAGGGCATGCTCCTGGCCGCCACCGTCAACGGCGACCCCTACCTGCTCGGCGTGGACGAGAAGGTCCCCAACGGATCCGCCATCCGCTAGGCAACGACCCGCGCTTCGGGAGCACCAGAGGGAGTGCCCGGCACCCCGTCGGATCTCCCCAGCGAGCGCTGCCGCGGATCGCGGTCGCTTTCTCTGATCTCTGCCGCCGTTCGCTGACGCTGAACCCTGCCACCGTCACGGTCACTGACCACCGGCGCCGCCCCGGGTCCCTGTCCCCGTCGCTGACCACCGTTCCTGTGCCCGTCGCTGTCACTCGCAGCACACGATGCACCGGATGCCCGCCCCGTCCTCGATCAACCCTCGGGCGGGTGGCCGCTCCGCGCCTCTGCGTTTCCCCCTCTCCCCGGACGGGCGGTGGCTTCGCGTCTCTCTTGCGCCTCCGCGTCTCGGGGTTCTGTCCTGGGGGGAGCGGGGGCTTGGCGCGTCCCCGTTCTGCTCCTCTCGCTCAGCTCCTGCGTGACACCTCAGGCCCGCTCGTAGACGAGGAAGCTGTAGGGGTAGGGGTTGCCCTCGTCGGCCTCGTGGTCCTCGCGCGACACCAGCCGCCACGCCTCCCCGTCCAGCTCGGGGAAGGTGGTGTCGCCCTCGATGTCGGCGTGGATCCGGGTGAGGTAGACGCGGTGGGCCACGGCCATGGCCTGGCGGTAGATCTCACCGCCCCCGGCCACGAAGACCTCGTCGTCCCCGGCGCCGACCGCCACCGCGACCGCCTCCTGGAGCGAGCTGACCACGACGACGCCTGGAATCCCCAGTGCGGGGTCCCTGGTGACCACGACCATGGTCCTGCCCGGCAGGGGCCGGCCCACCTCCTCCCATGTCCGGCGGCCGACGACGAGGTGGTGGCCCATGGTGGTGCGCTTGAAGTGGCGGAGGTCCGCGGGCAGGCGCCAGGGCAGGCCGCCGTCGCGACCGATCACGCCGTTGGCGGCCGCCGCCACGATGATGGAGACGGTGCTCACACCGCCACCGGGGCGCTGATGTGGGGGTGGGGATCGTAGCCCTCGAGGGCGAAGTGCTCGTAGCGGAAGGCGAAGAGGTCCCGCACCGAAGGGTCGAGACGCATCCGCGGCAGCTCCCGGGGGGTGCGGCCGAGCTGCAGCCGGGCCTGCTCCAGGTGGTTCGAGTAGAGGTGGACGTCCCCGAAGGTGTGCACCAGCTCCCGCGCCTCCAGGTCCGTCACCTGCGCCACCATCATGGTCAGCAGGGCATAGGACGCGATGTTGAAGGGCACCCCCAGGAACATGTCGGCGCTGCGCTGGTAGAGCTGGCAGCTCAGCCCGCCCTGCGCGACCCAGAACTGGAACATGACGTGACAGGGGGGCAGGGCCATGGCCTCCAGATCGGCCACATTCCAGGCGCTCACCAGCAGGCGCCGCGACTCCGGCCGGCGGCGGATGTCGTCGACGACCCGCGTGATCTGGTCGATGCGGCGTCCGTCCGGGGCCCGCCATCCTCGCCACTGGGCCCCGTAGATGGGCCCCAGGTCGCCGTCGGGACCGGCCCACTCGTCCCAGATGGTCACCCCGTGCTCGTTGAGCGACTTCACGTTCGTGTCGCCGGCCAAGAACCACAGCAGCTCGTGAACGATGGAGCGCAGGTGCAGCTTCTTGGTGGTCAGCAGGGGGAAGCCGCGGGTGAGGTCGAAGCGCATCTGCCGGCCGAACAGGCTGAGGGTCCCGGTGCCGGTGCGGTCGTCCTTGTCGACGCCCTCGTCGAGGATGCACTGCAGCAGGTCCAGGTACTGCCTCATCTCGCTCCGCCCTCCGGGGGCGGGGAGCCGCCATCCAGCCACGGGCTCACCAGCTCCCCCCACCTGCCCTGGGCCTCCAGCAGGAGCTCGGCGACCTCACGCACCGCCCCTCGCCCGCCCGCCGCCGCACAACGGTGGCGGCAGCGCTCGACCACCTGGGGCGCGGCCTCGGCCGGACAGGCGGAGAAGCCCGCACGGACGAGCAGGGGCAGATCGGGCAGGTCGTCGCCCATGGCCGCCACCTGGTGGTCCTCCACCTGGACCAGACGCTCGAGCTGATCCAGGCCTGCCGCCTTGTCGGCGACACCCTGCAGCACCAGGTCGTCCCGCACCCCCAGCTCCCGGCAACGGGCGGTGACCATGTCGCTGCGGCGGCCGGTGAGCACCGCCACCTCGATGCCGCCGGCCAGGAGCAGCTTGATGCCCAGGCCGTCCCGGGCGCAGAACTGCTTCACCACCTCGCCCGTGGCCGAGTACACGAGACGACCGTCCGTGAGCACCCCGTCCACGTCCAGGATCAGCAACCTGATCGGCTCGAGGAGGGCGCCGAGCTCGTCGGAGATGGACCTCAGCATGAGGGAATGGTAGCAAAGTGGGAGTCGAAAGTTAGACGTGAGAAGTGAGACGTTAGACGTCCCCCCACCCGCCCTCGTGAGGACGTGAAGCCACCGCCCGCCCGCCCTCGTGAGGCGTGAGGGCGTGAGGGCGTGAGGGCGTGAAGAGTCAGAAGTCATCCGTTCGAGGTGAGAAGTTCCTCCACCCACCCTCCCCACATCGAAGCGCACTCCCGGGCAACAGCGACACACCGGTCTCAGAGCGCCTCCCCCTCACTTCTTACTTCCCACTCCTGACCTCTGATTCCTCTCCCCTCACCCCTAACGAGGGTGGGGGGCGGGGGCCTGACCCCTAACGAGGGTGGACGGGCGGTGGGCCTCACGGGCTGGTAGGGCGGGCGGGCCTGACGGGGCGGGGGCGCGGGAGGGCCTCACGAGGGCGGCTGGGCGGGGGGCCTGACGAGGGCGGGTGGTTGGTGGGCCTCACGAGGGCGGCTAGGCGGGGGACCTCACGAGGGCGGGCGGGCGGTGGGCCTCACGAGGGTGGGTGGGCGGGGGCTAGAACCCTTCGAGCACGGAGCTCACCAGCCCCCGCGCATACTCGGCGGCCACCTGATCCATGGCCTCGAGCTGGCGGTCGAAGTAGTCCACGGCGTTGGGGTCGACGGAGTAGGAGATCCGTCGCGAGAAGGCCCGGTCCTCCCACAGGGGCTTGGGCTCGTTGCCGCGCTCGTCCACCAGCCGGGCGGACGTGGCGAGGGTCATCTGGTACTCCGTGGCCCTGCCGCGGGAGTCGAAGGACACCGGCGTGACGCCGATGCTGGTGATGACGCCGGACAGGACCACGTCCGCCTCCGAGCGCTTCTCCACCAGCTCCAGGCGCCGCCGGCGCACCCACTCCGCGGTCACCGCCTCGCTCAGCCGCTGGTCCATGTCGGTCCACGAGGTGAGGTTCTGGAACCGTTCCACGTAGAGGGTCTTCAGCTCCGGCGGCAGGACGCTGGCCGTGCCCACCAGGTGATAGCCGCATCCCGCCGCCGCGGCGGTCAGGAGCATTGCCAGCAGGACGGCCCGCGCTCGCTCCTCCCATCGCGGCCTCACGGTAACACACGCCTCGGCCCCACCCATCCCCCCCGTGAGGCCCACCGCCCGCCCGCCCTCGTTAGGGGTCAGGCCCCCCGCACCCCACCCTCGTTAGGGGTGAGGGGACCGGAATCAGAGGTCAGGAGTGGGAAGTCGGAAGTACGACGTGAGGGGGAGGCGCTCTGAGACCGGCGTGTCGCTGTCGCCCGGGAGTGCGCTTCGAGGTGGGGAGGGTGGGTGGAGGAACTTCTCACCTCTAACGGATGACTTCTGACTCTTCACGCCCTCACGCCCTCACGCCTCACGAGGTTGGGGGGGGGGCCTCGGGCTGGTGGGTTGGGCGGACCTCACCGGGTGGGTGGGCGGTCGGCCTCACGACGGTTGGTGGTTGGGGGCCTCACCCCTAACGGGGTGGGCGGGTGGGTGGGCCTGACGGGGCGGGGGCGCGGGCGGACCTCACGAGGGCGGCCGGGCGGGGGGCCTCACGAGGGTGGGCGGGCGGCGGGCCTCACGTCTTGCGGCGGCGCTTAGCGATGTCGGCAAGACGCTCGGCGATGCGCGCCTCCCACCCCTCGGCCGTGGGCTCGTAGAAGCGGGCGCCGACGAGCTCGGCCGGCAGGCAATCCAGGTCGGCCACCGCCCCGGGCTCGTCATGGGCATAGCGATAGCCGGCACCGTAGCCCACGTCTCCCATGAGGCGGGTGGGCGCGTTGCGCAGGGTCAGCGGCACCGCCAGTCCCGGGCGCCGCTGCACCTCGCCCTTGACGGCGCCGTAGGCGGCGGTAGAGCGCATTGGACTTGGGAGCGAGAGAGAGGTACACCGCAGCCTGGGCCAGCGCCAGCTCGCACTCGGGCATGCCCACGTGCTCTACGGCCAGGGCTGCCGCCGCCACCTGCTGGAGGGCGCGGGGGTCGGCCAGGCCCACGTCTTCGGAGGCCATGCGCAGCATCCGCCGCACCACGAAGCGGGGATCGGCGCCGCCCGCCAGCATCCGGCCCAGCCAGTACAGGGAGGCATCGACGTCGGAGTTCGCGGACCGACTTGTGGAGCGCCGAGATCAGGTTGTAGTGCTCCTCGCCTCCCTTGTCGTAGATCGCCGAAGCCCGTTGCGCCGCCCTCCGCGCGAGCGCCTCGTCCACCGCGTCCAGCCCCTCGCTCGCGGCCACGGTGACCGTCAGCTCCAGGTGGTTGAGAGCCTGCCGCGCATCGCCGGCGGAGATGGAAGCCATGAAGGACAACGCCTCCGCCGTCACGCTCACCCCGCGCTTGCCGAGCCCGCGGTCCTCATCGGCCAGCGCTCGCCGCAGGAGCACCTCCAGGTCGTCCGGGCTCAGGGGCTCCAGCACATAGACCTTCACCCGCGACAGCAGCGCCCGGTTGAGCTCGAAGGAGGGGTTCTCGGTCGTTGCGCCGATGAGGATGATGTCCCCCGCTTCCACGAAGGGCAGGAAGGCGTCCTGCTGGGCGCGGTTGAAGCGGTGGATCTCGTCCACGAAGAGCACCGTGCGCCGCCCCTCCAGGCGCCGTCGCTGGCGGGCCTCCTCCATGATGGCCCGCGCCTCCTTCACCCCGGACAGCACTGCCGAGAAGGCCACCACCTGCGCGCCGACGGCTGCCGCCAGGAGCCGTGCCAGGGTCGTCTTCCCGGAGCCGGGGGGGCCCCAGAAGACCAGGGATGGGAGCTCACCGCGCTCGATCAGTACCCGCAGCACGCCCTGGTCACCGACCAGGGCCCCCTGTCCCACGACCTCGTCGACTGCGCGCGGTCGCATCCGATCCGCAAGGGGTGCGGAGGCGCTGTCGGCCGTGAACAGGTCCGGCTGATTCATGGTCTGGAGGCCACCCCCAGGTCCCTCCCACCGCGTGGAGTCACGGCAGCCATGGCGAGCGGCAGGGCCCGCGGCGCCGGGCGGCGCCGGAGCTCGACGGCCACCGAGCTAGCCGCCGACCCCGCCTTGCTCGGTCGGGGGCTCTTCGGCCGCGCGGCACTGCCGGCTGCAGAAGAACTCCCCGTCTCCGGAGGCCAGGGCGCGGGCGACGGGCACGTAGGTGCCGCAGTGGGCGCACGGCACCAGCTCCTCGGGCGCCCCGCCGTCGTCCTGCCGCCGTGGGCCCCGCCCGCGGCCGGAGAAGCGACTGAAGTGGTCGGCGCCGGGCTCATCCCTGCGCAGGCGCTTCCCCCAGGCGGCGGCGATCCGCCACACCAGGTAGAGCACGGCGACAACGATCAGGACACGTCGCAGCATACCGCCTGGCAGTATACGCCCGGTAGGAGGGGACGACCAGCCGGCATCACTCGGGGGCCTCGGTGACCTTGTGCGCCACCCACGTGCCGGAGGAGGGCATGCCCGCCGCGAGCTGGGTGGCTTCCCAGTTGCCCTGGAGGGTGGCGTTCTTGCCCTGGCCCTGGAGGCGCCCGTGGAAGATGGCGGCGAACCCGATCTGGGAGTCGATGCGCTCCAGCCGCACCTTGCCGGCCACGAAGGTGCCCCGCAGGGATCCGATCCAGTTGCCGGACAGGTGGTAGGTGCCCTGCACCAGGGTGCCGTCGAGCTGGAGGGACATCTGCCCCTCCTGCCCGCCGGGCTCCACGGCCAGCCTCCAGGTCCCGCTGAGCGGGTCTTCCGCGCTGCCCACCGCCTCCTCCAGACGCCGGATCGCCTGCTGCGTGACGTCGATGGTGGCCTGGGTCGTGAGCATGGATCGGCGGAGGCGCTGCATGGCGAACAGGGACATCATGAACTCCGACTCCGCCTGGCGGAGGTCCTGGTCCCTGAGCTGGAGGCTCTCGAGGCTCTCCCCCTGGCGCTTGGCCTGCAGGAAGTCGGCGGACTGGCGCTCCATGCGGACCCAGGCCTCCTGGAGCTGGGCCCGCTCCTGGTCCAGGCTGCTCAGGCCGTCATCGAGCAAGGTCTGCTGAATCTTGAGCTGCTCCCGCAGACTCTGCGCCGGCGACTGCGCGGGCAGCGTCAGCGGCAAGGCCGTGATCACGGTCAGGAGTGCGGCTGCGCGCTTCATCAGACCCTCCTTCGAAGCGAGCGATCACGGCGGTGCCGACCAGATCGCTCCAGACGTTGGTCGCGGTCCTCATCATGTCCAGCACCCGGTCCACGGCAATGATGGTGGCGATTCCCGCCAGCGGCAAGCCCACCGCCTGCAGGACGACCACCAGCATCACCAGCCCGGCCATGGGAATCCCGGCCGCGCCCACCGAGGCCAGGAGCGCGGTCAGCAGCACGACCCCCTGTTGCGGCAGGGAGAGACCCACGTGATACATCTGGGCGATGGTCAGGGCCGCCACCGCCTCATAGAGCGCCGTCCCGTCCATGTTCACCGTCGCGCCGAGGGGCAGCACGAAGCTGGACACACCCTTGGAGATGCCTGCCTCCTTCTCGGCACACTCCATGCTCAGGGGCAGGGTGGCCGATGAGGAGGCCGTGGAGAAGGCGGTGGCCACGGCGGGCAGGACCTTGCGCGCGTACTCTGACGGTCTGCGGCGGCCCAGCAGGAGGAGGATGAGCGGGAGCGAGATGAAAGCATGCACCGCGAGCCCGCCGCCCACCGTGGCGAAGTAGGGCCCCAGGGCGACGATGATCTCGAGACCGCTGCGGGCCACCTCGCGGGCCAGGAGCGCGAAGATGCCGATGGGCGCCAGGCGGACGATGGCGAGCGTCAACGCCTGGATGATCTCGAGGAAGCCGTCCATGAAACGTTGTACGGCGTCCACGTTGCGGCTGTTGATACGGGTCATGAACACGCCGAACAGGATCGCGAACACGATCACCGGCAGCACCTCGGTGCGCGCCATGGCATTGATCACGTTGTCCGGCACGAGGCGGAGGAGGAACTCCGGCAGCGTCTGGCTCTGCACCGCGAAGCCCTCGGGCAGCGTGGTGTTGACCCCCAGCTCGAGCCCGCGTCCGGGATGGAAGACGTTGACCAGGATCAGCCCGACGGTGATCGCCAGGGTCGTGGTGAGGGTGTAGTAGACGAGGGTGCGCAGCCCGACCCGGCCGACGCTGCGGGCGTCCCCGAGGCTCGCGATCCCGCTCACCAGGGAGGTGAAGATCAGCGGGATGATGATCATCTTGAGCAGGCGCAGGAAGAGGTCACCGACGAAACCGATGGCCTGCGCCGGCCCCGGCAGGAGGCGTCCGAACGCCGCGCCGGCGAGCAGCGCGATGATGACCTGCCAGTGCAGCTTGGTGTACCAGGGCTGGTTGCCGGAGCCTCCAACCGCCGGCGAGCTCGTCATAGGCGACCTCCATCCGGACCAGAGAAGAGGATAACAAAGCGTCCGTACCCAAGGGACGATGCCCTGATCCGCGCTCGCATCCGCGTCCGCGACGCGCGACTGCTGCAGGAATCAGCTCGGCGCCGGTGCCGATGGCAGCCTCCCGGAGAACGGCGCGTCGCGGGAGGCGTCACTGCGGGTAGGTCGGAGCGGGTACCAGGCACCGTCGAGCACGGTTCGAGAAACCCTTTCGCTTCGTCTGCGGCGGTGCCTGGCACCCTGCTCTGGTGCTCCCGAAGCCCCTCGCCGTTGGACTTCCACCGCCGCCAACGCCCGCGCTGCGGACACGGACGCGGACGCGGGAAGGAGCGGGATCGCGCGCGTGGTGCTGGCAGGTGACTACGACGGCTCCTGCAGGGACTGGAGGGCTTCCTCCACCTCCTGCTCGACGGTCTCCACGGACCGACCCTCCACCTCCGCCACCTCGTAGGCCAGGAGCTGGCGGGCGTGGTCATACATCTTGCGCTCCCGGAAGGACAGTGTCTTGCGCCCCGACACCTCGGCCAGGCAGAGGAGCACGTCCACGATCTCGTTCAGGTCGCCGGTCTTGATGCGGTCCAGGTTGGCCCGGTACCGGTCCTTCCAGTTGTCCGGGTCGTCCGGCTCGCTGCGCCGCAGCCGCCGCATGCTGCGCGCCACCTCTTCGGGGTCCGCCAGCGGCCGCAACCCCACGCGCTCGCTGTTGTCCACCGGCACCATCACCTTGGATTCAGTGTTGAGCAGGCGCAGGGTGTAGCAGCGCATGCTGGTCCCCACCAGAACCTCGTCGGTGATGCTCTCCACCACCGACACCCCCTGACTCGGGTACACGACCTTGTCGCCGACCTTGAACTGCAACTGACAGCCTTTCTCAGCCGACATATGTTACCACGGCGCGCATCGCACCCCCCAAGGGCGGGGCGCAACGACCTACTGGTCGCAGCCGCAGTGCGGGCACACCACGGCCCCAGGCCGCATCCGCCCCCCGCAGTGGACGCAGGCGACGCGCCGGCCACCGACGGCGCGTCCCACCACCAGGGCGACGCCCACGAAACCGCCCAGGAGCAGCACCGACACCGGCGGCACCAGCACCGCGCTGCCCGCCAGGGCGGCCGAAGCCCCGGCCTCGGAGATGGAGGCCGCCTTGCCGATCCCCTCGTGCAGGTGCTCGACGGCGTCCCGGATCGGCGTCCGCACGCTGGTGCGCAGCCAGTGCACCCCGACTGCCGTGCCCCCGCCCAACAGACCGGATCCCGCCAGGGCGAGCAGGTGCTCGTCCACGGTGCCCACCGCCGCCGCGAAACCGATGAAACCGGCTGCGAACTTCGGCAGGTAGGCCACCGTGTCGGCGTACTGCCCGAGGTCCGGGTCGGCATCCACCACGATCTCCAGGACCACCAGCACCCCGAGCACCACCATCACCGCCGGATCGGCGATCCAGCGGAACCGCTGCGACAGCTCGAAGTAGGGGGTGTAGTGCAGGCCCCCCAGGAGGAGCACAGGTATGAACGCCTTGGCACCGGCGCCCGAGGCCAGGCCGAAGCCCGAGAGGTACGTCATCAGGGTCGTCATCGGCAACCTCCCTTCATCCCGTCCCCGCTCTCAGCCAGCCGAGGAGAGCCGCCAGCGACCACCCGAGCAGCGCCGCCAGCGCCGTGACGAGGATCAACGCCGCCACCGTGGCGACCCCCAGCACCGCCAGCAACGCCTTCTCCCAGGCGGCCAGGGGTTCCCTGGCCCGCTCCCGGTGCAGGCTCCACAGGGCGTAGTGATGGATGAGGGCGGTCAGGACCGCGAAGGTGGCCGCGCCGGCCAGGATTCCGGCAGCCGGCGTCGCCATGGCGGCGTAGCCGGGCACGCCGATCCACAGGAGCGTGAAGCGGCCCAGCCAGCGATTGAACCGCCGGCGTACCGGCGGCAGCAGCTGAAACGTCCCGGACGTCAGATAGAAGCGGATCACGAGGAGGTGGAGGACCGCCCACAGGGGAGCCATGGCCACCGCCCCGAGGTGGAGGAGGGGCATGCCGACGGCGATCACCGCCGCCGCCGGAGTGCCGAAGATCAGCAGCCGCCTGAACCGCTCGCACTGGCGCGCCTCCACCCCTTTGGAACGTACGTCCACGGCTCTGAGTTCGCTGCCGTCCACCGCCGTCAGAGGTCGACCGCAGTGGATGCAGGTGGCCGGCACGGGCGGGCGCAGGGGCTCCAGGCACCAGGGGCAGCTCGTTCTCACGGAGCGAGTATAGGCTGCCGCTTCCCGCCTCCGGGGGACGGGCCGTTCGGTCGACTGGAGGTGTTGCCTGCGAGTGGGGCGCTGATCGCTGCCTCCGACCGCTGATTGCCGCCGCGGAGCGCTGACACCTGCTGCTGAACGCGGACGCTGTCACGGATTGCCGTCGCCGCCGCCGAGTGCCGCCACTGCCGCCGTCCACGGGTCGGAGAGCCTCAGGGGCGATGGGAGCGGACGGTGATGCGGCCGACGCCCGAGCCGCTCACCCGCGCGATGACCGCGCCCGCACCGCCCGAGTCCGCGAGCCTGGAAAGCACGCCGCCGACCTGGTGGGGCGCCACCGCGGCCAGCAGGCCGCCCGACGTCTGCGCGTCGGCCAGGATCAGGCGCGTCGTCTCGGTGATGTCGTCCGCGAAGGACGTGAACCGTCCGGCGGAGACCAGGTTGGCGCGGGTGCCGCCCGGGACCTCGCCGCCGGCCACCAGGCGCCGGGTGCCGTCGAGCACCGGCACCTCCTCGGCCCACAGCTCGGCGTCCACCCCGGAGGCCGCCAGGAGCTCGTGCAGATGCCCGAGCAGGCCGAAGCCCGTGACATCGGTGACCGCGTGGGGACCGGCCGGGCGCAAGGCGATCGCCCCGTCCCGGTTGAGCGTGCGCATCACAGAGCAGGCTGCCCGCCAGCCGTCCCCCCCGGCGACGCCGCGCTTGGCGGCGGTGGCCCAGATGCCGGTGCCCAGAGGCTTGGTCAGGACCAGCAGGTCGCCATCGGCGGCGCCGGCGTTCCGCCACAGCTCGCCCTCCTCCGCGGTGCCCGTCACGACCCACCCGAACTTGGGCTCGGTGTCCTCCACGGTGTGGCCGCCGAGGACCGGGATGCCGGCCTCCTCTGCCACCTCGCACGCACCTTCCAGGATGTCGGCCAGCACCGACACCGGAAGGACCGCCACGGGGAAGCCGACGACGTTGAGGGCGAACAACGGCCGGGCGCCCATGGCATAGATATCCGAAAGGGCGTTGGCTGCGGCAATGGCCCCGAACAGGCGCGGCTCGTCCACGACCGGGGTGAAGAAGTCCACCGTCTGCACCAGCAGGGTGCCGCCGGCCAGACGCCACGCACAGGCGTCATCCGAGGTGTCCGCCCCCACCACCACCTCGGGCCGGTCGGGGACGGGCATCCCACGGAGCACCTCCTCCAGGACCTGGGGGGCGATCTTGCAGGCGCAGCCCAGACCGTGGGTGTACCGGGTCAGTCGAACCTCGTCACCGGCCACCACCGGGACCGCACCCGCGCCGGCCACCTCGTGGGCCACGGTCAGAATCCTCTCCACCGCTCGCCGGACCTCGTCGTCGGTGGTGAAGCGACCCACGGACAGGCGGACGGTGGCGAGGGCGGTGGCCGTGTCCACTCCCATGGCCGCCAGCACGTGGGACACCTCCACGTCCTCGGCGTGACAGGCCGCTCCCGCCGAGGCGGCCACCTCGTCGCCGAGACGGGCGAGCAGGAGCCCGGCATCCACCCCCGGCAAGGCCACGCTCAGGGTGTTGGGCAGGCGAGCCGTGGGATGACCGTGCACCAGCAGGCCCTCGAAGCCCGCCCGCAGGCCCTGTTCGAGAGCGTCCCGGAGCGCGACGATCCGCGGCAGCTCGTCGGCGAGCTCCCGCTCCACGATCTCGCACGCCGCGCCCAGTCCGACCTCCTCGAGGACGTTCTCGGTCCCGGCGCGCAGACCCATCTCGTGTCCGGCGCCCCGGATCAACGGCTCCAGGCGGACCCCGGTGCGGACATAGAGCGCGCCCACGCCCTTGGGCGCGTACAGCTTGTGGCCGGCCACGCTGAGCAGGTCCACCCCCAGCTCCCCCACCCTCACCGGGACCTTGCCCACGGCCTGGGCGGCGTCGGTGTGGACGAGGATGCCGCGCGCCCTGCACAGCTCGGCCACCTCGGCAACCGGCTCCAGAGTGCCCACCTCGTTATTGGCGAGCATGAGGGTGACCAGGACGGTGTCCGGGCGGAGCGCCCGCTCGACGTCCGCCGGATCGACCCGACCCGTGGCATCCACGCCCAGAACGGTGAGCCGGATCAGCCCGTCGCGCTCGAGCGCGCGTACGACCTCGAGCACCGCGGGGTGCTCCACCGCGGAGGTCACCACGTGGCCGCCGCCACGGGCGGCCACCACGCCGCGGATCGCGGTGTTGTTGGACTCCGACCCGCCGGAGGTGAACACCGTCTCCTCGGGTCGGCAGCCCAGGCAGCCCGCCACCTGGGCGCGCGCCCGCTCCACCGCCTGCCGGGCTTCCCGGCCGGCACGGTGCAGGGACGACGGGTTGCCCCAGAACCCTGCCAGGTAGGGACGCATGGCCTCCGCCACCCGGGGGTCCACGGGTGTGGTGGCGTTGTAGTCGAGGTAGATCAGATCGTCGCTCATGGCTCCCCGGTCGGCAGTGTAGCCCACCACCGGCGAGGATCCGACGGCAGCGGGTTTGCGGGCCCAGCCGATCCCCGCTACCATGCCGCCGCGGTCATCGACCGCACGTCTCACCGCCCTGTTCTGGAGGTTCCCCATGCCCAACGGAGTCGTCCCCATTCCCCAGCCGTCCAATGAGCCCGTGAAGAGCTACACCCCAGGCTCTCCCGAGAAGTCTTCGCTCAAGGCGAAGCTTGACGAGATGCTGGCCGAGGAGATCGAGATCCCCCTCATCATCGGCGGCAAAGAGGTGCGCACGGGGAACACCGCCCAGGCGGTCTGCCCCCACGACCACGGGCACGTGCTCGCCACCTATCACCAGGCGGGCGAGAAGGAGGTGCAGCGCGCCGTCGAGGCCTCCCAGCGCGCGTGGGCCCAGTGGTCGGAGACGGCCTGGGAGGACCGGGCCGCCGTCCTGCTCAAGGCCGCCGAGCTCCTGGCCGGTCCCTGGCGGGACACCCTCAACGCCGCCTGCATGCTCAACCAGTCCAAGACGGCCCACCAGGCGGAGATCGACGCCGCCTGCGAGCTCATCGACTTCTTCCGCTTCAACCCGCACTACATGCGCTTCATCTATGAGCAGCAGCCGGGGTCGGCGCCCGGGCACTGGGACTTCGTGGAGTACCGGGCCCTGGAGGGCTTCGTGTTCGCCGTGACGCCCTTCAACTTCGCCTCCATCGCCGGCAACCTGCCCACCTCGCCGGCGCTGATGGGCAACGCCGTCCTCTGGAAGCCGGCGTCGTCGGCCGTGTCCACGGCCTACTACCTGATGAAGCTGTTCGAAGCGGCCGGCTTGCCGCCCGGCGTCATCAACTTCATCCCCGGCTCCGGCGGCCAGGTGGGCCGGCCGGTGATGGCCAGCCCCCACTTCGCCGGGGTCCACTTCACCGGCTCCACCCCGGTCTTCCAGGGCATGTGGAAGACCATCGGCACCAACATCGCGACCTATCGCACCTACCCGCGCATCGTGGGCGAGACCGGCGGCAAGGACTTCGTCTTCGCCCACCCGTCCGCCAACGTCGCCGCCCTGGCCACCGCCCTGGTGCGGGGCGCCTTCGAGTACCAGGGGCAGAAGTGCTCCGCCGCCTCGCGGGCGTACATCCCGAAGTCCATCTGGCCCGCGGTGCAGGAGGAGCTCCTCGGTCAGGTCGCCGAGATCAAGATGGGGGCGCCCACCGACTTCCGCAACTTCATGTGCGCGGTGATCGACCGCGGCGCCTTCGACGACATCACCGGCTACATCGACCACGCCAAGAGCTCGTCGGATGCCGAGGTCCTGGCCGGCGGCGAGTGGGACGACAGCACCGGCTACTTCATCCAGCCCACGGTGGTCCGCACCACCGACCCGCGCTTCAAGCTGATGCAGGAGGAGATCTTCGGCCCGGTGCTCACCCTCTTCGTCTACGACGACGGACGCCTCGACGAGACCCTCGATCTGTGCGACACCACCAGCCCCTACGCCCTCACCGGCGCCATCTTCGCCGACGACCGCGCGGCGGTGGTGAAGATGGCGGCGGCGCTGCGCCACGCGGCCGGCAACTTCTACGTCAACGACAAGCCCACCGGCGCCGTGGTCGGCCAGCAGCCCTTCGGCGGCTCCCGCGCCTCGGGCACCAACGACAAGGCCGGCTCCTTCCTCAACCTGATGCGCTGGACGTCCCAGCGCACCATCAAGGAGACCTTCGTGCCGCCCACGGACTTCGCCTACCCGTTCATGGCCGAGGAGTAGGCGGGAGCGGCGCGCCGCGGGCGCTCCACGGGAGAGCAGGGGCCGCGGCCCGGGCCGCGGCCCCTCGTGTGCCGGGTGGTCTCCCGAAGGGGGTGGGCCTACTCTCCGGAGCGCCGGGTCATGGTGAAGGTCATCGCATCCTGCGGCCGGCCGTCCTTCCAGAACACCCACTCCGACTCCACGTGATCGCCGTCGATGAGGCGGATGGTGCCCTCGTGGATGTGGCCGTCCGTGGGCTTCATGTTGCTGCCGCCGGCAAACGCGAAGTGGTAGCCGGCGGCGGGATCGCCGTCCCCCTCGAGCCTGAACCGGGGCTGGTTGCCGGCGGCGCAGTAGTGCGTGGCGACCAGGTCGTCGCCGTCCATGTGGTAGACGGTCATCATCTCGTGGGGCGTGCCCCCGAAGAGGTCCTCGATCACCACGCTGCCCGCCGACCCGACCCGGTAGGTGATGACGCCGTCGCCCTCGGGCGTCTTCACGTCCCACGTCCCCGCGAGCCCCTTGAGGCGCGCGAACGCCTGGGAGGCGCCGCCGTCTCCGGGGGCGGTCCCGTCCCCGGCCACCGCCAGGGTCGTCACCATCAAGGTCCCACAGATCATCATGATCTCCAGAGTGCGTCTCATGGCATCCCTCCTACGTTTCGCCGGGCCCGCCACCGCTCCGCCGGACGACCAGTGCTCGGGACGGAGGGGGGCCATTGAATTCTTGAGACGCAATATATATTACGCCCGGCACCCTGGCAACCCGCGCCCACCGCTGCGGCGCTCACTCCTCGGAGGTCAGGTCCGTGCCGATCCGCTCCACGCCTTCGATCCGGATGTGCTTCCAGCGCCCTCCGAGGAGCCAGAGGAGCGCGATGAGACCGGCGAGGACGTTGGAGATGGGGAAGGCCCACCAGAGGCCGACGGCGCCCAGGGCCGTCCCCTTGGACAGGATCAGCGCCAGGGGGAAGCGCAGCACCCACAGGGAGATGATGGCCAGCAGCATGGCCGAGACGGTGGCCCCCGCCCCACGCAGGGTGCCGCTGGTCACCATCTGCACCCCCATGAACCCGAAGGACAGCGCCATGAGCCGGATGAAGTGCGCACCCTCGGCGATCACCGCCGTCTCACCGGGCACGAAGAACGCCGTGATCGGAATCGCCGCAACGAAGAATACGGCTCCGATCAGGCTGAGGACCACCATTCCGACGAGAGCGCTGAGGCGGGCGATGTGCTCTGCGCGGTCGCTGTTGCCGGCGCCCAGGTTCTGGCCGACCAGGGTGGTGGTGGCCATGCCGAGCCCCAGGGACGGGATGATCACGAAGCTCAGGATGCGCGCCCCGATGCCGTAGGCGGCCACCACCGTGGTCGGGAAGGTGGCCACCAGGAAGACCATGGCCGTCAGTCCCAGGGCCCGCGTGCTTTGCTCGATGCTGGCGGGCAACCCCAGCCGGAACATGCTGGCCGCCAGGCCCAGGTCCGGCCTGAGATCGCGCAGGTGCACGTGGATGCCGCGGCGCCCTCCGAGCAGCATGGCGAAGCCCACCGCCATGGCCACCGCCTGGGTGCCGATGGTGGCCAGGGCCGCACCACTCACCCCGAAGGCCGGCACCGGCCCCCAGCCGAAGATGAACAGCGGGTCCAGGCCCAGGTTCAGGAGCACCGTGCCGAGCACGATGAGCATGGGAGTGGTGACGTCCCCCACCCCCCGCATGAGGCTCTGGAAGACGAAGAAGCCGAACAGGAACACCATCCCCAGAAAGGAGATCCGCAGGTAGCTGATGGCGTCCCTGACCACCTCGGGGGCCGCACCCATGAGCCTCATGGCGGGCGCGCTCGCCAGGGTGCCCACCACGGTCACCACCACGGACGCCGCCAGCATCATCACCACGGTCTGGGCGGAGACGTAGTTCACCCGCTCCTGGTCCCGCCGGCCCTTGTGCTGGGCGACGAGAATCGTGCCGGCGATGCCGAGCCCGCTTCCGAGGGAGATGAGCAGGAACACCACCGGGAAGCTGAGGGAGACGGCGGCCACGGCTCCAGCCCCCAGCCGCCCCACCCAGAAGGTGTCGGTGAGCTGGTACCCGGTCTGCAGAATGTTGGCGAAAACGATGGGCACCGTCAGCGCCGCCAGCGAGCGCAGGATGGGCCCCTCGGTCAGGTGATTCGCTCTCGGCATCAGCTGCCCGAAGGTCCGACGAGGGAGGCCGCGGGGGTCCGCAGCAGGTCGAATTCGGGGCGCGCTTCCAGCATCAGGGGGAGTCTGTGCCTGCCAGCACGTCGAGCAACGCACCATCTCCGGTCGAGGGCACGACGACCGCCCGCCCCCCGGCCTGGAGCCGGACCCGGATCTCCCGATCGGTGTACAGGCGGCGCCAGGAGGAGGCCGGCACCTCCGTCACGGCGTCGATGAACGCCAGGGGCACACGGCGCCGGAACGGTCCGGCCGCCGTCTCCAGGGTCCTGGCTGTCACCACCGCCTCGAAACGCCGGCAGCGGATGAGGCCCACGATCCCGACCCCTCCCGCAGCCGCCAACACCATCCCGACGCCCTCGGCCGCAAGTACCCTGGACAGGGAGGCCAACGCCACCCCGCCCGCGCCCAGGGCGAGGCTCAGCGGCCATCCGACCAGCATGACCCGGGCCTTGAGATTGACGCGGTGGTAGTGCCGGGGAATCTGGTCCTTGTGCAGCGAGTATTGCGGAGCCAACTCGTCGTCACCCTTCGCCGTCGAGTATACCCACCGGCCCGGCTCACACCCGGTTGCGCAGCATGAGCTCCTTGGGATGGGGCTCGAGATAGAGCTGGCCGCGCATGTACCCCACGTCGTGGACGTGCACGTGGTGGCGCAGCAGCGTGACGGGCACGATGAGGGGGACCAGGCCCCTACGGTAGTCCTCGATGACGGTCACCATCTCCTGCTTCGCGGATGGCCCCAGGATCCGTTTCAGGTAACCCAGGACGTGGTACAGCACGTTGGCGTGACGCGCGGTGGTGGAGCGGGTGGCCAGGGTGCGCTGGAACTCGTCCTCGTAGGCGGCGAAGAGGTCTCCGTCGGGCACCCGGCCGGCGTCGGCGACGATCCGGCCGCACCGTCGATACCCGGCCTCGTTGTGGGCGCGCAGGAGCAGCTTGTGGGCGGTGTGGAACGCCACCAGACCGCCCCTGGTGAGACCCCGCCGCACCGTCGTGCGCCAGCGGTTGCGGCAGAACACCCTCTCGATGAAGTTCTCGCGCAGGACCGGGTCGGTCAGCCGGCCCTCCTCCTCCACCGGCAGGAGCGGCCACCGCTCGGTGAGGACGCGGGCGAAGACCCCGGTTCCGGACTTGCTGGGCATCCCCCCGGGTCCCCACACCTTCACCCGCTCCATCCCGCACGACGGAGAGGCCCGTTTGAGCACGTACCCGTCCAGATCCACCCCTTCCAGCTCACGGACTCTGCCCTCGGCCCAGCTCGCCATGCGGTCGGTCAGATCCTCTCCCGACGAGGGTTGCACGAGTCGCACCCCGTCACCCGCGCGCTCGAGGCGGATGATGGGGCGGGGCGTTCCGAGCCCGATCTCGACCTCGGGGCACACGCGGACCCACTCCACCCACGCGCCGAGCACATCGGTGAGGTAGCGATCCCGCTTGTGCCCCCCGTCGAACCGCACCTCCTCGCCCAGCAGGCACGAGGAGACGCCCAGGCGGATGGACTCGCCCTCGTCGTGCCACAGGGACCAGGCGGGCTGCTGGTTGGTTGCGCGGGGCTCGTGCATGGCCTTCTTCCCCCCAAGGGCGACCGTCTCGGCGCGACGGCGACTGGTTCACGCTATCATGCCGAGCGCGGAGGTTGTGATGGCCAAGATCTGGTTGATCCGAGGCGAGCCGGATGCCGCAGGGTGGGAGACCCTGCGTGAGGACTCCAAGGAGGAGCGGGTGGACATCATCCACCTCGACCCCCACGTGTGGGCCCTGCTGCGTGCTGATGCAGCGCCGGAGGGCTACGAAGAGCTCCAGAGCACGGACCCCCCTGATGGGCTGTACCTGGATCCCCAGGGCAGACCGCTCTACCTCGCGGGCGGCGAGGTGGTGGGCTCCCCGGAGGAGGTCATCGAGTTGCTCGGTGAGCAGGCGCGACGGCTCCTGGAGGAGATCGGCGACCCCGTGATCGTCCTGGAGCGCCTGGGCAAGGTGTTCTGATGTGGCGACAGGGCGTTTCTCGAGTGGTGATCGGCGTGGCGGTCGCCGCCGCGCTCCTGGCCACGGCCGGCACGGCCCGGGCGCAGGCCGGGGAGTGGCGGATCGGGGGCCGCGTGCTCGCCGTGAGCACCGACGCCCGGACCCCGCCCTTCGGGGGCGCCGGGTCGGCGGTCCGGTTCGACAACGCGTGGTCCGCAGCGCTGGACGTCACCACGATGGTGGCGGACCAGTGGGCGGTGAGCATGATGCTGACCACCGCGCCCCACGACCTCCGAGCGGCGGGCGGCGGTCTCGCCGGCCTCGATCTGGGGGAGACCTGGGTCGCCCAGTCCACCGTGACCCTCCAGTACCACGTACCCCTGTGGGGCCCCTGGAGCCCCTACGTGGGCGCCGGGGTCGGCCTCGCCTGGCTGCACAGCTCGGACACCAGTGCCGCCGCCGCCGCAGCGGGCATCGCCGAGCTGCGGTCCGACGTGCTCAGCGGTGTCGCCGCCCAGGCGGGAGTCACCTACCGCGCCTCGCGGCGCTGGCTGCTGTCCGCCGACATCACGTACAGCGGTGCGCAGGGAGAGGTCCGTGTGGTGGACGCCGACGGCGCCACCACGGCCCGCCTCGACACGCCCTTCAAACCGTGGCTGGTGGGCGTGGGCGCCGCCTACCGCTTCTGAGGGCTCCAGCTACGACGGGCTTGGGAAGCGCCAGAGAGGGTGCCAGGCACCGCCGCAAATGAAGCGCAAGGGCTTCTCGAACCGCCTTCGACGGTGCCTGGCACCCACTTTGGCCTACCCGACGCGCAGGGACGAGCACCGTCGGTACCGCTGACGCTGTCGCGCACACGGAGCGCGGAGGCGGGAGCCCTCGAGAAGAGGCGTCGGGTGGGGGTCAGTCCGTCACCACCGCGTCGACCCCCGCGACCTTGAGGCGTTCGGCCGCCTCCGCCGCGCTCAGCCCGGAGATCTCGGCGAGCTTGTCCCGGCTCGTCCCACCGGCCACGATGGTCACCGCCGAGGTGGGCACGTCCAGGCTCTTCGCCAACAGGACGGACACCGCGGCGTTGGCCTTGCCCCGTTCCGGAGCCGCCTGAACCTCCACCTTGAGGGCGCCGCCGAAGGCGCCCAAGAGGCGTTGCCGACGCGCGCCCGGCTTCACCCGCAGGCGGAGACGCGCGCCCCCTGGAACCGGTCGCACCCCGACGGCGTCAGCCACGGCCCAGGATCACGCCTCGACTGGAGCTGGCGATGAAGTCGAGCACCAGGTCCACGTCATCCTGGCCCCCCAGCTCCTTGCGGATCAGCTCCAGGGCCTGGGAGGTGTTGAGCTTGGGGTTGTGGAGATAGCGCCACAGGCGCTTGATGGCCGTGCGGCGTTCCTCGGCGAAGCCCTTGCGCTCCAGGCCGATGGTGTTGGGGCCGTAGCACCGGGCGGGCGCGCCCCCACGGTCTTCATGAAGGGCAGGACGTCCTTGGTGCAGGCCGAGAAGCCGCCGATGAAGGCGTAGGGGCCCACTCGGCAGAACTGGTGGACCGAGGAGTAGGCGCCGATCGTGGCGTCGGCGCCTACCTCCACGTGGCCGGCGGTGCTCGCCGCATGGGAGAAGAGGACCCGCGAGGAGATCTGGCTGTCGTGGCCCACGTGAGAGTACGCCAAGAAGGCGCTGTCGGCGCCGATCCGGGTGATGCCGCCGCCGCCCGGAGTGCCCCGATGCAGGGTGACGAACTCTCGAAACAGGTTGTTGGCGCCGATCTCCAACCGGGTCGGCTCACCGTGGTACTTCAGGTCCTGGGGCGGCGCCCCCACCGAGCAATGGCTCTCGAACCGATTCCCGGGCCCGATGGTGGTGAGTCCGGTGAGGCGACAGAACGGGCCCAGGACACAGCCATCGCCGATGTGGACCGCCCCGTCCACGACGCAGTACGGACCGATCACGACGCCGACCCCAAGCTCGACGGCGGGATCGATGATCGCCGTGGGATGTATCTGGTTCGTCATCGGCGCTCCACCATCGCCGACATGAGGTCGGCCTCGCACACCAGCTCTCCGTCCACCAGGGCCCGCCCATGCAGCTTGGCCACGGTCCGTCGCCGTGTGATCACCTCGACCTCGAAGACCACCTGGTCCCCCGGCAGCACGGGTTTGCGGAAGCGGCAGGCGTCGATGCCCGTGAAGTAGATCAGCTTGTTCTCGCGATCCTCGATGGTGCTGAAGAGCATGAAACCGCCGGCCTGGGCCATGGCCTCGACCACGAGCACCCCTGGCATCACCGGACGGTCCGGGAAGTGCCCCGTGAAGTAGGGCTCGTTCACGGTCACGTTCTTCACCGCCCGCACAGTGGTGTCGGTCATCTCCAGCACGCGATCGATGAGCAGGAACGGGTAACGGTGAGGAAGGACGTCGAGGATCTCGGCGATACCGTACATGACTCCTCCGCTGTGGGACGCGTCGATGATACTCCGCGCGCGCGGGCGCCGCCCGCGAGCCGCACGCACCTCGCCGGCCGGGGTGGTCGACATCACCCGTCCTCGTCCCCTGACGCTTCGAGGGCCTCCAGACGCCGCTCCAGCTCCGCCAGCCGCTGGCGCAGCGCATCCAGCCGGTAGAGGTTCGCGTTGGCCCTCGTCCACTCCCGGGTCGGCCGCGCCGGCATGCCCGACACCATGACCCCGTCCGGCAGGTCCTTCATGACCCCTCCCCGCGCGGTCACCACCACGTTGTCGCCCACCGTGACATGGCCGACGGCGCCCGCCTGGCCGCCGAAGATCGCGTGATGGCCGATGCGGGTGGAGCCCGCGATCCCCACCTGGGACACGAGCAGCGAGCCTTCCCCGATCTCCACGTTGTGGGCGATCTGCACCAGGTTGTCCACCTTCGCTCCGCGGCAGATGCGGGTCTGGCCGAGGGTGGCGCGATCGACGCACACGTTGGCGCCCAGCTCCACGTCGTCCTCGAGGACGGCGACGCCCACCTGGGGCACCTTGTGGTGGGTGCCTGCGGAGGTGGCGAAGCCGAAGCCGTCGGAGCCGATCACGACACCGGAGTGCAGGATGCAGCGGTCCCCCACCCGGCAGCGGTCCTCGATCACGACGTGCGGGTGCAGGAGACAATCGTCTCCAACCTCGGCCTGGGGGCCGAGCACGCAGCCGGCACCGACCACGGTCCGTGCCCCCACCCGGACGCCATCCCCCAACACCGCCAGGGGGCCGATGGCGACCCCGTCCCCGAGCCGCACCCCGTCCCCGAGAATCGCCGAGGGATGGACGCCGGGCGACGGCCGACGGGGGGGTGGAAGAGCTCCAGGACGCGGGCGAAGGCCAGGTACGGCTCCTCGCACTGGAGCAGGTCCCGCCCCTCGAGCTGCTGCTCCTCCCCGGGGCCGACCAGGATCGCGCCCGCCCGGGACGCCACGGCCGCGGCCCCATAGCGTGGGTTGGTCAGGAACGACAGGTGCTCGGGGCCCGCCTCATCCAGCGGGCGGACCCCCACCACCTCGCGCTCGGGGTCGCCGAGGACTCTCGCCCCCAGGTGCTCGGCGAGCTCTGACAGCCGCATCTACTGCATGGTGTTGAAGCGCCGGATCACCTCGTCCGTGAGGTCCACCTCGTCGTCGGCGTACACCAGGCCGGACTGGAACTTGTTGAAGATGAGCGTCATACCGCGCTCCTTCCCGACGGCGTTGATGACCGGCATGATCCGGGCCTCGAGGGCGGCCAGGCTCTTCCGCTGGGCGTCGTTGAGCTCGCGTGTCGCGTCATCCTGGAACCGCTGGAGGGAGATGTTCTTGTCCTCGATCTGCTTGTTCAGCTCGGTGAGCTTCTCCTCCGAGAGGGTGAAGCGCTGCTTGGCGAACTGATCGCGCAGCGCGTCCAGCTCCTTCTGCAGGTTCTGCCCTTCCTCCCGCTTCTTCTCCCTGAGCTGCGTGAGCTGGGCCAGGGCCTCCTTGCCGGCGTCCGACTCCGAGACCACCCGCTGGACGTCGATCACGGCCACCTTGACCTGCGTCTGGGCCTGGGCTGCCGCCGGCATCGCCGTGGCCGCCATCAGCGCCCCACAACCGAGAGCCAACAGTGTCGTCACACGCTTCATTGGGGTACCTCCTATGGGCCCGGTGAACGGGCGTTAGAACGTCGATCCGATGGAGAACTGGAAGTCCGTCCGATCCTCGTTCGGGAAAGGATCCAGATTGATGCCGTAGATGAACCGGATGGGTGCCTGGAAGATGGGCAAGAAGACGCGGAACTCGATCCCGGCGGTGTGCCTGTACAGCGCGAGGTCCCACCCCTGTTGCTCGACATAGGTGTTGCCGAGGTCCGTGAACAGCACCACCTTCACCGGGGGACCGACCCTGAACTGCAGCTCCACGTTCCCCAGCCAGTAGCGATCGCCGCCGAGCTGCACGCCGTTGTCGGCGTAGAAGTACGCGCCGTCGGCGGTCCGCGGCAGGACGCTGTAGTAGGGAATGCCCCGGAGGCTGCGGTCGCCGCCCAGGCGATAGCGCTCGTACAGGGGGACCTCGGAGCCGCTGTAGGGGAAGAACTCCCCCACCTCGGTGTTGACGGCGAAGGTCACACGCTTGCCGAGGGACTTGAACAGGGTGAAGTTGACCTCGGGTCGGACGTAGTCGAAGGTCCCCCCCAGGGGGCCGCCGGCGAGGCGCAGCCGGGCACTGAGCCGCTTGCCGCGGTTGGCGTCGAAGGGATCGTCCCGGCTGTCGAAGCTGTAGGACGGGGTGATGGAGGTGGTCGTTCCCTCGTACACGTACACGGCAAAGGGTCTGCTCCCACCCTGGGCGGGGGGCGGTTCCACCGGCCTCCGGTGGCCCCCGGTCGGGTCTCCGACCCCCCCCGAGAGGCTGATCGGGTACTCCGAGTACACGTCCTCGTAGGCGATCTGGGTGCTGAACGAGGAGAAGTAACCGATTCCCAGCCCGCCGGTGAGGGACACGCCGGTCGTCTCCCTCAGGAAGCCGGGGATGTCGATGCTGGTCTTGAAGATCGACGCGCCGACGAGGATCCGGCGGTCCAGGAAGTAGGGGTCCTGGTAGCTGAGGCTGTAGTAGTCGGCCCGCCGGCCGAGCTGCAGGGACAGCCCCAGGGTGCTGCCGCGCCCCAGGAAGTTCCGGGTGTTGAACTGAGTCTGGGCGAAGAAACCGTCCAGCTCCGAGTAACCGGCCCCGAACTGGATGTCGTTCCGCCCCACCTCCTGGCCCTTGATCACCGCGTTGACCTTCTTGTTCTCGTCGTCGAAGTCGAAGTCGACGGGACCATCTTCTCCCTCGTCGAGCTTGAAGTAGCCGAGCGCGTTGACCTTGAACACCGAGCTCTTGAATCGGGCCATGTTCATGATCGTGCCCTCGGGGAGCATGAACTGGCGTCTGAGGACCTTGTCCTTGGTGTGGGTGTTGCCCTCGAACTCGAGCCTGCCGAGCCGGAACTGGTCCCCCTCGAAGACCTCGATGGTGACGTCCACCACGTGGTCGGCACCCTCGCGGTTGGTGAGCACCTGGTTGGCGTAGGCGTACATGTACCCCGTGTTGTGGTACATATCCTGGACCTTCTCGATGCCGTCCTCGATGGCCTTGTAGTTGTACCGTTCGCCCGGCTTGACCTCGAAGATCGTCGGCATGGCCTCGGCTCTGAACACCGTGGCCCCGCTCACCGTGAGCGTGCCCAGGTCGTAGGGCTCCCCCTCCTCCACCGGAACCGTGATGTGGAGGCGGAACTTCTTGGCCTTGAGGGTTTCGGCCTTCGGGTGCTCGGCCACGACGGCGAGCTGCGGCTGCCCGATCTTCACGTCCTTGTAACCGTTGTTCATGTAGAACTTGCGCAGATTCTCGCGATCCTCCTCCCAGCTCTCCTCGGAGAAGATCGTCTTCTTGCCGAAGAGCTGGAAGAGGCCGGTCTCCTTGGTCTTCTTGAGCTGGTGGCGGAGCTTGCCGTCCGGGAACACCTCGTTTCCGGCGAAGGCGATCTCCTCGATCTTGACCTTGCCGCCCTCGTTGATGGAGAAGACCACCTTGCGCTTGTTGGGCCCCACCTCTTCGACCTTGTAGGTCACCTCCGCGGAGCGGTAGCCATCGGCGTCGTAGATCTCCTTCAGGGTGCTCTGGATCCTCGCCAGCTGGGAGGCGCGGAGAGGAACGTTGCGCGGCACCTCGATCCCATGCTCGTCCAGCTTGTCCTTCAACGTGGACGTGTTCAGCTTCTTGTTGCCCTCGAACTCGACGGTGCTGATGAACGGCCGCTCCTCCACCACGACGTGGAGCACCACCTCGTTGTCTCCGACGTCCTCGATCTCGATGCGCACGTCCTCGAAGAGGCCGGAGTCCCACAGTCGGTGGAAGCCCTCCGAGATGGCATCCATGTCGAGAGGGTCGCCCGGGTAGAGGTCCAGGTAATAGGAGACCGTGTCCACGGTCAGGGTCTTGCCGCCCTCCACCACGATGTCACGGACCACCGGTGCCCGAGAGCCCGACGACCCGGGCCCCTGGGCGAAGGCGGTTGCCGCCAGGATCAGGCACCAGGCTGAGAGGAGCCGCGCTCCGGGCCTCACGGTTTCTCCCGCACCGAGGCCACCGGATCGAGCGCCTCCACCACCGGCCGGTCGTCCTCCAGGCCGAGATGGAGCCGCAGCGGTTGCTCGCCTCGATGATGGATCAGGTAATCGGCCACGGCATCCTCCACCCAAAGCTTGATCAGACGGCGAAGGGGACGGGCTCCCGCCTGGGGATCCAGCCGGCACTGGGCCAGCAGCCAGTCGGGCACCTCATCGTCCCACTCCAGGGTGATCCGCTGCTTGGCCAGCAGCTCACCCGTTTCGCCCAGCAGCAGGCGCGCCACCTCGAGCATGCTCCCCTCGCTGAGGGGCTCGAACACGATGATGTCGTCGAGGCGGTTGATGAACTCGGGCGGGAAGTGACGCTTCACCTCGCGGTCCACGATCTCACGGATGCGCCCCGTCTCCATGGTCTGCTGGGCGGATGCGAAGCCCATCCCGTCGACCACCGCCAGGTCCCGGCTGCCCAGGTTCGAGGTCATGATGATGAGCGTGTTGGTGAAGTCGATCACGTTGCCGTAGTTGTCGGTGAGGCGGCCGTCCTCGAGCACCTGCAGGAGCAGGTTGTAGATGTCGGGATGGGCCTTCTCGACCTCGTCCAGGAGGATCACCGAGTAGGGGTTGCGGCGCACCTGCTCGGACAGCTGCCCCCCTTCCTCGAAGCCCACGTAGCCGGGCGGCGATCCGATGAGGCGGGACACCGTGTGCTTCTCCATGTACTCGGACATGTCGAACCGCACCAGGCGCCGCGGGTCCTGGAAGAGGAAGCCCGCCAGCTGCCGTGCCACCTCGGTCTTCCCGACGCCGGAGGGACCCAGGAAGATGAACGACCCGATGGGCCGGAACGGGCTGGTGATGCCCAGCCGGCTGCGGCGGATCGCCCGCGACAGCGCCCGGATGGCATCGTCCTGCCCGACCACCCGCTGGCGCAGGATCTCCTCCATGCGCTCGAGGCGTTCCGCCTCGTCCTCTTCGAGCGCCGTCATGGGCACACCGGTCCACGACGACACCACCTCCTCGATGTCCGACCGCGCCACCGTTGCCGCCTCGGGAGGCTCGGCGGCGTGGGTCTCCTCCAGCATCTGGAGCTCCTCCCGCAGGCGCAGCTCCTCCTCCCGGAGGTCGACGGCGAGCTCGAAGTCCTTGCGCGAGATGGCGTCCTTCATCTGCCCGACCACCTTGCGGATGTCGGCCTGCACGCGGCGCAGGGACGAGGTCGAGGAAACCTGCCGGAGCTTGACCCGGGCGCCGGCCTCGTCGAGGACGTCGATGGCCTTGTCGGGGAAGAAACGGTCGGTGATGTAGCGTCCGGAGTGGAGCACCGCCGCCCGCACCGCCTCCTCGCTGTAGCGCACACCGTGGAACTCCTCGTAGCGCGACTGCACCCCGCGCAGGATGTCCACGGTCTCGTCCTCGGTGGGCTGCTGCACGGTGATCGCCTGGAAGCGGCGTGACAGGGCGCGGTCCTTCTCCACGTACTTGCGGTACTCGCGCACGGTGGTGGCGCCGATACAGGTGATCTCGCCCCGGGAGAGGGCGGGCTTGAGGATGTTGGCGGCGTCCAGGGAGCCCTCGGCGGAGCCGGTGCCGATGAGGGAGTGGATCTCGTCGATGAAGACGATGACCTCGCGGTGCTCCTGCAGCTCCTTGAGCAGCCCCTTGAGTCGCTCCTCGAACTGCCCCCGGTACTTCGTTCCCGCCACCAGGAGGGACAGATCCAAGGCCAGGATGCGCCGGTTGGCCAGCAGCGAGGGGACGTTGCCCTCCACGATGCGGCTCGCCAGCCCCTCCACGATGGCCGTCTTGCCAACCCCCGCCTCCCCCAGCAGGAGCGGGTTGTTCTTGGTCCGCCGGCAGAGGATCTGGATGACCCGCTCAACCTCCTTGTGGCGGCCGATGAGGGGGTCGAACTCGCCGTCGGCGGCGAGCATCGTCAGGTCCCGGGAGTACTCGGTGATGTGGGGCGTGGCCTGGGCCGACTCCTCGGCCTCGGCCTCCCGACCGTGGCGCACCACCTCCTCACGGAGCTGGAACAGGTCGAAGCCGT
Organism: uncultured Holophagae bacterium; assembly: GCA_963844865.1. Taxonomy (GTDB): domain Bacteria; phylum Acidobacteriota; class Thermoanaerobaculia; order Thermoanaerobaculales; family Sulfomarinibacteraceae; genus CAWJPY01. The sequence goes on from CAWJPY010000005.1 coordinate 394,393, forward strand.
GGGCCATCAGATACTGGGCGGCCGTGCATCCCTCCACCCGCAGCAGGCCCAGCAGCAGGTGCTCGGTGCCCACCGCGGGGTGGCCCATGCTCTCCGCCTCGTGCACCGCGAAGGCCAGCGCCTTCTTGGTCTCCTCCGCCAGGGGCAGATCCGGAGAGGTGCTCACCCTCTCCAGGGACACGCGGTCGCCCAGCAGCTCGTCGCGCAGCTCGCGGGCTTCCACCTGGAGATGCTCCATCAGCTCCGACATCACGGGATCGGCCTCGCGGAGCATCCCCAACAGGAGGTGCTCGGAGGCGATCGCTCGCGCCGAGGATCGGCTCGCCTCATAGCGAGCGAAGAACAGACTTCGACGTACGTGCTCGTTAAATCTCTCGAACATATTCCGACCGCTCGCCCCGCGGCGCCAACCGGAAAACCCGGTCACAGCGCCGAGCCAGAGGCTCGTTGTGGGTCACTATAATTGATGTCAGACCCGCCTTCAAATGAAGCTCGCGGACCAGGGAAAAGACCTGTTCGGAGCTGGCCAGATCCAGGTTTCCGGTGGGCTCGTCCGCGAGCAGGAGGCGCGGGTTCGCGGCCAGGGCGCGGGCCACCGCCACCCGCTGCTGCTCACCCCCGGAGAGCTGGTCCGGGAAGTGCCGCGACCGCTGCTTGAGCCCCACGGCCTCCAGGAGCTCGGCGGCTCGCGCCCGGGCACGCCGGGCAGCGGCCCCGGCGATCCTGAGCGGCAGGGCGACGTTGTCCCGCGCATCCAGCTCGTCCAGCAGGTAGTGGTGCTGGAACACGAACCCGATCATCGAGTTGCGCAGCCTCGCCCGGCGCTCGCCGTCGAGGCCGCCCACGTCCTCGCCGGCCAGCTCGACGCGGCCCGTCTCGGGGCGATCCAGGAGGCCGATGAGGTGCAAGAGGGTGCTCTTCCCGACGCCGGAGGGTCCCACCACCGCCACCAGCTCGCCCTCGCCCACCTCCAGGTCGAGATCCCTGAGCACCTCGACGCGGGTCGCACCGTCGCCGTAGCCCTTGACGATCCCTTCCAGGCGCACCATGGGCCGGCCCGGCGCGGCCACCATCCCGCCATCCAGGGCGGCGGCCGCATCATGGGGGGCGGCGCTACTCATAGCGGAGCCCCTCGGCGGGCTCCCGCCTCGCCACCAGCCGCGATGGCAGCCAGGTGGCCGCCGCCGCCAGCGTCAGGGCGACCGCCACCACGACCCCTACGGTCAGGGGAGCCACCCGGAACGGCACCGACGACACCGCGAACACGTGGCGGGGCAGGGGGAAGGCCCCCGTCGCGTCCAGCACCATGGAAAGCGCCGTGCCCAGGCCCGCCCCGAGCAGGGAGCCCGTGACGCCGATGCCGAGGCCGAGGAGCAGGAAGAGCCGCCGCTGAGCGTGGGGGCCGAGCCCGATCCCGGCCAGCACCGCGAGGTCCTTGCGCTTCTCCGCCGCGATCATGGCCACGTTACAGAGCAGATTGAGAGCGGCCACCACCAGCATCAGGCCCACGGCCAGGAAGATCATGGCCCGCTCCAAGGAGAGGGCGAGCAGCAGCGGACGGTGGAGCTGCTCCAGGCTCTCCACCTCGACTCCGGGCACGACACCCGCCACGGCACGGCGGACCCGCGCCGCCAACCGCCAGGGGTCCGCCGGGTCACGGAGCTCCACCGCCTCCACCACCGGCCGGCCCCAGAGGAGGCGCTGGGCCACCGCCAGGGGCAACCGCAGGGACCCCTGCTCGGCGCCCGGCGCCGGCGCCCGCACCTGCTCCACGGGGACCTCGATCCGCACCGGCAGGGGCCCCATGGGGGTCAGGCGAGTACGGGGCGAGATCACCTGCACGTCATCCCCCGCACCCACGCCGAGGCGCGCGGCCAGGGTGCGGTCCACCGCGGCCGCCGCGATGTCAGAGCGGCCGATCACCGATGCCGGAACGGCATCGGTGGAGGACGCCACCAGACACGTACCTCTGACCACTTCGAAAATCGACACGTCGGGCAGGGCCGCTTGCAAGACCGAGACCAGGCGACCGGGGTCCTCCAGCCGCCGCCCCTCGGCGGGAGCGACCCGGGCGTGGACCCCGCGCTGCACCAGATCCGCCCGGATGGAGGATTGGAACCCCTCCAGCAGGGCCAGGGTCACCACCAGGGCCAGCACGCCGAGGGCCAGGCCCGCCAGGGAGATCAGGGTCACGGTGGCGACGTGGGTGCGCCTTCTCAGCCCGATCAGATAGCGGCGAGCGAGGTGCAGCTCGGCCCGCATTCAACGGCTCCGGGTCCGCCGGGCCGCGCCGGTACATAGCCGCGCCGGAATCGGATCACTCCTTCGGTCTGAGGAGCGGGAACAGGATCGCGTCCCGGATCGACGTCTGGCCCGTGCACAGCATCACCAGCCTGTCGATGCCGATCCCCTCCCCGCCGGTCGGTGGCATCCCGTACTCCAGAGCGAGCAGGAAGTCCTCGTCCACGGACCCGTCGCCCCGGGTCGACTGGGCCTCGAAGCGCCGCCGCTGCTCGTCGGGATCGTTGAGCTCGGTGTAGGCGTTGGCGACCTCGAGACCACCGATGAACAGCTCGAAGCGCTCCACCCACTCCGGGGCGCCGGGGGGCGACTTGGCCAGGGGCGAGATGTCCACCGGGAACTCCGTGATGAAGGTGGGCTGCATCATCTCCGGCTCCGCGGTGACCTCGTAGAGCTCCGCCAGGAGCTTGCCGTCCGAGCGCTCCTCGATCCGCTCCACCCCGAGCCGCCGCGCCGCGGCTTCCATGTGGGTCCGGTCGGCGAGGTCCTCGGGGGTGAGATCGGAGTACGCGAGAACGGCCTCCCGCAGGGTCAACCGCCGCCACGGGCGGGCCAGGGAGATGGTCGTGTCGCCCCAGGTCAGCTCGAGGCTCCCGAGCACCTCCTGCGCGACGCTGGTCACCAGCTCCTCGGTGAAGTCCATGAGCAGCTCGTAGTCGGCGTAGGCCCAGTAGAACTCGAGCATGGTGAACTCGGGGTTGTGGCGGGTCGAGATCCCCTCGTTGCGGAAGTTCCGGTTGATCTCGAAGACCCGCTCGAAGCCGCCGACGATCAGGCGCTTGAGGTAGAGCTCGGGGGCGATGCGCAGGTAAGAGGTCGGTGTCCAGGGTGTTGTGGTGGGTGACGAACGGGCGCGCGGTGGCGCCGCCCGGGATGGGCTGCATCATGGGCGTCTCCACCTCCAGGAAGTCGTGGGCTTCCAGGAAGCGCCGCACGGCCCCGATGAGACGCGAGCGGACCTCGAAGACGGCACGGGAGCCCGGGTTGGCCAGGAGGTCCAGGTAGCGCTGCCGTGCGCGCGCCTCACGGTCCGCCAACCCGTGGTACTTCTCCGGCAGGGGGCGGAGCGCCTTGGCCAGCACCTCGAGCCTGTCCACCGCGATGCTCAGCTCGCCGGTGCGGGTGCGGAAGAGGCGGCCCTCCACGCCGATGACGTCGCCCAGGTCGAGCAGCTTGAAGACCTGCCACGAGGAGCCATCCAGGTGCTCGCGGCGGAGGTAGAGCTGGAGGCTCGCGGCGCCGTCCGAGAGATCGGCGAAGGCCACCTTGCCGTGACCGCGAACGGCCCGCACCCTGCCCGCCACACGGACACCGGGAGGATCCTCCTCCAGGTCCTGGGAGGTGGCTGCCTCGAAGCGCTGACGAACGCCGCTGATGGACTCCCGGACCCGGAACCGGGTCGGGTAGGGCTCGATGCCCAGATCCCGCAGCTCCTCCAGCTTGGACCTGCGGTTCGCGAGGAGGCGCTCGATCGGCTGCTGGGCGACCGCGTCGCCCCGCTCCTCCGGAGTTGGCTTCCTGTCGGACTGCTCGCTCACGGACACCCCCGTCGAACGCGGGATTGTACCATGGTGATCCGCCGCGGGCGAATCACATAAGATTCATTTTTGCAACGTATTAGATCGTTCGAAGACGGAATGGGAGCGACCCGGCTCAGCCCTTCCGGCGATCCCGTCGGGGACGGGGCCTGGCCCCGGCCCCAGGGCCCTTCGCGGTCTCGCCGCGGCGTCGGCTCCCGCGACCGCCGCCACCGGCGGCCGCGCGCAGGGCATCCACCTCGCCCTGGTCGAGGAGACGGAAATCCCCGGGTCTGAGCGCATCGTCTCGGATTGGCCCGATGGCGGTGCGGCGCAGTCGCTGGACGCGATGACCCACCCTGAAGAAGAGCTCCCGCACCTCGTGGGTCCGACCCTCGGTGATCTCCACCTGCCACCAGGCGTTGCCGCCCCGGGTCACGGAACGTCGTCGGGCCGATCGCGGCACCACTCGCCGCCCCTCGATGACCGTTCCCTTGAGCAACCCGTCCAGCTGGCGCTCGTCGAGGTCACCGCGCACCTTCGCCAGATACTGCCGCACCACCCCGTACCGGGGATGGCTGACCCGCGCCGCCAGCTCGCCGTCGTTGGTGAGCAGGAGCAGCCCTTCCGACTGGTAGTCGAGGCGGCCCACGGGGTAGACGCGCTCCTTCACCACCGGCCGCACGAGGTCCACCACGGTGGTGCGCCCTTGGGGATCGTCGCAGGTGGTCATGACACCGGGCGGCTTGTAGAGCAGGACATAGCGCGTGGGCTCGGCCCGGGCGAGGAGCCTGCCGTCCACCTTCACGTGGTCCACCGCGGCGTCCGCCCGGTCCCCTGGCTGCGCCACGCGCCCGTTCACCGTCACCCGGCCCTCGCGCAGGAGATCGTCGGCCTGTCTCCTCGAGCACAACCCGGAGCGTGCAATGAGCTTCTGCACCCGTTCCTCGACCATGCTTCCCTCCTCGTCCGGCCACGGGCCCGGATCCGGGACACGCCGCCTCGCGGCGGGACCGGAGACTGTAGCACAGGGACGCGCGATCCCTTTCCGCGTCCATCAGCAGCGGCGGCGACCAGTGACGCAGGGGCGCGGAGCCGCACAGCCACCTCCCTCCCACGAAGAGAACAGAACGCAAAGAGGCGCGTCGCGGTGTCTCTCGCTTCGGGGACGACCGAGTGGGTGCCTGACACACTTTCGAATGAAACGACGTGCGTGCCGTCGACTCGAGACGACGTGCCTGGCACCCCCTCTGGTGCTCCCGAAGCTTCTCGCCATTGGACGGCCGATCGCGGTCCCTGTCGCGGGAGGCGAGATGCCCATCTGACGTTTCCTGCCCGGCCGGTTCCCGATATCCTTCCCCACGATGACCGAGCTCCACATCGACAGTCTGGGCCGCAGCCGACTCCTGCGCCGCGTCTGGACGGCCATGGGGCGCCCGCCATCCTGGGTCGCCGGAGGCTTCGTCCGGGATCGCCTGCTGGGGCGCCGATCCACGGACCTCGACCTGAGCCTCCCCGGAGATGCCCACCGCGTGGCGGCGCCCGCCGCCCGCCTGGGCGCGGTCCTCGGGGTCCGTCCGCATCTCCTGGGGCGGGCGCCGAGCTGCGTGTGGCGCGTACAGACGAGAGACCTCAAGGTGGACCTGTGGCCCCTCGGTGACCTGGACCTGGAGGAGGACGTCCGGCGCCGCGACTTCGCCTGCAACGCCCTGCAGTGGCAGCTGCCCTCCGGCCCCCTCGTGGACCTGGTGGGTGGTGTCGACGACCTGAAGATGCGCCGTCTGCGGGCGGTGGCCCGGGAGAACCTCCACCGGGACCCCGTGCGTCTCCTGCGCGGCCCCCGCTTCGTGGCCACCCTGCCCGGTTTCGCCCTCGAGGGACGGACGGCCGGCTGGATCCGTGAGCTCGCCCCCCGACTCGCCGCCGCCCCCCGGGAACGCATCGGCCAGGAGCTCGCCCTGCTCCTCGGGGGTGGTGCGGCGCACCGCGGGCTGGCCGCCCTGCTCGAGCTGGATCTGCTGGCACCGGCGGCGCCGGTGGACGCCGCTCCCCAGCCCGCCTGGCTGGCCCACCATCTGGACGCGGCCCGCCTCCTGGCGGCGCCGGCCGCACACCCCGTTCCCGCGAGCGTCCGGGAGGCCGGCGACGGGGCGCGCCTCGCCCTCCTCCTGCGGGCGTGGGGCGCCGGCGATCCACGCAGCCTCGCTCCCTACGCATGGCCCCGTGACGATCTCCGCCACGGCCATCGCGCAGCCTCCCTCCTGGAGCACGCCCTCTCGTGCGTGGCCGCACCTGCCCCGGATCGACGCGAGGTGATCTGGGAGACCGGGGACGCCTTCCCCTCCCTCTTGGCCCTGGGTGCGGCGGTGGCGCCCGGCGAGTCAGGCTGGAGATCGTGGTGGCACCTGTGGCGCCGGAGCGGCGCCTCCCTCCTCCACCCTCCCCACCTCCTCGACGGTCGGGACGTGGCGACGCTGCTCGGCCTGGAGGCGGGGCCCCAGCTGGGGCGGGCCCTTCACGACCTCACCCGCGCCCAGGTCCGCGGCGCGTTCCGCTCGCCCGCCGGCGCCCGACGCTGGCTCCTACACCGGTTCCGACGCCCCTGACGGGCTCACTGGACGATCTCCCAGAGTGCCGCCATCGCCGTGGCGAATGTCGGCTCGAACGCCCCGCCCTCGCCCGCACGCAGCGTCGAGGCGATCTCCTCCCGGTCGATCCGCTCCCGCGGCAGACGCACCGTCGCCATGATGTCCACCGCTTCGGCGACGGCCACCAGGGCCGCCGCCGGATGCGGCGCCCGGGGTTCGGGGAGGGTCGGGTAGCCTCCGCGCTGGGTGAGGTGGTGGTCGAAGGCCACGATCTGCGCCACTTGCGGCACCCGCGGAATGGCCAGGAGGCGCTCCAGACCGATCCTCGGATGGTCGTAGTTCAGCTCCCACTCGAGGCCGCTCAGCGCCAGGTCCTGGTCGATGATCTCCTGTGGCAGGCCGAACTTGCCCACGTCGTGGAGGATCGCCGCCACCCCCAGGTCGTGCCGGCTTGAGGGGTCGTCGAGGAAGAGGACGGCCAGGGCCAGGCTCAGCACGGCCGTGTTGTGGGCATGGATCACCACCCAGCCGCGACGATCGGTGAGCTCGGCCATGTGGCGAAGTGGGTTGGACGTGCGTTGGAGCCGCTCGTCCAGCTGCTGCACCATTCCGTAGAGCAGCGTCATGGGTGGCGGTGTCCCCGCCACCACCGCCTCCACCAGGCTGGAGACCACGTGCAGGCGCTGCTCCAGATCCAGGTCACCGATCTCCGCCTCGCCTCCCTCCTCGGAGACCTCCTGCACCACCACCGGCCGCCGGATGCGGATGTGGGGAAGCCGTGGCGGCGATGACAGCGGCGGTCCGGCGAGGAAGCCCACGAACTCGCCGATCTCCTCACGGGAAACGCCTCCCTCCAAGCTCACCTGGTCCACCCGGTGGCGATGGAGACTGCGCACGAGCAACGCCATCTCCTCCCCCTCGCGGGTGACCGTGCGCTCGCCCAGGAACACCTCGTCGTCGACCACCGTCAGGTCGATCACGGCGGCGGACGAGATTTCGGGAAGCTCCACGGCGGCGCCCAACAGCTCTTCGCAGCGCTCGGCGATGCGCCGTCGCGCCCGCAGCGCCCGGGGATGCTCGACCGAGTAGAGGCGGCAGGTCACCACCCCCACCGCGAGCTCGCTGAGGAAGTCGACGACGGGGTCCGAGCTTTGGCCGCGGCTGCTCACGCGCCCTCCTCCTGCCGGCGGGCCAGGATCTGCCGGGCCAGCTCGGCCGCCGGGTCGTGGCGGCGGGCGATCCGGTTCAAGATCTCCTCCGCGGCAGGCGACGGCTGGTGGGCGGCCGCCCGCGCCACCGCCTCCCAGACCGGCGTCAACCGGAACGGGTACCGCCAGTTGGGAAGATCCGCGAGCCTGCGGAGCTCCTCGGACACCTCGGGCAGGGGGAACCGGCCGAGGGCCGCGATCAGGTCAAGCGTCTCTCCGTCGGCCAGCCGCAGCCCCTTGCGACGGGCCAGCTCCTGAAGCAGCACCCGGCCCAGCCCCTCGTCGCGCAGGATCGAGGCGAGCGTGAAGGCCTCTCGCCGGGCAACGGAGCTCTGGCGTCCCATCAGCTCCCGGAAGCGCTCCTGCCATCGGGGATCCCCGGCCACCGCCAGGCACCGGATGGCCTCGGCCGCGACCTTGGGCTCGGCGTGGTCGCTCAAGGGCGCCGCCAGCGCCGCGAGGTCGGGCGCCTTCAGGTGGCGCAGCACGAAGAGGCCGTTGCGCACCACGTACCAGCGCTCGTCCCGGAGCCACGCCTCCACCTGGGGGATCGCCGGCGCACCGATGGCCAGCATCATCTCCAGCATCCGCCGCCGGTGGGACATGCGCTCCTCGGTGGCGAGGGCGCGGCCGATGTGGGGCACCAGGCGCACACCGATGAGACCGGCGATCCGCGCCACCTCGCGCCGATGCTCCTTGCCCCACACGGCGAGGGCCTCGAGGAGGGCTTCCAGGCCGTCCCCTCCCGCGAGGCGATCCGGGAGACGAGGATCACCGGCGGTCACCAGGTCATGAGCGATGGCGAACGCGGGCTCGAACTCGCCCAGCTCGAGGCGCTCGAAGTACCGTCGCACCAATCCGTCGTGGGCGCGCGCCGCGATCTCGCTCTGGGGCCACATGCGGTGCGCCGCCATGAGGATCAGGTCGACGTGGCGGCGCACGGCGTGGTCGCCGAGCTGTTCCTCCGGCCAGCCCGGGGGGCGCTTGGCGAGGGTCTTGCGAAGCAACGGATGGCGGTGGTACGCGGGGACTCGCGCCGACTCGGGGGTCCCCTGGCGGCGCTGCCCGAAGCTGGACTGCTCGAGAGGAGCGTCCGCCGGCCGCTCCTCACGACCCGTCGGAGGACGCCAGCCCGGGGGGATCGATGCGGGCACCTGCACGCGGCGCGGCGGCGCGACCGCGGTCCGGGGCCGAGGCGTCACGGACGCGCTCCGGAGCCGGCTGTCCTCCGCGCCCCCGACCTCGAAGAGCTCGTCGGTTCCATCCAGCACGGAGGCGGCGTGCCGTGCGGTGCCGTGGTGCACCCGACTCCCTGCGCCCGCGAAAACCCTCTCCATGGCCAGCAGCAGGTCGCTCCCGTCGCCCGCCTGGTCCGGCGGGCGGTCGAGGAGGGCGAGAAGCTCGTCGATGGCGTCACCGTCGCCACGGGAGGTGACTTCGACGCCCCCCTCCGCGACGCCCGCAGGGTGCACGCCACCACTCCCCCGTCCACCACGGATCATCCGGCCGGCCCCTCCAGACCGCGGGGCCCCCTCGCCGGGAGGCGCGTCGCTCGATTCGTCGTCCTCCACGTACACCAGGCCGTCCATGGCCACCGGCAGGAGATCCACCTCGTCCAGCTCCTTCTCGTCCTCGAGAAACCTCGCGCGGTCGTCCTCGCTGGGCCTGTCCGTCAGGTCGGTGAGAAGGTGCAGCAGGCGTTCCACCACGTCCGCCGCCACGGGAGGCCGGACGCGCACCGCCTTGATGCCCAGTCGCCAGAGCTGGGAGGCGAGGTGCACCGAGGCCTTGGCCAGCGCGCCCAGGGAGCGGCCGGGCAGCTCGAACCCCGTCGGCGTGACCAGGACCACGAGCTCCCTCTCCGGCAGCCTCGTCGTGGCCAACCAGAGCTGCTGTCGGGCGCGCATGGTGGCGCGATGCTCCGGGTCGTAGAGGCGGCACATGCGCCGCGCCACCTCCAGGCGGGCCAGCCACTCGCCGACCACGTCCGGGGCGGCAACCCGTCGCCTTGGCTCCTCCGACATGTTGGACGCCATTATGCGACGACCCGCGGGAACGGGACAAGCCGTGGCACCATCGGAGTGCAGGAGGTGAGCCGAACCATGAACGATGGCGCGCCCCATGGGTGACACGATCTGGACCGTCGGTACGGGGCATCGCGGCTTCGAGGAGCTGGCGGCGTTGCTCGGCGAGGGTAAAATCCAGGTGCTGGTGGACGTGCGCTCCTACCCCAGGAGCCACCTCCCCCACTTCACGGGTCCGGCCCTGGTGGCCGCTCTTCGCCGCCTCGGTCTCGCGTACGAGTGGCTGGGGGACGACCTGGGGGGACTGCGGCGCGGAAGCTACGAGAAGCACATGCAGACGGAGATCTTCACCCGCGGGCTGACGCGTCTCGAAGCCCTTGCCCGCGGAGCGCGGGCCGCCATGTGCTGTGCGGAGGTGGAGCCGGACCGCTGCCACCGCCGCTTCATCGCCGACGCCCTCGTCGCCCGGGGATGGCGGGTGGTGCACGTGGTCCGGCCGGGCGAGCGCCGGGAGCACCGCCCCCTCCCGCGCCAGGGGGCCCTCTTCCTGGACGGGTGAGGCTGACCCCCGGCCCGGACCTCCGTCCGTCGGGGGCGGACAGCTGCAGAACCCGGCTTGCAGGGAGTATCCTGGGGAGAGCCACGACAAAGGGGGGCGGCAATGGGCAAGGGCGACCGGCGTTCGCGAAAGGGCAAGATCTGGCGTGGCAGCTTCGGCAAGACGAGGCCCAAGAAGAAGAAGTCCCAGAAGCCGGAGCCGGTCACCGCAAGGAAGAAAGCGCCGTCCCGCGCCCGCAAGAAGACCACCTGAGGCCTCGGGCCTGCCGCTCGCCTCAGTGATGATCGGGCGCAGCGGGCACTGCCGCGCCTTCCACCTCTGCGAACCGGAGCTCGCTCGGCTGCTCGGTGCGCTGCAGCCGGGTCGCCACCGTCTCGGCCTCGGCCATGACCCGCAGGAGGTTCTCTCCCGCGACCTTGGCGAGATCTTGACGGCTCCACCCGCGACGGGCCAGCTCCGCGAGCAGGTCGGGGTAGCCTGACACGTCCTCCAGCCCCTGCGGCGTCGCCGAGATGCCGTCGAAGTCCGAGCCCAACCCGACGTGGTCGATGCCGGCCACATCGCGGATGTGCTCGATGTGGTCGGCCACCGCCGCCACGGTCACCTGGGGGGCGGGGTGGGTATCCAACCAGGACTGGAGCTCGCGTTCCACCCGTTCGGGATCGCCGGGATACAGAGCCTTGAGGCGCGCCTCTTCCCCCGTGGCGGCCGCCCAGCGCCGGGCGGCGTCGCCGCTCAGGAAGGCGGGCGCGAAGGTGGCCATGACGACCCCGCCGTTGGCCGCGACGAGGCGCAGCACGTCGTCGGGCACGTTGCGGGGATGGGGATCGAGGGCGAAGGCGTCGGAGTGGGAGAAGATCACCGGCGCGCGACTCACCGCCAGCGCGTCGCGCATCGTCTCCTCTGACACGTGGGAGAGGTCCACCATCATGCCGAGGCGGTTCATCTCCCGGACCACGGCCTCGCCGAAGGGGGTCAGCCCGCCGTGCCGGGGAACGTCGGTGGCCGCGTCCGCCCAGTCGGTGTCGCTCCAGTGGGTGAGGGTCATGTACCTGGCGCCCAGGGCCCAGAGCTGGCGCAGCACCGCCAGGGAGTCGTTGATGGAGTGGCCGCCCTCGACCCCGATCAGGGAGGCGATGCGGCCCTCGCGGTGAATCCGCCGCACGTCGTCCGCGGTGAGCGCCAGCTCCAGGTCGTCGGGGTAGCGCTGGACGAGGCGGTGGACCAGGTCGATCTGCTCCAGCACCGTAGTCACCGCCTCGCCGCCGCTCAGGTTCGTGGGGACCCACACCGACCAGAACTGGGCCCCGACCCCGCCTGCACGCATCCGGTCGAGGTCCGTCTGCATCGGCTTCCCGAGCCCGCTGGTGTCATGGAAGTCGAACTGCGAGAGGTGGTTGGAGCATCGATCCCGGATCGCCCAGGGGGCGTCGTTGTGCCCGTCCACCAGGGGCACGGTGCGCAAGAGGTCGGAAATCTCCGCCGTCGCGCCTGGATTCGTTGCCGGTGCCTGGGCGCCCACACCCGACACCATCGCGAGCGTCAGCCCACACCCCGCGACGATCGTGATCCACCCTCTTCCCATCACGTCCCTCCCTCGACCTTGTGCTCCTCGGCCCACTCCCGCCAGTACTGTCGCCGTCGCTCCCCCTCCTCGCCCGGCCCGACCAGGTCGTGCACCTCCTCGAAGGAGGCGGCCCAGTCACCGGGAGGGGGATCGTCGCCCACCACCAGCACCGACGCCCGGTTCGGGTTGCCAGGCTCCGACAGGAGGGCCACGGGGTCGTCGAGCTCACCCAGCTGTGGAGTCCACACTGCGTGGGGCACGAAGGAGAGCTTGCGGAACGTCCACAGGTAGTCGTCCAGGATCTGCAACCGCCCCTCGTCCGCCACCCAGACCACGAGCCGCCGGTCCTGCTTGTACAGCTTCTCCACCAGCGCGGCGAGCTCGCCCGCCCGCTTCTCCCCCGGCAAGGCATGCAGCAGGAGACGCTCGGTCATCGGCTCAGTCTACGAAAGCCGGCGAGGGCCTGCAAAGGGTCACCACTGGTGGTAAGGTCTGCCCATGAGCGTGCACCGTCGCAGCGTCCTGGCAGAGGAGGAGCACTCCTTCGTCATCCGTGGCGGCCGGCCGATCCACGGCACCCTCGTGCCGGGCGGCAACAAGAACGCCGCCCTGCCCATGCTCGCCGCCTCCCTCCTCACCGAGCACCCGGTCGAGCTGCACAACCTCCCCCCGATCCGGGACGTGCAGGTGATGCTGGAGCTGCTCGCCGACCTCGGGGTCGAGGTGACCGATGCAGGTGATCGGAGCTGGCGGGTGAGCGCCGCCAACGTCAGCCGCCACGAGGCCGACGCAGACCTCTCCGGAGAGATCCGAGCCTCGTTCCTGCTGGCCGGACCGCTCCTGGCGCGCCTGGGGGGGGCGGTGGTGCCGCGACCCGGCGGCGATCGCATCGGGCGCCGGCCCCTGGACACCCACATCCACGCCCTCCAGGCCCTGGGGGCCCAGGTGCGGGTGGAGCCGGACCGCTACGTGCTCACCGCCCCCCGGGGGCTCGAGGGCACGGACCTCTTCCTGGAGGAGATGAGCGTCATGGGCACCGAGAACGCGGTCATGGCCGCGGTGCTGGCGCGCGGCACCACCGTCATCCGCAACTCGGCATCGGAGCCCCACGTCCAGGAGCTGTGCGGTCTGCTCAACGCCATGGGCGCCCGGGTGGAGGGGATCGGCACCAACACGCTCCACGTGGAAGGGCAGCCGGTCCTCGGGGGCGCCGCCGTGCACATCGGTCCCGACCCCGTGGAGGTGGGCAGCTTCATCGGCCTGGCGGCCGTCACCGGCGGCGAGCTGCGCATCACCAACGCCCTCCCCGAGAGCCATCACCGCATGACCGAGATCGCCTTCGGCCGCCTCGGCATCCACTGGGAGATCTCCGGCGGCGACATCATCGTGCCCGCCGGCCAAGAGCTCGCCATCCGCGACGACCTGCACGGCGCCATCCCCAAGATCGACGACGGCCCGTGGCCGGCCTTCCCCGCCGACCTGATCAGCATCGCGGTGGTCCTGGCGACCCAGGCCCGTGGGACCATCCTCATCCACGAGAAGATGTTCGAGAGCCGCCTGTTCTGGGTCGACCGCCTGATCGCCATGGGGGCGCGCATCGTGCTCTGCGACCCCCACCGGGTGGTGGTGGTGGGGCCCGCTCTGCTCCACGGCCAGGTCCTGACCAGCCCCGACATCCGCGCCGGCATGGCGCTGGTCATCGCCGCCCTGTGCGCCGAGGGGGAGAGCGTCATCCACAACATCCACCAGGTCGAGCGGGGCTACGCCGACCTCCACCAGCGCCTCGCCGCCCTGGGCGCCGACGTGGAGCGGATCCAGCGCTGACGCCGCCGGCTTCGGGAGCGCCAGAGGGGGCGCCTGGCGCCGGCCCTGACGTCGCCGCGTGCATCGCCAAAGTGCCTGCGGTTGACCCTCAGGGCGTCCACACCTTGGGCAGGTCCGGGTGGGCGCGGCGCAGCTCGGCGGAGAGCTCGCGGACCTCGTCGTCCGCGATGGGGCGGACCTTCTCGAAGACCTGCACCCGCACGCCGCCGTCGAGCAGGAACCGCTGGGGAAGACGCCGGAACGCGCGCGCCACGTTGGCGCCGGTCAGGAAGCTCTGGGTGGGCACGAGCACCACCTGCTGCTCCCGGGACGCCATGCCGAGCTGGGGCGGGTCGGGGACGACCACGTAGCGGGCCTGCAGCAGGCCCCGGGGGAAGCCGTCGCGGCGATCCAGGTGGGAGGAGGCGAGGATCAACGGCAGCGAGGAGAAGCCCGTCCCCAGGGAGCGGTTGGCGAAAGCCAGGACGTGGTCCGAGAGCACGCCTCCGCTGCCCAGCACGTAGACATACCCGGGGTGCGTCCTCTCCAACCGGTCCAGGAAGGAGAGCAGCCGGCGGACCTCGGCGAGATCGTCCCGTACGAGCGGTCGCACCCGGTTCCGAGACACGAGGGAGGCGCACGACGCCGGCAGCCCGATGCGGCCGGGTGCGAGCACGGCGGCCGTACCTACTCCGCCCACGGTGAGGGCGGCGACGGTCGTGACGGCGACCACCGACCTGGGCACGCCACCCGCGGCCAGGAGACGGGCCAACCCCAGGACCGCGAGCAGGAGCAGTGCCGGCAGGTACAGGTACCAGTGCTGGGGGCTGTGACCCTGGATGCGGATCATCACCGCCCACGCGAGCACCGCCTGCAGGGGCACCAGCACCGCCGTGCGGCGGTCGGCCGGCGACCGCAGCAGGACCGCCGCCGCCAACCCGGCCACGCCCAGGGGGAGGAGCCCGAACTGGGCGATCACGCTCCCCAGGCGAGCGGTCAGCGGACCGTGGCGGGCATAGGCCGGCGAACTCCTGGGCATACCCTCCCTGCAGCCGATGCATGACGAGGGGCGCCGCCACCAGGAGCACGGTTGAGACGGCGACGACGGCGATCAGCAGCGGAGGCCGCACCACCGCCCACAGGCGGCCACGGTCCCGCCACGCCCCCCGTGCCAGGCGCCAGCACGTCTCGGCGCCCACGGTGAGGCCGAAGGCGAGGACCCAGATCGCGTACCAGCGCCGATACAGCGCCAGCATGGCGAGGAGGAAGCCGATGAGGAGGAGGTGATGCCAGCGGGAGCCCGTCTGGGAGATGTGGAGGTAGGCGGCCAGGATGAGCGCTCCCAGCGCCACCCCGCCGAGCCCGATGTAGCCGAGGAGCACCGGCCTCCAGACGGTGGGAAACAGGAGCAGGGCGGCGGTGACGGACAGTCCCCTCGCCAGGGGTGGAGGGCGGGCCGCCACGGTCGTCAGCAGACGCAGGGCGCCCACCAGCGCCAGCACCAGGGCCAGGCCGTAGATGTTCAGCACCGCGAGGACGTACACGGTCCTCGAGGTGCCGAAGAACGCCATCACCAGGGAGACCGGGAGGGCGGGCAGAAGGTTGAGCTCGGCCGACGGCACGGAGCGCGCGACCGCCAGGAGGGCCGCGGCCGGGCGCGCGCGGAGCCCGGCGGCGAGGTCGGAGGCATAGCTCCAGTAGGCCACCTGATCGGCGTGGTAGAGGGTGCGCTCGGCGCCGAGGAACCCAATGATGTACAGGTTGAGCGCGGCCAGGACCGCGAGCGGCAGCGCGAGCTCTGCGAGCCACGCCCCGACGCCGCCCCCCGGCCCGTGATTCCCTCGCCTGGTCACCACTCCATCATGACGCACCCGGCCCGGGCCGGGCCCGCTGTCATCATCGGTAGTACGGCTGGTCTCCGGAGGCGTGGTTGGTCTCGTCCACCACCTGCTCGATCTCCGGGACCTCGGCGACGATCACCTTCTCGATCCCTTCCTTGAGGGTGAACGAGGCGCTGGCGCATCCCTGGCATCCACCCCCCAGGTGCAGGAACGCGGTGCTCCCCTCGATGCGATCCAGCTCGACCCAGCCTCCGTGCGCGCCCACCACCGGCAGCACCTTGGCGTCGATGACCTCCTGGACCTTGCGCGCCACCGGGTCGTCCCACGCCGGCGTGGCCGCCGGGTTGTCGATCTGGAAGCCCTCGCCGCTCTCCAGGGTCAGATAGTCCACCGTGGCGCCTTCCATCCAATCGGCGCTCTGGGGGTCGAGGTACACAGTGCAGCCCTCGCCGGACACCTCGTGGTCGTCCTGGGCGAGATCCTGGTCACGGACGAGCTGCATCTGGTAGCGGAAGGTGTACCTGCCCACCCTGATGACCCGGATGCGCACGCCCCGGCAGTCCGACCCGGCATCGGCGACGTACTCGCCGAGTTTCTGCTTCGCTGTCTCAGTTATGGTGATCATCCACCACTCCCTTCGCGGAAAGTCTATACCCTCTGTCCAGCCCAGGGCCGAGGAGGCCCGGAGCTCGACCCGCCGTCCGCGGTCCCACCGTCAGCCACCGGTCCCACCCTCTCGGCGCCCGGCCCCGAAGGGACGACCGTTGGCGTCCGGCGCCGCCATCCCGCCGAGCTGGACACAGCGTCGGTAGGCGGCCCACACCGCGTCCGACAGGACGGTGCGGAGGCGTCCGCGTTCGAGCTGATACTGGGCCTCGGCGCTGGTGCCCCCAGGGGACGTGACCTGGTTGCGCAGCTGGGCTGGATGTTCGGCCGAGGCGGCGGCGAACTCGACCGATCCCCGCACGGTCTCGTACACCAGACGGGTCGCCATACGCCGCGAGAAGCCGAGGTGAACGCCGGCGTCCACGAGCGCTTCCATGAACAGGAAAACGTACGCGGGGCCCGTGCCGGAGAGCGCCGTCGCCATGTCGAGCTCGCCTTCGTGGGTGACGAGCTCCTCGCTGCCGAGGGCTGAGAGGATCGCCCGGGCCCGCTCGCGCCCGGCCGCATCCACGCGGTCACTGGCCGTCCACACCGAGATCCCGCGACCGATGCGGGCCGGGGTGTTGGGCATGACGCGGACGACCGCGGGGACCTGCAGGCTCTCCGCCACCCGGGCCATGGTGATCCCCGCCACGATGGTGAGCACCAGGGCCTCGGGGCGCAGGTGGCCGCGCAGGTCCGCCGCCACCTCGCCCAGGAACTGGGGCTTGATCGCCAGGATGACGACCGAGGCTCCTTCCGCCGCCTCGCGGTTGTCCGGCGTGGCACGGACGCCATGACGCTCGGCGAGCCGCTTCCGACGCTCGAGGCGGGGGTGGCTGACCACGATCTGGCTCGGGCCAACCAGACCTTCCCGCAGCAGTCCGGCCACGATGGCCTCGCCCATCACCCCGCATCCAACGATCGCCAGCGTGTCCTCGCCCAGCACCATGGTTCAGCTCCCGGAGAGAAGAGGACGCACAGGGTAGCACGTGGCGGCTTCGTGCTGCAGGTGGAAGAGGACGACGCCCGGGCAGGGCGTTACGATGCGGCCAGTGCTGCGACGAAGGGCTCCGCGAGCAGCTCGTGCCGCCACCCCACGAGGCCCCGGCGCGCCAGCTCATCGGGGCGCGCCGGCGCGTCCACCAGTCCCTCCAGGAGGGAGCGGGAGGCAACCAGGCCCGGCTGCAGGCCCAGGGCGGTCGCGATCTCGTCCCGCACCTCCCGGAGCCGCCGCAGCCGGGCACGTTCCGCCGCATCGAGGGACCGCGCGGGCCGGGCCGCTGCTCGCGGCGGAGCGGGCCGGGGCTCGGCGAGGCGGCGCAGCACCTCTTTCCCCCAGCGGCGAGCGAACCGGGGGCCCAGGCCGCGCACCTGGACCAGCCCCTGGACGTCCCGCGGCGGCTTCGCGGCCAGCGCCAGCAACGCCTGATTGCCCAGCACCTTGAACGGGGGAAGATCACGCCGCTTCGCTTCCTCCTCCCGCCACTCGTACAGCTCCCAGAGGCGGTCGCGGGCGGATCCGCCGAGCTGTCTCGCGCCCTTGATGCGGTCGAAGGCCAGGGGGTCCGGCGCGGGCGGCTCGAAGCGCACCTCCTGCAGGCGCCGGAACTCCTCCTCGGCCCAGCGCCACCTCCCGAGGTCCTCGAGCCGACCGCGGAGGCGGTCGGCGAGGGCCAGAAGATGGGCGGTATCGGTCGCGGCGTAGGCCAGCATCTCGGGCGACAGCGGCCGCCGACCCCAGTCCGCGCGCTGGTACTTCTTGTCCAGGTCGAGGCCGAACTCCTTCGCCAGCAACGCCGCCAGGCCGGTCCGCGGCTCGCCCAGGAGCTGGGCCATGATCTGGGTGTCCTCCAGGCCCCGCAGCCGCACCTGAAAGTCGCGGTCCAGCATCCGCAGGTCGTAGTCGGCGCCGTGCATGACCACCACCAGCTCCGGATCCTCCACCGCCCTCCACAGGGGGACCAGGGCGTCCGTCGCCAGGGTCAGGGGGTCCAGCACGTAGTGGGAGCCGATGGCCGACACCTGGAGCAGGCACACCTTGTGGAAGTAGGAGTGCAGGGAGTCCGCTTCGCTGTCCAGGGCGAAGCGGCCCGCCGCTCGGCAGGCGCGTCCCACCTGCATGGCGCCATCCGGGTCGTCGATCCACAGCGGTCGCAGGAGCTCGTGCACCGAGGGATCGTAGCAGACGGGGCCGACCGGGGCGGCCGAGGACGCGTCCCCCGATTCGTGGTACAGTGCTGGCCGTGAGACCTGTTCTCGACATCCGCAGCGCCAAGGTCGAGGTGGAGCTGACCAACCGCTGCAACCTGCGCTGCGGCATGTGCCCCATGGACCGGATGGGCCGGCCCCAGGGCGACATGCCGTGGTGGCTGGTGGAGAAGGCGGCGGCGGAGCTCGCCGCGGCGGGCGCGCGGGTCTCATGGCTGCACGAAATGGGCGAGCCGCTGCTCTACCCCCGCCTCGCCGAGGCCATCGAGCTCTTCCCGGGGTGCTCGATCTCCACCAACGCCATGCTCCTGGACGAGGAGCGAGCGCGCGAGCTCCTGGCCACGTCCCTGCGCCGCATCCGCCTCTGCATCGACACCGTGAACCCCCAGGTCTACCCCCGCCTCCGCCGCGGCGGCGACTTCGACCGGGTGGCGGCCAACATCCGCACCTTCCTGGACCTCTCCAGGGGGCGCCCGATCCGGGTCGAGATCCAGCGCCTGATCTCGCTGGCGACCTCCTCGGAAACCGTTCGCGACATCGAGGAGTTCTTCTCCCTTTACCGCCACCCTCAGGCGCGGGTCATCGAGAAGACCTGCGAGGGTCTCGACACCGCCCGCGCCACCGAGTTCCACGAGGCCTACCACGGCTGCTTCCAGGGCTACCCGTTCCGCTATTTCGTGGTGCTCTCCGACGGCACGGTGACCCACTGCTGCTACGACTACGACGGCGCCCAGGCCATCGGCGACCTGAAGAGGAGCACCGTCCAAGAGATTCTGGCGAGTGACGTCCCCCGGCGGTTCCTGGCCGCCTTCCAGGCACGGGACTTCGCCACCCTCCCCCGCTGCGGGGAGTGCATGCGCGCCGCCACCGCCGGCGGAGCCGTCACGAGCCGCGTCATGCAGCTTGGACACCGGCTGGACCGGGTGCTCCCCATCAAGCGGATCGCGCGCAGGATCATCAACCGCTAGCCTGGATCACGGGTATCCTGCCGCCATGGGCAAGGCCGAGTGGGGCACCGACCCGGAGTTCTTCGGCCCGCGCCACGCCCACCGCGAGCGGCGGATCGTGCGCGAGCTTCGACGGCGCGTCCCCACCCCGGGGATGCACTTGGAGTGCGCCGCAGGCGTCGGATCCCTGGCCGTCGCGCTGGCGCGGCGGGGGTTCGAGGTGGTGGCCGCCGATCGCTCCCTCCGCTCGATGGCGGAGGCCCAGCGCATGGTCTCGGCTGCTGCCTCCGCGGCGTCCGTCCTGCCCGTGGTCGCCGCCATCGAGCGTCTGCCCTTCGCCGACGCCACCTTCGCCAGCGCCACCAGCGCCGAGACCCTCGAGCACGTCCCCGACGATCGTGGGGCCATGCGCGAGCTGTCGCGGGTCCTCGCGCCGGGGGGCTGGCTGGTGGGCACCGTGCCCGCCGGCCCCGACCGGTGGTCGGACTGGGACGACTGGGCCGGGCACCTCCGGCGCTACACCCCGACCTCCCTCGACGGAGTGGCGCGGCAGGCCGGGGCCGACGTTCGCATCCGGCGCTGGGGCTGGCCCTTGCTCGCCGTCTACGACCGGCTCTTTTTGACCCGCATCAACCGCCGTCGCCTGCGCTCGTCCCAGGGCGTGGCCGCGGACCCCGTGCTGCGCCGGGTGGCCAGCCTCGGCCGCAACCCGCTCATGGTGCGCGTCATCTCCCGCCTCTTCGACCTCGACTACCTCTTCGACGGGCTCCCCTGGGGCGTGGAGCTGCTCTTCGCCGTACGCCGCCGCTGAGGGGTCAGGGACGCCTGCCGTTTCCGGAGCGCAGGTGGGGGCCGGTTCCGGACACCCACCGCCCACCCACGAACAGCCGCCCCCAACCGTCCCACAAGGTGAGCTGGAGAAGGTGATCCACCGCGGGGTCGGCGCCGCCCCACGCCCCCAGCGCGCCGCCCTCCACGTTGCCGTCGCCGGTCGCGATCGGCACCGGCACGCCGCCCAGCCGCGGCACCGCGTCGAGTCGCCACCCGCTGCGCGCCAGGTCCTCGTCCAGGCTCATCACCGCGGCCCAGCCGTCGAGCTCCACCGGGGCGCCCGCTCCGGGCGGCACCGGCGGCGGGTCTGCGATGTACGCCACCGCGATCACGCCCTTGCCATCCAGGACCGGGATCGTGGCCACCGACGTGTGGTCGGCCAGCAGCCGGCCTCGATCGTAGGCGCCGAAGCGAGTGAAGCGCGCCTCGGGGTCCGTCGCGTAGGGCTCGACCACGCTGTGATGGAGCTCGATGGCGGCGTCCTGCGTGGCCTCCACGGTGCAGGTGATGTGCGATGCCGCGGCCGTGATCCGGGAGCGGTCCCTGGCGCCGAGGAAACCACCCGTGCCGTCGACGGTGGTGCGATCCACCCGCACCTCGGAGCTGCCCATGCTGAGGATCTCACCCAGCACCGAGTCCCGAACCTCCACTCGGGCTCCGTCCTCGGGGTAGAGGTTCCAGGTGTCCACCGCCGCATCCGCAAGGAGCAGTCGCCGGTCGGCGAGACCCAGCTCGTGGTCGACGTAGCTCGTCCCGTTGACGAGGTCGGCGATGGCGGCGTCCGCCGGGAGGTGCAGGCCAACCACCACCCAGTTGTCGGCGTCGATGTCGCGCAGGGTCAGGTCGCTGTCCGGCCGTACCAGCAGCGGCCACAGCAGCACCTCGCAGCGCGACATCTCCACCGACTGCGGGATGCCCGCCGCGCCCTCCGGCGGAAAGGACCAGTGATCGACGAAGCCGGGCAGGGGCGGCGAGTACTCGGCCCGACTGCCGGGCCCGAACTCCACCCACACCCACAGGTTGCCCTGGTCCGGATCGCGGGGGATGTCGGTCAGGTTCGCGGCGGCAGCGTCCTGGACGATCACCTCGAAGTGACCGTTGAGACGGGTCGCCTCCAGCCGAGAGCTGTTGGCGGTGATGAGCTGGACGTCGCCGAAGTCGGTGTCGGCGACCACCAGCTCGGCGTCGCCGGCCACCAGCAGGGCGTGCTGGACCCCGCTGGGCACCCGGTAGTCGCAGCCCGTCACCTCCAGCCGGGCGTCGTCGGCGCCCACGAGGGCGTACTGGCCGTTGTACACGCTCTCGACGCGGATGACCGAGTCGGACAGGAGGATCGTCGACGAGCCCAGGGCCCACAGGTTGCCGGCGACCTCCAGGCCGGGTTCCGGCACCCCGCGGACCGTCAGGGAGCCGTGCCCCAGCACGATCACGTCCCCGACCCGGGTGGGCTCGGAGATCACCACCTGGTCGGTGATGATCCAGGGATCGGCCGCTCCCGCGACCGTCGCCACGGTGACGGCGACGAGAAGGGCCGGCACGGATCGCCTCGATCGGAGCATGCCCCCATTATGGGAGAGCCCCGGCGGACAGCCGCCGCCGTGGGGTCGCGATCATCGTCGGAGGGTGCAACCGTGGGGAGTGCATCGGGAGAGGAACGCGGTGCGGGTTCCCCGTTCGTCGGGGGGCTCAGAGGGAGAGCCGGTCGAGGAAGGCCAGGATGAGACGCGCCACCTCGTGCGGTCGCTCCATGGGCACCGTGTGGGTGGCCCCCTCGACCTCCACCACCTCGGCGGTGGGCAGCTCGCGACGGACGCGTTCGCCGGCCGCGGCCAGGAAGGTGTCGCTCGCTGCGCCGCGCACTACCAGGATCGGCTGGGTCAAGGCCTTCAGCTCGCTCCAGATGTACGGCGTCGAGGTCTCGAAGATCCTGGCCTCCCACTCCCGGGGATAGCGCAGCCGCACCGCGTCGTCGGTGCTGTGGGCGAACCCGGCCTGCACGTAGTCTTCGAAGACCTCCGGGTCCCAGGCGCCGAACATGCCCTTCCCCAGGTAGGCCGCGCGCACCGCCTGGTGGTCGGCGAAGCGCTCCCGCCGCCTCCTGGCCATCCGCGCCAGGGGCATGCGCCTCCGGAACCCCAGGGCCTTGACCAGCTCCCACGCCAGGGCGCGGGCACCGGTGAAGACCACGGGATCGATGAGGACCAGGGCCCGGAAGAGCTCGGGATCGGCGGCCGCTGCCAGCGCGGTCACCGTTCCGCCCATACTGTGGCCCACACCCACGACCCGCTCCAGCCCCCGTCCCCTCAGGGCCCGCCGGAGGTCGTCCGCGAGCGGCCGCCAGTCCTCGACGCCGGCGGGTGACGACCCCGCCCACAGGGGGCGTGCCGCCATGGACACCACGTGCGCTCGGGGCAGGAGGTCCTCGATCAGGCGGCGGTAGGTGCCCGGCGGGAAGCCGTTGCCGTGAGCGAAGTGGAGCAGAGCTCCCACGCCGCCCCAGTCGGTCCACGCGTGCCCGCCCCCGCCGGCGACGTCGCCGTGCATGCCTCAGCCCCTGCCGGACGCCACGTCAGATCACGCCCAGTCGCTTGCCCACCGTCTCGAAGGCCGCCACGGCCCGATCCAGGTGCTCGCGCTCGTGGGCGGCCGAGATCTGCACCCGGATCCTCGCCTGCCCTTTGGGCACCACCGGGTAGGAGAAGCCGATCACGTAGATGCCCTCGTCCAGCATCTCCTCGGCGAAGTCGGTGGCCAGCTTCGCCTCGTAGAGCATCACCGGCACGATGGCGGTCTCCCCTCGGAGCACGTCGAAGCCGAGCTTCTCCAGCTGGGAACGGAAGGTGCGGGTGTTGTCCATGAGCCTGTCCCTGAGCGCGGTGGTCCGGGACAGCATCTCGAGCACGGCGATGCCGGCCGCCGCCAGGGCCGGGGTGAGCGTGTTGGAGAACAGGTAGGGCCGGGAGCGCTGGCGGAGGAGGGCCACGATCTCCTTGCGGCCGGTGGCGTAGCCCCCCGAGGCCCCGCCGAGCGCCTTGCCGAGGGTGGAGGTGATCACGTCCACCCGCCCCTGGACGCCGAAGTGCTCGGGGGTGCCGCGACCGGTGGCGCCGATGTAGCCGGTGGCGTGGGAGTCGTCCACCATCACCATGGCGTCGTAGCGCTCGGCCAAGTCGCAGATCTGGTCCAGCTTCGCCAGGTAGCCGTCCATGGAGAACACCCCGTCGGTGGCGATCATGCGGCGACGGTGGCCCTGGGTCTGGTGCAGTAGGTTCTCCAGCTCGACCATGTCCGAGTTCGGGAAGCGGAACCGCTCCGCCTTGCACAGCCGGATGCCGTCGATGATGGAGGCGTGGTTGAGCGCGTCGGAGATGATGGCGTCGTCCTCGCCGAGGATGGTCTCGAAGAGGCCGCCGTTGGCGTCGAAGCACGACGAGTAGAGGATGGTGTCGTCGGTGCCGTTGAAACGGGAGATCGCCGTCTCCAGGTCCTTGTGCAGGTCCTGGGTGCCGCAGATGAAGCGCACCGAGGCCATGCCGAAGCCCCGCTCGTCCAACGCCCGCTTGGCCGCGGCGATGATCTCCGGGTTGTCCGCCAGGCCCAGGTAGTTGTTGGCGCAGAAGTTGATGACCTCACCCCCGGGCACCTGGATCGCAGCGCTCTGGGGCGAGGAGATGATCCGCTCGTCCTTGAACGTCCCCGCTTCGCGGATGCTGTCGAGCTCTCTCTGGAGCTCCTCCTTGACACTGCCGTACATGGTCGACCTCCCTCGTTGCGCATCCATGCGCCCGGCGCGCTCGGGCCGAGCGGGTTCGCGGGCCGACGAGCCGCTGCCCGCTCCTAGGCGGGCAGGAAGCTCGCCACCGCCTCGCTCTCGTCGTCGAACACGTCGAGCAGCGGCAAGAGCTGGGTGAGGCGCAGGGTCCGCTCGATCTCCGGCCGAGGCCGCAGGAGCTTCACCGCGGCCCCGAAGCGTTGGGCCAGCTTCCAGCTCGAGACCACCTCGCCGATCCCGGAGCTGTCCATGATCGACACCTCGCGCAGGTTGAGGAGGATCTTCTTCCAGTCCTCAGCCAGCAGCTCGTTCATCACGTCGCGCAGGATCTCGTCGCCGACCCCGAGCACCAGGCGCCCCTCCAGGTCGACGATGATGACGTCATCCACGTGTCGTACATCTACCTTCATGCCCGGATTCTACCTCGGACCACCCGCCCCGTGGCCTCCTCTGGCGATGTTTCGTCAGACCGCCGGGCGAGGTCCTGAGACCGCGGGCACCGCGCGTGCTCAGGGTGCTCCATCCACGGCCCCCGGCCGCCCCGGAAGGCGCAGCAAGAGGCTCTTCTCCTCTGCGGGCGGCGGCTCCGGGCCCGCCGCCGTCACGGTGACGGCGTTGTCCGCCACCAGGTACAGGCTGCCGTCGCCGGCGACGGCGATGCCCTCCACGTTGTTGGCCCATCCCCGAGCCGGCAGCGAGCGCAGGAGGTCCGTCATCTCCATGACGACCATCCAGCGGCCGCCGCCCGGATCGATGGCGATCACCTCGTAGCGACTGCCCGGGAACTGGGTCTTGAGGGCGAGCAGCCTCCCCCGCCACCAGGCCAGACCGCTGAGGCGCCAGGCGCAGTCCTCCAGGGGGATGGTGATGGGCGTCCCGTGGGGGACGAGACGCTCTCCCTCCCGGCGCAGCCGGAAGATCGTCGACACGCAACCACCGTCGGCTTCGTGACTGCGCTCCAGGAGCAGGAAGATGTCGCCGTCGGGCGCGACCTCGATGCCCTCGAAGCCGATCTTGCCGCCCGCCACCGCGACCCCCTCGAGGGGAAGCGCCCTGGCGGGCAACGGCGCCTCGGAGTCCGCCCCCCCACCGAGGTCCACCGCATACACCGCGGCGTGGGCCTCGTCGCAGAGGTAGGCCGTCCCCGAGGACACGGCGATGCCCTCGAGCTCGCTCAGCGGGGGCACGTCCACGGCCACGACCCGGGCCTCGAAGTCGCGACGCGGATCGATGCGGAGCAGGCTCCGGTACTTCTCCGAGGCGACCCAGAGGATGCCGTCCGACAGGGCCAGACCGGAGGCCTCCAGGGCGCGGTCCTGGGCGAAGACCTTGTCGTCCGCCCGCCACCTCAGGACCTGGGCCGCTCCGGCGTCCCACCATCCCGCGGATGGCGTCACCTCCGCCGTCGGCTGGGAGCGGCATCCCGTGGCGACGACGAGCCCGGCCACCGCGCCCAACGCCACCCAACCTCTTGAGGTTCTCATGACACACCACCGGGGTTGGCAGCGACGGTGGTCCCACGCCGCTCCGGAAAGAGCTTCAGCAGGCCTTCCTCAGAGGCCTCGCACACGCCCCGGTCGGTGACCAGGGCCGTCACCAGGCGCGCCGGCGTGACGTCGAAGGCGTAGTTCGCGGCCGTGGTCCCCGGGGCTGTGATGGTCACCATGGCCTCGCTCCCGTCCGCGAGGCGACCCCTGACCCGGGTCACCTCGTCTTCGGCGCGCTCCTCGATGGGGATCTCGCGAACTCCGTCGCGCAGGCTCCAGTCGATGCTGGTGTGGGGCGCCGCCACCCAGAACGGGACCCCGTTGTCGGCCGCCGCCAGTGCCTTCAGATAGGTCCCGATCTTGTTCGCCACGTCGCCGGTCGCCGTGGTGCGGTCGGTGCCCACCAGGCAGGCATCCACCCGGCCGTGCTGCATGAGGTGGCCGCCGGCGTTGTCCACGATCACCGTGTGGGGCACCCCGTGGGATGCGAGCTCGTAGGCCGTGAGGGACGCGCCCTGGTTGCGGGGCCTGGTCTCGTCCACCCAGACGTGCACGTCGAGGCCCGCGTCATGGGCGGCGTAGACCGGCGCCAGCGCGGTGCCCCAGTCCACCGTGGCCAGCCAACCCGCGTTGCAGTGGGTCAGGATCTGCAGGGGCCTTCCAGGTCGGGTCGCGGCGAGCCCCCGCAGCAGCTCGAGGCCGTGCTCGCCGATCCGGCGGCACGCCGCCACGTCCTCGTCGCAGATCATCGCCGCGCGGCGCCACGCCGCTTCCACCCGGGCGCCGGCGTCGAGGGGCCGCACCAGGTCCAGTACGTCCTCCACCGCCCAGCGCAGGTTGACCGCGGTCGGGCGGGTGGCCAGGAGCGTCGCCGCCGCGCGCTCGAGCGCCCCGTCGGCGGCATCCTCGGCCAGGGCCAGACAGAGACCGTAGGCGGCCGTGGCCCCCACCAACGGCGCCCCGCGGACGCGCATGGACGAGATCGCCTCCGCCGCGTCATCCAGGGTGCGCAGGGACCTGATCTCGAGCGTGTGGGGCAGACGGGTCTGATCGATGATGCACACCGAGCGCCCGTCCCGGGCCGGCCAGATCGTGCGGTAGGGGACGCCTTCGATGTTCATCACCGGGAGTGTACCGCGCTCTGGGGGCGCTCGATCGCCGGACGCCTCGAGCTCTTCGAGAGCACAGACGGGCGCAGCCATTGCTGTCACCGAACTCCTGGGGCCGCGCCCCAGGCCGATCCTCGTCACCCCCCCACTCCGCCGCGCCACGCTCGGGGCCGGCGGCCGCTATCATGCCCGAGGAGGACCCGGTGCCGACCATCAACGACCAGCTCGAGATTCCGGACGCGGAGCTCGCGTTCCGCTACTCCCGCAGCTCCGGTCCCGGCGGCCAGAACGTGAACAAGGTCGCCACCAAGGTCACCCTGCTCTTCGACGTCCGCTCCTCCCCCAGCCTCGGCGACGAGGATCGCCGTCGCATCCAGGAGCGGCTCGCCAACCGGATCTCGCGGGACGGCGTGCTGCACCTCACCTCGCAACGCCACCGCACGCGGGCCGCCAACCGACGCGACGTCGTGGAGCGCTTCGGGCGCCTGCTGGCCGACGCGCTCCAGGAGCGCCCCGAGCGGCGGCCGTCCGGCGTCCCCCGGCGCGAGCAACGGCGCCGGTTGCGCGCGAAGCAGCGCCGCGGCCGCCTCAAGGAGCTCCGCTCCCGACCCTCCCCCGACGACGACTGACGTCGCATTCCGTGATCGGCGGCAGCGACTGCGATCGGCGGCTGCACGATCCGAAACCATGATCATCGCCACGCTCAGGGACGCGCCAGGGGCGCCGATCGCAGTCCGCTCAGACCTGACCGCCGACGCTGGTCACCGTCGCGGACGCTGCGTGCTGCCGCCGGCCTCCGGCGGCCGGTTACTCGAGGCCCAGCTCCTTGAACGAGCTGGACCCGCCCTCGAAGCCGATGGACACCCGCTCGTGGTCAACCACCACCGGCAGCCGGTGCTCCCAACTGTACCGGCGAAGCGTCTCCAGCTCCCCGGGCTGGCGGCTGAGGTTGACCTCGTGGAAGTCCACGCCGCGATGCCTGAAGTCCTCCACGAGGTCCCTGCAGGCCGCGCACCCGTCCGCGGTGAAGACCAGGATCGTGTCGAGCTGCTTCATCTTCTCCATGTCGCGCCTCACTCGTACATCGCTCGCGGATCGGCGCGCATTCCAGCCCGCTTCCCTATTCGCGCCCGCGTCCGAGTCGGGTTCGTCAGAGTGGGAGCCAGGCACCGTTGAAGATGCGACGCCTACCCTTCTCGGCTGGATCGTGACGGTGCCTGACACCCTCTCTGGTGCTCCCCGAGAGAGTGCCTCTCGCGTATCCAACTCGCGGGCCGGTGCCTGGCACCGGGTCGTGCGCTCAAAGACGGTGGTGCGCCGCTTCCCGAACGGTGCCTGGCACCGCCTCTCGCAACCTAGTCCTCATCCAGCAGCGGCGGTCCGGGCTCCATCTCGGCCAGGACCCGCACATCCTCCCGCCAGCGGGGGTGGACCTTGACCCTGAGGCCCAGGAACACCTTGACCCCCAGCAGGCGCTCCAGCTCCTCCCGCGCCGCCTGTCCCACCGCCTTGAGCATGGCCCCCCGGCGCCCGATGACGATGCCCTTCTGACTGGAGCGCTCGACGTAGATCAGGGCGTCGATCCGGAGCAGGCTGGGGGAATCTTCGAAGCGCTCCACCACCACTCCGGTCGTGTAGGGCAGCTCGTCCCGCGTCCGTTCCAACAGCTTCTCGCGCACGGTCTCGGCCACGAAGAAGCGTTCGGTCTGGAGCGTCTCCAGGTCGGCCGGATAGAGGGGCGGTCCCTCGGGCAGGGCGGCGAAGAGCTCATCCAGGAGCAGCTCCAGCCCCTCCCGGTGCAGCGCCGAGATGGGGACCACCGCGGCGCCGGGACGGCGCGCGCCGTAGGCCTCGATCCGGGGCAGCAGCCGGCTCTTGGGTCGCACCAGGTCGATCTTCGTGAGCACGCCGATCACCGGCCGGCTCACCGGTTCGAGGAGCTCGACCACGAAGTCCTCGCCGGACCCCCAGGCGACGGCCGCATCCTGCAGGTGGAGCACCACGTCCACCTCCTCGAGTGCGGAGCGCACCTCATGCATCATGCGCACGTTCATCCGGTGCAGGGGGCGGTGCACCCCCGGCAGATCCATGAGGACCGCCTGGCCGCGGTCGACGGTGAGGATCGCCACGATGCGGTTGCGCGTGGTCTGGGGCTTGTCGGAGACGATGGCCACCTTGTCGCCCACGAGGGCGTTCAGCAAGGTGCTCTTGCCCGCGTTGGGCCGGCCCACCAGGGCCACGGTGCCCGAGCGCTCCACCTCAGCCGACATCACGGACCCGACATCCGGCGGCCACCGGGGAAGAGCTCACGCACCGGATCCGCCGTCGGCGGCGGGCGGACCAGCCACCTGCGACCGGCGGACCGTGACCGACACGATCCGCCGCTCCTGCACCTCGTCCACCGTGAACTCCAGACCGTGGGACGGGTCCGCCACCCCGGCGCCGGCCTCCGGCACCGTGCCGTACCGTGAGAAGACGAGGCCGCCCACGGTGTCCACGTCGTCCTCGTGGACCTCGATGCCGAACACCTCCTCCAAGACCTCCAGGGACGCTCTGCCCAGGAGCCGGTACACACCCGGCTCGATCTCCTCGCACTCCGGGGGCTCGGCCAGCTCGTGCTCGTCGTGGATCTCACCGACGATCTCCTCCAGGATGTCCTCCAGGGTCACCAGGCCCGAGGTCCCGCCGTACTCGTCGACGACGATCGCCAGCTGTTGATTGTGCTGCTGGAAGTCGCGCAGCAGCTCCCCGAGGCGCTTGCTCTCCGGCACCACCATGCACTCCGCCACCAGCTCCCCGAGGGGGGGCTGGCCCTCGCCCAGGGCGTACTTGACGAGGTTCTTGACGTGCACCACACCGATGACCCGGTCCACGGTCTCCTGGTACACCGGGATGCGGCTCTTGTGGGAGGTGGCGATGGTCTCCATGACCTCCTGGACGGAGGCCTGCTCGGGCACCGCGATCATCTCCGTACGGGGCGTCATGACCTCGCGGACCACGGTGTCGAAGAACTCCACCAACGACTCCACGAACTCGGTCTCCTCACGCTCGAAGATGCCCGCGGCGTGCCCGGCCTCGAGGTAGGCCTGGATCTCGCGGTCGCTGGCCTCCTCCTCCTCCGCCTCCGGGTCAGGGGACGGGGGCGCCGGTTTGAGCCGGACGAGCAGGGACACGGGGGACCACAAGAGCGGTTTGAGGAGCCACAGCAGCCGGGCCATCGCGTCCTCTCCGAGGGGTCCCACGACGGTGCGTGACAGCACCACCAGGAGCGCCGGAGCCCCGACGCACAACCCGAGGGCGAGGGCACGGTCGACACCCGGCATGGGCACCAGGACCAGCCACAGCACGCCAACGGTCACAATCTGGAGCCAACGCAGGACGTCCAGCAGCCGCGACAGGTGCACCGAGGCATCGCCGTTGACGGGCAGCAGGCTCCGGTGCTCGTCGAGCATTCCCTGGAAGCGCACGTTGCCGATCTCGGCCAGACTGCGCAGCAGGATCTCGAGCACCGAGAACAGCACGAGAAGGATCGCCGCCGCCAGGGTGAGCGTCAGGGGATGACCCAGCCAGTCGACCGCCGCTTCCTTCATGACAGCAGCTCCGACCGCAGCTCGAGCTCGAGTCGGTCCATCTCGCCGCCGTCCACGACGTGGTCGTGGCCCAGGAGATGGAGCACACCGTGCAGGAGGAGCTCCTCGAGCTCCCTGAGCTCGTCGTGGCCGAGCTCGAGCGCCTGGCGACGGGCACTGTCGAGGGAGACCACGATCTCGCCGAGCAGGATGTCACCCGTGGGCAGCCGATCTCCGTCGGGAAAGGACAGCACGTCGGTCGGTCCCTCGGTCCGCCGATACTCCTGGTTCAGCCGGGCGATCTCACGGTCGCCGGTGACCAAGACGTGCACTTCCGAGGGGGGCGCGCTCAGGCGCCGCAGCGTCTCCACCACCACGTGGCGCAACGCCTCAGCCGCCGGCTGCGAAGGTCTTCGATCCCACCTGAAGTGGACCCGGGTCACGTCTGTTCCGCCTCCTGTTGAAGTCGAACCCCGGATAGTCGATCCGGTGGTGGTACATGTTGGTCAACACCCACAGGAACGCCGAGGCGGCCTTGTCCAGCTCGGCGATGGTGAGCTCGGACTGGTCGAGCTGCCCGTCCTCGAGGGCGTCCGTGAAGATGCTGTTCACCATGGCCTGGAGCCTGGCCGGCGACGGGTTGTCCACCGTCCGCGCCGCAGCTTCCACCGCGTCCGCCAGCAAGAGGATGCCCAGCTCCTTGGTGTTGGGCTTCGGCCCCGGGTAGCGGAAGTCGCTCTCCAGGACCTGGGAGATGGCGGGGTCGCTGCGCTCTTTCGCCTTCTCGTAGAAGTAGCGGATGAGCTTGGTGCCGTGGTGGGTGGCGATGCCCTGGCGGATCGGCAGGGGGAGCTTCTCGTGGCGGGCGATCTCGAGCCCTTCCTTGACGTGGCTCTCGATCACCAGGGCCGACATGGAGGGCGCGAGGTTGTCGTGGGGGTTCAACCCGCGCTGGTTCTCCACGAAGTAGTCCGGCTTCACCAGCTTGCCCACGTCGTGGTAGTAGGCGCACACACGCACCAGGAGCGCGTTGGCGCCCACCGCGTCCGCACCCGCCTCGGCCAGGTTGCCCACCGCCAGGGAGTGCTGGTAGGTGCCCGGCGCCTGCAGGGAGAGCTGCTTGAGGAGGGGCAGGTTCTGGTTGGACAGCTCCAGCAGCCGGATCGGGGTGGTGACCCCGAAGATGCTCTCCAGGAGCGGCATCAGGGCCGAGGCCACCGCCAACGCCACGGGCCCGCCCAGAAAGGCGCCCACCAGCGACAACGCCATGGTCTCCGGCAGCTCCGGGAGCCCCCGGAAGAGCTGCAGGATCACCAGGACGACGACGTTCGCCACGCCGACCAGGAGGCCGGCGCGGCCGAAGCCGGCGCGATCGCGGAAACGCTGGAGGGCGAAGGCGCCCACCATGCCCGCCGTGAGGGCGTACACCACCGCGGGGAAGTCGCCGCCCAGGAGCACGCCTGCCACCAGGGCGGTGAACAGGGCGAACAGAACGGCCGGCACCACGCCCATGAGCACCAGAACGGTGGCCGGGCCGGCGGCATAGGGCATCCCCCACAGGGGCGCGTCGATGGTCGAGAGCATGGGGGCGAACCCGGAGGCCGCCACGGCGCTGGCCAGGAACAGGCCGAGACGGTTCAAGGCCACAAACAGCAGCATCAGGATGTAGACCATGGACAGGCGACGGGTCACCGGTCCCCGGTCGGTCACACGGTGCATCACGTGCCACCAGCCGAACACCATCAGCCCCACCAGCAAGGCGATGCCGGCAACCATGGAGTACTGCGTGACCTCCTCGCGCTGCTGGCGCAGGAGGCGCAACGTGCGGGCCACGTTGTAGGTCACCGTGTCGCCGCGCCGGACCAGCACCTGGCCGCGGCGGAAGACCTGGGAGCGGGCGGTGACCTGGGCCGCGGCTGCGGCCACCCTTTGCTCGGTCTCGGCCCGGTTGTAGACCAGATTGGCCACCAGGTTGGACTCCAGGAACTCCAGGGCCGGCTTGATCCAGCGACGGGCCACCGCATCCTGCTCCAGGAGGCGGCTCCTGAGCGCGGACTCCAGGCCGCTCCTGAGGTCGATGGCGCCGGACACGTCGCCGAGGCCCACGGTGCGCTCCCTGGCGGTGGCCAGGTCGCGGATCATGAGGCCGTGGTCTCCCCGGCGCTCCAGGGCCCGCAGGTCGTCGACCACCCGCGTCCCGTACACCTGGTCGACCACCTCCACCAGGGCGCGCTCCAGCTTGTCGCCACACTCGGCGGACTCCAGGACCCGGGCCATGGGCTCGCCCACGGCCAGGTCGGTCGCCGCCGCCAGGCCTTCCCCCTCGGTGGCTTTCGCCCGGCAGGCGGTGAAGAGCGCGTGGATCTCGCTTTCCAGCTCCAGGCGCAGCCGGGGCTCCAGGTCGTACACCGGCAGCACCGCCGCCCGCGCTTCCTGACGGACCGCCTCGGTGGCCTCCTCGTCGGGCAGCGTGACGTCATTGGGCATGACCACGTCGAAGGTCGCCACGTCTCCCGGCGCCCACTCGGGGAGCCCGGCCCCCACCCGAGGCAGCAGGAGCAGGCCGCAGCCCACGGTGGCCAGGAGCGCCCACAGGAGCGGCATGTCCAGGAGCCGGCCCCAGACGCCGCCGCCCTCGGCGAGGCCGCGTTGCATGCGGGTCCTCAGGCCGCGATGGGAGCGCCGCAGGGTGCGAGGACGATTCATCATCTGTCCCCGGCCGCCTTTCTCGCAGCCTCCCAGCGCGCGTAGCGGTCCACCACGTCCTCCACCAGCCGGTGACGGACGACGTCGCGATGCGTGAAGCTCACGAACGCGAAACCAGGACCACCCTCGAGGATCTCCAACGCCTCCACGAGGCCCGATGCCTGCCCCCCCGGCAGGTCGATCTGGGTGATGTCGCCGGTGATCACCGTCTTGGAGTGGAAGCCCATGCGGGTGAGGAACATCTTCATCTGCTCGTGGGTGGTGTTCTGAGCCTCGTCGAGGATGATGAAGGCATCGTTGAGCGTCCGCCCGCGCATGAACGCGAGGGGCACGACCTCGATCACCTGCCGTTCGATGAGCTTCGCCACCTTCTCGTACCCGAGGATGTCGTAGAGGGCATCGTACACCGGCCGCAGGTAGGGGTTGATCTTCTCCACCAGGTCACCGGGCAGGAAGCCGAGGCGTTCGCCGGCCTCCACGGCCGGCCGCGCCAGCATGATTCGGCGCACCTGCTTGTCGGTCAGGAAGGCCGCCGCCATGGCCACCGCGAGGTACGTCTTGCCGGTGCCGGCGGGACCGGTGGCGAACACGTAGTCGTGCTTGTACACCGACTGGATGAACAGCCGCTGGTTGAGGTTGCGGGGGACGATGTAGCGTTTCAGGGTGGGAGGGATGCTGGCGTCGAGGAAGAAGTCGACGAGGTCGATCTCGGCGTCCTCCTCGAGGACCCGCACACCGGTCCGGTACTCGTTCTTGCCGACCTCGCCCCCCGCCGACAGGAGGCGGTCGAACGACTGCAGGAGGCGGGCCGCGATCCTCTCGGACTCCTCGTCGCCGCTCACGGTGATGTCCCTGCCGCGGGCGCTCACCGTCACCGACAGCCGCTCCTCCAGGTAGCGCAGGTTCTCGTCCCGCGTCCCGAACAGCCGCTCCAGATTGGACTCCTGAACGGTCAACCGCTGCATGGACGTCCACCCTGGCTCAGCCGTCTCGAGGGGAGCGAGCGGTCGCGAGCTGACCCACCGGCTGGGGGTTGCGCGGGATCACCCACCAGAAGCGCTCACCTTGCGGCACACGCCGATGGTGCGCCGCGTGCCATGGCTGGTTGCCGTTCGCACCGCGGCATTGTAGCAGGTGGGCCACCGAGCCGCCGCCCGGGGTCGCCGGCGCCGGCCCCCGGCCCGCACGGCTCCCGGCCCCCGACCGGAAGGCATCTACTGGTGGGCGTCGTCCCGCGCCGGCCACACCGCCTCGGCGACGCCGCGGCGGGTGTTCAGGAGTCGAGCGAGCGTGAAGAGTGCGTCCGAGAGGCGGTTGACGTAGGGCAGCAGCCCCGAGGGCAGTCCGTCACCGGCCATCCCCTGGATGCGGCGCTCCGCGCGCCGGCACACCGTGCGGGCAAGGTGCGCCAGGGCCGCGGCGCGGTCGCCGCCGGGAAGGATGAAGTGGCGGAGGGGGTCGAGCTCCTCGTCCATGGCGTCGATCCACCGCTCCAAGGGGGCGCTGTCCCAGGCCGAGGCGCGGGGCGGCAAACGGTGGCTGGGGTCCGCCAGCGCCGCGCCGACGGCGAACAGACTCTCCTGGATCTCGGCCAGCACCGCGTCACTCTCTGCGGGCAACGCCTCCGAGCGCAGCACGCCGATGAGCGCATTGAGCTCATCCACCGTCCCATATGCCTCCACGCGGGGGTCGTGCTTGGGAACGCGCTCTCCCCCGAACAGCGAGGTCTCGCCGGCATCGCCGGTGCGGGTGTAGATCTTCATGGGGGCATCATACCGGCATCCCGCGTCCCTATCCGAGCCCGCGCCCGGGCCCCCGAGCTGGACCGGCCTTGATCTCCGTCACCCTCCCCTCTCAGCGACCGCCGACACCTGTGCTACATTCAAATGGAGCATGTATGTAGGGGGCAGCGTGGATCTGAAAGAGCTGCTCATGTTCATGACAAAGAAAGGGGCATCGGATCTGCACCTGAAGCCGATGCGACCGCCCCTGCTGCGCATCCAGGGGCGGCTGATCCCCATCAAGTCGAAGCCGATGAAGCCCACCGAGGTCGAGGAGATGCTGATGTCCATCCTCACCCCGACGCAGCAGCGGAAGTTCGAGCTGCAGCAGGCGGTGGACCTCGGCTACGGCGTGCCCGGGGTGGCGCGCTTTCGCTGCAACATGTACATGCAGCGGGGCACCATCGCCGCCGTGTTCCGGCGCGTCCCCTTCGAGATCAAGAACATCGAGGAGCTCAACCTCCCCGACGTCATCGACACCTTCACCGACTACTCGGCCGGACTGGTGCTCGTGACCGGTCCGACGGGGTCGGGGAAGTCCACCTCCCTGGCGGCCCTCATCCGCCGCATCTCGACCGTGCGCGCGTGCCACGTGGTGACCATCGAGGACCCCATCGAGTTCCTCTTCACCGACGACAAGGCCACCATTTCCCAGCGCGAGGTCGGCACCGACACGCCCACCTTCAAGGAAGCCCTCCGCAACTGCGTCCGTCAGGACCCGGACGTGGTCATGGTGGGCGAGATGCGCGACCTGGAGACCATGTCCACGGTGATGACGGCTGCGGAGACCGGTCATCTGGTCTTCTCGACACTGCACACCAACTCGGCCGCCCAGACCGTGGACCGCATCATCGACTCATTCCCCGTCGACCAGCAGGACCAGGTCAGGGGCCAGCTCGCCCTCGTGCTGCGCGGCATCGTGTCCATGCAGCTCGTGCAGCGCAAGGACGGCGGCGGGCGGCTGCCGGCCTGCGAGATCATGATCAACTCGCCCAAGATCAGCAAGCACATCGAGCACGGCGAGGTCAAGGAGATCACCGAGGAGATGGAGAACTCGGTGAGCTACTACCGCATGCAGACCATGAACCAGTCGCTCATCGCCCTGCTCGCCCACGACACCATCACCTACCAGCAGGCGATCGATGCGTCGTTGGATCCGGACGACCTGTCGCTGACCCTGCGCAAGATGTTCCCGACCATCGAGGACCGGTTCAGGGAGGGACACATGGCTCCGTCACCGGCCGACTTTTCCCAGATCACGGAGCTTCTGGAGACCAAGAAGCTCTACGAAGAGGCAGAGGAGCGCCATCGCGCCAAGATGGTGGAGAAGGACGAGCAGATCCAGGCTCTGGAGACCGAGATCGCGGACCTCCGCGGGAACCTCATGGACAACAGCGACGCCTCCGAGGAGTGGCGGCGCAAGGTGGAGGCGGCCCAGGCCGAGGTCAACCGGGTGCGCGAGGAGTCCCAGCAGAAGATCAACGTCCTCAACGAGCGCATCCGCGAGCTCAACCAACGCCTGCAGAACGGCAAGTCGGCCTCCGGCTTCTTCAAGCGGTAGCGACCGCGTTCAGGTAGGGTTCTCCGCTCACGCGGGGTAGGGCCTTCGGGAGAACGGCACCTCCCTCGGGCGTGCCACTGGTGACACTTTTCCGGAGCAGCCCGTGCCGGCCGTGCATCGCCTGCGGGCCGGAAAAGTGTCAGCGGTGGCAACCTCGGGGAGGGCATCGACAGCATCGGCGCGCCGCTTGGGCGTCACTCCGGTAGGCCCGAGCGGTCTCGACGCGCCCTCGCTCAATTCGGGTGGGCCAGAGCGGGTGCCAGTGAACGAGACGAGATCGCGCCTCATCAGGTACACTCCGGCGCCGGAGGAGGCATGGCCGAGCAGATCACCGAGCGCGAGCTCGTCGACGAGCTGCGCACCCTCCTGCGCGCCGGCGAAGAGGACGCGCTCGAGATCTTCCTGCGCCTCGTGCGGCCGGAAGACATCGCCGGCTGGCTGGACCTCCTCAACCTCGAGGAACGGCAGCTGATCCTGGCCGCTCTGGACCACGAGGCGGCGGGCACCGTGCTCACCGACACCACCCCCGCCATCCGGGCCGAGCTGGTGGAGGAGCTCGACCCGGACCGGCTGGCGCGGATCGCCGAGGCCATGCCGGTGGACGAGGCGGTGGACCTCATCGGGGAGCTCGAGCGCGAGGACTCCGAGAAGGTCCTGGAGCGCATCTCCGACGACGAAGAGCTCGTCCTGCGCAAGCTGCTCCGTTACCCGGAGGACACGGCCGGCGGCATCATGACCCCGGAGGTGGTGGCGCTCACCGCCGACGCCACCGTGGATGACGCCATCGCCTACCTGCGCTCGGCCGAT
Organism: uncultured Holophagae bacterium; assembly: GCA_963844865.1. GTDB lineage: Bacteria > Acidobacteriota > Thermoanaerobaculia > Thermoanaerobaculales > Sulfomarinibacteraceae > CAWJPY01. The sequence continues at coordinate 431,227 of CAWJPY010000005.1, forward strand.
CCGGACACCGTCACCGCGGCCCTGTACGTGGTGGACCACCGGCGACACCTCCTCGGGGTGGTGCGCCTGCGCCGCCTGGTGACGTCCCGCCCCGACGCCAGGCTCGGCGACATCATGCACCCCGACGTGATCTCGGTGCCCATCGACGCCGACCAGGAGGAGGTCGCCGACATCGTCGACAAGTACGACTTCATGGCCGTTCCGGTGGTGGACCGCGACGGGCGACTGATGGGCGCGGTCACCGTGGACGACGTCCTCGACGTCATCTCCGAGGAGGCCACCGAGGACATCTACCGGCTGGCCGGTTCCTCGGCCGAGGAGGAGGACTCCGCCTCGATCTTCCACGTCGCCCGCTATCGCCTGCCGTGGCTCCTCATCTGCCTGGCCGGGACGCAGCTGTCCACGTTCGTGCTGCAGGTCGCCAAGGTGGAGATCAACTTCTACGAGCAGATGTCGGTGTTCACCGCCGCCATCATGGCCATGTCGGGCAACACCTCCCTGCAGTCCTCCACCACCACCGTCCGTCGGCTCGCCCTCGACACCCTCCCCCGCGGCCGTTTCCTCCGCCACATCGCCCGCGAGATCATGGTGGCGTTCCTCATGGGCCTGGTCTGCGGCTCCCTCGCCGCTTCCCTGGCCGTCCTCTTCCACCACCCACCCCTGATCGGCCTCGCCCTCGGCATCGCCATGGCCCTCGGCATGTCGGCGGCCAGCTTCCTCGGGTCGACCATGCCCCTGGTGCTCAACCTCCTGGGCATCGATCCCGCGGTGGCCTCCGGACCCCTGGTGTCGACCATCAATGACTCGTTGGCCCTCACGGTCTACTTCACCATCGCCACCACCATCCTCATTTTGCTCGGATAGCCCTCCACCCCTCCAACCCCACCCGCGTCCGTGTCCGCGACCGGCGTTCAGCGGCGGCGGCAGCGTCCAGCCTCGGCGTCAGCGAGCAGCGTCGGCGATCAGGGGCGAGAGACTTCGGGAGAACCAGAGAGGGTGCCTGGCACGCCGTCTTGATTCGAGAGGACGCGGATCGCTTCATTCGAAAGCGTGCCTGGCACCCGCTCTGGCCTACCGGAGTGAGGCGCCTCGCGACGCGCCGATGTTGTCGGAGCCTTCCCCGAGGTTGCCACCCCTGACGATGTTTCGGCCCCCGCACCCCACTCGGCGGCGATCTCCCGCACCCGAAAATCGTCAGGAGTGGCACGCCCGAGCAACGCGCCCTTCTCTCGACGGCCCCTGCTCCTGAGTCGGGCGGGTGGCGGCGTGGCGCCCTCGCGTCTCTGCGTTCCTCTTCGCTGCCGCTGAGGGTTGCCTACTCCACGTTCTGGACCTGCTCGCGGAGCCGCTCGCAGGCGCTCTTCGCCTCCACCAGCCGCTCCCCCACCTCGGGCTCGCGGCACTTGGCCCCGAGGGTGTTGAGCTCGCGCAGGATCTCCTGGCAGAGGAAGTCCAGGGTCCGTCCCACCGCCCCCTCCCCGGCGAGGCGCTGGTGGAACGTCTGCAGGTGCGAGCGCAGCCTCACCAGCTCCTCGGTGACGTCCGAACGGTCGGCGAGGAGAGCCGCCTCCTGCAGGAGCCGGGCGGGATCGACCTCGACCTCGGCGCCCAGCAGGCGCTGGATCCGCTCGCGCAGGCGCTCCAGGGCGCGCTCCCGCATGGTCGGCACCAGGGGCTCGAACCAGTCAGCGAAGACCTCCAGCTCGGTCAGGTCCGCCTCCAGCTGCCGGGCCAGGCGGGCTCCCTCCTCGCGGCGCATGCGCAGGAAGGGGTCCAAGGCACGGCCGACGAGCTCCTCCAGGGCCGCGGCCTCCTCCTGGTTGAGCAGGGTCTCCTCGGAGCTCACCGTCACCAGACCGGGCATCCCGAGCACGTCCCGCAGCGAGACCACTCCCAGCTCAGCGGCCGGGAGGTCGAGTCCGCGAAGCTGATCCAGCACCTCTCGGACCGCGTCTCCGTTCACCAGCACCCGCGCCGGCGGCGGGACCCGGCGCACGAGGTCGACCTGCACCGTCACCCGCCCTCGCTGAAGGGGCGCGGCCACCAGAGCGCGGACCGCGGCCTCGAGCTCGGGGGTCTCCTCTCGCAGGCTGGTGCGCACCTGCACGTCCAGAAACCGGTGATTCACGGCCCGCACCACGATGGAGGCGGCGTAGCGCTGGGAAAGCTCCCCCGCCGCCCGTCCGAACCCGGTCATGCTCGACACGCCCATGGTGTACTCCTCCACCCTACGTGATCTCCTGGGCCTCGACCAGGCGGCGGTAGAGGCCGTTTTTCGCCATGAGGCCATCGTGGTCGCCCCGCTCCACAACCCGCCCCGCGTCCAGCACCAGAATGCAGTCCGCGCCCCGCACGCTTGCCAGCCGGTGACTGATGAGGAGCGTCGTGCGATCCCGCATGAGCTCCTCCAGGGCCCGCTGCACCAGGCGTTCGGAGGGCGGGTCCAGGGACGAGGTGGCTTCGTCCAGGATCAGGATGTCGGGATCCCGGAGCAGCGCGCGGGCGATGGCCAGGCGCTGCCGCTGTCCCCCCGAGAGCCGGGCGCCACCTTCCCCGATCACGGTGTCATAGCCCTCCGGGAGGGCGGTGATGAATCCGTGGGCGCGGGCGGCACGGGCCGCTTCCAGAAGCCGTTCCTCGGCCACCTCGGGCAACCCGAAGGCGATGTTGCCGCGCACCGTGTCGTTGAACAGGACCGTCTCCTGGGTGACCAGACCGATGTGGGAGCGCAGGCTGCGCAGCGTGAGGCCGCGGATGTCCCGCCCGCCCACCAACACCGCCCCCTCCTGGACGTCCCAGAAGCGCGGGATGAGCTGGGCGATCGTGCTCTTCCCCGCGCCCGACGGTCCCACCAGAGCCACCGTCGTGCCTCGTCGCACCTCGAGGTCCACCTCGCGAAGGACCCAGCGGCCCGGCTCGTAGGCGAAGGAGACGCCCGCAAAGCGCACGCTCTCCGCCACGTCGTCGAGGGCGACCGCGTGCTGCTTCTCACGCACCTGGACCGGCGCGTCGACCACCTCGAACACCCGCTCCGCGGCCACGCTCGCCTGCTGCAGCGCCAGGTTGAACTTGTTGAGCCGCTTGAGCGGGGTGTAGGAGCCGTACACGCCCAGGAGGAAGGCCGAGAAGTCACCCAGGGTCGTGCTCCCGGCCGCGATCTGGCTGGAGGCGTAGCCGATGAGGGCCGCCGCCGCGGCCGCCCCCACCAGCTCCATGACCGGCGCGTTGGCCGCCTGCACGGCCCGGGCCCTGAGGCCGGCCACGAACTGGTGTTGGCTGGCCCGGGCGAAGCGAGCCGACTCGTACGCCTCGGCGCCGTAGGCCTGCACGATGCGAATGCCGCGGAGGGACTCGTCCAGCACTCCGGCCAGGTCCCCCATGCGCTCCTGGGACTGCCGGGACCGGTGTCTCAGCCGGCGGGAGAAGTGCACGACCGGCAGCAGGAGCACGGGTGCCACCGCCATGGTGACGGCGGCCAGCCGGAAGTCCAGGGAGAACAGGTAGAGGAGCACCGCGGCCAGGGTGAGCACATCCTGCAGGAGGTCTCCGAGACGCTCCGCCAGCACCTGAGTGACGAGGCCCAGGTCGTGCACCACCCGCGACACCAGCACCGCTGGCGTGGTGCGGTGGAAGTAGCCGGGCCCCTGCCCAAGGAGGGAGTCGAACACCATGACTCTCAGATCGCGGGCGGTGGCGAGGCCGAAGCGCGCCCCGGCATACCTCGACACGTAGGCGAAGAGGTTCTTGACCAGGACTGCGATGAGGATCAGGCCCAGAATCGCCCCCCGACGCCCCACCGCCCACGCCTGGAGCCCCCGCTGGGCGTCGGCCACCAGACCGTCCAGCCACCCCACCAGGCCCCCTTCCGGTCCGGGGACGGGCGTCGCGACCGCCGCCTCGGGCCGCAGGAGCTGGTCGTACACGGGTCGGATCAGGTTGTAGCTGAAGACGGTGGCGGCGGCCACCAGAACCATGCCCAGCACCGCGGCCCCCAGCCACGGGGCGTGCCGCCGTCCCACCCTCAGGGCACGGAGGAAATCGCGCACGAGCACAGCTTACCCCGGCGGCAGTGAGCGGCGGCAACGCCCTCGCCCGCGTCGGGTCCGCCAGAGTGGGAGCCAGGCACCGTCGAAGATGCGGCTCCTGCCCTTCTCGGCTCGATCGTGACGGTGCCTGGCACCCTCTCTGGTTCTTTCGAAGCGAGTGCCTCTCGCATGCCCGACTCGCGAGCCGGTGCCAGGCACCGGGTCTTGCGCTCAAAGACGGTGGTGCGCCGCTTCCCGAACGGTGCCTGGCACCGCCTCTCGCGTTCCCCCGCAGGAGCTCCACGGACTGAATGGAACGAGAGTCTGCCGCCCGACGATATAGTGACCGGGACATCTCACCGGGAGGAACGCATGGACCGGTCGGAGCTCGAGGAACGCGTCGTCGGGGGCTGCACCATCGTCGCCGTGCTCGGCGACCTCACGGCCGAGGAGGTGGACGCCGTCGTCAACGCCGCCAACTCCCATCTGGCCCACGGTGGCGGGCTGGCCGGGGCGATCGTGCGCCGCGGCGGCCGCGTCATCCAGGAGGAGTCCGACCGACTGGCCCCGGTGGCGGTGGGCGGCACCGCGGTGACGGGCGCCGGCGCCCTCCCCTGCCGCTGGGTCATCCACGCGGTGGGGCCCCGCTGGGGAGAGGGTGACGAGGAAGCCAAGCTGCGCTCTGCGGTGCGCTCGAGCCTCGAGGAGGCCGAGGGACTCGGCGCACGCTCCATCGCCCTGCCCGCCATCTCCACCGGCATCTTCGGATACCCGAAGGTCGAGGGCACCAGGGTGATCGTGGACGAGGTCCTCGGGTGGCTCGGTGGCCACGCCGGGGCCCACCTGTCCGAGGTCCGGCTCACGGCCTTCGACCGGCCCACCGCCGAGCTGTTCGCCGCCGCGCTGCGCGCCGCGTGCCCGTGACGAGGCCCGAGGTAAGCAACCTCCGTGCCCACCCTCCCTGCCCAGGGCCGGCCACATGCCCGCGCCTGGATCATAAGCTACTGATGCAATTGAACTAACCCGAGAGGATGCGGCCGTGATCTGAATATGTTACAATTTCCGCCCGGATTGGACCGGACGGAGGCGTAAACTACCCCATGGCTGATCTTTACCAGTTTAGGACCCTTCCCGAAGAGCCGCTGGACTGCCTGTACGTGCTGCAGTGCTCCGGCAGCGACCCCATCGACGGCCTCGAGCTTTCGGCCAAGGACCGCAAGACCCTCAAGCAGAAGGCGAAGGCCCTTGCACCCCGCGGCGAGGAGGGCGAGCTGATCTCCGGCGAGTGCCCCATCGCCATCGCCCGCCGGCTCACGTTCGTGGGGCTCGGCGAGGAGCGCAAGCTCTCCCACGCTCGGCTGCGCGCGGGCCTCGACCGGGTCATGAAACAGGCCACCAAGAACCGGGAGTACCAGATCGGGGTCGCCATTCCGGTCCGCGTCCATGGCCTGTCGGACCTGGAGTCGCGGTTGTTCGCCCTGCGCGAGGCGTCCATCGCCGACTACACCTTCGACCACTTCAAGTCCAAGAAGAACGAGTTCGACAAGATCGACGGCCTGCACGTCATCCCCCTGGCCGGCGAGTCCGAGGAGGAGCTCGAGGAGCGGCTGAACGCGGTGCGCCTCCTGCGGACGGCCACCCAGCTCGCCCGCGACCTGGCCAACCGGCCCGCCAACGACCTCACGCCCGAGGCGCTGGCGTCGGCGGTCCGGGAGATGAGTGAGGAGGTGACCGGCCTCAGGATCACGGTCATGGGCCTCAAGGAGCTCCAGAAGGAGAAGATGGGCGGCATCCTCGGTGTGGCCCAGGGCTCCGCCGAGGAGCCCCGGCTCATCGTCATCGAGCACCGGCCCAAGAAGCCCAAGAAGTCGGTGGTGCTGGTGGGCAAGGGCGTCACGTTCGACTCCGGAGGCATCTCCATCAAGCCGGCCAAGGGCATGGAGAGCATGAAGTACGACATGGCCGGCGCGGCGACCGTGATCGGGATCATGCGCGCGGTGGCTCAGCTCGAGCTCCCGCTGAAGGTGGTGGGTCTGGTGCCGGCCGCCGAGAACATGCCCTCCGGAATGGCTCTCAAGCCGGGCGACATCATCACCACCGCCAGCGGCAAGACCGTGGAGGTGGACAACACCGACGCCGAGGGACGGCTGCTCCTGGCCGACGCGCTCCACTATGCCGAGCGGTTCAACCCGGACATCATCATCGACTTCGCCACCCTCACCGGCGCCTGCGTGGTGGCCCTGGGTCACGAGGCCGCGGGCCTCATGAGCAACGACGAGGAGCTGACGGCCACCCTCCGCAAGATCGGCGACACCGTTGGCGAGCGGGTGTGGCCCCTGCCCCTCTACGACGAGTACCTGAGCTACCTGAAGAGCGACTGGGCGGACCTCAAGAACACCGGCAGCCGTTGGGGCGGAGTGGTCACCGCGGGCGCCTTCCTGTCGCAGTTCGTGCCCAACAAGGTGGCCTGGGCCCACCTCGACATCGCCGGCGTCGGCTACCACGAGAAAGAGCACAACGGGCTCCCCGTGGGCGCCTCGGGCTTCGGGGTGTCCCTGGTGGTCAACTACCTCCAGCATCTGCTCAAGTAACGGGGGCGGGCGACCGCCGCCGCGGCGTGGCGTCGCCCGAGCCTTGTGCATGGACGAGACCAGACCTTCACTCCCCCGCGCACTTCGTCTCGGCCCCGTGGAGGTGTCGCCGCCGGTGGTGCTGGCGCCCATGGCGGGCGTCACCAACTACCCGTTCCGCTCGCTGTGCCGACGTTTCGGCGCCGCCCTGTATGTGAGCGAGATGATCACCGCCCGGGCCCTGGTGGAGGGCGCCGCCAAGGCGAGCCGGCTGGCCGAGTTCGGGCCCGGCGAGTCCCCGCGCAGCCTGCAGCTCTACGGCGTCGATCCCCACTTCGTCGGCGAGGCGGTGGCACGACTGGTGGGCGAAGGCCGGGTCGATCACATCGACCTCAACTTCGGCTGTCCGGTGCGCAAGGTCACCCGGCGCGGTGGTGGGGCCGCCATTCCCGCCAAGCCGAGGCTCCTGCGCGCCATCGTGCGGGCGGCGGTGACGGCGGCGGGGACCATCCCGGTCACCATCAAGTTCCGCATGGGCATCGATGAGGACCTCCTGACCTTCGAGACCTCCGGTCGCATCGCCGAGGACGAAGGGTGTGCGGCGGTGACCCTCCACGCCCGCACCGCGGCCCAGCTCTACGACGGCCGCGCCCGGTGGGACGCGATCGCGAGGCTGAAGCAGCTGGTCCGCTCCATCCCGGTCCTGGGCAACGGAGACATCTGGCAGGCCTCCGACGCGGTCGCCATGATGCGCTCCACCGGCTGCGACGGGGTGGTCATCGGCCGCGGCTGCCTGGGACGGCCCTGGCTCTTTCGTGACCTGGTGGACGTGCTGGCGGGCCGCGAGCCGCGACCGGGACCCACCTTCGGCGAGGTCGCCGACACCATGCTCGAGCACGCGCGGCTCCTGGTGGAGTGGTTCGGCGCCGAGGAGCCCTCGCTGCTCGCCTTTCGCAAGCACGCAGGCTGGTACACCAAGGGCTTCCGCGCCAGCGGCAGGCTGCGGGAGCGCCTGATGCGGGTGGCGACGCTCGACGAGCTGCAGACGGCACTCTCCGGCGTCGACCGCGACGAGCCCTACCCGGCCAACGCCCACCAGATGCGTCGCGGCAAGCGGGCCGGCACCCAGAAGGTCGCCTTGCCACCGGGCTTCCTCGACCACCTCGATGATGCGACTCCCCCACCCCCGGAAGCCGAGGACCCGGTCTCCGGCGGCTGAGCCCCGCAGACCGGCGTGCGTCGGAGAGCCGCATCAGGCTTCTTCCGACACCCCATGGGGGTTGATCCCGGGTCTCGATTCCGGGTGGATTCAGAAAGCACGACCTGCCCGCCCTGTGTTTTACACAACGAAGGGCTCCAGGTGGCCGGCCCGGGGGATCGGGCTGTGGCTCTGGAGTGCGCTATGACAACCGAAAGGAGAGAAACGATGAGTAGATTGACACGAAACCTCATGCCGGCTGTGGCTGTCGGCCTCCTCCTTCTTCCGGCGCTCAGCGCGTCCGCCAGCGACGCGAACGAGAGCTGGGAGAGCATGAGGGTGCAGGCGAAGCAGGAGAAGATCGACACCATGGCGAACCAGGCCCTCCACGAGGTCCTGGCCAAGAGCCCGAAGGCCAATGCCCTCTACGAGAAGGCATACGGCTGGGCCGCGTTCTCCGACCTCAAGGTCGCCTTCGGCCTCTCCGGCGCCGGTGGCAAGGGCGTGGCCGTGAACATCAAGACCGGCCTACGCACCTACATGGACATGGGCAGCGCCGGCGCCGGCCTTCAGCTCGGCGTGAAGAAGTACGAGGTGGTGTTCCTGTTCGAGAACAGGGAGACGTTTGACAACTTCGTCAACAACGGCTGGTCCGCCGGTGCGGGCGCCAGCGCCATCGGTGGCACGGCCGGCGGAGGGGTCCAGGCTTCGTTCGTGAACGGCATCGCCGCCTATGAGCTCACCAAGGGCGGGCTCATGGCCAGTGCCGACATCTCCGGGACCAAGTACTGGAAGAGCGACGAGCTCAACGGAACCGAGCACTAGAGCTCCCCACCCGAGCCGTCGGGCGCATGACGGCCTTGTTGCGTCCGGTGGCAATCGGTCATCGGATGAGACCTACGTCACGCGGTGTCCCATGACACCGCGTTTCATTTTCTCCGTTTCCGATACAATGCCCGCCATCGGCCACGGGGACCCGGCCGGAGGCGGTGAAACGCGACAAGGCGTCATGCCGGCGTTGCAGCATCTCCGGCGAGGCCACCCCGGAAAGGAGCGGCGGCTGATGCGCACGATGCAGTGGAAACCGTTCATCCTGTTCGCCTTGGTGGCGCTGTGGGTCGGCGTCGGCGTCGCAGCAGCTCAGCAGGACCAGGACTGGAGGAGCCTGAAGCGAGAAGCGAAACGGGCGCGGATCGACGAGATGGCGGACCTCGCCCTCAAGAAGGTCCTCGCAGGCAACGAGAAGGCCCAGACGCTGTACGACAAGGCGTACGGCTGGGCGGCGTTCGACAACCTCAAGCTCGCCCTCGGCTTCTCGGGCGGGGGTGGCAACGGGGTCGCCGTCGCCAAGGCCTCGGGCGACCGCACCTACATGAAGATGGGCACCTTCGGCGTCGGGTTGGGCATCGGTGGCAAGAAGTACCAGGTGGTGTTCCTGTTCCAGGACCAGAAGACCTTTGACGGCTTCGTGCAGAGGGGCTGGCAGGCGGACGCCGCAGCCGGAGCCGTGGCGGGCAACCAGGGCGTCAACGTGCAGACCGACTTCGTCAACGGTCTCGCCGTCTACCAGCTCACCGACACCGGGCTGATGGCGAACGCCGACATCGCCGGCACCAAGTACTGGAAGAACAAGAAGCTGAACCGCTGACGGGGACGGCCGCTGCCCGAAGTGCCGGCATATCGCGGCCGGGACCGTGGTTTCAACAAACGGCGATCCCGGAGGTACGAATCATGAAGCCCATCATCCCCATGTCCATCGTCCTGTTGGCGCTGCTGGCGCCCACCGTGCACGCCCAGGCGTCGGAGCAGAGCCCGCTCTCCGAGCAAGCCATCGAGGCCAAGCGAAGCGCCCGGGTCGGCGCAGCCCTGGACCTCACCGCGGCGCAGGAGAAGGCTTTCTGGCCGCTGTATGAGTCCTACCGCGCCGAGGTGGCCACCATCAATGGCCGCCGCTTCAAGCTGACCATGGATTTCATGGACAGGCGCGGCAGCCTCACCGACGACGAGGCTCAGGCCATGCTCGCCGACTACCTCGGCATCGAGAGCGCCTATGTGAGCCTCCTCCAGAGCTACGCCCAGAAGTTCTCCACGGTGCTGCCGCCCGCGAAGGTGCTGCTGCTCTTCCAGACCGAGGACGAGCTCGACGGCAACCTGGGCACGGAGGTCGCGGCGCCCAACCCGCCGCTGGGGGGGTAGGCCGGGTCACTCACCTGGTCTTTGCGGCAGCCGGGGCGCGGACGCTCACCCAGCCCTCGCGGCCGGTCACCTCGGTCCGCTCCAAGGCAGCCACCGGCGGCGATGCTGACCCATCGGGGAGGAGCTCGGACAGGGGTCCCAGCCGCCACCCATGGTCGCGGCAGGTGTGGACGAAGCGGTCGAACTGCCCCGCACAGGCGATGCCCTCCACCTCGGCGTGCACGGTGAGGACGTTGTAGGCGCCCGGCCGGATCCTGTCCAGCAGCCAGCCGTTCCACTCCGCAGCGGCGACCTCCCGTCCCACGACCTCGTCGTAGGTGGGGAGATTGACAGGAACCTGGGGCGTCGTCAGCACCCGCCCGCGCACACGAGGAAGGAACACGCCCTCGCCTCGGCAGTCGGAGCCATAGCGGAAGCGACCCATCTTCTCCTTCGCCTCGAGCGCGGCATCGGTGATGCGCCAGGCCGGGGCCGCCGAGCAGGTGGGAGGTACGCCGATCCGTTCCATCTCCGCTACCCCGCGCTCCAGCACGGCCTGCACCGCCCCCGCTCCGAGCCGGTCCACCGCCACCTGCCAGCGGTGATGGTCCCACGCATGGAGACCGATCTCATGCCCGGCATCGGCGCACGCCCGCAGCACCGGGCCCAGCCGGCGGCCGATGCGCGGCCCCGGCCACAGGGTGCCCCGGAGCAGCACGCTCCACCCGTAGAGACTGGCAGCCCGGCTGCGCAGCATCTTCAGGAGGAAGCGCGGCTTCAGCAGACGCCACAGGTGGCGGCCCATGTTGTCGGGGCCGACGCTGAAGAAGAAGGAGGCCGTGACGCCATGGGCGCCGAGCACGCGCACCAGCTCGGGCACACCCTCGCGGGTGCCTCGCAAGGTGTCGACATCGACCCGGAGGCCGACGAACGGCTCACTCATGGATGACTTCCCGCGACCGTCACTCGTCGTCGGTGGGCACCGTCCCCTGTCCGGAGCGCACCGCCTCGTGGAGGAAGTAATCAAGCGTGGAGGCGACCGACTCGCGGAGACCGACCCGCGGCTCCCAACCCAGGTAGCGGAGAGCGTTGCGGATGCTCGGCCGCCGGTGCTGGACGTCCTGGTAGCCGGCGCCGTAGAACGACTCGCTCTCCACCACCCGGTAGCCGGCGAAGGGCGGGAACTGCGGGCGCAGGGGATGGGCCTCGAAGGAGGCGACCAGGAGCTCCGCCAGCTCGCGGATGGAGGCCTCGTTGTCGGGGTTGCCGATGTTGATGATCTTGCCGTCGGCGCGCCCACCCTCGTTGTCGATGATCCGTTCCAGCGCCTCCACCCCGTCCTTGACGTCGGTGAAGCAGCGCTTCTGCTCGCCGCCGTCCACGAGCTGGATGGGCGAGCCCTCGGCCAGGTTGAGGATGAGCTGCGTGATGGCGCGGGAGCTGCCGATGCGGGCCGAGGCCAGGGAGTCGAGCCGAGGACCGATCCAGTTGAAGGGCCGGAACAGGGTGAAGCGGAGGCCGTGCTGGGCGCCGTAGGCCCAGATGACCCGGTCCAGAAGCTGCTTGAGGCAGGAGTAGATCCAGCGCTGGCGGTTGATGGGCCCCTGCACGAGGGGAGAACGGTCCTCGTCGAACACCTCGTCGCTGCTCATCCCGTACACCTCGGAGGTGGAGGGGAAGATGATGCGTTTGCCGTACTCCGCACAGTAGCGGACGATGCGCAGATTCTGCTCGAAGTCGAGCTCGAAGACCTTGAGGGGGTCGCGCACGTACTCGATGGGGGTGGCGATGGCCACCAGGGGCAGCACGATGTCGCACTTCTTGACGTGGTAGGAGATCCACTCCCGGTGGATGGCGATATCGCCCTCTCGGAAGTGGAAGTCGCGCCGGTCTGAGAGCCGCTCCAGGCTGGAGGAGTCCAGATCCATGCCGTGCACCTCGTAGCGCCCGCTGTCCAGCAGCCGCTCCGAGAGGTGGTTGCCGATGAAGCCGTTGACTCCCAGGATGAGCACCCGTCGCTTGCGCTGGCGCGCCGCCACCTCGCTCGCCTTGGGTCCGAAACGAACCCCCGCCACCAGACCCAGCTCGCGGCCGAGCTGGCTGCCCGCGAGCATGACTCCATCCCCGGTCTGGCCGGTGCGGACCTCGACCGCGCCCGCTCCGCAGGCGACGACCAACGGGTCCACCTCTGCCACCGTGCCCGGAGGCAGAGCTGGATCGGGAGAGGCCGTCTCGTCGACCTCCCACAGGAGCACCCTGCGGTTGCCGAGATGGGAGAAGGCGCCGGGGTAGGGGCGGGTGACGGAGCGCACCAGGTTGCGGACCTCCGTTGCGGAACGGGTCCAGTCGATCTCCCCGTCCGCCGGGGTGCGGCCTCCGTAGTAGCTCGCCAACGCTGGGTCCTGAGGGGTGCGGGGGGCGGTGCCGGCGGCGATGAGCGGCAGCAGCTCGTCCAGGAGCCCGGAGGCGGCGTCCGCCGCCTTCCGGTGCAACGTGAGCGCGGTGTCGTCATCGCTGATGGGGATCCGCCGCTGGCCCACGATGTCGCCGTCGTCCGGGCGCGGCGTCATGTAGTGGAGGGTCACGCCGGTCTCACGTTCGCCGTTGACGAGCACCCAGTTGATGGGGGCACGGCCGCGGTAGGCGGGCAGCAGGGAGCCGTGCAGGTTCAGGCACCCCGCGGGCGGGATCTCCAGGATGGGATGGCGGACCAGACGGCGGTAGTAGAAGGAGAAGAGCACGTCCGGAGCGAGGGCGCGGATGCGCTCTACCCAGAGGGGGTGATTGATGTCCTCCGGGGCGAAGGTGGGCAGGCCGCGCGCCGCGGCCAGCTCCTCCACCGAGCGGAACCAGGTGTTCTCACCGGGGTCGTCCCGGTGGGTGAACACCGCCTGCACCTCGAAGCCGTGACCCAGCAGAGCCTCGATGCCGACGCAGCCGATCGTGTGGTAGGCGAGGACCACTGCCCTCATGGCGCCATCCTCCTCTCCCCGTCCTCGCCGTGGCCCTCTGCGCGACGGGCGCCCCCGGCTCCCCCTCCGGCGCCGAGGCCCACGACCTCCTGCACGAAGTAGCGCGGCCGGGCGCGGACATCCAGATAGATCCGGCCCACGTACTCGCCGAGCAAGCCCATGGCCACGAACTGTGCCCCCATGAACACGAAGAGCACCGCGAAAAGCGTGAACACTCCTTCGGCCGCCCAGTCGGGGCCATGCACCAGCCGTCCCACCAGGAGCAGGACGCCGAAGGAAAAGCCGAGCACGGCCATGCCGACCCCGAGCACGGTGAGGATGCGCAGGGGCAGGGTCGTCATGCTGGTCAGGAGGTCGAACTGCAGGGTGAGCAGCCGCCACAGGCCGTACTTGGAGCTCCCCCGCTCACGGGGGGCGTGGCGCACCGCCACCTCGGTGGCGTGACGGGCGAACGAGTTCGCGAGCACGGGGATGAAGGTGCTCCGCTCCGGGCAGCTCAGCATGGCGTCCACCACCGGCCGGCGGTACGCGCGCAGCATGCAGCCGTAGTCGTGCATCATCACGCCGGTGACGGCACGGACCGCACGGTTGATGACGGCGGAGGCCAGTCGACGGAACAGCGTGTCCGCCCGCGGAGTCCGGACGCTTCCCACCACGTCGTGCCCCTCGTCCACCGCCGCCACCAGCCTCGGGATCTCCTCCGGCGGGTTCTGCAGGTCCGCATCCAGCGTGACGACCACGGACCCCGCGGTGCGTTCGAAACCGGCCATGATGGCCGCGTGCTGGCCGTAGTTCCGGTTCAGGATCACTGCCACCACCTCGGGTTCGATCGCCGCCGCGCTGCGCAGCATCTCGGCGGAGCCATCCCGCGAGCCGTCGTCCACCAGGACGAGCTCGAACGGTCGGCCCATCCCCCGCAGCGTGTGGAGCACACGCTCGAGGAGCTCGGGGAGATTGGCCTCCTCGTTGTAGACCGGGATCACGACCGACAGCTCGGGCGCCGGGCTCATCGCGTCAGGATCTCCTTGATGGCGTCCACCACCGACCTCACGTCGTCCGGGGTCATGGCCGGGAACAGGGGCAGCGACACGATCCGCTCCGAGTTCCAGTCGGTGTTGGGCAGCGCGCCCGCCGGCTGTGGAAAGTGCTCACGGTAGTAGCGATGAGTGTGAATGGCGCGGAAGTGGATCCCGCTGCCGATGTTGCGCCGCTTCAGCTCGGCCATGAAGGTGGTGCGGTCCATGCCCGCCCGGTCGCTGTCCAGGCGCACCACGAAGAGGTGCCAGGCGTGTTCCATGGGCCAGGTCGGATCTGCCAGGGGCAACACCTCGTCCACGCCCGCCAGGAGCTCCCGGTAGATCCCCGCGAGCTCGGCTCGCCGTCGATTGAGGTCCTCCAGCCGCGCCAGCTGGGCGAGGCCGAGGGCGGCCGCCATGTCGGTGAGGTTGTACTTGTAGCCGGGCTCCATGACCTCGGCCTGGGGCGAGCGTCCCTGCATCTCGCGGTCGTAGGCATCCACGCCCAGGCCGTGGAAGCGCACCCGTCGCACGCGCTCCAGGATCTCGGGAGCGTCGGCGCAGACGGCGCCACCCTCCCCCGTGGTGAGGTTCTTGATGGGATGGAAGGAGAACACCGTGGTTCCGACCCGGCCCACGGGACGCCCCCGGTAGGTGGTCCCGATGGCGTGGGCGGCGTCCTCGATCACCTCCACGCCGTGGCGTCGGGCCACCTCGCGGATCGGGTCCACGTCGGCGGCGGCGCCGGCGTAGTGGACCGGGATCAGCAGACGGGTGCGCTCGGTGATGGCGGCCGCGAAGGCGTCCGCATCCGCCATGAGGGTGTCCCGATCCACGTCCACGAACACCGGCGTCGCCCCCGCCAGCACGATGAGGTTGGCGGTGGACGCCCAGGTCATGGACGGCGTCACGACCTCGTCGCCGGGGCCGATCCCCAGGACGTGCAGCAGCAGGTGCATGCCCCCCGTGGCGGACGCGAGGGCCACCGCACCGGCGGCCTGCACCCGGGCCGCGAAGCGCTCCTCGAGCTCCGCACAGCGTGGACCCGTGGTGATCCAGCCCGAGCGCAGCACCTCGGCGACCGCCGCGATCTCCTCCTCGGTGATGTCGGGCCGTGAGAACGGCAGGAACTCGCTACGCACCTTCGGACCTCCCGCCAGGGTGGCGACCGGTTGGGTGCGGCAGCCGCACCGCCCCATGGCACTGCTCAGACCGTGTCAGTATGCCCGTCACAGCTGCGAATGCAAGAACGCGGAGATGTGTCCCTTCCCCCCGTCCCCGTCCCCTCACGGCTTCTCCCCGCGCAGCCGCCACAGCTTGAGCATGTTGGTCCGTCCGGGGCCGCTCATCTCCTCCACGCCGAGGGTGATGGCGACGTCGTCGCCCGCCGAGGCGACGGCATGGGCGGTGAGCACGCGCTCGACCTGGTCGACCGCCTCGGCGACGTTCGCCGACCAGCGCTCGATCCCCACCGCGCGGACCCCCCAGCGCAGCGCCAGCCGGCGCAGCACCGCCGGGTGGCGGGTCAAGGCCAGCAACGGCGTGGGCGGCCGGTAGGCGCTCACCAGCTCCGCGGTGTGCCCGCTCTCGGTGTACACCACCAGGGCCGCCAGCTCGAGGTCCCTCGCCGCGTTCACCGCGGCCCTGGCGACGGCGTTCGAGAAGCTGTACTCCTCCAGGCGCAGGGGCTCGGGACGCAGCCGGTACAGGTCCGAACGTTCCACCTCCTCGATCACCTGGGCCATCTTACGCACCGCCTCCACCGGGTACTTCCCGACCGCGGTCTCGCCCGAGAGCATGAGGGCATCGGCGCCGTCGAGCACGGCGTTGGCCACGTCCGACACCTCGGCTCGGGTGGGCGTCGCGCTGGAGATCATGGACTCCAGCATCTGGGTGGCCACGATGACGGGCTTGCCCCCGGCCGCGGCATCCCGGATGAGCTGCTTCTGGATGAGGGGGACCTTCTCGACCCCCACCTCCACCCCGAGGTCGCCGCGGGCCACCATCAGGCCGTCGGCCGCGGCCACGATCCCCTCGCGCCGCTCGACCGCCTCCGGCTTCTCGATCTTGGCGATCACCGGGATCCCTCCGGCGTGGCGCTTCGCCTCCTCGAGGTCGGCGGAGCGACGCACGAAGGAGAGCGCGAAGTAGTCGACGCCGAGGTCGACCGCGAAGGTCATGTCGTGGCGGTCCTTGGCGGTGAGCGCCGGCGTGGAGAGCGAGACGCCCGGCAGGTTCATCCCCTGCCGGCTCCCGACCCGGCCCCCCACCTCGACCCGGCAGTGCACCTCGGTGCTTGCCGTGTCCTCCACCCGCAGCCGCACCTCTCCGTCGTCGAGAAAGATGCGGTCACCCGGCGTCACCTCCCGGGGCAGCTCCGCGTACCAGGTGGAGATGCGCTGCGGGGTTCCCAGGACCGGCTCGGAGGTAATGGTGACCGAGGAGCCCTCGACGAGCTCGACCGCGCCGTCCGCCATCTCGCCGACCCTGATCTTGGGTCCGCGCAGATCGGCCAGCACGGCCACGGGCCGTCCCGCCCGGTCCTCCTCCTCTCGGACCAGCTCGTACAGCCGGCGGTGGAACTCGTGCTCGCCGTGGGAGAGGTTCAACCGGATCACGTCCACCCCGGCCGCCAGCAGGTCGCGGATGGTCCCGCGCTCGGAGGTCGCGGGCCCCAGGGTAGCCACGATCTTGGTCCTCTTCATGGGCGCACAAGGATAGCAGCACGCCGTGTCCCGCGGGCCACGGATCCCCCTTCCGCTGTGTTACATTCCCCCCATCGGAAGCGAGGTCGGGGACGCCGACCACCTGGAGGAAGAGGATGACACGCCCACTGGTGCTCATCGTGGTCGCGCTCTTCGCGCTCGGCCTGTCCGCGCCCGCGGCGGCAACGGGCATCGACTTCAACCTCACGGGAGGCATCGACGTCGCCGGCAGCTTCGACCTCGGCCTGCACAGCACCGACGCCGATCCAGGCTTCACCCTCGGGCTGGAGGCCATGTTCCAGGTACCGGTCGTGGAGGCGGGCGTGGGCCTGGAGTACGGCTTCGCCCGCGGCACCGACATCCAGGACGTGGACGTGAGCTACACCCACCTGTACGGGATCGCGCGCCTGTTCGTGTTCGGCCGCATCTACCTGGTGGGCCGCCTCGGCTACTACAACCTGTCGGTCAGCCACCTCCACGAGGGGAACCTCGACAGCGATCTCGCCCTCGGGGCGGGGGTCGGCGCCGGCCTCCTACGCAACCTCAAGGTGGAGCTCATCTTCAACAACCTGGCGGGCGACTTCGACTACGAGACCTGGGCGGCTCGGGCGGTCTTCACCTTCTGAGCACCGCGGGCCCCGCCGCGTCACCCGGCCACGGCGCCGAGATCTCCGTCATGACAGGATGAGCGACCCGCTCCCACGGGCCGAGACACCTCCGCACCGTGGTACATTCCACCCTCGGCTGCCCGCGGATGGGGGCCGAATCGGTCGCGGGAGAGGGGATTGGCGACACAGACTGGGGAACCGCGCATGCCCACTCGCCCGATCTCGGGCGAACCGCTCCCACCGGCGTCGGAGAGCGCCGCGTCCACCGGCGCCAGGGCAAGCTGGCGGGCCCGTGTCGTGATCGGGGCGCTGCTCGCGACCATGTTCACCCTCGCCCTCGGTCGCCTGCCGCTCATCGACCCCGATGAGGGCCGCTACGCCCGCATCCCCCAGGAGATGCTGCAGACCGGTGACTTCATCACCCCCAGGCTGGACGGCGTGCTCTACTTCGAGAAACCGCCCCTCTACTATTGGCTGAACGCCGCCGCCATGGCGGTCCTGGGACCAAGCGAGGCCGCCAACCGCGTCTGGAGCGCGCTGTTCGGTCTCGCCGAGCTGCTCCTCGTCTTCGCCCTCGCCCGCTCGGTCGCCGGGGAGCGCGCCGGCCTGCTGGCCGCCCTCGTGCTCGGGACCTCGGTGCTGTTCGTGGCGGCTTCGCACTTCAACAGCATCGACCCGACGGTGACCTTCTTCATCGTCGCGACGCTCGCCTCCTTCTGGTTCGCCCACCGCGGCCGCGGCCGAAAGGCGCTCTGGTACTGGCTCGCCGCCTTCGCCGCCGCCGCCCTGGCGGTGATGGCGAAGGGTCTCATCGGCGTCGTCATCCCCGCCGGGGTGGCCGGCCTCTACCTGGTGGTCACCCGCCAGCTCGGGGTGCTCACCCGGGTGCCCTGGCTCCGCGGGTCCGCCCTCTTCGCCGCCATCACTGCGCCGTGGTTCGTGCTGGTCTCCCTGCGCAACCCGGGCTTTCTCTGGTACTTCTTCGTCCACGAGCACCTGCTCCGCTACACCACCGATGTCGCCTCCCGTGGCGAGCCGGCGTGGTTCTTCGTGGTCATCGCGGCCGTCGGGCTGCTGCCGTGGACGGGGGCGGTCCTCGCCTCGGTCGCGCTGCTCCGCGACGACGCTCGCACGAGCCGCCCCGACGCCGCCCACCTGGTCCAGCTGCTGTGGATCTGGGCGCTGGTGGTGCTCATCTTCTTCTCCTTCTCACACTCCAAGCTCGCGGCCTACATCCTGCCCGCGCTGGCGCCCATGGCCACCCTGGGAGCGCTGGCCCTGGATCGGGCCTTCGACCCCGCCCAACGCCTCCTGCGCCGGCTGACGGGCGCCGGCATGGTGGTGGGCGGCCTCGCCACGGCGGCCGTGGCAGTTGGCCTGTGCGGGGCTCTCGCCGGCGGCCTCCCCCACTTCCACTTCGCGGACGCCGTGCGGCCCTGGGACCTGGCCCTCGCCGCCGCCGCCGCGGCCATGGCGGTGCTGGGAGCGTTCCTGTGGCTCCGCGGCCGCGTTCGCGGCGCCGTCGCCTCCGCCACCGTCATCGCCGTGATCACCTGGGCGCTGCTCCTGCACACGGCGGGCGCCGCCGCCGCGTCCGCCTCCACCAAGGGTGTGGCCGAGGCGCTCAAGGCCCAGGGCGCGCGGGAGGGCGAGGTCTACACCTTCTACTCCTACCCCCACAGCCTCGCCTTCTACCTCGGACAGAACCTCCGCGTCATCGCCTTCCACGGCGAGCTCGACTACGGCATCCACCACGCCGCCGAGCCCCTGCGCCACACCTGCTTCCCCTCGTTCGCCGAGTTCAGGGCTCGCTGGACCTCCCAGACGAGGACCTTCGTGGTCGTCAAGCGCAAGGACCTGTCGTGGTTCCAGGACGAGGAGCTGCCATTGGGGCGGGTCGTCTCCGACGGCTCGTGGCTGGTGGTCATGACCAACCAGTGACCCGCTCTCGCGTCCGATGGACCGGAATATTCGGGTCGTCTTTCACCATGTGACGGTCGGGAGGACAAGGTGGCACAGGGCAAGCGCGTCCGCAGCAGCTACGGCCTGGACAATCACGGCCTGTTCAACGTCCAGCACGAGCACTGGAATCACAACACGCCCATGCTGTACGAGGACATCATCCGGCACGGGGAGGGGCACATCGCCCATCTCGGACCGGTGGTGGTGCGCACCGGCATGCACACCGGCCGCTCGGCGAAGGACAAGTTCATCGTCGAGGAACCCCAGACCCGGGACAAGGTGTGGTGGGGCGACGTCAACCGTCCCACCACGCCCCTCCTCTTCGACAACATGTTCCGCCGCCTCCAGGCCTACCTCCAGGATCGGGACGTGTGGATCCAGGACTGCTTCGCCGGCGCCGACCCTCGCTACCGGGTGCCCATCAGGGTCATCACCGTGCGGGCGTGGCACTCGCTGTTCGCCCGCAACCTCTTCCGCAGGCCCGGCGTCGACGAGCTCGCGCGCCATGTCCCGGAGTTCACCGTCATCCACGCCCCGCCCTTCCAGGCCATCCCGGAGGTGGACGGCACCAACTCCCACGCCTTCATCCTCCTCAACCTGGCCCGCAGGCTCGTGCTCATCGGCGGCACCTCCTACGCCGGGGAGATCAAGAAGTCCATCTTCACCATCCTGAACTTCGTGCTGCCGCAGCAGCACGTCCTGTCCATGCACTGCAGCGCCAGCGTCGGCGCTTCCGGCGACGTCGCGGTCCTCTTCGGCCTGTCCGGGACCGGCAAGACCACCCTGTCGGCCGATCCCACGCGGCGCCTCATCGGCGACGACGAGCACGGCTGGTCCAACGACGGCGTGTTCAACTTCGAGGGCGGCTGCTACGCCAAGGTGATCCACCTGAGCCGGGACTCGGAGCCCGAGATCTTCGCCACCACGCGCCGCTTCGGCACGATCCTGGAGAACGTGGGCTACGACCTCGTCAGCCGCCGTCTCGACCTGGACGACGACACCCTCACCGAGAACACCCGCGCCGCCTACCCTCTCAGCCACATCCCCGACGTCCTGCCCGAGGGGCGGGCCGGTCATCCCAGCAACATCGTCATGCTCACCGCGGACGCCTTCGGCGTGCTGCCCCCCATCGCCCGGCTCACGCCGGCCCAGGCCCAGTACCACTTCATGTCCGGCTACACCGCCAAGGTGGCGGGCACGGAGGCCGGCGTCACCGAGCCCGAGGCCACCTTCTCGGCCTGCTTCGGCGCGCCGTTCATGGTGCTGCCGCCCTCCCGGTACGCGGCACTCCTGGCCGAGAAGATCAAGACCCACGACGTCAGCTGCTGGCTGCTGAACACCGGCTGGACCGGAGGCCCCTACGGCAGCGGCCGTCGAATGCCCATCGAGCACACCCGCGCCCTCCTCAACGGCGCGCTGCAGGGCGCGCTGGACGACGTCCCCTACGAGGAGGACCCGGTGTTCGGCCTTGCCGTCCCCACTGGATGCTGTGACGTGCCCCCCGCCCTCCTGCGTCCGAGGAGCACCTGGGAGGACCCCGAGGCGTACGACCGCGCAGCCCGCGAGCTGGCGGGACGTTTCCATACGAACTTCCAGCAGTTCATCGGGGACGTGGCGCCGGATGTGCGCGACGCCGGCCCGAGGCCGGCGTGACGGGCCCTGCGCCCCACGGTCCGACAGGATGTGGCTTGATCTGCCCGGAGCGCGGGGGCACACTCGGGCGCCCATAGGGACTGAGGGGACGCGACTCGTGAGGGGAGGGCCGAGGCGATGATGGTCTGGTGGCAGCTTCTGCTGCTGGCGGCAGCCGGCCTCACCGCCGGGTTCATGAACGTGATGGCCGGGGGGGGCTCCCTGCTCACCATGCCCGCCCTGATCTTCCTCGGCCTGCCCCCGGCGGCGGCCAACGGCACCAACCGCGTGGCGATCCTGCTGCAGAACGTCAGCGCCGTGGGATCCTTCCGTCAGCGTGGCTTCTCCGACTTCAAGCGCAGCCTCGGGCTGGCCGCGTGCACCGTGCCCGGCGCCGTGGTGGGCGCGGTGGCGGCCGTCGAGGTCGACCCGGTGCTCTTCAAGCGCATCCTGGCCGGCGTCATGGTGGTGGCACTGGTCCTCATCCTCAGGGGGCGCCGGGGCGATCAGGGTGCGGGCTCGGCGCATCCCGTGTGGGCCCACATCGCCGCCGTGTTCGCAGGGGTCTACGGCGGGTTCATCCAGGCCGGGGTCGGCTTCGTGCTCATGGCCATCCTGCACCGGCTCCTCCGGCTGGACCTGGTGCGGGTGAACATGCACAAGGTGTTCATCGTCGGTGTGTACACCGTGCCCGCCCTGCTCGTCTTCGTGCTGGAGGGCGAGGTGAGCTGGGTGGCCGGCCTGGTTCTGGCCGCCGGCAACTCCCTGGGGGGATGGATCGGGGCGCAGGTGACCATCAGCCGCGGTGAGCGCGCCGTGCGGTTGGTGTTCGTGGTGGCGGTCCTGGCCATGGCCGCCCGTCTCGTCACGTCCTAGGGGAGCTCTCGCGGGCCGGCAAAAACGAGACAGCGCCCCGATGCGGCGGATTCTTGTGTATCATGGTCGCCCCCCGCTCCCGCGGACGGGTGGAGGTAGCAACGTGATTCGCCCCTCAATCCTCGTCAAGATGTCCACGACCCTTCTGGCCGGCGCCCTGGTGGTCGGTCTCGTCGGCTGCGGCGCGAAACCGACAGTCGGCGTGCTCCTGCCCATGACCGGGTCCGCTGCGAGCTACGGGGTGTCCATGAAGGAGGGCATCGATCTCGCCATCGCGGAGGCGCGGGAGAAGGGCACGGTGCCGTCGGGGACCCAGTTCATCTGGGGCGACTCCGAATCCAACCCGGACCAGGGCGTGGAGGAGCTGCGGCGGCTCTCCAAGGCAGGTGCGCGGATCGTCATCCTCGGCACCACGAGTGACACCGCCAAGGCCATCCTGCCGGCCCTCGAAGAGACCGACACCCTGGCCCTGTCGCCGTCGGCATCGGCGCCGTCTCTGACCAAGGACAGCCGCCTGTTCTTCCGGATCTTCACCTCGGACGAGCTCGAGGGCCGACGTGCCGCCCGCTTCCTGTATGACGATCAGGACCGCCACTCGGTCCTGATCTACGCCCAGAACTCGGAGCAGGCGCGCGGCATCGAGCCCCCCTTCCGTCAGGTGTTCGAGCAGACCATGGGTGGAACGGTGGTGGGAAAGGTCTCCTTGGACAACCCCGACTGGCAGAAGGAGTCGGCCGATCTCCTGGCCGCCGACCGTCCGGAGTCGGTCTACGTCATCGCCTACGCCAAGGACACCATCGAGGTGCTCAAGCAGCTGCGCGCGAAGAACTACGAAGGCACCATCTGTCTCACCTCGGCCTTCTACAGCAGCCAGGTCGTGGACAAGTACCCCACCCTCCTCGAGGGCGTGTTCTTCCCGCAGCCCGCCTTCGACATGCAGGACGAGCGTCCCCTGGTGCAGGACTTCGTCAAGAGCTTCCGGGCCAAGTACAAGCACGACCCTGACATCTACGCCGCCCACGCCTTCGACGCCACCCGGGTGGTGCTCTACGTCCTCCAGCAGACGTCGGCGTACGACACGTCCGAGCTGCGCAAGACGTTGATGTTCGCCATCAAGGAGTTCCCCGGCGTCACCGGCAGCATCCAGTTCAACGAGTCCGGCGACGTCCAGCACAACCCCATCATGTTCACCGTCCGCGGCGGCAAGGTGGTCAACTACGAGCGCTACGTGAAGGAGCAGAAGGAGCTCATCCGCAAGCGCATCCGCCAGCTGCTGCAACAGGGCGGCTAGGGGTCCCTCGCCCCGGGCGTCGCGCCGGATGAAGGTCCGCCTCGAGTCGCTCGGCTGCCGCCTCAACAGCGGTGAGATGGAGGAGGTGGCGCGCGAGCTCCGGGGCCGGGGCCACCAGGTGGTCGGGCCGGACGAGCCCGCCGATCTCTGCGTGCTCAACAGCTGCGCCGTCACCGCCGTCGCCGCCCGTACCTCGCGCCACGCGTTGCGTCGGCTCCGGCGGGCGCACCCTGACGCCACCCTGGTGGCCACCGGCTGCCTGGCGCAGCTCGAACCGGCCGAGCTCGATACCCTGGGGGTGGACCTGGTCGTGGGTAACCGGGACAAGGGTCGCCTGGCCGGAATCCTCGCCGACCTCGACCTGCTGATCACACCGTCGGCCCCCGCGATCCCGTCGCGCCGCGCCGATTCCCTTCCGGGAGGCGGGAGCAGGACCCGCGCGTTTCTCAAGGTCCAGGACGGGTGCGACCTGAGTTGCACCTACTGCGTCGTCACCGTCGCCCGCGGGGCGAGCCGCAGCCTGCAGGCGGAGGCGGTCGTGGACCGGGTCCGGGAGCTGCGGTCCCTGGGCTTCCGGGAGGTGGTCCTGTGCGGCGTCCACCTGGGGTCGTACGGGTTCGATCGCGGCGATCGCGGCGGGCTGGAGTCCCTCATCCGCCGGCTCCTGGACGAGACCGACCTGCCGCGTCTGCGCCTCTCCTCTCTGGAGCCCTGGGACCTGGGCCCCCGGTTCTTCGAGCTGCTGGCCGAGCCGCGGCTGCTGCCCCATCTCCACCTGCCGCTCCAGAGCGGCTCGGATTCCGTCCTGCGCCGCATGGGTCGCCGCTCGGCCCGGGCCTCCTATGCCCGCACCGTGGCAGCCGCGCGGGCGGTGCGGCCCGATGTCGCCATCTCCACCGACATCATGGTGGGCTTCCCAGGGGAGCGCTCATCCGACTTCGAGGAGTCCCTGGAGTTCGTGGAGCGCATGGCCTTCTCGAGGCTCCACGTCTTCCGCTTCTCGGCCCGGCGGGGGACCGCCGCGGCAGGGTTGCGAGGCCAGGTCCCCCAGGCCGTCTCCCGCCAGCGCAGCCGGTGCATGATCGACCTCGGCCGGCGCCTCGAGCACGCCTACGGTCGCCGTTTCGTGGGCCGCACGGTCACGGTGCTGTGGGAGGACTCCGCGTCACGTGACGCCGGCCTGCGCTGGCGCGGCCTGAGCGACCACTACCTCCGGGTCAGCGCAGACACACCCGCCGGCACCGAGCTCGGGAACCAGGTCACCGAGGCCCGCATCCGCGCCGCCATGGACGGAGAGCTGGTGGGCGAGGTCGTCGGCCCCGTGTGATCGTCAACAACGGCCGCATCCAGCGGCAGCCCCAGAGAGCACAAACGCAGAGACGCGGAGACGCAGAGCCACCCACCCACCCGACTCCTGCGCTGCGATCGGCGGCAGTGAGCGACGGCAGTGAGCGGCGGCAGTGAGCGACGGCAGTGAGCGGCGGCAGTGATCGGCGGCAGTGAGCGGCGGCAGTGATCGGCGGCAGTGATCGGCGGCAGTGATCGGCGGCAGTGATCGGCGGCAGTGATCGGCGGCAGTGATCGGCGGCAGTGATCGGCGGCAGTGATCGGCGGCAGTGATCGGCGGCAGTGATCGGCGGCAGTGATCGGCGGCAGTGATCGGCGGCAGTGATCGGCGGCAGTGATCGGCGGCAGTGATCGGCGGCAGTGATCGGCGGCAGTGATCGGCGGCAGTGATCGGCGGCAGTGATCGGCGGCATGGTCACTCCGGGTCGTTTGATTCGAAAGATAGCCGGTAGCCGGCCCATGTAAAGGGCAAGCCGGGCTCGGAGCCCGGTGCTTCGCACCCTTGACATGGGCCGGCCACCGGCTTGTGGGCAAGAGCATGAACGACCCGGAGGTGACCATGCTCGACGCGAACACTGAACCCGGCCTCGCTGCTCATCGCTTGGCGCTCGAAGCGGCGGGCGCTGCGATCAAGCTCGTGATGAGGCTCCCGGCGCAGCTCAAGCCGATCAGCGATCAGGTGATTCGCTCCGCGAGCTCGGTGCCCGCGAGTCTCGCCGAAGGTCACGGCAGGTGCGGTCGAGACCGGATGCACCATTGGCGTATCGCGTATGCCTCGGCCAAGGAGGTCGACAGCCACCTGCGGCTCCTCGCCGCGACAAGAGCCCTCAATCGTTCCGCGGCGCAGATCGCCATCAACGGCTTCGATCACGTGCGGGCGATGACGTGGCGCTTGCTGCACCCCGAGTCCTGAAGGTCGCTGGGGAGGTCAGAGGGGGTGCCAGGCACGCTTTCGCATCAAGCCATCCGCATCCTGTCGAAGCAAGACGGCGTGCCAGGCACCCTCTCTGGTGCTCTCGGAGTTGAGCGCCGCTGAGCGCCGACGCCGTTCTCTGTCACTGTCGCTAGTCGCGGACGCGGTCGCTGAGCGCTGCCGCCGTTCGCTGTCCCGGCCGCTGACCGCTGCCCTCCTGCTGGGTGGGCTGGGGATCGGGTGGAGTCCGCGAGGAAGGGCCCGGTCCCGTCACCCCGGCTGCGGAATCCTCGTCCGAGAGGTGTCTGTTGCACATAAGAGGATGATACCCGGTCTCTTACACCGAACACGCCCCGAAGGGAGACCCCATGGCGACAGACAGGCTCAACCACCACCTCGACAAGCTCTCGGAGGCGGACCGCCGACAGGTCGAGCAGGCCCAGGAGATGCTCGGCCCCGACCCCGCCACCATGGGCCCCTTCAAGAACCTCTTCTGGGGCCGCATCCGCCACGATGCGCTCCTTCCCTACCCGGAGGTGGGTGAGGACGAGCGCCGGCGCTGCGACGCCCTGTTGGAGCGACTGGACGCCTATCTGGAGCACGAGCACCCGGCGGTGGCCATCGACCGGGACCAGGAGATCCCGTCCTGGGCGATACATCGGCTCTTCGAGCTCGGCGTCATGGGCATGATCATCCCTCCCTGCTGGGGCGGCGGCGGGTTCTCCATCACCAGCTACAACCGGGTGCTGGAGCGAATCGGCCGCACCTGCGCCTCCACGGCGGTCATGGTGTCGGCCCACCAGTCCATCGGCTGTGGAGCGCTCATCCGCTTCGGCACCGAGGAGCAGAAGCGTCGATTCCTGCCCGCTCTGGCCACCGACACCCTGGCCGCCTTCTGCCTGTCGGAGCCCAACGTGGGCTGCGACGCCGCCGGCCAGGAGACGCGGTGCGAGCTGGCGCCGGACGGCAGTCACTACATCCTCAACGGAGAGAAGAAGTGGGCGACCTCCGGCGCGCTCTCCGGGCTGTTCACGGTGATGGCGCGGCAGCGCCTCCGAGACGAGGTCACCGGCGAGGAGCGGGAGGCCGTCACGGCCCTCATCTGCACCCCCGACATGCCGGGGGTGGAGATCTTCCAGCGCAACCGCTCCAAGTGCGGCATCCGCGGCACCTGGCAGGCGCGCATCCGTTTCTCCGACGTCAAGGTCCCCCGCGCCAACCTCCTGCACCGTGAAGGGCGGGGCCTCACCGTGGCCCTGAGCTGCCTCAACATCGGTCGCTGTACCCTGTCCGCCGGCATGCTCGGGGCAGCCCGGAGGGCCTTCGAGCAGGCCCTGAAGTGGGCCCGCACCCGCTATCAGTTCGACCGTCCCATCGCCGACTTCGAGCTCGTCCGCGCCAAGCTCGCCCGCATGGCGGCCGTGGTCTACGCCATGGATGCGGTCCTCTACATGACCACCGGCATCGTGGACCGGGGCGACGAGGATCTCATGCTCGAAACGGCCGCCTGCAAGGTGCTGTGCTCCGACCTCGGCTTCCGGGCCGTCGACGACGCCCTCCAGGTCATGGGCGGCGAGGGCTACATAACCGAGAACCTCCTGGAGCGCGCCTGGCGGGACAGCCGCATTCACATCATCGTGGAGGGCGCCAACGAGGTCATGCACAGCTTCCTCTTCGGCTACGGTGCCAAGGGTCTCGGGGAGCACCTGCTCGAGGTTCGCGCCAACCCCCTCACCCACCTCGGCGAGGCCCTGGGCACGGCCACCGAGCTCCTGCTCGGCGTCCGCGGCGACACCCCCAGGCTGGTGGGGCTGGACGAACGGCTCGCCTCCCTGGCCGATCCCGTCGCGGACAGGGTCAGGGAGCTGAGCCACCAGACCAAACGCATGCTGGCCCGCCACCAGGAGCGCCTGGTGGTGCGCCAGTGCGTGCAGGAACGCCTGAGCTGGGCGGCCATCTGGCTGCACGCCGCGTTGTGCGCCCTGGCCCGGCTCGACCAACGACTCTCCCGGGGGCTGGCCGGAGACGAGCTGGCCCGGGAGCTGGCCGTGGTGCAGCACCTGGTGGCCATCGCCTGCGCCGAGGTCGACCGCCGCTTCCGGGCCCTCGACCACAACCCGGACTCCACCATGAGTGCGGCGGCCGATGCAGCCCTCGCCTGGGCCGACACGCTGCCCAACCACCACTACGCCATCCCCGAGAAGACCCCCGATCGCGACGCACGCGACACCGGTCGCCGGCCACCCGTCGCCGAGCTCCCCGACTTCGGCGCCGGCTCCCTCGTCCTGGAGGAAGTGCTCGAGTGAGGTCCTACTCCAGCCCTTCGCCACGCTCCTCGTAGTAGCGGCGACACTCGGACTCGCGGCCGCGCACCACACGCTTGTCGGCGAGCACGCCGCGGTGCTCGGTGACCACGGTGTGCTGGCCTTCCCGCTGGTCTCCGTCATAGTGGTAGACCACGACCCAGTCGTGGGTCCGGCCGAGCTCGTGGGCGCGGGCGGTGTTGGAGTACAGGGCCGTGAAGTGGTACCGGCCGCGGTCGGCGTGCAGCACCGGCAGCCAGGCCTCTCCCGCGGGGTTGAAGCGGCGGGGCGTGATGGTCCGCAGCCGCCCCGCGGCGGCCTCCTCCCGGTACTCCTGGTCCACGCTGAGGATGTCACCCACGGGCGGCGCCTGCACGCGCTCACGGTCCGCGGCGTGCCTCCCTCCTCCCCGGACCGACCGAGCATGGCACCGAGGGCGGCCCGGATCGCCGCCGCGCGCCGTGGCCCGACGCCCTCCACCTGCTGGAGCCGCCCGTCGTGGGCGGCCACCTCCAGCGCCTCCAGGGAGTCCACGCCGAGGTCGTCGTGGATGCGCTCGGCCAGGGTGGGCCCGATGCCGGGCACGGACTGGAAGACCTGCTCGGGGTCGAGGTCGCCGCGCAGGCGCTCGAGCTGGCTCCAGCGGCCGCGGCGGATGAGCTCCCGAACCGCCGCGGCGATGCCGCGGCCGATGTCGGGGATGGCGGTCAGCCCGTCGAAGCCCTCCTCCCGGAAGATCTCGTCCAGGGATCGATCGAGCCCGGCCACGGTACGGGCCGCACGCCGGTACGCGCCGACGCGAAAGGGGTTCGCCCCCTGCTGCGCGAGCAGGTCAGCCGCCTCCTGCAGTCGGTCCGCCACCTCGGCGTTGATGGAGCTGCCCACCTGCGCCCTCCATCATCTCAAACCAGCCGAAATCACTGATTATTCGTGGCTTTCACTTGTCCCCGTGACACACGCGCAGCTCCAGGAGAGGCGGTCGCCGACATGGGCGGCGAGCGGCGGCAGTGAGCGGCGGCTTCGACCACGTGCGCGCGCCAACCTGGCGTCTCCTCTACCCGACGGCGTGAGGACGGCCACGGTCGGAGACGTGCCGGGGGCGCCGATCGCTGATCGCCGTCCGCTGAACGCCGACGCTGGTCACAGCCGCTGTCGCTGCCGTGGTCCACCGCTCCTGATCGCCGTCGCTGTCGCCGTCCTCTGTCACGGCCGCCGTTGCGACGGCGCTCAGCGCTGCTCGGGCACGCGGAGCACGATCTCCCCAACCAGCTCCCACGCATCGCGCAGTCGCTGCTCCTCGTCCGTCAGCTCGTCGGTGGCCCGCTCCCCCAGGGCCTCGCGGGCCGGCTCGCCGGCCTTCCAGGCGGCCAACAGGGCCCCCTCCACCAGCCGCAGATAGGCGCTCATGGCGGTGTTGGCGCTGCGCAGGCGTTCGATCTCCTCACGCGCTTCTCGCGGTAGCTGCCCCAGGTCGATGGTCATCGCTCCCCCCTCGTGGATGCCCCCGCATTGTACCCTCCACCCCACCATCACCGGTTCCGCGATAAGATGAACCCGCCGTGAAAATGACGCCCATGCTGCGCCAGTATCTGGAGCTGAAGGAGCAGGCCGGCACCGCCCTGCTCCTCTACCGCATGGGCGACTTCTACGAGCTGTTCTTCGACGATGCAGAGAAGGCGGCGCCGGTGCTGGGCATCGCGCTCACCAGCCGCCGCCACAACGACGCGGTGGAGGCGCCCATGTGCGGCGTCCCCCACCACGCCTTCTCCAGCTACTTGGGCAAGCTCCTGGAGGCCGGCTTCCGGGTCGCCGTGGCCGAGCAGGTGGAGGACCCGGCCACCGCCAAGGGCCTCGTGCGCCGCGAGATCGTCCGCACCCACACGCCGGGCACGGTGTCGGCCGCTGATCTCCTGGACGGCAGCCAGCACTGCTTCCTGGCGGCGTTCGGCGCCGACGACGACGCCTCCTTCCTGGCCTGGCTGGAGCTCAGCACCGGCACCTTCGAGGGCATGGACTGCCCCGACCGGTCCGCGCTCACCGAGCAGCTCGCGCGCATCCGCCCCCGCGAGGTCCTCGTCGCCGAGGGCTGGGACTCGTGGCAGGAGCTGTGGCCGGCGGATCAGCCGCCGCCGGCGGTGACCCCGCTGACGCCGGAGAGCTTCTCCCCTTCGGCGGGAGAGGACCGGCTGCGCCGGGTGCTCAAGGTCGGCTCCCTGCGGGGGTTCGGGCTGGAGTCCGGGGAGCGCCTGGTGGGCATGGCCGGGGCGCTCCTGGGCTACGCCGAGTCCACCCAGGGGTCGTCCCTCGCCCACCTTCGCAGCTTCGTGCGCCGCACGCCACACGACGCGGTCATCATCGACCGCGCGAGCCTGCGCAATCTGGAGGTGGAGCGGACCGCCGAGGGCCGGCGCGAGGGGTCCCTGGCCGCCGTCCTCGACCAGACATGCACTCGCATGGGGTCACGGCGGCTCACCGACTGGCTCGTGCGGCCGGCGGTGGACATGGAGACCATCACCGAGCGCCACCGCGCGGTGGCCGAGCTGGTCGATGACTCGGCGTTCCTGCGCGATCTGCGGGCGGCGTTGGCCGATCTTCCGGACCTCGAGCGCCTCGCGGGACGCGCCGGCATGGAGCAGGCGGCGCCGCGGGAGCTGCAGGCCCTGCGTGCCGGCCTCGACCTCCTGCCCGAGCTGGACCGCACCGCCGCGCGCGCCACGTCGCCCCTGCTCCGCGACCTGAGCTCGCGCCTGGATCCGCTCCAGGACGTGGCCGAACTCCTCCACGAGCGGCTGGCGGCGGTTCCCGCGGCGCTGATCGGCGCCGGGGTCATCGCCGGGGGCTGGGACCCGGAGCTCGACGAGCAGCGGCAGCTCGCCCGCGGCGGCAAGGAGCTGCTGGCGGGCATCGAGCGGGCGGAGCGGGAACGGAGCGGGATCTCGTCGCTGAAGGTGAAGTACAACAAGGTCTTCGGCTACTTCATCGAGGTCAGCAGGGCGAACCTGGATCGGGTGCCGTCAAGCTATGAGCGACGCCAGACCCTGACCAACGCGGAGCGCTTCGTCACCCCCGAGCTCAAGGAGCTGGAGGGGCGCATCCTGGCCGCCGAGGAGCGGGCCGCCGCGCGCGAGCGGGAGCTCTTCGCCGAGCTGACGGGCGAGCTGGCGCGTCACGCCCAGCGCATCGCGGCCACCGCCGCCACGGTGGCCGAGGTCGACGTCCTCGCCGCCTTCGCCGACCGGGCCCGGCGTTGCAACTACTGCCGTCCTCAGATGAGCGATGCCCCGGGTGTCACCATCCGGGAGGGGCGCCACCCGGTCCTGGAGCAGCTCCAGCGGCAGCCCCCCTTCATCGCCAACGACTGCGCCCTCGACCCGGAGAGCGCGCAGATCGTGCTCCTGACCGGACCCAACATGGGCGGCAAGTCCACCTACCTGCGCCAGGTGGCGCTCATCGCGGTCATGGCCCACGCCGGCTCCTTCGTCCCTGCAGCGGAGACCACCATCGGTCTGGTCGACCGCGTTTTCACCCGGGTGGGCGCCTCCGACATGCTGGCCCGCGGCGAGTCCACCTTCATGGTGGAGATGACCGAGGCCGCCAACATCCTGCTCCATGCCACGCCTCGCTCGCTGGTGATCCTGGACGAGGTCGGCCGTGGCACCGCCACCTTCGACGGCCTGTCCCTGGCCTGGGCCATCGTCGAGCACCTCCACGACGAGGCCGACCACGCCGCCCTCGTGCTGTTCGCCACCCATTACCACGAGCTCACAGACCTCGCGCGCACCCTGCCCCGCCTCGTGAACCGCTCCCTCGCGGTCAAGGAGTGGCGGGGGCAGATCCTGTTCCTGCATCGTGTCGTCGACGGGCCGGCGGACCGCTCCTACGGGATCCACGTCGCCCGGCTGGCGGGCGTGCCGGACGACGTCTGCCGGCGCGCCGAGGAGATCCTGGGCCGGCTGGAGCGCCACGAGCTGGATCTCACCGGCGATCCCACCCTGCTGGTCCCGTCCCAGCGGGGGGCGGACCGGATCCTGCAGATGGAGCTGTTCCGGCCCGCCGCCGACCAGGTGGCCGAGCGGCTGCGCCAGGTGAAGGTGGACCGGTTGACGCCGCTGGAAGCCCTCAACGTGCTCGCCGAGCTGCAGAGAAAGGTCGATGGCGAGGGCTGAGAGCCTGCCCCTCGTGGTGGGCCTGCCGGGGCCGGTGCTCACCGACGCCCATGCCGACACGCTGCGGCGCGTCCTGCCGGCGGGGGTGATCCTGTTCGCGCGGAACATCGTCTCCAGCGACCAGGTGCGGGAGCTGACGGACCGCCTCGCGGAGCTCGAGCCACGACCCTTCGTGGCGGTGGACCTCGAGGGGGCAGGGTGAACCGCCTGCGCACGCTGTGGGGCGAGCTGCCATCGGCGCGAGCCGCCGCCCGGGGCGGCAGGAAGGCCGTGGGCGCCCTGGGTGAGTCCGTCGGGGCGGCCTGCCGCAGCCTCGGAATCCACCTGGACCTGGCGCCCGTCGTCGACCTCGAACGGCCCAACGGCGCGCTGGGCAGGGAGGAGCGCTGCTTCGGCGCCGATCCCGAGCGGGTCGCCACCCTCGCGAAGGTCTTCCACGCCGGTCTGGAGGCCTGGGGCGTGGGGGCCTGCCTGAAGCACTTCCCGGGGCTCGGAGCGGTGGCGATGGACACCCACGTCGGGCTCCCCGCGCTGCCGCCCGAGGAGCCGCTCGACCCCCATCTCCAGGTCTTCCACGCCCTCACCGAGACCATCCCCGTGGTCATGATCGCGCACGTCATCGCCCCCGGCTTGGGCGAGGAGGTGCGGCCGGCCTCCCTGTCCCGAGCGGTCATCGAGCGGGCGGTGTCCCTCCCCGGCCATCCGGTCGTGCTCAGCGACGACCTGGAGATGGGAGCGCTGGAGCGGTGGGGCGACCTGCCGGATCGCGTGGAGGCCGCCCTCCGGGCGCGCAACCACGGGGCGCTGGTCTGCCACGCCTTCGAGCGCCTGCCGGAGCTCGTGGAGCACCTGGAGAAGATCGCCGAAAGTGAGCCCACCTTCGCGAGCCGCCTCGAAGAGATGGCCTCCAGGCTCGGGACCCTGCGCCGCGACCTCTGCCAGCACGCCGCGTCGGTCCCCGCCCCGGACGACGACACCGTGGCGGCGTTGTGGGAGACCGCGCGCCGCGCCGTCCGCGCCTGACGCCGTCGCCGCCCATTCCCGATCAGGGCGACGTGTTGGCAATCTCGTCTCGGCCAGCCAGAATGTGAGGTCATGGAAGACGTGCGACGCGCTGCGGTGCTGCTCTCCGGGGGGCTCGACTCGGCCACGGTCCTCGCCATCGCCCGCGAGGAAGGCTTCGCGTGCCACTGCCTCAGCGTGGACTACGGCCAGCACCACCGGGTCGAGCTGGCAGCGGCCAGTCGGGTGGCTCGCGTCCTCGGTGCCGAGTCGCACCGGGTGGTGGGGGTCGACCTGCGGGCTATCGGCGGCTCCGCCCTCACCGCCGACATCGCCGTCCCCAAGGACCGGGAGCCCGGCTCTGAGGGCGTGCCCATCACCTACGTCCCCGCTCGCAACACCATCCTTCTCGCCATCCTCCTCGGGCTCGCCGAGGTGGTGGGAGCGGCCGACCTCTTCGTGGGCGTGAACGCGGTGGACTACTCCGGCTACCCCGACTGCCGGCCGGCCTTCCTCGAGGCCTTCCAGGAGGTGGCCAGGCGGGGCACGGTGGCCGGCGCCGAGCGCGGCGTCGACTTCACCGTGCACGCCCCCCTGCTCCGGCTCGGCAAGGCCGCCATCATCCGCCGCGGCACCCAGCTCGGCATCGATTACAGCCTCACCGTCTCCTGCTACGATCCCGACCCCGCGGGCCTCGCCTGCGGTCGCTGCGAGTCCTGCACCCTGCGGCGGCGGGGCTTCGCCGAGGCTGGTGTGCCGGACCCGACGCGGTATCGCTGAGGGCTCGCAGTCGCCACGGCGGCGGTGGCGAACAGTAACGCAGAGGCGCAGAGGCGCAGAGCCACCCACCCACCCCACTGAGAGACAGCGATCAGCGGCAGCGATCCGGGATCAGCGTTCAGGTATCAGCAGGCTTCCGCTCGATCGGAACGGGTGGGCCGCGAGCGCCACGGAGAACAGCCCCTTCCTCGGGCGTGCCACTGGTGACACTTTCACGTAGTGGGGCAACCCGATCGTCCGTGGTCTGCGGTGGTGAAAGTGTCAGCGGTGGCAAGCGCGGGGAAGACGTGGATCGATCGGCGCCTCGCCACCGGGGTCACCTCGACCTGGCCGCAGCGGGACGGTGATCGAGGCTTGACAAACTACCGAGGTAGTATTACCTTGGTAGTCGACTCGAGATGAGGAGGCCCCATGGGCAAGCACACGCTCGGAGATTTGCAGCACGCCATCATGCAGGTGCTGTGGCACCGCGGTGAAGCGACCAGCGCCCAGGTGCACCAGGCGCTCCTGGAGGAGCGCGGCCTGGCACCCACAACCATCGCCACCATGCTCCGTAAGATGGAGGACAAGGGCATCGTCGCCCACCGCAGCGAGGGCCCTCAGTACCTGTACCGCGCGACGGTGAGCGAGGCCGAGGTTCGGCGCTCCATGGTGAACGAGCTCGTGGAACGGGTGTTCGCCGGCGACCCCGCCGCCCTGGTCTCCCACCTGGTCTCCGACGGCCGCATCGACGACGCCGAGCTCCAGCGGCTGCGCGGGCTCTTGGACGCAGCGGACGAGCACGGCCGTGACGACGAGGAGGACGTGTGATGGACTGGTTGATCTCGAGCCCGTTGACCGTCGGAATGAGCTCCTGGATGCTGACCTACGCCCTCCACAGCACCCTGCTCCTGGGCGGCGCCTGGATGGCGAGCCGCGTCCTCGGCGACCGGCATCTCGCCCTCCAGGAGCTGGTGTGGCGGGCGGCGCTGGTCGGTGCGCTCGTCACTGCCACGGTGCCGTTCCTGGTCGGTGGCAGACCCCTCGACGGCGCCGTACGAGCTTTCCACCACGCGACCCCCTCACCCGCCGCGGCGTCTCCGGCGATGGCTGCGCCGGCGCCCGACGTCCTCTCCTCCCCTGAGCGGACGGCCCCACGGGTGCATGCCGCCACCACCAGACCCGCCGGCCTCGACCTGTCGCCGGCCTCGGGCGTCGCGCTCACCCTCGCCTGGTTGCTCGGCGCCGGCATCGGCCTGGGCCGCCTGGTCCACGCCCGCAGCGACCTGCACCGTCTGCTGCGCGGCCGCCGGCCCCTGACCCTCCCGGGTCCGGTGGCCCGCCTCGCCCGGACCATGGGCGTGAGCCGGGTCGCCCTGAGCGCGTCCGAGGCCATCGCCGTGCCCTTCGCCACCGGCCTGACGCGGCCCGAGATCTGCTGCCCCGAGCGCATGCTCAGGGAGCTGGAGCCGTCCCGGCGGGACGGGCTCCTGGCCCACGAGATGGCACACGTCGCGCGCCACGACCCGGCGTGGCGGCTCGCCTACCGCCTCGCCGAGGGTCTCCTCTTCTTCCAACCCCTGAACCGGCTGGGACGGCTCCGTCTGGAGGACCTGTCCGAGCTGGCCAGCGACGAGCTGGCCGTCCGCTGCACCGGCAACCCCATCGGGCTGGCCCAGAGCCTCATCGACGTCGCCGCCTGGAGCGGGCACGCCCCGGCCCCACTGCCGGCGGCGGCCGCCGTGTCCCGCCGGTCGCGCGTGGCCCACCGGGTCGAGAAGCTGGTCGCAGGCATCCCCGAGGCGGCCCGCCCCCGGTGGGCGGCGCCCCTGCTGGCCGGGATCGTGGCGCTGTGCGCCCTGACCCTGCCGGCGGTGACACTCAGGGCCGCAGTGGCCGACGGCGCCGCCCTGGAAGCGTGGACCGTATCCGGCGACCTCACCCCGCCACCGCCCGCAGCCGCGCCACCGGTCGAGGCGCCGCCGCCGGTCGAGGCGCCGCCCACCAGGGCGGACGCGCCACCAGCTCCCGCCGCGCCCAGCCCCCCGGCAGAATCGTTTGCGCCCGCAACGGTCGCGGCCACGGCACCCCCGGCTCCGCCCTCACCGCCGGCACCGCCCGCGGAGCAGGCTCCATCCCGCCAAACGATCGACGAGCGCATCGAGGCCATCCGGGAGCGCCTCGACCGGCACCTCGAGGAGCTGCAGGCTCGCCATCGCGAGCTCGGCAAGGGGATCGGACCGTCCGAGGAGCAGATCCGCGCGATCACGGAGCGGATCTCCGAGCTCGCCGAGGCGATGCGGCCCTCCGAGGAGGAGCTGCGCCGGCTGCGAGAGCAGGCGCAGGAGATCGCCAAGGTCGGCCTTCTGACCGAGGAACAGACCGCCGAGATCCGCGACCGGGTCCGCGACCTGGCCGAGAAGGTGCGCCCCTCCGAGGAGCAGATCCGGGAGCTGAACCTTCAGGTCCGGGAGCTCAGCAAGAGCCTCGAGCCATCCCAGGAGCAGCTCCGGCAGCTCCGGGAGCAGGCCCGGACCATGGCCGAGGAGCTGCGCCCGCAGCAGGAGGAGATCCGGCGCTTGGCGGAGCAGGCCGCAAAGCTGGCCCGGGAGTCCGCACCCAGCCGTGAGGAGATCGAGCGCATGACAGCCGCCGCCCGGGAGCAGGCGCGCCGGATCGAAGAACAGGCCCGACGGGAGGTCGAGGAGGACGAACGCGCCGCCGCCGCGGAACAGCACCGTGTGGAGCACGAGGGGTCGCAGGGGAGCCCGGCCCCCCCGGGCGACCCACAGCAGTAGGGTTGTCTCGCTTCGGGGACGTCACGCGAAGATCGCGAAGGCGATCCTCCCCGCCACCGAGATGACCGTGGCGACGGTGATGGTCAGCGCGGCGATGCCGGCGGTCTCCTTCCACCCCAGCTCGCGCCCGAGCACGGCCACGGTGGCGATGCAGGGAACGTAGAAGACCACGAACAGGGTGAAGGTGAAGAGCTGGGCGGTGGTCAGCACCGCGTCCACGTGGGTCGTGCCCAGGGCCTGCACGAGCATGACCAGGGTGAGCTCCTTGCGCAGCACGCCGAACACCAGGGTCATGCCCACCGCCGCGGGCAGGCCCAGGACCCACACCGTCAGCGGTGACAGCAGCTCGTTGATCGCAGCGTCTCCGTGGGCCCACTCCAGCACCGCCAGCACCACCGAGGAGGCGATCAGGAGCGGCCACGCGATGGTGATGAACTCCCGCAGGGTCAGCCAGGTCTTGGCCAGGAGGGTCTTCAGGTGGGGCACGCTGAGCTCGGGGATCTCCAGGATGAGGCCCGGCGACGCGGCGTGGGTGCGGCGGGCGAAGATGGTGCCGAGGACCACCACCGCCAGGATGTTGAGGAGGTAGATCGCGAGGGCCCACAGCGGCCCCATGTAGGCCGCCACGAGCCCGAAGATGACCACCGTCCGCGCCGAGCACGGGATGAACGAGGCCAGGGTGGCCGTGATCCGGCGGTCGCGCCGGGACTCCAGGATGCGCGCCGACATGATGGCCGGCACCGAGCAGCCGTAGCCCAGGATCAGGGGCAGCACCGACTTGCCGTGGAGGCCCAGGCGGTGCATGAAGCTGTCCAGGATATAGGCCAGCCGCGGCAGGTAGCCCGTGTCCTCGAGGACCGCCAGGCCGAGCAGGAAGGGCACCAGGTAGGGCAGGACGATGGCCACGCCCCCGGACAAGCCCATCACCAGGCCGCTCACCACGGTCTCCTGGAGGCTGCCCGCAGGGAGCTGGGAGGTGAGGACGGCGCCGAGCCGGGAGAAGACCTCCACCAAGGGCTGTTCGATGTGCTTGCCCACCCCGAACACCATCCAGAAGAGCGCCGCCAGGATCAGGGCCATCAGGGGGCCGCCCGTGACGGGATGCAGGAGCAGGCGATCCAGCTGCTCGCGCCAGCCCACCCGGGGCCGCCCGACAGTCACCACCGACTCCTCCAAAGCGTGCGCCACCGCGTGCCGTCCTCCCGACACCACCTGGTCCGAGCTCCATCCGTGCAGGCGCTCCAGGGCGCTGACGGCGTCGTCCACCGCCGGGCGGAGATGGGGGTACCAGCCGTAGATCCGGCCCTCGAAGTAGGGATCCCGCTCCAGCAGCTTGCCGGCGGCGAAGCGCAGGGGGATCCCCGGCTCCAGCCCCTCGCTCTCGAAGAGAGCGGCCACCGCGGCCACGGCGGTCTCCACCTCGCGGTCCAGGGGAAGCGGCGTCGGCGGCCCGCCCACGTGGGCCTGCTGGAGGGCCTTGCGGAAGAGCTCCCGCAGGCCCCGTCCCCGGCGACCGATGGTGGGCACCACCGGCACGCCCAGGCGCTCCTCCAGTCCCTGGTGATCCACCGTGATGCCCCGGCGCTTGGCCTCGTCGATCATGTTGAGTGCCACCACCATGGGCCGCCGCAGCTCCACGAGCTGCAGGGTCAGCTCCAGGGAGCGCCCGAGACGGCTGGCGTCGATCACGTCGATGATGAGGTCGTAGTCCTCGTCCAGGAGGTAGGTCTCGGCCTCGCCCGCGGCGGCGTCGGTGGTGGTCAGGGAGTACACGCCGGGCAGGTCCACGACCTCCACCTCCCGGCCCAGGATGAGGGCGCGGCTGAGGGTGTAGGAGACGGACGAGCCGGGGAAGTTCGCCGTCGCCGACCGGTAGCCCGCGACCGCGTTGAAGATCGTGCTCTTGCCGGAGTTGGGCTGTCCGGCGAGCACGAACCTCATGGACTCTCCACGCCGGCCGCCTGCCCGGTCCGGTCCAGGCTGCGCACCTCGCCGTCGGAGTCCACCATCACCTTGCTCGCAATGCCCCGGCCCAAAGCCACCCGGCTGCCGTGCACCTCGACCAGGACCGGACCGCGGAACGGAGCACGCTCCACCACCCGGAGCCAGTCGCCGATGTGGATGCCCAGGGTGTTGAGGTGTGCCCGCACCCCGTGACCACCCTCGATGGAGATCACGCGCACCTCGTTGCGGAGTCCCACCGCATCCAACGCCATCAGCACGGTCAGCTCGCCTCCCCGGAACGCGATCATATCTCATCTCTACATGAAACGCTAACCTCGACAAACACGAAACATGCGTCTCCTGGTGTTGCTTCAACGAGAACCCCTCGAACGTTGCCATGTTGCAAAAACACGTCAGCAATGGAGACTGGAGATCAGAACCGTCGCCGTCCCACGTGCCCTGCGTCGATGCGAACGGGGGCGTGTCGACCTCCTTGGCCGAACCACAGGCGGTCCGCCGGAAGTGAGCGCGATCTGGGCCGGACCTGCCTTGGCCTTCGGCCAGGATCGCCGGCACCGACCTCGCCGAACGGACGACCTGGTCAGCGATGCCCTTCAGCGGAGGCGGTATCCGCAGGAGGAGCTGGATCGCTGTGCCGGCTGCTTCAAGGGCCTTGCGGTGGGCAATGAGGTCGCTGGTGGGAAGGACGTCAGGCATGATCACCTCCGGGCCGTTCATGCCTCCCCGCAAGCCGGCGGACGGTACAATCCTCCGCGGAGGTCCACCATGGCCGACTCGCCCAACACCCAGCCCTACCGGGTCGAGCTTCAAGAGCTGCCGGAGCCGCAGCCCTTCGCACCCGGCATCCGACGCGCCCCGAGCCGCGGCTACGACCTGAGCCGCAGCGACACCCTGCTCGCCGTGGCCAACGCCCTCCGCTACGTGCCCGCCGAGCACCACGAGGTCGTGGCCCCCGAGTTCCTGGCCGAGCTCGAGACCATGGGTCGGATCTACGGCTACCGCTACCGGCCGCCGGGCCGCATCTGGGGCCGCCCCATCGACGAGTACGAGGGCCGGACCGTCGAGGCGCGGGCCATGCGGGTGATGATCGACAACAACCTGGACTTCGACGTCGCCCTCTACCCCTACGAGCTGGTGACCTACGGCGAGTCCGGCCAGGTGTGCCAGAACTGGATGCAGTACCGCCTCATCGCCCGCTACCTGGAGCTGCTGGAGGCGGACCAGACCCTGGTGGTCAGCTCCGGCCATCCCCTGGGCCTGTTCCCCTCGCGCCCCGAAGCCCCCCGTGCCATCATCACCAACGGCCTCATGGTGGGGATGTTCGACACCCCCGAGGACTTCCACCGCCTGGCGGCCCTGGGGTGCGTCAACTACGGCCAGATGACCGCGGGCGGCTGGATGTACATCGGGCCCCAGGGCATCGTGCACGGCACCTACATCACCCTGCTCAACGCCGGCCGTCTCTACCTCGGTCTCCCCGAGGATGCCGACCTTCGCGGCCACACCTTCGTCACCTCCGGCCTCGGGGGCATGTCGGGCGCCCAGGCCAAGGCCCTGGAGATCGCGGGCGGCGCGGGCATTATCGCCGAGGTCGACCCCTCTCGGATCGAGACCCGCCACGCCCAGGGCTGGGTCTCCAAGGTCACCGACGACCTGGAGGAGGCGGTGGGCTGGATGCTGGCCGCCCGGGACGCGGGCCGACCCCTGTCCATCGCCTATCATGGCAACGTGGTGGACCTGCTGGAGTACCTGGATCAGGAGCGGGTCCCGGTGGAGCTGCTCTCCGACCAGACCTCCTGCCACGTCCCCTACGACGGCGGCTACACGCCGGCTGGCGTCAGCTTCGCCGAGGGTCGCGAGCTCCTGCGCTCCGACCGGGAACGCTTCCGCACCCTGGTGGACGAGAGCCTGGCCCGCCACTTCAGGGTGCTCACCAGCCTCACCGCCCGCGGCGCCCGCTTCTGGGACTACGGCAACTCGTTCCTCAAGGCGGTCTTCGACGCCGGAGTCCGGGACGTGGCTCGCAACGGGCGCGACACCACCGAAGGCTTCGTGTGGCCCTCCTACGTCGAGGACATCATGGGCCCCATGTGCTTCGACTACGGCTACGGGCCCTTCCGCTGGGTGTGCCTTTCCGGCGACCCCGCCGACCTGGAGCGCACCGACCGCGCCGCCATGGACTGCATCGATCCCACACGTCGCGGCCAGGACAGGGACAACTGGCAGTGGATCCGGGACGCCGGCTCCAACCACATGGTGGTGGGCACCCAGGCCCGGATCCTCTACGCCGACGCCGACGGCCGGACCAGGATCGCCCGCGCCTTCAACGCCCTGGTGCGGTCGGGAGACATCGGGCCGGTGATGATGGGCCGCGACCACCACGACACCGGCGGCACCGACTCCCCGTTCCGGGAGACCGCCAACATCGGCGACGGCTCCAACCTGGCCGCCGACATGGCCCACCACTGCTGGGCCGGTAACGCCGCCCGCGGCATGACGATGGCGGTGCTCTCCAACGGCGGCGGGGTGGGCACCGGCAAGGCCATCAACGGCGGCTTCGGCCTGGTCCTGGACGGCTCCGACCGGGTGGAGCGGATCCTCGACACCGCCCTGGAGTGGGACGTGATGTCGGGGGTGGCCCGCCGCTCCTGGGCTCGCAACTCCAACGCCCTGGACACGGTGGCGGAGTGGAACGATACCAACGCCGGCCGCGGTCACATCACCGTGCCCGCCGTCGCCGACCGGGCGCTGCTGGAGCACCTCCTCGACCACCGCTGAGGCCTCGGGTTCCGGCCGTGGCAGGCACGATCACCGCGTCACGGCCGGCGGCGGCGATCGGTGACCCACCGGCAGACGCGAGGCTCGGGGAAGCCGGCTAGCTGCCGGTGACGAGTGGAGCCACCACGATCCCGATCAGGTCCTGCAGCAGATGCATGACCATCGGGGCGACGAGGCTGCCGCGCCACATGTAGACGAGGGCGAAGACGACGCCCAGGAAACCAACGGTGACGACCCCGGCCGAGCCTTCGTAGCCGTGGCCTATGGCGAAGACGGCGGCCGACAGCAGCACCGCCGCGACGGGGCTCGCGGTGACGTTGGCGAAGCGGCGCAGCAGGTAGCCCCGGAAGATGCTCTCCTCGGCCACCGCCACCACCACGACCAGGACCACCGCCAGGACCATCTCTCCGCCCCCCTTGGCGGCCAGGAACGACGGCAGCTTGCCCTCGCTGGACAGACCGGTTCGACGCAGCGTCGCCTCCAGCAGCCCCGCCGCGAAGAAGGTGGGCACGAAGAGGACGGCGCCCACCAGGACCTCCAAGGGGAGCGAACCACGCCAACCCAGGGCCGCCCGCCCTTCGCCGCTGCGCCAGAAGAAATAGAGCACGAGGGAAGTGAGGCCCAGGTCCTGGAAGATGGTGGCCACCGCCACCACCACGAAGCTCGGCGAGCTGCTCTGCACCGTGAACAGGGACAGGACCAAGGCCGGCAGGAGGATGAACAGGAAGACCGCCAGCTCCCGGTTGACGACTGCCGAGGGCGGGGGCAGCGGCCCGAAGGGCGGCCGAGGAGGTCGGCTCGCCCCAAGCTCTGCAAACGGAAGCTCTCCCTCACCGCCCATGGATGACCCGTCATACCCGCCAACCGGCGGTCCCGGCCCTCGATTCCGAAATCGGATTTCCCATTGCCCCGGCCGCGTTGCACCTGG
Organism: uncultured Holophagae bacterium; assembly: GCA_963844865.1. Taxonomy (GTDB): domain Bacteria; phylum Acidobacteriota; class Thermoanaerobaculia; order Thermoanaerobaculales; family Sulfomarinibacteraceae; genus CAWJPY01. The sequence continues at coordinate 473,216 of CAWJPY010000005.1, forward strand.
CGCGGGCCAATGGGCGGCGACGAGGGTCAGCGCCCCGCAGCTGCGCACTTCCGGCCCGTGGAGGGGGCTCTCATGACCATGCTCCTGGACCTCGCTTCCTTCATCACCCACGCCCGCTTCGAGGACCTCTCGGAGCCGGCCGTCGAAGCCCTCAAGGTCCACATCCTGGACGCGGTGGGCTGCGCCATCGGGGCGCTCCACGGCGAGCCCATCGGCATGCTTCGCCACTACCTGGATCAGGTTGGTGGACGCGAGGTCGTGACCCTGATCGGCGGCGGGCGGACCTCCCCCGACCGAGCCGCTCTGTACAACGGGGCCCTGGTGCGCTACCTGGACTTCAACGACAGCTACCTCGCCGAGGGCGAGACCTGCCATCCCTCCGACAACCTGGCACCGGTGCTGGCAGCGGCCGAGCTCGCCGGGGGCAGTGGGCGCGACCTGCTCGTCGCCCTCGCCCTCGCGTACCAGGTGCAGTGCCGCCTCTCCGACGTCGCCCCGGTGCGCGCCAAGGGCTTCGACCACACGACCCAGGGATCCTACGCCGTGGCCGCCGGGGTGGCCCGGGCCCTCGGCCTCGAACGGGACCAGGCCGCGAACGCCGTCGCCATCGCAGGCACCGCGTTCAACGCCCTCAGGGTCACCCGCACCGGCGCCCTCTCCCACTGGAAGGGGCTGGCCTATCCCAACACCGCCTTCGCCGCCACCCACGCCGTCCTCCTGGCCCGGGAAGGGATCACCGCTCCGCCCGAGGTGTTCGAGGGCAACAAGGGCTTCATGGACGCCATCGCCGGCCCCTTCGAGATCGCCTGGCAGGAGGAGGACCTGGAGCGCATCCGCCGCTGCTCGGTCAAGAAGTACAACGCCGAGTTCCACTCTCAGTCGACCCTGGAAGGCATCCTGGAGCTGCGGGAGGAGTCACACCCGGACCCGGAAGGATCGCCAGGGTCGACCTGGAGGTGTTCGACGTCGCCTTCAGCATCATCGGCGGCGGCGAGGAGGGCGACAAGCAAGATGTCCAGATCAAGGAGCAGGCCGATCACAGTCTGCCGTACATGGTGGCCGCGGCGCTGCTGGACGGCGCGGTGGGCCCTGCCCAGTACGCCCCCGAACGCATCACCAGCCAGGACATCCAGACGCTGCTGCGCAAGGTCAACGTACGGCCGGCGGCGGACCTGTCGGCGCGCTTCCCAGGGAAGATGGCGGTGCGCATCAGGATCCGGCTCGACGACGGCACCCAGCTGAGCCGCGACAAGGAGGACTACGAAGGCTTCTTCACGCGACCGATGTCGTTCGACCGCGTGGCGGAGAAGGTCCGCGGTCTCGCCGACTCCCACGCCGCGCCGGACCTCGTCGACGACATCGTGTCCCTCGTCCGCGACATGGAACGCCACGACGCCCGCGACCTCACCACGCTGCTCGCCCGCGTCGGCAAGGAGGATTGACCCATGGACCGAGGCTTCGACTTCATCCGCGTCAATCAGCGCCAGGACAAGCCCCGCACCCAGGGGATCACCGAGATCCGGGGCCCCTACTACAGCGTGCTCGGTCTCCCCTACCTCCAGGACCTCCTGGAGACCTGGGGCCAGTACGTGGACAGCCTCAAGTTCGCAGGCGGCTCGTTCGTGCTCATGCCCCGGGACAAGCTCAAGGCGGTGATCGAGCTCTGCCACCGCCACGACGTCCTGGTGTCCACCGGTGGCTTCATGGAGTACGTGCTCACCCAGGGCACGGAGGCGGTGCACGCCTACATCCGCGAGTGCCGCGACGTGGGCTTCGACATCGTGGAGATCTCCGGCGGCTTCGTGACCATCTCCTCAGACGACTGGCTGCGCCTCATCGAGAAGGTCCAGGAGATGGGGCTGAAGGCCAAGCCCGAGGTGGGCATCCAGTTCGGCGCCGGCGGCACCGCCACCGCCACGGAGCTGGAGGCGGCCGGCCAGCGCGACGTGGGCTGGGTGATCGCCCAGATCAGGCGCTTCATCGACGCCGGCGCCTACATGATCATGATCGAGTCGGAGGGCATCACCGAGAGCGTCAGCTCCTGGCGGACGGACGTGCCCGCAGCCATCATCGACCAGGTGGGGCTGAACAAGGTCATGTTCGAGGCCGCCGACCCGGACGTGTTCGCCTGGTACATCCGCAACTACGGTCCCGAGGTGAACGTCTTCGTGGACCACAGCCAGATCGTGCAGCTCGAGGACCTGCGCCGGGGCCTGTGGGGCAAGAGCCAGGTCTGGGGCAGGATCGTCAGCTACAAGCGTTGACGGACACGCCCGGCGACCCTCAGCGCGAGGGTGGATCAGACGGCGGCGCATCGCAGACGAGCGGATCCTCGAGTCGGGACAGGTGCAGGCGCCGGAACACACGTCTCCCGTCGAAGTCGACCACCCGCATCGGCCGCTCGGCGTCCAGGATGGCGGCCAGGGTGTCGACGTCGGAGCCGTAAGCGCACCGCACATCGTCGTAGGGGACGCACCATGCGACGTACGAGTCGAAGCCGCGTCGCGCCAGCTCCTGGCGCAGGCGAGGATGGTCGGCCGCATCGAGCACCGCCACCATGAGGATCGGTCCTCTCACGGTGAGCACCAGGTACGCTCGGGGCGCCGGTGACCGAAGGGGCGGCCCCGAGGTCGCCGGGCTCGACCGAGCGGTTCGAAGGGTGCTCACACCGACCTCCCTGCCCCGCCTCACGATCCCAGGCCGGGCGTATCCGAGTCTCGCTCCAACGCACGTATCCCGCTACCCAAATCACTCCCTGTGGGAGCTGGGAGATTCCCCCATCTCGTGCTCGCGCGGGCCTGCCTCGTGCCCGTCCCCCCCGATCTGAGAGCTGCCCCCGGGTCGGGGCGGGGTCATCCCCGGTGGCCCCGTGGATGTCCAGCGGAGATCATGGGGCCGATCCGTCGGCGGCAGCACCGCCGGTGATGACGCCCAGAGGAGGACACATGGCCACGAAGGTCGGGATCAACGGCTTCGGACGCATCGGGCGGCTGGTGTTCCGGCAGCTCATGGCGAACCAGGACCTGGAGGTGGTGGCGATCAACGACATCGCACCCCTGGACAACCTGGCCTATCTGCTTCGCCACGACTCCGCCCAGCGGCCGCCCGACGAGAAGGTGACGGTTCGGGACGGGGAGCTGCTGTGGGACGGCCGCGGGGTGCGCTTCCTTACGGTGCGCGATCCGGCCGAGCTGCCCTGGGCGGAGCTGGGAGTGGACATCGCCGTCGAGGCCACCGGCCGGTTCACGGCAAGGGAGCACGCATCGAAGCACCTGCAGGCGGGCGCCGACCGGGTGGTGATCACCGCCCCCGGCAAGCAGGCCGACGTCACCGTCTGCATGGGCGTCAACCAGGAGATGTTCGACCCCTCCCAGCACCGCATCGTGTCCAACGCCTCCTGCACCACGAACTGCCTGGCGCCGGTGGCCAAGGTGCTCAACGACCGCTTCGGAATCATCCGCGGCTTCCTGACCACGGTTCACGCTTACACCAGCTCCCAGGGGATCGTCGACCAGCCGGCTGGCAAGTGGCGGCGCGGACGCGCGGGGGCGGTCAACATCGTCCCCACAACAACCGGCGCCGCCCGCGCCACCACCGAGGTGATCCCCGAGCTCAAGGGCAAGCTGGACGGTCTCGCCCTGAGGGTACCGGTGCCGGCAGGGTCCATCATCGACCTGGTGGCGCGCACCTCCAAGCCGGTGAGCGTTGATGGCGTAAACGACGCCTTCCGCGAGGCCGCGGCGGGGCCGATGGAGGGGATCTTGGGGGTCAGCGACGAGGAGCTGGTGTCCTCAGACATCGTGGGCTGTCTCCTCTCCTCCCTCGTGGACGCGCCGTCGACGATGGTCCTCGGCGACGATACCGTCAAGGTGCTCTCCTGGTACGACAACGAGCTCGGCTATGCGCAGCGGGTGGTGGACCTCACCTCCTACGTCGCCGCCCGAACCTGATGGCTCCGCCCTCGGCCCGACCGCCCCGCGCCCGAGCCCGAGCCCGAATCGGATGGTCCCGTCGCAGTCGGGCGCGAGAGCGGGCCACTGCCGCCGGTGGCGGTGGCTGAACGCGGCCCCTGTCGCTGACCGTCGTCGCTGGGGGCCGATGGCGGCCGCCGTCGCTGTCGCTGCCGCTGTTGACGACCAGATCTCACGGTAAGCGTGCTTTTCGCGATAGCATTGGACGGTGGACACACTCTTCACCCAGCTTCCCCAGGACCTGGTCGGCTTCGTGCTCGCCCTGGCCCTGGGCCTGCTGATCGGTATCGAGCGCGAGGAGCACGAGCCCCGTGGCCTCGGCGGCATCCGCACTTTCCCCCTGATCGCCCTGGCCGGCTTCCTGCTCACCCGCGGCTTCCCGGGCTCGACCGTGCCCGTGGCCGTCGGGCTGGTGGTGCTGGGAGCGCTGGTGACGCTCTCCCATTGGCCCCACGTGCGGGCCGGCGAGATCGGCATCACCACCGAGGTGGCGACCCTCCTCACGTTCGCCCTCGGCGCCGTGATCGCTGCGGGCCTCTACTGGGTGGCCATCGCCACGGGCGTGGTGACGGTGATCCTGCTCCAGGAGAAGATGCGGCTGGAGGCGCTGGCGACCCGACTCCCGGCCGAGGAGCTGCGCACCCTGCTCCGCTTCCTGCTCCTGACCGGGGTGATCCTGCCCACGGTCCCCAACCAAGCCTACACGCGCTTCCACATCAACCCCTTCACCATCTGGCTGGTGGTCGTCGCGGTGAGCGGCATCTCCTACGTCAGCTATCTCCTGCAGGTGCACTGGAAGCGCGGGCCCGGCCTGCTCGTGGCCGGCCTGCTGGGGGGGGCCTACTCCTCCACCGTGACCACGGTCGTGCTGGCCCGCAAGTCGAAGGAGGCGCGCTACCCGGATCTCGGCTACGTGGGGCCCATGGTGGCCGCCACCGGCGTCATGTATCTGCGGCTCCTGGTGCTGATGGCGCTGTTCGCGCCCTCCCTCGCCCGGCCCCTGACGTACCTCTTCGCCGGCCTCGGCGGCTTCACCATCGTGCTCGGCCTCGCCCTGGGGCGAGCCCACCTCCACGGGGGAGGGAACACGCAGCAGACCATGGTCGGCGAGCGGGTCGGGAACCCACTCGAGCTGACCTCCGCCTTCACCTTCGCCGGCATCTTCCTGGCCGTGCTGGTGGTCACCCGCCTAGTGGCGGAACGCTTCGGCGGCACCGGCCTGCTGGTGATGGCCGCCGTCATGGGCGCCGCGGACGTGGATCCCTTCATCCTCGGCCTCACCCAGTACCCGTCCCTGGATCTCGGCACCGCGGCCCTCGCCGTGGTGGTCGCCGCCGCCACCAACAACCTCATGAAGGGCGTCTACGCGGCGGCCTTCGGGGCGCGCCGCGTGGGCCGGCTCACCCTGGCCTTTCTCGCCCTCATCGGCGTGGCCAGCGTCGCCCTGTTCCTGCTCCTCTGACTCACTCCTGGCCGGGCGGGATGAGCTGGCCGTCCCTCACCGTGAACGTCAGGCTGTGGAAGAGCGCGTCCAGGGCCTCCGGATCATCGTAGTAGCTGGTGTGGATCTCGGTCGACGGGATCTCGAAGATGGTGGCGGTGAGCTCCTGAGCCGTCGCCTCCATCACCATGAATCCGTGGGCCCAGGTGTTGTCGTACACGATGTCCGACGGGGACACGAGCTGGTCTTCCAGGGACGAGATCTGGAGCAGGGCGCCCAGGTTCGCCACCAGCTGGTCCACCTCGGGGGTCGGTCCCAGGAGCTCGCGGGCAGCCTGGAGCACGAAGTCGCCCTGGGTGGCCGAGGAGATGGAGGGCGGCGTGAACTCGTAGACGCCGTTGGTGTGGTCGGTGACGAAGGTGGCGTGGATGTCGCCCGAGATCACCACCGTATCCGGCACCACGCTGTACAGCCCCAGCAGCTCGAGCCGCTTCTGGGGGAAGCCGTTGAAGTCGTCGGCGTTGATGAGGAGGCGGGTCTTCAGGTAATCAGGAAAGTCGGCGGGGAGCAGCGGCGCGATCATCGGATTGGTGAAGTCGATGACCTCCGGGGTCATCATCACCGCCTGGCCCACGATCTTCCAGTGCGCGTCGCTCGAAGTCAGCACCCCCTGCAGCCACGCGGTCTGCACGCCCCCGTACACGTCCTCCACCTCCGGACCCTTGGTCAGATACAGATGGACGGCGTACAGGTTGAAGGGGTCGAAGAGCAATGCGGTGCGGGATCCCATGGAGCTGTAGATCGCCTGCTTGCCCATGAACAGGTAGGACAGGCCGCGGGGCAGGACGGCCTGGACCGAGGGCGCGAACGGCGGCGCATAGCCGGCCCCGGCGTACAGGGCGTTGATGTAGGTGGTGCTGACGTTGCCGCGCATGGCGTTCTTCGCCAGGGCCACCGCTGCGGTGATGTCGAGGGCCGGGTTCTCCATCTGGTACGCGCCGGCCGCGATCAGAGTCGCTGTGTTGCGGAGAATGGGCACGGCGAGGCCGAGGGCATCCATGTTCACGTAGGGGTCGAAGCTGTCCTTGACCTGCGCGAACTCCAGGCCGAGGTAGGGCAGCATCTCCTCCACCGCCCCCTGGTCCATGACGATGGTGCCGGGGAAGCCGTTCTCCGGGACCAGGTGGTCGGGGCGGTAGGTGCGGTCGTCGGTAACCACCAGGTGAACCTGCTTGCCGAAGCGGAAGTCGCGGTAGATGACGGTGTTGGGATAGAGGATGGAGGCGTTGATGTCGAGGAAACCATCCTCCCCGATGCCGACGGCGATGGGCATGTACTCGAAGAAGGCCTGGCCGGCGTTGCGCCTACGGTCCGGCTCGTACTCGTTCTGGCGGCCGTCGGTGTAGGTGGCGGTGGCGTCCCAGCAGTCATTGGAGAACTCGTGGTCGTCCCAGATCACGATCATGGGCCAGCGCTCGTGGACCCGCTGGTAGACCGGATCGGAGCCGTAGATCTGATACAGGTCTCGGTAGTTGGACAGGGTGTTGGCCGCCTGGAGGTCGCCGTCGGGGATGGTGCCCGCCGGGTCGCGGAAGGTGACGGCGCGAGCGGTCTGGGCCGGGACGCCGTACGAGCCTCCCGTGGTCTCGTAGATCACGTCCCCCAGGTGGACCACGAAGTCGACGTCGTCCGGCCCGTACTGCCTGAGCAGCTCCAGGTAGGCGTTGTAGTAGCGATCCACGTAGTCCTGGCAGTACACCACCGCGAACTTCACCGGCACGTCCATGTCCGGCGAGGGCGCGGTCTTGGTGCGGCCGACGTGGGAGGTCACCCCGTAGTAGGAGAAGCGGTAGTAGTAGGTGGTGTAAGGCTCGAGCCCGTCCACCAGGACCTTGACGATCCCCTCCCGATCCCAGGCCACCGGCACGTCCTCGGTCAGCACCACGTCACCGAAGGCGGCATCGGTGGCGACCTCCAGGCTCGCCACCAGGGGGACGCCCGGTCCGCCCTCACTCTCCGGCGTCACGATCCGTGTCCACAGCACCACGCTGTCGGGGCGCGGATCGCCCGAGGCCACCGACTGCGGGAACACATCCTCGGGCGCCGCCGCGGCGGCCACCGAAGCGATGACGACAAGCATGGCGAAGAGAGCCAGAGAGCGACGCATACCTTCCTCCTTCACTACAGCGACGGGCAGGGCGCCGCCGGCGACCGTACGGATCGAATCGGACCGTGCCCGGTTCCCCGTCCTTCCATTCTCATGAAACCGAGTGCAATCCTACACCGGCGGGCGGCCGACCACCAGCCGCCGCCCGCCGGGCCGGAGGCCTCCAACGCGGGCTATACTTGACGGCAGATGTTGCGCTTCACGAGCCTTTGGACACGCCTGCGGCCGCTGGTGCCGGATCTCCTCCTGGCGGTGGTGATCGCTCTCCTGGTGACCATGGCCGCCGATCACCTCGAGCGCCGCGAGACCACCAGGATCCACGACGACCTCAAGGCCGCCTCCTCGGGGGGGCTCACCCTCGACGAGCACCTGGACGCCCTGACCGCCTCCGTGCGGCGCTCGGCTCTCGTCCACCTGCCCCTCCTTGCCGGCGCAGGCGGCGCGCTGGTCGGCTTCGGATGTCGCCGCCGCAGGTGGGCGCCACTGACGGCCCTGATCGCCGCCTCGCCCACGTTCCTGTGGCTGGTGGCCCTTCTCGCGGACCGGCCCGTCCTGGCGGGCGGCGGCGTGGCCCTGTACGGCGCTGCAGCGATCCTGCCCGCGGCCGCGCTGGCCACGGCCCGCGCCCGCCTGCGTCGATCCTCCGCCCACGATCGAGCCGCTGCCACATGACTGTCGCTCCGGAAAAGTGTCGACAGTGGCACGCCCGAGGGACGCGCCGTCCTCCCGACGGCCGCTGCTCCGCGCCAGTGGGCCCCTGATCGCTGCCGCTGCCCGCCGCCGCAGATCGCGGTCGCTGACGCTGAACACGGGCGCGGGCGCGGACGCGGACGCGAGAGTCACACTGAGCATCCCTACGCCTCTTCGCGGCGGTGCCGCATGGCGTGACCGGAGCCGTTCAGAGACGGTGGGCCGACCCGCCTGCGTGTCATCCTGAGCGAGGGTCGGTCTGCCGGAGCGAGTCGAAGGATCCCCGGAGAGCACCAGAGTCGCGGCTGGGAGGCGTCCCACGGGCCTTCGGGGGATGGTTCGACTCGTCGCTCGCCGCGGACGGTGAGCTCCTCGCTCACCATGACAGAACAAAGGCGTGTCATTGGGAGCGCAACGGGTCAGGCGGCGAGCAGCTCCTCGCCCGCGCGCACCAGGCGTGCGTACGCGCCGTCCGCGGCCATGAGCTGCGAGTGGGTGCCCTCCTCGACGATCCGCCCCCCGTCCATGACCACGATGCGGTCCGCGCGCTTGACGGTGGACAGCCGGTGGGCCACCACGATCACCGTCTTCGTGGCGAAGATGTGCCCCAGGGCACCCTGAATCAGCTGCTCTGTGAGGCTGTCGATGGAGGCGGTGGCCTCGTCCAGGATCACCACCTCGGGGTCGTGGGCCATGGCCCGGGCGAAGGTCATGAGCTGGCCCTCCCCCACCGACAGGTCGGCGCCCCGCTCCCTCAGGATGTGCTCCCACCCCACCCGCTCCACCACCCGGTCGGCGTGGACCTGCCCGGCCGCCTCTTCGACCTCGGGCAGAGAGATCTCACGGTTGCCGAGGTCGACGTTGAAGCGGACCGTCTCCGAGAAGAGCTGCGGGTCCTGGCGGACGCCGGCGATGTGGCGACGCACGTCGCGGTCGCGCAGGGAGCTCAGCTCCTTGCCGTCGATGGTGATGCTGCCGCGGTAGCCGGTGTAGGAGGTGTCCAGCAGCCGGGTGAGGGTGGTCTTGCCGGACCCCGTGGCGCCGACGATGGCCAGCACCTCGCCGGGACGCACCTCCAGGTCGATGCCGCGGAGCACGTCCTCCGACTCCGGGTGATAGCGGAACCAGACGTCGCGCAGCACCAGGTGCCCCGTGATCTCGGGGAAGGGGTCTCCGCTCTCCGCCAGGATCTCCGTCTCGTCGAGGAGGCCGAAGATCTTCTCCACCGCCGCCGCACCGCGCTGCAGCACCGCGACCTGGCTGGACAGCTCGCGCAGGGGCGTGAAGAGCTGGTCGAGGTACTGGATGAACGCCACCATCAGCCCCACCGTCACTGCCGAGCCGATGTGCAGGCCCACCTTGGACGCCAGTCCGGAGCCGTACCAGAGCATCACCGCCACCCCGATGGACGCGGCCCCGTCCACCAGGGCGTACATGAACGAGTCGTAGACGTTGGAGCGGGTGGTGACCCGGCGGAAGTGCTCGTTGCGCCGATCGAAGCGACGCTCGCTGGTGCGCTCGTGGTTGAAGAGCTGCACCACCTCCACCCCGTCCACCCGCTCCGACAGGAAGGCGTTGACCGCGGCCAGGGCCTCCCGGACCTCTCCGAAGAGCACCCGCAGACGCCGCCGCACCACCTCCAGGATGGTCAGCAGGGGTGGCGCCAGGAGGAGCAGCACACCGGTCAGGCGGGCGTCCAGGATCAGCATGGCCACCAGGGTTCCAACCACCAGGAGCACGTCCAGGATGATGTTGATGACTCCCGAGCTGAAGGCCTCGCCGAGGGCGTCCACGTCGCTGGTCGCCCGGGTCAGCAGGCGGCCGGCCGGCTGCCGGTCGAGGAAGCTCTGGCGCAGGCTGAGGACGTGGCGGTAGACGGCGGAGCGGATCCGCACCAGCGTGCGCTGCCCGCCCCAGGCCAGGACCAGGGTGTAGGCCCCGTCCAGGAGGTAGCCCACCACCACGGCCCCCAGGTAGAGCAGGGCGACGCCGATGAGGCCGTTCACGGCCTGCTCGGCGGTCACCTTGTCGCTCAGCCCCGGGACCAGGTGCTGGTCGATGGCGCGCTTGAGCAGGTAGGGCTGGACCAGGGTGAGGGCCGCGGTGGCCGGGGTCAGGGCCACGGCCACCAGGAACGCCCACCGGTCGCGGCGCATGTAGGGCCACAACCGTCGCAGCAGGGCCCAGCCGCTCACGAGGCCACCTCCTCGGCCATGGCGCCCTGGCTCTGGACGCTCCAGGCGTCCCGGTAGGGACCCTCGCGCTCGATGAGCTCGGCGTGGCTGCCGAGGTCGATCAGCCGCCCGCGCTCCAGGACCAGGACCAGGTCGCAGTGGCGCAGCGCCGACAGGCGGTGGCTGGCGATGAACACCGTCGGCGAAGAGGGACGGCGGGCGAGCGCTGCCACCGTCTGCACCAGCTGCGCCTCGGTGGTGTGGTCCACCGCGGAGAGCACGTCGTCCAGCATGAGCAGATCGCCACCCCGGTACAGGCCCCGGGCCAGGGCCACCCGCTGCCGTTGGCCGCCGGAGAGCATGATGCCCCGCTCCCCCACCACGGTGTCCAGGCCCTGGGGAAGCGACTTCAGGTCGGGCTCGAGCGCGGCCATGACGGCCGCCTTTCGCACCGCCTCGCGATCGATGTCCTCCTCCAGCGCGATGTTGGCGGCGATGGAGTCGGAGAACAGGAAGGGTCGCTGGGGGACCATGGCCAACCGCCGGCGCCACGCATCGAGGTCCATGGTGACCAGGTCCACGCCGTCCACCCACACCGTGCCGGGGGGCGGATTGTAGAGGCGCGCCAGCACCCTGAGCAGGGTGCTCTTGCCGCTGCCGGTGCGCCCGAACAATCCCACCACCGCCCCCGGCGCCAGGTTGACGGTGATCGCGGACAGCACCTCCCGATCGGGCTCGTCCGGGTAGGCGAAATGGAGATCGCGGATCTCGAGAGCGGGGCCGTGACCGGCGCCCACGACCCGCCCCTCCAACCCCTCGGGCCGGTCGTCGGGGGCGTCCATGAGCTCGAAGATCCGCTCCAGGGACGCGCGGCCGCGCTGGATCACCGACAGCATCCAGCCCAGGGAGCGCAGGGACGGCAGCAGCACCGCCAGCAGGGCGACGAAGGCCGCGAGGTCGCCCACGGTGAGGGTGGTCGCCAGCACCAGCTGTCCGCCCAGGGCGATGACGACGAACATGGAGATGCCGCCGGCCAGGGCCAACAGCGGCAGGGCGGTGGCACGGAGCACCGCCAGCCGCATACCGATGCGCAGCCACTCCATGTTGCGCGCCTCGAAGCGCTCCACGAACGCACCGTCGGCGGTGAACCCCTGGATCGCGGCCACACCCTGGAGACTGCCCAGGACGTGCTCCGAGATCTCGCCCAGCTGCTCCTGGCTGCGCCGGCTGAGGTGGAAGAGGCGTCGGATGCTCCACTGCAGGGCGACCATGCCCGCGGCGATGGGCAGCATGGCGATGGCGGTCAGGCGCGGCGACAGGCTGATCATCTTCCAGCCCGTCATGGTCACCGCCAGAGTCACGTTGACGACCTGGAGGCCGCCGTAGCCGACCATGGTCCGCACCCAGGAGATGTCGTTGGCCGCGCGGCTGACGATGTCGCCCCGCTTGTGCCGGGCGTAGAACGACGGCTGCAGGCGCAGCAGCTTGGCGAAGAGGTCATGGCGGAGCTGGTACTCCAGGTCGCGGCCGGGGTTGAAGATGAGGATCCGAGACAGCGTGCGCACCACGATCACTGCCACGCCCATCACGGCGATGGCCATCACGTGGCTCGCCAAGGGGTTGCCGGCGCGCAGGGCGTCGATGGCGCGCCCGATCTCGCCGGGGATGCTGACGGACAGGAAGTTGGTTCCCGCCAGGAAGATACCGCCGGCGAGGTAGCTGTAGCGGTAGCGCCAGGCGTAGTGGCGGAGCAGACGCCACAGCATCGGCGGCGCCGCCGCACCATCTCCTGCTCGTCCCTCGCCCGTCCTTCGCCCCGGCATCGCTCGTCCCCTCCCCTCAAACCCCGGGGCATGGTCGCATGTTCCACGCCGGCCCATGGTAGTGTGACCGCGAACGGAGGAGACATGACCACGGCACGCGCGATGGGTGACCCAAGGGTGTTGATCAGCGAGGAGGACATCCAGGCCAAGGTCCGCGAGCTGGCCACCCGCATCTCGGAGGACTACCGCGGCGTCGAGGACCTCAGGATGGTGGGCATCCTCAAGGGCGCGTTCATCTTCCTGTCGGACCTTTCGCGCCGGCTGACCATTCCCTGCTCGGTGGACTTCATGGCCGTCTCCTCCTACGGCGACGGCACCACCAGCAACGGCTCCGTGCGCCTGGTGCTGGATCTGCGCCGGTCCATCGCCGGGGCCCACGTGCTGGTGGTCGAGGACATCGTGGACACCGGCGCCACCCTCAACTACCTCCTGCGCCTCCTGGCGGCCCGCCGACCCGCTTCGCTCAAGACCTGCGCCCTGGTCCACAAGCCCGCGCGGCGCAAGCTGGAGACCCAGGTGGACTACATGGGCTTCGAGATCCCCGACGCCTGGGTGGTGGGCTACGGGCTGGACCTGGCCGAGGAGTACCGCACGCTCCCCTATATCGGCGTCCTCGACGTGGAGGAGTGATGGGGCGCTGGCTCTTCGCCGCGGGCTCCCTGCTCGGAGGAACCGGTGTGGCGCTGGGCGCGTTCGCCGCCCACGCCCTGCGCGCCCGCCTGAGCGCTGAGCGGCTGGTCACCTTCGAGACCGGCGTGCGCTACCAGATGTACCACGCCCTGGCGCTGCTGGCCCTGGCCTGGGCGGTGGCGAGCTGGCCGGAGCGCGGCCTCGCCCCGGCCGGGTGGCTGATGGCGGCCGGCACCGTGCTGTTCTCGGGCAGCCTCTACCTGCTGGCAGTGTCCGGCGTCCGGTGGATCGGTCTCGTCACACCGGTGGGAGGCGTCCTGATGATCGCGGGATGGGGCGTGGCGGCGTGGCGCACGCTGGCCGGTGGCTGAGGGGACGCCACGGGCGAAGCTGAGAATCAGGATCGGAAACAGGATCTGATGTGATTCAGCTCACACCACGATCCAAGCATTGGAAGTACATTAGTTACGGACGCACCAAGCAATCTCCTCCTTCCCAAGCCCCCCGCGGGCTTGCTTTTTTTTGTGCTCGTCTCGGGGAGCCCTCATGCCCGCGCTCGCGGCAGCGGCAGTGGTCCGGGTCAGTGCGGATTCGTAACGCAGAGGCGCAGAGACGCAGAGCCGCCCCCCCGCCCGAGAAGAAGAGAAGGACAGAACGCAAAGACGCCAAGGCGCCAAGACGCACCCCCCCCACCCCCCGCTCAGAGGCGGCGGTCGGCGACAGTGATCGGCGGCAACGGGCGGCCCACGTGGGCCAGCAGCGGTCCAGAGAAGGGCCCGTCCCCCGGGCGTGCCACTGGTGACACTTTTCGGAGCAGCTCGTCCCGGCAGTGCTTCGCCTGGAGGCCGGGAAAGTGTCAGCGGTGGCAACCTCGGGGAGCGCATCGACAGAATCGGCGCGTCGCGAGAGGCGTCACTTCGGAGACGCCAGAGTGGGTGCCAGGCACGCTTTCGAATGACGCGATCCGCTTCCTGTCGAATCAAGACGGCGTGCCAGGCACCCTCTCTGGTTCTCCCCAAGCCTCTCACCATTGGGCGAGTGCGGTCGCGGTTCGCGGTCGCTGACGCGGTCGCCGGCCGCTTGGTGACCGCGACTGTCGCTGGATTCTGTGACCGGTCTCGGCGCCGGTTGCAGGCCCTCGCGGCGGGGGACGCATTCTGAGCTATCCTCGCCAGGAACGAGCCGCAGCACGCTGGAGCTCCCATGACCGACGCGCCCACACCCTCCGCTGGGGTCCCCCCGACCCGGCGCATCTACGCCAACCGCACCCTCAACCTGCGCGCCATCGCCGCCGTCGGCTACGACATGGACTACACCCTGGTGCACTACCGGGTCTCGGAGTGGGAGCGCTACGCCTACGACCACGTCCGCGGCCACCTCGCCGAGGAGGGCTGGCCGGTCTCCGAGCTCACCTTCCAGCGGGAGCTCGCGGCCCAGGGACTGGTGGTGGACACGGAGCTCGGCAACATCGTCAAGGCGAACCGCTTCGGCTACGTCATGCGGGCGGCCCACGGCAGCCGGCTGCTGAGCTTCGACGAGCAACGGACGACCTATCGACACACGCCGGTCGACCTCTCCGAGCCCCGCTTCGTCTTCCTCAACACCCTCTTCGCCCTCTCCGGCACCTGTCTGTACGCCCAGCTGGTGGACCTCTACGACGAGGGCCTCCTCCGGCAGGTCGCCGGGTACCGGGACCTCTTCCAGCGGATCGACGACCGTCTCGACGAGGCCCACCTGGAGGGCCGCATGAAGGCCGCCATCGCGGCCGACCCGGAGCGCTTCATCGAGCTCGACCCCGACGCACCCATGGCCCTGCTGGACCAGCAGCGGGCGGGAAAGCGGCTGATGCTCGTCTCCAACTCCGAGTGGTCCTGGGTGCGGGAGATCATGACCTTCGCCTACGACCCGTTCCTGCCCCCGCGAACGACGTGGCGAGATCTCTTCGATCTGGTCATCGCCGGGGCCCGCAAGCCCGACTTCTTCAGCCAGAACCTGCCCCTCTTCCGGATCGTGGACACCGACCGCGGCCTCCTGGAGCCGGTCCCTGGCCACATCCCGGGCCCTGGGCTCTACCTGGGCGGGGACGCCGCCAAGGTCGAGGAGTACCTGGGCCTCTCGGGCTCGCAGATCCTCTACGTGGGCGACCACATCTTCGCCGACGTGAGGGTGTCCAAGAGCGTCCTGCGCTGGCGCACGGCCCTCGTCCTGCGGGAGCTGGAGGAGGAGATCTCCGCTCTGGAGGCCTTCCGTGATCGGGAGCTTGAGCTCAGCGCCCTCATGGCGACCAAGGAGTGCCTGGAGTCCGAGCAGAGCGGGCTGCGGCTCGCCCGGCAGCGCCTCGAGCTCGGTTACGGGAGCCGCACCGGGGGCCGACGCCGCCACCGTGGAGGCCCGTCTCGAAGAGCTGCGTCGCCGCCTGGAGGAGCTCGACGGGCGGATCGCCCCCCTGGCCCGAGCCGCCTCCGAGGTGGTGCAGCAACGCTGGGGCCCCCTCCTGCGGGCCGGTAACGACACCAGTCACCTGGCGCGCCAGATCGAGCGCTCCGCCGACATCTACACCTCGCGGGTCTCCAACTTCCTCCACGTCACCCCCTTCGCGTACCTGCGCTCCAAGCGCGCGAGCATGCCCCATGACCCGGTCATCGTCTCGCGGCCCCTCGAGGATTCTGGCGACGAGCAGGAGTGACCCGCACCGTCTTGTCGTCGGCCTCTGTTCCCCACGAGGGGGAAGCTGCTCGCCCATCCCTGTTCGCCGTGCCTGATCGCCGGCACGGCCGTTGACAACTGCCGCCGATCGCTGACGGCTGCGGAGGTTCGCCGCCGCTGATCGCCGCCGCCGCTCGCCCGGGTGGGTGGCTCTGCGTCTCCGCGCCTCTGCGTTTCTTCCTCCCCGAGGGTGGGTGGGGGCTTCGCACCTTAGCGCCTTGGCGTCTTTGCGTTCTCTTCTCGGGCGGGTGGGGGCTCCGGGTCTCTGCGTAGCTGTTCGCGGTCGCTGATCTCCGCCACCGGATGCTCACGACACCGGCAGGACCATCTGACCCAGGGTCAGCACGAGCACGGTGATGACCACGGCCCCGGCGAGGTTCAGCCAGATCCCGGTCCGGAACAGGTCCTGGGTGGAGACGTGACCGGAGCCGATGACGATGGCGTTGGGCGGGGTCGCCACCGGCAGCATGAAGGCGCAGGAGGCCGACACCGTGGCCGGGACCATGAGCAGGTAGGGGGGCACGGCCAACACCCCGGACAGGGCGGCCATCACCGGCATGAGCAGGGTGGCGGTGGCGGTGTTGGAGGTGAGCTCGGTGGCGAAGGTGGTGATCAGGCAGATGGCCAGGATGATGAGCGGCAGCGGCAGCACGGCCAGGCCGTGCAGGCTCTCCGCCAGCCAGCCCTCCAGGCCCGACGCGTGGACGGCGTCGGCGAGGGCGAAGCCGCCGCCGAACAGGAGCAGCACGCCCCACGGCACGCCGTGCCGGATCTCCTCCAGCTCAGCAGGCGGGTGCCCGCACCCTCCCCCGTGGGCAGCAGGGTGGCGAGGAGGGCGGCGGCGATGGCCGGTACCGCATCGGACACCAGCTTGGGGTCAGACGAGCAGGGAGCTCCAACCAGGAACCTTCATGACGCCGAAGGAGAGGTCGGATCGGGTGACCCAGGCCAGGGCGGTGAGGGCGAAGAGCATCGCCACCCGCCGCTCCCGCACCCCCATGGGGCCCAGCCGCGCGCGCTCCTCCCGCAGACCGGGGTCGGCCGCCACCCGCCGTGGCAGGCCGCGCCCCAGCAGCAGCCCCACCACCGGCATGAAGACGAGCACCAGGGGCACGCCGAACAGCATCCATTGGCCGAAGGTCAGAGGCGGCAGGTCCGGGACGAGGGACGGCGCCATGCCCGCCAGCACGAGGTTCGGCGGCGTGCCGACGAGGGTCCCGATCCCCCCCACGGACGCCCCGTAGGCCACGGCCAGGAAGAGCCGGGTGGGCACGCCCTCGTGCCCCACCTTGGCGGCCACGCCGCCGGCGATGGGCAGCATCATGAGCGCGGTGGCGGTGTTGGAGAGCCACATGGACAGGACCGCGGTGGCGATCAGGAACCCCCACACCAGGCGCCGCGGCGAGGCGCCCACCCCGGTCAACACGGCCAGGGCCAGACGCCGGTGCAGGCCCGATCGCTCCACCGCCAGGGCGAGCACGAACCCTCCCAGGAACAGGAAGATGATGTGGTCGGCGTAGTTCGGTGCGACCATCGAGACGCGGCGCACCTCCAGGAGGGGGAAGAGGACCAGGGGGAGCATGGAGGTCGCCGCCAGGGGCACCGCCTCGGTCACCCACCAGACCGCCATCCACAGGGCGGCCGCCGCCACCCGCTTGGCGTCGCCCTGCAGGGCGCCCGTCGGGGCGACGAGCACGAGCACGAAGAGGCCCGGCCCCAGCCAACGGCCCAGGCCGGCCCAGCTCGACGCCGGGTCGGCTCTGTGCGCTTCAGCGGTCACCATCGCTCACCCTCCGTCTCCCGCGCGCCGCAGGGGGCCGCCAGCGGTAGTGATCGAGGTCCAGGGTCCCGTTGACCCGGAACCGGACCCCCTCCGCCTCGAGCATGGCCCGCTGCAGGCCCTTGGGAAAGTCGGGCAGGCGGTCCGTGGAGCATGCCCCCGAAGCGTTGACCACCCGCTGCCAGGGCACGTCGTCGGGACAGCGGTGGAGCATCCACCCCACCGCCCGCGGCGACAGCCGGCTGGCGAGCTCCGCCGAGATCTGGCCGTAGGTCATCACCCGCCCGTGGGGGATCCGCCGCACGAGATCGAAGACCGCCTCCCGGGCGCCAGGGCGCTCGCCCTCCACCTCGCCGTGGACCCGCCTCGTCCCCCGCATCGTGCCTCCAGCGTAGCAGCGCCGGCGGCCGACCGCCGACCGCGGGCGCTGCCCGCTGTCCCCGGTCTCTGCTGCCGTCGCCGCCCCTGATCCCGGCCGCGGCGCTGGGACGCGGACGCGGACGCGAGCACGGGATCGGGAGGGAGGTGGGCTAGGATGTGGCGGTGTTCGCCGAGGTCGCCATCCCCCGCTCGAGCCCCGATCCCCTGACCTACCGCGTGCCGGCGGAGCTGGAACGCTTCGCGTCCCCGGGCGTCCGGGTCCGGGTCCCGGTGCGGAAGCGCATGGCCACCGGGGTGCTGGTTGCGACGAGCCCCGACACGGACCTGGATCCTTCCATCGTGCGGCCCATCTCCGAGGTCCTCGATCCCGAGCCCCTGCTCCCCCTACACCTGTTGGAGCTGGCCGCCTTCATTTCCTCCTACTACCGATGCCCCCTCGGCGCCACCCTCGGCGTGATGCTCCCGTCGGGTCTGCTGCGCACCGACAGTGAGGAAATCCGCCTGACGAGAGCAGGCGCGGCGGCCGACGACGCCGCCCTCCCGCCGGGTCGAGCCGCGGTCCTGGCGGCCCTCAGAGAGCAGCCGCGGATCCGGCTCACCACCCTGTTGGCCCGCTCCGGTGCGACCGGCCGCGAGCCGGTGGACGCCCTGGTGGAGGCCGGCCTCGCCACGCTCACGCGTCGCCGCCGGGACCACGCCCCGCGCACGGATGTGGGCGCAGTGCGCCTCGCCGAGCGGCCGTTGGAGGACATGCTCGCGGAGTGCCGGCGCGCACCTCGCCAGCGGGCGGTGGTCCAGTGGTTGGCGGAGCAGGGCCGGCCCGTGCTCCTGAGCGAGGTCCAGGCGGCGGTGGGCTGCTCCGCCGCCACCGTCCGTGCCCTGGCCGAGCGGGGCCTGGTGGCGCGATTCAGCCAGCGGCCCCAACCCCGCCCGCGATGGGCACTCCGTCCCACCGAGGAGCCGATCTCCCTCACGGACGAGCAGGAGACCGCGGTGTCCGCGGTTCGGCCCGCGGTCACCGGGGGGCGCTACGCCGCCTTCCTCCTCGTGGGCGTCACCGGTTCCGGCAAGACCGAGGTCTACCTCCGCTGCCTCGAGACCGCCCTCGAGTCCGGACGCAGCGGTCTCGTGCTGGTGCCGGAGATCGGTCTCACCCCCGCTGCCTCGGGGGCGGTGGAACGCCGCTTCCGTGGCCGGGTGGCCGTGCTCCACTCGGCCCAGTCCGAGGGGGAGCGCTACCGGGAGTGGCAGCGGGTCCAGGAGGGCGAGGCCCGGATCGTGGTCGGCCCCCGTTCGGCTCTCTTCTCCCCCCTCACCGACGTCGGGCTGGTGGTCGTGGATGAGGAGCACGACGCCGCCTACAAGCAGCAGGAGGCGCCCCGCTACCAGGCCCGGGACCTGGCCCTCGTCCTCGGCCAGCGCCTGGGCGCGCCGGTGCTGCTGTGCTCGGCGACCCCGTCGGTGGAGGCGGCGGCCCTGGTGCTCCGGGAGCGGGCCACCGAGCTCCGGCTGACGCGGCGCGTCGCCGGCGGCACGCTGCCCGAGGTGGAGCTCGTGGACCTGCGCGCCGAGGCCGGCGAGCCCGGCGAGCAGGGGCGCACCCTGTTCTCCCGCCGCCTCCGGGAGCGGTTGGGGGACGCACTGGAGGCGGGCGATCAGGCGATCCTGCTCATGCAGCGCCGGGGGTGGGCGCCGGTGCTGCTGTGCCGCGACTGCGGGACCCGCATCCAGTGCCCGTCGTGCTCGGTGTCCATGGTGGTGCACCGCGCCTCCCACCGGCTCCGCTGCCACTACTGCGGCCACCACCAGCGCCTGCCCGAGGCCTGTCCGGCCTGCTCGGGACGGCTCCTCGACGCGGTGGGCGCCGGCACCGAGAAGGTCGTCCACCGCCTGCAGGAGCTCTTCCCCGACGTGCGGGCGGCGGTCCTGGATCGGGACACGATCAGGCGTCGGGACGGGCTCGCGCGCACCCTGGGCGCCTTCGCCTCGGGCGAGGTCCAGGTGCTGGTCGGCACCCAGATGGTGGCCAAGGGGCATCACTTCCCCAACGTCACGCTCACCGGGGTGATCTCCGCCGACGCCATGCTCGGCCTGCCCGACTTCCGATCGGGTGAGCGCACCTTCCAGCTCCTGACCCAGCTCGCCGGCCGCTCCGGCCGCGGTGAAAAGGCGGGGCGGGTGGTGATCCAGACCTACTACCCCGACCATCCGGCGGTCCTCCACGCCTGCCGCCACGACACCGCCTCCTTCCTGGCCGAGGAGCTCACCTACCGGCGGGCCTTCGCCTACCCGCCCGTGGTGCGCATGGCGGTGGTGCGCTTCGAGGCCCGGGCCGCCGACCTTGCCCGGCGGGCGGCCGAGGAAGCGGCCAGGAAGGCCCAGCCGTTGCCGCCCGGGGTCCGCCTCCGGGGCCCGGCGCCGGCCCCCCTGGAGCGCATCCGGGAGCACTGGCGGTGGCAGCTCCTCATCAGCGCGCCGGACCGCGAGCTTCTCCGCGCGACCCTGGCCGCCGTGGAGAGCGCTCCCATGGCGGCGCAGGTCCGCAGGGTCATCGACGTGGACCCGCTGTCCACGCTCTAGCTCTCTCCGACCGCCGAGCAGCTTCAAAGGGGCGAGGCGAGCCCATCTCCCGACAGTCCGCGTCTGTGCCTGCTGTCGGCGGAACGTCTGCATCCCTGCGCGGATTCGGATGGGGACACGTGAGGGGCCCCTGGGCGGCCGTCTCTTTGAGCTGGCCGCGGCCCGCCGTGCGGGTTGCAGGCTGACCCCACATCTTCCTGATACTGATATGCTTGCAGCACCATGGCAGGCAGGCGGTCGGAACGCGCCGACCAGGATCGGGCATTCGGGGAGTACCTGGTCAGCACCGGCCTGTTGAATCGGGAGGCGCTGCGCCAGGCGAGGGACACCCAGAGCCTCCTGGGCGGCCGGCTGGACACCGTGCTCCTGGACCTCGGGGTCCTGGGCGAGAACGCCCTGCTGCACGCACTCGGGCGTTTCAGATCCACCCGGACCGTGTCCTCCTACCAGCTCGCCCGGATCTCCCCCGAGGTGGCGCGCGCCATCTCGTCGCGGGTCGCCATCCGGCTGGAGGTGGTGCCGTTCCGCCGCGAGGGCCGGATCCTGAGCGTCGCCACCCTCAACCCATCGGACCTCCCCGTGGAGGACGAGCTCGCCCAGCTCACCGACTGCATGGTGGCCAGCTTCGTGGCCCTGGAGGTGCGGCTGTACGAGGCCATGGCGCGGCTCTACGGCGTCCAGCCACCCATCCAGGTGCAGTCGGTCTTGGAGCGGCTGGAACACGCCGCCCGTGTGGAGGCGCCGTCGCGTCAGGACCGAGCCTCTGCAGGACCCCAGGCGGGGGATGAGCGGTCCATCACCACCCCCGCACACCCCCCGCCACGCTCCTCGGTAGCCGACGACGCCGACCCCGAGCGGCCCCAGGTCCTGGAAATCACCCGGGAGGAGCTCCGGCAGTTCCCTTCCCTCGCCGATGAAGCCCGGAGGGATCTCAGGCTCCACGGAGAACCGCCGAACCGGACGGGAGGCCCCTCCGCGGACGAGCTCCTGGAACGCGCTGGCGAAGCGCTTGAGAACGCTCAGAGGCGGGACGACGTCAGCGATGCGGTGCTGACGTTCTGCGCGCCCCTGCTCGCACGGCGCCTCCTCCTGGCGGTGCGTGGTGACACCATCGTGGGTTGGCGCGGCGCCGGCGAGGGCGTCCGCCCGACAGCCGTCGAGGCCATCGCCATTCCGGCCACCGATCCTTCCGTGTTCACCGGCCTCCTGCAGGGCGCCGGCCTCTGGTTGGGGCCGCTGCCACGCACCCCGTCGAACGACCTCCTGGCGCGCGCGCTCGGGGGAGCGTCGCCCGCGCCGTGCATCGTGCTGCCCCTGGTGGTGCGCAGCAAGACCGTGGCCTTTCTGTACGGGGACAACGCCGGGCGCAGCCTCGCGCAGGTGCCGATTCCGCACCTCAAACGGTTGCTCGCCAAGGCCGGTCTCGCGCTCCAGATCTTCCTCCTGCGGAGCAAGATCCGACATCTGTAGCAGCGCACCGTCCTTAACGGAATCACCGTACTCGTTAACGGCGGCGCCGTGGACGCAGGTGTAGACTACGCGGCGACCCTGGCGAACCTTTCCGACCGACTTGCGTAGTTGGGGGATGAACCGGAGCGATGGGAGGTTGCACCGTGAAGCTGACCCGGATGGCCGCACTACTCACCCTTTGTCTGGTCCTGCCGATCTGGGCGGCAGTCGCCGCCGATCTCCAGGTCCCGGCCCTGCCGTCCGCCATCCCAGGGCCGCCATCGGCCCCGCAGGGCGTCCTGGCCCTGGATGTCGACACCGCCTATGAGATGGCCCTCAACCGCAACCTCAACCTGCAGGTGGGCCGTTACAACATCGCGGCCGCCAACGCGGGCATCCTGTCCAGCGTCGGCATCTTCGACCCGGCCCTGCGCTTCAGCCTCAGCGGCAGCGGCAGCACCGCCCCGGCGGCCACCCAGCTCGCCGGCGGTCTCATCATCAACAACCGCAACACGACCTTCGGCCTCGGCATCGATCAGCTCCTGCCCACCGGTACCATGCTCAGCGTCGAGTCCTCCGCCGCGCGGTCGGAGACCAACAACACCTTCGTCTTCGTCAATCCCCGCTGGGACACCGACCTCACGGTGAGCTTGCGCCAGCCCCTGCTCAACGGCTTCGGCACCCTGGTCAACCGCTCCGGCATCGTGATCGCCCGCAACGCGCGCGCCCAGAACTCCGAGACCTTCGAGATCAACGTCGTCTCCACCCTCCAGCAGGTGGACAGCGCGTACTGGAACCTGGTGGGGGCCCGGCGCGCCGTGGAGGTGGCCGAGCAGTCCCTGGAGCTCGCCCAGCGCCTCTTGAACGAGACCCGGGAGCGGGTCAAGGTGGGCACCTCGGCCCCCATCGACCTGGTGCAGTCGGAGGCCGGCGTGGCCACCCGCCGCCAGCGCCTCATCGCCGCCCGCAACGCCGCCTCCAACGCCGAGGATGTCCTCAAGGGGATGCTCGGCTTCAACGAGCCGGCGGAGTGGACGCGCAAGATCGAGACCACCCAGACCTATGAGTTCAAGCCCCTCGACGTGGACCTGCGGCAATCCATCGAGACCGCGCTCCAGGAGCGGCCGGAGATCCGCCAGCAGCAGCTCCAGCTCGATCTCCTCCAGTTCCAGGTCAAGGTCGCCCGCAACCGCACGCTGCCGGGCCTCGATCTCACAGCGACCTACGGCTACGGCGGCCTCGGCGGCAACACCCTCAGCGAGACCCCGAGCGGCGAGCCGCTGCCCCTGAAGGGCGGGTTCGAGGACGCCGGCCAGCAGATCTTGAGCCGCGACTTTCCCCACTGGACCATGGGGGCCCAGTTCTCCCTCCCCATCGGCAACAACGAGGCCCAGGGGCAGCTCGCCGAGCAGCGCTATTACTTCAGGCAGGGCGAGGTCTCCATGGCGGCTCTGAAGCAGAGCGTCATCCAGGAGGTCCGCTACGCCGTCCGCTCCCTGTCCGACGGCGCGGCCGAGGTGGACGCGGCGGTGGCGTCGCGGGACCTGGCCCAGCGCAACCTCGAGGCCGAGCAGACCAAGTTCAACAACGGGTTGTCCACCAACTACCAGGTGCTGCAGATCCAGGATGACCTGGCCCAGGCCCAGCTCAGCCTCATCCAGGCCTCCCTCGCCTACCGCAAGGCGCTGCTCGCCTACCGCACGTCTACCGGCACCCTGCTCGACACCCTGAACGTCCAGATCGAGGACCCGGGATCACCCGAGGTGCCCCACGACTACTGGAAGAACGTGAAGTGGCTCCAGTTCGACGGCTTCGGACGTGCCACCCCGGCCGAGGCTCCCGAGGGGCCCGGCGAGACGACCGCCGCCACGGAGTAGCCCGAAGGAAGGTCGCAGCCCCGCGTCGATTGACCGCCGCCGCCGCTGGCCGCGGTGACTCAGTAGGGCGGGTGGGGGCTTTGCGTCTTCGCGCCTTTGCGTTTCTTCTTTCCCCCGGGCGGGAGGGGCTTCGCGTATTGGCGTCTTTGCGTTCTGTCCCCTTCTTGGGTGGGCGGGTGGCTTTGCGCCTCTGCGCCTCTGCGTTTCACCTCTTCTGGGTGCGCCCTCGGTCGGCTGCGCGTCTACGCCTCGGCGGCGACGGCGGTGGCCACCTCCCCCATGAGGGCCAGCTCGCCGGCGGCGGTGGCCATGGCCTCCTCGAAGCGAACCCGCTCGCGGTACGACGCGATCTCCTCCTGAGCCACCCGACCGCTGCCCGTCAGCAGGCGCACGCCGGTGACCGCCACGTCCCTCGCCGCCGCACCGCCGTGCAGGCGGGCGGCCGGAATCAGCAATGACTGGCTCGGCCCGCGGCTGGTGGCGGCCTTGCGGGCCAGGGCCACCGCCGTCTCCACCTCGGCGGCCAGGCGCGCCAGCTCGAAGAGGACGTACTGCTCCCGGGGCAGGCGGTGGGCGTGGCAGGCCAGGATGGTCTCGGCCAGGCCCTCGGCGGCCAGGGCGGCCGCCTCGCCGGTGCCCAGCTCCCGCAGGGAGCGGGCCATGTCCGAGTAGAAGGCGCCACCGGTGCGCACGGTCTGCCGCCACCGGTGGGTGCCGATGATGTTCTGCTGGATCTCGGAGGTGCCCTCGTAGATGGTGGTGATGCGCACGTCGCGCCGGATCTTCTCCACCTCGTACTCGTGGGTGTAGCCGTATCCGCCGTGGGCCTGGATGGACGCGTCGGCGGCGGCGTTGCCCGCCTCGGTGGCGAAGAGCTTCGCCACTGCCCCCTCCACCTGCAGCCCCGGCTCGCCGCCGTCCAGCCGCTCGGCCACTTCCTCGCAGTAGGCGCGGGCCGCCTCGAGGCGCACGGCGTGGGGCACGATCAGCTTGTGGGTGAAGCCCTGCTTGTCATAGAGCGGCACGCCGAACTGGACCCGGGTGAGGCCGTAGCGCACCGCCCGAGCCAGAGCTTCCTCGCCAGCGCCGAGGCCGAAACCGGCCACCATGAGGCGGGTGAAGCCGAACACCTGGTTGGCCTGCTCCAGGCCCTTGCCTTCCTCCAGGCCGAGCAGGTGGTCGGCCGGCACCTCCACGTCCTCCAGGATGATCTGGGTCGTGTTTGAGGCCCGGATGCCGTGCTTCTTCTCCGGCCCGCCCACCGAGAAGCCCGGCGTACCCCGCTCCACCACGAAGAACGAGGGGCCGCCCGGGGCGCGGGCCAGCACCGTGTACACCTCGGCGACGCCGCCGTTGGTGATGAACTGCTTGGTGCCCGTGAGACGATAGGCGCGGACCCGGTCGCCATCCATCACCGGCGCCGCCTCGGTCTTGAGCCGGGCCACGTTGGAGCCGGCCTCGGGCTCGGTCACTCCGTAGGCCACGATCAGGCCCTCCTCGGCGATCCGGCCCAGCCAGTGCCGCCGCTGCTCCTCGGTGCCGCCCACGATGATGGGATCCACCCCGAGGGCGATGGCCAGGAACGCGGTGGCCACCCCGAGGTCGATGCGGGCCATCTCCTCGGAGACCCGGAACAGGTCGCGGCCACCGCCGCCGAGGCCCCCCACCTCCTCCGGCAGGAAGAGCAGGTGCAGGCCCAGCTCCGGCCCCAGCATCTCGCCGACCAGCTCCGCCGGGAAGCGGTCCTCCTCGTCCAGCGCCAGGCGCTCGTCCTTGCCCAGGCGGCGCTCGCTCACCGTGCGCAGGGTCTGCAGCACCAGGTCCAGGCTCTCCTCGTCCAGTCCGCCACGTGTCCGCACCGCGCGCCCTCCTCTCCAACCGACGCCGGATTATGGCATGCGCCCGACCCTGCCGACGGCTGAGTCGATTCCGAGAGACTTGGGGAGCACCGGAGAGAGTGCCAGGCACCCCGTCTTGACTCGACAGCCCCCAGATCGCCAGATCCGAAAGGCTGCCCGGCACCCACTCTGGTCTATCCGAAGCGCTCCGTCTCTGGCCAACCCGAGGTGAGATATGCCGCGACGCGCCGATTCTGCAGACGCGTTCCCCGCGGTTGCCACCGCTGACACTTTCACGACTCCATTGCACGCTCGATCGGTCCGGCCCACCTCGAGAAAGTGTCACCAGTGGCACGCCCGAGGGATGCGCTGTTCTGTCGAAGGCCGCTGTCCAGCGCGAGTGGAACACTGCCCGCCGAACGCTGCCTCGGAATCGGGTGGGTGGGTGGCTCCGCGTCTCCGCGCCTCTGCGTTCCTTCTTCTCCCCGGGCGGGTGGGGCGCTTCCCGTCTCCGCGTTCCCGTTCGTCGCCGCTGATCGGACGCAGGCGCGGGCGCGGGCGCGGGAGACTCGCCCTACTCCAGCTCCAGGGAGAGGTCCAGGGCCGGGGCGCTGTGGGTGAGGGCCCCCACCGACAGGAGATCGACCCCGGTGGCCGCCACCGCCGCCGCCGTCTCCAGGGTGATGCCCCCCGAGGCCTCGCACACGGCGCGGCCGTCCACCATGGCCACCGCGCGCGCGAGCCCCTCCGGGCTCATGTTGTCGAGCAGCACCGCGTCCACCCCCACGGCCAGGGCCTCCTCGAGCTGCTCGAGGGTGTCCACCTCCACCTCGACCTTCACGGTGTGGCCTACGACGGCGCGGACCCGCTCCAGGGCGGGGCGCACGCCGCCGGCCGCCAGGAGGTGGTTGTCCTTGATGAGGACAGCGTCGTCGAGGCCGAACCGGTGGTTGGCACCGCCGCCGCAGCGCACGGCGTACTTCTCCAGAGCGCGCAGGCCGGGCGTGGTCTTGCGCGTGTCCGCCACCCGCGCCCCGCTTCCGGCCACCGCCGCCACATAGGCGCGGGTGAGGGTGGCGACCCCGCTCATCCGGCCGAGGAAGTTCAGGGCCGTGCGCTCGCCGGTGAGCAGGCAGCGGGCGGTGGCCTCGATGCGCAGGATCTCGTCACCCGCCGCCACGTCACCGCCATCCCGGGTCGTGACCGTGACCTGCGCCTCGGGGTCCAGCATCCGGAAGACGGCGGTCGCCACATCGACACCCGCGACGCGGCCGTCCGAACGGGCGATGATGCTCGCGGCCGCAGCACCCCCCGGGGGCACCAGGGCGTCGGTGGTGAGATCACCTCCCCTCCCCAGGTCCTCCTCCAGCGCCCTCCGCACGGCGTCCTCGATGAGCACGGCGGGCAGCGGTGGAACGGCGATCGCCTCCGAGGGCGCACTCATCCCGCCACCGCCACCGGATGGGGCTCGAGACGGCACAGGCCCTCGAACTCCACGTCCTGCCGCCAGTGGGGATCGGGCCACGGGATGTCGGAGCGGAAGTGGGCACCGCGGCTCTCGGTGCGCGCCGCCGCGGCTCGCATCACCAGGCCGGCCACCAGGAGCATGTTGGCGAGCTCGCCGAGCCCGGGCTCGAGCTGGGCCTCCAGGTCGCCGAGCTCGGACAGGGCGCGGCTCAGGCCGCTTGCCGAGCGCTCCAGGCCGGCCCCCTGCCACATGATGGTGCGCAGGCGCTCGACCGACGCGGCGTGCGCCTCGCCCAGCCACGGGCGGGCGTCCACCGCAGCGCGCAGGGCGTCCGGGTCGGGGAAAGGTTCGCGCCGCCGCGCCTCGGCCCAGCCGCCACGAGCCAGGGCCTCCCCCGCCCGCGCCCCGTACACCAGTGCCTCGAGCAGGGAGTTGGAGGCCAGGCGGTTGGCGCCGTGCAGCCCGCTGTGCGCCACCTCGCCGCAGGCCCACAGGCCGGCCAGGGAGGCCCGGCCCTCGTGGTCGACCGCCACCCCTCCCATGTGGTAGTGGGCGGCCGGCGTCACGGGGATGGGCTGCAGGCGGGGATCCAGACCCCGTTCGAGGCAGAGCCGGAGCACCGTGGGGAAACGGCTCGCCATGCGCTCACCGAGGACCCTCGTGTCCAGCAGGACCTGCCGGCCCTCCTCGAGGTTGCGCCACACCGTCCGCGCCACCAGGTCGCGGGGGGCGAGATCGCCCAGGGGATGGACGCCCTCCATGATGCGGCGGCCGCTGGAGTCCACCAGGTGTGCGCCCTCGCCGCGAAGGGCTTCGGTGAGCAACGGCATGGGGTTGCCGCCCATCGCCATGGCGGTGGGGTGGAACTGCACGAACTCCAGGCCGGCGAGCCGCGCCCCCGCTCGCGCCGCCATGGCCAGCCCGTCGCCGGTGGCCTCGGCCGGGTTTGTGGTGCGCAGGAAGAGCTGTCCGCTGCCGCCGCTGGCCAGGACCACGTCCCGGGCCCTGAAGACGACGATCTCGTCGCGCCTGGTGAGGGCCACCACCCCGCACACGCGGCCTTCCGACTGCAGCAGGTCCAGGGCCAGCGTGTCGTCCACGACCTCCAGGCCGGGCTTCGCCGTCGCGGCCACGCCCAGAGCGCGCATCAGCTCGGCGCCGGTGGCGTCGCCCGCGGCGTGGAGGATGCGGCGCCGGCTGTGGGCCCCCTCCCGCCCCAGCGCCAGGGTGCCGCGCCCGTCGCGATCGAAGCGGGCACCGAGGGCCAGCAGCTCGCGGATACGCTGGGGGGCTTCGTTGGCGACCATCCGCACCACCCCGTCCACGGCCAGCCCGCAGCCCGCGGCCACGGTGTCGGCGGCGTGGCGCTCGGGGGAGTCGTCCTTCCCCAGGGCCGCCGCCACCCCACCCTGGGCACGAGAGCTGGAGCCGCCCTCGGCGAAGGCGGTCTTGCTGAGCATGGTCACCCGCCGGCTGCCGGCGTGGAGGGCCACCGCGAGGCCTGCGGCGCCGCTGCCCACCACCAGCACGTCGGCGGTCCGGGTCGTGACGGATCGAGGCGCGGCGCCCATCCTCAGCCCCGTGCGCCGCGCCCGACCTCGAGCATGCGCTCCACCGAGCGCCGGGCGCGCTCGGCCACGTCGGGAGACACCGTCACCACGTGCTGGCGGTTCCGCAGAGAGGCGGCGATGTTTGCCAGAGTGATGCGCTTCATGTGCGGGCAGATGGTGCAAGGCCTGACGAACTCCAGATCGGGAAACTCAGCCGCCACGTTGTCGCTCATGGAGCACTCGGTGACCATGACCACCTTGGAGGGCCGCTCGGCGGCCACGTAGCGGATCATGCCGGAGGTGGAGCCCACCATGTCCGCTTCCGCCAGCACCTCGGGGCTGCACTCCGGGTGGGCGATCACCTTCACCCCCGGGAACTGGTGGCGGTAGGAGCGCACCTCCTCGGCCGTGAACGTCTCGTGCACCTCGCACCGCCCGCTCCACAGGATCACGTCGACGTCGGTGTTGGCGGCCACCCAGCGCCCGAGGTACTCGTCGGGCAGGAAGATCACCCGCTCCGCGCCCAAAGACTCCACCACCTCCTTGGCGTTGGCCGAGGTGCAGCAGATGTCCGCCTCCGCCTTCACCTCGGCCGAGGTGTTGACGTAGGTGACCACCGGTACGCCGGGGTGGCGCTCCTTCAGGGCCTGCACGTCGGCGCCGGTGATGGACGCCGCCAGCGAGCAGCCGGCCTCCAGGTCCGGGATGAGGACCGTGCGCTCGGGGTTCAGCACCTTGGCGGTCTCCGCCATGAAGTGGACCCCGCACACCACGATCACCTCCGCATCGCTGTCCGCGGCTTGTCTGGCCAGGGCAAGGGAGTCGCCGGTGATGTCGGCGACGCCGTGAAAGATCTCCGGCGTCTGGTAGTTGTGGGCCAGGATCACGGCGTTGCGCGCGCGCTTGAGGCGCTCGATCTCGACGATCAGGAGCGCGTGGGCGGCCCACTCCACCTCCGGGATGAGGTGCCTCACCTTCTCGTACACCCCGGCCGTGGCCCGCACCGCGTCCACCACGGCATCCGGGGCCGAAGTCGCCATGTCGTTCATCTGCAACCTTTCTCAGTTATACTCAAAATGAGTATTTTAAGGTCCAACAAACAACCGGCATCGCCGGTCTCAGCTTGTTATGCTAACGCTGAGCATTAGCCCTGTCAAGGCTGCCGTCGGGTGCCGGGGAGACCCACCCCGGGAGCATGCCGTTCCAGCACCACCTCTCTGCGGAACCGAAACAGCTCGGCCGGCCTTCCCCCGGTGCGGCTGTCCTGGGTGCCGGTGCCCTCCACCAGCCCGCCCTGCTCCACCAGGCGCCGGAAGTTCTGCTTGTGGAGCCTCACGCCGGCCAGGGCTTCTACGGCCCGCTGGAGCTGCAGCAGGGTGAAGGTGGGTGGCATGAGCTCGAAGATCACCGGCCGGTACTTCAGCTTGCCCCGCATGCGGCCCAGGGCCGCGGCCAGGATCCGGCGGTGGTCGTACGCCATCTCGACGCCGGTGGCGCCCTCCAGCTCCACACCGGCGGTGGCGGCGCCCAGACGCAGGGGGTCCCGGATCGCCTCCGCGGCCAGCCGGAGCTCATACAGCAGCTCGTAGCGCTCGAGCACGCGCTCACCGTCCCATACGCCGTCCTGGGTCCCGAAGGTGACCGCTGCCCGCTCCCGGCGCTCCTCCCCATCCCGGCGGCCTCCCGCCTCCCCGATCCACTCCTCCAGGGCCGGCGCGATGTGCTCGTCGATAACCTGCGGCCGCCCGCCCCGCCAGTCCTCCCAGGGGAAGAACCGGTACACCGACCGCCAGTGGGCGGAAACACCTCGTGCCGGCGAGCTCTCCTGGACGAGGGCCAGGTAGGCCACCGACGCCACCCGCGGCCCACCTTCCAGCTCCCGCGGGTCACGGAAGCGGTCTCCGAAGGTGTAGAGCTGCTCCACGTAGCCGAGCTCGATGCCGGCCGAGGCGCGCACCCAGCGCCTCAGCGCCAGATCCAGGGTCCGGTCGCCGGTGGGGTCGAGGGGGCCCGACGGCAACGCCTCCACGAGACGGTGGCCGCCGGCGCCGGCGCTCACGCCGCCCTCGATGGGGGCCCCCTCCGGCACCGGCACCGTGAGCACTCGCGGCTGCTCGTCGGTGATGGCGATGATCACCGCGGTGAGGCCAACGATCACCGGGGGAGGGGAGGTCATGATCTTCTCCGACACCACGATGGTAGCGCGTCTCTCCCGCGACCGCGTCCGCGTCCGCGCCCGCATCCGGCTCTCGCAAGGCAGCGGTCTTGGAGAGAAAGGCGCCTCCCTCGGGCGTGCCACTGGTGACACTTTCACGAGGCGACGCGACCCGCTAGAGCGTGGGCGGGGTCGGGAAAGTGTCAGCGGTGGCAACCTCGGGGAACGCGTCGACTAGTATCGGCGCACCGGGAGAGGTTTCACTTCGGGTAGGCCAGAGAGGGTGCCTGGCACCCCGTCTTGATTCCACAGCACGCACACCGCTTCATTCGAAAGGGTGCCTGGCACCCACTCTGGCGCCCCGGGAGCGCGAGGCTGGCTGGGGTGGGTGGTTGCGCCTCCGCGCTTTCGCGTTGCATCTCTCCAGCTCGCCTTGCGATGGGCACGCCCTTCGCGGCTAGAATGACCCTGATTGGAGGTGGAGTGAACGCGCACCGCACCATCGACATCGACGGCGTCACCCTGCACCTGGCGGGACCCGAGCGCAGCATCCCGACCTGGATCGGACAGCGCGAGGTGCTCCTGCAGCTCCTGGCGGCGTGGTCCTGCTTCGCGGAGGCGGACCAGCCCCTGAACCCGCGGCTCCTGGGCAAGCCCGGGGTGGGCAAGACCACCCTGGCCTGCGCCGCGGCGCTGGAGCTCGGCCTCGACGTCTACATCGTCCAGGCCACCATGGACACCCGACCCGAGGACCTCATCGTCACCCCGGTCCTGGACCCGTCGGGGGGCGTGCGCTACATGGCCTCTCCCCTCGCCACGGCCATGCTGCGCGGCGGGGCCTGCATCCTCGACGAGGGCAACCGCATGAGCGAGCGCTCCTGGGCGTCCCTGGCGCCCCTGCTGGACCACCGCCGCAGCGTGGACTCCATCGTGGCCGGCATCACCATCCACGCCCACCCCGACTTCCGCTTCGTGACCACCATGAACGAGGACGCCTCCACCTACGAGGTCCCGGAGTACATCCACTCCCGCCTGGCGCCCCAGATCGTCATCGACTTCCCCGAGGAGGACGAGGAGCGCGAGATCCTGGCCGCCCAGGTGGCCGAGCTGGACGCCGAGGTGCTGGACTACGTGGCGACCTTCCTGCGGGCCGCGCACACGGCCGACCTCCGCTACTCCGTGCGGGACGGCCTCAACGTCGCCCGCTACGCCATGAAGTTGCTCCACCGCGGCGATGTCTCCTCCAGCACCGAGGCCGTGGACACCGCCCTCCGCCTCGCCCTGGGCGAGGACGAGGCAGAGCCCTTCCGGCTGCGGCACGACTAGCCATGTCCGTCGCGTGGGCCGTTGCCGATGGCTGACGCGGGCCTCGACCTGGACCGCGTCGCGCCGGAGGCGGTGCCCGGCATCCGCCTGCTACCGGTCCTGCACGAGCGCGTCGACATGGCCGCCGTGGTGCGCGCGGTGTTGGAGGCCCTCGACCCGGTGCTGGTGGCGGTGGAGCTGCCCACCACCCTGGCCGAGGCGGCAGAGCGGGCGGTGGCGCGCCTGCCGAAGATCTCGCTCGTGCTCTCCGAGGAGCCCGGCGAGGACGCCCTGGTGTGGGCGGTCACCCCCGGCGACCCCCTGGTGGAGGGTCTGCGCTGGGCGCACGAGAGGGGGCGGCCCACGGCCCTGGTGGACCCCGACGTCCGCTACGGGTGGCGGCATCGCGACCCCGTCCCGGACCCCCACGCCATGTGGGCCATGGGGATCGAGGACTACCTGGAC
The DNA here is from genome assembly GCA_963844865.1 of uncultured Holophagae bacterium. Lineage (GTDB taxonomy): Bacteria > Acidobacteriota > Thermoanaerobaculia > Thermoanaerobaculales > Sulfomarinibacteraceae > CAWJPY01. The sequence goes on from CAWJPY010000005.1 coordinate 505,666, forward strand.
GCCCTGCGCCGGCTGGCGGGGGACGCCCCCACCTCGGCGGCCGACACCCTCAGGGAGCGGGGCATGGCCCACCATCTCGCCCGTGCCCACGCCGAGGCCGGCGGCGTGGTGCTGGCCCTCCTCGGCGCCGCCCACGTGGACCGGGTGGCGGACCACCTGAAGGGGCCGACCGTCCCGCCCCTCGCCCGGCGCTGGCGGTCGCGGGTCCAGGTGCGCCACCTGCACCCGGAGAGCACCACGGCGCTCCTCCCCGATCCGCCCCTGGCCCACGCCGTCTTCGAGACCCTGCGCGGAGGCGACCTCCCCGAGGAGGTGGCGCTCGAGGACGCGGTCTCCCGGCGGGTCGAGCTGGAGGTGGCCGGCCTGCGCCTCATCACCGGGTCGGCCCCGGACGAGCGCGCCGAGCGCGCGCGGGCCCTTGTGGGCTACGCCGCCCGCCACGCCAGCCGCGCGGCGCCCTGGGAAGGGCGCGTCCTGGACCGCATGTCCCTGGGCCGCTGCCTGTGGCGGGTGGCGGCGGGCTCCTACGAGGAGCAGACCCGGACCGCCACCGCCCCCTGGCAGCGGCGGCTGTTCTTCGACTTCGGCCGCCGCTACGCCCGCATCCAGGGGCTGCTGGTCCCCGGCCTCTTCGAGTGGGTCGTGGCCGGCCGGGGGGTGGCCGACGACAACCTGGCCTGGGAGCTCTTCGACGCCGCCCGCTGCTACCCCTGGCAAGAGGAGGCGGCGGAGCTGCCCACCGCCCGGGTGGACGGCGATCTCCTCGACCTGGGCACCAGGAAGGTGCGCTTCCGACGCCGCTTCCTGAGGGTCAAGCAGCGGCCGGTGGCGGTCCCGGTGCGGCGCCGCGGCCGCGGGGAGGACGCGGGCGAGTGGCTGCGCGCCTTCTCCGGCGACTCCCTGTGCTCCTACCCGCCCGAGGACGTGACCGTGGAGGACTACGGCCGCTTCCTGCAGCAGAAGGCGGTCTCCAACCTGAGCGCCCAGACGAGCCGCAGCGAGCCCTTCACCACCAGCATGCTGGACGGGGTCGACATCCGCGAGACCGTGGCCAAGTGGTACGAGGGACGGGTCTGGGTGCAGGAGAAGGGCCGCGCGCCGGGCGAGGCCGGCGCGGTGGTGGTCATCTTCGACGAGGACCGGGGGGCCGACGGGTTTCCCTACCTCATGACCTGGCTCGGCGAGCACGACCAGGAGTCGGACATGGCCTTCTACGCCACCGACCCCACGCAGCAGATCGTCGGGCCCGGGATCATGCGCGCCACCTACGGCGGCTTCATGCTGACCTACCCGCCGGGACGCCTCTTCGACGTGTGGCGGGACCCCGACTACCAGCGGGCGCGCACCAAGTCGGAGGTGCTGCTCATGGCCGCCGTGGACTACAGCGAGGGCAAGCTCGTGGTGCACGTGGCCGCCGCCCCGCCCTCGCCCCGCCTCCACGCCTACGCCGCCGCCCAGACGAAGCGCATCGTGCACATCCCCCTCGGCAGCCTCTCCCCCGTGGCTCTGCGCCGCGTGCAGGTGGTGCACATCCTGGCCGGCCGCGAGCGCCGCTCGATCGCCAAGGACTACGTGTGGTGACCGTCGTCGGCAGCGGCCGGCAACACCCGCCGGCTCCCCGGCCGCTGCCCTCGCATCCGTGGCGCGCTCAGCCGTAAAGGGCGGTACCCGGATCGTCGGGCGACATCTTGACCATCTTCTGGAATCGCAGCCCGAGCTTCTCGAGCACCCTGATCGACGGGGCGTTCTCCTTCGTGGTCAGCCCCACGATGGCGCTCACGCCCAGCTTCGAGGTGCCGTACTCCATGACGGCCCGCGCCGCTTCGAGCGCCAACCCACGACCCCAGTACGCGGGGAGGAACGCGAACCCGACGTCGGTCAGGTCGAGGTTCTCCCTGTACAGCAGGCCGCAGATCCCGGCCGCCGCCCCGTCCTCCTTGAGCTCCACCAGGAACTGCCCATAGCCGGGCAGCGGCTGGTTGGTCCACGCGCCCTCACGGAGGAACCGTCTCGCGTCGTCGAGGTCCCTGATGCCCTTGTCGCCGATGTTGGCGACGAACGATGGCTCGTTCGTCAACCGCAGGATGAACTCCGCATCATCGGCCGTCAGCTCGCGGATCACCAGGCGACTCGTCTCGACGATCATGGATGCACGCCCCTTCGACATCCTAGCCCGACTGCTGACAGGAGCGGCAGCCGCTGCCATCTGCCGTGACACGAGCGGCGATGAGGCTTGGGGAGTCGTCCACCCGTCCCATGGGACTGCGGCCGGCCGTAGGTGGCACCGATCGGCTCAGCGGCTGAAGAACAGCGAGTAGTCGATGTCCGCCACCGGACGTTGGTGCTCCTCCACGAGGCGTCTCAGCTCGAGCTGGAGCCGCCCCCTCTCATCCGGGTCCGCGGCCCCTTGAATCCTCTCCACGAGGGAGTCGATCTCCGCTTTCCTCTGCTCCAAGGCGCGACGCAGGCGGATCGGTCCCTCGGTCCAGAAACGGCTGTCGACCACCCTGTGCTCCTTCTGGGGTCCACCCTATCGTACCGGCCTCACGATATCGAGCCGACCGGACGCCACGCTCAGCCTCAGGCCGACCTGGCGCGCGCTGTGCGGGGCCGGGCGGCGGGCTGCACAGCGCGTCACAGGAGTGGTGGTCCGGTTCGGCGTGCTGCTGAGCTGCCGTTCAATTCTGGAGAACCGGTGCCACGTCGGCCTGCTCAACCTGCTAGGAACTAGACGCGATTCCCGGTGCTCCAAACGCAACTGCGAGAAGGACGTACAGTAAGGTCAGGAACGCCGAGACCACGCACAACATCTGGAGTCGACGGTTGATGATGCTCGTGCGCGAATCGACTGGGAGTGCGCGCAGACCATACGTGGCGGATACGAACGCAAGCGCAAAGGCCCACGGCCACAGGAGAATGCCCGCGACAAGGAACCGCTGCGCCCACCGGTACGCCCTGTCTGCGACCGCGGTATCCTGCTGCGCCCCATCGAGCGATTCGGCCAGACCAGGTTGTGTGGTGTTCGTCTCCACAGCATCGAGTAGGTCGTCCGCCTCGTCGACATCGGACGACGGAATCCTGACGAAGGCCTCCCGCGCGAAGCCGATCGCGGGATGAAGAGCCCCACAGTCATCCGAGGACACAACAGCCGACAGACCATGGGCGTTGAGAAAGCTGCTTGCCAGCTGTGCTTCGTGCCGATAATCAAAGCCGAGAATGGGGACCAGCACATCGTTGCCGCCTCGTGACGGCACCCTGTCCAAATCGACCCAATCCGCGGCAGCCCGCGGCGCTGTCGCGACCATCTGGTCACGATGTTCCTCCACTGCTGTGGGAGAGGGAACCAGTCGCGCTCCGCATTTTGGGCAATGCGTCAACTCGTCGCGGTACTCACCTGCAATACCGAGCGTCTCGCGGTCGGGGCATTTCGGGTTTGGGCAGCGCATTGTATCCAGCCACCGCCTAACGCCCGAGGTAAGCCGCGCCGCGAAGCGGCGTCGGCTTCCATGAGTTGTTAGGCATGATCAAATCTACCCCACGTTCTACGTCGGACGGTAATCCCCTCATCACCGCGGCATCAGCGCGAACACACCCCAGCCCAGGTACTCACGCGTGTGCGCGGCGTAACGCTCGGGTTCCGAAGTCAGCTTGGCTCGAACGTCTTTCGCGAGCTCGTCACCGGGATTGGCTTCAAGCCATCGGCGCATGGTGAGCCACTTGGCCGCCTCGTATCTGTCCCATCCGTCTTGGTGAGCCAGAACCATTTCAACGACGTCGTAGCCAAGGTGGCGGAACGACGCGAGAAGCTCTGGAAGCACGAGAAAGTCGGAGATCGAGTTGGCAAGACACCCCTTGGCGACGTCTTCCGTCGGCGGCAACTGCCGCCAGTAGGGCTCGCCGATGAGGATGATCCCTCCGGTGCGCAGGCTCCGCGCCAGAAGCTCGATAGTGCCGACGACTCCCCCGGCGATCCAAGTGGCACCGACACAGGCTGCCACACTGACCTTCTCGTCAGAGACATAGCCGGCAGCATCGCCATGGATGAACGTGACTTGGTCGGTGACGCCGAGTTCTTCAGCACGGAGTCTCGCTTGCTCGGTGAACAACTGGCTCATGTCGATGCCGATGCCGATGATGCCGTGATCGCGTGCCCAGGTGCACAGCATCTCCCCCGAACCGCTGCCGAGGTCGAGCACTCGGGACCCCGATTCCAGACGCAGCGCCGCGCCGAGAGTGGCGAGCTTTTCGGACGTGAGGGGGTTGTGGATGCGATGAGCACTCTCAGTGATGGTGAATATTCGTGGGATGTCCATCGTGGAAAGTCTCCTTCCGGGTGTTCATCGATACAGTCACTGCACAACTCGTAGGTAGAGCGCCAAACCTAGAATGGCACGTCTTGCATGAACCGCAGTCTCCTACGACTCGGGCACACGATCCAGGCGGGCGACATTGGGCTGCACCGTCATGGATTGCTGGCAAGGTGGGAACGAGGGGGCCGGGGCGATGGACTGCGAAAGCTGCAGCCTCGTACGAATCGGGATGTACCGCAGCCGGTGAAAACCGGTCACACTTCGACGCCCTCCTCCACCGCCGGATAGGACGTGGTCCAAGAATCGGCGAGGGGCAGAGAACGCGCGACCGCCGGCAGCCAGTCGGGGGTTTCTACCCGGACACGAACGGCCCGCGCTCGGGCCGCAAGGGATAGAGCACCTCGTAGGTCTCGCGGCGCACGTCCACCGCCTCGTAGGCGTCCGCGATGGTCCGGGCCAGCTCGCTGTCGCGGAACGCGGCCAGGGACTCCTCGTCCTCGAGACGGGTTGCCACCTCCCCATGAGCAACAGGCGCGAGGACTAAGACATGACAGGTGGAGGTTCCGATCAGGGTCGTGCGGCGCACCCCGCGGCGCACTGGCACCGAGGACGAGTTTGCGCGGGTACCCGCAGTCGCACGGAGCGAGGAAGGTCGTGTCGTGGTGCAGCGGCGCCCAGACGGAGAAGCCGCCCCCGAGCGCGGACGCAGGCTCGGGCGAAGCGGCGTGACGCCGGGCCACGGGCACGCCCAGCCACTTCCGGCACGACTCGTCGGGCGCCTGCGGATCGCCCTACCCGGCGGTGGAAGGCAGCACCGGCGTCATGCCGTGACGCCGGAAGACGGCCAGCATCTTCGCGGCGTCGGGGGGGCCGCCGGCCGCGGCACCGAGGACCTCTGCCGCCTCGCGGAAGTACGAGGGATCCATGATCGCGGGACTGATGACCGCGAGCTGCTTCACATCCTCGCCGCACAGGTTGTCGAAGCGGTGCACTGCACCTCGGGGGATGCAGAGCGCCTGCCCGGGACCGACCTCGATCGGGTTGCCGTCGACCGTCCAGGTCAGGACGCCCTGAATGCCGTACAGGACCTCCTCGTAGGCATCGTTCCTGTGGGCCGGCGCCGCCAGCTTCTGTCCGGCCGGCACCGAGAACTCGAACAGCGACACATTGCCACCAGAGTCGTCGCCGGTGAGCAGGAACCGGACCCGGATGGGACCGATCTCGATCTTCTCTTCCGCGGGGTTGACTCTCAGCATCCGCTGATCCATGGACATTTCTCCTCTCGCGCCGGGTCGACGAGGGCGACCCGGCACATCCCACGTTCGCGATGGCTCGGGCACGCGGCATCCCTCTCTGGGCTCACCCGGCCCTGGCCGTTCGGCGTCACGTTGTCATTCCGAGACTCGCGGTGGAGCGTCGGGCGGCAGCAAGGAGATCTCCAGGGAGACGAGACCGCTTGCCAGGCGCTCGCCACGACTCGGTGGGATCTCAGGCCCACCTCTTCCCGAGGTCCTCCAGCCCGGCGCTCTGCAGGTCCTGCGGGCTCATCAGAACGCGGAACCTGCAATCTGCCTGGAACTTGAGGAAGAACGGCTCCGCGAGGACAGCCACGTCGGACGGCTTCTCCAGGTCGACCACGAAGATGCCGCCCCGCTTGCCGTCCTGCTCCGTGAAGTAGGCCACCTCCGGCTTGATGGCTCCCAGAATGCCTCCGATGACATCCCCCACCGTTCCGCTCCTGACGAGGGCGTTGAAAGGCTCGGGTGGAAACTCGACCGAGAGCAGCATTTTCATGAGTCGACCCTTCTTTCTTGCGGCGTGAGAGGGCGGTGCCGCAGAACCGTGGTCCGCCCGACGGACGGTGTCGGCGTGGGTCGGGTAGGTGGCCCCATTGATTCGCAATCTCATGCCGACGCGCGACATTCCCATCCGCAGCTCACGAGATCTCCGAATCGAGCGGCTGCTGTGCCCCACGGGACCCAATGGAAACGTGCGGACCTCGACCACCAGGCCGCCATCCCACCGGCCGGGCTCGGCACGTCGGCATCGACAGAACGCTGACGGCCAGGACGCCGATTGCATGGCCATGACCAGGAGGGCCCTCCCCGAGCTGGCGTCGCGGTCTGCGCTATGGCCGACGATGACGGGCGGCACCGGGCCCGAGGAGCTTGACGTAGCGCATCGTCTCAGGCTCATAGCCCAGGTGCTCGTACACCGCCCGGGCGTGCCGGTTGCGCTCGAAGACGTTCAGGGACACCCGGCGGAAGCCGCGGCTCGCCGCCCACTCCTCGGCCGCGTCCATGAGCGCGCCCCCCACCCCTGTGCCCTCGGCCTCGGGCGTCACGGCGATCATGCTCACGTGCCCGTGCACCTCGCCGCCGAAGTAGTCGCGCACCGTCTCCATGAAGAGGAACCCCAGGGGCTCGCCCCCGGGACCCTCGGCGACGAACAGGGCCGACCCCTCATCCGGCGCCGTGAAGAACGTCTCGAGGGTGCGCACCTCGCCGGCCACGATCTCCTCTCGCCGCCGCCACTCGGGCGGGTCGAACCTGGCGAGCTCCCACGCTGTGGACAGGACGAACGTGCGGTCGGCTGCCGTGGCCGGTCTGATGGTGATCGGACGCATCTACTTCCTTCCCTGGGTGCGGGGCGCGAGCATCCGATACCCGCTCCACGCGTCTGTCACGGAGACGCCTGCCTCCTCAGTCGGCTGACGCAGCCGCCGATGGTGAGCACGCCGACGGCGCCGAAGACGATGCCCACGGCCACCGGCATGGTCTCCTCCTGGCGAACCGAGGTCCTCAGCACCATCGCCAGGATGGTCAGATACCACACGCCGACGCCGATGCCCAGCCACAGCAGCCAACGCGGGGAGCCCGGTCCCCAGATTCCCATGGACCAGCCGAGCAGGTAGGGAAGCACCAGCACACCCCACCACATCGACGTTCCGGACGAGCCGCCGATTCCTCCACCGGCAGAGAGCATCCACAGCGCTCCGACGCCGATGACGATCAGGATGAAGACCGCGACCCTGAATCCCACCACCCGGCGCTCACCCCTGCCGAGGAAGGCGCCGAGGGCGAACAGGCCGCTCCCGGGCAGGATGAGGAGCGATCCCTCCAGGGGGTCGACGGCGCCCACCACCATGGCGATGCCGCCGAGGACCACGAGCGCCCGCGACCAATGCCTGTCCATGCTCACCCATCCCTCCTCGCGCCTTGACCGCGGCACGGGTCCATCAGAACGGCCACGCGAGGTAGAGCCGCACGCCGGTGAAGACGTCGCCGAACTGGTAGCCGACGCCGATCCAGGGCAGCTCGACCTTCCACAGCTCGAGCGCCGGCTCCGTGGAGAAGCTCACTCCGACCTCGTACTGGTGCCCCAACAGGATGGGGCGTCGGCCCAGACGCCCGAGGTCGAGGTCGTAGAAACGGTGGACGATCCCGTAGACGCCGCCCTTGGCATGGCGGATCCCGAGCTTGATTCCGAGGGGCAGCTGGGCGTCGACCCCGGCCTCGAGCCGGGAGTAGCCGTCGTACTCCGTGCGGCTCGTGGCCGGCTTCTTGTACGCCGCGGCGGCACCCACGGTGAGGTCCAGGCGTCCAGCCGGCAGGCTCCCGGTGCTCCTCACCCCCGTCCCGTACAGCACCTCCAGGTCGCCGTTCGCGCTGCCCGCCCCCACGCCGACCTCCGCGAAAGGCTTGAGCTGCCAGCGCTCGCCGAGGGGCACCACGAGCTCGACCCCAGGGATGATCGCCACCGCCTGCAGGTTGGTGATGAAGGGCTGGACGTCGCCGAGGGCCTCGACCCTGGCCGACGACAGGGAGACCGGGAAGGTGACCCGCAGCCCCACCGGGTGGTCCTCCACGCTCCAGATCGGGTATGCCATGGGGATCCGGTAGATCTGGAAGCTCGTGGCGCGGACGTCGTCCTCGCCCCGCGCCGCGGAGGGCACGTGGAGCATGGCGTCCAAGCCCTCGTCCTGGGCGTCGGCGAAAGTCGCCAGACCTGCCACGAGCACCGCCAGCGCAGTGGTGCGCACGATCCCGTCGACGCGTCCCATGCCCCGGCATTCTATCGCCGACGGCCCCGCCGGCGTCAGCCCTTCCCGTGCTCCGCCTTCAGGATCGAGTAGAGGACGGCGTCGTGAAACCGCCCGCGGAGGAAGAACCGCGACCTCAGCACGCCCTCGCGGTGGGCGCCGAGCTTCTCGGCGACCCGGCTGCTGCGGGTGTTGCCCACGGCACACACGATCTCGAGGCGCTCGAGCTCGGTGTTGGCGAACGCCCACCGCGCCACCTGGCGCGCGGCCGCCACGGCGACCCCGCCACCAGTCCGCGACGACCGGACCCAGTACCCGAGGTTGCCGAAGCGGTTCTCGTTGTCGATCCGGTTGACTCCGCAGCCACCCAGAAACACACCACCGCCGTCGACCACCGCGAACTCGTACTCGGTGCCGGCCTCCCAGTTCGCGATCTGGACGTCGATCCAGGACCGGACATCCTCGACGGTCAGCGCCGGATGGCACCAGGTGAGCCAGCGCCCGACCTCAGCCACCGACTCGAGGGCCGCCTCGAACAGTGGTTCGGCGTCCTCCGGATTGTAGAAACGGATGCTGACGTCACTCATGGCATGTGTGGATCGGTTGCGGGCTCACGATGATCCGTCCTGCCTCGACTCGTCGTCCGCGTCAGATCCAGCCCAGGATCACGCCGAACACCAGGATGCCGGCGATGTCCACGCCGTAGATGGCGCCCACCGTCCCGAGCTTGCTCCGCAGCGTCGGCATGTCGTGGACCCAGAACGAGACCAGGAAGAACGGGAGGTAGCCGACGAGGAAGATCAACCACGGCGCCCCGACGTTCCACCACGGGTAGTCCCAGGTGAGGGCCCCGACCGCGTTGAGCAGGATCTCCACGAAGACGCAGAACGCGGAGCCCGCGACGGCGATGAACAGCCGGTTCGGGACCCCCAGGACCTTCAGGCGTCGATCGGCCGGCAGCATCTTGCCGAAGGCGATGCCGGCCACGGCGAACATGAAGCAGATCTCGATGTTCAGCCCGATCAGGATCAGGAACGCCGTGTCCCCCGGGGCGCCCCAGACGGGGGCATAGTCGGTGCCGTGGAAGACCAGGGCGTTCCAGATCTCGTTGAACCAGTCCATCCCCCAGAAGGCGAGGCCGGCGAGCACCAGGTTCCAGTTCCGGCGCTCCACCTCCACGGCGTAGATGTAGACCACGAACGCGAACAGGGGGATGACGTACCACGAGAACTGGCTCCCGTCGCGAAGAATGCTCAACGCCTGCGCAGCTGATGCAGTGGGCGTGCTGGTCCTCCAGGATGACCGCGATTCTATTGGACACGGAGGCCCGTCGCAACAGGTCGGAGGCAGCGGCATGCCGGTTCAGCGTCCCATGCAGTGTCGTCGGTCTGCCTGCGAGCTGGCAGCCCTCACCTGAGGCGCCCATCCCTGTCGCGCCGCCACGACCGCCCCATCTGCCGGTCGTCAGGCGCCGGGCAGCCCCTCGGCGCCTTCCAGCCGGCTCCTGAAGCTGCGCACGAACCTGGCGGCGGGGGCGCCGTCCACCACGTCGTGGTCGATGCTCACCGTGAGGTCGAGGAGCTCCCGAACGGCGATCTGGTCCCCATGCACAACGCCAGGCTTCTTCGACAGGCCGCCCACCGCCACGGTGAGGGTGAAGTTGGGGCTCGTGATGGCCCAGCCCGCGCCGGAGCCGAACATGCCCACCGCCGTCACCATCACCGGGCTCGAGCGCGACCGGAAGCTCCGCGGAACCCGCATGACGACCCAGTAGAAGCTCCTGCGGACGAAGGCCGGCAGATGCAGGAACCAGCTCATGAACCTGGACTCCGCACTCGCATGGGGTCTGCGCTGCGTCTCCCGCAGCTCGTCGTTGATCTGTCTGAAGGTCTTGCGATTCGTCGCGCGGAAGAGGTGCGGCATGGGCGTCTTGGCGCCGTCGAGCTCGACCTCGAACATGCAGGTGATGTTGATGTCCTCGTAGATGACGAGGCGCCTCCGCCAGTCCCGGTACGCATGGACGTGGGGGTGCTCTGCGATCGCCCCGCTCAAACAGGAGATGACGAACGCCGTGAGGGAGAGCTCCTCGCCGCTCTCCACCCGGTGCCGCCGGATGAGGTCCCGGGCCTCGGTGACGTCCACCTCGATCAGCGCATGGACGATGTGCCTCCTGCGGCCGAGGTACCCGGCATCCATCGCGAACCGGCGCATGGCCGGTATCCGTTCCACCCGGTACGGCTCGCTTTTCCCCATCGCTCAGAGACCGTCAACCCTTCGCGCCGGCCCCTCCCGAGGTGTGGGCTCACCAGGGATCCGGCCCGTCACGGCGCGGCCGTGATGTCCCCGCTGTGACGCTCGTTGCCGGGCAGCAGGGACAGGACCCGGGTCATGGTGCAGACCCCCACGGCGCCGGCGGTGAGCATGCCGAGCCCCACGAAGGCCGGCAGGAGCAGCCACCAGGTGGAGACCAGCACGGCCAGGAGGAGCCCGGCCTCCACAAGGAGGCCCAGGACGAGGTAGGTCTGTCGTTGCAGGCTCATGTCATTATCTCCTTTGCTGTGCAGAACACCGTCGCCGACGATGTCCCTTCCCACGGATCTCCGACGGCGCTGCGATGAAGACCTCGCTCGCGTCGAAGCCGGGCGGCGGCCGCACACTGCGCCAGACGGCTCATCCCTTCCGCCAGATGTCTCGCGGACCGATCGCGGCTACACTGCCCGTCCATGGTCGTGATCTCGGGACTGATCCCGGTCTTCGTGATCGTCGTGCTGGGCGTTGCAGCGCGCCGCTTCTCCCTCCTGTCCGAGGCCGCCGCCTTCGGATTGAACCGCCTGGTCGCCAACGTCGCCCTGCCGGCCCTCCTGATCCTCAAGATCGGCACCTCCGACCTCCGTCAGAGCTTTTCGGTCGTGCTGGTGGCGACGACGTCGGGCGTGCTGCTGGCAACAACCGCGCTGACGCTCGTGGTCGCAGCGATCTGGGGGCTACGCGCGCCGCAGCGGGGCGTGCTCGCCCAGGCCGCGATGCGCGGCAACCTCGTGTACGTCGGCTTCCCGGTCATCCTCGCCACCCTCGGCGAAGCGGGTCTCCAGCAGGCGGCGGTGACGGTCGCGGTGCTCGTCCCCCTGATGAGCCTGGTCGCGGTCTCGGTCCTCGAGGCCTGCCGCGGACGGGGAGCGACGATCAATCCGCGGGTGGCGCTCCGCATCGTCGTGAACCCCATGGTGGTCAGTGCCCTGGGCGGGCTGGTGCTCGCCGCGTTCGCCTGGCAGCCCTGGCCGTGGCTGCGCTCGACCCTCGGCATCCTCTCCGACTTCGCACTCCCCGGCGCGTTGCTGGCCCTCGGGGCCCAGCTCCGGTTGGGGAACTGGAGAGGCGTCTGGAAGCCGGCCCTCGCCGCCTCGGTCATCAAGCTCGTCGTGCAGCCGGCGCTCGCCTGGTGGCTGCTCGAGATGTTCGGCCTCTCCGGCCTCCCCCTGGCCGTCGGAGTCCTGCTGCTCGCGGCGCCGACGGCAGTGGTGTCGTACTCGGTGGCGGCGGATCTCGGCGGCGACACCGACCTGGCTGGCGCGGCGGTCATGCTGTCCACCCTGGCGGCGGTGACGACCTACGTGGGCTGGGCGCTGCTGGTCCGCTGATGCCCGATACGGCGTCGGCTGGGCTCCCGCGACCCGAGCTCCCGAACCCACGAATCGACGTTGCACCGATGACCGTGATTCGAGGCGGTCGTATCATCCCGGGCATGCGAGCGGCGATCTTCGACATGGACGGCCTGCTCATCGACTCGGAGCCCCTGTGGCGCCGGGCCGAGCAGGCGGCCTTCCGTCAGGTAGGCGTCGAGCTCGACGATGCGACCTGCCGCCAGACCATGGGCTGGCGGGCGGACGAGGTGGTGGCCCACTGGTATGAGCGCTTCCGCTGGCAGGACGCGACGCCGGAGGAGGTCCTCGCGGACATGCAGGCCCGCGTCATCCACCTGATCACGACCGAGGGCGACGCGCTGCCCGGGGCTCGGGAGACCGTCGAGACGCTCGGCAGCCTGGGGTACAGCCTGGGCCTCGCATCGTCATCGCCGCCCGTCGTGATCGAGGCCGTCCTCCGCACCCTCGGGCTGACCGGCTTCTTCGACGTGGTCTGCTCGGCGGTTGACGAGGAACGGGGCAAGCCCGATCCCGCGGTCTTTCTCCGGGCCGCAGAGCGCCTCGGCGTCGCGCCCCAGGCGTGCGTGGCCTTCGAGGACTCCCTGGCGGGGGTGACGGCCGCCCTGGCAGCGGGGATGCGGGTGATCGCCGTGCCTGCGGCCGACCAGGCGGGCGAGCCGGGCTTCGCGGCCGCCCACGTCGTCCTGCGCTCCCTGGAGGCGTTCCACCCCGGGCTCGTGGACCCAAAGTGAGGGGAGCCGCAACCCGATCGGCAGAACCGACGTGGGAGATGCCGGTCGCGCCGCGCGGTCTCTACTGGTAGCCCTCGGCGTGGAGCTCCTGCAGCCAGTGCTGCTTCCGGTCCTTGAGCAACCTCTCCAGCTCGTGAGCCTTCACGTCCTGCGCGAAGACCTCGACGACCTCGTACTGCATCGCCTCCGGACCGGATTCGTTCCATGCCTGCTGCAGCGCCCTGTTGGGGTGGCTCCCCATGCGGAGCGTGAACCAGATCCGGTTTCCGAGGCTGTCGACGTCGGTGGACGCGTCGACCCAGACCTGCCCGGTCGCGCTGCACCGTATGGCGAAGACGCCCCTGCGCGGGACCGCCTCCTTGTACGCCCGTTTGAGCTCTGCCCTTCGATCGGAGTTCATGTGCACACCTCGCCAGAGCAACCTCGGCGCCCGCCACGATACTCCACGACGAGGCACCGCTGGCTTGAACGTCGCAGTCACCGGACGCAACGACCTCACCCCAGGAGTCTATCGGGCGCCCCCCTCGCCGCGGGGTCGACGACCCGGACGGATCCGTTCCCCGTGATCCGCAGAAGGGCATCGCCTACTGACCGATGGGCGGTATCCCCGTGCCGTAGACGTAGCGGTCGAACCAGGGCCGGTAGTCCCTGCGGCTCACGGCGTTGACGACCTGGATGAGGTCCTCGGTGGTGGCCTTGAGTCGGCTGCGGGCGGCCGCCCGCGTGAACGTCGCAAGCACCCTGGTGAAGTCCCGGTCCCCGAGCTCGTGGCGCAACGCGTGCAGGACATAGGGGCCCTTACCGTACAGCAGGCCGACGACGCATCGGCGGTGGGCGGAGCTGCCCACGAGCTCCCGGGCGCCGTAGATGCTGGAGAGTGCCGAGCATTCCTTGACGTCCTGCTCCCACGAGGAGAGCTGCCGCTCGGCAGCCTTCTGGTCCTTGGCCCCCATGGTCTGGAACATGTACGAGAGGTACTCGGCCATGGACTCCGACAGCCACACATCCCAGGGGCGGGCCCAACCGACCAGGTTGCCGAACCACTGGTGGGCGATCTCGTGGGCGTAGCGCGCGTTCTGACCGATGGACGCGTAGCGGCGCAGGATGCTGTCGATGTCGTTGTCGCCGAACCCCATGGGGTTGAAGCCCTCGGAGGTGATCTCCACCAGACCGGCCGGCGATTGCCAGAAGAAGTGGCGGAAGTACGGGATCTCCACCACGTCGAGCTCCCCGTAGGGATAGGGCGCCATGCCGTGGGAGTAGAAGTCGAGGACCGCGAGGCCGTTCTTGAGGAGCTTCTTCGCGGCCCGCTTCTTGGCGGCGGCGTAGGAGTACACCGTCACGTCGTAGCCTGCGCGCTCCAGCTCCTCACCACTGAACTTGCCCACCACTCCGAAGGGAAAGGAGATCGGCAGCTCCTCGCGCGCCTCCAAACAGTTGATGTCGCCCTCCTGCCAGCGGCGGACGGTCCGGCCGCAGGCAATGGCGATCCACGGTTTCTTGACCTTGATCACGGCGTGAAAGGGGGCGTTGGTCCGCTCCGGGTCGAGCTGCGGAAAGTACGCGAAGTTGCCCAGGACGACATAGGAGTCTCCCTGGTAGCTCTTCAACAACCGCCCCTTCGCCTCGACCACGATCGTGGCCGAGTCACCCGCTGAGAGGGGCTGGGGCAAGCGCACCAGGAGCTCGTCGCAGCGGTGGGAGTAATCCAGATCGCGGCCGTCGGCGGTCCGCACGGAGGTCACCTGGAACGGATCGGCGCGATCGTCCCAGCGCTTCGGCCGCTCGCCGCGTCCGTTGGTCAGGTCGAAGGTTACAAGCCCGAGGTTCCCGCGGGACGCAGTAACGGTGACGGTCGCAGTCTCCTCGAGAAGCTCGTTGTCGGGCGAGTTCAACACCAGGTCGATGTCGGTGACCATCAAGGGCGCTACGGGTCGTGTCCTTCGGTCGAAGCCGGCGGGCTGGCGGATCACGCGGTCGATGGTGCTCCCCCACGGCAGGCTCGTGCCCTGGATGGACTTCCAACGTCCAAGCGTCTCGACGTGGTCGGTGGCAGTGTCGAGGGTGTAGAGGGCGTCCTTCCCCGCCGTCTCGAGGCTCGCCACCAGCGACACGCCCGGCACGGCGTCGAGCGCCACTTCGGCGAGCACCCCCTCCACACCCTCGAAAGTGGAGTCGCGCCATCGCGCCAGGTGCCTGGCCAGCATGCCCGAGGCGGCTCCGGGGGGAGCGGGATCGCCCGAGAACAGCTCCGCCGGCAGGGGGCGGCCAAGGACGACGGCGCCGCTGAAGGCCACGGTGTACTCTCCGCTCGCGCCCGGCGTCCAGCCTTCCTGGTCCTTCAGGTTGGTGAGGTTGGTCTCATAGAATGCGCCGCGGCGGATCGTGATGGCCAACGAGCCGGTCCCGCTGAAGACGAATCCCACGCGCTGGCCGCCGGCGTGCAGCTCCTGCAGCGACCCGCTGAGCGTCATCCGGGAGCCTCCGAGGTCGAGGTCGAAGGCGTCCACCGCCGTCGCCATCTCGGCGAGGCCGGGTGCCTCAAATGCGTCCAGCGTCGAGGCCACATCGCCCGCCCCAGCCCAACCCGCGAGCATCAGGGCAGCCACCAAGATCCACCGCGCACGTGCCATCGCGCCCTCCTACGTCGTTTGAAATAGTGTAGCGGAGACTGCAGAGATGCGCGCGGTATTAGAGATATCTTCGTAGCCCGCACTCTCGAACACCGAGAGCATGACGGCGGATGAGCCCAAGAAGCGTGACCGGGCCCCCTCAATTCCTGATGATCGAGGTGGCGACATCGATCGGCGTGTCCGAGTGCCCCGAGATCTGGGGGTAGGTGGGGTACCAGGAGCCGCCGCTGTTCTCGGCGATGACCGATCGATCGATGACCACGTTGCCGGTATGGTCGTTGGACACGAAGAAGATCGCGCTCCCGTAGGCGTTGACCTCGTTGTGCAGCAGCCGGCAGCCGCACAGCGACAGGGTCATGGTGTTGCCGTCGTTGTAGATCGCACCGCCGCTGCCGCCGCCCGGCGTGCCCGGCTGGGCGGGGTTGCCGCCCTCGCCGATGGCCCGGCCATGGGTCAGGACCGTGTTGATGATCGTCCACGACACCCCGATGCTGGAGATCCCGCCGCCGTTCGAGCAGGTGCCGCCCTGCCCGGGAGCGCCCCCGAACATGGCGTTGACGACGTACACCGGCAGCCCCTCGTACTGGCTGAAGACGCGCACCGCGGCTCCGCCCACATCCGGCCCCTCGTCGGCGCAGACGTTCCTCAGGAAGCGGCAGTTGACGATCTTGAATCTGCCGCCGCGTACCCAGATCGCGCCGCCGCCGTCATACTGCAGCTCGCCCCGGGAGTCGGCGTCGACGAAGGTCAGGTTCTGCACGGTGAGCCGTGGGTGGTCCTGGTTCTGGCAGTGCGACGTGGTCCACACCTGGTCCGGGTCGCAGGTGTTCATGTACAGGATGCGCCGGCTGCCACTGCCGCTCAGGGTCACCAGCCCGCCGCCGTCGATGACGATCTCCGGCCCCGTGTCGTTGAAGACCTTGGCGGTCTCCTCCAGGGTGATCGTGATCGGATGGGGACCGCAGTCGAAGGTGATGATGCCGCCCTGGGCAACTGCATCCACCACCGCCTGGGAGGTGCAGCTCGCCGGGGACCCGTCGCCGATCACGGTTGTGGGGTTCGACACGTCTTCCGGCCCCGCCTCCGGGGGAATCGCGCAGGGCGACACGAGGTCCGACCAGGCCAGGAGCTGTCCCCCCTCGAAGCCGTCACCGAAGATCTCCTGCGCGGCCCCCGCACCGGCCGCCAGGCAGACGCACGCCACCATCACGAACAGCCTCGCCATCCCTGCCTCCGAAACAGTGCGGTCCCTCTCCATTGTAGGCACGCATCCCCTTGGCAAGCGGGCCGACGGGCTCCCCGGCGAGGCATCGCTCCACTCCTAGCCGGGTGCAGGCGTGTCTGCAGCGCCAGTCCGCCTCAGGCTGAGTGCCCATTGCTAGGTGCCAGTTGCCCCATCGTGGCATTCTTCTCGTCAGGAGAAGGTGCCGGTCACACTGAACCGGTTGCCCTCGCTTCCGCCACGACGGGTCGGCGCTAGCGGTACTCCACGGTGATCGTATCGCCGCTGCCCCTGACGCTGTAGATCCTGTTGGGGACGATGTCGATCGCTGCCAAGGCAGTGGCAATCCCGTCTTCGAACGCATCCCGCACGTCGTCGTCATCAATGACCGCAGTGAGACCACTCACAATGATGTCGCGCAGTGTCCCATTGAGCAGATCGCGGACCAGATCGGTCTTGTTCAGCGGGTCCGCGAGAGCGCCCACCAGCGATGAGCTCAGATCGCCGAGGCGGACCTCCACAGCTCCGTAGCTGATCTTGCCGCCGCGCAGCTGAGGCGTGAGCAGGATGTCCACCGAGAAGGGGCCCAGCTCCACGTCGGCCACCTTGTCATCGACGAACTCACCTTTGTGAAACGGTGGGCTGTCGAAGCCGATCTTGAGCTCCCGGGAGCCGCTGTTTGGAAACGTGACGTGAATCAGCAGCTTGCCCCCCTGGATCGACAGGAAGTCTGCAGGCGCGGGGTCGGCGACTGCGGTGATGTGATTGGCGTAGATGGCGATCTTCTGGTTGACGCCGGCCCAGGGGAAGGGCGGTCCGGAGACGAAGACCTTGTCGTAGTACGGTTCAAAGTTGAAAGAGCGTGCGAAGGAGCGAGGAGCGTCCATGAAGTTGAACTCGATGCGACAGTCATTTCTGACATAGGGATGCACACCGCCGCCGTAGTTGTTCAGCCGGATATTGTAGGCCGAATCCGTGCTCAAGCCGGGCATCAGAATGTTGTTGATGGCAAAGGTCTTCCGCGGCCATGTGTGAATGACGCCCTCGGTCTCATCCAGGTGCTCTGCCACCATCGCAATGTAGATCTGGCAGTTGTCGTGCTCCAGCAGGGTATCGCGCTGCGCGGCCAGCGAGAAGGACCCCAGCTCGGCGGTCGTGCCCCTGCTGATCGTCATCGGGTCTGTGGTGAAGGAGCCACTGGCGATCGAAGCGCCTCCCGCAGGCGCTTTGACCCGATAGCTCACGGTGATCGGGCCGGGTCCGATGTCCATCATGCCGGTGTTGCGCACCGAAACCGAGACATCCAGAGTGCTTTCATTCACCTCGGGGCGCAAGATATCCACGATAGGACGAATCACGTCGACACGGAAGGTCTTACTCACACTCCTCGGATTTCTGGCGCCGTACGGGTAGGCGCGCACGACCAGTGTGTAGCTCGTCGTCCTGGAGGGGGTCATCGTGCTTTCCCCCCCGACATAGGAGTCACAGTTGCCCGACGTGGCGCTCGTTCCCGCCGAAACCGGAGAGTCGTTGAGGGTCACACTGAAAGATGGCACGTTGCAGGCCCGGATTCGCCAGCTCAAGGTGATGCTCTCGCCGACGGTGATCTGGGCAGAGTCGGGGGCTTCACCTCCACTCCCCGCGACACCCCCGACCCCAGTGGTTGCCAGTGCCGTGCCCGGGTTCGGCTTCTTGTGAAATGAGGTGATCTCGATCGTCGGTATCCCAAGCTGGTCCGTGGTCATGCGGTTCTGCATTGGCGCCGGAGTCGGTGTCTGGACGCTCCCAGCCTTCCCGGCCGCATGCGGCGTCGCCCTTCTGGCAGTCCTTCCACCTGTCTTCGTCGGCGCCTTGCCAGGCGCCGCGGCAGCCGCCGGCGCCATGGCCGCAGCCACCAGAACACCGACGACGGACACGAAACGAGCGAAGTTGGACATCGTCTTCTCCTTCCGGACCGAATCTCCGAGGCTATCGCCGGTATGGCAGGCCCCGGGGGCCCTGAACAACTACCCAGGCCATACAATCGACCATGAAATCGGTCTCGCAGAAGAACGAATAGCGGGGATTGCTCGACCCGAGCTCAGGGCGCTGTCTGTTTTCGCACCATGCACCAACGTCCTGCCACCATCGGTCCGCAACCTTCCAGCCGTTGATCAAATCAAAGTCGAACAGCACTCGGCTGCCGCTGGCGATTTCGCTATGGCGGGGATCTGGACTTCCGAGGAGAAAGCGCTCGAAGAGCTCCTCTGTCACGTCGATCGGGACGAAAGTAGCATTCGCGATATCGCTGCGGCCCACCCAGTTCGTCACCTCGACCGTCCCTGGAGTCTGCCGCATGCCCGAAACGTCTGAAGGCAACTCTACGAGGACTCCCACGGAAGCCCAGTCGACAATGGTCGCCTCGATGGTCCGCGACCCGAAGTGGAAGCGCACACTGCCCGGTTCACGACTCAGGAACTTCTCGCCGAGGATGCTCACGCGCTGCCCAGGTTGGATCTCTCGTGGGTACACTATTCCAATCACGGGATCGAGCTGTGACTCGTCGATCGGGATGTTCAGCTGCACAACTCCCACCGAAGTTCCGCGAGGCGTGTGAACGCCTACCCGTCCTTCGATGACCCCACCCTCGAGGACGCTCGGTATCTCCCTCCTCGCGACGTCACAGACATGAGGGGGGATTCTCGCCTGGATGGCGACTGAGGAGTAGGAGATGACGGGAAGGTCAGCCGTGTAGTCCCCGATCGTCAACGACACCGTGCCCATCTCCTCTCCGGGTTCTCTGAAGTTCTCGCCGACGATGCCGAGGTTGTTTACACCCGGTGTGATCGGCGAGCTGAGCGAGGTGATATGCGGCAACCCTTCCCGAGAGACTGGGGCTCTTGCAGCAAGCTTGACCACGCCGGTCGGCGCTCGTGACGCCTTTGCCTGTGCAGCTGCTCGAGCCTCGTTGAGCGCACGCTGGTGATGCTCATTGGCCTGCCGATTGAGAGACGTCAGTCTCTGCTGATGCGTTTTTGCTATCTCCTGTGATTTCCTCTTCGCCTTGCTCTTGGCATCAGCCTCTGCAGCTCTCTTGGCACTCCGGAACAGCCCTTCTTGCTTGCTGACATACTGAGGCTTGGCAAGCTCTGTCTTGAGATCAGTCTCTTCTGAAGGCGTCAGCGTGGCGTTCTTCAGGAGGCTGTCGTAGTGCTCGAGTGATCGGGCCTGCATGAGCTGCTGCAACAGCTGATCTACCCTTGTGCTCGTTGCTGACGACTTGGTTGTGGCTGGCCTGCGGGCGGATGACGGCGTGGCGGACCGGTTCTTCGTATCATTCGCCGAGGCGGCGGCGCTGCCCTCTGCCCAGCAAGGCAACAGAACCATTGTCACGAGGAATAGGCCAGCTATGGGAGCCCCGGCAGTTCCGACGATCGTTCCACGCTCTCTGACCATCATGTCCCCCCTTTGAGATCATCCCCTCTCGTCGAGCCGCATGGCCTCTGAAGATCACGTGATGCGTCCTTCGGTTACAGGTTCGGCCGGAGCGAACCGATAGGGAATGACTGCACGCGACACCGATGGGTCGGAATGCGACAGCCGCGTGTTCCTGAGCGTCCAGGGCCTGTGTCACGGGGCAGCACCCCGGTCCGAGCAACAGACAATGTGGCTGCCACAGACCGTGGACCCCGTGACTGCCGCTGCTGCCGACTGCTGCCTCTGCCGCGGTCGCAGCCGCTGATCACCGGCAGGCCGTTACGACGGCCCGGGCGGAGGCTCTTCGAGAGCGTCAGCCTCGGCCTGCCGCCCGAGGCTGCGGAGCACGGTTGCGAGCTGGCTCCTGGCGCTCTTGGTCGGGAGAGCGTCGGGGCCGAGGAGCCGCGTCCGGGTCTCGAGCGCCCTCCGGTATAGCGGCTCGGCCTCAGCGCTGCGGCCCATCGCCTGCAGCTGCGCCGCGAGGGTGCACATGCACTCCAACGTCAAGGGGTTGTCGTCACCGAGATGGGCGCGGGCACGCGCCAGACGTTCGGCGAAGGCCGCGTGCGCGCCGGCCGGGTCGCCGCGCAGGTGCGCGGCGTAGGCAAGCCAGCGCATGGTGTCCAGCGTGTCCCCATGGGCGGGACCGATGACCTTGGTCTGCTCGTCCAGGGTGCTCTTGAGGAGGGCCTGGCCCTCCTCCAACCGCCCGAGGTCGAGGAGGGTGTGGCCGAGGTACTGGGCGGCCTTCAGGGTCGTCGAGTGCTCCGGGCCATGCACGTCCAGTGCGCCTCGGTACGCCTCGCGCAGGATCGGCTCCGCCGACTCCGGACGGCCGAGGCGCTGGTAGAGATGACCGAGCCGCACGCTGGCCACCAGGGTGTCCGGGTGACGCGGACCGAGCCGCTCCTCGAGGATCTCATAGCTCGACTCCAGCAGCCTCTGAGCGTCGTCCCAGCGGCGCACGTCCGCCCACAGCCGGCCGAGCTGGCCCATCGCGTCGGCGGTCGCGGGGTCGCTGTCGCCGAGCGTGCGCCGCCGCGCCGACAGAGCGCGCTCGTACAGGGACCGTGCCTCCTCCAGTCGGCGCTGCCCGTGCAGCTCCCGGGCGAGGGTGAGCAACGTCTCGACGGTGAGGGGGTGATCCTCCCCCAGAGTCTCGATCTCCCGGTCGAGAGCCTCCCGGAGCAGCGACTCCGCCTGGGCGTTGCGGTCCAGGGCCACCAGGGTGTTCCCGAGAAAGGTCATGGCAGCGAGCGTCTCCGGTGCGCCCGGCCCCTGCGCCTGCCGGCGCAGGAAGAGAGCCCTGGAAAGGACCTCGTTCGCCTTCCGGAACTGGCCGAGGCCGTGATACGTCCGGCCCAGGGTCTCGAGCAACGCCGCCCGGTTGCCGGGCTGATCGGCGAAGTCCGCGTCGACGTCCGCCGCAGCGCGGTCGAGGACGTCGACGACCTTGACGTCGATACCGCTGGCGCTGGGGTCGGGGCTGGCAAGCATGCCGCGGAGGAAGGTCGTCACCGTCTCCGCCTGCTGCTGGGCACGACGGGCGGTATGCGCGGACCTTTCCGCCTCCCGCTGGGCCCGCCGCGCGCGGATGAAACCCAACGTGGACACGGCCGCGGCGGCCACAAGCAGCAAAGCGACCGCGCTCCGCCCCACCGCCAGCAACCGCCTCCGGCGCTTGCCGGCGATCCACCGCAGGCGCTCAGCGGCCGACTCCGCGCTCGGACGCGCGGACGGAGCGATGGACAGCAACCTACCCACGAGCTCCCTCAGATGCGGATCGACTCCTCGGAGAGGAGGGGTATCGCCCCACATCACCTTCTGCAGAACCTCGGTAGCGCTTGAGGCCTCGGAGTACGGCCCTGCACCCGTGAACATCTCGTGCAGCAGCAACCCGAAGGAGTACATGTCGCTGGCCGCGGTCAGCGGCTCCCCCCGGGCCTGCTCGGGGCTCATGTAGCGAGGTGTGCCGAGAACATCTCCGACCCGCGTCACGCCGTCCGCGCCACCTTCACCGCCCTGGGCCTCGGGGGGAGCGCGGCTCGGGGAAAGCGTGCCAAGGCGCCGCCGCCGTCCCCGTCCACGGGCCGCGCCAGCCCGAAGTCGAGCACCTTCACCTGCCCGGTGCCCGTGACCATGATGTTCTCCGGCTTGAGATCGCGGTGGATGACGCTCATGGAGTGTGCGGCGATGAGCGCCTCGCCGACCGAGATCGCGATGCGGAGGGCCTCGACTCGACTCAGACCGGCGTCGAGGATGTCGCGGAGGCTGCTCCCCTCCAGCAGCTCGAGAACGAGGAAGTCGGTCTCACTACCTTCTACGTAGTCGTACAGGAGACAGATGTTGGGGTGCTCGAGCTGGGACAGGATCCGGGCCTCGCGCAGGAAGCGCGCACGGGCGATCGGGTCGAGGCGTTGGTCACTCCCGATGGCCTTGACGGCGACGCGCCGTTCCAGTCGCTCGTCGAAACCCAGGTACAGCTCTCCCATGCCCCCGCGGTGAAGCAGGCTCTCCAGCCTGATCCCGCCCACCGTGCGCCCAACCAGAGAGTGCACCTTACGCATCCGTCTTGGATTTGCGATAACTATTGTAGCCCGGACCAATGCCTTCGTCACTGCGTGCTGGAAGAGCCGTGACCTGCTGCCGCGGAGTGGGACGTATCACGGCTCCGGATGCGCGAGGGCGCGACGTGGTAGAAGGTCGTGAAGCAGTGTGTGAAGTGATGCTGGTCCGAGAACCCGAGGCGCGCCGCCACCTCCTTCACCGACAGGTCCTCTGCGAGCAGGAGGCGTCGGGCCTCGCGCATGCGCAGGGCCAGGATGAGCTGCCGCGGCGTGCAGCCGAGAGCGTGTCCGAGGCCACGCTGCAGCGTGCGCGGTGAGACGTGCAGCGCCGCCGCGAGAGAGTCCACCGTGATGCCTTCGTGCAAACGGTCGTGGACGCGGAGGATGGCCTGCTCCGCGAGGGCGCGGCCCGGGCTCACGTCACCCGCCAGGAGCCGTCGGAGCCGGGCCGTCATTCCTGCCAGCACGTCCCGACTCGGCGTTGGGTGGGGGTGCCCCTCCTCGTGCGTGATCTCCTGGTGGGCGGCCGGCCCAGTGGCCGGGGCCGGCTGCTCTGCCGCACCTTGGGCAGCTAGAGCTGCCTCCAGCTCGTCCAGACGCTGGGACAGTCGGTGGTACGCGCGCCTCTGGCGGCGTTCCCGTGCGAAGACGAGGAGTGCGATCACGATCAAGGCCGCAGCGGCGATCCAGCCGAGGTAAACCGCCTCCGACGCGCGCGCAGCCATGCCCGCCAGGGCCGGGGTCTGCATCTTCGCGAAGCTCCTCGACCCAGCATACCGCTTTCCCTGACGAGCTCCGCAGGCGACCGAGGGCCGAGAAGGCGCGAAGCGACACGAGACTGTCGGGTTGCGACATTCCCCTGCGAGCCTCTGGATGCGAGCTTGGATACCAGCGGCGCCCGCCCGAATGCCCAGCCTGGAGGTGACCGTGCGAGGTCTTCGAGTGCCACGAACGCAGCTCACGGCAGCCGTGCTCTGGGTGGCGGCGGCCCTCCCTTCGGCAGGTGTCTGCGACGGGGGGCCGGCCCTCGAGCTCGCACCCCCGGTGGTGGACCAGACCGCGCTGCGGACATCCGTCTGGCTGAAGAACCGGGGCACCAAGGCTCTCGCACCGGCAGACGTGATCGTCCGCTACACCGTGGTCGGGGTGGCCCGGGGCGCGAGACCGATGCTGGCAGAAGGGACGTTCGAGGCCGCGGGCGTCGCCATCCCACCTGGCGTCTCCGTCGAGATCGGGCACTTCGTCCTGCCGGATCGGGACCGGGCGTTGTCCTTCGAGGAGGTAATCGTCAGCCTCCGCGCTGAACCCCGCCGACCCGGATGCTTCGAGATCGTGGAGGCGAGCTTCCCGCACCGCTGGCACGAAACGACCCTCGCGGTGACGTCGGCGCAGCTCGGGTGCCTCGCCGCGAGCTGCTCGGTGACCCTCGACAACCAGGACGCCGACGCGGGGCACGGCCGCTCCACCGTCACGTTGTCCTTCGGTCCGCGCACGATCGACGCCGACCTGGAGCTGCCTCGCCCCTGTGGCGTCGTCCCCGGCGGCAGCGGGGCTCCGCCGCCGGTGGAAGCACTGATCGTGGCGGACCTGAGGGCGCAGTCAGGCGCCGGGTCCCCGGCGATCTCGATCCGCGATGGCAAGCTCCAGGTCCGCATGGAGCTCGGCTCGGGCTCCAGCGATGAGATCCGTGTCGCCCCGGTGCACTCCGGCCGCCTGGGCCCATCCGCCGCGCCGCAGCGGACGTCCGTCCGTTCATCGTGGAGGTGGAGCTCATTCCGGCCGTGAGCGCTGATGGTCGGCGGCTCAGCTACGGCGCGCCTGCCGACGGTGCGAGTCGGTCGGATCGTCACGGTCCCGGCGGCCGGATCGCCGGGCGCTCTCCTCCCCCTCGAAGAGACCGTCGAGGCGTGTATCCGCGAGCCTCTGACGCGCGAGCTCCGCCGTGTGTTCGACCGAAGCCAGGTGCGGGCCGCGGTGGAGGAGTTCCTCGCTGCGGCCACGGCGGACCAGCCTATCAATTTCATCCGCCGCGTGAGCGGGCGCAGCGACACAGTTTTCGTGACCTACGTCTGAGGAGGGAGGACGAGAATGATGAAGCGAGCGCTCGTTTGGGCGTCCTTCGTGGCGCTGCTCGGCGCGAGCGAGGCCCTCGCCACCGTCGTTGCCAACCCCGCGGCCGTGACCGTGGTGCAGGGGCAGGTGAGCCCCGTCGTGACCCTCACTTTCACCTACGCGACCACCCCGCCGGGCACGACCAGGACGGTTCAGTTCACTGGTCTTCCCAGCGGGGTGGCCACGGTCCCCTCGCCCGTGACGTACCAGGCCCTGCTGGCGTCGAACAGTGTCCAGATTCAGTTCGCCGCATCCGCCAGCGCCACGCCGGGCGTCTACACCGTCACCATCAGCGATCCTCCGCCCGGCGCCGGCAGCACCACCTTCGTCCTCACGGTCGCCGCCGCGCCCTCCTTCTCGGCCACGGTCTCACCGCAGCCGGTAGCGCTCAGCATCGGCGGCGGCGTCGTATCCGTGACGGTGCAGACCATTCCTGAACCGGGCTTCGCGGCCACCTCGGTGACCTACTTCTTCTCCGGGCTTCCCAACTGGCTCCAGACCGGCGGCCAGCAAACCACCACCGCCCCGACCTGGCCGCCGGTGGCCTTTCCATTCTCGTTGGCCGCCGGCGCCGTGCCCGGGACCTACGCCGGGCAGCTCAACGGGAATCCAAGCTCCGGGGCGGGCAAGACAATTCCGGTCACGGTGGTGGTCACCGCCGCACCACCGCCGGTGATCGCGTCGATCACGCCGAGCTCCATCCGGCCCGGTGAGAGCGGGGTGACGTTCACTCTCACCGGCTCGGGCTTCCAGACCGGCGCCACGGTCACCAGCTCCTCCAGTGACCTCACAATCGCCGGCGTCGTGGTGCATCGGCAACGCGGATCCGCTTCTCCGGGAGCGCGGCGCCCACCGCAGCGCCGGGGCCGAGGACCGTCACCGTCACCAACCCGGACGGCCAGAGCTCGCCGCCGGCCACGGTCCAGGTCACACCCGCACCACCGCCGGTGATCGCGTCGATCACGCCGAGCTCCATCCGGCCCGGTGAGAGCGGGGTGACGTTCACTCTCACCGGCTCGGGCTTCCAGACCGGCGCCACGGTCACCAGCTCCTCCAGTGACCTCACGATCGCCGGCGTCGTGGTGCAGTCGGCGACGCGGATCCGCTTCTCCGGGAGCGCGGCGCCCACCGCAGCGCCGGGGCCGAGGACCGTCACCGTCACCAACCCGGACGGCCAGAGCTCGGCGCCGGCCACGGTCCAGGTCACACCCGCGCCACCGCCGGTGATCGCGTCCCTCACGCCGAGCTCCATCCGGGCGGGCGACGACCGGGGTGACGTTCACTCTTCACCGGCTCGGGCTTCCAGGCCGGCGCCACGGTCACCAGCTCCTCCAGTGACCTCACGATCGCCGGCGTCGTGGTGCAGTCGGCAACGCGGATCCGCTTCTCCGGAAGCGCGGCGCCCACCGCAGCGCCGGGGCCGAGGACCGTCACCGTCACCAACCCGGACGGCCAGAGCTCGCCGCCGGCCACGGTCCAGGTCACACCCGCGCCGCCGCCGGTGATCGCGTCAATCACGCCGGGCTCCATCCGAGCGAGCGCCACCGGGGTGACGTTCACTCTCACCGGCTCGGGCTTCCAGGCCGGCGCCACGGTCGCCAGCTCCTCCAGTGACCTCACGATCGCCGGCGTCGTGGTGCAGTCGGCAACGCGGATCCGCTTCTCCGGGAGCGCGGCGCCCACCGCAGCGCCGGGGCCGAGGACCGTCACCGTCACCAACCCGGACGGCCAGAGCTCGGCGCCGGCCACGGTCCAGGTCACACCCGCGCCACCGCCGGTGATCGCCGCTGTCGTCCCCTCCTCGATCAGGGCGGGGGAACGAAACGTGTCCGTGGTGGTCGAGGGCTCGGGCTTCCAGCCCGGAGCGACGGTCTCCTACGGCACCGCCGACGTCCTGGTCGGCGCGGTGACGGTGGTCTCCGACACCCGTATCACCTTCGCCGTCACCGTCCTCGACACCGCCAGCCCGGGGAGCCGGCCGCTGCGGGTATTGAACCCGGACGGCCAGGGCTCGGCGCCGTTTTCGACGGTGGTGCTGCCTCCTCCGCCGCTGGTACACGCCGTCGAGCCTCCAGCCATTGTGGCCGGAACGCTGGCGATGACGGTGTACATCCGGGGCGAGCGGTTCACGGCGGGAGCCCGGGTCATTCCCTCGTCTCCTTCCGTGGTCGTCGAGAGCGCCGCCGTCGAGCGCTCCGGCTTGATCCGGGCCGTGGTGTCGGCGCCGCGCGGTGCGGCACCGGGTCCGGTTCGACTCGACGTCATCAACCTCGACGGAGGCCGCTCCGAGGCAGGGGGCATGCTGCTCGTCTATCCCGTGACGTCGCTGGGAGCGCCTGCCACGGTGACCGCCGCGGCGATCGTCTTCCCCGAGGACGGGGCCTTCCTCACGCCGGGACAGGACGTGTTCGCGCGCGCGGTGCTGGCCACCGGCGGCACCGGGCAGGTGATCGGAAGCTGGAGGCTCGACGGCGTGCCCTTCGAGCGCTTCGTCGCGGCCGTCCAGGGCGGCGAGCCCGTCCAGATCAGAACCCGAGCGCCGATCCCCGATTCATTCCTCGGCGCCGCCCGCCTGGAAGTGGTCGTGGAGTCGCCGGACCTGCGTGCCTCGCCCGCCATTCGGGTTCTTCGCACCGAGCAGCGCTCGTCGGCGCTCCGTCTCATCCGTCCGGCGGAGGGCGCCGTGATCGGGCAGAAGCCGCCGGAGTTCCGCTGGTCTCTGGTACCCGGGGCGTTCGGCTACGAGCTCCGTCTCCGAGGGGCCCGAGGAACGCGGACGGTCCGCACCTCCGAGCCGGCGTGGCAACCCACCTCTCGCCTCCTCCACGAGCTCGGATCGGGAAGCTGGAGCTGGAGCGTGCGGCCGGTGTTGGGCGGAAACGTCCTCGGCACGCAAACAGCGGAGAGGACCCTGATCGTCCTCCCCGAAACGGCCGAGCTCACCGTGGAGGAACCACGCACGGACGCCGCCTCAGGTCAGCCCGAGATCCGCTGGAGCGGAGGCGCCCCCGGCTTCGTCTACCGCCTGGAGATGTCAGACGTGGATCGGCGGTTGCCGATGCATGCGGCGCTCACTGACCAGGTGGCCTACCTCATGCCTCGGAGCTCGGCCGGCGCCCGCCTGGATGTCCAGGTCCTCGCCCTGGGCCCTGACGGATCTACGCACGGCCGCTCCCCAGTGGTGCAGCTCGAGCTGCCTGACGCAAGGCCGCCGCATCGGCCGACCCGCCCAGGCCTCGCAGCTGCGCCCGCGGTCGTGACCGGCGTCGTGCCGGGCGACGGGACGACAGTGAGTGATCCACACGTCGCCGTTGCAGCGCGCTGGAGCGGAGTCGTCGAGCCGGCGGAGATCAGGCTCGTACTGGACGGCGTCGACGTCACGCCCTTGACGAGCCTGCAACCGGATGCCATGGAGCTTCACGCCCCGTTCCCATTCACTGCCGGGGTCCACGCGGTGGTGCTGTGGTTGCCGGGAGGCGAGAGCCGATGGAGCTTCACTGTGGGCGGTGCCCAGCCCGAGGAGGAAGTCCAGCAGACGGAGGAGCGGGGAGAGCCCGAGCAGACAGAGACCCCGGAAGAACCCGCAGACGTGGAGCCCCCAGCCCACCCACTCCGAAGCTGGAGTCCAGCTGGGAGCTCAGCGCCGGCCTGGACGTCAACGTCAGCGAGGAAGGCCAGGGTGACGCGGTGCGCCTGCAACCCTCGGCGCAATGGGACGTCAAGGGGCCCGCATGGGAGACGCGGGCCACCGGCGACGTGTCGGTGCGCCACGACATCAATGAGCCTCACGCCACCGTCCAGGAGAGCCGCAACTGGCTCGTCGAGGCCGGGACCGCGCCAGCCGCCGCGAGCGGCCGCGTCATCGTCGGCTACGCCGCGCCGCGCTTCGTGGAGGGGACCCAGCTCCTCACCACCGGGTACTCCCGGGGAGGCGCCGAGGGCGCCATCGCGACACGCCTCGGCACCGCCTCCTACTACCGCACCATCAGGTCGATGCAGTCCGGTGTGACCGGGGGCTACGGCCCGGACCAAGAGGTCGAGGCATGGGGTGTGGAGACGCCGACGACCAGCTCCGGTCTCGTCCTGCGGCTGATCAACATCCGCACCGAGGTCGCCGCCGGCGCCTACTCCCAGGGCGAGACGGGAACGATGACTGGTGTGTACGGGGTGGTCCCCCTGTCGCCGGCCCTGCACGTCACCTTCGAAGGGGCCCGCGGCGAGCTGACGCAGTCCTCACCCGACCAGCCCGAGGAGGAACGCGAGGGAGACGCCTACCTCCTCGGCCTGGAAGGGGACTCCGGCACCTTCGGCTATGCCCTCAACCTGCGCTACACCGAGGCGCAGTTCGTCAACCCCGCCAACCCGGGTTTCACGCCCGCCACCAACGCCGACCGGGCTGGCGCCGAGCTGCAGCTCCGCAAGAGCTTCGGCAGCCGCTCGGTGGCGGTTCAGCTCCGGCATCTCCGCGGCGGCGAGACCTCGGGCGCCAGCGGACCCTCGGCGCGTGAGAACGCCGCCCACGTGACCTTCACCACGAGCATCGGATCGCACGTGAACCTCAACCTCTCCGGAGACCTCGGGCGTGTCACCGGCGATGCCGACGAAGAGAACCTCCTGCCGGCCACCGACGTCCGCACTCGCGGGCTCTCCGCGTCGTTCTCGGAGAGCCTCGGGGGCGCGTACCTGAGCCAGACGCTCTCCTGGATCGAGCGCCAGGACGAGGTCACTCCCGCCCTCGACCAGTCCACATCCTCGGTGACGCTCTCCGCCGGAGGGCCCCTCACCACAACCATCAAACTCAACGGGACCGCCTCCTGGACGCGCATGGAGACCGGAGCGCCGGCGGTGGCGACCGAAATGCGGCAGCTCTCCCTGCAGCCGAGCTGGACCGTGCCGGGGACCGGGCTCAGCTTCCAGCCGCGAGCAGCGTACAGCCGCACCGAGGGCGGCTACGGCGGCGGTGCCAGCACCACCGAGCAGCTCCAGATGGTGGTCTCGCGGGCGCCGCCGGCCCTCGGCAGCGCCGCAGCGCTGCAGCTGTCGGGAGACTGGAGCCGACACCGAATCGAGGGAATACCCGACCCGCCCTTTCGCCGGGCCCTCCTGGCATCGTTCAACCTGCACTGGGGCACGTCCTCGGCCGCGACCGGCGCCGTCGAGCCGGTGGCCCTCACGCCCCGCCCCGGTGCCGATCCCGTCAGGCTCGCCGCATTGCTCCACCCAGCGGCTCCATCCTGGGGGCGGTGAGTTGCAGAACCGAATGGCTCTCTCCTCCTCCCTGCCGTTGTGCGGTCTCCGGGCCGCCGGGTGGCCGAGAGCCGGACACCGAAAAGGAGGCTCACATGAAGAGCAAGACCCCGTTTCGTCTGACCCGCGCCGGTGCTCCCCTGCTGGGGCTCACTCTAGCTGCGGCCGCCGCCTGGGCCGGCCCCCCTCAGGTCCAGAGGAGCCGCCGGAACTGATGCGCGTGAAGCCCGATCTCGCGGTGCAGTCGTTCACCGTCGCCAGGACGGGCGTCCGCCGCGACGGAACCAACCTGGTACGTCTGACCGTCAAGGTGCAGCTCAGCGCCGTGAGCGCCGCTTCCGTCGGTCCGTTCAAGATCAAGACGGAGTGGCGTCCCGTGCGGGCCACCCCCCGCAGGGTCAAACCCTCCTTCGCGGTGTACAGCCCCCTCCGCGATGCGGGGGTGAGCGGGATGAGCACGAGCGGCAGGTCACGCGCCCTCGCCCTCGAGACCCGCACGTTCGACGACGCGGTGCCCTCCGGCTCCAGCCGTGAGTACCGCGTCACCATCGACTCGCTGGATCAGGTGGACGAGGGAAACGAGAGCAACAACCAGGCCACAACCACGTGGGAGCCGACCGTCTGCAGCGGGGTCGACCTGGAGCTTACGAGGGTGCGCGTCCATGGCTCGGTCAACGTGTGGGTGCGGAACCGCTGCAGCGGCACCTGCGAGGGGGAGATCTCGTACGGCTACTTCCCCCTCGACACCGGCGCCGGCGGCATCACGCAGCACATCTCGAGCCGCATCGGCGGCGAAGAGGAGATCGGGCCGGTGGGGACCATGGTGGCGAGCCGCCACATGCGCGTCTGGGTCGCGGTGGACAGCGGGCCCTGCCGCGACACGAACTCCGGCAACAACGAGTGCGTGGTAGAGCTCGGTGACGACGAAACGAGCCGCTCGTTCGAGTGCCGGCACTGACCGAACTGGAGAGGAGGACCTCATGCGGAATCGGACACGAGCTGCCATCGCGACGGCCGCCGTTCTGGCTGCGGCCGTAGGAGCCGGAGCGGAGCCGTCCAGGGCGGCCAAGAAGGTGGCGCCGGACCTCCAGATCGCGTCATTCACGGCGGAGGTGGCGTCGGTGCTGCCCGACGGCAGCCATCGCATCCGCCTGACGGCGCGGGTGGGCCTGCGCGCGACCACGCGGGTGTCGACGGGACCGTTCAAGATCGCGGTGGCGTGGCGGGCCGTGGGCTTGCCCGGAGCCATGTCAACGAGAAAGGCGGTGCGCAGCTTCACGCTCCTGCAGGAAGCGGGAATCGCCGACCTCACCTACGACCCCGCGCACCGAGCCATCGAGGCTGCGGCAGTCCGCACCTTCGAGGACACCGTGCCCGCCGGGCGCGAGCGGGAGTACCGCCTCACCATCGACTCCATGAAACAGATCCCGGAGGGGAACGAGGCCAACAACCAGGCAACTGTGCGCTATCGCGCTTCGGGCTGTCCGGGCACCGACCTGCAGCTCACGCGGGTGCGCTTACGGCGTCGTACGGACGGCGATACGCAGGTCGACGTCTGGATCAAGAATCGCTGCTCGGAGCCGTGTGAGACCTTTATCCACTACCTGATCGACGAAAGTGAGGCTGTTCCGGGCGGGACCACCGTGGAGCGAGGCATCGTGCCGCGCCTCGACGGTGAGACCGAGGTGGGGCCTGTGGGGGCGACCGTCGTCGACGGCACCGCCGGTGAGGATGCCACCTACACGGTCCGCATCGAGGCGCGGGGCGCCGGGTGCAGGGAGACCAACAACTTCAACAACTCCTGTCGGGCGACGATCCAGGCTGGCGAGACGGAGAAAATCGTCGACTGCACCGTGCCGGGCTTCGTGCTCTTCCGCTGAGGAGGGCCTGTGCTCCGGATCACCAACCGTTGGAGGAAGATCCAATGAAAGAGCGAGAGAATGGAAATACAACAAGAATCAAGATGCTGATTGGCATCGTGTTGATTCTCTCAGTTGGAGTGTTGCTTTTCTCGGAGAACGAAAGCCTTGCGGCCCCAGGCGAGGATCCGCAACATCAAACCCTTGGCTCGTCATCAACTCAGAGAAAGACGAGGGCTTCAACCCAGTCACCGAAGAGCTCGAAGGTCAACAATCTACTGCAGAACATCATGCAGTGCCGGACACTGAAGCAGTACAACGAGCTCCTAGACAACACGAAGCTTACGCCGTCGGAGGAGAAAGAACTGATCAATGAGCTCGCCAAACCACAGTACACCACTAAGGAAAACAGGCTCCTGCAGGATGCGAAAACGGCGGCGGAAGCTGAGGCTCGACGCGAGGTGGACGAGAGGAGACAGCAGTTGGCGAGGAAGCAGAAACAGGACCTGACCCAGCTCAATCAGCAGGCAACTCAAATGCACCAGCGCCAGTTGTCGCAGCTACCAGCACGCGCGCAGGCGAGAGCTCCAGCAGCATCTGCCGGTCCCCTTGGAAGTGCTATCAAGAAACCCATCACGTTGGAAGGGTTGCCGCATATTACATCGGTGAGCTCTCCCATAACACCAGGAGAAAACAACCTCGGAATTGTCGGTGAAGACTTGAGAAGACGTGGTGAGGAAATGGGCACGGTGTGGTTGAAGATCGGTGATGTCAGCACCGACCTGCCCATAATCTCGTATTCCTCGGTCGCCATTCAGGCGAGGGTTCCTGCCGATATCAATGACATCGCCAGGCGAGAGGTGCCGAGCACGCTCGAGGGCGGCGTTATCGAGGGGCGAGTCGGCGTTCGTACGCCTCGAGGAACCTCAGTGGCAGCAGTCCAGCTGAGAATTCCGATCGATGAGTCCCTCCTGGATCCGAAGATCTTCTCCGTGTTCCCGAAAGAGATCCAACCCGGACAGCGGGTGAGTATCCTGGGGGAGAAGTTCCTGAGCCGGAGGCCAGGATCCGTGCGCTTCCACTTTGGGTCACGCACCATCGATGCCACCGTCATCGACTGGGCTCCGATCGGGATCCTCGCAGAGCTGCCCCCGGAGATTTCCGGGATGCGACGGACTGTGGGAACAGTCGAGGTCGAGAACTGGGTCGGCCGCAGCGATCGATCCATTGGAGATCCTGTGACTTTCACCCCCGTCGAGATAACAGAGGAGCTCACAGCCAGCCTGGAGCACCGCTGCAGCGAACATGAGTCGTGGAGGCGGAACGAAGTGCTCTTCGACTTCGATCTCACGAACGGTTGGCGGGTTGCGGACCGCCATTACTTGGACATGAGCTATGGAACGGGCAGCTGTTTCGAGATTAGGCGTCCCGAGTTCGGCTCGACCAATCCCCGATATGAGCTCAGCGGATCGTGCTCCAGGGGAGGTCGTGGGTTCGGAGCAGATGGTTGCATGTGCAGAGGGTATGTCACCGTGCAAGGCCCCCGGGGACTGCCATACCGGTGATGCCGTGGGGTCACCGTCGGGCGTCGACGTCTGAACGAATCGTGGTTCTGTCCATGGCCAGCAAGCGGGGAAAAAGAGACGAAGAACCGACACATCTCCGTCTGAGACCTGAGCCCCTGGAGCGAAGCAGTCAGCTCGACGGTTCCCTTCTTGACGCTGTCACAGTGCGATCGGTCACCTCTCTGACGCTGTGAGCCCCGGGCTCCGGACAGATCTGTGCGAGCTGTGACGGGCGGCACCTCCGTCTGGGATCGACGTCGCCTGGCAGCCTCCACCTCCCCTCACAAAGAGGGGGTGCACCAGAAAACTTGACAAGATCCAAAATTTGACTTACTCTAATCTCATGCACGACAATGCAGCCGATCTACTCCACCGTCACGGACTCCAGGTCACGGCCCAGCGCGTGGCCGTGCTGGCGGCCGTGTCCCGTCAACCGCACGGCACGGCGGACGACATCGCCCAGCTGGTCCGCGCCGAGATCGGCGTCATCTCCCGCCAGGCGGTATATGACGCCCTTGCTGTCTTGGCAGACAAGGGACTCGTCCGGCGCATCCAGCCCGCCGGGTCGCCGGCGCGCTACGAGGACCGGACCGGCGACAACCACCACCACCTGATCTGCCGCGTCTGCGGCCGGATGGTGGATGTGGACTGCGCCGTGGGCGCCGCGCCGTGCCTGACCCCCTCCGACGATGCGGGCTACGAGGTCGACGAGGCCGAGGTGGTCTACTGGGGCCATTGCCCCTCCTGCCTCGACCGGACCCCGAAGCAGTCGCGAACCCAAGATGACGCGTCCCCCGTACCGGGTGGTGACCCGACCATCAACGACGGAGAGGCCGCCCGGACGCACGATCACAAACCCCACCAATCATGAGGAGCGCCGACATGTCAGACGAAACGAACAAATGCCCGGTGACGGGCGGACGACACTCCAGACCGATGACCAACCGAGACTGGTGGCCGGATCAGCTCAACCTCAAGATCCTCCACCAGAACCCGCCCGCGGGGGATCCCATGGGCGGAGACTTCAACTACGCCGAGGAGTTCAAGAGCCTCGACCTCGCGGCCGTGAAGAAGGACCTCCACGAGCTGATGACCACGTCCCAGGACTGGTGGCCGGCAGACTACGGTCACTACGGGGGACTGTTCATCCGGATGGCGTGGCACGCTGCCGGCACATACCGGATCAGCGACGGCCGGGGTGGCGCGTCCTCCGGCAACCAGCGTTTCGCGCCGCTCAACAGCTGGCCGGACAACGCCAACCTCGACAAGGCCCGGCGGCTGCTGTGGCCCATCAAGCAGAAGTACGGCCGCAAGATCTCGTGGGCCGACCTCCTGGTCCTCGCCGGCAACTGCGCCCTGGAGTCCATGGGCTTCGAGACCTTCGGCTTCGGCGGCGGACGCGAGGACATCTGGGAGCCGGAGGAGGACGTCGACTGGGGAACCGAGAGCACGTGGCTCGGCGACGAGCGCTACCACGGCGATCGGGTGCTGGAGAACCCCTACGGCGCGGTGCAGATGGGCCTGATCTACGTGAACCCGGAGGGGCCGAACGGCGAGCCCGATCCGGTCGCCTCGGGCCGTGACGTGCGGGAGACCTTCGCGCGGATGGCCATGAACGACTACGAGACCGTGGCGCTCACCGCCGGCGGCCACACCTTCGGCAAGTGCCATGGGGCGGCCCCCGCGGATCAGTACGTCGGTCGCGAGCCCGAGGGCGCTCCCCTCGAGGAGCAGGGCCTCGGCTGGAAGGGCAGCTTCGGCAGCGGCAAGGGGCATGACGCGATCACCAGCGGCCTCGAGGGGGCGTGGACCCCGAACCCGATCACGTGGGACATGGGCTACCTCGACACCCTCTTCGGCTACGAGTGGGAGCTGGTGAAGAGCCCTGCAGGCGCGTGGCAGTGGCAGGCGAAGGACGTCCCCGAAAAGGACATGGCCCCGGACGCGCATGACCCGTCGAAGAAGCACCCGCCCATGATGACCACGGCGGACATGTCGATGCGAATGGACCCGATCTACGAGCCCATCGCGCGGCACTTCCACGCCAATCCGGAGGAGTTCGCGGACGCCTTCGCCCGGGCGTGGTTCAAGCTCACCCACCGCGACATGGGACCCGTCTCCCGCTACCTGGGTCCGGAGGTTCCGAAGGAGGAGCTGATCTGGCAGGATCCCATCCCCGCAGTCGACCATGAGCTGATCGGAACGAAGGACATCACCGCGCTCAAGGGGAAGATCCTCGAGTCGGGGCTGTCGATCCCGCAACTCGTCTCGACCGCCTGGGCGGCGTCGTCGTCGTTTCGAAACTCCGACAAGCGCGGCGGGGCCAACGGCGCCCGTATCCGCCTCGCGCCCCAGAAGGACTGGGCGGTGAACCAGCCGGCCCAGCTGGCGGAGGTGCTCACCATCCTGGAGAAGATCCAGCAGGACTTCAACAGCTCTCAGTCCGGCAACAAAAAGATCTCCCTCGCCGACCTCATCGTCCTGGGGGGCTGCGCCGCCGTCGAGAAGGCCGCGCGCGACGCCGGTGTCAAGGTGGAGGTTCCCTTCGCTCCGGGGCGCACCGATGCATCCGAGGAGCAGACCGACGCCGACGCCTTCGCACCCCTCGAGCTCAAGGCGGACGGCTTCCGCAACTACCTCGCCGACGGCTTCAGCCGTCCGGCGGAGCACCTGCTCGTCGATCGCGCGCAGCTCCTGACGCTGACCGCGCCCGAGATGACGGTGCTCGTCGGTGGCCTGCGCGTCCTCGGCGCCAACCACGGCCAGTCCGAGCACGGGGTCTTCACCGATCGCCCCGGGGCCCTGACCAACGACTTCTTCGTCAACCTGCTCGACATGGGCACGGAGTGGAAGCCGTCGGGCACCGAGGGCGTGTACGAGGGGACCGATCGCGCCACCGGCGACCTCAGGTGGACCGGCACCCGCGTGGACCTGGTCTTCGGTTCCAACTCCCAGCTCCGAGCCCTCGCCGAGGTCTACGCGTGTGACGACTCGAAGGAGAAGTTCGTGAAGGACTTCGTGGCGGCGTGGGACAAGGTCATGAACCTGGACCGCTTCGACCTGGCGTGATCCCCGTCAATTGACAACTGGATGGGCCCCGGCGACCACTCGCCGGGGCCCCCTCGCTTCCGCGTATGCGCCTTCCCCTGCGGTGCCGTCCCCGCACCGGGAACGGCACATCTCTCGAGGGATCACGGCGCCCTGTCCTCGTCCTCTGAGAGGCACGCCGCGGGACCGCGTGGACCCATGCTCGTTGCAGCACCGCTCTCCTGCTGGATTCGATGCCCCCCGAGATCCCGTCGTGATCCGTCGCTCCGGCAGCACCCACGACGCCACAACAGGACGACGCGCGGCACCTTGGTGGTATCGTGTGCTGTGTCCAGAGCGCACAGCAGAACGAGGACAGCCCGTGTCGCCCTGCAGGGCCAGCTTGGGTGCGTGATCCTGTTGGGTCAGAGTGGTGGACGTCAAGCATGCACGGCAGGGATCTCAGTGCTGCGTCCCCCGACGTGCCATGGATGAGGCGGAGAGATTGGGCCCAGGGTACGATTCGCGGCCACGCCGGGGGCAGGGCAGCCGTGCTGTGGGTGATGGCCATCCTCTGGAACGGCTCCATGTGGGTGCTTGTCGGGGCACTCCGGGACGTCCCCGAGAGAACCGAGATGTTCAAGGTGGCCATGCTCTTCGCCGCGCTCGGGCTGTGCCTCATCGGAGCCGCCGTCTTCAGCAGCCTCGCCTGGTTCCGCTTCGGATCCTCGGTGCTTGAGCTCGCGGCCATCCCGGGGACCATCGGCGGCACGCTGCAGGGCCGGATCCGGACCCGCCTCCGCAGCCGCCCGCTCGGGCCCGTCCAGCTCACTCTGTGCTGCGTCCGTCGTCGCGTGTCGAGGCGCGAGGACCGCCATGGGTCCCGACCCACCCGCGGATGTGTGAGCCGGTCGCACCCGACGCTCGCCGCTGTGGGACCTGCCGCGAGCCGGCGGATCGGATGAGCGCGTGACCCGAGCCGCCGCGACCCCCGATGCGGCCGATCGGCCGCGACACGAACCGGCGGCAGCGCCGCGCCGGTTTGATTCCGGCCACGGGCTCCAATACGATCGCCCGCCAGGAACGGAAGAGTCCGGGAAACACACAATCGGTTGAGGACACGAGACGCTCGGAGGCCGGCACACGAGCCAGGGAGGAACCTTCGTGAAGCAACGAATCACCATCGCGGAACGCGCCGGCCGTCGTTGTCCGGGCCTGCCGACGCTCGTTCTTCTCGCGGCCATGGTGCCGGTTGCGCAGGTGGGGGTCGCCGCACAATCTGTCACGCCCCCGGCACTGACGTACTCCGGCGAGTCGAAGAGCCTGGTCCCCCTGACCGGGACCCACGACGTGCAGACGGTCGTGGCGGAGAGGTGGCTCAAGGTCACGGACGAACCGGTGGGCCCGGAAGGGTTGATCTTCGATCGCGACCGCAACCTCTTCCTGGTCATCGTGGGCAGCGGCAGCGTGCTCAAGTCTGCTCCCCCGTACGACGAGCTGACGACCGTGTATGGGCCCTCCACGAGCCGATTCGGCACGGTGAAGATCCACAAGGATGGGAGGCTGTTCCTCTGCGACCTCGGCGAACAACAAGGGTATGGCGGCGACACCACGGGGCGGATCATCGCCATGCAGCCCGACGGCTCCGACGTCGAGGTCATCGTGCCCCCCGGCCGCTACACCCCAGACGACATGGTGTTCGACGATGCGGGCGGGTTCTACTTCACGGACTTCAAGGACTACACGGACGTCGACAACACCGCGGACGGCGGCGTCTACTACGTGTCTCCCGACTTCAAGACGATCACCCCCGTGCTGAAGAACCTGGCTTCGCCCAACGGGATCGCGCTGAGCAGGAACGGGAAGACCCTGTGGGTCACCGAGACCTTCCACCAGCAGCTCCACCGACTCGCCCTGGGCGCCGACGGCATCACCCTGAGCATGTACGGTCACCTGATTCCGTATCGTTTCAACGGCTTCGGCGGACCCGACTCGGCCATGATCGACAACGACGACAACGTCTACGTTGCGTGCTTCGGCGCAGGGAAGGTCATGGTCTTCAACGTGCTCGGCAACCTCATCGGGCAGGTGCTGATCCCGGGCAGGGAGGGCGGCTCCATGCTGGCCACCACGACGATGGCCATCGTCCCGGGGACGAACGACCTGATCATCGGCAGCGGCGACCTCGCCGGTCGCGGCGCCTGGTTGTTCAAGGCCAGGACCTTCGCCGGGTCCTGGGACGGCGCGTACCAGTTCCAGCAGTAGGCCGCGGCGGCCAGCCCTCCCGTCAGGCGGGTGGGTCGGGGTCCCCGTGAGCACCTTGGCGTAAGACCGTCGACGGCGGCAGCGATCAGAGGCGACGATCAGCGCTCGGCGACCACGTCCACGGCGCGCGCGACCGGCCCGCGCTCACCGGAACCCGAACACCGGCGGGAAGACCACGACCACCACCCACGCCCACAGTGCGTAGACGGGGAGGCAGGCCGTCTGCCATCGCTCCAGCGGCGCGAACGCGACCCGCCGGGCGAGGAATCGCCCGCAGAGCACGGCCGACCAGGCGAGATTCACCAGGAGGGCGAGGTTCTCGCCCAGGGCCGCGACCTTGTTGGGGCTGAAGCCGAACTCGGAGATCCGGGCGGCGATGGCCCACAGGGCGACGGCGTCCACGAGCAGGGCGCACACAATGAGGAGGAGCTGCAGGCCGTCGAAGATCCCCGGCTCCTTCTCGGGGCCCCGGGCCGAGATGGCGTACAGGATCAGGCCCACCACCACGACGAGCAGCAGGTCGAAGCCGATGAGCACGTCCCGCTCCGCGGCCACACCGCTCCCCGTCCAGGCGGTGGCAACCAGGAACGCCAGCAGCACGAGGGTGAAGAGGGGGGTGAAGAGGGTCATGAGAACCGGCGCCGTGTTCTCGACCACGCTCTGCTTGGCCTCCACCAGCCAGGCGGCGGCGGTGGTATGGGCGCCGATGACCCGCGACCGCGGCGCCGGGCTGAGAGAGAATGGTAGGAAGCGTCGCACGGCCCGCGGTTGGGGCCTCGGGCCGGACCAGTTGGCCGCGGAACGTGGCAGGTGACAGCCGAGCCGGCGCATCGATGGCGGACCTGTACACTTGAGAGGCAAGACAGAGCCTGCGAGAGCGACACATGGCGAACAGTCAAGATCCGAGAGCCCATCGCGTCGTGCTCGTCGTCGACGACGACACGACGGTGCTCCAGTTGATGCGAGAGTCCCTCGGGGACGCCGGCGTCAGCGTCGAGCAAGTCAGCACCCACAGCCAAGCACTGGAGGCATTCGCACGTCTCCAACCCGACGTGGTCCTCATCAGCGGGCTCGGGAATGGCACCGATGCCTTCGGGCTCTGCTCGAGCCTGCGAGAGCGGCCCGGCGGCGACGGTGCGACCATCGTGATGCTCACGAGCGCCGACGACGTCGAATCCATCCGTCGCGCCTATGACGTGGGCGCGACCGACTTCATCACCACGCCCGTCAATGGTCCGGTCCTGACCCACCGGGTGCTCCACCTGCTGCGGTCCCGGCAGGCCCTCCTTGCGCTGCGCGACAGCGAGGACCGTCTGACCCGGGTGCAGCGCGCCGCCCGCATCGGGAGCTGGGACTGGGACATCGAGACCAACCGCCTGCATCTTTCCGAGGAGGCGTGCCGGATCTACGGCCTGCCTCCCCACGAGGCGGACATCGTCCGCGACAGGTTCCTGAAGCTGCTCCACCCGGCGGACTACCAGAGGGTCGCCGGCACCGTCGCCCAGGCCCTGCGCGACAACCAGGCCTACAGCATCGACTACCGGATCACCCGCCCGGACGGACGGGAGTGCTTCGTGCACGACCTGGCCGAGCCGGTGGCGGACGACGCGGGACGGCCCATCCGGGTGCGCGGCACCGTGCAGGACATCTCCGAGCGCGAGAGGGCGGAGTCGCAGATACGGATGCTCGCCTACCACGATGCCCTGACCGGACTGCCCAACCGGGAACGATTCAAGGAACAGGCGGTCGATGCGATATCGGCCGCTCGCCGCGTCGGCACCAAGATGGCGCTGATCTACCTGGACCTGGATCACTTCAAGCGGATCAACGACACCCTCGGCCACACCGCGGGCGACACCGTCCTGAGAGGCGTCGCCAAAGCCCTGACCCGGATCGTTCGAGGTACGGACATCGTGGCCAAGGTGGACGCCGAGACCTCGGTCTCGACGTCGCTGGCGCGGCTCGGTGGCGACGAGTTCACCATCATGCTCACCGGGCTCAGCCGGACCGACGCTGCGGCCAGAGTGGCGAA
The DNA here is from genome assembly GCA_963844865.1 of uncultured Holophagae bacterium. Lineage (GTDB taxonomy): Bacteria > Acidobacteriota > Thermoanaerobaculia > Thermoanaerobaculales > Sulfomarinibacteraceae > CAWJPY01. The sequence goes on from CAWJPY010000005.1 coordinate 546,396, forward strand.
ACGGATCAAGGACGCGCTGTCCCGGCCGCTCACGATCCACGACCGGGAGTACGTGGTGACCGGCAGCATGGGGATCGCGACGTTCCCGGATGACGGGAAGGACGTCGACGGACTCCTCAGAAACGCGGACATCGCCATGTATGCCGCCAAGGAGGATGGCAGGAACACCTACAGGTTCTTCTCCAAGGAGATGAACGCCCGCATGCTGGATCGGCTCGCCCTGGAGTCCGATCTCAGGACGGCCCTGGACCGAGAACAGCTGGTGCTGCACTTCCAGCCCCTGGTCGAGGCCGTGACGCGCAAGGTGGTCGGCCTCGAGGCGCTCGTTCGTTGGCAGCACCCGGAGAGAGGGCTGATCCCTCCGTTGGCGTTCATCGGCATCGCGGAGGAGACCGGGCTGATCGTTCCCCTGGGTGAATGGGTGATCGTGAAAGCCTGTGAGCAGGCGAAGGCGTGGCAGGACGCTGGACTCCCACCGGTGCGCGTGTCCGTGAACATCACCAGTCAGCAGCTTTCACAGAATGATCTGGTCGCCACCGTGCGCCGGGCCCTGGACGCCACATCCCTGGCCGGCCAGTATCTCGAGTTCGAGATCACCGAGGGCACGCTGACGCGTGACGTGAACGAGACCAGGCGGACGCTCCGCGAGCTCAAGGAGGTCGGACTGACCCTGTCGGTGGACGACTTCGGAACCGGTTACTCCTCGATGGCCTACCTGAAGCGGTTCCCGCTGGACGCCCTGAAGATCGATCGTTCCTTCATCAGCGACCTCGGCGTCGACACGAACAACGCAGCCATCACCAGGGCCGTGATCGCCCTCGCCAAGGCCCTCGACCTGGCCACCGTGGCAGAGGGTGTGGAGCTGGAGGAGCAGCTCTCCTTCCTGGTCGACGAGGGCTGCGACCTGATCCAGGGATACCTCATCAGCCGGCCGATGCCCGCAGACAAGATCACCGAGTTCCTCACCCATCGGAAACCGGCCACCTAGATCCGTGCACGACGAAGCGACGCCAGCAGTGTCCGCCCTGTGTGGTGCCCCCACGACGCAGGAGCGGCACGCGAACATGGGTAGGATGGCGCCATGACCTTGCATCGCGCCGCACGGGGCCTCGCGGTGGTCATCACCTGCTTCCTGCTGAGTGCATGCTTCGAGGAGCCGGTCTGGGATCACCTCCACCTCCACCTCGCCGCCGGGGCGGTGGTGGTGGTCTGGACCCAGGAGATTGCCGCGCCGGGCCGGGCGCAGGGCAACCCTGCCCTCGCTCGTCGCATGGAGGCCAGCCGCGACGCCCTCGCCCGCGGTCTGGCGCCCGCCAGCGGCTGCTCCAGGACGGGCCCAGCCGCCAGAAGGCCGCTCCATCCTGCGCGGGCGCAGCGCTCAACGCTGTCAATGAATGCGGATGCCGTCGCTGTCCGCTGCCGCTGGCCTCATCCTATGGGACGTGGACGCGCACAGCCTGATTGAAGCGGGCACTCGGGTCGTGGAGCTAGGCGCCCGGTTCCGACGCGGCGGAGCCACCCATCAGCGCCCGCAGCCCGGGGTCCCGCGCCGCCGCCTGGCGCGCCTTGTCGCCACCGAGCGTCAGCGCCCGGTCGAGGGCGCCCTGCGCCGCCTTGCGGTCACCCAGCTTGAGCTCGAGACGAGCCACCTGCAGGAGGGCGCCGGGGTTGCTCCCGCCCATTCTCCGCCACTGCTCCAGGGCCTCTCGCGGCCTGCCGAGCTGCTCCAGAATGCGGCCCCGCATCACCGCCGCCTGGACCAGGTCGGGGCGCGCCCGGAGCGCCTCCTCCACGAGGGGCAGCGCCTGCTCGGGGTGTCCCCCCTGGGCGAGCAAGGCGCCCAGGTTGTAAGTGGCCTCGACGTTGTCGGGATCGAGCTGGTGCGCCTTGGCGACGCAGCGGATCGCCTCCCGCTGGTTACCGGTCTTGGACAGCAGCGACCCGAGGTTGTTCCACGTCATGGAGTGCTCGGGATCCAGCTTGATCGCCTGCTGATACAGCGCGAGGGCCGCCCGTTGGTCGCCCATGCGCTCGCTCACGACCGCCAGGTTGTAGGTGACGGCGTGGCTCGTGGGGTCCTTGCGGTGGTAGGTCGCCAAAAGGTCGCGCGCCTCGGTGAGCTTGCCGGCCCGGTTGAGGCAGTTACCGAGGCCCGACGCCGCGAGGGAGGAGTTCACATCCAGCTCCAGCGCCTTGCGGAACCAGCTCTCCGCCGTCTGGAAGTCGTCGCGGTCGAGGCAGAGGTCTCCCAGCACGGTGTAGGCCTCGACGTTCTCGGGCTGGATGGCCAGCAGCCTCTGCACGGCGGCCTCGCCCTCCTGCCAGCGGCCGAGCTTGGAGAGTGCCTTGGCGGCGCCCAGATATGCGGCGTCGCGGTGGGGGTCGAGCTCCATCATTCGCTGGTACACCCCCAAAGCCCTTCCGTACTCCTCGAGGTGCATGAGCACGGTGGCCAGCGAGCCCATGGCCACGACGTTGCCCGGGTCCTCCTCGAGCAGGCTCTCGGCGGCCCTCCGCGCCTCGTCGTAGCGCTGATCGCGGATGAGGCTCTGGGCGGCCTGGAAGCGCTCCCAGAACTGGATGCGGTCCTTGGGGTCCGGGAGCTCCCCCTCGGCGGCGCTCGCCGCGCCCCACGTGTAGCCCAGCGCCGCCAACTTGCGCCGCGTCTCCTGGTCGAGCTCCCCCTGCTGCTGCTCACCGTGCGTGAAGGGATCGGCCGCCACGATCGAGCTCAGCTGCGCCATCAGCTCGCGGTCCCGCGCCGGCATCTCCCCCGCACCGTCCGTCAGATTGCGGCTCTCGCCCGGGTCGGCGGCGAGGTCGTAGGCTTCGGGCCGCGGCGCGAGGATCACCTTGTGGGTGGCGTCCCGCATGCCGCGCAGCTCGGACCAGCCGAAGTTGAGACGCGGGACGAACGTCTCCAGGTAGACGGTGCGCTGGTCCGGGTGACCCTCTCCACACCGGCACCAGCGAGGCGCCGTCCACCTCGTCCGCGGCCTCGAGCCCGGCCAGCCGCAGCAGCGTGGGGGCGATGTCGATGGTGCGCACCAGCTCGTCCACACGCTTGCCCTTGGGCACGCCGGGGCCCGCGAAGAGCAACGGCACCCGCGTCGTGGACTCGTAGATGAACAGGCTGTGGGTGTTCTCGCCGTGCTCGCCGAGGCCGTCGCCGTGGTCCCCCGTGAAGGCGACCACCGTGCCCTCCAGGAGATGCTCGTCGTCCAGCTCCTTGAGGATGTACCCCAGGGAGTGGTCGGCGTAGGCGATCTCGCCGGTGTAGGGGTCGCCGGGGAACTTCGCCGCCCACTCCGGCGGCGGCTCGTAGTCGGCATGGGGGTCGAAGAAATGTACCCACAGGAAGAAGGGCCGGTCCTTGTCGCGCCCTCCCTTCAGCCACTCGACGGCCCGGGCGGCCGTCTGCTCGGCCTTGATCTCCTTGAACATGAACATCTTCTGCTTGGGCCCGCCGGAGAGGTCGTCGTCGTAGCCGTCGAAGCCCTGGTCGAGGCCGAAGCGGCTGTCGAGCACGAACGCCGAGACCACCGCGTGGGTGGCGTAGCCGGCAGCCTGGAAGCGCTCGGCCAGGGTCACGTCGCGGTCGGGGACGATGTAGGTGCCGTTGTTGCGGACCCCGTGGTGGAAGGGGTAGAGGCCGGTCATGATGCTGGCGTGCGAGGGAAGGGTGAGCGGCTGCGGGGTGACACAGGTGGAGAACCACGTCCCCCGCTTCGCGAGCGCGTCGAGCATGGGGGTGACGCCCTGGTGGCCGTTGGCGTAGCCGACATGGTCCCAGCGGGTGGTGTCGAAGGTCACCAGCAGCACGTTGGGGTGGCCCCCCCGGCACCCCGAGACGGCGGCCAGCGCGAGCAGAACGACGACAGACGAGAACCTGCGGATCATCGCTGAAGAGTACACCTTCCCGGAAAGGAAAGGCCGCCCCGGCGAGCCGGGGCGGCCGTGATGCGTGCGAGTGTCGTCAGGCCCCGCTACTCGCGGGGGTGCTTCCTGCCGGCCTCCTTGCGGGCCAGCTCGGCCCGCGCCTCGTCGAGCGTGGCGAACGTCAGGATCTTCACGTCCTTGACGCTGCCGTCGTGGCGATCGTAGCTGACCGTCACCAGGGCCGGGGTGCCAGGCTGCAGCTCGGCGAGACCGAGGCGGCGGCCGCGCGCCTCCTTGCGCTCGTGACGCCCGGCCCTGCGCTCTTCACCCGAGAGCCGCTTGGCCTCGACCTTCGCCTCACCCTTCATCCGCTTGACGTGGCCCTCGCGCACCACCACGCGGCCTTCCGGTACCGCCAGACGGGTGCCATCGGCCAGGCTCAGCGCCGCCGTCTTGCTCGTGACCTCGAGTGACGACAGGGTGGTGACGTAGACCTTCTTCGCCGGGGCCTTGCCACTACCTGCCAGGGCCGGAGCCGCCACCGCGAACGCCGCCAGTACCACCAGCGCCGTCGCAGCGAACCGCCGGCGGCGCAGCATCCCCGCACCCAGAAGGAGGAGGAGCCCTGCGAAGAGACCCAGCCCCCACTGTCCCAGGGTCGGGATCGCCGCCGCCTGTTCGTCGTCGAGGATGGTCACGGTCACGGTGGCCGGGCTGCCGACGAAGGCGGCAGCCGCGAGGTCGCTCAGGGTCACGGTGAAGGTCTCGTTCCCCTCGACGTCGGAGTCGTCGACGATGGGCACCACGATCTGCTTGTCGGCAGTGTCGCCGTCGGTCCAACTCAGCTGGCCGGAAACCGCGCCGTAGTCACCCGGGGCCACGGCGGTGCCGTCGGCCGAGGCGTAGTCGACGGTGATCGGACCGGCGCTGCCGCCGGTGCGCGAGACCTCGAGCGTGATGGTGCCCGCGCTCTCGTCGACGCTGGCGGTGGCTGCCACGAACTGCACGGTCCCCGCGTCCGCGAGCACCAGCACGGTGACCGTCGGATCGCTGGTTCCGGGCACGTTCGGGTCGTCGGTGAGGGTGCTTCCCGTCTTGCCGGCCGTCACGGTGCCCTGGGTTTCGACGGACGTGCCCCCGTCGACGATGACCTCCCAGGTGATCGTCGCCGAGCTGCCCGCATCCATGAGCCCCAGCGTCACGGTAGGTGGGTCGTCGGAGAGCACGCCACCCCGGGTCGTGGTCACCGAGCCGGGGACCACCGTCGTGTTCGGATCTACGGGTGCGGTGAAGCTCACGCTGGCGTCACCGCAGTCCCCGCTCGGCTGCACCACCGCAGTGTAGAGCAGGGTGTCGCCGATGGAGGGCCCGGCGGGCACCACGTCGTTGACCACGCTGTCGGTGAGGGACGCCGCCATGGTCACCGTGGGCGCGGCCGAGAGCTGGTTCGCAAAGTCCACCTCGCCCACCCCGGTGTTGTCGGTGTAGTCATAGATGTGCGCTTCGATGGTCGCCGTGTCGGTGGTCCCCCACCAGTTCGACTGAGCCGAGACCGTTTCGGATTGGTCGTTGTAAAAGTCGAAGGTGCCGTTGTCCATGAAGATGTTGCCGCCGGTGGAGGAGAGGTTGCCGCCGCCGTAGTCGGCCGGTGGGTCGTCACCCCCCTGGTCAACCCCGTACTGTGTATTCCCGGAGAAGATGTTGCACTCTATACGGATGCCGTTGCTTCCCAGGTCGTAGGAGGTGATGTCCAGGCCCGATTGGTTGCCCTGGAGCACGTTGTCCGTGACCCGGGCGTCGAGAGTGTTCGAGGTCTGGTCGGAGAAGTACAGGTACATGCCGTCGTACGTGGACCCGGTCACCGTGTTGCCCCGGACCAGGACCGTCTCCACCACCTGGTTGTCGCTGTACCAGCTGTACGCGGGGTACAGGTCGATACCGTAGGACCCCGCGTCGGTGACGGTGTTGCCGTCCACCGTCAGGTTGAAGATCCCCGATCCCGAGAACGACATGCTCTCCATGGAGAAGGTGATGCCGTCCGACGTCGGGCTGGTGATCGTGTTGTTGGAGATGATGATCGACCAGTCCATCCCGTCGCCGTCGGACATGTAGCTCATCTCCCATTCGATGCCGTAGGAGGCCCCGGAGATGCTGTTGCCGCTGATGGTGGCGGTCCCCTCGAGCTGGCCGTAGGACCAATCGCTGAGATCCACGACCACGCCGTCGCCCCCGTTGGCGGTGATGGTGTTGTTGGTGATCGTCGGCGAGATGACGTTCCGCTGGTTGCTGGTGGAGACGGACAGCGTGCTCAGATAGAGGGACACCGCTGCGTACGAGGCGCCCGTCATCGTGTTGCCGCTGATCGTGGGCGCCACCGTGTAGTCACCATCCATGTACTCGTAGTAGCCGTACATCTCCACGTTGTAGTCCGTGGCGTCCATGGTGTTGTTGGTGATGGTCGGCGAAAAGGTCGCGTTCCCCGAGTACGAGTACCCGGACACGTAGGCGTACACGTTGGTCGAGGCGCCGGACTGCATGTCGTTTTGAGTGATGGTCGGGTTGAAGAGGAGGCCAGTCCCGTAGTCGGTCGGGTAGAAGTTGATGTAGATGTCATCGTCGTTGGTGCCGATGAAGGTGTTGCCCTGGACCGTGCCGCCGACCGTGCCCTCGGCGCTATCCGACATCGTGTAGTTGATCGGCCAGTCGCAGCCGGTGAACGTGTTGTTGGTGATCGTCGGCGAGAAGTCATTCGCAGTCCCCTCGCTCAGCGAGTACATCCAGGTCCCGGTGTACAGGTCGGTGAAGGTGTTGTTGTCGATGGTGGGAGTGAAGGTGCCGGACGCACTGGAGGCGTCCCAGTAGCTGATCGCCTCGTCGTCGGTGCCGGCGACGCCGGCGAAGGCGTCATGGTCGATCTGCGGCGCCATGGTCGCGGAGCCGACCGCGAACTCCATGAGCGGCTCGGCCGCCGCGGCGTCGTGCTGCAGGGTGACCCCGGTGAGCCGCGTCGTCGGCCCCAGCGGCGTGTCGTCGTTGGAGAACACCGCGGCCGGCGCGCTGAGGATCGACGAGCCGGCTCCGGCGCCGACGATCGCGACGCCGTCCACCAGGGCGAGGGGAAAGGTCTCGCCGTTGCCACCGGTATCGTAGGTACCGGCGGCCAGGTGGACCACGTCGCCGCTGCTCACCTGGCCGAGGGCGTAGGTGAGCGTCTTCCACGGCGCCGCCGCGGAGTCTCCCGTGTTGCCGTCGTTCCCTCCGGTGTCCACATAGTAGTCGGCGGCCCATGCCTCCGGCACCACGACGGTACCAAGGGTGAGCGCCAGCACGAGCCACGTGCCCACGGCGCGCCGCACCACACCCCATCGCTCCGGCGGACCCAGAACAACGAACCGCATAGTGATCTCCTCCTTCTTCGCAAGAAAAGAGTGCAATTTCCGCGCTCGCTCTTGATTCTACCGCGTCCCTTCCGGGATCTCCACGCCCATCCCCCGCAACGCGGCCACAGGATGGCTCGATGGATTGCTTTCCAGCGCTGAAACTGGCGCCAGTGTGGCGGCAGGAGTCCATGTGGCGGGAGGGCGGCGGGGCTCCAGGCCAGCGTCTGGATCGCCTACCACGTGCACAACTCCATGGCACCTCCACGACCGCCGGCTCTCGCCTGGTTGATCGCAATCGCGGATGATCATCTCCTGGACAGTGCAACAATCAGAGGCGTGCCACCGGGAGCACTGCGAGGATGGGATGAGCGAGCCGCGCCGCCGGAGGAGGGACACCGATGATCACCCCCGAGGCCGCGTGACCTCAGGAGGTGCCTCGCCGCGGCTCCCGAGCAGGCCGGCCGTCGCCGCTCGTCGCGGGGCCGGCGGCGTGCTGGCCCTCTCCCTCGTGGCCGCGTCGTGCGGCCCCGCGCCACCCCCGCCGACGTCGCACGCCAGCTCGCTCGAGGCGGTGGTCGCCGATGTGGAGGCAGGGCGCCGGACCACCCCGCTCATCCACCAGCCCGAGGACGGAGGCGACGCCGCGGTGACGTTCTTGGTGAAGAGCGCCGGGGACCGGCCGCCCCGCATCGTGTCCGACGCCACCGGCTGGGGCGGACAGCCGGACGACAGCTTCTTCGACGAGGCCGCCGGCACCATGTCGCGGCTCGGATCGAGCGACTGGTACTGGCTCGAGGCGCGGGTCGCAGCCGGCGCACGTATCGAGTACCTGGTGGTGGAGGGCGCGACCGATTACCACCTGGACCCCAACAACCCGCGGCATACCGACTTCGCGGGCGGCCACCTCTACTCGGTGTTCACGACCTCGGGCTACGTCCCGCCACCCGAGCTCGAGGAGCCCCGCGCCCGTCCCGCGGGTACCGTCACCGAGGGCACGATCTCGAGCCGCGCCCTCGGCGGACCGCGCAGGGTGATCGTCTACTTGCCGTCGGGCTTTCGCGAGGGCATGACGTGCCCGATCGCCGTGTTCCACTCGGGCACCCGGGTCGCGGAAGAGGGCGAGGCGCCGGGGACCCTGGACTGGCTGATCGCCCACCGCGCCATCGAGCCCATCGTGGCGGTGTTCCTCCAGTCCTATGTACGAGGCGATTCCGACAATCACGAGGGCCCACCACTGCGAGCCTTCCTGAACCACGAGGTCCCGTCGTGGATCGCCTCCCGCTACCCTGTCCTCGCGCGGGAGGACCGGTGGGCGATCCTCGCCATCTCCTACGGCGCCAAGGACGCGCTCGACGCCGCCCTCGACCCCGCCGGTCCGTACCGTCGGCTCGGCCTGCTCATCCCGGGCCGCAGGCTACGCCCCACCGACCTCGAACGGCTCGTCGGGACCGGCGGCCACAGGCTCCGGGCAGCCGTCCTCGCGGGCCGCTACGACACCTGCAACCTCCCGACGGCTCAGGCGACCCGGCAGGCCCTATCCGCTGCCGGGCACGCCGTCGACTACATCGAGGTTCCGGAAGGCCACACGCCGACGACCTGGCGCAACCACCTCCGGGACGTGCTCATCAGCCTGTTCCCCCCCGGGGGCGCGCCCCCAGGCGGGTAGGACGGGGGGCCGGTTCGACGGCATCTCCAGGACCACGAACCTGCATCGCGCCGTAAAGACGAGGTCACTCGACCTTCAGAAGGCACGCCAGCGCCAGGCGCAAGATGCCGAGTGCTCCACCATGGTGTCATTCACGGTGACCGTTCTCTCGCTTCCGTTGCCCGGTCGTTCCGGCGAGCGGTCGACGACGGGGCCCCGTAAGGGGCCCCATCAAGTTGTCGGTCGACCGGTCACTCGGACGGCTTGAAGTCGACGCGGCGATTCAGCTGCCGCCCCTCGGCCGTGCCGTTCGAGGCCACCGGCTCATGGGGCCCGAGGCCCCTGGTCGTGAGCCGGCCGGCGGCGACGCCGTGGTCGACGAGGAAAGCCTTCACCGAGTCGGCCCGCATCTGGGACAGCTTCATGTTCCACGCCATGGTCCCGGTGGAATCGGTGTGGCCCTCGATCTCGACATGGTACTGCGGGTTCTTCTTCAGGAACTCGGCGACGGTGGTGAGGACTTCTCCAGCCTCGGCCTTGATGTTCGCCTTGTTGACGTCGAAGAGGACCTTCCCCTGCACCGACCACTCTTCGCCATGGACGCTGATCCCGGCCGGCGGGCAACCGTTGGCGTCGACCGGCACGCCGCGCGGGGTGCCCGGGCACTTGTCGAGATAGTCCGGCACGCCGTCGCCATCGGAGTCCACCGGGCAGCCGCCCGCGTCCACGGTCACGCCGCGCGGGGTGTCCGGGCACTTGTCGAGATAGTCCGGTACGCCGTCCCCGTCGGAGTCGATCGGGCACCCCTCGGCGTCGACGCTCACGCCCCGTGGAGTGTCCGGGCACTTGTCGAGGTAATCCGGCACGCCGTCGCCGTCGGAGTCCATCGGGCACCCGTCGGCATCGACCGCGACGCCCTTCGGGGTGCCGGGACACTTGTCGAGGCGGTCGGGGACACCGTCGCCGTCGCTGTCGCGTTCGACGAACACGTCCTCGACGAACTTCGTCATCTCCGCGTTGCCGGTCAGTGACGCCGCCGAGGTCGCGAACCCGCAGCCGCCGGCGCCGACGACCCTGTCCAGCAGCTTTCCGCCGACACGGTTGTTGCCGATCTGGATGGTGTAGATGCAGAGGTCGTCGCCGAACCTCTGCTTCAGAGCTGTCGCGGCGTCGACCTCGCTCTCCCCCATGTTCATGCCGTCGCTGACCACCACGACAGCCTTGCGGCCTCCCGTGCCGTGCAGGTCAGAGGCGGTGGCCCGCAACGCCAGGTCGAGCGGGCTCTTGCCACCCGCACACTTGAGACGGGCGACAGCATCGCCGAGCTCGCCTGTCCTGTAGGCGCCCATGCCCTCGATCAGGTTGGTCTTGCCCCGCGGCAGACAGCTCCCGCGCCCGAACACGCGAAGCCCGCCGGAGTAGCCGAGCTCGGGGAGGGTCCGGTTCATGCTCGCCAACAGGTCTCGCTCGACCGTCGTGTTGGCGCGCCTGCCCGGGGGCTCGGACATCGACTGGGACGCGTCCGCGATGATCACGAACTCGTCGACCTTCGCCACCCAACCATCGGGTGACATCGGAGTGGATTGAAAGCTCATCGAGTGGGGTGTGCTGGCGCATCCGAACCCGAGCACAGCGAGAGCGCAGCACAACAGGGCGAGTTTCCCGGACCGTGACATGGTGATCCTCCTCCTGTTTCTCTTGTCCTGGTTACAGGGGCCCGATTGTATCCCGAGAAAGTCCTCACAGCAAACTTCCGGGTGATCGGAAGTTGCTCCCGGTCACACGGACGTGGCCGGCCCATGACCCGCGATCGTCCCCAGCAGCGCGGTCGTCAGGTCCGCGACTTCGAAGCTGTGGACGTCACCCCTATGCGCAGTGCAACCTTGCGGGTGAGCGATGCGGGGTGTTCCACCGCGCTGAAGCCCGGCGTCGTCGCCTGCCCCGCAGCGGTGTGCGCACCCTCGGCGCCCATCCACGCGGTGAGAACGCCCCTGGAAATTGCACGCATGATTCAACCCTCGGTGTCGTCTGCGGTCCTTCCCGGTCTCGAGATGGTTTCCCAGCGCGCCTTCGTCCGGCTCAGGGCGCGGCGGGGAGCAGCTCCAGCGTGTTCACCGCCGGACCGGGGAGGAAGGGCGCCGGCCTCCCTTCGAGCCAGGCGGGGTGCGAGTCCCGGTAGTGGGGCGACAGGGGGTGGCCGCTCTGGCCGATGGGCATGTGCAGGTACCCTTCGGCCTCGTGACCTGGGGACACGGCGAGGCGCTCGGACGCGCCGTGCTCCCCGACCTGGACGCGGGGCATGTTGGAGTCGCCGGCGATCGGCTGCGGCGGGATGTCGAGGAGACGCGCCAGGAACGGGACCGCCGCGCTCAGGGGGTGCCGGAAGGACGGCGAGTTCCGCTCACCCCAGGTGTGTCCGGACAGCGGTCCGCCAAGCTCGTCCATGTCGTCGAGGGTGGCGTCCACCGCGGCCAGGAGCTGCTCGTCCCAGGTCCGGAAGGCCGGGTCCAGGAGATTCGGCGGCCGCTCGGTCACCAGCGCCCAGAGCGGTCCCTCTCGCTGGGGGATCTGCCGGTACGAGAACCGGCTGTCCGCCTCGCGGCAGCCTGCGGTGAGCGCCGCCATCACCTGCTCCTCGAGGACGATTCGAAACGCCCGCACCATCCGGTAGCCCGCCGAGTCCACCGCCGCCCGGCCGCCCCAGCCCTCGAGGGTGGAGCGCAGCTCTCCGCGGCGCGGATCCTGCGCCACCGCTTCGGGCGTGAGCGTGTGTAGCTCGAGGTCCCTCCAGCGGGTGAGGAACACCGCACGGTCATCGAGCTGGATGCGCAGCATGTCGGCCTCGCCGAGCTCGTCGACAGCCCGCAGGTCGTCGCGGATCTGCCCCGCCCGCGCCCCGAGGTCGTACCCGCCGTCGCCGATCTCGGCCAGCATCTCGCCGCCCACGACGCGGGCGTTGGCGGTCCACAGCAACCCGCCGGGCGGATCGACGATGCGCGGGTACTCGGCGGGATCCAGCCAGCCGTCCCAGCGCCGCTCGCCGTCGGCCCACGAGCCCGGGAGGCGCCCGTCGAAGCCCACCCGGCGCGGGATGCGGCCGATGATGGTCCAGCCGATGCGGCCCGCCTCATCGGCGCAGACGAAGTTCTGGGCAGGGATGCCGCAGCGGGCGGCGATGCCCAGCGCCTCCGAAAGAGAGCGTGCCGACCCCAGGTCGACCATGCGGAGGTTGACCGCCTCGGGGTCGTGGGCCGTCCACCGCAGCGCGCGGCGCCGACCGAGGTGATCGCGGTCGATCACCGGCCCCCAGATGGTCTCCTCCACCACCAGCTCCTCGTCGGCCGCGCCCTTGACGCTGATGCGCTCGGTGACCCGCTCGATCCGCCGCGGACCGTCCGGCGTGGCGTAGCTGTCCTCGTCGCCGGGGACGCCCTCCAGGACCACCAGGTCGCCGTAGTCGCCGTAGCTGTTGGTGAAGCCCCAGGCTACGTGGCCGTTGCTGCCCACGACGACGGCCGGCGTCCCGGGCAGACTCACCCCCGTCATGCGCCGGTCCTCGCCGCCCTCCCGCCACACCAGCGATGCGCGGTACCAGGTGTTGGGGATGCCGATGTGCAGGTGCATGTCGTCGGCGAGGATGGCGCGGCCGTCCGCGGTGCGGCTGCCGGCCACGGCCCAGTTGTTGCTGCCGAGGGCCACCGGTTCCAGATCGAGGGGCGCTGCTGCGGCCTCCCTGGGAAGCGACGGTCGGCTCCTGAGGTCGAAGATCTCCGGCCCCGGGACCGGCGGCTGCGCGAACGGCTCGCCCACGACGGGCGCGTCCCACTCGGTCCCGCGCGGCGCCAGGAAGTCGAACAGCGGCTCCGGCAGGGTGTCGTGCAGGACGCCGAGGTCGGACTCGCGGCTCCCGTCCTCGTCCTGGAGCTCCATGAACATGGCGAGCACGGTCAGCACCGAGTCCTCGGGCTTCCACGGGGCTGGCTCTGCGCGCAGCAGCAGGTACTCGAAGGGGGGCGCCCCGAGCTCGGCGAGCCCGGCGTTGACCCCCGCCGCGTAGGCGTCGAGGAGGGTGTGCTCGCGGTCCGAAGCGCGTGCCACCGCGCGTCGGGCCACGTCCCGGAAGCGGTGGACACGGGCGAGCCGGTCCCGCTTCACCGCCGCCGGTCCGACCAGCTCGGCGAGCTCCCCGGCCCCGCTGCGGCGCAGGAGGTCCATCTGGAAGAAGCGCTCCTGGGCGTGCACGAAACCGAGGGCACGCGCCACGTCGACCCGCGAGGAGCCGCGGATCGTCGGCACACCGAGGGCATCGCGCTCCACCGTCACCCGGGCGGCCAGACCAGAGAGTGTCACCTCGCCGTCGAGCTGGGGGAGGCTCGCACTGATCCGCCCGTACAGCCAGACCCCGGTGCCCCCGGCGACCAAGACAACCAGCACCAGCACCCAGAGGGCGATCCTGAGCCCACGGGGAAACCACCGACCCTGTCCACGTGCAGCGCGTGCGCCCTCACTCGATGGCGTCATTGTCTCCTCCGGCTTCGCGGCCATCCTCTCACAGCACACTCGCAACAAGGCATACCGACCACCTCCTGCGGCTCCCATGGCCAACCTACGGCCCGGCTGGCACCAACGCCGCGACACCCACCGCATGCTATGGTGCCGCCGCGAGCGCTCCCACCGGGACGCGCCGGGAGGATCTGTGCTCACCCTCGTCGCCGCTTGCGCCCTCACGCTGCTCGGCAGCGCCGCCGCGGCGGCGCAGCCCGGCCGGCCGCTGCTGGTCACCGTCGACGACCTCCCGGTCGCCGCAGGCGCCCTCCACACCGAGGCCGCCGATCGCGACCGCATCACCGACGGTCTTCTCGCGGCGCTCGCGAAGCACCGCGTCCGCGCCGTAGGCTTCGTCATCTGGAGCCGCGTATCGACACCCGGCGACCGGGCCATTCTGGAGCGCTGGCTGGCCGCGGGCCACGAGCTCGGCAACCACACAGCGACCCACCCAGACCTGTCGAAGACCGAGGCCCCGGCCTACATCGCCGACGTCGAAGCGGGTCGGGCGGGGCTGGCGCCCTTCCTCGCCGCCCACGGGGGGACCCTCCGCTTCTTCCGGTACCCGTACCTGCGGGAGGGCGACACCGCCGCCAAGCTCGACGCCGTGCGGCAGGCCCTCGCCTCGTCGGGGCAGCGGCCGCTGCCGGTGACCATCGACACCCAGGACTGGTCCTTCGAGAAGCCCTGGGTGGAGGCCTCTGCGGCGGTCGACGCCGACGCCCTGGCACGCATCGGCGACGACTACCAGCGCGCCCTGCGCACGGAGGTGCTCGCCCAGACCCGCCTGGGGGATGAGCTCGGCGGCCGCCAGGTCCCCGAGGTCCTGCTGCTCCACGCCAACGCCGTGGGCGCCGCCCAGTGGGACGCCCTGTTCACCTGGCTGGAGTCCCGCGGGTTCCGCTTCGCTTCGGCGGACGAGGTCATGGCCGACCCGGCCGTCAACCAGGTCCCCGACTACGTCGACCGCTTCGGCGGGTCGCTCTGGCACCGTCTCGCCCACCAGCGGGAGAGCGAGCAGGTCCGCGCCGCTGTGACGAACCTCCTCCAGACGCAGGCCGCGGCCTGGAACCGCGGTGACCTCGAGGCGTTCTGCGCCGTCTACGCCGACGACGCCGTCTTCCTCACCCCCTCCGGCCTCACCCGGGGCAGGCAGGCGGTGCTCGACCGCTACCGAAAGCGCTACCCGACCCGGGAGGCCATGGGCGACCTCTCCCTCGAGCCCATGGAGGTGCGAGACGTCTGGGGTCCCGAGGTCACGGTCCTCGGCGGCGCCGTGCCGTCGCACATCCACGGCGTCAGCGTGGTGGCCCGCTGGACCCTGACCCGCGCCGACGGCACCAGCGCCACGGGCCTCACCCTCCTCGTCTTCCACCGCACCCCCGGCGGTTGGCTCATCGTCCAGGACGCATCGATGTAGCGCCGTCACCACTGCCGCGCCCGCGGCTTCATCCCCGGCCGCCCTGCACCCTCCGCTCGAAGTCGTCGGGGCGCATGGTCCGCGCCCGCGCCTCATCGAGGTCGATGACGCCGTCCCCCACCAACGCGGCCAGGCTCTCCTCCATCGAGCACATGCCGACCGCGCGGCCGGTCAGCAGCTCGTTGGGAATTCGCTCGATCTGACCGCGGCGGATGTGGTTGCGCACCGGCCAGGTGGCGACGAGGATCTCCAGCGCCGGCACCCTGCCGCGGCCGTCGGCCCGCGGCACGAGCTGCTGGCAGACCACGGCGCGCAGCGACAGCGCGAGCTGGTAGCGGACCTGCGTCTGCTGTCCGGAGGGAAACGCGTCGACGATGCGGTGGACGGCCTGCGCCACGTCGCCCGTGTGCAGCGTCGACAGGATGAGGTGGCCGGTCTCCGCCGCCGTCACGACCGTCGCCATGGTCTCCAGGTCGCGCATCTCGCCCACCAGCAGCACGTCAGGATCGCGACGCAGCGCCGACCGCAGAGCGGGGGCGAAGGCCGGGGCGTCCCTCCCGATCTCCACCTGCTCGATCACCGCCCGCCGGCTCGCGTGCTCATACTCGATCGGGTCCTCGATGGTGATCACGTGGCGGAGCGCGCGGCGGTTCACCTCGCCGACGAGAGCCGCCAGGGTGGTGCTCTTGCCGCAGCCCGTGGGCCCACACACCAGCACCAGCCCGCTCGGCGCGGCCACGAGGTCCGCGAGCCTCTCCGGCAGCCCGAGCTCCGAGAGCGTCGGCACGCCCTCGGGGAGCACCCGGACCGCCGCCGCCAGGCCGCCACGCAGGCGCTGCAGGTTCACGCGCAGGCGCAGCGCCCTTCCACGGCCGAGCAGCTCGCCTTCCAGTCGAAGCGACAGGTCCGCCGAGCCGGTGGCCTCGAGCGACCGCGCGGACCGCGGGCCGAGGTGCGGTGCGAGCAGCCGTTCCACCTCGCCCGTCTCCACCGACCGCTCGCCGAGTCGCTCGAGCCGCCCGTCGACACGCACGACCGGTGCCGCCGCGGGCACCAGCAGCACGTCCGACGCACCTCGCCGCACCATCGCGCCGAGCACCTCCGCCAGAGCGCTGGCGGCACCGATCCGTTCGAGCCCCGGCGGATCGAGGGCCGCCCGGTCCTCCCCGGCGGTCGGCGGAACATCCTCCTGCGACGATGGCGCCGTTTCGGCCTCGAGCATCCGGTTCGTCTGCTCCACGAGCTCGTCCAGCTCCGGGTTCTGCAGTCGCTTCATGGTCGATCCTTCGTCCAGTCTACGACGTCGGTCCTCCCTCCGTTCGATTCTGGGGTGGCACGTGCCGCACTGTGGCCCTCTTCGGATCCGTGCTCGCACGTGAGGGAACACCGCTGCTTTGCGACTGGTTATCGCTTCCAAATATCACTGGAGTCGCGCTACGCGACCCAAGGACGGAAACCATGAAGGAGCCGATTCTCTACATCGTGGCTCAGGATCCTCACGTGCTGGATGCACTGGACGGCGACCTCGACCGGCACTTCGGCAACGAGTGTCGGATCCTCAAGGCGAGCGACCCCGCCGGTGCGCTGGAAGAGCTGGCGGACCTGGCAAAGCGGGGCGAGCCCGTCGCTCTCCTGATCGCCGACCAGCGGATGCCCGACATGACCGGGGTCGACTTCCTCGTCAAGGCCCACGAGCTCCACCCGATGGCCAAGCGGATCCTCCTCATCGAGCGCGACTACACGAGGACGAACCCGACCGTGTCCGCGATGACCCTGGGCCAGATCGACTACCACCTGGTCCGGCCGTGGCATACGGAGCTCGGGCTCTACCCCGCCGTGAGCGAGTTCCTGGCGTCGTGGTCGGCCTCGCAGGACTCAGGGTTCAGACTGATGCGGTTCGTCGGCCGGCAGCAGAGCCCCCGGTCCTTCGAGATCCGGGATCTCCTCGCACGGTTCAACGTCCCCTTCGAGTTCCACGACGAGGATTCAGAGGAGGGCCGTCGTCTCCTCGAGGTCGCCGGCAAGGACAAAGGGCAGTGTCCGGTCCTCGTCCGCCACGACGGTCACGTGATCGCCAAGCCCTCCAACGCGGACCTGGTCGAGGCCGTGGGCGGCGCGACGGACATCGACAGCGAGGTCCACGACCTGATCATCATCGGGTCCGGCCCGGCCGGGCTCGCCGCGGCGGTCTACGCGGCGTCTGAGGGGCTGAGCACGCTGGTCCTGGAGAAGGAGATCTCCGGCGGCCAGGCGGCAACCAGTTCGCACATCCGCAACTTCCTCGGCTTCACCTGGGGGATCGGAGGCCAGGAGTTCGCCCATCGGGCCTGCGAGCAGGCGTGGCTTTTCGGAGCCAAGATGGCCTTCATCCAGGAGGCCGTCTCGCTGCGCGCTGACGGAGCCGAGCGAGTGGTGCGCGTGGGCGACGGTCGGGAGGCGCGTGGGCGTGCGGTGATCATCGCCATCGGCGTCACCTGGCGCCGCCTCGGGATCCCCTTTCTCGAGGACCTCATCGGCACGGGCGTGTACTACGGCGCTGCCGCCAGCGAAGCGCGCGCCGTAGAAGGGCTCGATGTCTGCGTCGTCGGCGCCGGCAACTCCGCGGGACAGGCCGCAGTGCATCTCGCAACGTTCGCCTCGTCCGTGACCATGCTGGTCCGCGGCGACTCGCTGTCCGCGAGCATGTCCCAGTACCTCATCACGAAGATCCAACAGACCCCCAACATCTCGGTCCGGCTGGGCGTCGAGATCGTCGCTGGCACCGGCGACGGGCGCCTCGAGGCACTGGAGCTGCGAAACCGCGAGACCGGGGGGACGGACACGTTCCCCACCGCCGCGCTCTTCGTCCTGATCGGCGCCGAGCCGCAGACGCACTGGCTGGAGGGGGCCGTGGCCCGGGACCGGAAGGGCTTCATCCTGACCGATCATGACCTGCTTCGCGACGGTCGGCCTGCCGAGGACTGGCCGCTTCAGCGTGCCCCTCTTCCCTTCGAGACGAGCATCCCGGGCGTGTTCGCCGCCGGGGACGTACGCCTCCACTCCACCAAGCGCGTGGCCGCCGCCGTCGGCGAGGGCTCCACGGCGGTCCAGCTCGTCCACCAGTACCTCGCGGAGCTGAGCGAGCTCGAGGAGCTCGATCCAGACCGGGTGGAGCCCATCCAACCCATGGCAGGCTCACAACTGGATCGCAGGCCGAACCCGGGAGAGGCCGCGATCAACAACAACGGGTGAGCCGACCCGGTACCGTCGCCGATCAGGGCGAAGTCAGAACGCGCCTCGCTTCCGGGCTGTCGGGGCTCGCTCCTGTAAGGAGATCACGCAGATCCCGAGGACGGGGAGCCAGGCAGTCATGCGGACCGCATTGAACCGGGAACCACCTCGGTGACAGTCGAGGTGCTGCCGGCCTGGCAATCGCGACGGTCACCGCTGGCAGGCCGGCAGCGGCCCACTTCACCCACCGAGATTGCACAGCGTCGGAAACGTGGCATGCTTCGACGGGTCGAGCGACCCAGCGCCGGCATGCTTCGCTCTTTCGAACCGGGAGGACAGCGGTGAAGATGATCTCCGTTCTCGGCTACCTCCTGATGGTGGCGGGCCTCCTCGGGCTCATCGAGATGCACGCGCTCTTCTCGAGCTCACCCGCCGCGATCGCCGTGCAGTGTGTCGCCGTGGCCCTCATGCTCTGGGCCCGTCTCACGTTCGGCCGCCGCAGCTTCCACGCCGCGGCCAACCCGACGGAGGGCGGCCTCGTCACGAGTGGCCCCTACCGCTACATCCGCCACCCGATCTACACCGCGGTCGTCCTCTTCGCCCTCGCCGGGGTCCTGGCGCACCTCTCTCTCCCTGCCGCGGGGTTCGAGCTCGCCGTCTTCCTCGGCGCACTGACCCGCATGCTCCTGGAGGAGCGGCTCCTCAGGGCCGCCTACCCCGAGTACGCGGACTACGCCGCCCGGACCAAGCGGATGCTGCCCTGGGTCTTCTGAAGGGGAGCGCGAGGCTCCCGCGGCGCCGCGCATCGCTCGGCAGCGGGCATCGGGGCAGCGCCGGAGGCCGCGGCGTCGAGGCGGTCGACGTGCCTCCCGGAGGCTGCGCGAGTGTCGGAGCCTGACGCCCCTCTGTCCTCCGGTTGTTGCGCTTTCTCTGCACGTCCTGGTGTACAGTAGGGGGCGTCAGCCGTCTATCGAACAGTCGCGCAGGGGGGGGTCCGATGAACCATCGTCTCGTGATCACGTTGGTTGCCCTGATGATCGCTGTCGGCGCCGCCGCCAGCCCCACCGCAATCGCCAGGCCGAGCCTCGACCCGACCTTCATGACCTCCTTCGACCCCCAGGGCGGGTTCGAGGTCGAGGTCCTGGTGGACGGCTCCTGGCAACGCGTCGGTACGCTATCGTTCGACCGCTACGTCCGCGACCGCGAGCTGACGCTCCCGGCCGCCGCGATCGCGGCGCCCCAGGTGTGGGTCCGCCTCGTCCAGTACGGCGGTGGCGCGGCCCATGTCGACCGCGTGGTGCTCGGTCAGGCCCCTCCCACCCGCATCGCCGGGACGGAGGAGTCAGACGCCTTGGCGCTCGTCGCCCGTCGCGACAACGACGTCCTCGACGCATTCGCAAAGACCATCGAGCTCACCTTCCCGGGCGGGTTGCAGGAATCGCCGCTGCGCATCGCGGCCCGCGTGGAGCCCCGGGCCAACGAGGGCCTGCCGTTCGCCTTCCCGCCGGCCAATCAGTACGACCCGGCCGCCCCGGTCGCGTTCTACCACTACCGCCCCCGGGCGGCCGGTCAAGCGCCTGCCTCGCCCGACGGTCTCGACGCCACGAACCCGCTGTTCGCCGAGCTCAGCCGTCCCACCACCGGGCACCCGGACGGCGTGACCTACGGTTGGGTCACCAACGACCGTGACACGCTGTACGCCGAGGTCGAGTTCACGTCGGACAACACGCGCGACGGCGACAAGGACTGGTCGAGCCTCACGATCCGCCGCGACGGGATGACCAAGGAGTTCCGCGTGGCGGAGAACGAGACGCGCTGGGGCAGTCCGAGCTTCGTCAGGACCGACCGGGCAGGTTACCGGCACAAGCTGTACGCCTTCGCCATCCCACTTGCCGAGGTGGGCGCCAAGAGCGCACAGGACGCCGGCGACCTCGAGCTCGCCTTCGCAGCGTATGGGACCGCGGCGGTCACCTGGCTGTCTCCGACCTCTCACTACTTCGGCGAGGTGCTGGTGGGGACCACGTCTCCGCCGACCCATGTGACGATCACGAACGTGTATGGGTCCGATCTCACGCTCGGCACCCCGTACTACACCCGCGGCGGCGGAAACGCCGGTCAGTTCCCCTTCACCAACGAGACCTGCTCCGACGGCCTGGTCCTGTCGCCCGGCTCGAGCTGCGGGTTCGACGTGTCGTTCGCCCCCACCACCACGGGTAGGGTCGGCGACGTCGTGCCTTTCACCGTCCTGACTGCCCCCGGAGCACCACTGACGCAGGACCTGGTCGTCGAGGGCGACGGGATCGTGGCGGTGCCGGCGGTGCCGACGTTGACGCCGGCGGGAGTGGGGTTGGCCGTGCTCGCCCTGTTCGGACTGGGGTACTTCATCCTGCGGCGCTCATAGACCCCCGCGTCGTCGGAGGCGTTTCTCCCGCCGCCGCTGACGCGACGAACGTTGCGGCTACGTCCGGTCCATGGACGCGATGAAGCCCGGCAGCACGCCGAGGACCTGGCGCAGGAGGAAGACCGCGGCGGGGACCTCGCCGAACCGGTCCAGGGTCATGCCTCCGATCACGTACACCGACTCGACGGGAGCACCGTCCGCGTCGATGATCCGGCCGCGGTCATCGGACTCCAGCCCGCGGCCCATGTCGCTCGGGCGCGCGAGCCCTTGTACGAGGCACGACCGCACGAACGGGTTGCGGGAGTGGTCCACCGCGTTTGCCAGGCCCACACAGCTCACCACGGCGTCGTAGCGGTGCACGCGGGCGCGCGCCTCGCCGCGGCGACGGACGGTCACCGCGACGGCCTCGGCGACAGCCTCGGCGCCGACGATGCGACCGCTTTCGAAGCGGAGCTGTCCGCGCTCCTCCGCCCGGCGCACGATGTCTCTGGTCTGTGGCGGGATGCGGAAGCGATGCACGTCGTAGTAGGGCTTGAGGTGGCGCACGAAACGCCGCTTGTCGCTGACCGGGAGGCCGCGCCACAGCTCGCCCGCCGCGTCGCGGACATCGTCGATGGCGCCGTGCCATGTCTCCCCGCGGGCCATGCGGTCGCGCGCGTCCTCGCGCACGATCCGCGCCAGCTCGACGATGCTCGTGGGAACCCCGTGCTGCTGGACGAACGGGGGCGGCTGCACCGCCATGCGCTCCCAGATCGTCTGCTCGGCGGTGGCCGGGTTCTGGTCCTTCGGCCGCAGGCCGCGTCGTGACAGGCAGGTGATCGGACCGGTGTGGCCCTGGCCGAAGAGCGATGCGACCGCGTCGGCGGCGGTCAGCCCCGTGCCGACGACGAGGACCGTGGAAGCGCGCGGGATGGCCGCAAGCGCACCGGGGGCGAACGAATCGCCGACCAGTCGGTCACCCGCGTCGCCGGGCAGATTGAAGGGGGCCCGCTCCTGGCCCAGGGCAATGACGCACCGATCCGCGGCGATGCTGTCGCCCCCGGCCAGCGCCAGGTGTACGCCGTCCCGTCGCCGCTGGATCGCCACGGCGCGATCCCGCCGGTGCTCGAGGGACGAGCCCGAGGGGTTGCGCTCCCGGTGCGCCGCGAACTCCGCCGCCACATAGGCGCCGAAGTCCCCCCGCCGCGGGTACAGGCGGCCGTCCCCGTACCAGGCGTCCGGATCCGCGGCGAGCCGGCCGGTGGCTTCCAGCCAGCGTCGGAAGTGCTCCTCGTCATTTGGATAGAGGGGGTGGATGACATCGGGCGCATTCAGTCGGTGGTTGGGGTCCGGGGTCGAGTAGGCCAGGCCGCCGCCCACCTGTGCCCGCGGCTCCACGACGGCGATGTCCAGGGGCGTCCGGGCCTGGCGGCTGAGGTGCACGGCGAACGCCGCACCGGCGTACCCCCCGCCGATGACCGCGACGCGATTCATGGTCCCACGCCCGGGCGGGCCCGGACGTCGGGCTGCCTCGTGGGGAACTGGCGCACTCGCATCAGAGATACCTGGTATCGATTAACAGGTCGGGGCCGGAGAAAACTCCTCCCCTCGCGACGCGACAGCACGCCTGGCATGCTTGCGTGGCAGGCAGGTGCGGCGCTCGCGGCCGGATGCGCCCCATGAGAAGACCACCGCACCCGTGGTCCACCACCCGCCGCCCTCAACATCGCGCCGACGCGGCACGTGGCACCCCTGGGGCGGAGCCTCAGTCGTTGCTGCTCACTTCCGTGGGGAACCCCTCCCTGTGCCAGGCCACCATGCCTCCGGCGAGCTGGGCGACCTGGCCATACCCGTGGTCGTCCAGAATCCTCGACCGCCGGGATGCTCCTGTGTGCGGTCAGACAGACGGCGACCACCGGTCTGCGGCGATCGAAGGGAAGCCCCTCAGCCCTGGAGCGGAGCTCGGTGATGGGAATGTTGAGCGCGCCCTCGATGTGGCCTTCCCGATACTCGCGCCTGGTGCGGACGTCCAGCACCTGGGGAGGAGATCCGGACCTCAGCTTCCCGTTCAGCTCCGCCGGTGTCACCTCCGGGACCCTCCCGAACGGGACCCACCAGAACAGGCGTCGAAAGAGAGAACCCATCTTCAGCCCCCTGAGTCCAATGCTCCGCCGGGCACGAAAATGCCCGATCCCCGGGGGCCACGTCCCGCGTCGCGGACGGGTTCGGACCGGAATCCGAGATGCCCCTGCCCGGGGGATCGATGCGGGTCCGAGAGGCAGGGCCAGCCGCTCGAGGTCGAGGTTCAGGCGTCGGCGGCGGTGTGCCCCGATCACCGGCCCTGCGGAGCTACCAACCTCGCGCGCTCCTCTCTCGCAGGATCCACGGCGGATGGCACGCCAGCCTCCATCGCTCACGTCCTCTTGCGGACGTACAGCACCTTCTCCACGTCGGCCACGACCTCCCCGTCCTCGTCCACGACGTTGACGGTGAAGACCGGCTCGACCTTGTCGCCCTCGTCGGCGGCGCGGCGGATCTCCTCCAGCCTCGCCGCAGGAATCTCGAAACGCGCACGCACCGTCCCCCGTCCGGGCCGCCGGAACCGGATCGAGGCCGATCTGTCCCAGACCACGTAGCCCGGGCCCAGCATCTCGATGAGCATCAGCATCAGGAACGGGTCCGTCATGGAGTAGAGGGAGCCGCCGAAGTGCGTTCCGACGTAGTTCCGGTTCCAGAAGTGGAGGGCCATCCGGACCTCGACGGTGCTGAAGTCGTCCGCGATGCGCTGTACGCGGATGCCGGCCCCCACGTACGGCGGGTAGAGGTTGACGAGCAGCTTGAAACGGAGTCGTCTCCAGGCCGTGGTCATTCGCCGACCCCCGAGGCATCAACGCACTACCGCAGGACCACCCACGTCAGGTCCAGCCGCGGCGGCCGAGGCGGGGACGTCGATCGTCTGCACCGAGCGCTCCGGGGCCATCTCCGCCAGGTCGTCCGGCGTGTAGTACAGGCGCGAGTTGAAGAACGTCACCGGCGCCTCCCCCGGCCCCGGAAGGCAGGTGAACGTCTCCACGAGCGTCCGCGCGACCGGGTCGGCGTCCTGCGTGTAGCGCACCCAACACGGCGTCTCGAGAAACAGCGCCTGGTCCATGAAGAAAAGGTCGTCCGAGGAAGGCGGGAGCTCCCTCGGGACCTCGATGACCAGCGCACCGCCCGGTCGCAGCCGCGCGCCCCAGCTTGCGACGAGCGCCCGGGCGTCGGCGGGCGCGAAGTTGACGATCTGCTCGCAGAGGATCGCCACCGCGTGCGCGCGCTCGACGTCCGCAGGGACGTTGAGCGCGTCACCGACCTTGAAACGCACCGCCAGGCGCCGGACCCCGGCCTTGCCGCGCGCGCGGCGGATCGCGAAGGGTGAGATGTCGATCCCGGTCACCCGCCAGCCGCGCCGCGCCATCTCCAGCGCGTGGCGGCCGGCGCCGCAGCACAGGTCGACCACCCGCTTCGGACGCCCCGAGCTGGCGGCGAGGACCTGATCCAGGCGGTCCACGTCCGGCCCGGCGTCGCCCCAGTATTGCCGGCGCACGTCGGTCAGCTCCGTAAAGCGCCGGGTGAACGCCGCGTCGCCCCAGGGAAAGTTGTCCCGAAACAGCGTCGGGCGCTGGTGGGCGTGATGCGTCTCCAGGCTGTCGCGATCGCGCGCGGACAGCGCGGGCGGCTCGGTGTGCAGCTTCGCGACCATCGGCGAAGCGTAGCGACGGAGGCCGCGGCGGTCAAGGCCGTGGGCGCCCCTCCACGCAGGCGGGACAACCACCGAGGGCAGTGACGGGCTCGGCCGATCCCGCCAGGGGCCACCACGACACGGCCGCCCTCATCCGTCCGGCACCGATGGCTCGCGCGCGCTCGGGAACCCGGCGGCGTGAAACCCCTCGGCCCCGCATCCGTTTCAACACCGGTGCCCTTTTTCGTGTCGTTCACTCCGTGGCCAATCAGATTCGCACGGTCGCCCGAGCGGGCTCACCGGGACTGATGCCCCATGACGTTCGGTCTTCGCACGTGCTCCGCAGCGCTCGGCCTCGGTCTCCTGATCGTGCACCTGCCGACCGCGATCGCCACCGGCGCGGCGACCGCCGCCCAACCGACGGCCACGCCCGCTACGCCTGTCCTGCCGGGCGACACCATGCATCGAGAGCCCGTTCTTTTCGAGCAAGGCCGCTTCAGCATCCATGGTGACCTCCTGCTGCCGCGAGGGACGGAACGCGTGCCCGTCGTCGTCGTGATCCAGGGCAGCGGTCCCACCGATCGCGAGCGATCCATCTCCTCGTCGCGGGCGATTCAGGTGTTCCTCAACGCCGGGTTCGGGGTGCTCATCTACGACAAGCCCGGCTCCGGCGGCTCGACCGGAACCTTCACGGCGGGACGGATGATCTCGGAGCGGGCGGTGATCGCAGCCGCGGGCATCCGCGTCGTCGCGTCCCATCCGATGGTGGATTCGAACCGCATCGGGCTGTACGGGAGCAGCCAGGCGGCCTACGTCATGCCGCTGGTGACCGCCGAGGCTCGGGTGGCCTTCGTCATCGCGTGGTCCTGCCCCATGACCGACGGCATCGAGCAGTCCGCCTACCAGGTCGAGCAGTATCTGCGCTGTGCGGGTTGGTCGCGGACCGACAGTGCGAGAGCGGCGGGTCTCTACCGCGCGCGGTCGCGGGCCACGAGCTACCGGGAGTACCTCGGACCCGCCAAGGCACTGGAGGCCATCCCCGAGGTCAGGGACGATCTCGGCTTCGGCGGTATCGCGTCCAGAGGGGAGTTCGTGCCGGCGGACCCAGCGGGCGAGGACTTCCTGGATCCACGAGACGCTTTCGGGTCCCTCGACGTCCCGATCCTCGCGCTCTACGGAGAGCTGGATCGGAACATCGACCCGGTCCAGGGTGCGCGGGCGTTTGAGCGGATCATCGCCAAGAACCCCCATCCGCTGTCGATGGTGCAGACCATCGCGGGCGCCGACCACAACATGGTCCTCACTCCGGACGGCTGCATCCAGAACCAGCTCCAGGGCTACGCCAACGTCGGCCACCCTGTGGTCTCCGCCGAGTTCTACGACGTCATGGCCGGTTGGCTGGAAAGGCTGCGGCGTGGGTGGCACCGGGACAAGGACCGTCTCGACGACGATCTCGACCGCAGGGTCATCACGCCCGACGAGGCATCGGAGGCGGCGACCCGACGACGGCCCTGTTCGGCGGTGCCGGCCCGTCGCAGCTCCCAGCGCTGGGGTCGAGCCGCTGCGGCGTCCCGCGCAGGGGACGAGAGAGCGTCACCTGTGGAGGACGCGCCAACCCGCCGAAGCCTCGAAAAGCAACGAGGCCGGAGTGCTGCCCCCCGGCCTCGGATCGGTCCAACGCGCCCGCTTCAGAAGCCCATGCGGAGGAAGAAGTGCGGCCCCCCGTCGCCCACCGAGAACATGAGCTGGTTCCCGTAGTAGTAGTGGGGCTCATAGAAGCACCGGCCTCCGACCCACATCGGGAAGTAGTAGAGGTCGAGGTCCGCTCCGTACGGCGCGTAGAAGACCCTCCCCGCGAAGTAGGGCGCGTAGGCGCGCCGGTGCTCTGAGCGGATGTACAGCGGAACCGTGAAGGCGTGGGGACGGGGCAGCCGGTGCGGCCGGGCGAGCAGCGGCGGTGCCACCCACCGCCGGCCGTCGTGCCGGTAGAGTCGCTCCGCCCGGGCATGATCGCGGTAGACCCTCTCGTGACGGTAGACCCTGTCGTGCCTGCCGCGGTCACGGCCGTGGCCATCCCTCGCCTCGACCGGGACCGCCGAGGCCGCGAGCAGCACCGCCGCGCCCATCGCAATCGCCGCGCCCAGTCTCTTGCGCGTGCTTCCGTTCATCTCGTCCCCCTCTCTGGCGGGCGTCCCTGCCGCCCGTCGGTGGGGAACTTTGCAAGCCATGTGCCACGCAGCAGCCACGGGTACACCACCGTGGACCCGGCGCCGACGAGCATGGATCGCCAGATCGTCAGGGCGCGGCCTGCAGGCGCTCGAGAGCCGTGCGCGCGGAGCTGAGGCGCGGGTTCAGCTCGAGCGCCCGCCGGTAGGCGGCCTCCGCCCCCTCGACATCGCCGTTCGCCACGAGCGCCTCGCCCAGGCTGTCGTGGGCATTGGGCGACGCCGGGAAGTGCTCGACGTTGAACCGGAACGTCTCCACCGCCGCCGGCGTGATCCCCTGCTCCAGGCAGTAGTAGCCCACGTCGTTGACCATGTCCTCGGTCAGCACGCCGCCCTCGAAGCCCAGCTCCAGGGCGCGGCGGAGGCTCTCGGCCGCCTGCTCCTCCGTGCCCCGGCCGTACCGGCCGACCGCCTCGAGCAGCTTCCCCTCCACGTCGAGGGCCAGGGCGCGGTCTTCGCTCTCCCGCGCCGTCCTCCGCTTCTCGGCCGCCGGGCGAGCCAGGGCGAGGGCGGCATCCAGCGCACCGTCGGCATCGGTGGCGACGTCAGGCACCACACCCGTGCCCTCCCAGGTCCCGCCCGTCGCCGGGTTGACCGACCGACCGATGGGAACGTAGACGTCAAACCCGGGCTCGATCCTGTAGCTGCGCGTCAGGTGAGCGCCACCGCGCGTCCTCGTCCCGACCACCGTCGCGCGCCCCTGCGCCTGCAGGCCGTAGGTGAACGCCTCGCCGGCCGAGAAGACATCCTCGCTGGTGAGGATGAAGAGGGGCACGTCCGAGAGATCGGGGCCACCCGCCCTCGGCGCCGCCCAGGTCTCGTCCGCCCTGCCCGACCGGGGGAACACGATCCGCTGCAAGAGCGTGGGCTCGGAGAAGAAGTACCCGGCGATGAAGGCGACGGTGTCCGGATATCCGCCCCTGACCAGGTTGCGCAGGTCGATCACCACGGCGTCGGTGTCGGACAGGAGGGTCATGGCACTCTCGATCTTGGGGCGCACCCGGGCGAGGTCCAGGAACGCCCTCAGATCCAGGTAGCCGACGTTTCCCGACAGCCACCTCACGTCCATGACCCCGAAGTTCCCGCGCTTCTCGAAGTGGTACACGTCCAGCTTCTCGAGCAGCGGGTGTGTCCCCACCCCTTGCCCGGCGGCGTCGCCTCTCGGCTGCTCCGGCCCCCCCGCTCGGGGGGCTACCGCCACTCGCATGTGCAGGTCGCTGCTGGCGGCCTGGAGATCGGCGGTGATGGCCTGCGCCAGCTCTTCCGGGCCCGCGGCGCCGTCGTACGCTCCGGCTTCCGCCTCCTCCCGGAGCCTCGTGGCGCAGCGCTCCGCCACAACGGCGTCCAGGTAGTTCTCCCGGAGAAGACTCGTGATCTCCGCGACCAGGGTCGTGGCGTCGACCTGCTCCGAGACGTCCGCCGCGGGCTCTGGCGAGGGCGACCGGGCTTCCAGGGCTCCGACCACCAGGAACGGGACCACCACCGACCAGGCCGTCGTCAGCAATGCTGCCCGCCAAGATGTCGCACGCATTCGCCCTCCCTACTAGCCCCTGAGACCGGGCGTCCCAGGTGATCGTCAACGACATGAGACGCGTCAAGCGCGTCGGCCTTGCTGCCGGTGGTGCTCGCGCAGAGGCTACTCGTCCGCCACGTCCAGATCACCGTACTTCTTGCGCAGCTCCGTCTTCTGCAGCTTGCCCGTGGCGGTGTGGGGCAGGCTCTCGGCGAACACGATGGCGTCCGGCAGCCACCACTTCGCCACCTTGGTCTCCAGGTAGGCCTTGACGTCGCCGGCGGTCACGTCGCTGCCCTCGCGTCTGACGGCGATCAGGACCGGCCGCTCCCCCCACTTCGGGTGCGGCGCCGCGATCACCGCCGCCTCGGCGATCCCGGGGTGGCCGATGGCCGCGTTCTCGAGGTCGATGGAGCTGATCCACTCCCCCCCCGACTTGATCACGTCCTTGGCGCGGTCCACGATGTTGAGGACCCCGTTGGGGCTGATGGTCGCGACGTCGCCGGTGCGGAACCAGCCCTCGTCATCGAAGGCGCCCCGGGTCGCCTCGGGGTCGTCATAGTACGCGCTGGCAATCGTGTTGCCGCGCACCAGCAGCTCGCCGAAGGCCACCCCGTCGTGGGGCAGGGCCCGCCCGCGGTCGTCCACGATCTTGTGCCCCACCCCGAACAGGAAGCGCCCCTGCCTCGCCTTCATCGCCACCTGGTCGGCCAGAGGCAGCCCGTCCGCCTCGGGGGGAATCGAGCCGAAGGTGCCGACCGGGCTGGTCTCGGTCATGCCCCATCCGTGAACCACCTGGATCGCGAAGTCCCGCTCGAAGCGCTCGATCATGGGCGGAGGCGCCGCTGCGCCGCCGACCACCACCAGGTCCAGTCCACGCGGCTTGCGGCCCCTCCTGTCCATCTCGTTGAGCAGCCCGAGCCACACCGTGGGCACCCCCCAGGTGGCGGTGACCTCGGCCTCCTCCATCAGGTCGAAGAGGCTGCCGCCGTCCAGCTTCGGGCCCGGGAAGATGAGGTTCGCGCCGGCGATGGGCGCCGCGAAGGGCAGGCCCCAGGCGTTGACGTGGAACAGCGGCACCACCGGCAGCACCGTGTCGTGCTGCGTGAGCCGCGCCTCGCCCGCGGCCAGGAGAATCAGGCTGTGGAGGACGGTGGAGCGGTGGGTGTAGAGCGCCCCTTTCGGGTTGCCGGTGGTGCCGGAGGTGTAGCAGAGGCCGGACGCCGTGTGCTCGTCGAAGGAGGGCCAGGGGAAGGTCTCCTCGCGATCTGACAGCAGGTCCTCGTAGCACAGGAGACCGGGCACCTTCGAGTCGGCGGGCATGTGGCCCGCATCGGTCATGACCACGACACCCTCGAGGGTGGGCAGGCGGCCGGCGAGGGCCTCCACGATGGGCAGCAGGTCGAGGTCCACGAACAGGAAGCGGTCCTCGGCGTGGTTGGCGATGTAGACGATCTGCTCGGGGAACAGCCGCGGGTTGATGGTGTGGCACACGGCGCCGATGCCCGAGATGCCGTAGTAGAGCTCGAAGTGCCGGTAGCCGTTCCAGGCGAGGGTGGCGACCCGGTCGCCGCCCCCCACCCCGAGGTCCACGAGGGCGTGGGCCAGACGGGCCACCCGCCGCACCGCGTCCGCGTACGTGTACGAGTGGATCGGCCCCTCCACGGTCCGCGACACGACCCGGCGGCTCCCGTGGATCTCCCCCGCATACTCCAACACGTCGGAGATGAGCAGGGGCGCGTTCATCATCAGACCTTCGAGCATCGTACCCTCCCAGGCGTCGTTCCCATTGCCGTCCCTGGCGGGCCGATCCCGCGGCACTCGTCACCCGCCTGCGACCTGTTCCCCCCGGCTGGCAGCCGATGGATTATAGCTGCCTCGCCGGGCACCTCTTCCACCTGAACGGTGCCTTCCTTCAGGAGCTTGGGGAATCGAGGCCAATCCGCCGACATCCTCAGATCCCGGGCCCGACCTCAACGCGCGAATGCATCACGTGCCGCGACGGGTCTCCGGCGGGAAGACGGTGACCCTGCGATGACGATGCTCTCTCACCGCACCGCGACGGTGACGCCGGTCCTCGACCGGCTCGCCCTCGACGAGGGCGAGCCCTTGACATGGGCTGTCCACCGGCTATGTCCTCCCGCCGAACGACCCGGAGGTGACCATGCCGGCGTCCTTGCACCCGCCATCTGCCCCGTAGCGCGCCCCAAGCTGGTGCTGCCACCGGCTCTGACACTGCCACTGCCGCTGCTGCTGCTGCCCGCCGCCATCGGACACGGTTTCGGACGAGGACGCGGGACACCTGATGCGGCTCCCGCCCTTGGATGCGGCTCTGCCGCGTTGGCTCTATGGACGTCGTAAAGGTACGGCCGGCATGCATGGGTGCCGCCGTCGACGAGCTACGCAACAGGCGGGACGGGTACACTCGCTCCCCTGGAGGTGCCCCATGCCCGACGCCGCCCTCGACTCCGCCATCGCCAGCGCCATCCTCGGCATCGACACCGTGTGGGGCGGCGACGTCATGAACCCGTCCGGCACCGGCCGCTTCATCGCCGACTCGTGGTGCTCCGGCGAGCCGCTGCCCGCGGCCTACACCCACCCCACCGCGGCGGCGGTGCGCGCCGCCGGCGGGCTGTCCGCCGACGAGCCCGACCGGGAGGCGCTGGACGCCTACCTGGCTGCGGTGGACGTTCCCGGCGCCATCGCCGAGCTGCGCGACGGCGGCGATGCCGTGGGCGGCACCCGTGGCGCTTTCCTCGCGAGCCTCGGCGAAAACCTCCAGGTCATGTGGGACCTCGCCATGGAGGTGCTGGGGCGCGGCGACCCGGTGCCCTACGAGCGCTCGGTGCTGGCCTCCTGCGCCGCCCCCCCGACGCCGTCGGACCCGCGCGCCAAGCGCGAGCGCCTCGGCGCCCTGCTCGCCGGCGCCGGCTACCCGGCCGACGATGACGCCGGGCTGCTCGCGGCCGCCGCCGCCTGGCGCAGCGCCCGCATGGTGCCGGCGGCCGCCATCCCCACGCTCGCCCGCGCCTTCATCGCCGAGCTGGACGCCGGCGCCGTGGCGCATGTCCTCCCCCACCTTCCCGCCGAGCTCGAGGGCGTGCCCCGCGCCAACGTCGAGTTCCTCCCCATCAAGGACGCGTGGTTCTCGGGCTCCATGAACTACATCGGCCGCGCCCGCACCGCCGACGGCCGGCCGCAGTACGAGGCCTCCTACGAGATCAACGCGTCGCTCGAGATCTCGGTGCCGGAGTTCGTCCAGCTCGTCAGCCACGAGGTGGTCCCCGGCCACGTCACCACCTTCGCCTACGCCCAGCACCTCTACACCCTCGGCCGGGTGGGCTTCGAGGGGACCGTGCTGACCATGAACAGCCGCTACTCGACCCTGGCCGAGGGCATCGCCAACAACGCGATCCTGATGGCGCACGGCATCTCAGAGATCGACCAGCTCGGAGACGAGGACCTGCAGATCGGCACCCTGCTGGCGCTGCTCCAGGACGACGCCAAGAACCAGGCGTCGTACCTGACCTGGAAGGAGGGCTGGGCGACGCCGGACGTCGCCGCCGTGCTGCGGCGCGACTTCGTGGTCTCGGACGAGCGCGCCGGCAAGCTGTCGGGGGCGTGGGCCCGGCACCCCCTTCTCGGCCGCATGTACCTCCCCTCCTACCGCGCCGGGACCGACAAGGTGGCCGAGCTCCGCCGCCGCCACTCGGACGCCGAGGTGCTGCCCGCGCTGTACGGTTGCCGCGGCCTCGTGGACGTGGCCACCGTGGACCAGGTCCTGGGCTGAGCTCAGCCGTCGACGATCGCCAGCAGGTCCGAGGGCCGCCGGAGGAGCGCCCGCGCGCCGGCTCCGGCAAGCTCCTCCCGAGGCCGGAAGCCCCACAGGGCGCCGACCGGGTACATCCCCGCCGCGAGCGCGGTGCGGATGTCCACCGCCGTGTCCCCCAGGTAGACGAAGCGCTCCGCCGGGATGCCCATCGAGCCCGCGATCTCCAGCGCCCCGGCGGGGTCGGGCTTGCGCGGGATCCCCTCCCGCTGCCCCAGCACGTGATCGAAGGTCCCGTCGGGAAAGTAGAAGCCCACGCAGCGCTTCGTGAAGTCATCGGGCTTGTTGGACAGCACGGCCATCCGGATGCCCCGCCCCGCCAGCTCGCCGAGCAGCTCGGGGACGCCGTCATAGGGGCGGGTCTTGACGTTCCACGTCCTGCCGTAGGCCTCTGCGAAATCCGCCGTGCAGCGCTCCACGAGCCCCTCGCTGCGGCTCTCCCCCGGCAGGGCGCGCTGGAACAGCTCGCGGACGCCCGCCCCCACCATCCACCGATAGGCTTGCGTCGGGTGGGTCGGGAAGCCGAGACTGTCGAGGACGGTGTTGGCGGCATCGGCGATGTCGGCGAGGGTGTCGAGCAGGGTCCCGTCGAGGTCGAAGAGCGCGGCCGAGTAGCGCATGTGCGGCTGCCATCCCCTCTCCACCGGCGCTTGACGACCCCTTGCAGGAACTCCTCCGCGCCGGCTTCGCCCACCCTACCATCGTCGTGGGGCGTCACGGCGCGCTCGGACAGCCCCTTCGTTGTCCTCGTGCTCTTCACCGTCGTGAGGGTCTGCACGTGCCGTACCGCGGCCGAGCACCTCTGTCCTGCGCGCCAGGATCATGTCGAAGGTGGCGGGCTCGAGGGCAGTCGCGACCCCGGCACGGATGGGATGATCCTCCTCGGCCGACGCGAGATCCTCATTCCCCACCCTCGTGCGAACGGTGCAACAATGCAGTACATGGCACCCGGGAGGGGACGATGAAGAAGAGGAGCTTCCTGCTCGGTGCGCTCGCCGGCGCCTTCGGCGCGACAGCGCTGCTCGGTGGGGCGGCGTACCTGTTCAGGGGGGTCATCGCGCAGTTGAATCTGGCCGGACGGCCCGAGATTCCTGCCGCACCCGCCGCGACGGCCTCCGAGGCGACCCTCCGGGCCATGGACGAGGTCCGGGCGCTCCTCGCCGACGACGACCGCAAGGACTTCGAGCTCGCCGACCGCGGGTTCATCGCGACCCGCACCGACCCGACGATCCGAGACGCGAACGGCGAGGTCGTGACCAGGCTGACCTCATACGACTTCCTGAAGGACCCGGCCCCCGCCACGGCCAACCCGAGCCTGTGGCGAGAGGCGCAGATCCTGACCAGGCACGGCCTCTTCAAGGTCTGCGACCGCATCTACCAGGTGCGCGGCTTCGATCTGTCCACCGTGTCCTTCATCGACGCGGGCGCCGGCTGGATCGTGGTCGACCCATTGACGGTTGTGGAGACGGCCCGCGCGGCGCTGGAGCTCGTCACCGAACAGCTCGGGCACAAGCCCGTCATCGCGGTGATCTACTCCCACAGCCACGTGGACCACTTCGGCGGCGTGCTGGGGGTGACCTCCCGCGAGGCGGTCGAGGCGGGAGGGGTGCGGGTGATCGCCCCGGACGGGTTCCTCGAGCACGCGGTCTCGGAGAACGTGATCGCCGGCCCGGCCATGAACCGGCGCGGGCGCTTTCAGTTCGGGATGACGCTGTCCTGCGGGCCGGACGGCGAGATCACCAGCGGCCTGGGGCCCCGAGTCCCCGCGGGCACGATCTCGCTGATCGCCCCGACGGATGTGGTCAGAACCACCGGCCAGGAGATGACGATCGGCGATGTGAGGCTGACCTTCCAGCTCACCCCGGGCACCGAGGCCCCGGCCGAGATGAACGTCTACCTGCCGCAGCTCCGTGCGGTCTTCATGGCCGAGAACGCGAACCTCACCATGCACAACCTGCTGCCCCCGAGAGGCGCCCTGGTGCGCGACGCCAAGGCCTGGGCGGATCACCTGACCGAGTCCATCCGCCTCTTCGGGGACCGAAGCGAGGTGATGTTCGCGCCCCACGGCATCCCGCGCTTCGGCCGGGACGAGATCGTCGACTTCTTGGGCAAGCATCGCGACGCGTACAAGTTCCTGCACGACCAGAGCGTCCGGCTGATGAACGCGGGGCTCACCGGGCCCGAGATCGCCGAGGCGCTGAGGCTGCCCGACGTCCTGGCCAGGCAGTGGTACAACCGTGGCTACTACGGCACCATGAGCCACAACTCGAAGGCGGTCTACCAACGGTACCTGGGTTGGTACGACGGGAACCCGGCCGACCTCTGGCCCCTGCCGCCGGAGCCGGCCGCCAGGCGGTACGTGGAGGCGATGGGCGGGCCCGAGGCGGTGATGGACCGCGCACGAGCGGCGGTGGACGAGGGCTCCTACCGCTGGGCCGCGATGCTGCTCAACCACGTCGTGTTCGCAGACGAGACCAACACCGCCGCCCGCGAGCTGCTCGCCTCGGTCTACACCCAGCTCGGCTACCAGTCCGAGGCCGGCACCTGGCGCAACATCTACCTCACCGGCGCCCAGGAGCTGCGGAGCGGCGTCCTGAAGCTGCCGGCCATCACGCTCAGCCCCGAGTTCCTCGCCGCCATCCCCACCTCCATGCTCCTCGACTTCGCCGCCGTTCGTGTGAACCCGGACCAGGCGGCGGCGCGGTCCTTCGTGGTCAACGTCGAGCTCACCGACCGCAACGAGCATCACCTCCTCACGGTCCGCAACGGAGTCCTCATCCACGAGGAGGGCGTCGTCGACCCTCGAGCGGGCGCCACGGTCCGTCTCTCCAGGCCGGACCTCCTGATGACGGTCTTCGCCAAGGTCCCCCTCGCGCTCAAGCTGGCGACCGGGGACATCAAGATCGACGGCGACAAGGAGCTCTACCAGGCCCTCGTCGACCTCATCGAGCCGGTGGACTCCAGCTTCCCGGTGGTGACGCCATAGGAGCGCCTCCTCCCTTCAGTGCCAAGGGAGACAAAGTCAACAATGTCGCGGGAGGTCCGTGGACGGACTGACCGGATCCGTCATCGTCAGCTCTGTTTCTCCTGGGATTGATGCCGATGAGTGATCTGCCCGTCGCAGATGGTGAGGAGGATGTCCGGTCGCGGCGTCTCGGAGCTCGCCAGGACGCGGACATCGCCGGAGATGACGGTCAGGTCGGCCAGCATGCCCGGCTCGATGGCGCCCTTGATGGCGGCGCTGTAGTCCGTCCTGGCGGCGTTCGAGGTGTAAGCGTCCAACGCCCGTTGCAGGCTGACACTCTGGTCCCTGGCGCCCTCGAACCACGGCGTGCGGTTCACGGCGTGGGGCACGGCCAGCCGGACGTCGCAGGGCACGATGGGCCAGTCGCTGCCGAAGACCAGGAGGCCGCCGCCATCGGAGATGTCCTTCCACGCGAAGGCGGTCTCCCACCGCTCGCGGGGCACCAGCTCGTGCCACAGGGTGGTAGGGGCGCGCTCGTGCAGGGGCTGCATGGAGGCCACGGCCTGCTGCGCCCCGAAGCGGGGCAGGTCGTCCGCGCGGCACATCTCGATGTGCTCCACCCGGTGGGGGATGCGGTGGCCGCGCGCCTCGTCGATCTCGCGGTTCGCGGCCCGGGCCGCGCTGATGGCGTCGAGCATGGCCCGCACCGAGGCGTCGCCTATGCAGTGGGCCGCCACCTGCATGCCCAGGGAGTCGGCGAGGGTCACCAGCGCGTCCAGCTCGGGCTGACTGAACTCCGGGATGCCCGCCTCGGGCTCCTGGTCCAGGCGGAAGGCGGTCTTCTCCTCCACGATGCCGTCCATGAAGACCTTCACCGTGTCGCACCGCACCTTGCCACGCTCTCTGAGATGCTCCGGCATCTCGGCCTTCTCGTGGGGATTGTCCCGCGCTTGGTGCGGCGCGACGTGCTTGGCCAGCACGCGGTCGTGCAGACGGTGCACCACGCCGGCCGCCCCTCCGGCGTGTACGGGGCGAGCGTCAGGGCCGTGGCGGCGGCGCCCCGTCTCGGCGAGCACCTCCACGATGGCCTCGTGCAGCTCGGCCGCGGTGTGCTCCCGGGCGCGGCCCCCACGGATGGCGTCTCGCACCAGGTAGGCCTGGTAGACGTCGGCCAGCATGTGCTCGTCGGCCACCGCCGAGATGGAGGTGTCGACCCGGATGGGAAGCCTGCCCGCCTGCTCCAGCTCCAGGAGCAGCAGGCAGAACGACACCTCCTCCGCGGGATGGGCCAGCCCCATGTTGTGGACGCAGGTGAACCCCAGCCTGGCCAGTCGTTTGCAGGCTGCCTCGAGGTCGTCCAGGCGCTTGTCTATGGGGAGCGGGTACTTCTCTTCCAGCGGCCCGGACAGGAAGTAGTAGACCTCGGGCTCGTGCATCTCCCCGCTCGGCATGCCGTCCGATCCGAGGATGATCTTCCCGTCCAGCCCCAGCTCCTCGATCATCGGCGGATATGGCGGCATGGACCGAAGCAGCCCGGCCTCGTCCAGAGCGCGGGTGTTGGCCCATACAGTGTGGAGGTCGTGGGCGTAGACGACCAGTGGTCTGTCCGCGACCACGGTATCCAGGGCCTGGCGGGCGGTCTCGGCAGGGATGAGGGGTGGGTCCAGGTAGTGCAACCCGAAGGCCTGGAGCAAGGGCTCGTCCGGGTTGTCGCGCGCGAAATCGGCGAGGATACGGGCCATCTCGTCGCCGTCCTCCACCCCTTCCAGGTCGGCTCCCCGGCTCTTCTGCATGGCTGTGGTGAGGTGCACGTGCGAGTCCGTGAAGCCCGGCAGCACGGCGTTGCCCTCCGCGTCCACGACCTCGGTGCGGTCGGAGATCAGTCGCCGCACCTGCTCGTGCGGCCCGACGCGGGTGATGAGGTTGCCGGACACGACGATCGTCTGCAGCCCCTCGCGGCCCCGCAGCCGCGCATTGACCACGGCCAGGTCGGCCGGCGCCGCCGGATCGAAGTCCAGCGGCTTCTCCGTCAGGTCGCGCGGGTCCGGCTTGGCGTCGATGTTGATCATCTCCTTGCGACCGATGTCCAGACGTCCGGTTGTCTTGCGCTTGAGCAGTGCGAGCAGCACCGCCTCGGGAGGTCTGCGGCAGTTCATGGTCTCTCCTTGTCTCGCCCCTCACTGCACCGGCATGACCGCGCGGTACAGCGACCTTTTCTCGAGGGCCAGGCCGAGCGCCACCCCCGCCGCGTAGGCCACATAATCCAGCGGATCGAACGTCCTTCCGGCAAGGGGGATCCCGACCATCACCCGCGCCCGGTCCGGACGTTCCGACACGACTCCACGTGGCAGCAAAGGCTTCGACCTCCACCCAGAGTCCGGCTACCAGCTCTACCGGCGAAACAAGGTTAACAATGCTGTGCCTTCTCGGTGCGCATGCGAAGAAAGGAGGACAGGCGCCCCTGCTCATTCGCCTCCATCGCCCACTCGCTGAGCCGTCCATCCAACTGATCCACACCCTGCGCGAACCCGGCGTCCTCGTTGCGCCGCCGAGCCGCCTCGCCCACCCATCGGCTCACCGACACCGGGTGCTTGTCGAGCAATGACCCGAGGAGCCCAGCCCGCTGCCCCCAACGCTCCACCCCCACCGCCACCACCAGCTCCCGCAACCTCGCCGTCTGGCTGTCCCGACGGCGATTGAACGATCGCGCGTACCCTCCCTGAAGGTAGCCCATGGTCCGAGACAGGGGCACGGCCGACGTCCGAACGGCCAGGTGATAGTGATTCGAAAGGAGGGCCCACGCGAAGACCATCAGACCGTCTCGTCGCTTCACCGCCCGGAGGCGCTCCACAAACTCGACCGCCTCCTCGTGGTCCACGAACACCTCCTCGCCCCGGGCGAATCGGTTGTACACGTGGTACAGACCACCTTCGATCAAGGACCTTCGCCGTCGCGGCATCCTGCTCCCTTTGACGAGGAACCCAGCACAACATTGTTGACTTTGTTTCTCCTGGCACCACTGGACGGGATGGTAACCTTGTGCCTCCGAGCATCGCCACAAGGCACGGACATCATCGTTGCAGGGAGGTCGCCATGAGAACAGGCGTGGTCATCCTGACGGGAATCGCCTGGGTTCTCGCTGGTCACATGACGTGGGGAGGTGAGGCGGCAGGAGCCGACTACGAGACGCTCGTCAGGCTGAACGAGGAGTTCCTCGAGTTTCGCCAGCCGGCGATGGTCGACGGTCTCCCCGATTACAGCCAGGAGGCGATGGAAGCGCAGAGGCAAGGCCTGCGCACCTACTTCGACCGCCTCGGGGCCATCGACCCCGGCGGCTGGGCAATCCCGGAGCAGGTGGACTACCTCTTGGTCCGAGCCGAGCTCAACGAGCTTGAGTTCACCCACCGCGTGTTGAGGCCATGGGCCCGCGACCCCGGCGTGTACGTCGGTGCCGTGCAGCGGCTGGCCTTCCAGGACCTTCCCCTGAGCGGCGACGAGCTGTCGGAGCTCGACAGCCGGTTGGAGGCGGTGCCGGCCTTCCTGGACCAGGCGAAGCGCAATCTCACCGAGGGCGCCGGCGAGCTCTGCAAGACGGCGCTCAGAGATCTCCAACAGCCTGACGGCGTGGGCCACGGGCACCCCTACCGAGAGGTTCCTCCGGCGGGGACCATCGGCTGGTATCACGACCTCGTACAGCGGCTCGGAAGGCACCACCCCGAACTGGTTCCGAAGGCCACGGCGGCGCTGGAGGCGATCATCGGATTCCGGGACTGGCTCCAGGAAAGCGGGATGAATGCACCGGCGGGCATCGGACGGGAGAACTACGAATGGTACCTCCGGAACGTCCTGTACATGCCGTTCACCATCGAGGACATCGTCGCCATCGGACATCGCGAGCTCCACCGGGCCTGGACCTTCCTCGAGCTGGAGCAGCACAAGAATCGCGACCTCCCGGTCCTCAAACCCGCCTCCAGCGCGGAAGACTACCGGCACCGGATCCAGGAGGCTGATGAGCAGATCCGCCGCTTCATCCGTGAGGAGGGCATTGTGACCATCCCCGAGTACGTCGGAGCGCTCGGTCACAACGTCCCCTGGATCGAACGACCCGGTGGGCGCAGGAACTTCTGGGAGGAAATCCAGTATCGCGACCCCCGTCCCGATCACGTGCACGCCGTCATTCCCGGCCACCGCTTCGACATGCTGGTCAAGCATCACGACACGCGGCCCATCCGCGGGCCGTACGACGACAGCGGCCGCATCGAGGGCTGGGCGACGTACCTGGAGGAGATGTTCCTGCAAGCGGGTCTGTTGGACGACCTGCCCAGGACGCGGGAGCTCTTCTACACATTCCAGATCGCGCGGGCGGTGAGAAACCGAGCCGAGGTCGGGCTGCACACGAATCAGCTCACCATCCAGGACGCCGTGCGGACCATCGTCGACCGCACGCCCATGATGGATGAAGACGTGGCTCGGGTGGACGCCGAGATCTATCTCCGCGAGCCCGGGTACGGGATCAGCTACCAGATGGGCAAGATACAGATGGACCAGCTGCTTGCGGACAGCGCGATGCAGCTCGGCAGCCGGTTCGACCTGAGGGAGTTCCACGACCGGTTCCTCGCCGCCGGGACGATCCCGATTTCCTTGATCCGGTGGGAGATGACGGGCCTGGACGATGAGGTTCGTCAGTTCTGGGACCACCCTCGACCCTGAGAGCGAAGCACAAACAGCAGGCGGCAGGATGCCGCGTTCCAGGGCTAGCAACGGGGCCAGGCTTTAGAACCTTAGAAAGTTGGTTGGTCTCCCCCTGCCCGCTGCGTCGGCGCTGCCGAGAGGCGCTGGTCGAGCTTGCAGAGTCGGGCCCACCAGTCCAGGAGCTCCGGGCGCCTGTGAGCTCCCTGCTCCGCCCGACACCTCACCACAGCCCTTGCTACAGCATGACGTGACGCCGATTGCCCGCCTCGCCTGGGTCGTCCCACACCGGCTCGCCGCTCGCCACACGGTTGCAGGCGGCACCCCAATCGCCGGCAACACGATTCTCGCCCGTCTCGCCGTTGCCTGCCCTCTGGTCTGACAGCGCACACCGACTTTCTGAGGTTCTAAAGCCTGGCACCGATTGGAGAGATGGAGAGGCCTGGGCTGAGATTGCCTTTATCCTAACCAAAATGCCGAGGAGATTCACCTTCAAACACCACCGGACTCTGCTCCTGAGTATTTACATGCAGGGTGAAAATATCCGGGCGCGCATAATGGCCGACGACATCCAGGCTCCGGCGGGCGATGCCAACGCGATCTCTATCCACTTCCGCATAGAGAATACCCTGTTCGTTGCGTAGCGGGCCGGCAATGATTTCGCCGCCGGGAGCGATCACAACCGAGTCGCCGGGATTCACCCATTCATCCGCCTCCGGATATAACGTGGCCCGGCCGGGAAACGTCGCGGGGATATCGTCGGTTCTGAGCGCATTGCCGCAGGCAATAACCCAGCAACAGCCCTCCCGGGCAATATGCTGCAGGGTGCCGATCCAGCCGTCGCCGCTGTCGTAGGTCGGTGCAATGTAGATTTCGATGCCCTGCGCATACAGTGCATACCGCGCCAGAGGCATATAGTTTTCCCAGCAGATCAGCGTACCGATTCTGCCGGCTGGTGTGTCGACCACTTTCAGCCCAGAGGCATCGCCGAACCCCCACACCATGCGCTCGGGATTGGTGGGCATCAGTTTGCGATGGCGGTTGATCAGGCTGCCGTCCGGACCAATCACGACGACCGTGTTGTACAGCGTTGATTGGCCGAGTCGGTTGTCCCGTTCATCGACGCCGCAGACGACCGTGACCTGATGTTGTCGGGCGGCCTCATACAGGGGAGTCAGATCGTCGGATCCGAGAACAACGGCGTTCTCCAGCAGTAATGAATGAATTTCGTCGGTCAGATTCCAGTCGCCGCCGGGGCGGAGTCGCCAGATCCAGGCCGGATAGCCGGGGATATAGGCCTCGGGGAAGATAATCAATTCTGCGCCACTGCGGGCCGCCTCCGCAACGTAATCGGCAGCCCGTTGCGCCGTTCTTGCCTTATCGAGTAATACCGGCGCGGCCTGGATGATTGCCAGCTTGGTCATGCGAATCCCCCGAAATGAAGATATTGTAAGGACAGCCTAGAAGGGATACGCGGTCACTGCAACCAGGGTTGGTTCTATTCTCAATTCTTGTTAGACGGCGATATCGGTGTCCGATGTGGCGATGCAATCTCCAAGCATGTAAAGATAGCAAATTGCTTTCGCATGCATCGTGCGGATCCCGCCGTCGAGCCTGGGAACCGAGCCCCGTCGCGTCGACGCGAGGGCGCGAGCGCGGTCTGGAGTTACGATCGCGCCGGCTCTTGGGCGCCTCAGGCGGCACGACCCGTCGATCGCGGCGCCTCGCCCCGTGAGGCGGCACACCTCCCACAACCCGGACCCACGACCAGGTCACGACGCGGCCTCGAAATCCACCAAGGCCGGCGGCCCGCGCTCCCGGTGGCCCTCGTCCGCGCTCAGGTGACGCAGGACCTGGTCGACGACCCGGTGATCGAGGACGAAAGCGATGACCCTCATCTCGCCGCCGCAGCGGGGGCAGATGGAACGGTGCCAGGAGGAACAAAGTGGACAATGGCGGCTGTGTGCAGCCGTCCGCAACATTGTCAACTTTGTTTCTCCTGGCACCGATGCAGCGCCGGCGACGGGATCTTCGTCCAGGCCACGTCGTCGAAGTCCTTCGACGCCACGGTGGGCGCCCTCAAGCGCGCCGCGGGCAGCAACGGGATGATGATCATGGGCCACGTGGACCAGGCGAGCGCCCTCAGCATGACCGGGCTTCACCTCGCCGGGGCAGAGAGCTTCCTGGTGGGCAACCCCACTGTCGGCAAGGAGTTCTACATGGGTGCCAGGTCCGCAGTTCCGCAGTTGTTAGACGGCCACTCCCCGATCGCGGCCGTTCGGCCTGGATACCCGTGCTGTCGTGTTCGTAATCTGTAGTCGGCGCGGTGGCGAGATCACCCCAACGCCTCTGGCCGACCTGACGAGGGTGCCGATTCAACCACGACTACGGAACTGCGGACCCGGCGACCATTTCTTCACTCCGAGCGCAGGACGTCAACTGGATTCATGCGGGCCGCCCTCGAAGCCGGGATCAGGCATGCGGCAAGGGCTACGATCCCGAAGGAAACGCCTGCCAACGCGATGGACAAGGGGTCGGTGGCGGAGACGCCGTAGACCTGGCTCGCCAGGACGCGGCCCACACCCAGGGTCAGGAGGATACCGGCGCCCAGGCCGAACATCGTGAGCACCATGCCCCGTCGAGCGACCTCCCAGACCACCCGAGAGTTCTGGCCGCCGAGAGCCTTGCGAATGCCGATTTCCCGCCTGCGTTGGGAGACGGCAAAGGCCATCACGCCGTAGATCCCTGCCGCGGCGAGGCCGAGGGTACTGGCGGCCAGAAGGCCCATGAGCAACGCTTCGGTCCTGGAAGGCTCCAGCTTCGAGTCCAAGACGGATCGGAGGGTCTGCAAGCCGGTCAGGGGCAGATCCGGGTCTACTCGCTTCATGAAGGTCCGGATGGCTGGGACCAGCGCCATTGGATCCCCTTGAGCTCGCACCACGACCCTGCACGAACGTGCCCAGAAGGGACCGTCCGCGGGCCAGTAGATCGTCTCCAGACCACGGTCCACTGCAGGACCTCGGTGGCGAACATCCTCGACCACGCCAACGACTCGGAAGCTCGTGCCCACTTCGTCGTACATCTGCTTGACGATGGTCTTCCCGATCGGGTCCTGACCCGGCCAGCAACGTTCTGCGAGGGAGCGGCTGACGATGATGTTCTCCGGGCGTTCCACACAATCGGCGTCCTCGAACGCGCGCCCCCTGAGGAGGGTCATGCCGAGGGCGGCGAAACCGCCAGGGCTCACGGAGCGGTAGTGGGCGGAGAGCGCCTCGCTTTCGTGCCCGGGGAGAATGAAGTCCCCAGTCGAGCCGCCGCCCATCGGGGTCGCACTGATGGAACCCACCGCCTCGACGCCATCGATCTCCGACAACCCCCGAACGATCTGGCGCATGAATGCCGCTTGCTGGGCATCGTCGGGATACTTCAGGGCGTCGGGCGTCACGCTGAAGGCCAGTGCCTTCTCCGTCTGGTACCCCATGG
This sequence comes from uncultured Holophagae bacterium, assembly GCA_963844865.1. Classification (GTDB taxonomy): domain Bacteria; phylum Acidobacteriota; class Thermoanaerobaculia; order Thermoanaerobaculales; family Sulfomarinibacteraceae; genus CAWJPY01. The sequence goes on from CAWJPY010000005.1 coordinate 589,277, forward strand.
GCGCCTGCCGTAGCTTGTGCAGGCTCTGCCAGAGCGCGCCGAAGCTCACCAGTAGGGCAAGGGTCAGGGCCACTTGAGCCGCCACCAGGATGTTCCGCAGCCAGCCGTGGGAATGCCCACTGGCGCCTCGGTCCCCTTGCCGAAGGCACGCCGACAGGTTCACACGCGGAAAGAGAAGGGCGGGGACGACGCCGGCCACCAGAGTGGTCAGCACCGAGACCACCACGGTGAAGCACAGCACCCGCACATCCAGGCCGTAGGCGGGCAGCAGCTCCGGGGGCACATAGGGGCGCAAGGTGCCAGAGAGCTCCCACGCAAGCAGCAGCCCGAGGCCGCCGCCTGCGGCGGACAGGACGAGGCCGTCCGCCAGGAACGGTCGGAGCACTCCTTTCCAACCGCCACCGAGTGCTCGACGAAGCGCCATCTCGCGCTGCCTCGTGGCCGCCCGGGCGATCATCAGGTTTGCCAGATTGGAGCACGCGATGACGAGCACGAAGATTCCGGTCAGGAGGAGGAACCCCATGGTGGCCCGTCGATCACCGTAGAAGAACTCCCAGAGCTTGCCCGCGCCGATTCCCCATTCCTTCGCATCGGGAAGCTCCACCTGGAGCTCCCGCCCCAGCTCTTCCATGGCCGCATTGGCTCGGTCCAGGGAGATGCCGGTTCTGAGACGCGCAATGGCATTGAAGGCCAGGGTGCCTCTGGCTTCTTCCAGCTCCTGGGCGGAGGGAGGATCGGGAACGAACAGCTGGGGCTGCTCCTGCCAGGCGAACTCCCGAGGCATCACGCCCACCACGACGTACCCCTTGCCGTCGAGGATGACGCTCCGCCCGAGAATGCCAGGATCTCCTCCAAACCGGCGGCTCCACAGACCGTGGGAAAGGACGACGACACTCGGGTCACGCTCGTCGGCTGCTTGCAGCACGCGCCCCAGCGCCGCCCGCGTGCCGAGAACCTGGAAGAAGGACCCCGTCACCCTCAGGCCCAGCTCCCGTTCCGCATCCCCGGTGCCCGTCAAGGTATAGCTCTTGGGCTGATAGGCAGCCACGCTCGAGAAGACCCGCTGTCGCTGCTGGATGTCCTGGTAGCAGGCGGCCGCAAGGGGCAGGAAGCGCGAGTTCGGGAAGTGCTTGTTCGGGTCGGTGGTATGGAGGAAGACCAGCCGCTCGGGCTCCGAGAACGGGAGCGGCCTGAGGAAGAGGGTCTGGAGCACCGAGAACACGGCCGTGCTGGCGCCGATACCAAGGACCAGCGTGAAGACAGCCACCGCGGTGAAGCTGGGTGCGCGCCGCAATCCGCGGAGAGCCTGCTTGAGATCCTTATAGATCGCCATGCCTCACTCCTCCAGTCGTCGGGTCAACGTGAGCTCGGTGTCCACCGCGCTACCGCGGCGAACGTCGCCATGCCCACCGGCCCGCCACATGCTCACGTCGCTCATCTCACGCCCCTTCCTAGCAGACCTCATGCCACCTCGGCCAGGACGGCTGTCGTGGCTCGACCGCAAGGAGTTACGGTGGTCCGCAGGGGCGTTCCCGCCTCAGAGTCCGTCCGTTTGTGGGATCGGGCTGTCCGGACACGGGCATCTCGCCATTGCCTGCCCTCTGGCCTGACAGCGCACACCGACTTGCTGGGATTCTGAAGCCCGGCACTGATTCGTTGCACGCCATCTGTGACATTCGATTCCGCTCGGAGACCGACAACCCGTCGGGCGGCAGCTCCCCGCCCCACCCCCACAGGACGGTCATGCCCGTCACACGTTGTCTACGGACGCCCGCGCGCGCCGTTCATGCACGTAATACAGAGGCACGCCGAGCAGCAACGCGACCGAGCCCCAGAACACCCATTGCAGACCTGCGCCGTAGATGGCCCACAACGTGAAGACCGCGGTCGCCCCTGCCAGGGCCGTGTTGCGGATCCGCTGGCGGTGGGAAAGTCGATCCGGACGACTCAGGACGATTTCGGCGGCGGTGCACAGGAGGTATGCCACCAACACCCAAAAAGTGGAGACCAGGATAATGGTCGTGAACATGGCCACCAGGCCATGGCTGTAGTTCATGAGGATCAGCACGCTCGCCAATATGCTGGAGAGCACGAGCCCGAGCGTGGGAGTGAGGTGCCTGGACTCGCGCGCGAACAGCCTGGGAAACAAGCCGTCGTTCGCCACCGCCTGGGGGAACTGTCCCTGCATCAGGATCCAGCCGTTGAGGGCGCCGAAACAGGAAATCAAGGCGGCGGCGGCTATGAGCTGACCGGCCCAACTGCCCCACAACAGCTGGGCGGCGTCGGCGAATGGCGCGTTGGAATGCGCCAGTGTGTCGCTGGGAATGATCCCCATCACCACCGTGGTACACGCGACGTAGAAAGCCGCGGCGACGATGGTGCCCAGCAGCGTGGCACGCGGGATGGTCTTCTCGGGGTTCCGCACGTGCTCGGCGGGCACGGTGGCGCACTCCAGGCCCAGGAACGCCCACATGGTCAGCGTGGCGCAGGCATTGATGGCCGCGGCCGGCGAGCTGGTGGTGTGGCCGGAAGCGAGGATCTTCGGGTCGAAGTGGAAGACGCCGAACACTGCCAGTGCCAAGAGCGGCGTCAGCTTCAGAACGACGGTGATGAGCTGGACGTTGCCGGCGGCACGCACGCCCCAGACGTTGACGGCCGTCAGCACCCACACGGCGGCAAGTGCCGCGAGCGCGCCGTACAGCGGCGTCGACGCCAGTGCGGGGACAAAGACCGCCAGATAGCTGGCGAAGGCCACGGCGATGGCGGCATTGGTGCCGAGGATGCTGAGCCAATAGACCCAGGCGATCAGAAAGCCGGGCAAATCTCCGAAGGCTTCCCGCGGATACGCATACGGTCCGCCCGCCTTGGGCAGACGCCGTGACAGACTGCTGAACACCCAGGCCAGCAACAGCGCGCCGACGCTGCTGAATCCCCAACCCCACAAGCTGTAGGTACCGTAGATCGCCAACGAGGCAGGCAACAGGAACACCCCGGAACCCACCATGTTGCCAATGACGATCGAGGTCGTGGTGACGAGGCCGAGACTGCGCTGGTCTTCCATGGGCACCAATCGGTTGTGTGAGACACGCCGAGATTCGAACCGAAAGACGCCGTCCGCTTTCCGATCGTCCCTCGTCCACGGCCCTGGCTCGGCTTGCCAACTCTACCAGTTTCTCTCGCAGCGAGCCCGCCGTGTCGACCGGTTTCGCAGAGGCGAGCCGGAACGACAACCCGGGATGTCATCACGTCACGCGAATCCTGATTCGAACCGCTTGTGCACGTGGTACACACCACCCCCGCCAAGCACCCGCGCCCGCCGCACCGACTGTGACCTCCAGCCGCGAACCTGCCACAACTACGGAACTACGGACCTGGCACCACCGCGTGGCGTGCACTTCAGGAGGTGGGATCGCGGCGTGCGATGGGCGCCTCTCGTTGCAGGCGACCGGCATGGCGCTGCTCGTGCAGCTCGCGGGCGAGCGCTCTCATGTCCACGGCTGGGTCGGTCTCGTCCACGATCTCCACGCCGAGCAGCGTCTCCATGATGTCCTCCAGGGTCACCACGCCGGCTGTTCCGCCGTACTCGTCCACCACCAGCAGCATGTGTCGCTTCTCGTCCAGCATGGTCCGCAGCGCGGTGGCGGCGGGGGCGCTCTCCGGTACCCCCTCGACCGGGCGGACGATGTCGCCGAACCGCTTGGCGAGCTCGCCGCTGCGGACCGCGGTGAGGATCTGCGAACGGTGGATCACGCCGACGACCCGGTCGATGTTTCCCCCTCCGCGACCGGCAGGCGAGCGAAGCGCGCCTCACGCTCGGAGGTGGCGAACTCGCCCACCGTCATCTCCGCCGGCACGAAGTCAACCACCGTGCGCGGGGTCATGATGTCGCCTACCTGCACGGTGCGCAGGGCCAGCAGGTTGCGGATCGCCGTCGCCTCGGCCCGCGACACGCTGCCACCGGCCATGCCGAGGCCGGCGACCGCGGCGACCTCGTCGCGGCTGATCCGTGGGTGGGCGCGGGTCCGGGAGACCAGCCGCCCCACGAGCTGGGACGCCGCGACCAGGGGATACAGCACCCAGATCATCGCCTGCACCGTGCGCGCGGTGAAGCCGACCAGCCGGTTCGCATGAACGGTGCCCAGGGTCTTGGGCAGGATCTCGGTGACGAAGAGGATGGCGATGGTCAGCAGGCCGCTAGCCACTCCCAGCCACTTGTCGCCCCAGAGGTGGATGACCTGCGCCCCCACGCCCGCTGCGCCGATGGTGTGCGCGACGGTGTTGGCGCTCAGGATCGCAGCCAGGGGCCGGTCCGGCGCCTCCTTCTGCATCAGCATGAGCCTGGCCCCATGGTGGCCCTTGTGGGCCAGCGCATTGAGGTGACCCAGGCTGACGCTCAGCAGGCTCGCCTCCAACAGGCTGCAGAGAAACGACACGCTCAGGGCCAGCGCCAGGTAGAAGAGGAGGAGTCCCATCGCCTGGTTCCAACGTGAGCATACAGCCCCGGCTTTCCGGCCGGTGACAACCAGAATCGTTGCCAGGCTTCACAACCTTGGAAGGCTGGTGTGCGACGTCAGACGAGGGAGCAGGTAGTGGCGAGACGGCCGAGGATCGTGGTTGCCGGCGGTCGGGATGACGCCTGCAACCGTTTGGCGAGCGGGAGCCGGTGTCGGGCGACCCAGGGGTGGCTGACAATTGGTGCCATGCTCTAGCAAGGGATGTGGTGAGGTGTCGGGAGAAGCAGGGGTCTCGCCTCTACAAGCTCGACCGACGTCTCCCGGCAGCGCTGACGAAACGGACCGGGGGAAACGGACCAACTTTCCAAGGTTCTAAAGCCTGGCACCAGTTCTGGCACCTATTTGGCACCGATTTCTGGCGCAGAGTCAGCGGAGAATGAGGTAGAGGAGGACGGCGAGGACGGCGATCCCCAACACCACGACGAGGGAGGCCCTCGATGCCCGCGAGATGGAGCCCGGCCCGATGGGCTGCGGAGAGCTCGCCAGCCAGTCGACCTCCGGGGAGGCCGCCCACGTCGCCGCTTCCTGGCCACCCGCAGGGGTGATCGGCGGCGAGGCCGCGAGCCGACCGACCGTGGAGACCGCCATGGCGTCGTCGTAGAGGCGTCGTACTTCCGGCGGCATCGACTCCGGGCTGTCGTACGTCGTGCCGCCGACGGTGATCCTGCCGCCCACCGCCGAACCGCCCGCCGCTCGGACCGGGACAGCGCCGTCTGACAGAGCCTTCTCATAGGTGGTGCGGATGTTTGCCGGCAGCTCTTCCACGGAGCCGTACTCCTTGCCGTTGACGACGATCTTGCGCTTCACCGTCACGTTGACCTTCATCGCCGCCCCCTCGCGTCAAGCATACCTCCAAGGCGCCCCCGTTCGTTCGGCGGGAGAAGCTCCAGCCTGCCACGAGTGCCGGGCTCGCGTGTCTGGGAAGCGGCCCTGGTTGCTCCCGCGCCCCAGGAGGGGACGGCGGTGGGGCAAGAACAGCCCGGAGCCGTCCCTTGCTGGGTCGAGCGTTGGGACTCGGAGGGAACGGGGGTACCATGACGCACAGGGCGAGCGGTTACCTTCCGGAGAGGCCGAGGCGAGATCCTCGTTCGACAACCACCCGGGAACGATGGCGGAGTGCTACGAGCGCTTCCTCGTCCCGGTGATCGGTGCGCCTCTCGCCGCCGACCTCCTCGAGGTGGCAGAGCTGCGTCCGATGAGAGAGTGCTCGATGTCGCCTGTGGAACCGGCGTGGCCACTCGCCTCGCGGCCGAGCGAGTCTGGTCGGAGGGAGGCGTCGCCGGAGTCGACGTCAACGCCGAGATGATCAGCGTCGCCCGCTCGGGGATAGGAAGTTCCTTTCGCAGTGCCAGTAGTCTCCCACCTTGGCATGCCTCAGAGTCAGCACAGGAGGCGCCCTCGAGGCGGCGTTCGGCCCGTGGAGAGGGTGAGAGGTTCAGCTGTCCCGGTGTCGAGCAGCCGTGAGGCGTGTCCGGCGGCCCCCGGTCGAGGTGAACTCGCAGACCTCGGCCAGGAGGCGTGTCGCGCCTGCGACGACCCCGACCCCGCCGCGCTCGGTGATCAGGACGCGGCCTGGAGCGTGGGCGCCCTAGGTGGCGCACGCTGCCTGCGCTCCCCTGGGTGCTCGAGGTGGCGCAGGATCTGGTCGACAACCCGGTGATCGAGGATGAAAGCAATGACCCTCATCTCGCCGCCGCAGCGAGGGCAGATGAGAGGGTCGACCTCGTAGACCCGCTTGATCAGCTCCGACCAGCGACGACGAAGAGTGCGCTCGTCAGGTGTGCCGTCATCAGTGCCGGCCTCCCCACAGGATGGGCGGCGAGATGTGTAACCCCCTTGGAGCTCGCGCCGCCGTCTGCCCCGCGAGATCGCCCGCCGTCTGCACCACCGCAACCATCCCCGGCCGCAGCTCCTCGCCGTGGGCCGCCGCGCACATCAGCTCGAGAGCCGTCTCCCATGCCGCGCGGGCGAGGCCTCCCAGCAGCCCCCGGTGATGGAGGAAGTATGGTCGGAGCATCTTGGGAATGACCAGCACCCACTGGGCGTGGCCCACATCCTCGAGGACGTCCTCGACCAGCAGCGCCGCCGTCGCCACCGAGCGCTTCGCCGCGCACGACGGGCACAGATCGCGGGTCTTGCACGAGAAGGCGAGCAGGTACTCCTCGTGACAGCCCGGGCAGCGGATGCGTGCGAAGCCGTTGTCGAACAGCCCGCAGTCCAGGTATCGCCTCACCTGCTCTTCGCCGAAGCCGCGCCAGAAGCCGTATCGGCCCGCGAAGCGCTCCTCCCACTGCCCCTTGACCTCGTCGTAGTGCGTCTCGACGAGCTGGTACAGGGGCGTTGCGCGCGGGTTTCGCCGCCGGTAGACGCCCGCCGATGAGCCCTCTGCGGACAGGAGGAACCTCTTGCCTCCCGCAGCGTGGACGGCTCAGCTCCGAGCCTGCCAGCAACCCGTTCGCGCGTCAGTTCGACCGGCGGCCGGCGCCGGAGACGGGACCGGGGGCCGCGACCCCCGCCGGTGGTGTGGTGCGATCAGGCCGGCTCGGCCTCAGCCCCTAGCGTTCGTCGACCTCCGCATACAGGTCGCCAGCACCGACCACGCCAGCGCGGAGACGGCGGGACGGCTCGCCGTCCGAGTCCGAGCCCGCCCCCGTGGCCGAATCCGGGTGTCCCATCGGACGCGACCCTCGGCGCGGACGCAGGCTACTCCGCCCTGAGCGCCTTGATGGGATCCAGCGTCGCCGCCCGGCGGGCCGGCATCACGCCGCTGGCCACGCCCACCACCAGGCTCATGGCGAGGGCAGCGAGGACGGCCTCGGGGGGCGTGGAGAGGGGCAGGCCGGGGACGGCGGTGCGGAGGAGGGCGGCGATGCCGGAGACCGCGATGGTGATGATGCCGATGATGCGGTCGAAGCTCTCCATCATCTCGGTCTGGGTGGTGATGGTGAAGTCGTCCTCGCCGCGGTGCCGGTCCTGGAGCAGGCGCGTCATGTCGGCGGCCACGTCGGGGATGTCCTCGGTGCTGGCCGCCACCACGTCGATCTCGTGCAGCTCGTCCAGGTTGAAGAGCTCGAGCCCGGTGGCCACCGGCAGGTAGGCGGCGGCGTCCAGGTCGAAGCCCAGGAGCTGGCCCTTGGGCTCCATGACACCGATCACCAGCAGCGACCAGCCCCCCACCCACACCCGCCGGCCGAGGGGCGACTGCTCCCCGAAGAGCTCGTGGGCCACCTTGGCGCCGAGGACGGCATAGGAGCTGCGGCGGCGGGGGTCCATGCGGGGCAGGACGCTGCCCTGGGCGACCCCGAAGCGCCAGGCCTTCGCCGCCTCCCAGCCGACGCCGTAGAGGATCACGGTGCGGCCGCGGCCGTTGCCCTCCACCCAGCCCGGCCCGAACACCACCGGCACCACCTCGTCCACCCCGGGGATCCGGCGCAGGGCCTCGGCGTCGTCGATGGTGAGCTTGTTGGTGCTGCCCCCGAGCACGCCGGGGATGCCGAAGGTCTGCCCGATCTCGGCCGCGGCGATGAGCAGGGTCGCGCCCTCCCCGTCCTCGAGCACCCGGATGATGTCAGCCCCCGAGGTATCGAGCGTAGTAAGCGACCAGGGCGTCGGGTTCGCACGGAGTTTCTTGACTGCAAGCACCGGGCTTGTCGCGGTGCACCACCCCGCGCCCGTGGGCGTGGGCCAGCGCGTCCGCCACCTGCGCCCCGTAGCGCAGCGCCTGCTCGGAGGGAAGCGGCTCGCCGGCGAGGATCGTGGCCAGGGACCGCCCTTCCACCAGCTCCATGGCGATGTAGACCCGGCCCTGAGCCTCCCCCACCTCGTGGATGGTGCAGGCGTTGGGGTGGTTGAGTTTGGCCGATAGGAATTCCCTTTCGTTCCCCGGCCACGTTGCCAGGTGCTCCAGTTATAGTATGAGATGATTATGCCTCGCACGGAAATAGTCACCGCGGAAAGAGGATCGGAGCTCAGGGACTTCATCGACCTCCCCTGGAGGATCTATGCGGGCTATCCCCAATGGGTTCCACCTCTGAAGAAGGAGGTGCGCCGGATACTGGACCCCCGCAAGCACCCTTTCTGGGAGTTTTCCGAGCGCATCCTCTTTCTGGCCCGACGCGGGTCGGAGACGGTGGGAAGAATCGCGGGTATCATCGATCGCCATCACAACCAGTTCCACGGCGAAAAAATGGGCATCTGGGGATTTTTTGAATGCGCTGATGATGCGGAGGCCGCGGCGGCGCTTGTTCTCTTCCGTGGAGACGTGGGCTCGTCAGAAGGGGATGACCTTCATGAGAGGCCCCCTCAGCCCGTCGATGAATAACGAGGCGGGGTTGCTTGTCGAGGGCTTCGATTATCCGCCGGCGTTGATGATGACTTACAACCCGCCGTATTACTCCAGATTGGTCGAATCGTGCGGTTTCACCAAAGAGAAGGACTTGCTGGCCTTCCTGATCGATGGCGATTACCGGCTTCCCGAGTGGATGGATCGTCTGGCTGGACGGATCGCCCAAAAAAAGGGCATCCGCATCCGGCCGCTCGATCCGAAGGATCGGGATGCCGAGTTTGCCCTGATCAGGGAGATCTACAATGACTCCTGGTCCGGCAACTGGGGTTTCGTCCCCCTGACCGATGACGAGATGCGGGACATTCAAAAGAGCGTGATGCCCTTCGCGGATCCGGACTTGGCTTTCTTTATCTACTATGAGGATGAACCCGCGGCGGTCTGCGTGATCTTCCCCGACATCAACCCTTTGCTCAAGCGACTCAATGGGCGGGTCGGCCTGCTGGGTCTGCTGAAGTTCCTCAGGTATCGGCGGGAGATCAATGGATTGCGGTTGGTGATGTTCGGGGTCAAGGAGAAGTACCGGCAACTGGGAGTCCCCATGTTGGCCTTCCACCACATATACGAGGTCGTGAGGAAGAAAAGCGAGTATCAGTATCTGGAGCTGGGGTGGACCCTGGAGGACAACGAGGCCGATCAACACGCTGATAGAGGAAGCCGGCGCAAGAAGATACAAGAAATATCGCATATTCAGAAATCTTTGTGATCTGATCGAGAGGAAAACGTGCGATATCGCCAGGAGATCCGGATATGCGTGGCTGAGAAACGGGTTCCCATCATCGCTTTTGTCTGGCGGCCTGAGGAGATGGCCCCATCGGTGACACAAATGGCTCAGCGCACGGGGAGCAGAGCCATCTTCGATTTTTCCATGATGGGGATCGGAGGCGCTGCATTCTTTCCTGCCGGAGGCTGATCCTGCCGGCCAGGTCAGCGATATCAAGATTTCCGCCGCCGCCTTGATGGATCCATCTCTGGAACGGTTCCTGGAAGAAACCGGGGTTCAGAACATCTGGGTGGAATACCCCCCCCCGTTTTCCCGTGGCGATCCTTCCGCCTTCCTACAGAGACTGAGGGCATTGTCGGAAAACCACCGTTGCTTTCCAATCATCGGAGACGTGGATCTCCTGGCCGCGATTGGTGAAAGACAGCTCGGGAATCGGGCGCATCGTTCTGAAGGGATGCGAGGCCTCTGGATTCGTGAGCGGCGAGACGACCTTGATTCTCTATTCGGCGGCCAGGGAAATGCTCCGCGCGCTCTCGAAGTCTCTGGACATCCTCATCTGGGGCGGAGTCTGGACCCCTGAGGCGGCAGCGGCATTCCTGTCCACAGGAGCTGCCGGGATCGTCTTCGAGAGCGTCCATTGGCTGACGGACCTGGTTGCCATTGATGATCTCCAACGCCAGCGGCTCGCCAGACTCCGCATGGATTCCACCGCGCTGGTCGGCTTGGACCTGCAGGTTCCTTGTCGCCTTTTCAACAAGGGGAACTCGCTGGCGTTCAAGGAGATCAAGGCGCTCGAGGACTCGCTGTGCGCAGCAGAGATCACGGAGGAAAGCCGTCGTTCCTTCGTCAGCCAAGTGCAGGCCAGGGCCCTCCACCCCCTGGAGAGCCATTTCACACAGGACGAGGTCATCCCTCTGGGTGTGGAGGCGGCCTTTGCGGCGTCGTTTGCCGAGCGTTTTGGGACCGGAACCGAGAGGCCGTGAGAGCCTTCATGGAGGAGATTCGCAATTCATGCCGCTCGGCTGAGGTAAAGAAGGATTGCTTCCTGGACAGCCCTGTCGCCAGAGAGATGGGGATCAAGTACCCCTTTATCCAGGGCGCCATGTCCTGCATCACGGATGTCCCGGAGTTTGCCCTCAGGGTTGCCGATGCCGGCGGATTGCCCACCATCGCCCTCGGCCTGATGGACGCGGAGGCCCTTGACCGCAGGCTGGGACGCTTGCCGGAGATCATGGGAGAGCGCCCCTATGCGGTGAATGTCGTCTCTTTGGCGGAGAACCCTTTCCGGGAGGCGCATCTGGCCTGGATCAAGAGACACAGGCCCCGTTTTGTCTGGATCGCCGGAGGGGACCTCTCCCCCGTAAGAGAATTGCTGGAATGCGGCATCGAGGTCGCGTACATCGCTCCCTGATGACGCCCTGCTGGGGCTCGCCCTGGAAGCGGGCGTCCGGTACGTGGTCTGCGAGGGGTACGAGGCAGGCGGCCACGTGGGGCAACATAGCACGCTCACCCTGGCGCAAATGGTGCTGGACCTCAAACGGCGCAAGCCATCCTTGTTCCAGGGCTGTCGCGTGATCCTTGCCGGGGGCATCTTCAATCGGGAAACCGCGTTCATGGCCGCCATGCTCGGCGCGGACGCCATCCAGATGGGCACTGCCTATCTGGCCACCCAGGAGATCGTTGAGACCGGCGCCTTGACGGCGCTCTATCAGCGGATGATCGTGGAATCGCAGCCGGGGGGACGGTCGTTTCGGGCCGGAGCACGGACTTCGGGTGCGATCCTTGAGGACGCCGCGGGTGGCGCCGTTTTGTCTTTAGAGAGGGAGATCACAACCGGCCGCCAAGA